>NZ_JABFMP010000005.1 GCF_013359595.1 Pseudomonas sp. C1C7 | reverse complement strand
CGTACGTCAGGGGATAAAAGCGCTTGGTTACTTGGCGCTCTTCCAAGTAACCCGCCGTAAGGGCGGAACCTTAAGCAGCCGTGACCGAAGAAACGGATATGTACGCCGACAAAAAACCTCACCAACAAAAAAAAGGCGCGATCCCAAAAGATTGCGCCTTTTTCATATCAGAGCGAAAAATCAGCTACCCAACGCCTTCGAAGCCAACCAGAACAACCCAGCCGACAACGCCACGGTAGCCGGCAAAGTCAGAACCCAAGCCAGCAGAATGGTCCTGACAGTCCCTCCTTGCAGGCCGCTCTTGTTCGCAACCATCGTCCCGGCCACGCCGGAAGACAGAACGTGAGTGGTGGAAACCGGCAGGCTGAAGATGTTGGCCATGCCGATCATGCACGCCGCGGTGATCTGCGCCGACATGCCCTGGGCGTAGGTCATGCCCTGCTTGCCGATCTTCTCGCCGATGGTCAGTACCACGCGTTTCCAGCCAACCATGGTGCCCAGGCCGAGTGCCAGGGCCACCGCCAGAATCACCCAGAACGGAGCGTATTCGGTGGTGGTGGTCAGGTCCTTGCGCAGCTTGTCCAGGTCAGCCTTTTCACGGGCAGCGAGGCCTGGCAGCTTGGCGACTTTCTTCGCGGTGTCATCCAGGCAGAGCAGGTAGCGACGCACTTCGATGCGGCTGTCCGACGGCAGCGAGTGGTAGTCGGCTACACCCTTGAGGGTGCCCAGCAAGGCATTGATGGTCGGTTCGGTCTGCTTCGGATCGCAGCGGAATTTCTCCGGCAGGTCGCCTTCGATGCTTTTGCCCAGGGCCAGGAATTCGCCCAGGGAATCGGCATTGCGCTTGTAGAACTGGCTCAAGTGCAGGGTCGCGTCGCGGGTGCGTTCGATCTGGTAGGTGGTGCTGTTCAGGTCGAGTACGAACTGCGCCGGGACGATACCGATCAGCACCAGCATGATCAGACCGATACCTTTCTGGCCATCGTTGGAACCGTGCACGAAGCTCACGGCCATGGCCGAGATCACCAGCACCAGGCGGTTCCAGAACGGCGGGTGTTTCTTGTCGTCGATACTGCGGCGCTGTTCCGGCGTCTTGTGCATCTTCGACAGCGGGCGCCACCATTTGAGACCGATCAGTACCAGTGCCGCGATCAGGAAACCTGCCATTGGCGAGAACACCAGCGAGGCGGCGATGTCGATCGCCTTCTGCCAGTTCACCCCGTCAGCCAGCGGAATATCGTTGATCAGGGCATTGGCCAGGCCCACGCCGAGGATCGAGCCGATCAGAGTGTGGGAGCTGGAAGCCGGGATACCGAAGTACCAGGTGCCCAGGTTCCAGGCGATGGCTGCGGCGAGCAACGAGAAGACCATGGCCAGACCATGGCCGGTATTGACGTTGATCAGCAGTTCCACCGGCAGCAGGTGAACGATGGCATAGGCCACGCCAACGCCACCCAGCAGCACGCCGAGGAAGTTGAACACCCCGGAAAAGAACACCGCCAGGTGCGGCGGCATTGCTTTGGTGTAGATAACAGTGGCTACCGCGTTAGCGGTGTCATGAAATCCATTGATGAACTCGAAGGCGAGCACAAAAGCCAGGGCGAGCAAGAGGCTCACAAGCACCCAAGCATCCAGTCCGCTGAATAAATCGATCATGAAGGTTTTCTGACCCGGTCATAAGGGGGCGCGATTATGCCAGAAAAGACAGTGAATCGATGCACTAGCTGCTCGTCGGTAACATTCTTCAATGAATTTTTTTGCGGTTGCACCCTCGCTCCCGATGATTTTTCGGGGGTTGCAAGTCATTGAATTCCTTCGCAAACGCTGATGGCGCAAGGGTTGCGCCTGCCCGAAGGCGCGGGCCGGATGCTTGTATGAAATTTCTGAAAGGAGGGTCAGATATGAGCCTCGTACCCTGTCAGATGGGGCAAGGTAACTGCTGCCCGCTCATGGCGGGCGCATGAGGCAACATCGGTACTTCCCGCTTTTAACGGGTGTAAATGAAGACCCTGGAAGGAATCAGGCCGAACCAGTCATGGCTCCTCGGCTTTGAGTTCCTTTTCCATTTTTTCCAGTTCCTGCTTGAAAACCTGATCCTGAACGGTGGCGCGTTTACGCCAGGGTTTGCGTTCCGGTTCGGGTTGGGCGGCGTAGGTGGTGACTTCCCCGCCGTAAACTTCCTTGTAACGTTGTTCCTGGCGCTCAAGTTCCGCGCGCAGTTCGTCTTTCGTCACAGTGCTACCTGATTGAGTTGAGATAAATTCTGGTGATACGCGCTGCGCTCAATGTATTGATCACACATGACGACAGGACAAGGCCCATGCAGGCATCGTTTACGGCAGGGCGATCAACACGTCCATGTTGCAGGCGGCCACGGCACCAGAGATAAATTGCTGACGTAGCATCAGTTTCCAGTTTTGGCGAGCGCGTTGGCTATGCAGTTACGCGCCGCCGAGTAGCGGCATCGGCGAATGATAAAACGCCGGGCTACTGATTTGCATTATAGCGAGCGATTCAGAGAACACTATCGCCAAAAACTTGAAAGTGGATATTGCGGCGTGAATGTTTTGTTGCTTGCAAGTTTTACTGCCAACTAGCGTGTAGGCGATGTCACTGTGCAACGATGCATTTTTGGCGCCATTAAGTCGAACAACTTTCCAACTTCATCTACCTTAAATCAACTTCAGGCTTGCTCGCTACATATAGAGAGAAGGGCGGATGAGCCGAGGATGGCATCGATCGGTTGCGATTACCGGTCGAGCGTTCGATAATCGCCCAATGTTGCCTGCCCGGGCTTGTCTGCGGGGCCCATGACACCTGTAATAGTCGCTGATCCGTACAGCAAAGGTCCTTAAATGAATGATCAACTGCGCAACTCCTTCGCTTCCGTAGCGCCACCGATCGTGGCGTCGCCCGCCAAGCGGATCCAGGCGCTGACTGGCGACCCGGATTTCATGACCTCGCTGGCGCGGGGGCTTGCGGTGGTGCAGGCGTTCCAGGAGCGCAAACGGCACCTGACCATCGCGCAGATCAGCCACCGCACGGAAATTCCCCGCGCCGCCGTCAGACGTTGCCTGCATACCCTGATCAAACTCGGCTACGCCACCACCGATGGCCGCACCTATTCTCTGCTGCCCAAAGTGCTGACCCTCGGCCATGCCTACGTGTCTTCGACGCCGCTGGCGGTATCGGCCCAGCCGTATCTGGACCGCATGAGCGAGCAACTGCACGAAGCCTGCAACATGGCGACTCTGGAAGGCGACGACATCCTCTACATCGCCCGTTCCGCGACCACCCAGCGCCTGATCTCGGTCGACCTCTCGGTAGGCGGGCGCCTGCCGGCCTATTGCACATCGATGGGCCGGATCCTGCTGGCCGCCCTCGACGACACTTCGCTGCACGAGTACCTCGATCACGCCGACCTGCAGGCCAAGACCAGTCGCACCCTGCACACCCCCGAAGCCTTGCTCGAATGCCTGCAGGAAGTGCGGCGCCAGGGCTGGTGCATCGTCGATCAGGAACTGGAGCAGGGCCTGCGTTCGATTGCCGTGCCGGTGTACGACGCCTCAGGTCAGGTGGTCGCGGCCCTCAATGTCAGCACCCATGCCGGGCGGGTCAGCCGCAACGAACTGGAGCAGCGTTTTCTGCCGGGATTGCTGAGCGCCAGTCGCGACCTTAGCGCACAGCTGTTTGCCTAAGCTGTTCGGTAATCGCACGGAGTCGTTTTCGCTGAATTGACGCTGTTTCCTGCGGGTCTTTAATGTCGCGGCT
This sequence comes from Pseudomonas sp. C1C7, assembly GCF_013359595.1. Taxonomy (GTDB): domain Bacteria; phylum Pseudomonadota; class Gammaproteobacteria; order Pseudomonadales; family Pseudomonadaceae; genus Aquipseudomonas. Next base: position 240,065 of record NZ_JABFMP010000005.1, on the reverse strand, counting down.
GCGCCGGCTTTGGCTGGCACCGTTCGACTGCGTACCGCATGGATAAAAATAATGAACCAGCCTCAGTCTGCTGTAGGGAACTGCCTCGATGTGCAGTCCTTCATCAATGCTCAACCGATTTCGCGCTACCAGTGGCGCGTGGTCATCCTGTGTTTCCTGATTGTTTTCCTCGATGGTCTCGACACCGCGGCCATGGGCTTCATCGCCCCGGCGCTGTCCCAGGACTGGGGCATCGATCGCGCCAGCCTGGGTCCGGTAATGAGTGCCGCGCTGATCGGCATGGTCTTCGGTGCGCTGGGCTCCGGTCCGCTGGCCGACCGCTTCGGGCGAAAAGTCGTGCTGGTCGGCGCCGTGTTGCTGTTCGGCGCTTTTAGCCTGGCCTCGGCCTACAGCACCAATGTCGAGCAGTTGCTGGTGCTGCGTTTCCTCACCGGCCTGGGGCTGGGGGCCGGCATGCCCAACGCCACCACGCTGCTGTCGGAGTACACCCCGGAGCGCAAGAAATCCCTGCTGGTGACCAGCATGTTCTGCGGCTTCAACTTGGGCATGGCCGGCGGCGGTTTCATCTCGGCCAAGCTGATCCCGGCGTTCGGCTGGCACAGCCTGCTGCTGATCGGCGGGGTTTTGCCGCTGATCCTGGCCGTGGTGCTGCTGTTCTGGCTGCCGGAATCGGCGCGCTACCTGGTGGTGCGTAACCGTGGCACCGACAAAGTGCGCAAGACCCTGGCGCCCATCGATCCGACCGTCGTCGCCCAGGCCGCGAGCTTCAGCGTACCGGAACAAAAAACCGTGAAGGCGCGCAACGTGTTTGCCGTGGTCTTCTCCGGCACCTACAGCGTCGGTACTTTGTTGCTGTGGCTGACCTATTTCATGGGCCTGGTGATCGTTTACCTGCTGACCAGCTGGCTGCCGACGCTGATGCGCGACAGCGGTGCGAGCATGGAGCAGGCCGCGTTCATCGGTGCGCTGTTCCAGTTGGGCGGCGTGTTGAGCGCAGTGGGTGTAGGCTGGGCCATGGACCGCTTCAATCCGCACAAGGTCATCGGCACCTTCTACCTGCTGGCCGGGGTGTTTGCCTACTCGGTGGGGCAGAGCCTGGGCAGTATCACGCTGCTGGCGACCCTGGTGCTGATCGCCGGGATGTGCGTCAACGGCGCGCAATCGGCGATGCCGTCGCTGGCCGCGCGGTTTTATCCGACCCAGGGGCGTGCCACGGGTGTGTCGTGGATGCTCGGGATCGGCCGTTTCGGCGCAATCCTCGGGGCCTGGATGGGCGCGACGCTGCTGGGGCTGGGCTGGAACTTCGAACAGGTGCTGACGGCACTGGTGATTCCGGCGGCCTTGGCGACGGCAGCGGTGGTGATCAAGGGCTTGGTCAGCCATGCGGATGCGACCTGATCCCCGCAGGAAATAGCGCAAAAGATCGCAGCCTGCAGTTTAGGGTTAAGCCAGTTCCTACAGGGGAACGCATTCCAATGCAGGAGCTGCCGAAGGCTGCGATCTTTTCAGGTCAACGCAAAACGATAGCCCTGCAACAATGTGTTCGATAATCGAACATTTAGTCGATTATCGGATTGTTCAGGGTTTTTCACAGGCTTAATCTTCAGTGACTGCGGCGCTGCGCATCGGCGCCTTTTTCCACTGTCGGTTAACAACAAATGGGAGCCTGCCCCAATGGCTGAGATTCTTTCGCTGCACGACGCGGTGAAGCAATTCGTGAACGACGGCGATACCGTTGCGCTCGAAGGCTTCACTCACCTGATCCCGACGGCGGCGGGTCACGAAATCATTCGTCAGGGCAAGAAAGACCTGACCCTGGTACGGATGACGCCTGACCTGATCTACGACCAGTTGATCGGTGCCGGTTGTGCTCGCAAGCTGGTTTTCTCCTGGGGCGGCAACCCGGGTGTCGGTTCCCTGCACCGTCTGCGTGACGCCGTCGAGAAGCAGTGGCCGCACGCTCTGGAAATCGAAGAACACAGCCACGCCGACCTGGCCAACGCCTACGTCGCCGGCGCTTCCGGCCTGCCATTCGCGGTGCTGCGCGCCTACGCCGGTTCCGACCTGCCGAAGGTCAACCCGCTGATCAAATCCGTCACCTGCCCGTTCACCGGCGAGGTGCTGGCCGCCGTGCCTTCGGTGCGCCCGGACGTCACCGTGATCCACGCGCAGAAAGCCGACCGCAAGGGCAACGTGCTGCTGTGGGGCATCCTCGGCGTGCAGAAAGAAGCCGTGCTGGCTGCCAAGCGCTGCATCGTTACCGTTGAAGAAATCGTCGACGACCTCAATGCGCCAATGAACTCCTGCGTGCTGCCGACCTGGGCCCTGAGCGCGGTCTGCCACGTACCGGGCGGCGCGCATCCGTCCTATGCCCACGGCTACAACGAGCGTGACAACCGTTTCTACCAGGCCTGGGACCCGATTGCCCGCGACCGTGAAACCTTCACCGCGTGGATCAACGAATACATCCATGGCAGCGCTGACTTCAGCGAGTTCAAGGCCAAACTGGCCGCCGCTTCGGAGGCGAAGTAATGACTTACACCACCAATGAAATGATGACCGTTGCCGCTGCCCGTCGCCTGAAGAACGGCTCGGTGTGCTTCGTGGGCATCGGCCTGCCATCGAAAGCGGCCAACCTGGCGCGCCTGACGTCCTCGCCTGACGTGGTGCTGATCTACGAATCGGGCCCGATCGGCGCCAAGCCGAGCGTGCTGCCACTGTCGATCGGTGACGGTGAGCTGGCGGAAACCGCCGACACCGTGGTGCCGACCGGCGAAATCTTCCGCTACTGGCTGCAGGGCGGTCGCATCGACGTCGGTTTCCTCGGCGCGGCCCAGGTCGACCGTTTCGGCAACATCAACACCACCGTGGTCGGTGACTACCACGCGCCGAAAGTCCGTCTGCCGGGCGCCGGCGGTGCTCCGGAGATCGCCGGTTCCGCCAAGAGCGTGTTGATCATCCTCAAGCAGTCGGCGCGTTCGTTCGTCGACAAGCTGGACTTCATCACCTCCGTCGGCCACGGCGAAGGCGGCGACTCTCGCAAGCGTCTCGGCCTGCCAGGCGCAGGTCCGGTTGGGATCATCACCGACCTGTGCATCATGGAGCCGGAAGCCGGCACCAACGAATTCGTGGTGACCGCGCTGCACCCGGGCGTGACCCGCGAGCAAGTGACCGCCGCCACCGGCTGGCCGATCCGTTTTGCCGACAGTGTTGAAGTGACTGCCGTGCCGACCGACGTCGAGCTGACCGCGCTGCGCGACCTGGAAGCCCGTACCGCCGCGGCCCACGGCCAAGCACCGGGAGAAGCGTGATGCGCGAGGTTTATATCTGCGACGCGATTCGCACCCCCATCGGCCGTTTCGGCGGTGGCCTGTCGGCGGTCCGCGCCGACGATCTGGCCGCCGTGCCGATCAAGGCCTTGATGGAACGCAATCCGTCGGTGGACTGGACGGCCGTGGACGAGGTGTTCCTCGGCTGCGCCAACCAGGCCGGTGAAGACAACCGCAACGTGGCACGCATGGCGCTGCTGCTGGCGGGCCTGCCGGAAACCATTCCGGGCGTGACCCTCAACCGCCTCTGCGCTTCGGGCATGGATGCGATCGGTACAGCCTTCCGCGCCATCGCCAGCGGCGAGATGGAGCTGGCGATTGCCGGCGGCGTCGAGTCGATGTCCCGCGCACCGTTCGTGATGGGCAAGGCCGATGCCTCGTTCTCGCGCAACATGAAGCTGGAAGACACCACCATCGGCTGGCGCTTCATCAACCCGCTGATGAAAGCCCAGTACGGCGTGGATGCGATGCCGCAGACCGCCGACAACGTGGCTGACGACTACAAGGTCTCCCGCGCCGACCAGGACGCCTTCGCCCTGCGCAGCCAGCAACGCACCGCCGTGGCCCAGGCCGCAGGTTTCTTCGCCGAAGAAATCGTCGAAGTGCGCATTGCCCATAAAAAGGGTGAAACCGTGGTCAGCCAGGACGAACACCCTCGCGCCGACACCACCCTGGAAGCCCTGACCAAGCTCAAGCCGGTCAACGGCCCCGACAAGACCGTCACCGCCGGCAACGCTTCCGGTGTGAACGACGGGGCGGCGGCGTTGATCCTCGCTTCGGCAGAAGCTGTGAAGAAACACGGTCTGACCGCTCGCGCGAAAGTGCTGGGCATGGCCAGCGCCGGTGTGGCGCCGCGTGTGATGGGTATCGGTCCTGTGCCAGCCGTGCGCAAGCTGACCGAACGCCTGGGGGTGGCCGTCAGCGATTTCGACGTGATCGAACTCAACGAAGCCTTCGCCAGCCAGGGCCTGGCCGTGCTGCGTGAACTCGGCATCGCCGACGACGCGCCGCAGGTCAATCCGAACGGTGGCGCCATCGCCCTGGGCCATCCGCTGGGCATGAGCGGTGCGCGCCTGGTGCTGACGGCGCTGCATCAGCTCGAGAAGACCGGTGGCAAGAAAGGTCTGGCGACCATGTGTGTTGGCGTCGGTCAGGGCCTGGCCCTGGCGATTGAGCGCGTGTGATGCCTGGAGGGTGTTCTCTATATTGGAGTACACCCAAATCCCTGTCGGAGCGGGCTCGCTCCCACAGGGGTTGCATGCACCGCTGAGCCAATTGTGGAACGGGACTGTTGCAAAGTATGTCTAGACTCTCACTGTCCCCATTGAGTGAAAAACAATGACAACGCCAACTGCTACTACAGCCCTATATACCGGCGAAGAGCGCAGCAAACGGATCTTCGCGATTGTCGGCGCCTCGTCCGGCAACCTGGTCGAATGGTTCGACTTTTACGTCTACGCCTTCTGCGCGATCTATTTCGCGCCGGCTTTCTTCCCGTCCGACAACCCCACGGTCCAGCTGGTCAATACCGCGGGTGTGTTTGCCGCCGGCTTCCTGATGCGACCGATTGGCGGCTGGATCTTCGGCCGTGTCGCGGACAAGCACGGGCGCAAGAATTCGATGTTGATCTCGATTCTGATGATGTGTTTCGGCTCACTGCTCATCGCGTGCCTGCCGACCTACAACAGCATCGGGGTCTGGGCGCCGGTCCTGCTGCTGTTCGCCCGTCTGCTCCAGGGCCTGTCGGTGGGTGGCGAATACGGCACCACCGCGACCTACATGAGTGAAGTCGCCCTCAAGGGCCAGCGCGGTTTCTTCGCCTCGTTCCAGTACGTGACACTGATCGGTGGCCAACTGCTGGCGGTGTTGCTGGTGGTGATCCTGCAGCAGTTCCTCACCGAGGATGACCTGCGTGCCTACGGCTGGCGGATTCCGTTCGTGGTCGGTGCCTGTGCGGCGCTGATTTCGCTGTACCTGCGTCGTTCGCTGAAAGAAACCACCAGCAAGGAAATGCGTGCCAACAAGGACGCCGGCAGCATCGGCGCACTGTTTCGCGACCACAAGGCCGCGTTCATCACCGTGCTGGGTTACACCGCCGGTGGCTCGCTGATTTTCTACACCTTCACCACGTACATGCAGAAGTACCTGGTGAACACCGCCGGCATGCCGGCCAAGACCGCCAGTTACATCATGACCGGCGCGCTCTTTCTTTACATGTGCATGCAACCGTTTTTCGGCATGCTCGCCGACAAGATCGGGCGGCGTAACTCGATGCTCTGGTTCGGCGGCCTGGGGACCCTGTGCACCGTGCCGATTCTGATGAGCCTCAAAGGTGTCAGCAGTCCGTTTGTGGCCTTCGTGCTGATCACTCTGGCCCTGGCGATCGTCAGTTTCTACACCTCGATCAGCGGCCTGGTAAAAGCCGAAATGTTCCCGCCGGAAGTGCGCGCACTGGGCGTGGGCCTGGCGTATGCGGTGGCGAACGCGATCTTCGGCGGCTCGGCGGAATACGTGGCCCTGAGCCTCAAGGCCGGCGGCATGGAAACCTCCTTCTACTGGTACGTGACGGTGATGATGGCGATCGCCTTCCTGTTCAGCCTGCGCCTGCCGAAACAGGCCAAATACCTGCACCACGATCTTTGACCTTCACGCGGGCCCCAGGGCCCGCGCCTCCAGGGACTGTTTATGAACCAGCGACCGGGCAATCAATTGTTCGATGCCTATTTCACTGCCCGCGATATGCGTGACGTGTTCAGCGATCAGGGCCGGGTCCAGGCCATGCTCGATTTCGAAGCGGCGCTGGCTCGGGCCGAAGCACGGGTCGGGCTGATTCCGCAAAGCGCCGTGGCCCCCATCGAAACTGCCTGCCAGGCCGGGCATTTCGACTTTGCCGCCCTTGGCGAAGCGATTGCCATTGCCGGCAACTCGGCGATTCCGCTGGTCAAGGCACTGGGCAAGCAGATTGCGGCCAAGGATGCCGAAGCCGAACGTTATGTGCATCTGGGCGCCACCAGCCAGGACGTGATGGACAGCGGCCTGGTGCTGCAACTGCGCCAGGCGCTGGAGCTGATCGACAGCGATCTGGCGCAACTGGGACAAACCCTCGCGGCACAGGCCCGGCGTCATGCGGCGACACCGCTGGCCGGGCGTACCTGGCTGCAACATGCGACGCCGGTGACCCTCGGCATGAAGATTGCCGGCTGGCTGGGGGCGGTGACCCGCAGCCGTCAACGCCTGCAAGAACTCAAGCCGCGCCTGCTGGTGCTGCAATTCGGCGGCGCTTCCGGCACCCTCGCGGCCCTCGGCGACAAGGCGATGCCGATTGCCGAGGCGCTGGCCGAAGAGCTGCAACTGACCTTGCCCGATCAGCCGTGGCACACCCAGCGTGATCGCCTGGTGGAGTTCGGCTCGGTGCTTGGCTTGATCGCCGGCAGTCTCGGCAAACTCGGTCGCGACATCAGCCTGTTGATGCAGACCGAAGCCGGCGAGGTGTTCGAGCCTTCGGCGCCGGGCAAGGGCGGTTCCTCGACCATGCCGCACAAACGCAACCCGGTGGGCGCGGCGGTGCTGATCGGCGCGGCGACCCGCGTTCCCGGCCTGCTGTCGACCCTGTTCAGCGCCATGCCCCAGGAGCACGAGCGCAGCCTGGGCCTGTGGCACGCCGAGTGGGAAACCCTGCCGGAAATCTGTTGCCTGGTGTCCGGCAGTCTCAAGCAGGCGCTGCTGGTGGCCGCTGGCCTGGAAGTGGATGCCGAGCGCATGGCGCGCAACCTCGACCTGACCCAGGGCCTGGTGCTCGCCGAAGCGGTGAGCATCGTCCTGGCGCAGCGGGTAGGGCGCGACACCGCGCATCATCTGCTGGAGCAATGCTGCAAACGCGCCGTGGCCGAACAGCGCCATCTGCGCGCGGTGCTCGGCGACGAGCCGCAAGTGACCGCCGAACTGTCGGCGGCCGAACTCGATCATCTGCTGGACCCCGCCCATTACCTCGGCCAGGCCCGTACCTGGGTGGAGCGAGCGGTGGCTGAACATTCTGCATTGACTGCCTGAAGGAGATTGCTGTGGCTTTCGTACAACTCGCCGATGGCGAACTGCATTACCAACTCGATGGTCCGGTGGATGCGCCGGTACTGGTGCTGTCCAACTCCCTGGGCACCGACCTGCACATGTGGGACCCGCAGATCGCGGCGTTCAGCGAGCATTTTCGCGTGCTGCGTTTCGACACCCGCGGCCACGGCAAGTCCCTGGTGACCCCGGGGCCTTACACCATCGAGCAGTTGGGCCACGACGTGCTGGCGCTGCTGGACGCGCTGCACATCGAGCGCGCGCATTTCTGCGGGCTGTCCATGGGCGGCCTGATCGGCCAGTGGCTGGGCATCAATGCAGGCTCGCGTCTGAACAAGCTGATCGTCTGCAACACCGCAGCGAAAATCGCCGATCCGTCAGTATGGAACCCGCGTATCGAAACCGTCCTGCGTGACGGTGCGGCGGCCATGGTAGCGCTGCGCGATGCGTCGATCGCCCGCTGGTTCACACCGGATTTCTCGGCGGCCAATCCTGCGGCAGCCAAGCGCATTACCGACATGCTGGCGGCCACCTCGCCACAGGGTTATGCGGCCAACTGCGCGGCCGTGCGCGATGCCGACTTCCGCGATCAGCTGTCGGCGATCAAGGCGCCGCTGCTGGTGATTGCCGGTACTGAAGACGCGGTGACGCCACCGTCTGGCGGACACTTCATTCAGGAACACGTGGCCGGTTCCGAGTACGCCGAGTTCTACGCCGCGCACCTGTCCAACGTTCAGGCCGACGCCGCGTTCAGCGAGCGCGTCCTGGCCTTCCTGACCGCTCGTTGAGGGATTTTTCGTGGACGAGAAACAGCGTTACGACGAGGGGATGAAGGTCCGTCGCGGTGTGCTGGGCGATGCCCACGTCGACCGCAGCCTGAGCACCCTGACCGAGTTCAACTCGGAGTTCCAGGAGATGATCACCCGTCACGCCTGGGGCGACATCTGGACCCGCCCGGGCCTGCCGCGCCACACCCGCAGCCTGATCACCATCGCCATGCTGATCGGCATGAACCGCGAAGGCGAACTCAAACTGCACCTGCGTGCCGCCGCCAACAACGGGGTGAGCCGTGGGGAGATCAAGGAAGTGATCATGCAGAGCGCGATTTATTGCGGGATCCCGGCGGCGAATGCCACGTTTCACCTGGCGGAGTCGGTGTGGGATGAGTTGGGGACCGAATCGCGGGAGTGAATCCGGTGATTTTGTGGTGCCTGATCTGACGTCTTCGCGGGCAAGCCTCGCTCCCACAGGGTTTGGTTGTGACCTGTAGGAGCGAGGCTTGCCCGCGAAGGCGTATTTGAGGGTTAAAGCAGGCTGATCGGGTAGCTGATGATCAGCCGGTTCTCATCGAACTCGTTGTTGCTGTAATCCCGGCGCATGGTCGAGTTGCGCCATTTCACGTTCAGATCCTTCAGCGCACCGCTCTGCACGGTGTAGCCCAGTTCGCTTTCCCGTCCCCATTCCTTGCCGTCGGTGATGCTCCCGGTGTGCACGTTGCTGCCGCTGATATAGCGGTTCATCAGAGTCAGGCCGGGTACGCCCAGGGCGACGAAGTTGTAGTCGTGGCGCACCTGCCAGGATTTCTCCCGGGCGTTGTCGTAGCTGGAGTTGTAGCTGTCGTTGGCCAGGGTGCCGCCGCTGGTGCCGTTGACCCGCATCCACGGGCTGTCGCCGGTGAGTTTTTGCAGGCCGACGTAGAAGGTGTTGCCGCCGTACTTGGCCGAGAACAGGCCGTACATCGTCTTGTTGTCCAGGTCGCCGGCGCGGGCGCTGCCGTCGTCCTTGCCGTAGAAGAACCCGAGATTGGCGCCCAGGGTCCAGTCGCCGATCGGCTGGCTGTGGGTCAGGTTGATGAATTGCTGGCTGTAGATGTCCTTCAACTCGGCGTTCCAGACACCAATCTGGGTGCGCTTTTCATTGAACAGGAATTCGCCGCCCTGGAAGTTGAAACGGTCGGAGGTAAACGCCGCTTTTCCGGTCATCGACATGTCGTCCATGCTGCTGTCGTCGCGCGGGCTGTTCTGGCGGAACTGGCCACCATAGAGCGTCAGTCCGGCGATTTCCTTCGAGGTGATCTGCCCGCCGCGGAAGGTCTGCGGCAGGGAGCGGCCGTCGTCGGAGCGCAGGATCGGCAGCACTGGCATCCACTCGCCGACCTTCACTTCGGTCTGCGACAAGCGGGCCTTGAACGCCACGTTGGTGCGACCGTAGTTGTCCGCCGGGCGCCCGTCGCCATCCAGCGGCAGCAGTTGCGTGCCACCGGTGCCTTTGCCGCCGTCGAGCTTCACCGAATACAGCCCCAGCACGTCCATGCCGAAGCCGACGGTGCCCTGGGTGAAGCCGGACTTGGCGTCGAGGATGAAGCTTTGGGTCCACTCTTCAGCCTTGCCCTGAGCCTTGGTCGGGTTGGTGAAGTTGCGGTTGATGTAGAAGTTGCGCAGGTTCAGGCTGACCTTCGCGCCTTCGACAAAGCCCGATTCCTCGGCGTGGGCGGGCAGGGTGGCGCTGGCCAGGGCGACGGCAATCAGGCCGGGAACGAAATACGGTGCGGTGGAAGGCGTCATGGGCTCGGGGCTCTCTAATTCTTCGGGATGAAACGAGGTGTGCCGCAACCGGGGGGATGCAGACGGACAAATCGACATTTTTCGGTGAAGCCTGGGGGGATCAGCCGGACAGGGCAGGGCGCGGGGGCATGGTGTCGAACCTGTTGTTATTGGTTTTGTAGGTCGATGGTGATGTGAATGTACTAGGTGGTTCAATATTTTAAAGCAGGTTTTGGGCGATTATCGAACAGCAAAATCAAAAGATCGCAGCCTTCGGCAGCTCCTACAGGGATCGCGTTTCAATGCAGGAGCTGCCGAAGGCTGCGATCTTTTGACTTTTTCACCTCAAAAAAAAGCCCGCCAAATCGGCGGGCTCTTTATTCAAAGCGCTATCAGAACAACCGCATCTTCGGCGCTTCTTCCTTCAACGGCTCGTTCTTCGCCGTCTGCGCATTCCATCCACCGCCCAGTGCCTTGTACAGGTTCACTGCGCTGACCAGCTGCGCCAGGCGGTCGGTGATCAGGGCCTGTTGGGCGCTGAACAGCTGACGCTGGGCATCGAGGAAGGTCAGGTTGCTGTCGACACCGATGCGGTAGCGACGCTCGGCCAGGCGGTAGTAGTCCTGGTTGGCGCTGACGAAATCACGCTGCGCCTGCAACTGATGGGTGTAGGTTTCGCGGGCGGCCAGGCCGTCGGCGACTTCCTGGAAGGCCGTCTGGATGGACTTCTCGTAGTTCGCCACGCCGATGTCCTTCTGGATCTTCGAGTAATCCAGGCTGGCGCGCAGGCTGCCGGCGTTGAAGATAGGCAGGTTGATCTGCGGCTGGAACAGCCAGGTGCCCGAACCACCCTTGAACAGACCGGACAGGTCCGGGCTCAGGGTGCCGGCGTTGGCGGTCAGGCTGATGCTCGGGAAGAACGCAGCCCGCGCCGCGCCGATGTTGGCGTTGGCGGCCTTGAGGTTGTACTCGGCCTGCAGGATGTCCGGACGACGCTGCAGCAGATCCGACGGCAGGCCCGCCGGTACTTCGCTCAGCAAGTCATCGTTGAGCGGTTTGGCCGCTTGCAGATTGGCCGGAATACCAGTGCCGAGCAGCAGCACCAGGCTGTTTTCATCCTGGGCGACCTGACGGGTGTAACGGGCCAGCTGCGCCCGGGCGTTTTCCACCGAGGTACGCGACTGCGCCAGATCCAGGGCCGAGGCGACGCCCACTTCGTTGCTGCGGGCGGTGAGCTTGTAGCTCTCCTCGAACGCGGCGAGGGTGTCTTCGGTCAGCTTCAGCAGTTCCTTGTCGGCCTGCCAGGTCAGGTAGGCGTTGGCCACGCTGGCCACCAGGCTGATCTGGGTGCTGCGACGGCCTTCTTCGGTGGCGAAGTACTTCTGCAGGGCTTCTTCGCTCAGACTGCGAACCCGACCGAACAGGTCCAGCTCGTAGGCGCTGATGCCCACGGTAGCCGAGTAGGAGCTGGTGATGCCTGCTTCACCGGTCTGCGAAGCATTGGCCGGAACCCGCTGGCGGCTGCCGGTGCCATTGGCCGAAATGGCCGGGTACAGGTCGGCGCGCTGGATGCGGTACTGCGCGGCGAAGGCGTCAATGTTCAGCGCCGCGACACGCAGGTCGCGGTTGTTTTCCAAGGCGACCTGGATCAGCTGTTGCAGCGCCGGATCATGGAAAAACTGCTTCCAGCCTTGCTCCGCGGCAGCCTGTGCAGGCGCCTGGGCCGGCGAGTACGCCGGGCCCTGCGGGTATTGATCGGCCACCGGCGCCTGCGGCTGCTGATAATCGGGGATCAGCGAGCAACCGCTCAGCACGAAGGCCGCGACAGCGATGGAAAGTAGCGACTTGCTCATTAGCCAGCCTCTTTAGAAGGTTCAATGGCATCGTCCTGGTCGGCGATTTTGCGCTGGCCCATGGACGACACGGTGACGAAGAACAGCGGGACCCAGAAGATCGCCAGTACGGTGGCGGTGATCATACCGCCAATCACACCGGTACCGATGGCATGCTGGCTACCGGAACCTGCGCCCGTGGATATGGCCAGTGGTACCACACCGAGGACGAACGCGAGCGAGGTCATGATGATCGGTCGCAGACGCATGCGGCAGGCTTCGATCGCCGCATCGCGCAGGCTGCGCCCGTGCTCATGCAGCTCCTTTGCAAATTCGACAATCAGAATGGCGTTTTTCGCTGCCAGACCGATGGTCGTCAACAGACCCACCTGGAAGTACACGTCGTTGGACAGACCCCGCAGGCTTGTAGCCATCAGTGCACCGATGATACCCAGCGGCACGACCAGCATCACCGCGATCGGAATCGACCAGCTCTCATACAGCGCCGCCAGACACAGGAACACCATCAGCAGCGACAGGGCATACAGCGCTGGTGCCTGGGAACCGGACAAGCGTTCCTCGTAGGACAGACCGGTCCAGGAAATACCCACACCCGCCGGCAGTTTCTTGGCAATGGCTTCGACTTCGGCCATGGCTTCACCGGTGGAGTAGCCCGGGGCCGGGGCACCGAGGATTTCCATCGCTTCCACACCGTTGTAACGGGCAAGCTTGGGCGAGCCGTAGATCCACTCGCCCTTGGCGAACGCCGAGAACGGAACCATGGTGCCGACGCTGTTGCGCACGTACCACTTCTGCAGGTCCTCGGGACTCATGCGCGCGCCCGGCTTGCCCTGCACGTACACCTTCTTCACCCGACCACGGTCGATGAAGTCGTTGACGTAGCTACTGCCCAGGGCAATCGACAGGGTGTTGTTGATGTCGGCGATGGTAATCCCTAAGGCACTGGCCTTCTCGTCATCGATTTCCAGCTGGTACTGCGGTTCGTCGTTCAGGCCGTTCGGACGCACCTGCGCCAGCACCTTGCTCTGCGCGGCCATGCCGAGGAACTGATTGCGAGCTTCCATCAGCTTGTCGTGGCCGATACCGGCGCGGTCCTGCAGGAACACGTCGAAACCGGTGGCGTTACCCAGCTCAAGTACCGCCGGCGGGGCGAAGGCGAACACCATCGCATCGCGGAAGGTGAAGAAGTGCTGCTGGGCTCGGGCTGCAACCTTGAACACGCTGTTGTCAGCGTTACGCTCGTCCCATGGACGCAGCATGATGAACGCCATACCCGAGCTCTGGCCACGGCCGGCGAAGTTGAAGCCGGTCACGGTAAACACCGAGTTCACCGCATCGCCTTCACCGCCGTCCTTGCCCGGACGCAGCAGGAATTCACGCATCTGGTCCACGACCACCTGGGTACGCTGGGACGTCGAGCCGGCCGGGGTCTGCACCTGGGCGAACAGTACGCCCTGGTCCTCCTCCGGCAGGAACGCGGTCGGAATGCGGGTGAACAGCCAGATCATGCCGACCACGATGATGATGTACGCCAGCAGGTACGGCGCCTTGTGCGTCAGGATGTTGCCGACGCTGCGCTCGTAGCCGCGTACGCCACGGTCGAAGTTGCGGTTGAACCAGCCGAAGAATCCGCGTTTCGGCGTGCCGTGCTCGCCTTTCGGAATCGCCTTGAGCATGGTGGCGCACAGCGCCGGGGTGAAGATCAGCGCGACCAGTACCGACAGGGCCATGGCCGAAACGATGGTGATCGAGAACTGCTTGTAGATCACACCGGTGGAACCGCTGAAGAACGCCATTGGCAGCAGTACCGCCGAGAGCACCAGGGCGATACCCACCAGGGCACCCTGGATCTGGCCCATGGATTTCTTGGTGGCTTCCTTGGGTGACAGGCCTTCTTCGCTCATCACCCGTTCGACGTTTTCCACCACGACGATGGCGTCGTCCACCAGCAAGCCGATGGCCAGCACCATGCCGAACATGGTCAGGGTGTTGATGCTGAAACCGGCGGCCGCGAGGATGCCGAACGTACCCAGCAATACCACCGGCACAGTCATCGTGGTGATGACGGTAGCGCGGAAGTTTTGCAGGAACAGGAACATCACCAGGAACACCAGCACGATCGCTTCGACCAGGGTTTCAACCACACCCTTGATCGACTCGGTCACCACCGGGGTGGTGTCGTACGGGAACACCACTTCCATCCCTTGCGGGAAGAACGGCTTGAGGTTGTCGATGGTTTTGCGCAGCGCTTTTGCGGTGTCGAGGGCGTTGGCACCCGTGGCCAGTTTCACCGCGAGGCCCGAGGCCGGCGCACCGTTGAACTGGGCATTGATGCTGTAGTTCTCGCCACCCAGGCCGACTTCGGCGACATCCTTGAGGCGAACCTGGGAACCGTCCTTGTTGACCTTGAGCAGGATCTTGTTGAACTGCTCGGCGGTTTGCAGGCGGGTCTTGCCGATGATCGTCGCATTCAGCTGGGTGCCGGGCAGGGCAGGCAGGCCGCCGAGCTGGCCGGACGAAATCTGCACGTTTTGCGCGGCGATGGCGGTTTTGACGTCGATCGGGGTCAGGTTGTAGTTGTTCAACTTGGCCGGATCGAGCCAGATACGCATGGCGTACTGCGAACCGAACACCTGGAAGTCACCCACGCCCGCGGTACGCGAGATCGGGTCCTGCATGTTGGACACGATGTAGTTGGACAGGTCGTCCTTGGTCATGCTGCCGTCGCGCGAGACCACGCCGATCACCAGGAGGAAGTTCTTCACCGCCTTGGTCACACGGATACCCTGTTGCTGCACTTCTTGCGGCAGCAGCGGGGTGGCCAGGTTCAGCTTGTTCTGCACCTGGACCTGCGCGGTGTCGGAGTTGGTGCCTTGCTCGAAGGTCGCGGTGATGGTCATGGTGCCGTCGGAGTTACTTTCAGACGACACATAACGCAGGTTGTCGATACCGTTGAGCTGCTGCTCGATCACCTGGACCACGGTGTCCTGCACGGTTTGCGCGGACGCACCCGGGTAGGTCACCTGAATCGCAATGGCCGGCGGCGCAATGCTCGGGTATTGGTTGATCGGCAACCGCAGGATCGAAAGTGCCCCGACCAGCATGATCACCAGGGCGATTACCCAAGCGAAAATCGGACGGTCGATAAAAAATTTCGACATGGTTTACTCCCCTTTGCCGCTGGAAGCCTGCTCAGCTGCCTTGGCGGGGGCCGGGTTTTTGGCGTTGACGTTGGTGGCATCGGTCGGCTTGACCTCGATGCCCGGCTTGACGAACTGCAGGCCCTCGGTGATCAGACGATCGCCAGCTTTCAGGCCGTCTTCGATCAGCCACTGGTTACCCACGGTGCGGCTGGCTTTGAGCTGGCGCAGTTCGACCTTGTTGTCCGGGCCGACGACCAGTGCGGTCGGGGTGCCCTTGAGGTCGCGGGTCACGCCTTGCTGCGGGGCCAGGATCGCCGCGCTGTTCACACCGGCCTGCAACTGGGCGTGGACGAACATGCCCGGCAACAGGGTGTGATCAGGGTTCGGGAACACCGCACGCAGGGTCACGGAGCCGGTGGTCTGGTCGACCGAGACTTCGGAGAACTCCAGCTTGCCTTCCTGCTTGTACTGGCTGCCGTCTTCCAGAGTCAGCTTGACCTTGGCGGCATTGTCGCCGGCCTTTTGCAGGCGACCGCTTTCCAGTTCTCGACGCAGTTGCAGCAGTTCGACCGAAGATTGCGTCACGTCGACGTAGATCGGGTCCAGTTGCTGGATCACGGCCATCGCTTCGGTCTGACCGTTGCTGACCAGTGCGCCTTCGGTCACCGAAGAGCGGCCGATGCGACCGGTCAATGGCGCGTAGACCTTGGTGTAGCGCACGTTGATCTGCGCCGATTGCAGCGCGGCTTCCGATTGCAGGCGGTTGGACAGGGCGGTGTCGTATTCCTGGCGGCTCACGGCCTGTTCGTCGACCAGTTGCTTGTAGCGGTCGGAGATCGATTTGGTCGAGCGCAGGTTGGCTTCGGCACTCTTGAGCGTAGCTTCATAGACGGCCGGGTCGATCTGGTAGAGCTGCTGGCCTTCCTTCACATCGCCGCCTTCCTTGAACAGGCGCTTGAGAATGATGCCGTTGACCTGCGGACGCACTTCAGCGATGCGGTACGCGCTGGTGCGGCCCGGCAGATCGGAGGTCAGGGTGAAGGATTGCGGTTGCAGCGTGACGACGCCGACCTGAGGCGGTGGTGCGGCCGGCGCTGCTTCTTCCTTTTTGCATCCGCTGAGCAGCGATGCCAAGGCGACGGCGGCGACCAGAGCGGTAAGAGCTGGCTTGAATTGCATGAAAATCCTCGGGTCAGGCGCGTTGGGGAACGCACAAGAAAAGATGGAAGGTTAAAAATGGGGTGCCAGGTGGATAAGTAGCTTGCTAAGGAATATACTTACATTCGTGACTGTTTGTAAATACCTTGACTGTGTATCCTCGCCCTTACAGAGGCCGCCGCAAGGCTCGAATTGTAGGCCCGGGGACGGGACCCCAGAACGCTCGCCCCACTTTTATTCAGCTGATATTCAGACATCGCTGAAGCACCCTGATTGAGGTTGTACTGCCATGGTCCGTCGCACCAAAGAGGAAGCTCAAGAAACCCGCAACCAGATACTCGAAGCGGCTGAAAAAGCCTTTTACGAGCGGGGTGTGGCCCGTACCACGCTGGCGGATATCGCGACCCTGGCCGGCGTCACTCGCGGCGCCATTTACTGGCATTTCAGCAACAAGGCCGACCTGGTCCAGGCCATGCTCGATACCCTGCATGAGCCTCTGGATGAACTGGCCAAGGCCGCCGAGAGCGAAGACGAACTCGACCCCCTGGGCTGCATGCGCCGCCTGCTCATTCATTTGTTTCATGAAGTTGCGCTGGACCCCAAGACCCGGCGCATCAACGAAATCCTGTTTCACAAGTGCGAGTTCACCGATGAAATGTGCGACCTGCGCCAGCAGCGCCAGACCGCCAGCCTCGATTGCAACATGCGCATCGGCCTGACCCTGCGCAATGCCGTGAATCGCGGGCAGTTGCCGGAAAATCTCGACACCGCCCGTGCGGCTATCGCCATTCACGCCTACATCGACGGCCTGCTGTACCAGTGGCTGCTGACCCCCGAGAGCTTCGAGTTGCACACCGAGGCCGAGCGCTGGGTCGACACCGCGATCGACATGCTGAGTCTGAGCCCCAGCCTGCGAAAGTGAAACAACATGCGTAATCGGCTTTGGGGGTGTCAATCGTTGAAGACGTAAATGAACAGATCTTCACGGGCTTTGCGGCAGTGGGGTGCTTTTATATACGTACGCTTGGCGAGTTTGTAGGTTGCAGGCTCGGTATTTTGTAGGGATTTTGTGTCGACCCTGCGGAAAACGCCGATCTCTTTGTAGGAGCTGTCGAAGACTGCGATCTTTTGATTTTGTTTTTCAAGAGCAAGATCAAAAGATCGCAGCCTTCGGCAACTCCTACAGTTGAATCCAAGGACAATAAAAAAGCCCCGGCTCTCTCGAGTCGGGGCTTTTGCTTTTGCGGGGCGAGGCTTACAGCGCCGGGTAGTCGATGTAGCCGACCGGGCCCTTGCCGTAGAACAGCTCCGGACGCGGCTCGTTGAGCGGGGCGTCGGCTTTCAGGCGCGCCGGCAGGTCCGGGTTGGCAATGAACGGGATGCCGAAGGCCACGGCGTCAGCCTTGCCAGCCGCCAGCGAAGCGTTGGCGCTGTCCTTGGTGAAGCGCTCGTTGACGATGTACGGGCCGCCGAAAGCTTCCTTGATTTGCGTACCGATGCTGTCGTCGCCTTCTTTCTCACGGGAGCAGATGAAGGCGATGCCGCGCTTGCCAAGTTCCCGGGCCACGTAGGTGAAGGTCTCGACCAGGTTGTCGTCACCCATGTCGTGAGAGTCGGCACGTGGAGCCAGGTGTACGCCGACACGGCCGGCACCCCAGACTTCGATTGCAGCGTCGGTCACTTCCAGCAGCAGGCGTGCACGGTTTTCCAGGGAGCCGCCGTACTGGTCGGTGCGCTGGTTGGTGCTGCTCTGCAGGAACTGGTCGAGCAGGTAGCCGTTGGCACCGTGGATTTCCACGCCGTCGAAACCGGCGGCCTTGGCGTTCTCGGCACCGACGCGGTAGGCATCGACGATGTCGGCGATTTCAGCGGTTTCCAGGGCACGCGGCGTCGGGTAGTCGGCCATCGGACGAACCAGGCTGACGTGGCCTTTTGGCTGAATGGCGCTCGGCGCGACCGGCTTTTCGCCGTTCAGGTACGACTCGTGGGATACACGGCCCACGTGCCACAGTTGCAGGAAGATCTTGCCGCCCGCGCCGTGGATCGCCTTGGTGACGTTGGTCCAGCCGCGTACCTGGTCGTTGGACCAGATGCCCGGGGTGTCCGGGTAGCCGACGCCCATCGGGGTCACCGAGGTGGCTTCGCTGAGGATCAGCCCGGCGGATGCGCGCTGCACGTAGTACTCGGCCATCAGCGCGTTGGGCACACGACCTTCGTCGGCGCGGCAGCGGGTCAGCGGAGCCATGATGATGCGGTTGGCCAACTCGAGGTCGCCCAGTTTGATCGGATCGAAAATAGTCGTCATTGAATACATCCCTCGTGAGGTATCAGTTGGTAGCAGGAGCCAGTTCGGGATTACCGCTCTGACGGAAAGTGATCAGGGTCAGGACCAGGGCGAGTACCGCCAGGACCGCAGCCGCCAGGGGCACGCTGGTCAGGCCGAAGCCGTGGGCGATGACGGTGCCGCCGACCCAGGCGCCCAGGGCGTTGCCGACGTTGAAGGCGCCGATGTTCAGGGTCGAGACCAGGTTCGGCGCGGCCTTGCCGTAGGTCACCACGTTGACCTGCAGGGCAGGCACGGCGGCGAAACAGGCGGTGGCCCAGAGGAATAGTGTGATTTCGGTCGGGATCAGCGCGACGCTGGTCCAGGTCAGCACGGTGGAGACCACGGCCATGGCAATGAAGACGCCGATCAGCGTCGCCGCCAGGCCCTTGTCGGCCAGCTTGCCGCCGATGATGTTGCCGACGGTCAGACCCAGGCCGATGAGCATCAGGGTCCAGGTCACGCCACGGGGCGAGACGCCAGTGACTTCGCCCAACAGCGGCGCGACGTAGGTGAACAGGGTGAACACCGACGCGGCGAACATGACGGTCATGCTCAGGGACAACCAGATCCCGGCGCCTTTGAGGGCGCGCAATTCGGCGCGCATGTCGATCTTCTCTTCATCGCGCTTGGCCGGGAGGAAACGAATCAGGCCGATCAGCGCGATCACGCCGATTACCGTCACTGCCCAGAAGGTCGAACGCCAGCCGGCCTGCTGACCGAGCGCGGTGCCCAGCGGCACGCCCAGCACGTTGGCCAGGGTCAGGCCGGTGAACATCAGGGCCACGGCCGAAGCACGCTTGTTGGCCGGCACCAGGCTTGCAGCCACCACCGAACCGATACCGAAGAACGCGCCGTGGCACAGGGCCGTCACCACTCGGGCGAACATCAGGACGTTGTAGTCACTGGCCACCGCGCAGAGCAGGTTGCCGACAATGAAGATGCCCATCAACGCCACCAGGGCGGCCTTGCGCGGCAGCCGGGCGGTGGCCAGCGCCATGAACGGCGCACCGATGGCCACGCCCAGGGCGTAACCGGTCACCAGCCAGCCGGCACCGGGGATCGACACGCCAAGATCGGCCGCCACATTGGGCAGCAGGCCCATGATGACGAACTCGGTGGTGCCGATGGCGAAGGCGCTCAAGGCCAGTATGAGTAGCGAGAGGGGCATGGGGGCATTCCTTTTGGCTGGCTGACGTTAAGGGTCAGAGCTCTTTGCTGAAGATTCGGAGGAACTCCTGGATGGTTTCCTCGTTGCGTTTGAAAAAGTGCCATTGGCCGACTTTGCGGCTGCTGATCAGGCCGGCGCGTTGCAGGGTTGCCAGGTGTGCGGACACGGTGGACTGCGACAGCTCGCAACGTTGATCGATCTGCCCGGCGCAGACGCCGTGCTCGTTGCTGTGGCTCTGATCGGGGAATTCGACGTCCGGGTCTTTGAGCCAGTGCAGGATGTCCCTGCGTACTGGATGCGCCAGGGCTTTTATTATTTCGTCGAGGTCAAGGTTCATGGTCGGGGGCTCGATATGGGTAAAACGTTATATCGCGATGGAGCGAAATATAAATCGCTCCATCGCGATACGCCAATATGGTTTTGATCTGAAGACTGCGTAATTCGCTATATCGGGTTATAACGATACACGACTTGTCATAGTGCAAGGCCGCAGTGCTAAGCTGCGCCCATGAACTATCTCGCACATCTTCACCTCGGAGGCCAGCGCCCCGGTCAATTGCTCGGCAGTCTGTATGGCGATTTCGTCAAAGGGCGGCTGCAGGGGCAGTTCGAACCGGAGATCGAAACGGCCATCCAGCTGCATCGCAGCATCGACGTGTTCACCGACCGCCACCCGTTGGTGGACGCCTCGCTGTCGCGCTTTTCCCTGACGCGCCGGCGTTATGCCGGGATCGTCCTCGATGTGTTTTTCGACCATTGCCTGGCCCGGGACTGGCGGCTGTACGCCGACCGGCCGCTGGAGCAATTCACCTCGGACGTGTACCGGGTGCTGTCCAGCCAACAGCAATTGCCCGAGCGCCTGGCACGGATTGCGCCGCACATGGTGGCCAATGACTGGCTGGGTTCGTATCAGGAGTTCGAAGTGCTGGAGCAGGTGCTGCGAGGGATTTCCCGACGCCTGACGCGGCCTGAGGAGCTGGCGTTCGCGATGCAGGAGTTGCGCGGGTTGTATGAGCCGTTGAGCGAGGATTTCCGGTTGTTCTATCCGCGGTTGCAGGAGTTTGCTCGGAACCGCTGACACCCAATCTCTGTAGGAGCGAGGCTTGCCCGCGAAGCTTTTGGGGCTTTCAAGGGCCTCTTCGCGGGCAAGCCTCTCTCCTACATGGGTTATGCGTCGTGTCAGTCGACATCAATGTTGTCTGACATACCGCATTCGCGAGCAAGCCCGCTCCCACAGGGGATTTATGTTTATGCCGCGATAGCAGGGCGCATTGGAGCTGGCTGTTTTTCCGGGATCGTTCCAAACAACGTCTTCTGCACCGCCTGCTGCGCTTCGAACGCCAGCGCAGCGCGCTCCCGGCCTTCGCAGGCGATCGGCTTGAGCAGATGAATTTCTACTTCACCGCGATCATTGGCGAACAGGCGCATCAGGTGCGACAGCAGGTCGTCGTCGCCAATGAACGGCGCCAGGGTGCAGGGCTCGCCGTTGCGCAGATAACGGATCGCCACCGGCTGCAGCTTCACCTCGGAATCGATCGCCGCCGACAGCAGGCGACCGTGGAAGGTACGCAGGGAACGGCCGTCGGTGGTGGTGCCTTCGGGGAACATCAGCAGGGGATGTTCCTGTTGCAGATGGCGGGTCATCTGTTTGCGGATCAACTGGCTGTCACCCGAACCGCGACGGATGAACAGGCTGCCGGCCTTGGCCGCCAACCAGCCCGCCACCGGCCAGGTACGAACCTCGGCCTTGGACAGGAACGACAGCGGCGTGAGCATCCCCAGCAGCGGAATATCGGTCCAGGACACGTGATTGCTGACCCACAGCATCGGCGTCTTCGGCAGTTCGCCTTGCACGCGGATGTCGAAGGGCAGGGCATTGCTCAGGCGCGCCATGAAAAACCGCGACCAGCGCTGCCGGCGGGCCATCGAGTGGGACAGTCCGAGACGTTCGAACACACCGAACACACTGGCCATGCACAGGCCGAGCATGACCACCAGCAACACCCGGGCGATTCGCGCGTACACGCGCAACCGACTCATCACACGGCCGCCTTGAAGTGCTTGGCGTAACGCGGGCACAGCTCGTCGCGCTTGAGCAGGATGAACACGTCGGCCACCTGGAAATCTTCGTCCCAGCACGGCTCGCCGCAGATCTTCGCGCCCAGGCGCATGTAGGCCTTGAGCAGCGGCGGCATTTCGGCGATGACGTTGGAAGGGATGTCCAGCGCAGGCAGTGGCTTTTTCGGCTCGGCGCGCAGGTGTTCGGTGCACAGGTAGCGTTCACGCAGGCGCTGCATGATCGCGTGGGCCTGGATGCCGCCGTCGTGCATCGGGATACTCGCGCAACCCATCAGATAGCTGTAGCCGCCCTGGTTCAGGACTTCGGCCAGTTCGCCCCAGAGCACGGCGATGGTGCCGCCGTTGCGGTAGGCCGGGTCGACGCAGGTGCGGCCGATTTCCAGGATCGGGCCTTGCAGATTGACCAGGCCGTGCAGGCTGAATTCTTCTTCGCTGTAGAACTTGCCCAGGCTGCTGGCGGCGGTGTGATCGAGCAGGCGGGTGGTCGCCACCAGGCGGCCGGTGTTCAGGTCGCGCACACCGATGTGGAAGCAGTGAACGTCGTAATCATCCATGTCCAGACCCAGCTCGGCGCCCTTGAGTTTGGCGTTGAATTCGCCACTGAACACGTTGAAGCGCAGAGCCTGGGCTTCCTGCAGCGCCTGCGGTCCCACCAGGCGTTCGGCTTGCAGGCGGCGTTCGTTGCCGGTGTCGCTGATGCGGGCGATCTGAGTCATGGCGATTCTCCGTGCGGGCTGCTTACCCGTCTGTGGGTTACAGCGGATCGACTTTCTTTATCCAGCCGTGTTGTGCAAAGTCAGGCTATGTAGCCCCGGTGTCATCGCCATTAAGCTTTGGTGATGCTTATATGACAGCCCTCGAGGAGCCTCTTATGCCCTGGCAAACCCTGTTGAATCGCCGCGATCGCCTGCCTGCCGACCCCGACCTGGGCGAGGGCTTCGCGGCGTTGTTGCAGCAGTTGGGCAACGTCACACCGTTTGAACTGGCGGTGGCCGGCGGGCGCCTGATGGCCACCCCGGGGCTGGCGTTTCTGGTGGGTTATCAGGCGGCGCTGCGCATGCTCTGGCCGAGCGCGCCAGCCAGCCTCGGCGCCTTGTGCGCGACCGAGCAACGCAGCCTGCGACCGGCCGACATGCAAACCCGGCTCAACGGTTTGCGTCTAAGTGGACGCAAGGATTTCGTCACCGCGGGCGATGCCGCCGACTGGCTGCTGGTAGCCGCCCGCAGCGAGCAAGCGGACGACGATCCACGCCTGAGCCTGGCGGTGGTCTATCCCGACGAGCCGGGTGTGCGGGTGGAAAAGCTGCCGGCGATTCCGTTGATGCCGGACATCAGCCATGGCCGGTTGTTTCTGGATAACGCGCTCTGTGAGTTGCTGGCGGGGGATGGTTGGGATGCGTACGTCAAACCGTTCCGTACCCTGGAAGACATCTATGTGCTCAGTGCGATGACCGCGTGGCTGTATGGCGTCGGTCAGGACAGCGATTGGCCGCAAAGCCTGCAGTTGCGTTTGCTGGCGCTGCTGGCCGGATGCGCCGAAGTCAGCCGGCAGCCACCGGGTAATCAGGCGGGGCATGTGTTGTTGGGTGGATTGTTTGCGCAGTTCGATGGGCTCAAGGCCGAGGTGAATCAGGCGTTGGCCGATGGTCCTGCGGAGTGGGCAGCGATGTGGCAGCGCGATCAGGCGGTGATGGATCTGGCGGCGGGGGCGCGGGGCAAGCGGTTGGCCAAGGCGTTGGCGGCGTTTTGACGGGCCCCCTCGCCACAATGTTCTGTCGCTAATCCCGGAACTGTCATCAAACTCGACTAGGCTCACCCGGTTATCACCCATGAGCCTCCACCATGCCCAAAGGCTTGTCCCTATTGCTGCTGTTACTCAGCCTCACGGCCCGCGCCGAACAATGGCCAACCGCCCCGGCCCCCGCCAGCCCGGCGCTCGAAGCGCTTGAGCAATATGCCTTCCCGCCCCGCGACGACACCACCCGCAAAGGCATCCGCACCGATGCCCTGCTGGTGATCCGCGACGGCCGACTGATCTACGAACGCTACGCCGGCGCCACCACCGCCGACACTCCGCACCTGACCTGGTCGATCAGCAAGAGCCTGATGGCCACCGTGCTCGGGGTGGCCTATGGCGAAGGCCGGTTCAAGCTGCAGGACCCGGTGGCCAACTATTACCCGCCGCTGAAAAAACACCCCGATATGACCATGGCCGACCTGCTGCACTGGGCCTCGGGCCTGGACTGGCAGGAAGACTACGAATACGCCCCGTTGAAATCCTCGGTGGTGGCCATGCTCTACACCCGTGGCCATGGGGACATGGCCGCGTTCACCGCCGCGCACGACAGCTACGCCGCGCCGGGGCAATCGTTTCGGTATTCCAGCGGTGACAGCAATCTGTTGTCCGCCGCCTTGAAATCCATCGTCGGCGCGCAGCGTTACGCCGACTATCCATGGACCGCATTGTTCGAGCCGCTGGGCATTCACCACGCGGTCTGGGAAACCGACGTCACGGGCACTTTCGTCGCCTCGTCCTATGCCTACCTCACCGCTCGCGACCTGGCGCGCATCGGCCTGTTGATGGCCCGCGACGGTCGCTGGGGCGACCGGCAGTTGCTACCCAAAGACTGGGTCGCGTTCAACCGCGAGCCTTTCGCGCATTACCGGGCGCATCAGGATGACGCGGTGCCGGGCGGGCATTGGTGGCTCAATCGCGCAGCGGATGGAGCGGCCCAGCCGTGGCCCGATGCGCCTGCCGATACCTTCGCCGCGCTGGGTCACTGGGGGCAGGCGATGTACGTGATTCCAGGTGAAAACCTGGTGATCGTCCGCTACGCCGATGATCGCGACGGCAGCTATTCGCACAACGAACTGCTCAAACTGGCGCGCCAGGCATTCGCCGGGAAGGTGCAGCCATGACCGGGTTCCTGCGTCGTCCGATTCGTTCGCTGATGTTCATCCTGCTGCTGGTTCTGCTCGGCTGGATCTGGCACGAACGGGTCGCGTTGTGGGCATTTCCCGACATCATCAGCGCCTACACCGCCAAGGAATATTGTTCGTGCCGGTATGTGATGAACAACGATGCCGAGTACTGCCATGGCTACGTGAAACAGTGGTTGCCGTTCAGCGGTTTTACCGATGACAGCGCAAGCAAGCGCGTGACTGTCAGTGGCCTGGGGCGCAGCAATAGCGCCGTGTGGATTGGTGAGCGCCAGGGTTGCCGCCTGTCTCCCTGAACAGGGTGTTACCTGATCTGCGGCAACAGGCTTTTGTGGCGTGTCATGCCTCACAAGTTCCACACCGTGGAACCACATTCGATTGTCCTCATTCGCATCTCGCGGTTATCTGGCGGTGAGCGCGACCTGCCTTGATGCGTCGCGAAATCGCCGCGAACAAAAAGAACGGGAATTCACCCGGCCAGAGGACAATCTTCATGACCCGACATCAGCACATCCTTGCCTGGCTCAACGACGTGGCCAGCGACCTGCACGCCACCCGCCAGGACATCCATGCCCACCCCGAGCTCGGCTTCGAGGAGAACCGCACCTCGGCGCTGGTCGCCCGGTCGCTTGAAGAATGGGGCTATGAAGTCCACACCGGCATCGGCAAGACCGGCGTGGTCGGCGTGCTGCGCAACGGCAGCAGTTCGCGCAAGCTCGGCATCCGCGCCGACATGGATGCGCTGCCGATCATCGAGAACACCGGGGCCTCCTACACCAGCCAGCACAAGGGCTGCATGCACGCCTGCGGGCATGACGGCCACACCGCCATGCTGTTGGGCGCCGCGCGCTACCTGGCGGCCACCCGTCAGTTCGACGGCACCCTGACCCTGATTTTCCAGCCCGCCGAAGAAGGCCAGGGGGGCGCCGAGGCGATGCTCGCCGATGGCCTGCTCGAACGTTTCCCCTGCGATGCGCTGTTCGGCATGCACAACATGCCGGGCCTGCCTGAAGGGCACCTGGGCTTTCGCGCAGGTCCCATGATGGCCTCGCAGGATCTGCTGACCGTCACCATCGAAGGCGTCGGCGGCCACGGCTCGATGCCGCATCTGGCGGTGGACCCGCTGGTGGCTGCGTCGAGCGTGGTCATGGCCCTGCAAACCGTGGTCGCGCGCAACATCGATGCGCAGCAGGCGGCGGTGGTCACGGTCGGCGCGCTGCAGGCCGGTGAAGCGGCCAACGTCATTCCACAACAGGCCATCCTGCGCCTGAGCCTGCGGGCGCTGACCCCTGAGGTGCGCGAGCAGACTCTCGAACGCGTGCGCGCAATCATCGAATCCCAGGCCGCCAGCTTCGGCTGCGCCTCATCCATCGAACATCGCCCGGCCTACCCGGTGCTGGTCAACCATGCCGCCGAAACCGAGTTCGCCCGTCAGGTCGGCGTCGAGCTTGTGGGCGAAGACGCCGTGGACGGCAACACCGCCAAGCTCATGGGCAGCGAAGATTTCGCCTGGATGCTGCAACGCTGCCCCGGCGCCTATCTGTTCATCGGCAACGGCGTATCGCGGCCGATGGTGCACAACCCGGCCTACGACTTCAACGACGACATCCTCCTGACCGGCGCCGCGTTCTGGGGCGCGCTGACCGAGAGCTGGCTCAAGCCGGCCTGACCCTCCCGCTCTTTCTACTGCCGCCGGACCGGGCGCGCCATGTCGCGCCCGGCATTACCCAACAGGTTTCTGGAGAGTTCCCCATGCACACTTCGAGCACTGGTGTTTCGCGCACCCGGCAAGTGGTCGCCGCCGTTATCGGCAACGCGCTGGAATGGTATGACTTCATCGTTTACGGCTTTCTGGCGAGCCTCATCGCCAAGCAATTTTTCCCGTCCGACGACGAATACGCCTCGCTGTTGATGGCGCTCGCGACCTTCGGCGTCGGTTTTTTCATGCGCCCGGTGGGCGGCATCCTGTTGGGCATGTATTCCGATCGCAAGGGCCGCAAGGCGGCGATGCAGATGATCATCCGCCTGATGACGGTGTCCATCGCGCTGATCGCCTTCGCGCCGAACTACGCCGCCATCGGCATGGGCGCACCGCTGTTGATCGTGGTGGCGCGGATGCTCCAGGGTTTCGCCACCGGCGGCGAGTACGCCAGCGCCACGGCATTTCTGGTGGAAAGCGCACCGGCTCATCGCAAGGGTTTGTACGGTTCGTGGCAACTGGTGGGGCAATGCCTGGCGGTGTTTTCCGGGGCCGGGATGGTGGCGTTGTTCACCCATATGCTGTCGCCCGAGGCGCTGGACAGCTGGGGCTGGCGCGTTCCGTTCGTGATCGGTCTGCTGATCGGCCCGGTGGGCTTGTGGATTCGCAAACACATGGAAGAGCCGGAAGAATTCCTTGAAGCGCGCAAGCAGGCCAAAGGGGCCGGCCCCGGTTTGCTGCAAGTGATCCGCGAACACCGGCGGGCGATCCTGGTGTCCATGGGCCTGGCCTGTGGCGCGACCGTGTCGTTCTACGTGGTGCTGGTGAACATGCCGACCTTCGCCCACAAGAACCTCGGCCTGCCGCTGGATCAGGTGCTGCTGGTGCAAATGCTGGCGGTGGCGGTGATGACCGTGGTGATTCCGCTGTCCGGCGCGCTGTCGGACCGCCTGGGCCGGCGTCCGGTGCTGATGGCCTTCACCCTGGCGTTTTTCGTGATGGTCTATCCGCTGTTCGTGTGGGTCGCGGCCGCGCCGTCGATCGAGCGCCTGCTGGTGATGCAACTGCTGCTGTGTACTGCGATTGGCGGCTTCTTCGGCCCGGCGCCGACGGCACTGGCCGAGCAGTTTCCCGTCGAAGTGCGTTCCACTGGGGTCTCGGTGGCCTACAACGTCGCGGTCATGGTCTTCGGCGGTTTCGCGCCGTTGATCGTCACTTGGCTGAGCAAGGTCCTGCAAACTCCGGTGGCACCGTCCTTCTATGTTTTGTTCACTTGCCTGTTGACCCTGTTGGGTACCTACTGCATGCAGGAGACAAATCGCGCAAAGAAATCTGTCGCACTTAACCTTGAGGTGAAATCTTGAGCATCCATCCGATTGTTGAAATGGACGCCGATGCGTTGTCCCGGGCCATCCACGCGAGGGACGTTTCGTGCCGTGAAGTGATGCAGGCCTATCTGGCGCAGATCGAACGCTTCAATCCGCAGGTCAACGCGCTGGTGTCCCTGCGTTCGGAAGAGGAACTGCTGGCCGAAGCCGACGCCTGCGACCGGCAGCTGGACCAGGGCCAGTCCCGCGGCTGGATGCACGGCATGCCCCAGGCGATCAAGGACCTGGCGGCCACCGCCGGTTTGCGCACGACCATGGGCTCGCCGCTGTTCGCCGAGCAGGTGCCGGCGCAGGACGCCATCAGCGTGGCGCGGGTTCGCGAGAGCGGGGCGATCATCATCGGCAAGACCAACGTGCCGGAATTCGGCCTCGGTTCGCAGTCCTACAACAGGGTATTCGGCACCACCACCAACGCCTACGACCCGAC
Organism: Pseudomonas sp. C1C7; assembly: GCF_013359595.1. GTDB lineage: Bacteria > Pseudomonadota > Gammaproteobacteria > Pseudomonadales > Pseudomonadaceae > Aquipseudomonas. The sequence continues at coordinate 211,947 of NZ_JABFMP010000005.1, read as the reverse complement.
GCTGGTCGCCGGCGGCAGCAGCGGCGGGGCGGCGGTGGCGCTGGCCCTGCACATGCTGCCGGTGGCCGACGGCAGCGACATGATGGGTTCGCTGCGCAATCCGGCGGCGTTCAACAATGTCTTCGGTTTCCGGCCATCGCTCGGGCGCGTGCCCCACGGACCGGCGCCGGAGACGTTTGTCCAGCAACTGGCCACCGAAGGGCCGATGGGCCGCACCGTCACCGATGTCGCCCGATTGCTTGGCACTCAGGCCGGCTATGACCCGCGAGTGCCGTTGTCGCTGACTCAGAGCCCGGAGATTTTCCGGCAGCCGCTGGCCCAGGATTTCAGCGATGTGCGGGTCGGTTGGCTGGGGGATTACAACGGCTACCTGCCGATGGACCCGGGCGTGATGAGCCTGTGCGAATCGGCGTTGCAGGACTTTTCGGCGCTGGGCTGCAAGGTCGAAGCCTGCCAGCCGGACTTCTCCATGGAGCGCCTGTGGCAGACCTGGCTGGTGCATCGACACTGGCTGGTGCAGGGCAGCCTCGGTGGGTTGTACGCCGATCCGCACAAGCGCCAGCAGCTCAAGCCCGAGGCGCAATGGGAAATTGAAGGCGGTATGCGCCTGAGTGCGGCGGACGTTTATCAGGCCTCGGTCAGTCGCAGCGAGTGGTACCGGGCACTGAATGAATTGTTCGAACGTTACGACTTCCTGTTGCTGCCCACCGCCCAAGTGTTCCCTTTTGATGCACAGACCCCATGGCCGCGCGTAGTTGGCGGGCGTGACATGGACACCTATCACCGCTGGATGGAGGTGGTGATCGGCCCGACCCTGGCCGGCCTGCCGAGCATGAACGTGCCCGTGGGATTCAACCCGGCCGGCCTGCCGATGGGCCTGCAGATCATTGGCCCGGCCCAGGCCGACTTTGCCGTGCTGCAACTGGCCTACGCCCATGAGCAGCTGACGCAATGGGTCAAGCGCCGACCGCCCGCTTGTCTGCAACTGGCTTGAGGGCGCCGGATGGGCCTGTAACTTGCTGTATAAATCGTCCATCCATTCCGGCCAAAGGGAAGTCGAACCCATGGACAGCAAGGCAGAAGGCGGCAGCGTACGTTCAGTGGAGCGCGCCCTGGCGATCGTCGAGTTGCTTGGCGAGCATCAGGCGCTGGGCCTTGAGCAGTTGCATTACCTGACCGCCTTGCCCAAGGCCACGGTGTCGCGCATGTTGCTGACCTTGCAGGAGCAGGGCTGGGTCTATCGCGGCTTGAGCGACCGGCAATACCGGTTGCGTGCCAAGTGCCTGTTTGGCGACAGTCAGCAGCGCTTCAAGCGGCGTCTGGTGGAGAGCGCCGCGCCGCTGCTGCTGGAGTTGAGCGAGCGCACCGGGCTGGTGACGGACCTGTCGTGTTTTGACGGTGAGCGGGTCGAGGTCATGGAAAGTTCGATCCCTTCGGCGTTGCGCAAACGCTATCCGCACAACTGCCAGATCGTCGGGCACAACGCCAGCCTGTTCCATTCCGCCATGGGCCGGGCTTGCCTGGGTGAGTTGCAAAGCGATGAAGTGCAGCGCCTGGCGGCCCGTGAACGACTCAGCGACGAATCCCTGTTCCGTGCCACCGAACAATCCCTGCACCAGGGCTTCGGCCAGCGCACCGAAGGCCACTGGGAATACCCGGTGCGCCTGCCGTTCCTGATCCGCGCGGTGGCCTTGCCGATTCGCACCGATGGCCGCCTGGTGGGCAGCATGGCGCTGCACTGGCCGATGGACCAGGCGCCGGTGGAGCGGGTCCTGAGCCTGCACCTCAACAGCCTCGCTGCCACCATCGGTGAAGTACAGCAGGCGATGGCCTGATCAACACGTAACCTGTAGCAGCTGCCGAAGGCTGCGTTCGGCAGCTGCTACAGGTTTGCAACTTGTGACAAGCCGGTTAAGGTTCAGCACAGGTTTATCTGCCCCACGGTTTTCTATGTTCAAGCGGTCTGTCACTCAAACCCTCGCCATCCTGCTGTTGAGCGGCGCATGCCTGTCGGCCCAGGCCGATTGGTACCTGGACGGCGAGTCCTCGCGGCTGTCGTTCGTCAGCACCAAAAACGCCAACCTGTCCGAAGTGCAGCGCTTTCTCGTATTGCACGGCAAGGTCGATCCCGGTGGGCTGGCGCAGGTGGAGGTCGAGCTTGAATCGATCAACAGCGGCGTGCCACTGCGCGATGAGCGCATGCGCAAGGAGCTGTTCGAGATCGAGAAATACCCCGAAGCCCTGATCACCACGCAAATCGACCTGCGCCCGATCAACGACCTCGCCTCCGGTGCGCAGCTGGAACTGCGCCTGCCCCTGACCGTCGACCTGCACGGTCGCCAGCACACCTACAACGCCCAACTGCTGGCCACGCGCCTGGATGACCGGCGCTTTCAGGTGGTGACCCTGGAACCTGTGGTGCTCAACGTCGAAGACTTCGACCTGGCACCGGGCGTGGAAACCCTGCGCAAGATCGTCGGGTTGTCGGCCATCAGCCTGTCCGTGCCCGTGGGCGCGGTGCTGATTTTCACGGCGCGCTGACATGGCCGGGCCGATCTTCCCCTGGCGTGAAGGCAATCACTTCGAGCTGCTGATCGACGGCCCGCAGTTCTTTCCGCGCATGCTGGTGGCTATCGCCCGCGCCGAGGAACAGGTCGAGCTGGAGCTGTACCTGGTGGAGGCGGGGGCCTGTGCCGAGGCCATGGTGCAGGCGCTGGTCCAGGCGGCCGAACGCGGGGTGCGGGTGCGTTGCCTGTTCGATGATTACGGCAGCCTGGCGTTCACCCTGGCTTTGCGGCAACGCCTCACGGCCGCCGGGGTCGAGCTGCGCTTCTACAATCGCCTGAACTGGCGGCGCTGGGTCGGCAACTTCTATCGCGACCACCGCAAGCTGCTGCTGGTGGACCAGAGCCTGGCGGTGGTCGGCGGCACGGGCGTCACCGATGAGTTCTGGACACCGGGTGACGACGTCAGCGAATGGCATGAAGTGATGGTGGAAATCACCGGCCCGCTGGTGCTCGACTGGCAACTGCTGTTCGACCGGCAATGGATCGCCAACCGCCATCGCCGCGCCTGGAAACCGGCTTCGCATTTCGGCCTGCCGCGCCTGCCCCGAGTGCCGTCCATGGGAGAGGGCATGGGCCGGGTCGCCTATGCCGACGCCCGCCAGCACCGGGACATCCTGCAATCGCTGATCCGTGCATTGAACAGCGGCCAGCAGCGCATCTGGCTGGCCACGCCGTATTTCCTGCCGACCTGGAAAGTCCGCCGCTCCCTGCGCCGCGCAGCCTCGCGGGGTGTCGACGTGCGGCTGCTGTTGACCGGGCCGCGCACCGATCACCCGTCGGTGCGCTACGCCGGACATCGCTACTACCCGCGCCTGCTCAAGGCCGGGGTGAAAATCTTCGAGTACCAGCCGTGTTTCCTGCACCTGAAGATGGTCCTGATCGATGGCTGGGTGAGCATCGGCTCGTGCAATTTCGATCACTGGAACCTGCGGTTCAACCTTGAGGCGAATCTCGAAGCGCTGGACCCGGGGCTGACTCGGGCGGTGACTGCGAGTTTCGAGCGGGATTTCGGGTTGAGCCAGGAAGTGAGCCTGGAAGAGTGGCGACGCCGGCCGCTGTGGCGGCGGGTCAAGCAGCGGGTGTGGGGATGGGTGGATCGGTTGGTGGTGAATCTGCTGGATAAACGGGGTTAGTCCAGACACCAAAAACCATTGTGGGAGCGGGGTTGCCCGCTCCCACATTTGATTTGCGGCGTATCAGGGGTTACAGCAACTCAAAACTCTGCTGCGTCACATCCTTGGAATCCAGACCGATCTGCACATTGAACTTGCCCGGCTCCGCCGCGTACTTGAGCTGGGTGTTGTAGAACTTCAGATCGTCCTCGGTGATGGTGAAGTGCACGACTTTCTGTTCGCCGGCCTTGAGCATCACTTTCTGGAAGTTCTTCAGTTCCTTGAGCGGACGGATCATTGAGCCGGCCACGTCCTGGATGTACAGCTGCACCACGGTTTCGCCGTCACGCTTGCCGGTGTTTTTCACCGTGATGCTGGCGTCGAGCTTGCCGGTCTTGTTCAGCGTGGTCGACGACAGGGCCATGTCGCTCAGGCTGAAGTCGGTGTAGCTCAGGCCGTAGCCGAACGGGAACAGGGGACCTGTGGTGTCGTCGAAGTACTGCGAGGTGTAGTTGCCCGGCTTGCCCGGGGTGAACGGCCGGCCGATGCTCAGGTGGTTGTAGTAGGTCGGAATCTGACCCACCGAACGCGGGAAGGTGATCGGCAGTTTGCCCGACGGGTTGTAGTCGCCGAACAGCACGTCGGCGATGGCGTTGCCGCCTTCGGTGCCGCTGAACCAGGTTTCCAGGATCGCATCGGCCTGTTCGTTCTCCTGCAGGATCGACAGTGGACGGCCGTTCATCAGCACCAGCACCAGCGGCTTGCCGGTGGCTTTCAGGGCACGGATCAGCTCGCGCTGGTTTTCCGGGATGTTCAGGTCGGTGCGGCTCGACGATTCGTGGGACATGCCACGGGATTCACCCACGGCGGCGACCACCACGTCGGCTTCCTTGGCGGCTTTCACCGCTTCGTCGATCAGCTCGTTGGCCGGACGCGGGTCATCGACCACTTCCGGGGCGTCGAAGTTGAGGAAGTTCAGGTAGTCGAGGATCTTCTTGTCGCTGGTGATGTTGGCGCCACGGGCGTAGATCAGCGACGATTTGTCGCCGATCACATTGCTCATGCCATCGAACAGGGTCACCGACTGCGCCGGACGCCCGGCGGCGGCCCAGCTGCCCATCATATCGATCGGCGCCTTGGCCAGCGGACCGACCAGGGCGACTTTCGCGGTCTTCTTCAGCGGCAGGGTTTCGTTGCTGTTCTTCAGCAGCACGAGGCTGCGGCGGGCCACGTCACGGGCCTCGGCGCGGTGCAGGCGGCTGTCGGCGTAGGTGTCGGCCGGATCATCCTCGGCCTTGCCGATGCGCAGGTACGGGTCCTTGAACAGGCCCATGTCGTACTTGGCGTCGAGCACCGCACGCACGGCGTTGTCGATGTCGCTCTGCTTGATCTCGCCGGACTTCAGCAGCCCCGGCAGCTCCTTGCCGTACAGGGTGTCGTTCATGCTCATGTGGATGCCGGCCTTGATCGCCAGCTTCGCCGCTTCGCGACCGTCGGCGGCGACGCCGTGCTTGATCAGCTCGAAAATCGCTCCGTGATCGCTCACGGCCAGGCCCTTGAAGCCCCACTCCTTGCGCAGCAGGTCGTTCATCAGCCAGGTGTTGGCGGTGGCCGGCACGCCGTTGATCGAGTTCAGCGCGACCATCACCCCGCCGGCACCGGCGTCGATGGCGGCGCGGTACGGCGGCAGGTAATCCTGGTACATCTTGACCGGGCTCATGTCGACCACGTTGTAGTCGCGACCGCCCTCGACCGCGCCGTACAGGGCGAAGTGCTTGACGCTGGCCATGATGCTGTCGGCGGCGTTGGCGCCGGTGCCCTGGAACGCCTTGACCATCACCCCGGCAATGCGCGAGACCAGGTAGGTGTCTTCACCGAAACCTTCGGACGTGCGGCCCCAGCGCGGGTCGCGGGAGATGTCGACCATGGGCGCGAAGGTGATGTCGAGGCTGTCGGAGGCGGCTTCCTTGGCGGCGATGCGCCCGGACAGGCCGATGGCGTCCATGTCCCAGCTCGAAGCCAGGGCCAGGGGGATAGGGAAAATGGTGCGGTGGCCGTGGATCACGTCGTAGGCGAAGAACATCGGGATCTTCAGCCGGCTGCGCATGGCCGCGTCCTGCATCGGACGGTTTTCCGGGCGAGTGATGGAGTTGAACGTGCCGCCGATGTTGCCCGCGGCGATTTCCTTGCGGATCAGCTCCCGGGGCATTTCCGGGCCGATGCTGATCAGGCGCAACTGGCCGATTTTTTCGTCGAGGGTCATCTGCTTCATCAGGTTGCTGATGAAGGCGTCCTTGTTTTCCAGCGGCGGGGGCGTCGTAGCGGCCAATACGTTATGACTGGCCAGGCTGACGAGCAAACCCAGCAAACACAGCTTCTTCATGAATAGTTTTCTCAAGGGCCCAAGCGGCGATGCACGCGCCGGTCAGCCAAAAGTTAGGGAGCGTCTATTGTTGTTCGGGTGCTTATCTGAAATCGGCCGCCTTAAAAGGTGCCGCAAGCCGGATGTTTTTTGCGCAGGGCATCTTTTAGCCCATTGTCCCGATGCAATCCAGTGGCGCGGCGGATTATGCCCCAAGAGCCGGCCGAGAGGGTCGTCGGTTGTTTTTTCCAGGCAATGTGAACGGAGTATCACTGTGATGAATGCAAGACAGTCTTACCGGTCGAGACTGCAGATCGCCACCTTGCTGGTGATGGCGACGTTGCTGACCGCCTGCGGCATCAACAACATCCCGACCCTCGATGAGCAGGCCAAGGCCGCCTGGGGTCAGGTGCAGAACCAGTATCAGCGCCGTGCCGACCTGATTCCCAATCTGGTGGAAACCGTCAAGGGCTATGCCGCCCACGAGCAGGAAACCCTGACGGCGGTGATCGAGGCGCGGGCCAAGGCCACGTCGATCCAGGTTGATGCCTCAACCCTGGACAATCCGGAAAAACTCAAGCAGTACCAGCAGGCCCAGGACGGGCTCACCGGGGCCTTGAGCCGCCTGATGGTGGTGTCCGAGCGTTATCCGGACCTGAAGGCCAACCAGAACTTCCTCGCTTTGCAATCGCAGCTTGAAGGCACCGAGAACCGCATCAGCGTGGCCCGGCGCGATTTCATCCTCGCGGTGCAGAAGTACAACACCGAGATCCGCACCTTCCCCGGTCGCCTGTGGCACAGCGTGATGTACAGCAGCTTGCCGATTCGCGAGACGTTCGAAGCGACGCCGGGCTCGGAAAAGGCCCCCGAAGTCAAATTCTGAACCGCTCTGTGTAGGAGCTGCCGAAGGCTGCGATCTTTTGATCTTGCTTTTAGAAACCAAAGTCAAAAGATCGCAGCCTTCGGCAGCTCCTGCATTGATCGGGGGCAGGTTCCAGGAGGGCACGGATGAGGCTGCCAATGCGCGCAATAAAACTGGGCCTGGTGCTGATGCTGTGGCTGTTTGCCCTCGCGGCCCAGGCCGCACTGACGTTCCCGGCGCTGACCGGGCGGGTGGTGGACAATGCCCAGATGATCGAGCCTTCGGTGCGCGAGCAGCTGACGCAACAGCTGGCCGTCCATGAAAAGGCCACTGGCGAGCAACTGGTGGTGGTCACCTTGCCGGATTTGCAGGGCACCGACATCGCCGATTTCGGTTATCAACTGGGGCGCTACTGGGGCATCGGCCAGAAAGACAAAAACAACGGCGCGTTGTTGATCGTCGCCCGGGATGAGCGCAAATTGCGCATCGAAGTGGGCTACGGCCTGGAAGATCGGCTGACCGACGCCCAGAGTTCGGTGATCATCCACCAGGTCATTACCCCCGCCTTCAAGGCCGGCAACTACAGCAAGGGCATCAGCGACGGCGTGGCGGCGATGCTGGTGGTGCTGGGTGGCAATCCCCTGGACGAACCCTCGACGGTGTATGAATCCACTGGCGATCCGGAGGACGATTTCGTCTCGCGGCATCCGGGGCTGTTCGTGTTTTTGGTGCTGTTGTTCATCCTGACGGTGTTTGTCTGCCAGATGCTGGGTATCCTTCCCGCCGGTCGTGGCGGTTCCGGTGGTTCCGCAGGCGGATTTGGCGGCGGAGGCTTCGGTGGGGGCGGCGCAGGCGGAGGCTTCAGCGGCGGCGGAGGCAGTTTCGGGGGCGGTGGTTCGTCCGGCGGCTGGTGACAATAATAATGAGCAGGCACTTTTCGACATGGCATTACTGACTGAACACGAACAACGCAAGGTCGCCGAGGCCATCGCCCGGGTCGAGCGCGACACCGACGCGGAGCTTGTGACCGTCCTCGCGGCCCGCGCCGACGACTATGCGTACATCCCGCTGCTCTGGGCCAGCCTGCTGGCGCTGGTGGTGCCGGGGATCGTGCATTACCTGACCGGCTGGCTGACCATGCACAGCCTGTTGCTGGTGCAATGGATCAGCTTCATCGTCCTGTGCCTGGTGTTCCGGATACCGAAAATCACCACCCACCTGATCCCGCGCTCGGTCCGCCACTGGCGTGCCTCGAACCTGGCGCGCCGGCAGTTCCTCGAACAGAACCTGCACCACACCGTGGGCAGCACCGGCATCCTGATTTTCGTCTCCGAGGCGGAGCGCTATGTCGAAATCCTGGTGGACGAGGGCGTCTCCAGCCGTCTGGACAACAAGAGCTGGGACACGATAGTCGCCGAGTTCACCCGCCAGGTGCGCGAGGGGCAGACCTTGCAGGGGTTCGTCAATTGCGTCGAGGCCTGCGGGGAGTTGCTCAAGGTGCATGTGCCGGTGACGCAGGTGCGTAATGAGTTGCCGAATCGCCTGGTGGTCCTGGGCTGAACACTGAACCCCTGTGGGGGCGGGCCTGCTCCGACAGGAGGATTGTGTCTGCCGCCCCAGATCACGCCGTTCGTAAATAACTGCGTGTCCTCAACCGCCATCCCCCCTAAAATACCCGCCATTCCCGATCCGCCCCGCCCTGAGGCCGTTTTTTCCATGTCTGTTACCGCTACTCCCGCCAGCCTCGCGCCGGATCATCACGCCCAGTTCATCGATCTGCTGCAAACCAGCCTTGAGCAAAACGCCTTCATCAAGCTGGTGCTGGCCAAGTACGTCGGCGATGAGGCGGATCTGCAGCGCATCATCATCAAGGCGGTGGCGGTGAAGGGACAGCCTTGCCTGTCCTTCGTCTATCGCTACAAGACCCGCGACATCACCAGGAACCTGCCGCTGGAAGAGGGCGTGGCGACCATCGCCGGGCTGTTGCCGGCCTCGTTCAAAAATGCGCATTTGCTGTCGCTGACCGACGAAGCACAGCTCGAATACAGCAAAAAGGGCAAGAGTTCGCTGTTCAAGAGCAAGCCCCAGCAATTGCGCGAAGTACCGTCCACCGAGCACAACCGTGAGAAAAACCGCTTCCTAGACCTGAGCCGGCCGTTTCTCGCCGACCTTGGCGTGACCAACAAGCAGCACGAGCTGATTCCCGCGATGTCGCGCAAGTGGAAGCAGATCAACAAATTCATCGAAGTGTTCAGCCATGCGCTGACCTCTTCGCCGCTGGCGCTGGACAAGCCGGTGCGGGTGGCGGACTTCGGGTCGGGCAAGGGTTACCTGACCTTCGCCATCCACGACTACCTGCGCAACACCCTGAACGCCGAGGGCGAGGTGACCGGGGTCGAACTGCGTGAGGATATGGTCAAGCTGTGCAACACCGCGGCGCAGAAGCTCGAGCATCCGGGGCTGGTGTTCAAGTGCGGTGACGTGCGCAGCGTGGCGCCCAGCGAGCTGGAGGTGATGATCGCCCTGCATGCCTGCGACATCGCCACCGACTATGCGATCCACACCGGCATCCGGTCCGGGGCGTCGATCATCATGTGCTCGCCGTGCTGCCACAAGCAGATTCGCCTGCAGATCCAGAGCCCGGCGCTGCTCAAGCCGATGCTGCAGTACGGCCTGCACCTGGGCCAGCAGGCGGAAATGGTCACCGATAGCCTGCGCGCGCTGTTCCTCGAAGCCTGCGGATACGAGACCAAGGTGTTCGAGTTCATCTCACTGGACCACACCAACAAGAACAAGATGATCCTGGCGGTCAAACGCGCCGAGCCGGTGGACCCGACGGCGTTGTTGGCGAAGATTCAGGAACTGAAGGACTTCTACCACATCACCGAGCATTGCCTGGAAACGCTGCTGCGGGCCGATGGTTACCTGAAATAAACCACGTCCCCTGCGGGAACATAAAAACTGTAGGAGCGAGGCTTGCCCGCGAAGGCGTCAGGCCTGCCAACACAGATGCCGGATGTGCCGGCCTCTTCGCGGGCAAGCCTGGCTCCTACATGGGGGTTATGCGGTGGCGGTGCGTGCGGGTTTGATGGCGGTCTTGCGGCCCAGCATTACGGTCACGATTACGCCGGCCGCGAACAGCCAGGTGATCGGCTCGACATGTTCGCCAAAGAACAGCGCGGAAAACGCGATGGTGAAGAAGATCTGCAGCAACTGGATCTGACTGACCCGCGCAATCCCGCCCATCGCCAGCCCGGCGTACCAGGCAAAGAACCCGATGAACTGCGAAAACAGCGAAACATAGCCAAAGGCCCACCAGGTCTTGGCCGAGACCTCGCCCTGATGCTGCAGCGCCAGGTACCACACCGGCCCGATCAGCAGCGGGGTCGACAGCACCAGCGCCCAGCAGATCACTTGCCAGCCGCCCATTTCCTTGGCCAATCGGCCGCCCTCGGCATAACCCAGGCCGCCCACCGCAATCGCCCCGAGCATCAGCAGATCCCCGGCTTGAATACTGCCGGCGCCGCTGATCAGCGCGTAACCGAGCACCAGCGCACTGCCCAGCGCTGCACAGGCCCAGAAGGCTTTCGACGGGCGCTCATGGGACAGCCAAGCGGCGTACAGCGCCACGCACAGCGGTTGCAGGCCGTTGACCAGCGCACCGTGGGACGCCGGCAGGCTTTGCATCGCCCAGGCCGACAACACCGGGAAGCCCAGAATCACACCGGCAATCACCAGGCTCAGGCCCCTGACCTGGCGCCAGGTCGGCCACTTTTCCCGCCGCCACAGCAACAGGATCGCCGCCGGAACCGCCGCGAACAGCGCTCGGCCCAGGCCATTGAGCAGCGGATGAAGTTCCTGCACGACGATGCGCGTGAAGGGCAGGGTGAGGCTGAAAATGACGACGCCGAGCAGGCCCAGGGCCATGCCGGTGTTTTCGCGGGAGGACATGATGGCAACCGGTATTGTTGTGATTGGAAGAGCCTTCATCTAGCCATAAACCACTGTTTTTGGCGCTTACAGCTGGCCGAAGAAACATCCGTACAGTTGGGGGTAATGCCCCCAATGCAGGCGCTGCCGAAGGCTGCGATCTTTTGATTTTGCTTTTCAAGATCAAGATCAAAAGATCGCAGCCTTCGGCAGCTCCTACAGGGTTCGTGGTGTTCTTGCGTGTGCGTAGTAGGCGGTTATTACCCGCCCCACCGGATAAGGACTACCTTGAATACTCCCCGAGCAATATCCCAGAGGAGTCCGCCCCATGGCCGCGAAAAAAATTCTGATGCTGGTCGGCGATTACGTCGAAGACTATGAAGTGATGGTGCCGTTCCAGGCGTTGTTGATGGTCGGCCATACGGTGCACGCCGTCTGCCCGGACAAGACCGCCGGCCAGACCGTGCGCACGGCCATCCACGACTTCGAGGGCGACCAGACCTACAGCGAAAAACCCGGCCACCTGTTCGCCCTGAACTTCGACTTCGCCAAGGTCAGGGAAGCAGATTACGACGCCGTGCTGATCCCCGGCGGTCGTGCGCCGGAGTATCTGCGCCTGAACGACAAGGTCCTGGAACTGGTGCGCGCGTTCGACAAGGCCGGCAAGCCGATCGCCGCCGTCTGCCACGGGGCGCAATTGCTCGCCGCGGCTGGCATTCTGGAAGGCCGCGAGTGCAGCGCCTATCCGGCCTGCGCACCGGAAGTACGCCTGGCCGGCGGTACGTTTATCGACATCCCGGTGACGGACGGTCATGTTCAGGGCAATCTGGCCACCGCGCCGGCCTGGCCTGCCCATCCGAGCTGGCTCGCCGGATTCCTCGGTTTGCTGGGCACCCAAATCACCCTGTAACGAGGACCCGCCCATGTGCGAGCTCTACGTCAAAGCCGACCCGATTCTCTACGAATCGCGCTCTCGCTCGCTGCGCATCTGCGGGGTGGTGACCACCCTGCGCCTGGAGAATCAGTTCTGGGACATCCTCAGCGAAATCGCCGAAGTCGATGGCATGACCACCAACCAGTTGATCGCCAAGCTGTATGAAGAGGTGATGGACTACCGCGGCGAGGTGGTGAATTTTGCTTCGTTTCTGCGGGTGAGTTGTACGCGGTATCTGAGCCAGCGGCGGGGGGCGGTGAAAGAGTTGTCGGTGGTGCGGGCGGTGGTGAAGTAGAGGGTTTTGTGTCGAGCCTGCTGGCCTCTTCGCGGGCAAGCCTCGCTCCTGCAGGAAACGGACCCGTAGGAGCGAGGCTTGCCCGCGAAGAGGCCGGAACAGGCGACAGAAATCCCGCCCTGGTCTTTACTCTGAAGCGCACACCCTCTCAAACGCCAAGGAGATCGACATGTCCGGATGGTACGAAGTGAGCAAAAGCAGCAATGGTCAACTCAGGTTCGTGCTGAAGGCGGCGAACGCCGAAACCATTCTGACCAGTGAGCTGTACACCACTCGCGCGGCGGCCGACAAAGGCATCGCATCGGTCCAGGTCAACAGCCCGCTGGACGAACGCTACGAGAAGAAGACCACGAAGGATGGTCATCCTTACTTCAACCTCAAGGCCGGCAATCACGAGATCATTGGCAGCAGCGAATCCTATTCCTCGGCGTCCGCCATGGAAAAAGGCATCGCCGCCGTGAAGGCCAACGGCCCGACCAAAGTGATCAAGGACAAGACCTTGCCGTCGCTCTGATCGCCTGCACCTGACCCGCCACCAACCTTGTGGCTGGCGGCGGATCCGGATTTTCAGCGCAACACCGCCAGCAAATCCTGCAACTGGCTGCAACCCGCCTCACCCAACGGGAACACCGGCAATCGCGGATTACCCACTTCCAGCCCGGTCTGACGCAACCCCGCCTTGATCGTCGCCGGCAAGCCGCCCTTGAGGATGAAATCCAGCAGCGGCAACTGGCGATAGAAAAGCTCCCGCGCCTTGCGCAGATCGTTGGCCAGCACCGCGTCATACAAATCCAGATTGAGCTGCGGGATCAGGTTCGGCGCCGCCGTGCACCAGCCTTTCGCCCCGGCGGCGAAGGCTTCCAGCGCCAGTGGATTGCAGCCGTTGTAGAACGGCACCTGGCCTTCGCCCAGACGTTGCAGTTGATGCATGCGCTGAATGTCCCCGGTGCTCTCCTTGACCATGGTCACGTTTTCCACGGCCTTGACGATGCGCAGGATCAGGTCCACCGACATGTCGGTGCCGCTGGTGGCCGGGTTGTTGTAGAGCATGATCGGCACGCCGATGCTGTCGCCGATGGCGCGGTAGTGGGCGAGGATTTCCGCTTCGCTGAGTTTCCAGTACGAGGTCGGCAATACCATCACCACGTCGGCGCCGTGGGCTTCGGCGAAACGGGCGCGACGCACGGCCTTGGCGGTGGTCAGGTCGGATACGCTGACCACGGTCGGCACGCGTCTGGCCACGTGTTTGATGCTGAATTCGGCGACCTGATCCCACTCTGCATCGCTCAGGTAAGCGCCTTCGCCGGTGCTGCCCAGCGGTGCGATGGAATGCACGCCGCCCTCGATCAGGCGGTCGATGGAGCGCCCGAGGGCCTCAAGGTCGACGCCTTCGCCATTGGCGGTGAACGGGGTGATGGTGTAGCCGATGATGCCGTGAATGTTGGCGCTGGACATGAGGGTCTCTCCGTTGAAATAGGTCTGGGATCAGTTCAGGCAATCGGCGTGACGACGCAGATTCTGCCGGGCGTAGTAGTTGAATGCGGCGGCGTGACGCTTGGGCCGGGCGATCCAGTCATGGGCTTCGCGGCCGAGCTCGGGAATGATCGGCTTGATGGTCCCGGCGCTCATCGCCAACAGTTGCAGCTTGGCGGCACGTTCGATCAGTTGGGCGATCACACAGGCCTCCTCGATGGTACTGCCGGTGGACAGCTGGCCGTGGTGGGAAAGCAGCACCGCGCGTTTGTCGCCCAGGGCGCCGGCAATCAGATCACCTTCCTCGTTACCCACCGGCACCCCCGGCCAACCTTCGAGAAACGCGCAGTCTTCGTAAAGCGGGCAGAGGTCCATGTGGGAAATCTGCAGCGGCACTTCGAGCATTGACAGCGCCGCGACGTGGGTCGGGTGGGTGTGAATGATGCAGTTCACATCCGGGCGGGCGCGGTAGACCCAACTGTGAAAACGATTGGCCGGGTTCGGCATGCCGTGGCCTTCGAGCACTTCCAGGTCTTCGTTGACCAGCAGCAGGTTGCTGGCGGTGATCTCGTCGAATCCCAGGCCCAGCTGTTGAGTGTAATAGGTGCCGGGCAGCGGGCCGCGGGCGGTGATCTGCCCGGCAAGGCCGGAGTCATGGCCGTTCTCGAACAGAATGCGGCAGGTCAGGGCCAGCTTTTGCTGGTCGGTCCACGTATTATCCGCCAGCGTGTTTTGCATCTGGCTGAGCGCTTGCTTGACCAGTTGATCTTTGGGCAGTGCTAATGTCTTGGCCATATCGGTGTCCTCTTTGGCTGGGTCATGCAGATGACACGAAAGATGCTATATGACACTTTGTGTCATGAGCAAGGACAATTCGTCACCTCCTTGATGGATTAATCGCTGCAAATGTCTATCCGTTTGAAATTATTGAGAAAAAAACTTGGCGTGACCCTCGAGGCCCTGGCCGAACAATCGGGCATGACCAAGAGCTACCTGTCGAAGGTCGAACGCGGCTTGAACACGCCGTCGATCGCGGCGGCGCTGAAACTGGCCAAGGCCCTGAACGTGAAGGTCGAGGAGCTGTTTTCCGAGGACAACGTCAGCCTGGACAGCTACAGCCTGGTGCGCAGCCACGAGCGCCAGCCCTTGGGCGCCAGCGACAGCAACCCGGGTTACGCGGTGCTGGCTCATCAGGTCAGCGAGCGCAGCCTGCTGCCGTTCATCATCTATCCGCCAACGGAGTTCACTGACAAAACCTTCAAGGAACACCTGGGCGAGGAGTTCCTGTTTGTCCACGAAGGACAGGTGGAAGTGGACTTCGTCAGCGAGCGGGTGCTGCTCGGCCGGGGCGATGCGCTGCATTTCAATTCACAGAAACCGCATCGCATCCGTTCGGTGGGGGAGGTTCAGGCGCAGCTGCTGGTGGTGGTGCATAGCGCGGAGGAATGAGCTCCAGGACTCACAGACGACGAGAACATTGTGGCGAGGGAGCAAGCCCCCTCGCCACAAGTATGTGTGTGCACTAAACCTCGACCGGCACCGCCAGCTTCGGGCTGCCCAGCGCATGGGTCTTCGAATCAAAAAACCGCAACTCAACCCCGGTGCCGTCGAACAGCTTCGTGTAATAGCGCTTCTGATGCTGGATGAACGCCTGGCTGCGCGGGTAAATCGAGATCGCCAGCACCTTCGGTTTCCCTTGGCGCAGGGCGTGCACGATGTGGCTGTCCTGCTCGCCCAAGGCATGTCCGAAAATGCACAAACCATCGCCATGCCCCAGCAGTTGCTCGTAGCAGAATGACAGATAATCCGAGCTGCGGATGGTCTTGAGCTTGTCCGCACTTGGCCCTTCGTTGACGAACAGCGGCACGTCATCAAGGGTCTTGATGGTGTTGTTGATCGCGAAATTGCCCAGCAGCGTGCCCTCGGTGGACATCATCCGGCGCGCCGTACCGTCCTGATTGCGCACCAGGTGCAGGCCGCCGTGCAGGTACAGCAAACGGGTCTTGTCGGTGGCGGTGGCGCTCAGTTCGAAGGACGGCTCCGCACCCTCGAACAGATCGCTGATCGCATCCGCCTGATGCTGGATCGCCCAGTGGTTGAGCAGGTCGTAGTTGGTGGTGAACACCGTGCGATAGCTGGCCAGTTCCCGGTTGATCGTCGCCAGGGTCGAGGCTTCGATCAGGCGCCACGGAATATGTACCGCGTGCACGCTGTTGATCAGCGCTTCCTTGATCGCGTAGTAGCGGTTGCGCGGCGCGGCGGAGCTGACCGCCAGGGCCTTGTTGACCCGGCTGGTAGTCTTCAGCGCGCTCAGCACCTGCTCGAAACTGCGGGTCTGCAGCGCATCGAACACGCTCAGCTCGGACGGGCTCAGGGGCTTTTCTTCGACGGTGCGGGCATTCTCGAACAGCGACTCATAGCCAAAATCGTCCCACACCGCGCGACTGGCGCCGTTGCCCACCAGCAAGCCGGCGAACGCAGCGCTGTCGCGCAAGGTGTTCCAGTCTTCAAGGTGGGCGTCGACATCCAGAAAATCGGTCATTGCGGTCACAGTCTCAAGGCAAAAGGTCTGATGGGCGGCGACTTTATCACGGCGAGCCGCGGGCGACCTGCCACTGCGCAAACGAAGAAGGCTATGCTGCGACCTTGCCCGAGCCGCCACCACCGAGCCCTCCATGCTGCAGAAAAGCCTGATCCGCCGCCTCGACCTGATCACCTTGCAACTGTTCGTCGCCGTCCACGAGGAGGGCACCCTGACCCGTGCCGCTGCGCGCGAGGCGATTGCGGTGTCGGCTGCGAGCAAACGTCTGATGGAGCTGGAGGAGGCGTTGGGCATCAGCCTGTTCGTGCGCCAGGCCAAGGGCATGACCCTGACGCCCGCCGGCGAAACGCTGCTGCACCATGCCCGGCAAATGCTGTTCAACGTCGAAAAAATGGGCCTGGAGCTGGGCGAGCACAGTCACGGTGTGCGCGGTTACGTGCGGATGCTGGCCAACCTGTCGGCGATCATTCAGTTCCTGCCGGAGGACCTGCGGGACTTTTCCGAGCGGCATCCGCAGGTCAAGACCGACCTTGAGGAACGGCCCAGTTCCGGGGTGATTCAAGGGGTGCTCGATGGCGTGGCCGACCTCGGCATCTGCTCCATCGACAGTGACATCAAGGGCCTGCACAGCGTGCTCTATCGCCAGGACAAGCTGATGGTGCTGATGTTGCCCGATCACCCGTTGGCCAGCCGTTCGAGCCTGGCGTTCGCCGATACCCTGGACAGCGATTTCGTCGGCTTGCATGCGGCCAGTTCCATCAACATGCGCACCCATGCGGCGGCGCGTCAGGCGGGCAGTATGTTGCGGGTGCGGATTCATGTGCCGGGGTTCGATGCGATGTGCCGGATGATCCAGGCCAACATGGGCATTGGCGTGTTGCCGCAGCGGGCTTATGAATTGTTCGGGCGGGCGCTCGGGTTGCATGCGGTGCCGTTGACCGATGACTGGTCGGACCGGGCGTTGATTCTGGTGGTGCGCGATGAGGCGCTGTTGTCGCCGGTGAGTCGGATGTTGTTCGAGCATTTGCGCGAAGCCACCACCCTGTAGGAGCTGCAGCGCAACACAAATCCCTGTGGGAGCGAGCCTGCTCGCGATAATGGATTGAAGCCTACAGACATTTCCCCATGCGTTCGCGTTTCGCGAACGCTCGTTGCCAACTGAAGGTTGGATTCCCCTGGCACCTGTCCTCTAGCCTTGGCACATATTCCAAGAACAAGAGGTACCCCGCGATGACTGCCCCCTTGAGTGCGATCAAAGTGATCGAAATCGGCACGCTGATCGCCGCGCCGTTCGCCGCGCGCATGCTCGCCGAGTTCGGCGCCGAGGTGATCAAGATCGAAGCCATGGGCCAGGGCGATCCCCTGCGCAAATGGCGCAAGCTGCACGAAGGCACCTCGCTGTGGTGGTACCTGCAATCGCGCAACAAGAAGTCCCTGGCACTGAACCTCAAATCCGCCGAAGGCATCGAACTGGTCAAGCAACTGGCGACCAGCGCCGACGTGCTGATCGAAAACCTGCGCCCCGGTGCGCTGGAAAAACTCGGGCTGGGCTGGGACGTGCTGCACGCCCTGAACCCCAACCTGACCCTGGTGCGTATCTCGGGCTATGGTCAGACCGGTCCTTACCGTGATCGTCCCGGTTTCGGTGCCATCGGCGAGGCCATGGGCGGCATCCGCTACACCACCGGCACCCCCGGTACACCACCGGCGCGGGTGGGCGTCAGCCTCGGCGATTCACTGGCCTCACTGCACGCGGTGATCGGCGCGCTGATGTCGCTGCTGCGGGTCAAGACCGGGCAGGGCGTCGGGCAGATCGTCGACGTGTCCCTGGCCGAAAGCGTGTTCAACGTCATGGAAAGCCTGGTGCCGGAGTACGACATGCTCGGCCATGTCCGCGAGCGCACCGGTGGTGCCTTGCCGGGCATCGCACCGTCCAACACCTACCTCACGGCGGACGGCGCCTACGTGGTTATCGCCGGCAACAGCGATCCGATTTATCGTCGTTTGATGCACACCATCGGCCGCGCGGATCTGGCCGAAGCGCCGCAGTTCGCCCACAACGACGGGCGTGCGGCCCAGAGCAACCTGCTCGACGCGGCGATCACCCACTGGACCAGCAGCCTGCCTATCGACGATGTGCTGGCGGCGCTGGAAGCGGCTGAAGTGCCGGCCGGACGCATCTATTCGGTGGCCGACATCGTCGCCGATCCGCACTATCAGGCCCGGGACATGCTGCTCAATGCCGAGCTGCCGGGCGGCGCCACGGTGAAGATGCCGGGCATCGTGCCCAAGCTCTCGGAAACCCCGGGCGGCGTGAACTGGTCCGGCCCCGGCCTGGGCCAGCACACTGACGCCGTCCTCACGCAACTGGGCCTGACGGTGGCCGACATCGAGCGCCTGAAAGTCGAAGGAGTGGTGCAATGATCACCGATTATTCCGACCACCTGATCGTTCAGGAAGTCTCCCCCCGCGACGGCTTGCAGATCGAGCCGACCTGGGTCGAAACCGTCGACAAGATCGCCCTGATCGATCAACTGTCCCTGGCCGGATTCAGCCGTATCGAAGGCGGCTCGTTCGTCTCGCCCAAGGCCATTCCGGCGCTGCGCGACGGCGAGCTGGTGTTCAAGGGCATCACCCGCCAACCGGGGGTGATCTACGTTGCACTGATCCCCAATCTCAAGGGCGCGCAGCGGGCATTGGCCTGCAGCGCCGACGAACTGAACCTGGTGATGTCCGCCAGCCAGACCCACAACATGGCCAACATGCGCATGCGGTGTGAGGATTCGCTGGCCGCCTTCGGTGAAATCGTCCAGTTCGTGCAGGGTAAACCGGTGCGACTCAACGCCAGCATCGCCACCACGTTCGGTTGTCCGTTCGAAGGCCGGATCGATGAGGACCGGGTGTTGCAGATCGTCGAGGCCTACCAGGAACTCGGCATTCAAGGCATCACCCTGGCCGACACCACCGGCATGGCCAATCCGCGGCAGGTGGATCGTCTGGTGCGGCGAGTGTTGCAGCGGGTATCGCCAGCGGACCTGACCCTGCATTTCCATAACACCCGCGGCCTTGGCCTGTGCAACGTACTGGCTGCTTATGAGGCTGGCGCCCGACGGTTCGACGCCGCCCTCGGCGGGCTCGGCGGTTGTCCGTTCGCGCCCGGGGCTTCGGGCAACATCTGCACCGAAGATCTGGTCAACCTGTGCGATGAGTTGGGCATTCACACCGGCATCGACTTGCCGCTGCTGTTGAAGTTGTCCCGAGGCCTGCCAGCGCTGCTCGGCCACGAAGTGCCCGGCCAGCTGGCCAAGGCGGGGCGCAATTGCGACCTGCATCCCGTGCCGTCCTGACATATCCAACCCCTGTGTAGGAGCGAGGCTTGCCCGCGAAGGCGATCTGACGTTCAACATCGAAGGTGACTGACAAACCGCATTCGCGGGCAAACCTCGCTCCTACAGAAATTTTCAAAACGAACATTTACCAGACAACAAAAACAATCCGGACACCCCATGGGAAGTCCACCTGGAGAAACGCTATGAGCCTCAATGCAATGGAGGCCGGGGCGAGCCCGGCCGTCAGCCACGACGAAGAAAAAGCCCTGGTCAGCAAGGTCGCCTGGCGGCTGATGCCGCTGATCATGGTCTGCTACCTGTTCGCCTTCTTCGACCGCATCAACATCAGCTTCGCCAAGTTCCAGCTGCAGGCGGACCTCAGCCTGAGCGACACCGCCTACGGCCTCGGTGCCGGGCTGTTCGTGGTCGGCTACGTAATCTTCGAAGTGCCCAGCAACATGATGCTGTACAAGGTCGGCGCGCGCCGCTGGATCGCCCGGATCATGATGTCCTGGGGCCTGGCCACCGCCTTGATGGTGTTCGTCAACAGCGAATGGCAGTTCTACGTGCTGCGCTTCGTGATCGGCGCGATGGAAGCCGGTTTTGCGCCGGGCGTTCTGTACTACCTCACATTGTGGTTCCCGCAGCACTATCGCGGCCGCATCACCTCGATGCTGTTCCTGGCGTCGGCCTTCGCAGGCCTGGTGGGTGCACCGTTCTCCGGACTGGTGCTGGAACACCTCGATGGCGTGATGGACATGCGCGGCTGGCACTGGCTGTTCCTGCTTGGCGGCGTACCTTGCATCGGCCTGGGTTTGCTGGTGCTGACCCTGCTCAAGGACCGCATCGAAGACGCCCATTGGCTGACCCCTTCGGAGAAGACCCTGCTGTCGAGCCGCATCGCCCAGCATGAACCTCACAAGGCTCACGGCTCGCTGCTCGCGGCACTGAAGATTCCGGGCTTCCTGACGCTGGGCCTGATCTACTTCCTGATCCAGGTGGCGTCCTACGGCCTGAACTTCTGGGCTCCGCAACTGATCCGCAGCGCCGGTACCGAAAGCCCGGTGATGATCGGTCTGCTGACCGCCATCCCGTACATCTGCGGCGCCATCAGCATGGTGGTGATCGGGCGTCTGTCCGATGCTACCGGCGAGCGTCGCAAGTATGTCGCCGGCCTGGTGGCGGTGGGCGCGCTGGGCTTCTTCAGCGCGGGGATTTTCGCCAGCCACACCACGTTCCTGATCGTTGCGCTGGGCCTGCTCGGTGCCGGGATCATCGCCTCGATCCCGAGCTTCTGGACCTTGCCACCGAAACTGCTGGCCGGCGCTGGTGCAGGCGCTGCGGGCGGGATCGCGGTGATCAACACCCTGGGTCAGTTCGGCGGCATCGTCAGCCCGGTGATGGTCGGCCGGATCAAGGACATGACCGGCAGCACCACCCCGGCGCTGTATGTCATCGGCGTCTGCGCGCTGATCGCCGTGGCACTGCTGATGTGGGGCCTGCCGCAGAAACTGCGCACCCTCGACAAAGCGTAAAACAATCGCAGCCCCCGGCAGTTCCTACAGAGACCACGCATCCCTGTAGGCGCTGCCGAAGGCTGCGATCTTTTGCTTTTCAAGAGGTTGCAGACACCGTTTTCCCCAGTCCGTCGCCAAACTGAATCAACACCACCCCCGCAATCAGCAACACCGCCCCAAACACCTTGGGCAACGTCACCTGCCGCTCCAGCAAGCCGAACCAGCCAAAGTGGTCGAGCAGCATCGACGCCACCACTTGCCCGGCCAACGCCAGCGCCATGAATCCCGAAGCGCCGAGTTTGGGCAGCAGCACCAGCGCCAGCGATATGAAGCACACCCCAAAGGCGCCACCCGCCCACATCCATAGCGGCGCATGGCCGATGAACGTCAGTGACGGCAGCGGCAATCGCATCGCCAGCATGATGGGTAACAGCACTGCGATGCTGACCACCAGCGAGGCGAGGGTGGCCCACAATGGATGGCCCAGGCCGCGCCCCAGATTGAAATTGATCGCGCTCTGAAACGGCACCACCGCCCCGGCGAAGGCGGCCAGCAGCAACAGGCCGGCCCAATGCAAGGTATTCATGTTCGCTCTCCAACAGGTTTTGCTGGACTCTAGGGTATTCATCACGCAAATTTAAATTCCGTTTTGCTATTCAGAACATGCATCAGATGAATGATCTGCGCCGTATCGACCTCAACCTGCTGGTGATCCTCGACGCCTTGCTCAGCGAGCAGCACGTGACCCGTGCGGCAGAGCGTCTGCACCTGAGCCAGCCCGCGGTCAGCCATGCCTTGGCGCGCTTGCGCGACTTGCTCGGCGATCCGCTGCTGGTGCGCGCGGGGGCGGGGCTGGTGCCAACGGCGCGGGCTCTGGAACTGACCGCACTACTGGCCGAAACCCTGGCCCAGGTGCAATCGCTGCTGGCGCCGAACGCCTTTGATCCGGCGACTGCCAAGCGCAGGTTTCGCCTGGCGATGTCCGACTACGGCGCCGCCATCGTCCTGCCCGAACTGGTGCGCACCTTGCGCCGCGAAGCGCCGGGCATCGATCTGCAAATCAGCCACGCCAGCCGCGAGGGCATGCTCGAAGGTGTGCTCAACGGGGACATCGATGTCGCCGCCGGCGTGTTTCCCGAAATGCCCCACGAGTTGCGCAGCACGCCGCTGTTCGAGGAACACTACGCCTGCCTGCTGGATCGCAGCCGACTGCCGGACAGCGGCATCCTCGACATGCCCACCTATTTGCGCTGCCCCCATGTCCTGCTGGAAATGCGCGGCAGCGGCACCCCGGAAATCGAACGCGCCCTGACCGCTCTGCGCGAGCGCCGCCGCGTTGCCATCAGCCTGCCGCACTGGAACGTCGCCCCGGCGCTGATCAGCGGCACCGACCTGATCCTCACCGTCGCCTCCCGGGCGTTGCGGGATTTCGCCGAACCGTCGTTGATCGTCGTTCCGCCACCGTTCCACATTCCCGCGTTTACCTTCGTGCTGGCCTGGCACAAGCGCCGCAGCGCAGATCAAGCATTGAACTGGCTAAACACAAAAATCCAACACGCCACCGCTCTCCTGTAGGAGCTGCCGAAGGCTGCGATCTTTAAGCTTTCATACCTCCATCATTCACAGAATTGTTCGACAATCAGTCAATCAACCCACAATGACCTGATATAGACTGGCCACCATTCACCAGACAGTTCAAAAGGACTTCCCATGACCCCCTCGCTCCTAATGGCCGTACTCGCCTCGGGCTTCATCTATGGCATCACCCCCGGGCCCGGTGTGCTGGCGGTGTTCGGGATCGGCGCGGCACATGGACGGCGGGCGGGGGCGGGGTTTCTGTGCGGGCATCTGCTGGGCGATGTGGTGTGGTGCAGCACCGCGCTGGTGGCGATCGTCGGTGCACGGGAAATCGGCAGCACCGCGTTCGATGTGCTGGGCGTGCTCAGCGGGCTTTATTTGTTCTGGCTCGGCTGGCGAGCGGTGCGGGCGCGTCGCAACAGCGCCGAAGAGCCTCAGGGCGCGGCGCGCCAGCCGTTCTGGCACGGCATCCTGTTCGGCCTGACCAACCCCAAGGCCTACCCTGTAGCCGTGGCGACCTTCACCGCGTTGCTGTCCAGCCGCGCCGAGCTGCTGACCTGGTCGATGCTGCCGTGGCTGATCTTCCTGAGCTTCGTCGGCGGCCTTTTCGCCTACGCTATCCTCATCGGGGTGGTGGGGGCACGCCGGGTGCGCACCTTGTATCAACGTCATGAATTGATGATCACCCGCTTGTGCGGCGTGATGTTCATCGGGTTTGCCATCAATGCCCTGGCGCATGCCTTGCCGGGGCTGGTGACGAACAAGGCTTGAAGCCGATGCAAGGCTGCATCGGCTATAGGGATGTGGGTCAGGGATGGTTTCTTATTGCGGCATAGTTCGGAAACGCGTTCGGCATCATGACCACCAGAAATTCCGCTCCGTTGGCGAGCTACATCGACCTCTTGCTGGACGCCGTTTGCGCAGTCGATAAACAGGGCCGTTTCGTCTTTGTCAGCGCGGCCTGCGAGCGCATCCTCGGCTACAGCCCTGACGAGCTCATCGGCCGGATGATGATCGACCTGGTGCACCCGGCTGACCGCCAGCGCACCCTCGACGCCGCGCGAGACATCATGGGCGGCGAACCCAAGCTCAATTTCGAGAACCGCTACCTGCGCAAGGACGGCCAGGTGGTGCACATCCTGTGGTCGGCGCGCTGGTCGGAGGTTGATCAGTTGCGCATCGCCGTGGCCCGCGACATCACCGAGCGCAAGCAGGCCGAGTCGCGGCAGGCGGCGCTGTATGCGATATCGGAAGCGGCCCATGCGGCGGAAGACCTGCTGGCGTTGTTCAAGCGCATTCATATGATCATCGGCGAGTGGTTGCCGGCGATGAATTTCTCCGTGGCGCTGTATGACGAGCATTGCGCGCAGCTGAATTTCCCCTATCACGTCGACGACCACGAGCCGCAACCCGAGCAACCCGGCACCATCACCGGACGGCTGTGTGCCGAGGTGATCAACACGGGAATGCCGATCCTCCTGACACCGGATCAGGACACTCCACCGGTGGGCTTCGAAGCGCTGGTGGCCGGGCAGAATTCACCCTGCTGGCTGGGCGTGCCGCTCAATTCGCAAAACGGCACCATCGGTGCGCTGATCGTCAAAAGCATCCCCGGCGGCGAGCGCTACACCGAGCAGGACAAGGAACTGTTGCAGTACGTGTGCGCGCAGGTGGCGACGGCAATCGAGCGCAAGCAGTTGCATGCGCGCCTGCAGCGCATGGCCCAGTACGACCAGCTCACCCAATTGCCCAACCGCGAATTGCTGCGCGATCGGCTCAAGATTGCGTTGGCGTCAGCGCGGGAGGACAACGGGCGCATGGCATTGCTGTATGTCGACCTTGACCGGTTCAAGCAGGTCAACGACACCCATGGCCACGCGGTGGGCGACATGCTGCTGCAGACCGTCGCCAATCGACTCAAGGGCTGCGTGCGGGAAACCGACACCGTGGCGCGCATCGGCGGGGATGAATTCGTGGTGTTGCTGCACAGCATCCACGCCTCGGGCGATGCCGATTGCGTGGCCGGCAAGATTCGTCAGGTCCTGGCCCAGCCGCTGCGCCTGGACGGGCACAGCCTGCACATCCAACCCAGCATCGGCGTGGCGCAATACCCGGAAAACGGCACCGAAGAAAAGCAGCTGTTCCGGCATGCCGACGAGGCGATGTACACCGCCAAGCGCGCGCATCACCTGCGGCTGGTCTGACGATTGACTGCCGTTCGTCAGGGCACGGGCGCAAATTTCTAAACCTTTTGGGACGCATAAATTCAGAATCTATGCGGGCTACAGCTCGCGGCGATTATCACCAAGAGGTAGAGAATCATGCCTAACTCAAGAAACTCCAACCAGGAACACATGGCCAACGATCGAACCAAAGCCAATGAAGCCAGTCGCAAGGGTGGGAAAACCACCACCACGACTGTCGACAAAGAGCCAAAGACCGATATGAATCGTAAAGGCGGACAGGGCGGGCAGAAGTCCCGCTAGTGGATGAGGTGGTTTTGATTGAGAAACGGGGGCGAAAGCTCCCGTTTGAATTGTTAAAGGAGGGCGCGACCATGAACCGTATGGCCACCCGTTTTCGCAGCAGCTTTTTTGTCACCTTGATGGGCCTGAGCGCCGGCAGTGCCTTCGCCCAGTCACCCACTGAATTCATCAACGATGCCTCGGCGCAAAGCGTCGCCGAAATCGAAGCCAGTCGTCTGGCGCACCAGAAATCCGAATCCAAAGAGGTCAAGGATTACACCATCGTGGTGATCAACGACCGCACCACCGCCAACCAGCACCTGGCAAAAATCGCCAAGCAACTGGACCTGCCGGTGGCGCCGCGCGAAGAGGTGGTGGACAAGGCCAAGGCCCTGATGCCTCAAGTCATGGACGGCAACAACTTCGATGAGGCCTACGCGGCCAGTCAGGTCAGCACCACCGAGAAAGCCATCGAGCAACTCGAGCAAACGGCACAAACCACCGACGTGCCGGAGCTCAAGGCATACGCCGAAGAAACCCTGCCCAAACTGCAAAATCACCTGCAAATGGCCAGGGCCCTGCAAGCCAGTCGCTAGGGCATTGCGTGCGCGGGTGGACCAGGTTCATCCGCGCACGATCGCTCAGCATTCATTCAGGTTGTGTTTGCCCTTTTCCTCGACGACGGTGCCGTCGATGGCAACGGTCAGCCCCTCGCCCAGGCTGCGGTAGTGCTTGCGCAATGCCTCCAGCTCCTTCAAATCCAGCGCCTCCAGCCCCAGCATCGCGTTTTGCGCTTCCTTCGTCACGCGCAGCAACTCGTCGACCTTCAAATGCAGAATGTCGGTGTCGCGGTTCTGCGTGTTCTGGATCAGGAACACCATCAGGAAAGTGATGATCGTGGTCGAGGTGTTGATGATCAGTTGCCAAGTGTCATTGAACCCGAAAATCGGCCCGCTCAACCCCCACAGAAAAATCAAAGAGATTGCCCCCAGGAACGTCCGGGGGCTACCGGTCCAGAGGGCGAGTTTCTGCGCGACTTTTGCGAATTTCATGGCCGTTTTCCTTATTGGGGTGAACCTGAAATTCAGACATCGACGGCGAGATGAAAATTCTGCTTTTGATTTGAAGAGCCAAAAGATCGCAGCCTTCGGCAGCTCCTACATGGGTACGCAATCGGATGTAGGAGCTGCCGAAGGCTGCGATCTTTTTGTTTTTTTCGAATATCGAAGCGGCCGTGTTTCAGCCCCTCCTCCTCGCACGCCTGGCGCTCAGGTATTCAAAAACAAACGAAGCAAAGCCGAACAACCCGATCATCGAAATGATCATGATCCCTAACTCCGAACTGTCCATGCCGACCTCTTGATGAAGGGTGAGCCGGTAGGATAGGGCATCTGTTGGTGGGGGAAATGTGGCGCTACGGGATCTTTACGGGTGGGCTTTGATCTATACGCAATCCATACGTAAGGCGCCCAATGTAACGTCAGGACGTTTCTGCACCCATGCGTCACGTAATCACCTCCCAACAAATAACAACCATCACGCATCGGCGAACGTTGATGGCGGCTCGACCAAATCTTGCTCATAAAAAACCGGCCACTTGGACCGGTTCCTACATCGTTAAATCAGCGTGCATCAGCTCTGCTGCAAGACCTTGAGTGCTGCTGACGCCAGAAATCCTGAACGGCTTTTCTCTTCCGGGTGGTGCTGCACGTACTCATCAATGCGGTTGAGCAAATAACCAGGCAGCGTGATGTTCAGCTTTTGAGCCTTGCCCAGATACTTGGTGACATCGATATCGACCAGCGCCCATGCGCATCCCGCGTACTTGGGATTGGCTGCGTGCAGAGTCACTTTGTTGGCCGGAGGAATGGGCGAGCCGTCTTCGGCCAGGATCTCGAAATGACCTTCAATGGCTTCCCGAGCCATGGCCATCGCGTCGTCCAGATCCTCTCCGGCAGAAAAGCATCCCGGAATATCAGGGACCTCCACACCCCAGGCGTGCTCGTCGTCGCCCATTGAAATCGCAATCGGGTAAAGCATGTTCGTTGTCCTCCGAGGACTCGGCGCATGAAGCTCGTCAGAGCAGCGCCTGTTGCAAAATACTCATGGCCGTTTTCTTGAGCAGGTCCTTCTTCGGATGAGGAACCGTGACCAGCCCCGGCTTGGTCGGATGTTTGAAGTGATGATGACTGCCTCTGATTCGCACCAGGTACCAGCCGTCCGCAACGAGTTGGCTTATCAAAAATCGGCTATTCACATCACCTCCATGTGGTGTGCTAGTGGTTACTATACCTACTGATTTTTCATTATCAACACTATACCCACCAATCTTTTTCAGGGTGTTGGGTGAGTGATTGAAAACCGAGTCTAGGAGGCTGCCGCGAACGCAGTGGTGGTTGAGCGCGAATTGGACAGGTCTCTGTATTGCGAGGTTTTGCCGCGGGTTTTGCGAGAAATCATCCAGCAGAGTTATGGCTAGCGAGTTTCATTAATGGATCAACGAAAACGCTAACAAAACAGCGATTTCGCGCGAGAACGCTAACGGCACGGTCGAAATAAAAATCCCGGAAACAAAAAAACCGGCCATCAAGGCCGGTTTTTTCTTTACCTGCATCCCCCGTCAAAAACAACGTGAGACAAAAATTCGGTTGGAGCGGGTGAAGGGAATCGAACCCTCGTTATCAGCTTGGGAAGCTGGAGTAATGCCATTATACGACACCCGCCTGGAGCGGTGACTTTGTACCAGATGTACGTTTGGAAATGAAGTTTTTCTTTGCGGCACACCGCTTTAGCGCAGGCGAAACGGGGACGGTCGTTCGCGGGCAAGCCTCGCTCCTGTGGGTTACAGAAGGGCGGGGCTTGCTCGCGATGACGCTGTTTCAGATGGCCAATGCATGGTGGTCCTGGACGTAGTTGAAACGCGGTCGGGCTTCATGTTGCCCCGGTTTCAGGAAACCCATCAGTGCCTTGTGGCTGTCTCGGCAGGCAGCTTTGTGCTCCAGGTCGAGAAAGTGGCCGGTGGCTTGCAGGGTGCTGAAGGTGCTGTGTTGCACGTGGTTGGCGAACAACCGGGCGTCGTCGGCGGAGGTGTATTCGTCCCATTCGCCGTTGAGGAACAGCACCGGTACGTCGATTTTCTTTGCCGCGTTCAGGTAGCACTGGCGATCGCTGTGCAGCACGTCGTTGATGTGAAAGTGCATCTGCCCGTACTCGTGCTCGGCCAGGGAGCTGACGTGACGGTAGTTGAAGCGCTTGAACAACGACGGCAAGTGCTTGCCGATGGTGTCGTTGACCAGATGCCCGACCCGGTCGCCGTCACGGTTGTGCAGGAAGTCGACGCCGCGCTCCAGATAATCGAGCATGTGTGCGTTGATCACCGGCGAGAACGAGCTGATCACGGCCTTTTCGATGCGGCGTGGCTTTTGCGACAGCGCCATCATGGCCGCGGCGCCACCCCAGGAAAACGACAGCACGTGTTCGGCACCGAAGTGGTCGATCAGCTCCAGCAGGATCTGCCCTTCGATTTCCTTGGTCAGCATTTTTTCATGCAGGTTGTGGGCTTTCGACTGGCCCGCGTAGGGCTGGTCGTAGCAGACCACGTTGAACTGCGGATAGAGGTTTTTCACGGTTTGAGCAAACGACGCAGTCGTGGACATCGAGCCGTTGACCAGAATGATGGTCTTCTCTGCGGCGCCTGCGCGATAGAACTCCGTGTAAACCCGATATTGACCCTGTATATCCAGCACAGCGATTTCTGGCCTCATGTCATAAGACTCCTGGCAAGCGGGTATGCGCGCAAAAGAGATTGCACGAGCTTTGTGACAGGTAGGCATATGCCTGGAATTTTTGGAGGCCCATGTCGATCCATTGCAGTCCGGTCGACGGGTGTTGTTATTGGCGGGCAGTCTGCCGGGTGAGGCCGGAACCCGAGGGTCCCTACCGGCAAAAAGTTTCTTAGAAGTATGTTGTGACTCGTCGGTCACATTTCGGCCGACGTCCTGATTCAAGCAGGGGTCACATCATTGCGCAAGTGCCGTTGGTAAATTGTTCGACAAGTTCTGCTGAGCGGTCGTCGGCTTAGATCAATCGGATCTCTTCGTCGCTCAGCGGGCGGTATTCGCCCGGTTTCAACGCGCTGTCGAGCACCAGCGGGCCCATGCGCTCGCGGTGCAGGCGCAGCACCTTGTTGTCGAAATGGCCAAACATGCGCTTCACCTGATGGTAGCGACCTTCGACGATGCTCAGTCGCGCCGTCTTCGGTCCCAATAGCTCAAGATCGGCCGGTTGGGTGGTGAGGTCTTCGAAGGCGAAGTACAGGCCTTCGGTGAATTTCACGGCGTATTCGGGGCCGATGTCCTGCTCGGTTTCGACATGGTAGACCTTGGGCAGTTTGGTCTGCGGCTGGGTCAAGCGTCGCGACCAGCTACCATCGTTGGTGATCAGCATCAGGCCGGTGGTGTTGAAATCCAGGCGGCCGGCGATGTGCAGGTCGTCTTTGTCCGGTTCATCGATCAGGTCGAGCACGGTGGGGTGCTGCGGGTCGCGGGTGGCGCTGACGCAGCCGGCGGGTTTGTGCAGCATGAAGTGGCGCAGCGGCTTGCCCTGTTGCAGGACTTCGTCATCGACTTCGACGCGGCTGAACTCGCGGACATCGGCGTGGGGATCGCTGACGATCTTGCCGTCGATCCGCACGCGCTTTTCCACCAGCAATAGACGCACCTGCTGGCGATTGAAGCGAGGCAGATTGCTGAGGAAACGGTCGACGCGCATGGCTCGGGGATCGAGGAGGGAAGGCCGCGTATCTTACTCGATCGGCCGGGAAGCTGCTTGCAACTGCGCCTCGACCCGGGCGCAGCGCGGGCACAGGCAGGCGGCGTTGCGCAGCTCGTCCGGCAGCGCCTGCAGTACCGCCGGGTCGATGCTGACGCCGTAGCACCAGCATGCCCGATCGGCGGTTCGCGGATCGGCCAGGGCGCAGTCATTGCGGGCGCCGCAGGCGGGGCATAGCTCAGGCGGGTTCATAGCTGGAGTGAGGCTTTTCCACGCAGGTTCGGTTGCGGCCACTTTGCTTGGCCCGGTACATCGCATGATCGGCCCGGGACAGCAGAGTGTGCAAGGTGTCATCGGTCTGCAGGGTGGTCAGGCCGATGCTGACGGTCAGATGCAGGTTGCTGCCGTTGTAGGCATAGGCCTGTTGTTCCACGTGCTGGCGGATTTTCTCGGCGATCATCAGGCCGGTATCGCCGTCGGTGTCCTTGAGCAACACGATGAACTCTTCACCGCCCCAGCGGCAGACGATGTCGGAATGGCGCAGGCAGCTTTCCAGATCCCTCGCGAAGCCGATCAGCACCTGATCGCCGGCCATGTGACCGAAGGTGTCGTTCAGAGCCTTGAAGTGGTCCAGGTCCAGCAGCAAGGCAGTGAGCGGCTTGGGCTCGCGCTGGGCTTCGTGCATCGCTTGTGCGGCCAGCAGGTCGAAGCCGCGACGGTTGGGCAGTTCGGTCAGGCTGTCGAGGGTGGCCTGGGCGTGGATTCTGCCCTGGAATCGCTTGATCACCTGATTGATCAGGGCCAGCACGGTCAGGGTGACGACCAGGCAGATCAGCAGGTTGAGGTAAAGCGAGCGGCGGATGTCGCTGAGGTCACCGTCTTCGAGTTTGTCGACGAACAGATACCAGTTCAGCTCCGGAATGAACCGCACATTGAGGAAGTGCCCCTGGCCCTGGCCGGAATATTCGTAGCTGCCGCTGTGGGGTTTGGGCAACTGGCTGACCAGGTTCTTCATGCTGTCGATTTCGCCAAGTGGCTGGCCGACCCGCGCGCCTTGCGGACCACCCTCGGCACCGGTGAGCACCAGGCGTCCGAAGGTGTCGACGAAATACACGCTGCGCTGGTAGTGCTGCTGGTACTTGTCGATCAGCTTGATCACCGCATCGACCGTCAGCCCGACACCGGCGGCGCCGATGAAACGGTTGTTGTAGTCGTAGACCTTGTAGTTGATGAAGACGGTCAGGTTGTCCTTGTTGGCCAGGTCCGGGTCGACGTTGATCTCGTAGGGATCCTTCATGTCGCGTACGCGGAAGTACCAGGCGTCGCGCGGCTCCGTGACCTTGACCTGCTTGAGCACGCCCTTGGCGTGGTAGTAGGTCAGGCTGGCATTGGACACGAAGAAGGCGGTGTAGGCGCCGTAGTGGGTCATGACCTCGTTGAGGTAGCGGGTCATCTGGTCGGTGTCGCGCTCACCGTTGACCACCCAGTCGCGCATGAAGGTATCGCGGGAGATCATCGAGGAAATCAGGATCGGCCGGACGAGGTCTTTCTGGATTTCCGAATAGACCGTGTCCGAAGTCAGCGGCAGTTCGGTATTGACGATGTTGTCGCGGATCGACGCCCGCGAGGCGTAGTAACTGAGAAAGGAAGTGGCCAGAAAGCCCGCGCCCAACAATGCGACCAGCGTGAGTATCAACGAGCGTTGAGAGTACAGCGGCGAGCGAAGCGGCATGGCAATTCCATTGGCAATAGTCCGATGGCATGCATTCTAGTGGTATGGCGAGGAAATAACTGCGGGATTTGTAGGATGAATCGGCAGGGATCAAGCCCAGCGAAGTTTGTCCAGGTGCCCTGATTCCCTGTAGGAGCTGCCGCAGGCTGCGATCTTTTGACTTTGGTTTCAGAAGCAAAATCAAAAGATCGCAGCCTGCGGCAGCTCCTACAGAAGAGGTCACTATCAGGCGAGGGTTTTCAAGTAGGCCCTCCATCCGCCGAGGTGGCTGATGTCCACCGCACCCTCCAAGCCATACGGCTCACAGATGAATCCGCTCTCCCAGCGCCCATCCGCCAGTTGCACCTTGCCCAGCCCCAGGGGCGCCGGAATGCCGGTCAGGAACGAGCCCAACTCGCTGCTCGGCAACTCCCAGACTTCCACGGCAATCGCCACGCCGCCCTGTTTGACCCGAACCATCCCCGGTCGAAACGGCGGGCCGCCGGCCAGCGCATACAAGTGATAGTCGGCCGAGCTGAAGGTGGTTTCCACCAGCCGTGCGCCCCGTTGTTTCAATTGCCAGTTCAGCGCCAGGCCATCCAGATGCGCGCCGCAGACCACCAGCCGCGCGCGATCATGGCGGGCAATCGTGGCCGGTGTCGGCACCGCCAGACCCTGCTGGCGCTGCAAGCCATTGGTCACGCTCAACAGATACTGATCGGTGAACGCGCGGCCGAACAGCGTCACGCCCCAGGGCAGGCCGTTGTCCATGAAACCGCTCGGCACGGCGATGGCGGCGTAGTCCAGCAGGTTCATGAAGTTGGTGTAGTAGCCCAATTCGGAGTTGCGCAGCACCGGCTCTGCAGCAAGTTCCGCCAGGGTGACAGGACGCCCGATCGTCGGTGTCACCACGCAGTCGAGATCGGCCAGGGCCTTGTCGCAAACGGCTTTGAGCGCTTGCAGGCGGTACTGCGCGCGGAAGGTTTGCACACCGCTGACCGCGGGCGCCTTGGCCAGTACGGCACGGATCACCGGCAGCACGGCCTCGGGATTGTGCTCCATCAGTTCGCCGGCCACGCTGAAGCGCTCGGCCACCCACGGACCTTCGTAGAGCAACCGCGCCGCTTCGAGGAACGGTGAAAGATCGAGTTCCACCGCCTCGCCGCCCAATACTTTGAGCCGTTTTACGGCATCAGCGAACAGCACCGGCCCCTCGGGACAGCCGAAGAACTGCAGATCCTGCGCCCGTGGCACGCCGAAACGGAACGGACGAGGCGCGCCGAACGCCGAGCCGTCATTCCACTGCGGGTTGGCGCGGCTGTATTCATCCCGGGGATCGAGGTGTGCGGTCAGCGCCAGCAGTTGACTGGCCTCCCGCGCGGTGGCGGTAAAGGTGGTCACGCAATCCAGGGTGCGGCAGGCCGGCACGACACCGGCGGTGGAGATCAGCCCTTTGGTGGCCTTCATCCCCACCAGGTTGTTCAACGCCGCCGGTACGCGGCCGGAGCCCGCCGTGTCGGTGCCCAGGGAGAAGCTCGCCACACCGAGGGCCACCGCCAGCGAAGAACCTGCGCTGGAACCACCCGACGGATACTCCGGCAACACGCTGTTAGGGCACGCGCCGTAGGGCGAGCGGCTGCCATTGAGCCCTGTGGCGAACTGGTCGAGATTGGTCTTGCCCAGCGGAATCGCCCCCAGGGCCAGCAACTGCTCGACGATGGTCGCCGAGTGCTGCGGCACATAGGCGAACGCCGGGCACGCCGCAGTGGTCGGTATGCCGGCCAGATCGATGTTGTCCTTGATCGCGAACGGCACCCCGTACAGCGGCAGGCTGTCGATATCGCGACCTTCGAGGGCGGCGAGATACGGCTCAAGCTCTTCGACGCTGAGCAAATGAATGAACAGGTGATAATCCGGGTTCAACGCCGCGGCCTTGTCGCGCAGGCCCAACAGCAGTTCCCGGGGAGTGATGCTGGCGTCGCGGTAGGCGCTGCGCAGGGCGTCGAGTTGCAGATTGATAGTCATGGCGTGTGTCCTTTTCAAAATGGGTTCAGGCGAGTTCCAGCACCACGACGCGCTGTCCGGCGCGCACCGCCGAGCCCGGTTGCACGCGGATTTCCCGCACGACGCCAGCCATGGGCGCCAGCACGGGAATTTCCATCTTCATCGACTCCAGAATCACCAGCACATCCCCGGCCTCGACCCGGCTGCCGGCCTGCACCTGGACCTGCCAGAGGTTGCCGGCGATGTGGCTGTCGACGCTCATTTCTCCGCTGGCCAGTGGTGCGTCTTCAGTGGTTTGCGGGACGGCTTCCTCGCTGTCGAAATGCGCCTGGCCGCTGGCGATCCAGCGCTCGCGTTCGGCGTTGAACGCGCCCTGTTGCTGTTGGCGAAAGGCGGCGATGCTCTGGGCTTGCTCGGTCAGGAATGCCTGGTAATCGGCGAGGTTCAACTGGCTGTGCTCGATGTTCAGAGCGAAGCGCCCGAGGGGGAAATCCCGACGGATGCGCAGCAGTTCGTCGGCGCTCACCGGGTAGAAACGGATCTGGTCGAAGAAGCGCAGCAGCCAGGGTTTGCCATCGAACGCGGCCACCTCGCGGTAGCGGTTCCACATCTGCAAGGTACGGCCGACGAACTGATAGCCACCGGGGCCTTCCATGCCGTACACGCACATGTAGGCGCCGCCGATGCCTACGGAGTTTTCCGCGGTCCAGGTGCGGGCCGGGTTGTATTTGGTGGTCACCAGACGGTGCCGCGGATCGAGGGGCGTGGCGACCGGCGCGCCGAGATAGACGTCACCCAGGCCCATGACCAGGTAGCTGGCGTTGAACACCGTGCGCTGCACTTCATCGAGGTTCGGCAAGTCGTTGATGCGGCGGATGAACTCCAGGTTGCTCGGACACCACGGCGCATCCTTGCGCACGGTGGTCATGTATTTCTCGATCGCCAGCTGGCACGCCGGATCGTCCCAGGACAGCGGCAGGTGGACGATGCGCGACGGCACTTGCAGGTCCCGGGCGGCGCACACCGCGTCCCATTCACCGGCGACGATGCCCAGTAGATCGGCCAGCGGCAGTTGCTCGGGCTGGTAGTGCACCTGCAGCGAACGGATGCCGGGCGTCAGGTCGATCACGCCGTGCAGGTGTTTGCTCTCAAGAGCCTGCATCAGGGCGTGAGCGCGGAAGCGCAGGACGAGGTCGAGTTCGGGGGTGCCGATCTCCAGAAGCAGGTGAGTGTCGCCGGAGAGGCGGGCGACCAGGCGGGTGTCGGCCTGGCCGATGTCCAGAACCACTGGCGACACTAATCCACCCTCTGGAACATGACCCCACTGTAGGAGCGAGCTTGCTCGCGATTGCGGCATGTCAGTCAACACCTGCGTACCTGATCCACCGCTATCGCGAGCAAGTTCGCTCCTGCAGTGGGGCCATTTCAGGGCGAGGTTGCGGGCGGTCTTGAGATCGACCGGTTGAAACTGCACCTTGTCCCCGGCCTTGAGCTGCCCCAGCTGCCAGAGGTCCGCCTCGATCACCGTCACCGGGCACACGAACCCGCCCAGGCTCGGGCCGTCGGGGCCGAGGATCACCGGCATGTCCCCGGTGAAATCCACCGCGCCGATCGCGTACGGATTGTCGTGAATGTTCGACGGATGCAGCCCGGCTTCACCGCCGTCGGCACGCACCCATTCTGGCTTGGGACCGATCAGCCGCACACCGGTGCGGCTGGAGTTGAAGTGCACTTCCCACTGGGTGGCGAAGAAGGTGTCGATGTAGTTTTCGGTGAAGTATTCCGGTGCGCCGTGAGGGCCGTAGATCACCCGGATCTGCCGCACGTCCGGCAACGTGCCGACTTGTTCTTCAGGCAGTTGCTGCCCGGCGCTGCGGTCGCTCAAGGCCGGCACATGCAACACATCACCGGCACGCAAGGCGCGACCGCCGTGGCCGCCGAACTGGCCGAGGGTGAAGGTGCTCTTGCTGCCCAGATAGTCCGGCACTTGCAGGCCGCCGCGCAGGCACAGGTAGCTGCGCGCGCCACGACCTGCGAGGGTGCCGAGACTCAAGGTGGCGCCTGCCGGAATCAGCAGTGCCGTGTTCATCGCGACGCTTTCACCGTTCAATGACAGCGCAATCTCGGCCCCGGTCACCGCCACCACGGCCTCGCAATTGAAGCGCAGCAACGGCCCGCTCATGGTGATTTCCAGCGCGGCGGCGCCTTCCTGGTTGCCGAGCAACAGGTTACCCAGGCGAAGGGCGCGACTGTCCATCGGCCCCGATGGCGGCACGCCCACGGCCCAGTAGCCGAGGCGGCCGGGGTAGTCCTGGACGCTGGTCTGGGTGCCGGCGCTGAGCACCTCAAAAGTGTGGGCTCGGTAGACCAGATTCTCCAGGCAACGGGTCCACGGCTGGCCGCTGGCGAAGGGCACATCGAGCAGAATCTGCCGCAGGTAATCGCGGTTGGTTTCCACGCCGTAGAGCAGGCTGTCGCCCAGCGCCTGATGCAGATCGGTGCGGGCTTCTTCGCGGGTCGGCGCCCAGCTGATGACCTTGGCAATCATCGGATCGAAATACGGCGGGATCTCGCAACCGGCCTCGACCCAGGTGTCGATGCGCAACTGCTTGCCATCGGCCAGCGGGAAATTCACCGCGGTGAGCAGGCCGGGGCTCGGCTGGAAATCCCGTCCCGGATCTTCGGCGTAGAGCCGCGCCTGGATCGCATGGCCGTCGGCTTTCAGACCCTGGCTCAGTACGCTCAACGGCGGTAAGTCGCCCGCCGCCAGCTCGACCATCCAGCGCACCAGATCCACGCCCCACACCTGCTCGGTGACGCCGTGCTCCACCTGCAAGCGGGTGTTCACTTCCAGAAAATAGAAGCGCCGGCTTTCGCTGTCGAAAACGAATTCCACGGTGCCGGCGCTGCGGTAGTTCACCGCCTTCGCCAGTTTGATCGCTGCTGCGCACAGGGCTTCGGCCATGCCTTCAGGCAGGTTGGGCGCCGGGGTTTCTTCGAGCACTTTCTGATTGCGGCGCTGCACCGAGCAGTCGCGAACACCGAGAGCGATCACCTCGCCGTGACCATCGCCGAACACCTGCACTTCCAGATGACGGGCGCGCTGGATGTACTTTTCGATGAACACGCCGGCGTCGCTGAAGTTGTTCTGGCCCAGGCGTTTGACCGCGTCAAAGGACTCGCTCAACTCGGCGGCGTTGCGGCACACGCGCATGCCGATGCCGCCACCGCCGGCGGTGCTCTTGAGCATTACCGGATAGCCGACCTGTTCGCCGGCAATCAGCGCCGCTTCGAGACTGTCCAGCAGTTCGGTGCCTTCGAGCATCGGCACGCCGTGTCGCCTGGCAAGGGCGCGGGCGGTGTGCTTGAGGCCGAACACCCGCAGTTGCTCGGGTGTCGGGCCGATGAAGGCGATGCCGGCTGCTTCACAGGCTTCGGCGAACGCGGCGTTTTCCGAGAGAAAACCGTAGCCGGGGTGGATCGCCGTGGCACCACTGGCCTTGGCGATGGCGAGGATTTTTTCCACCGCCAGATAGGTGCCAGCCGCGGCGCCTTCACCCAGACTGTGGGCTTGATCGGCTTGCAGGATGTGCAGGCTGGCGGCGTCGGCTTCGGAGTAAACGGCGATGCCTTTGACGTGCAGTTCACGCAGGGTGCGCAGGATGCGGCAGGCAATGGCGCCACGGTTGGCAATCAGGACTTTTTCGAACATGGCATAACCCCCGGAGGCGATTGCACATCAGCCTCGACCTGGGATGCGGGCCGTCCCGCAGTTTTTCGACTGGCATCCGGGCCGTCCCGGATGCAAAAAATTCACACTGCTTCTCTGTAGGAGCTGCCGCAGGCTGCGATCTTTTGCTCTGGCTTTTCTCAAGATCAGGATCAAAAGATCGCAGCCTGCGGCAGCTCCTACAGGGGCCGGTTATTTGATGCACTGCCCCGATCTGGCCTGGCACAGGACAAACAACCAGCGACGCAACCGCGCGAGTTTCAGTTCCATACCAAAAGCTCCGCAGGCGTCGGGTTGTAGGCGTTGCACGGGTTATTCAGTTGCGGGCAGTTGGAGATCAGCACGATCACGTCCATCTCGGCACGCAGGTCGACGTATTTGCCCGGCGCCGAGATCCCGTCCTCGAAGGTCAGCCCGCCGTCGGCAGTGACCGGCACGTTCATGAAGAAGTTGATGTTCGGCCCGATGTCGCCCTTGCCCAGCCGGCCGTCGTGCACGCAGGCGCGCAGGTAGTTGTCGCGGCAGCTGTGCATGTAGCGTTTTTCCAGGGCGTAGCGCACGGTGTTGCTCTCTTGCGCGCAGGCGCCACCGAGGGTGTCGTGGCGGCCGCAGGTGTCGGCGACGATGGTCAGCATCGGTTTGCCGAGGTTGGAATACAGCACGCTGCCGGTGCTCAGGTAGACGCTGTTCTGCCGGCGCAGGGTGCGCTGCACGTCGTAGCGTTCCTTGGGGTTGGCGAGGCTGTAGAACAGCGTATCGACCGCCTGATTGCCTTCCAGATCGAGAATGCGCAGGGTCTGCCCGGCCTTGACCTCCGTCAGCCAGGGTTCACCGGCGGGGATGGTGGCGCGGTAGACCGCTGTCTCCGGATGCTTGTGAGCGGTGGCGATTGCAAGTGACATGGCAGCGATCCTCAGGCGAACAGACGGTCGGTGTTGATGAAGCCGCGCTCGTTTTCCGGGCGCGACGTGCGGCAGTGTTCGGCGACGCTGGCGTCGGCGTTCATCCAGCTGAGCTTCAGCGGTTTCGGCGCGTACTCGGGCGCCGGGTCCATCGGGTGCTGCAGGGCGGTCAGCACCACCAGAGTGTCCATCGGCGCGTACAGTTCGATGTAGTCACCGGCTTTGGCGTTGCCCTCGACGAAGTGGAAGCGCCCGTCCTCATCGACGTTCACCCGGCTGAACAGGTTGAGGGTCATCTGCAGGTCCGAGAGGCCCAGGCCCCACTTGCCCAGCTCCACCAGCAGGTTGTCGGTGCCGTTGCGGAAGAAGCCGTTACGCAATTCCTGATAGCGCCCGGCGCCGTATTTTTCCGCCACTTCCTCGGCGCACAGCACGCCGCCGAGGCTGTCGCTCCAGCCGCAGGTGTCGGCGGTGATCGCCGCCAGCACCCGGCCCATGTCCGAGTACAGGCAATGGCCGGCGGTCAGTTTGGCGGTGTGCTGGCATTTGAGGCTGTCGGGCAGGTTCAGGCGCTCGGTTTTTTCGTTGGCGTTGAGCAGCGTCAGGCTCACGTTGGCACCGCCGCGAATGTCGGTCAGGCGCAGCAACTGGCCGCGTTTGAGCACGAATGAACGGTGGCCGCCGCCGGGAAGCATTTCCTCGGCGAAGGGCGGGAACAGTTGGGTCGAATTCGTCATTTCAAAATTCCTCTAAGCGATGCGAAGCGTGCCTGCCAGCGGAGCCGGCAGGGCGTCGACGGCGGCACGGGCGGTGCGGCGGTCGCTGTTCAAAGGGATGTCGTAGGTGATGCGCGCGCCATAGGCGCCGGGGGCGTGCGGGTCGACGCGGACCTTGTCGAACACCAGCAGGCGGGTGCCGAGGCTGAAGCCTTCGGACAGGTCATGGGTGACCATGAACACCGTCAGTTGCGTCTCGCGCCACAGCTCCAGCAGCAGGGCGTGCATGTCCTTGCGGATGCCCGGGTCGAGAGCGCCGAACGGTTCGTCGAGCAGCAGCACCCGGGGTTTCATGATCAGCGCCTGGGCGATGGCCAGGCGCTGCTGCATGCCCCCGGACAACTGCGCCGGGTACTTGTCCAGCGAGTGACCGAGGCCGACCTTGTGCAGCAGCGCCGAGGCCTGTTCGCGGGCATCGCGTTTGGCGCTGCCGAACAACCGGCCCAGCAGTGGCGAGCGGGGCAGTTCCAGACCCAGGGCCACGTTGTCCAGCACGCTCAGGTGCGGGAACACCGAATAGCGCTGGAACACCACACCGCGGCTGGCGTCCGGTTCGGCGCACAGCGGCTGACCGTCGAGCAGGATCTCGCCGCGACTGGCGCGCTCCTGGCCCAGCAGCAGGCGCAGGAAGGTCGATTTGCCGCAACCGGAGGCGCCGACGAGGGTACAGAACTCACCTTCGTTGACGCTCAGGTTCAGGCCTTCGAGCACCACCTGATCGGCGTATTGCTGCCATACGTTCTTGACCGTGATGAAGCTCATGGGCGTGCCCCCTCGTACCAGGGAAAGGCCCGTTGGGTCAGGCGCTTGAGGCCCCAGTCCATCAGCCAGGCGAGCAGGGTGATCCACACCACGTAGGGCAGGATCACGTCCATCGCCAGATAACGACGCACCAGGAAAATCCGGTAGCCCAGACCGTCGGTGGAGGCGATGGCTTCGGCGGCGATCAGGAACAACCATGCCGAACCGAGCATCAGCCGCAGCGAGATCAGCAGGCGCGGCAGCAATTGCGGCAATACCACGCGCAGCATCAGGGTCCAGGTCGAGGCGCCGAGGGTCTGGGCCTTGATCAGCAGTTCGACGGGAATTTCCCGGGCGCGCTGTTCCAGGTCCCGGGCCAGGGCCGGGGTGATACCGATCACGATCAGCATCACCTTGGACAACTCGCCAAGGCCGAAGACGATGAACAGGATCGGCAGGATGGCCAGCGGCGGCACCATCGACAACACCGTCAGCAAGGGCGACAACGGCGCACCGAACAACGGCAGGGTGCCGGCAGCGATCCCCAGGCACAGCCCGGCCAGGGCGCTGATGCCCAGGCCGATGGCCAGACGGCGAAGGCTGGAGGCGGTGTCCTGCCACAGCACGTAGTCGCCGGTGCGGCTGTCGGCGACGAACGCCAGGCGTTTGACCGCGTCGGTCATTTGCACGGCACTGGGCAACAGCTTGTCGTTGGGATTGTCCGCCAGGCGCTCGGCCGAGCCCATCAAGTAGGCGAACAGCACCAGAGCGAACGGCAGGATCACCAGCAACAGTCGACTGGGGCGATCGGGATGACGATTGATCAGGCGCATGGCCAGGTCCTCTTTTTACAGCTTGGCGTCGGCGGCCATTTGCACGTAACTGGGGTCGAAGCGCAGCTTGAGGTTGCCCTTGTCACCGCTGGTCACGCCGTTGGCGAAGGCCATGCCGACGGCGCTGGTGTCCTTGGCGCCTTCACCCAGCAAGCCGTGCTGGAAAGAGAATTCGGCGACCCGGCGCATGGTTTCCGGCAGTTGCTTGCTGGTGCTGAACGCCAGGGCTTCCTTGGGCGTTGCGAACAACTTGGTGGTGTCCAATTGCGCCTGGAAACCCGCCAGGTTCGTGCCCGACGCTTTGGCCATGTGTTCCAGCGCAGCCTGGCCGCTGGCGTTTTTCGCGTTCATCAACTCGACCACTTCGAACCAGGCGCCGGTCAGCGCCTTGCCCAGGGCCGGGTTGTCTTTGAGGGTCTGGGAGTTGACCACCATCATGTCCATGATTTCGCCGGGGATCTGGCTGGAGTTGAACACCTCGGTCACGGCAGGCTTGGCCTTGATGTCCGAAAGCATCGGGTTCCAGGTGGTGACGGCGCTGACCTGATCGGTGTTGAAGGCGGCCGAGATATCGGCGTCGGAGGTGTTGACCACCTTCAGGTCTTTCTCGGTGAGGTCCACCGAATCCAGGGCCCGGGCCAGCAGATAGTGGGAAACGGAGAGCTCGACCAGGTTGACGTCCATGCCCTTGAGGTCGGCGACTGTCTTGCCATCACCCTTGAGCACAATGCCGTCGTTGCCGTTGGAGAAGTCGCTGACGATCAGCGCGGTGCTGTCCACGCCACCGGCGGCCGGAATGGTCAGCGCGTCCATGTTGGTCATGGTGCAGCCGTCGAACTGGCCGGCGGTGTACTGGTTGATGGATTCGACGTAATCGTTGAGCTGCACCACATCGATCTTGATGCCGTATTTCTTCGCCCATTTGTCGACGATGCCCTGGCTGCCCGCATATTCCCAGGGCATCCAGCCGGCGTAGATGGTCCAGCAGACGCTGAAGTGGTCTTTCTGCGCGGCCTGGGTCTGGGTGCCGAGCAAGGCGGCGAACGCGGCGGCGAGGAGGGCGGGGAAACGTAGTCGTGACATAGCGGATTCTCCAGTTGATCGAGGACGGGCAGGAAGGCAGCGACACCGCGAACGGTGGCTTGTCTCCCGGGCTTTTGTCCCGCCGTGTAACCTCAACTGGAGGTCGCCAACTCTCGGACCAGTCACTCGCCAGTGCGAGCCGGAACCCTAGTCAGCCATTGCAAATTGTGGTGCCGCGAACCTGTGATGACTCCTGCACGGTTGGGCTAAAGCGAGAGCCGTGCCAAGTCGGGCCGAACGCTCTGGTTCGGGGGATTGCGCGATTATGGCTTCGGTGAGACAAGGCCGGCCTGCCTTGTGATGGTGCGCCGGCGCACCGCAATGGGACGTCTCGGCCACTGATCCGAAGGTTGGCGCGGTGACGCACTTGGTCAGCGATTGCGAGTCAAAACAGATGTCAGTCGGCCTGTGCCGCCTGTGGTCTTTCAGGAGGCCGCCATCATGTTTCGTCGATTGTTGCTTGGCGTGGTTCTCGGTCTGGGCTTGTCCGGCTGCTATTACTACGCCGGTGGTTACGATGTGTATTCCTCACCTTACTACTATCCGGGCTACGCGCCTTATTCCTACTACTACGGACCACGCTACTACTACGGCGGACCGCGCTTCTATGGCGGTTATCGCTATTACCACTGGGGCGGTCACGCGCCGCGTTATTACGGCGGTGGATATCGCCATGGCCACCATTAATCGGCGGATGAATGATGAAAAACCTTTCATCGGCGAGATGTTTCAACTTGTTTCCGGGACGCACCAGATTC
This sequence comes from Pseudomonas sp. C1C7, assembly GCF_013359595.1. GTDB lineage: Bacteria > Pseudomonadota > Gammaproteobacteria > Pseudomonadales > Pseudomonadaceae > Aquipseudomonas. The sequence goes on along the minus strand of NZ_JABFMP010000005.1, from coordinate 169,673 downwards.
CGAATCCAGTGTCAGATATTTTGACAGTCAACCAATGATCGACTGTCGCCTGCCAGCGTCGCTGGTGCGGCTCACTCGCGGTCCAGGAGGCCGCCATGTACCGACGAATTCTACTGATTGCTGTGTTGGGTCTGTCCCTGGGTGGATGCGTGCCTTACTACGACGAAGGAGTCAGTTACTACAGTTCCGAGACCTATACCTCACCGGCGCCGACGTATTACTCCGGTGGGTCGTATTACTCGAACGGCGGGTACTACACCCCACCTCGCCGGTATTACTCGCCCCCTGCCCGGTACTACCAGCCAACGCCGAGGTATTACTACCAGCCGCGGGTTTATCAACCATCGCCGCGCTATTACCAGCCGGCCCCGCGCTACTACCAGACACGCCCCGATCATCGGGCGTATCAGAACCATGGCTGGGATAACCGTAAACGAGGTGGTTGGGACAACGACCACCGTGGCGATCGTGGCGGACACAACAACTATCGCGGCGGCAGAGGCGATCGCGATGGGCGGGGTGGACGTGATGGGCAGTGGAATCACCGTTAACCCTTGAGCGCAATTTCCAATGTGGGAGCGGGCTTGCTCCCACAGTTGTTTTGTGCAGACTTCTAGTACTCGGAGAGATCCGCCAACGGATGCCGCCCCTCCCAGACCTTGTGGAAATGCGCCTCTACCACCGCATCCGGCACATGGTTGATATCCGGCCAGTGCCAGTGCGGTTTCTGGTCCTTGTCGATCAGCCGCGCCCGCACCCCTTCACTGAATTCCGGATGCCGGCAGCAATTGAGGCTCAGGGTGTATTCCATCTGGAAAACCTGCGCCAGGGACATATGCCGGGCGCGGATGATCTGTTCCCACACCAGATGAGCGGTCAGCGGCGAGCCTTCGCTCATGGTCCGCGCGGCGCGGCCGAGCAGCAGGTCGGTGTGATCGCGCAGCGCGCTGATGGCTTTCCAGGCGCAGCGCACATCGCTGACATCCAGCAGTTCGTCGATGCGCTGGCGTCGTGGCAGCCATTGGGCTTCAGGCATTTGCGCCACCGCTTCCTGCTGCAGGGCCTTGAGCAGGCTGTTGAGCTGCATCGGCGTCTGTTCTTGCCAGTTCAGTTGCAGCAGGCCTTCGATCAGCTCCTGCTGCTGTTCGTCGAGCAGGAAGCGGTCGGCCAGGTCCAGATCAAGGGCATCGCGACCATTGATGTGCGCGCCGGTCAGGCCCAGGAACAGGCCGAGCTTGCCGGGCAGGCGCGAGAGGAACCAGCTGGCGCCGACGTCCGGGTACAGGCCGATGCTGATTTCCGGCATCGCCAGCCGGCTGCTCGGCGTGACAATCCGGATGCTCGCCCCCTGCAACAGGCCCATGCCGCCGCCCAGCACATAACCGTGGCCCCAGCAGATCAGCGGTTTGGGGTAGGTGTGCAGACTGAAGTCCAGGCGATATTCGGCGTTGAAAAACTGCGCGGCCAAGGGCGGCACCTGGCCCGGGTTGGCGCGACAGGCCTGTACCAGGCTGCGCACTTCGCCGCCGGCACAAAAGGCCTTGGGACCTTTGCCCCGCAGCAGCACACAGACGATTTGCGGATCCTTGGCCCAGGCGTCCATCCGGTCGCGCAGGGCGTTGATCATCGGAAGGGACAGGGCATTGAGCGATTGTTCGGCGTCCAGGCTGGCAATGCCGATGCGGGCGCCGTCGGTGCCGGTGAGTTCTTCGAAGTGCAGATTCATCGTGACCTCGATCGGGAATTTGAGGGTTAAGTATGATCGCTGTACGGGAAAGTGCCGGAACTGTGTCAGATCAATTGACAAGCGCGATGGGCCTTCTTAGGGTTCGCCCCATTGTTTTTGCCGGATGTAACCATGACTGCTGATGACCGTATCAAACTCGAACCGAGCTGGAAGGAGGCCCTGCGTGCCGAATTCGACCGGCCCTACATGGCAGAGTTGCGCAATTTCCTGCAACAGGAGCGGGTGGCCGGCAAGGAGATCTATCCACCGGGCCCGTTGATCTTCAACGCCCTGAATTCGACGCCGCTGGACAAGGTCAAGGTGGTCATCCTCGGCCAGGACCCGTACCACGGCCCGGGCCAGGCCCACGGTCTATGCTTCTCGGTGCAACCGGGCGTACCGGCGCCGCCGTCGCTGGTGAACATCTACAAGGAATTGAAACGCGACCTGAACATCGACATTCCCAACCACGGCTACCTGCAAAGCTGGGCCGACCAGGGCGTGCTGATGCTCAACACCACCATGACCGTTGAGCGCGCCAACGCCAACGCGCACAAGGACAAGGGCTGGCAGTTCTTCACCGACCGGATCATCGAGGTGGTGAGCCAGCAGCAACCGCATCTGGTGTTCATGCTCTGGGGCTCCCATGCCCAGAGCAAACAGAAGCTGATCGATGCCACCAAGCACCTGGTCCTGACCTCGGTGCATCCGTCGCCGCTTTCTGCCTATCGCGGGTTCCTGGGGTGCGGGCATTTCGGCCGGACCAACAAGTTCCTGGAGCAGAATGGCGAGACGCCGATCGATTGGCGTTTGCCGAATCTCTAAAAGCATCGCGGGCAAGCCCGCTCCCACAGGGTTTGTCGGTGTTCACACGATCTGGTGACCGCCGACATACCTTGTGGGAGCGGGCTTGCCCGCGATGAAGTTAACTCGGTGTTTCGTCCGGATTCCGATTCCAATACTTGAACAACGGCTCCGCCAGAAACAGCACAAATAGCAACCGCATCACCTGCATCGCCGTCACTAGCGGCACCGACAGTTGCAAGGTCTCTGCCGTCAGGCTCATCTCCGCAATCCCGCCGGGCATCATGCCCAACGTCAGCGAACGCAAATCCAGGTGGGTGAGGGCGCTCAGGCCCAGCGCCGCGCCGGTGGCAATCAACATGGTCAATACCGTGCCGACCAGAGTCCGGCCCATGAACGAAGGCGCGCGACGGAAAAACTGCCGGTTGAAGTGACAACCCAGGCCGCTGCCGATCAGCCACTGGCCGATCTGGCTGCCGCCGTTGGGCAGGCCGATATGCAGGTCCCAGCCGATGCTCACCGCGGCACTCACCAGCAACGGCCCGAACAGCCAGGGATTGGGTTGACGCAGGCGCTCCCAGATCCAGGCCGCCAAGGCACCCGCGGGAAACAGCACCGCCAGCCAGCGCCAGTCGATGCTGCCGGCGTGGGAGATCGGCGTGCCATCGCCCAGCAAGTATTTGAATGCCGCCGGCACACAGAGCACCACCACCAGCACCCGCAGGCTCTGGCCTGCCGCCACGCGGCTGAGCACCGCGCCGTTGCGCGCGCCCAGGTTGACCATCTCCCCGGAACCGCCGGGCATGCTGGAGAAAAACGCGGTGGCGCGATCCTCGCCGGTGCACCGCATCAGCCAGACCCCGACCACCGCGGACAGGCTGGTGACCAACGCACCGAAGAAGATCAGGCCGAAATGACTCAGCACCTGCTCCATCACCAGTGGGGTGAAGTGCAGGCCGATGCCGATACCGACGATCCACTGGCCGCACTTGCGCCCGCCAGGGATTTCCGCCAATTGCCAGGGTGTCAGGCAGCGCACGAGGATGATCGCCAGCAACGAGCCGACCATCCACGGCAGTGGCCAGCCGACCTGGCTGGCGAGGAAACCGCCCAGCGCGCCGACCAGCGGCGTACCCCACCAGGCGTTGAACGGTGTTCGATCAGACATCGGCGATAACGCGTTGTGCAGCCGAACGCTTGCGCCAGATACGGATGAGCGGCATCAACAGCATGATCGCTGTCAGTACCCAGCAGCCGAAGGTGATCGGGCTCGACCAGAGGATTTCCAGCGCACCGTTGGAGATCGACAGCGCGCGGCGCAGGTTTTGTTCCATCAGGCCGCCGAGGATGAAGCCCAGCAGCAATGGCGACAACGGGAAGTCCAGCTTGCGCAGGATGTAGCCGAAGATGCCAATGCCGATCATCAAGAACAGGTCGAAGGTCGTCGCATGCACCGCGTAGACACCGATCCCGGTGATGATCGCGATGATGGGCACCAGGGCCCAGTTCGGCACGGCGAGGATGCGGGTGAACACGCGGATCATCGGGATGTTGAGGATCACCAGCATGATGTTGGCGATGAATAGGGAGGCGATCAGGCCCCAGACGATGTCCGGTTGCTCCTGGAACAGCAGCGGGCCCGGTGTGATGTTGTACAGCGACAACGCGCCAATCATCACCGCCGTGGTGCCTGAACCGGGAACGCCGAGGGTCAGCATTGGCACCAGGGCGCCGCAGGCTGCACCGCCGATGGCGGTTTCCGGCGCGGCCAGGCCACGCATGTCGCCCTGGCCGAAGGTGCCCTTGGCGCCGGCCAGGCGTTTTTCGGTCATGTAGGCCACGGCGCTGGCGAGGGTCGCACCCGCACCCGGCAGCACACCCATGATGAAACCCAGCACGCCGCAACGGATGTTGACCACGAACACCGAGGCCGCTTCCTTGAAGTTGAACATCATCCGGCCGGTGGCTTTCACCGCTTCCTGGCCGTGGTGGGTCTTTTCCAGCAGCAGGAGGATTTCGCTGATGGAGAACAGGCCCAGCACCAGCACGACGAACTGGATGCCGTCGGTCAGGTGAATGTTGTCGCCGGTGAAGCGGTAAACGCCGCTGTTGGCATCAATGCCGACGCTCGACAGGAACAGGCCGATCAGCGCGGCAACGAAGGTCTTGAGTGGTCGATCGCCGGCCATGCCGCCCAGGCAGACAATCGCGAACACCATCAACACGAAGTATTCCGCCGGTCCGAAGGCAATCGCCCATTTCGCCAGCAACGGGGCAAACAGCACCATGCCGCAGGTGGCGATGAAGGCACCGATGAACGAACTCCAGGCCGACAGCGACAGGGCTACACCGGCCAGGCCCTTGCGCGCCATCGGGTAGCCGTCGAGGGTGGTCATCACGGTGGAGGCTTCGCCCGGGATGTTCAGCAGGATCGAGCTGATCCGACCGCCGTATTCGCAGCCCAGGTACACCGCTGCCAGCAGAATCAACGCCGATTCCGGTGGCAGACCGAGGGCGAATGCGATCGGGATCAGCAACGCTACGCCATTGATCGGGCCCAGGCCCGGCAACAGGCCGACAACGGTGCCGATCAAGGTGCCGCACAGGGCGGTCACCAGGTTGTAGGGGCTCAGCGCGACGCCGAAACCCTGTCCCAAATAGCCGAGGGTATCCATATCAGTTCTCCAGAACGTCGAGCAGGCCAAGGGGCAGCGGAACGTCCATCAAACGGTCAAACAGCAGGTACAGACCGATGGCCATCAGGCTGATGATCACCACGCTCGGCAGCCAGCGACCGCCATACAGGCGTGCCATTGGAATGCCGGTAATGATGCTGGCGAGGATGAAACCGAGGGGTTCGAACGTGCCGGCAAACACCAGCAGCAGGACCACACAGAGGCCGATCTTGGTCAGCGTCGGGCGATCCAGTGGCGGTTCGTCATCGCTGTGTTTGATCGGCGCGGGGCGAAACACCATGTACAGCAGCGCCAGCCCCATCAGGCCGAGCATCAGCAGCGGGAAGGCCCGTGGTCCCACCGGCTCGTAGGAAAATGCCGCTTGATACGGCCACGCCATGAGCGCCAGGCCAAGGCAGGCCAGCAACAGCACCGAAGCGAAAATGCGTTGTAAGAGCATGGAAAACTCCTGTGCCGCGGCCCCGCAAAACGGGACCGCAGCCGCTAGACAGAGGCGATCACTGGATCAGGCCGAACTCTTTGGCCAGCACTTTGTAGTCCGCGACTTGCTTCTTCACGTAGGTGTCCAGTTCCGGGCCGGTCATGGCGAACGGGAACAGTTCACGCTGGTCGCGCAGCTTGGCGAACTCAGGCGAAGCCAGCAGTTTGTCGAAGGAGTCTTTCCACCAGGCGTAGTCTTCGTCGCTGACTTTCGGCCCCAGGTAGAAGCCGCGCACCACCGGCCAGACGATGTCGTAGCCCTGTTCGCGAGCGGTCGGTATGTCCTTCATTTCCGGCTCGTCCAGACGCTTGTCGGAGAACACCGCCAGCAGGCGCATGTCGCCGCTCTGGATGTGCGGCATGGAGTCGGAGATGTCGGTGCTGCCGACCTGGATGTGCCCGCCGAGCAGCGCGGTGGCGATTTCACCGCCGCCTTCGAGGGCGACGTAACGCAGGTCGCGCGGGTTGATGCCGGCGGCCTTCGCGATCAATGCGGTTTGCATCCAGTCCTGGCTGCCGACGGTGCCGCCGGAACCGATCACCACCTTGCTCGGATCTTTCTTCAGCGCCTGTACCAGATCGTCGAGGGTCTTGTAGGGCGAATCGCTCTTCACCGCGATGGCGCCGTAGCTGGTGCCGACGGCAGCGAGCCAACGCACGTTGTTTTCATCGAAGCGACCGAACTTGCCCTGGGCCAGGTTCAACAGCGAACCGCTGGACCAGGCCACCAGCGTGCCGGCATCCGCCGGGCGCTGGGCGACCACCGCGTTATAAGCCACCGCGCCGACACCACCGGGCATGTAGGTCACGCGCATCGGCTTGGTCAGCAGTTTTTCGTTGACCAGCGCGCTTTGCGCCAGTTTGCAGGTCAGGTCGAAGCCGCCGCCGGGCGAGGCGGGGGCGATGCATTCAGGGCGTTTGGGCTCGGCCATCAGTTGGCCGGCGAACAGCACACAACTGGCGGCGAGGGCGAAACGGCGCAGTGATCGATTCATTTTTTGTCTCCTTTGGAATTGTTGTTTTTCGGGATGATTCAGATACGACGATTTCGCGCGACGTCGTCTCGCTCATGTCCGCAGGTGCGGAACGACGAGCAGCCGGCTTCGGCGCTGGCATGCGCAAACATCGGAAAATACGGAGGAAGGCAAGACTTGAGCTGGTTGGGCAGCATGGTGCAGGACCTCGGTTATTGTTCTTATTGGCGAAAACGCTTCGTGGCGTTTTTCGGGCGCTACATTCAAAAACGGAGAGCGAACGGCAGGGGGAATGGTCAGGTCGAAACATTCCGTAACTCAACTCTAACCAGCGAACCTTTCGCTAACCTTTCATCAGGCTTTCAAGGTTTTTCGGGCTTCACAGCAGCGGATGCCGCTGTAAACTCCGCGCCAAAGAATGGCGTCGACCATCCCTGAACGAGGTAAAAATCCATGCGTGTTCTGCTCGTCGAAGACCATCTGCAGCTCGCCGAAAGCGTCGCCCAGGCGCTCAAGAGCACCGGTCTGACCGTGGATGTGCTGCACGACGGCGTGGCCGCCGACCTGGCGCTGGGCAGCGAGGACTACGCCATGGCGATCCTCGATGTCGGCCTGCCGCGCATGGATGGTTTTGAAGTGCTGGCGCGCTTGCGCAGTCGTGGCAAGAACTTGCCGGTGCTGATGCTCACCGCACGCAGTGACGTCAAGGACCGGGTCCACGGCCTCAACCTCGGTGCCGACGATTACCTGGCCAAGCCTTTCGAACTCACGGAACTCGAAGCCCGGGTCAAGGCCCTGTTGCGCCGCAGCGTACTGGGCGGTGAGCGGGTGCAGCGCTGCGGGGTGCTGGCGTACGACCTCGATACCCGGCGTTTCACCCTGGCCGAGGAACTGCTGACCCTGACCTCCCGCGAACAGGCGGTGCTCGAAGCACTGATCGCCCGTCCCGGTCGGGTGATGAGCAAGGAGCAACTGGCTTCTCAGGTCTTCGGACTGGACGAAGAAGCCAGCCCCGACGCCATCGAAATCTACGTGCACCGCCTGCGCAAGAAACTCGACGGGCAACCGGTGGCCATCGTGACTTTCCGGGGCCTGGGCTACCTGCTGGAAAGCCGCGATGCATAAGCCCAGCAGCCTGCGCTGGCGCCTGCTGTGGAACCTGGCGCTGTTGCTGGTGGTGTTGATGCTGGCCAGCGGTTTGAGTGCCTACTGGAACGGTCGCGAGGCGGCGGACACCGCCTATGACCGGACCCTGCTGGCGTCGGCGCGAACCATTGCCGCAGGCGTTACTCAACGCGACGGTACGTTGAGCGCCGACGTGCCTTACGTAGCCCTCGACACCTTCGCCTACGACAGCGCCGGGCGGATTTTCTATCTGGTCAACGACATCAATCAGAAGCTGATTTCCGGCTACGAAAACCTGCCGCCACCACCGCCCGGCACGCCGCGCACCGATGACTATCCGGCGCTGGCGCGTTTCTACAACGCGACCTATCAAGGCCAGAACGTTCGCGTGGTCAGCCTGCTCAAACCCGTCAGCGAGCCGAACATGAACGGCATGGCGGAAATCCGCGTAGCCGAAACCGACGAGGCTCGGGTCAGCATGGCCCGCAGTCTGGCGGCGGACACTTTGCTGCGTCTGGGCATGCTCGCGGTGGGGGCACTGATGATCGTCTGGTTTGCGGTCAGTGCCGCGCTGCGTCCGCTGGAGCGCCTGCGCACGGCGGTTGAAGAGCGGCAGCCGGATGATTTGCGCCCGCTGCCGCTGGTGGAAGTTCAGCATGAACTGTGGCCATTGGTGAGCGCACTCAATCACTTCACCGAGCGCCTGCGCGGGCAGTTCGAGCGGCAGGCGCAGTTCATCGCCGATGCCGCCCACGAACTGCGTACCCCGTTGGCGGCGCTCAAGGCTCGACTGGAACTGGGGTTGCGTTCGAGCGAACCGCAGATCTGGCGCGACACGCTGGAAACGGCGGCTTCGGGCACCGATCGCCTGACCCATCTGGCCAATCAATTGCTCTCGCTGGCGCGGGTGGAGAACGGTGCACGGGCGATTGCCGAGGGCGGCGCGCAGTTGCTGGATCTGAGCCAATTGGCGCGGGATCTGGGCATGGCCATGGCACCGCTCGCTTACAAACGTGGCGTGGCACTGGCGCTGGAAGCTGACGAGCCGGTCTGGCTGCGGGGCGAGCCGACCCTGTTGAATGAGCTGTTGAGCAATCTGGTGGACAACGCCCTGGCCCACACGCCACCGGGCGGCAACGTGATTCTGCGGGTGTCGGCGCCGGCGGTGCTGGAGGTCGAGGACGACGGCCCGGGCATCCCTCTCGATGAACGGGATCGGGTGTTCGAGCGGTTTTATCGACGCAATCAGCAGGTGGCCGGATCAGGTCTGGGCCTGGCGATTGTCGGTGAAATCTGCCGCGCGCACCTGGCGCAGATCAGCCTGCATGATGGAGAACAGGCGGGGTTGAAGGTGCGGGTGAGTTTTGTGCCGGGGGAGTGATTCAACAACCGCTCGCTCCTACAGGTTTTTTGGTGTCTGGTGATCAGTAGAACATCGAGCGGTTTTCTTCCAGATCCGCACACATCGCTTTGTTGTCCGGATCGATCCCCAGTTTGTTGAAGGCCGGCACACTGAAAGGGTCGATGCGCGAGATCGGGTGGTCGGTGTCCTTGTGGCAATACAGGCTGGCCACTTGCACCAGGTCGACGTAATCGACCTGCGCCGATTGCCGTTTGAAGTTCAGGTACAGCTGCGGCACTTGCACCAGCATGTCCGGAAACTCCCAGACCCTGAGCAGTTTGTCCCCCAGCATGGGATGAATGTGGTCGATCACATGGTTGAGGCTGACCGGGTCGGACAGCAGTTCATAGTGATCTTCGGCGTAGGTCAGGATCGGCAGCACACCAATCTGATGCACCAGCCCGCCCAGCGCTGCCTGATCGGGCTTGAGCTGGGTGTAGCTGCGGCAGAGGGCATAACTGACACCGGCGATTTCCAGGCTTCTGCGCCAGACATCGCGCATCTTCTGTTCCACCACCTCGGAACGGGCATGGAAAATCTGCTCCATGACCAGGCCGATGGCCAGGTTGCTGCTGTAGTTGATGCCCAGGCGGGTGATCGCCGTGTGCAGGTCGGTGACTTCCTGAGTCGCACGCAGCAGCGGGCTGTTGACCACCTTGATCAGCCGTGCCGACAGCGCCGCATCGCGGCCGATCACTTTGCTCAGGTCGCTGATCCCGATGTCCGGGTCTTCGGCGGCCTTGCGAATCTGTAACGCCACCTCCGGCAAAGTTGGCAGAACCAGGTCATCGTTATCGATGGCCTCAACCAAATCCCTTTGGACCTTTTCCGCCAGCTCGCTCATTTCGTTTCTCTAGGTGTCGCCAAAAGGTGTCGCTGAAAGTGCCGTGTTTAGCGCTGGATTTCGCGGTCGCGGTCGAGTTCGTAAGGCAGGTCGAGCAAGTGCAGGGCCGGACCATCGAGTGCGCCGACGTGCAGGTCACCGGCTTCGGCGGCTTCGGCTTGCAGCACCGCCAGCAGTTCGATGTTCCGTTCTGCACGGGCAGCCAGCACAACTTCGCCGATGGCGCTTGCATGAGCAGGGGAAAACAGTTGGGTGCCGGGTTCAGGCAGTTCGCCGGCGTCCAGTTTTACGCGATAAAGGCGGCGCTTGAGTTTGCCCAGGTACTGCATCCGCGCGACGATTTCCTGGCCGGTGTAGCAGCCTTTCTTGAAACTCACGCCACCAACCGCCTGCAGGTTGAGCATCTGCGGGATGAACAGCTCGCGGGTGCCTGGCATCACCTGGCCGATACCGGCGCGGATCTGGCCCAGCAGCCATTGATTCAGATCGCCTTCGGCCAACAGGGCGCCGAGTTTGCCCTTGATGACGTCGGCTTGATCGGCGGCGGCCCAGAGTTCTGCGCGATCAGGGGATACGCGAATGGCTATCAACCCGTCGTTGCGCACGACACTGTCAGTGTCTTGCGGTAGCTCAAGGCCCAGGCTGGTCAGCGCGGCATCGCCATGGTCGACGCCGAAGCGGACCCAGGCGGCGCTTTCATCGGTCAGCTTGGACTTGGAGAACACCGCGTACTTTTTCAGGTCCGCCAGTTGCGGTTCGAGCAACTCGCTGGCCATGGCCAACAGCACGCCGTCACCTTCGAGCAGGATGCGGAAACTCGATTGCATCCGGCCTTTCTGCGTGCAGCGCGCGCCGAGGCTGGCTTGGGAGTCGCTCAGGTAATTGAGGTTGCAGGTCAGTTGACCTTGCAGGAACTTGGCGGCGTCCGCGCCGCGGACCCCCAGAACACCTTCATGAGACAGCGTGCAGAAAAAAGCAGAATCGGCCATGGGTCATCGCAGGGTAAAGAGTCTGGCGGACATGATAAGGGGGCGCCCTTGAAATGGGTAGTTCACAAAGGATCGTCGGTGCCCGACCAAAGCCGACTGTTCGATCAGGCCTGGGGCTGTATACTTGCGGCCCTATTTGAGGAGCGCTCCATGGTCGAAGATGTTGAACTGAATCGCCTCTACTGGCACAGCCGTCGCGGAATGCTTGAGCTAGACGTGTTGCTGGTGCCGTTCGTGAAAGAGGTTTACCCGCACCTCAACGAGGTTGATCGCGCCTGCTACGTCAGGTTGCTCGAATGCGAAGATCAGGACATGTTCGGCTGGTTCATGGAACGCACCGAGTCTGAAGATCCGGAGCTTCAGCGCATGGTTCGCATGATTCTGGATCGTGTCCAACCCAAGTAATGGGTTCGAATGCCGCTGGCATGCCTCACGGCAGTTGCTGGCGGCATATCTGTTGGCCCAGCTGTTCGCGCTGGGTTCGCTGTTTCTTCTCTCTCTTCCTTTCTGGGCCAGCCTGCTCGGCGCTTTTTGCTGCCTTGCGCACGGCGCCTGGGCGTTGCCACGTCAAATTCTGCTGACTCATCCACAGGCTTTTCGCGGCTTGCGGCGCGATGCCGACGGCTGGCAATTGTGGAATCGGTCGAAGGGATGGCAGCCGGTGCAGCTGCGGCCGGACAGCCTGGCGTTGCCGTTGATTGTGGTGCTGCGATTCCGACTGCGCGGTGAGCGGCGAATCAGGGCCATTTGCGTGCCCCGGGATTCGCAGGCGGCGGACTTGCACCGACGCCTGCGGGTACGGCTCAAGTTCAGTCGGCGTAGGTGGGCGGCACCAGAATAGTGTCCAGGGCCACCGGCAGCATGTCCGGGTAGTCGAGGGTGTAATGCAGCCCGCGACTTTCCTTGCGCTCCATGGCTGACAGGATCATCAGCTCCGCCACCTGGGCCAGGTTGCGTAGCTCGATCAGGTCCCGGCTGACCTTGTAGTTACTGTAGAACTCGTCGATCTCGTCCAGCAGCAGGCGCACCCGGTGCTGAGCCCGTTGCAGGCGCTTGTTGGTGCGCACGATGCCGACGTAGTCCCACATGAACCGCCGCAATTCGTCCCAGTTGTGCGCAATGATCACGTCTTCATCGGAGTCGGTGACCTGGCTCGCATCCCAGGCGGGCAGGGCGGCGGGCGCGGCAACCTGCGCCAGTTGCTCAAGGATGTCCGCGGCGGCAGAACGTGCGTAGACAAAACACTCCAGCAGCGAGTTGCTGGCCATGCGGTTGGCGCCGTGCAGGCCGGTGAAGCTGGTTTCGCCGATGGCGTACAGGCCCGGCACATCGGTGCGACCGTGCTGGTCGACCATGACGCCGCCGCAGGTGTAGTGCGCCGCCGGTACCACCGGGATCGGCTGTTTGGTGATGTCGATGGAGAATTCGAGGCAGCGCTCGTACACCGTCGGGAAGTGCGTCTTGATGAAGTCTTCGGACTCGTGGCTGATGTCCAGATAAACGCAATCGACGCCCAGACGCTTCATTTCATGGTCGATGGCCCGGGCGACGATGTCCCGTGGCGCCAGTTCCGCCCGTGGGTCGAAACGGTGCATGAAGCGTTCGCCGTTCGGCAGCTTCAGATGGGCGCCTTCGCCACGCAGGGCTTCGGTGATGAGGAAGCTCTTGGCTTGCGGGTGGTACAGGCAGGTGGGGTGGAACTGGTTGAATTCCAGGTTCGCCACCCGGCAGCCCGAACGCCAGGCCATGGCGATGCCGTCGCCACAGGCGCCATCGGGGTTGCTGGTATAGAGGTAGACCTTGGCCGCGCCGCCGGAGGCGAGGATCACGAAACGCGCGCCGTAGGTGTCGACCTCGCCGGTGCTGCGATTGAGGACATAGGCACCCAGGCAACGGTCGCCTTCCAGGCCAAGGCGCTTTTCGGTGATCAGGTCGATGGCCACCCGCTGTTCCAGCAACTCGATGTTCGAGCGCTGCTTCGCCTGGGTCAGCAGGGTTCTGAAAATGGCCGCGCCGGTAGCATCGGCGGCGTGGATGATGCGGCGATGGCTGTGGCCGCCCTCGCGGGTCAGGTGGAATTCGAATCCGCCGTCTTCGCTGCTGAACTGCTCGTCGCGGGTGAACGGCACGCCCTGGTCGATCAGCCATTGGATGGCTTCTTTACTGTGCTCGACGGTAAAGCGCACGGCATCTTCATGGCACAGGCCGCCGCCGGCATTGAGGGTGTCGTCGACGTGGGATTCAACGGTGTCGGTGTCGTCCAGCACTGCCGCGACGCCGCCCTGGGCCCAGAAAGTCGAGCCATTGGCGAGGTCGCCCTTGCTCAATACGGCAATGCGCAAATGACCGGGCAAGGTCAGCGCAAGGCTCAAGCCGGCAGCACCGCTGCCAATTACCAGAACATCGTGTTGAAACTGTTGGCTCATTTCAGGATTCCGCTCAAGGCGACCCGGTAGGGGGGAAGCGCTGGACAACTGGACAAGCGAGTCGGGTTTGCGCACAGCCCACTAGTATATAGAGGGGTGGGGCGGCACAATAGCCGAGCCCATATGGCATTGTGAAACTACTGTGACGAGAAAAACCTGACGTTTCGTCGGATGTTTTTCTCGCGGATTTGCCCGCTTGAGGACTGTATCGGGGATTTAACAGTCTTTTTCCATTCACAGTTGCACAATGTTGCTGTCACACGGCTATAAATGTGTGGAACTTTTGCCAAAGGCCCAAGATCAATAGGCGGTTGCCTGAATCAAGGGACAGGGTCGGAATCGTGGAGGATTGTGATTGGATCCTGCCGGTGAAACTGACAAGAAGATTATTCGCGCAGCCGGGTCATCTCGCGCTGCGTTTTTCGTGCGTGTCGAATCAGAGGCCGCAGGAAACTTGCCTGGAGGGGGAGAACTTTTGCGAAAAGCCCGAGTCTATGTTTGCAAGCCCGGTCGTTTAGTTTTGCAAGCCTCCTCCGCGCTTATCGAGGAGTGTTCATGCTAACCCAGGAAGAGGATCAGCAACTGGTCGAACGCGTTCAACGCGGCGACAGGCGTGCTTTCGATCTGCTAGTGCTGAAATACCAGCACAAAATTCTCGGGTTGATCGTGCGATTCGTGCACGACACCCATGAAGCGCAGGATGTGGCGCAGGAAGCCTTCATCAAGGCTTACCGCGCACTTGGAAATTTTCGCGGAGACAGCGCGTTCTATACGTGGCTTTACCGCATCGCCATCAACACGGCGAAAAACTATCTGGTTTCACGCGGCCGCCGGCCGCCGGATAGCGATGTCAGTTCCGAGGATGCAGAGTTCTACGATGGCGATCATGGCCTCAAGGATCTCGAGTCGCCAGAACGGGCTTTGCTGCGGGATGAGATCGAAGGCACCGTCCATCGAACCATTCAGCAACTACCTGAAGATTTACGTACGGCTTTAACTTTGCGTGAATTCGATGGTCTGAGTTATGAGGACATTGCGAGCGTCATGCAATGTCCGGTGGGCACCGTGCGCTCCCGGATCTTCCGCGCCCGGGAGGCCATCGACAAAGCCCTGCAGCCGTTGTTGCAGGAAAACTAATGACAGCGGCGACAGCCAAGAGAGGAACGCCATGAGTCGTGAAGCCCTGCAGGAATCGCTGTCCGCAGTGATGGATAACGAAGCGGACGAATTGGAACTGCGTCGGGTGCTCAGCGCCTGCGACGATGTTGAAACCCGTGAAACCTGGGCTCGTTATCAAATTGCGCGTGCGGCGATGCACAAGGATCTGCTGCTTCCACGTCTGGATATTGCAGCGGCCGTCTCCGCAGCCCTGGCCGACGAGGCCGTGCCGGCAAAAGCCAGCCGTGGTCCATGGCGCAGCCTGGGTCGTCTGGCCGTCGCTGCATCGGTAACGGTTGCCGTACTGGCAGGTGTTCGTCTGTACAACCAGGACGAAATCGCCGGTGTGGAACTGGCTCAGCAATCGACCCAACAGAACCTGGCCGCTCCACAAGTCAAGGGCCCGGCTGTACTGGCAGGCTATAGTGAGAGTTCGGACGCTACCGGCCCAATGGCCAACGGCGTATTGCAAGGGCAGCCAGGCTGGCACGATCAGCGTCTTCCAGGCTACTTGCGCCAACATGCTCAACAGGCTGCACTGAAAGGTACCGAGAGCGCTCTGCCTTACGCGCGTGCAGCAAGCCTGGAAAACCGTTAAGGAGGATCATGCGCGCCATACCTCTACTTACGCTTCTGCTTGGTGGCTGGTTCGTTGTTCCAGCCCATGCCGATGAAGCTCAGGACTGGTTGACCCGTCTTGGCCAGGCCGAGCAGCAGCAAAGCTTTCAGGGTACTTTCGTCTACGAGCGCAACGGTAGTTTTTCTACCCATGACATCTGGCACCGCGTCCAGGATGGCAAGGTCCGCGAGCGATTGCTTCAGCTCGACGGGTCAGCGCAGGAGGTCGTACGCATTGATGGACGTACTCAATGCGTCAGCGGCACCCTGATTGCGGGACTTGGGGACTCCCCCAATTCCGCGGCTCGTGCACTCGATCCACAAAAGCTCAAGAACTGGTATGACCTTGCTGTCGTCGGCAAGTCGCGCGTGGCCGGCCGTCCGGCGGTGATTGTGTCGCTGACGCCTCGCGATCAGCACCGTTACGGTTTCGAATTGCATCTGGACAAGGAAACCGGTCTGCCGCTCAAGTCGTTGCTGCTCGATGACAAGGGGCGATTGCTGGAAAGGTTTCAGTTCACGCAACTGGACACCTCCAGTGTTCCTTCCGACGGAGATCTGCAACCGGGCTCCGATTGCAAGACCGTCAATCTTGAAAGCGACAAGGCTTCCGCGGTCAAGACCGCGCAGGTCTGGCATTCGGACTGGCTGCCGCCTGGCTTTGAGCTGACCAGCAGCACGGCGCGCAAGGATCCGGAGACCAAAACCCAGGTCAACAGCCTGATGTACGATGATGGCCTGGCGCGTTTTTCGGTGTTCCTGGAACCATTGAATGGCGCCACGGTGACCGACACCCGCACTCAGCTTGGTCCAACTGTCGCCGTTTCCCGCCGCATGACCACGCCGCAAGGCGAAATGATGGTGACTGTGGTCGGGGAGATTCCGGTCGGTACTGCCGAGCGAATCGCGCTATCGATGCGAACCGACGCTGCCACCACCAAGCAGTGAGCTGAAATCGAAATGTTTCGTGAGCATTTCAGTTTGCAAATACCCCGAGAATTTTTTATAGGTCAGAGCCCCTCGGCTCTGGCCTTGTTTGTTGTTCCCGAAACAAAGATACCGGCGTATCTTTTCCCGGGTTCCTTGTTCCATATCGCTTAACCATGCTCGTCGTAACGGGAGCCGTATGTCGATACCACGCTTGAAAGCTTATCTCTCCATTTTTGCCACCGTGCTGGTGCTCGGTCAGGCAGTCTCCGCGCAAGCGGCCGATCTGCCCGACTTTACCCAGCTGGTCGAGCAAGCATCGCCCGCAGTCGTGAACATCAGTACCACGCAGAAACTGCCGGACCGCAAAGTGAACCAGCAGATGCCGGATCTCGAAGGCCTGCCGCCGATGCTGCGCGAGTTCTTCGAACGCGGAATGCCGCCGCAACAGCGTTCGCCTCGCGGTGATCGTCAGCGTGAAGCGCAATCCCTGGGTTCGGGTTTCATCATTTCGTCTGACGGCTACATCCTCACCAACAACCACGTGATCGCCGATGCCGATGAAATTCTGGTGCGTCTGGCTGACCGCAGCGAGATGAAGGCCAAACTGGTCGGCACCGATACCCGTTCCGACGTGGCCCTGCTGAAAATCGAAGGCAAGGACCTGCCGGTGCTGAAGCTGGGCAAATCCCAGGATCTGAAAGCCGGCCAGTGGGTCGTGGCGATCGGTTCGCCGTTCGGCTTTGACCACACGGTGACCCAAGGCATCGTCAGCGCCGTGGGCCGCAGCCTGCCCAACGAAAACTACGTGCCGTTCATTCAGACCGACGTGCCGATCAACCCGGGTAACTCCGGCGGCCCGCTGTTCAACCTCAATGGCGAAGTGGTCGGCATCAACTCGCAGATCTACACCCGTTCCGGCGGCTTCATGGGGGTGTCGTTCGCCATTCCAATCGACGTGGCAATGGACGTTTCCAACCAGCTGAAAAGCGGTGGCAAGGTCAGCCGTGGCTGGTTGGGTGTCGTAATCCAGGAAGTGAACAAGGATCTCGCCGAGTCGTTCGGCCTGGAAAAACCGGCCGGTGCTCTGGTTGCACAGATCCAGGACGACGGTCCGGCGGCCAAGGGCGGCCTGCAGGTTGGCGACGTGATCCTGAGCATGAATGGCCAGCCGATCGTGATGTCCGCCGATCTGCCGCATCTGGTCGGCGCGCTGAAGGCGGGCTCCAAGGCCAATCTGGAAGTGATTCGTGACGGCAAGCGCAAGAATATCGAGCTGACCGTCGGCGACATTCCTGATGAAGACAAGGACCTCAGCGCCTTGCCGAAATCCGGCGCCGAGAGCAGCAGCAATCGCCTGGGTGTTTCGGTGGTTGAAATCACTGCCGAACAGAAGAAAACCTACGACCTCAAGGGCGGTGTGGTGATCAAGGAAGTTCAGGACGGACCTGCCGCCATGATCGGCTTGCAGCCGGGTGACGTGATTACCCACCTGAACAACCAGGCAATCGAGTCCACCAAGCAATTCGCTGAGATCGCCAAGGCGCTGCCGAAGAATCGTTCGGTGTCCATGCGCGTTCTGCGTCAGGGCCGCGCCAGCTTCATCACCTTCAAACTGGCTGAATAATCCGGGTGTTGGCTGAATGAAAAACCGCCTCGAAAGAGGCGGTTTTTTTATGTCCGGAACAAATGGTGTCCGAGGTCGTCAGCCCATCATGTCCTTGATCATGCGCTCCTGTTCCATCAGCTCGCGCTGACGGGCATCGATGCGCGAAGACAGTGGGAAGTTGCTGCCAGCCTTGCGCTTGGCGAAGTCCAGTTGCTGGATGGCCTGACGGTAGTCGCCCACCAGGGCGAAGTACTCGGCGCGCGCCTGATGCAGGCCGATGATGTTGCCCGACAGCCCGCGAGTCTCGGCCACCTGGTACCAGACGTCCGGATCGTCCGGGCGCGATTTGAGCAAGCCTTCCAGCGCTTTCTCGGCATCGGCGGTGCGGTTCTGTTTCAGGAACAGATCGACGCGCACCTGGTTCAACGGATAGTTGCCAGGGTATTGGGCGAGCATCCGGTCCATGCGCGATTGAGCGTCGGGCAGTCGATTGTTGGTGATGTCCAGGTCGATCTGCGCGAGGTTGTAGATGATCTCGTTGGGTGCCTTGGCGAGCAGCGGTTTGAGGTTCTCCCGGGCTTCGTTCAACTGGCCGCCCTTGATCTGGGCGATGGCCAGTCCGTAGCGCGCGACATCGTTTTTCGGGTTTTCATCCAGCAGCGCGCGGAATCGCTTGGCGCCCAGGCCTGGGGTTTCCTCGTAGATAAGCTGGACTCGCGCACGGATCAATTGATAACGCAGCGTGTCTTCAATGCCACCCTGGGGTGCCTGCTCGGCGCGGTTGCGGGTGTCGGCGATACGCGATTCGGTCACCGGGTGAGTCAGCAGGAATTCCGGTGGCTTGGCGTCGAAGCGATATTGGCGGCCCAGGCGTTCGAACATCGTGGGCATCGAACGCGGGTCGTAACCGGCTTTTTCCAGGTTGAGAATACCGATGCGGTCGGCTTCCTGTTCGTTCTGCCGCGAGAAGCGCCGTTGTTCCTGAATGGCCGCTGCCTGCGTACCGGCAATGGCGGCGATACCCGCATCGCCGGCACCGGCGGCGGCAATCACGATACCGGCCAGCAGCGCGGCCATCATCGGCACCTGCATGCGCTGTTGTGCTTCCACGCCGCGGGCAAAGTGGCGTTGCGACAAGTGAGCCAATTCGTGAGCCATTACCGAGGCATATTCGCCTTCGGTCTGGGCATTGAGGAACAGGCCGCCGTTGACCCCGACAATCCCGCCGGGGGCGGCGAAGGCGTTGAGTTGCGGGCTGTTGATCAGAATGAACTCAAAGCGCCGGTCGTTGACCTGGCTGGCCTCGGCCAGGCGGTACACGCTGGATTCGACGTAGTCCTTGAGTTGCGGATCATTGAGTTGCGACACCTGACTGCGCAACAGCGCCAGCCATGCGCGGCCCAACTGGTATTCCTGTTGCGGAGAGACGATGGCAGAACTGGCGTCGCCGAGTGACGGCAGATCGTCGGCGAAGCCCGGTGAAGCGAGCAGGCAAGCGAGCGTCAGCAGGGTAGGGCGCAAAAAAGTCATGCACAAAGCCTTAGTCGACAAAGACCTTACTGTAGCCGGACACCAGCCTTGCGACCAGATATTCTAGGCAGCTCAATCATCTGTACCGGAGTGATGCAATGACCGACGCTGTAGCCCATGACGTTGAACTGGACGCCAGTGGCCTCAATTGCCCGTTGCCGTTACTCAAGGCGAAGATGGAACTCAACCGCATGGCCAGTGGCGCTGTGCTCAAGGTGATCGCCACGGATGCAGGCTCGCAGCGCGACTTTCGCACCTTTGCCCGATTGGCCGGTCATACGCTGCTTCGTGAAGAAGACGAATCAGGCGTTTACCGCTATTGGTTGAAGAAGGCCTGAAACCCGCGACGTTTGTTCTTAAGGATTATTGATGTTCAAAGTGTTACGCGACTGGATTCAGCGCTACTTCTCCGATGAAGAAGCCGTGGTTCTGGCAGTCCTCCTCTTTCTGGCATTCACCGCCGTCCTGACCCTGGGCGGCATGCTTGCGCCGGTGCTGGCCGGGATGGTGCTGGCGTATCTGATGCAAGGCCTGGTGCTGAGTCTGGAGCGTCTGCGCGTTCCGGGTGGCGTGGCGGTCGGGCTGGTCTTCGCACTGTTCATGGGCGTGTTGCTGGTGTTCATCGTGGTCGTGGTGCCGCTGCTCTGGCATCAATTGATCACCTTGTTCAACGAACTGCCCGGCATGCTCGCCAAGTGGCAATCGCTTCTATTACTGCTGCCGGAGCGCTACCCGCATCTGGTGTCCGACGAGCAGGTGCTGCAGGCCATTGAAGTGGCGCGGGGCGAGATCGGCAAGTTCGGGCAGTGGGCGCTGACGTTCTCGCTGTCGAGCCTGCCGCTGTTGGTCAACATCATGATCTATCTGGTGCTGGTGCCGATCCTGGTGTTTTTCTTCCTCAAGGATCGGGTCATGATCGGGGAGTGGGTGCGCGGTTACCTGCCCCGCGAGCGCGCCTTGATCACCCGCGTCGCCCACGACATGAACCGGCAGATCGCCAACTACATACGCGGCAAGGTCATCGAGATCTTCATCTGCGGCGGCGTGACCTACATCGCTTTCGTCATTCTGGAACTCAACTACGCGGCGCTGCTGGCGTTGCTGGTGGGCGTGTCGGTGGTGGTGCCCTACGTCGGGGCCGTGGTGGTGACCGTGCCGGTGCTGCTGATTGCGCTGTTCCAGTGGGGCTGGAGCGATCAGTTCATCTATCTGATGGCGGTCTACGGGATCATCCAGACACTGGACGGCAATGTGCTGGTGCCTTTGCTGTTCTCGGAGGCGGTGAATCTGCATCCGGTGGCGATTATCTGTGCGGTGCTTCTGTTTGGCGGGCTGTGGGGATTCTGGGGGGTGTTCTTTGCGATCCCCCTGGCGACCCTGTTCAAGGCGGTGCTGGATGCGTGGCCGCGCAAGGAGCCGATGGTGGCGCCGCTGCTGTAGATAAAAGATCGCAGCCTTCGGCAGCTCCTACAGGATGTACGCGATCCAATGCAGGAGCTGCCGAAGGCTGCGATCTTTTTACAGGAATCAGGCTTTATTCAGGGCCTGAGCCGCAGCCAATACCGCATCGACATGCCCCGGCACCTTCACGCCGCGCCATTCCTGACGCAACACACCGTTCCTGTCGATCAGGAAGGTGCTGCGATCAACGCCCATGTATTCCTTGCCGTAGAGCTTCTTCAGCTTGATCACGTCGAACTGCTGGCAGAGCGCTTCTTCCTTGTCGCTGATCAGCTCGAAGTTGAATGCCTGCTTGGCCTTGAAGTTCTCATGGGATTTCAAACCGTCGCGCGATACCCCGAAGACTTCGGTGTTGGCCGCCTTGAAGGCATCCAGCTGATCACGAAAGCCCTGGCCCTGGGTGGTGCAGCCCGGCGTGCTGTCCTTCGGATAGAAGTAGATCACTACCTGCTTGCCCTTGAGTGCCGCCAGGCTGACGGTTTGCCCGCTGGTGGCGGGTGCTTCGAAGTCGGCGACCGGTTGGTCGATGGCAACGGCCATGAAAGCTTCCTTACATTGGGTTTTGTGGGCGCCACGGTTCGATCAGGGCATCCAGGTTCAGCGCATCGGCGAAATCCAGGAACTGATCGCGCAACCAGCTGATTTGCACGCCGGCCGGCAGGGTCACGGTAAAGGTGGCGTTGAGCATGGTGCCGCCGGTCTGCGGAGCCTGATAGGTGTCGCAGGTCAGGTTTTCCAGCTCGACGTTGTGGTCCATGAAGAACTGGCACAGCTCGTTGACGATGTCCGAGCGGTAGGCCGAGCTGACATAGGCAACGTACGGCAGGGCCTGGGGGCGGTTTTCAAGCGCGGCGCTGCGCACCACGTTGACGGTGAAGGCGTGACGCTTGGCCAGGATCGGCAGGCTGCCTTCCAGGCGGGCCAGGGCGTCCCAGCTGCCGGAGACTTCAAGGACCAGCGCACTGCACTCGCCATGACGGGTCAGGCGAGAGGTGACCACGGCGCAGCGGTTTTCATGGCTGGCGCGGCACAGGACGTTAGTCAGCTCCATGGGGTTGGCGCCGAGGGCACTGATGACAAGGAATTGTTCGCGAACTGTGGGGGTGGACATGCAGCATTCCTAAAGCGATGAGCGGTCGGTACTTTCATCGGTCTGTTTTTTGCGGAGCGAGCCTGCGAATGCGAATCGCAAGGCCCCTGGCGCAGGTTGCAATGTGCTCCAGTATGGCAGGAGCAGCGCAATGGCAACGCTGGAACGGGGCTTGTGATACCGAAAATGGAGGCTCAGAGCCGACGTACGAGCCTGTCGGTACCGATCAAAGTCTGAAGGGTAGCGAAAAGCGGCGCCAAGGGGAATGGCGGCAGCGCAGTACTTCGCTTGTACAAGCATCTTGGCGCCAGTACCATTACGGCTCTCTTTTTCCGGCAGGAGCGGTTGCATGATTGCGGGCAGTATGGTGGCACTGGTCACACCCATGGATGCACAAGGTAATCTCGACTGGGACGGCCTGAGCAAACTGGTGGACTTTCACCTGCAAAACGGCACCCACGCCATCGTGGCGGTCGGCACCACAGGTGAATCCGCCACGCTTGATGTGAACGAACACATCGAAGTCATCCGTCGCGTCGTGAAACAGGTCAATGGCCGCATTCCGGTGATCGCCGGCACGGGCGCCAACTCGACCCGCGAAGCCATCGAGCTGACCATCAACGCGAAGACTGCCGGCGCCGACGCTTGCCTGCTGGTCACGCCGTACTACAACAAGCCGACCCAGGAAGGTTTGTACCAGCACTTCAAGGCCATTGCCGAGGCCGTCGACATCCCGCAGATCCTCTATAACGTCCCGGGCCGCACCGCATGCGACATGCAGGCCGAGACCGTGATCCGTCTGTCGACCGTCAAGAACATCATCGGCATCAAGGAAGCTACCGGCGACCTGAAACGTGCCAAGACAATCATCGACGGTGTCAGCAGCAACTTCCTGGTGCTCTCCGGTGACGACGCCACCGCGGTCGAGCTGATCCTGCTGGGCGGCAAGGGCAACATCTCGGTGACCGCCAACGTCGCCCCGCGCGACATGTCGGACATGTGCATTGCAGCTCTGAACGGCGACGCCGAGAAAGCGCGCGCCATTCATGAAAAGCTGATGCCGCTCAATAAAACCCTGTTTATCGAATCCAACCCTATCCCCGTGAAATGGGCGCTGCATGAGATGGGTCTGATGCCGGACGGTATCCGTCTGCCGCTCACCTGGCTCAGCGCCGAGTGTCACGAACCGCTGCGTCAGGCCATGCGCCAGTCCGGCGTCCTGGCTTAATTGAGGAAGTACAACGCATGAAGCGAATGGCCGGACTTTCCGCGCTTGCCTTGATCATCTCCAGCACCAGTGGCTGTGGATGGCTCTGGGGTTCGGAAGGTTATTTCCGTGACCGTGGTAGCGATTACCTGGAAGCAAAACAGACTGCACCGATGCAAATCCCGCCGGATGTCCAGACCGCCAAGCGTCTGGATCCGCTGCTGCCGATCCCGCGTAACGTGGCCGATGACACCGCCACCGGCGAGTTCGTCGTTCCTCGCCCACTGCCTCTGTCTTCCGTGGCTGATGCCAGTGCCTACTCGCTGCAGAAGAGCGGCGATGCGCGCTGGATCCTGGCGCAGAACCCGCCTGCGCAAGCCTGGCCCGTGGCCGTGCAATTCTTCCAGGACAACGGTTTCCGCTTGGACGAACAGCGCCCGCAGACCGGCGAATTCACCACCACCTGGCAGCACTCCGACGAGTTGTCGGCGGCAATGGCCAAGCGCTTGAGCGCCGCCGGTGTCGCCTCCGACAGCGAAATCCGTGCCCGTGTGCGTATCGAGCCGGGTGTGCAGCGCAACACCAGCGAAGTCTATGTGGTCACCGCCGAGCGTCCTGCCGGCAGCACCGCCGACGTCGAATTCACCAACCGTTCGGTCAACACCGGCCTGGACGCTGCGCTGGTCGACGACATGCTCGCGAGCATGAGCCGCATCTCCGAGAAGGGCGGTTCGGTTTCCATGCTGGCGTCCCGTGACTTCGACACCCCGAGCCGTGTCAGCCTCAGCGAAGACGGCAGCGGCAACCCTGTGCTGAACGTCGGCTCCGACCTGGACCGTGCCTGGTCGAGCGTCGGCCGTGCGCTGGAGCAGGGTGAATGGCGCGTGGAAGACATCAACCGCAGCCTGGGCCTGTACTACATCAACCTGGCTGAAAAGGCCGAGAAGAAAGACGACAAGCCAGGCTTCTTCAGCAGCCTGTTCGGCAGCACGCCGAACAAGGAAGAGCGTGAAGCGCGCGCCGAGCGTTATCAGGTTCGCCTGAGCAAGGTGGGCGACAGCGTCCAGGTCACCGTCGAGAAAAACATCAACACCGTGGCGCCGGCTGACGTGGCGCGCAAAGTGTTGAGCGTGATTCAGGACAATCTGGGCTGATCACATGCGTTTTGCCGTTCTCGGCAGCGGTAGCCAAGGGAACGGCACGCTGATAGCCAGCGCTGATACGTATGTGCTGGTCGATTGTGGTTTCTCCCTGCGAGAAACCGAAAAACGCCTGTTGCGCCTGGGTGTGAACCCGGCGCAACTGAGCGCGATACTCGTGACCCACGAACATGCCGACCACGTGCATGGCGTGGGTTTGCTGTCTCGGCGCTACAATTTGCCTGTCTACCTCAGTCGCGGGACTCTGCGCGGGATGCGCAAGCCCATCGAGCCCACGGGCTTTCTGGCTGATGGTGAACGACTGCAGATCGGCGACCTGAGCATTGGCGTCATTGCCGTGGCCCACGATGCGCAGGAACCGACGCAATATGTGTTCAGTGACGGTGAGCGGCGCTTCGGCCTGTTGACCGACCTGGGTTCGTACTGCAACAGGGTGCTGGAAGGCTATCGGGATCTCGATGCGCTGATGATCGAGGCCAACCATTGCCGGGACATGCTGGCTCGCGGTCATTACCCGTACTTTCTCAAGCAGCGGGTGGGCGGCGAACTGGGACATTTGAACAACCATCAGGCGGCATTCCTGGTGGCCGAGTTGGGCTGGCAAGGCCTGCAACACCTGGTCCTGGCCCATCTGAGCAGCAAGAACAACCTGCCGCAGCTGGCCCGGCAATGTTTTGTCGACACCCTCGGGTGCGACCCGGACTGGCTGCAACTGGCCGATCAAGATTCAGGGCTCGACTGGCGACACATCGCCTAGCCCATCTACTTAGCAAGCGGAGCCCATCATGGAAAAACGTGAAGAACTCTACCGCGGCAAAGCCAAGTCGGTTTACAAGACCGACGACGCTGACCGTCTGATCCTGCTGTTTCGCAACGACACTTCGGCGTTCGACGGCAAGCGCATCGAACAGCTCGATCGCAAGGGCATGGTGAACAACAAGTTCAACGCCTTCATCATGCAGAAACTCGAAGCCGCCGGCGTGCCGACCCAGTTCGACAAGCTGCTGGGCGACAACGAATGCCTGGTGAAGAAGCTGGACATGATCCCGGTCGAGTGCGTCGTGCGTAACTACGCCGCCGGCAGCCTGGTCAAGCGCCTGGGCGTCGAAGAGGGCATGAAACTCAACCCTTACACCTTCGAACTGTTCCTGAAGGACGACGCCAAGGGTGACCCGTTCATCAACGAATCCCACGTCGTGGCATTCGGCTGGGGCACTGCCGAGCAACTGGCTCGCATGAAAGAGTTGTCCCTGAAGGTCAACGAGATCCTCAGCAAGCTGTTCGACGACGCCGGCCTGCTGCTGGTGGACTTCAAGCTCGAATTCGGCGTGTTCAGCGACGGCTCCATCGTCCTGGGTGACGAGTTCAGCCCGGACGGCTGCCGCCTCTGGGACAAGGACACCAAGAAGAAGATGGACAAGGACCGCTTCCGTCAGGGCCTCGGTGACGTCATCGAAGCCTACGAAGAAGTCGCCAACCGTCTGGGCGTACCGCTTTAACCGACGCAAGCATCTGATAGCACAGAAATATTTCGCGAAAGGGGTTCGCTTCCTGCGAATGTGCTGTTATGATGCGCGCCGTTGGAGAGATGCCAGAGTGGCCGAATGGGACGGATTCGAAATCCGTTGTACCTTCGCGGGTACCTAGGGTTCGAATCCCTATCTCTCCGCCATTATTGAATACGACTAAGCCCCTGAAATGGTTGAACATTTCAGGGGCTTTTTCGTTTCTGAAGGATTTTCCGCCGCCGGCTCGATCAGATCGACCCACCGTGCCTGAACGTATGGCAGATCGTATCCAGCTGATCCCAGGGAAGGCCGTTCCTGTCGGACCAAGGGAGTGCCGGACATGCGGCCTTGATGACCGGTGATCGAACGCTGTGACTTCAATTGCATTAAATGTAAAAAATGCCTGACGCATTTGTGTTGTTGCATAGACGCAGATTGTTACACCTCCCTAAACTGTCGACAGTTAAAAAGGCGGGGGCAATGGATGAATCGCAACGAACTACGCAAGGCCGACATCAATCTGATGGTGGTGTTTGAAACGCTGATGCTTGAGCGCAACGTCACCAAAGTGGCAAACAAGCTGTTTCTCGGCCAGCCGACCATCAGTTCGGCGCTCAATCGCTTGCGTACCATGTTCAATGATCCGTTGTTCATTCGCGTCGGTCATCGCATGGAACCCACGGCACGGGCCGAGGAGATTTTCCGGCATTTGTCGCCAGCGCTCGATTCGTTGTCGGCGGCGTTGAGCCTGACCCATGATTTCGATCCCGGTAACAGCACCATGACGTTCCGCATCGGCATGTCCGACGACGTCGAATACGGATTGCTGCCGCCGCTGTTGCACGCGCTGCGCCAGGAAGCCCCGAAGGTGGTGTTCGTGGTACAGACCGTCGACCACTGGCGGATTTCCGATCTGCTGGCATCCGGCGATATCACGGTCGGCGTCACCCAGACCCGCGCCTTGCCGGCCAACGCCAAGCGCAAATTGTTGCGACGCATCCAGGCCAGCGTGTTGCGCGCCGATGCCTCTGAAGCCCCGCTGACCCTCGATGAGTACTGCTCACGTCCACACGTGCTGGTTTCGCACATCGCCAACGTCAGCGGCTATGCCGATGAGTGGCTGGCGCAAATTGGCCGTTCCCGTCAGGTGGTGCTCTCTGTGCCCCAATACAGTTCGTTGCCAGCGTTGCTGGCCGGTACGAACCTGATTGCCAGCCTGCCGGATTACACCGCCGAGGCAATGGCCGCGTCGGGTCTGTTGTTCAAGGAAGGCTTTCCGTTTCCGACGCCGGCGCTTGAGCTGTGCATGGTCTGGCTCAGTCACGTCGACAGCGACCCCGCCGAGCGCTGGCTGCGTTCACGGATTGAAACCTACATGGGAGAGCGCAATCTGATGTCGCTGTCCCAATGACCTGAACTGCAGCATGTTATATGTAGCCACTTTTCACCGAGCTTTTAAGCGAACAACAGGAGTCACGTCATGCCTCACCTGCACCTGGAATACACCGCCAACCTGCCCGAGCTCAATGCCGATGTCGCCTTGATGCGACTTAACAACACGCTGGTGGGGTCCGGGCAGTTCGGTGCCGAATTCGACATCAAGAGTCGTGCGGTGAAGGTCGAGACATTCAAGGTCGGCACGGCAATGGCGGAGCGGGCGTTCGTGCATGTGAAGCTGGCGCTTCTTAGCGGGCGTTCGCCGCAGATCAAGCAGCAGCTGTCCGAAAGCCTGTTGGCGGTGGTGAAGGATCTGTGTGAATGGCCGGCGGGCGTGGAAGTCCAGCTGTGCGTGGAAATTCTCGATATCGACCGCGAGTCGTATACCAAGACAGCCATTGGCGTCTGAACAGGCAGGGGCGAGCAGGCTCGTCCCGCGAGAGCTGAATCAATGCTGAACAGTTCTCAAATAATTCAAAAGTTTCACTGCAATTCCCCAAGCCAACTAATCGTTGGCTTCTTTTTCACAAAAAATTGATGGTCGGCTGCCCAGAATTAGTGCTGTCGCGGTAAATGAAATTTTCACATTTATCGGCGGCACTTCTTTTCAGGAACAGCCGATTGCCATGTTGAAGATTAAAGCCGTGCGCCCGGAGTGGGTGACGCTGATTGCCAGCGCCTTTTTATTGACTGCCTTCAATTTCGTGTTGTGGCAGCACCTGTTTGAAATCACTGCCGCCGACGGAAAGGGCGTGGTGATGCGCGTGGCGTTCGGCGCGATGATCCTCGCCGCCTTCAACATCGTGCTCACGTTGCTGGCGTTTCGGCCTGTGATGAAGCCGGTCCTGACGCTGCTGTTCATGATCAGCGCCGGCGTGGCTTACTTCATGAGCCAGTACGGTGTATTGATCGACGCCGGCATGTTTCGCAACTTTGCCGAAACCAACGCGACCGAAGTGCGCGATTTACTGTCGTTGAAGTTGCTTGGCTATATTTTGATATTGGGTGTTCTGCCTTCCTGGTTGGTGTGGAAAACACCGATCAACTTCCGTCGCTGGCACCGTGAGCTGTTAAGTAAAGTTCTGGTGACCTTTGCATCGGTTGCGGTTATTGGCGGTGTAGCGCTGGTTAACTACCAGGGACTTTCTTCGTTGTTTCGCAATCACCATGAATTGCGCCTGATGGTAGTGCCGAGCAACTACATTGGCGCCTCGTTCGGGTATTTGCGTGAACAGGTAGCCTCCGCTCAGCAGCCCTTTGTCAAAATAGGTGAAGATGCCCAGCGCAATCCAGCCGTGCAAAATCGCAGCCGCAAGTCCCTGACGGTGCTGGTGGTGGGGGAAAGTGCCCGGGCGGAGAACTTCGGCGTTCTTGGTTACGACCGTGACACCACGCCAAAACTGAACAAGGAAGCCGGCCTGATCGCGTTCACCGATGTGAGTTCCTGCGGTACCGAGACCGCTGTGTCTGTTCCCTGCATGTTCTCCAACATGGGGCGCAAGGATTACAACGCCAGCAAGGCGAAGAATGAAGAAGGTCTGCTGGACGTGCTCAAGCGTGCGGGCCTGGATGTTATCTGGCGCGATAACCAGTCCGGCTGCAAAGGCACATGCGATCGCGTCACTCTGCAAGATGTCAGCAACCTGAAAGACCCGACGCTGTGTGCCAACAGTGAGTGCCGCGACGAGATCCTGTTGCAAGGCCTGCAGCACTTCATCGATAACCTGGATAAGGACACCGTGTTGGTATTGCACCAGATGGGCAGCCACGGCCCTGAATACTTCAAGCGTTATCCGAAAGAATACGAACACTTCACTCCGGTCTGTGAAAGTAATGCGCTGAACAATTGCAGTCGCGAAAGTATCGTCAACGGTTACGACAACACGCTCGTCTATACCGACCATGTGCTGTCGAGCCTGATCGATATCTTGCGCAGCAACCAGGAAAAGGTGGACACCGCGATGCTGTATCTGTCGGACCACGGCGAATCCCTGGGTGAATACAACCTGTTCCTGCACGGCACGCCTTACATGCTGGCGCCGGAACAACAGAAACATGTGGCGATGCTGGCCTGGTTCTCCGACAGCTATCAGAAGTCGTATTCAGTGGACACCCATTGCCTGCAACTGAGCCGTGAAAAGCCCCTGAGCCAGGACAACCTGTTCCATTCGATGCTGGGTCTGCTGGAGGTCAACAGCAAGGTTTACAACCAGGATCTGGACATGTTCGCCGGATGTCGCGGGGCGGTGATCGACGGCGTGCTGGCCAAGGATTGAACGCACCCATGCCCCAGTCCCTCACGGCCATCGAGCTCGAGTTTGCCCGGCGCTACGACCAGGAGCATGCCCGCGTCTGCTTGCAGCCTCGGGCGCAGAGTCTGAGTGGGCGCCTGGCGTTATGGCGCGAGCAGCAACTGGTGCGCCATGCGCTGAAGGTCGCGGGTGAGCCGGGTCTGATTCTCGATGTGGCCTGTGGCGTCGGGCGCCTGTGGCCGGTGCTGGCCGAACATGCCAACCGGGTGATTCTCGCCACCGATCCCTCCCAGGGCATTCTCGACCATGCCCGGACCCACCATTCCCAAAGCCTGCTGAAGCGGATCAGGACTTTTCAAAGTTCCGCCTTCACCATCGGGCTGTCGGAAAATGCGGTGGACAGCATTTTTTGCATGCATCTGTTTCAGCATCTGTCCAACCCCGAGCATCGTCTGGCGATGCTCGGCGAATTTCACCGGGTCAGCCGCGACACGGTCATCGTAGCGGTCCGGGTTGGCGGTCGTTTCAAGGCCAGGCATACGGACATAGAGAGGCTTGCCGGCCGATCACTGCCCTGCACAGCGCAGGTGGAGGCTGAATTCAGGCAGGCCGGTTTCCGTGTGCTCAGCCTTCAGGACTTCTTTCCAGCCTGCTCGCCGATGCGGGTTTACGTGCTCTGTAAGATCGGCTAACCCTGCTTTGTCAGACTATTCTTTTTGTTAATCAGGTATTTTCGCAGACGCTCTCGTTCAGTGGATGCGCGGAAATCGCCGGAGGCGATATATACTGCGCGCCATTCTTCAAGGGAGAGCCGTGTGGCCATCGAAATTCACTGGATTCGCGACAACGATAGCCTCGGCCGGCATTGCGCCGAATGGCAGCAATTGCCCTACGTTGCCCTCGACACCGAATTCATGCGGGTCGACACCTTCTATCCGATCGCCGGCCTGTTGCAGGTGGGCGATGGCTCGCGCGCTTACCTGATCGATCCACTGACCATCGACAACTGGCAGCCCCTGGCCGCGCTGCTGGAAAACCGCGCGGTGGTCAAAGTCCTGCACGCTTGCAGCGAAGACCTTGAAGTCCTCCTGCGCCTCACCGGTAGCCTGCCGGCGCCACTGTTCGATACGCAACTGGCCGCCGCTTACCTGAACCTGGGTTTTTCCATGGGCTATTCGCGCCTGGTGCAGGAAGTGCTCGGCATCGAGCTGCCCAAGGGCGAAACCCGTTCCGACTGGCTGCAACGCCCGCTGTCCGACACCCAGATCAGCTACGCCGCCGAAGACGCGCTGCACCTGGCCGAAGTTTTCGTACAGCTGCGTCCGAAGCTGTCCGACGACAAATATGCCTGGGTCCTGGAGGATGGCGCGGAGCTGGTGGCCAACCTGCGCCGCGAGACCGATCCTTACGAGGTCTATCGTGACGCCAAACTGGCGTGGAAACTGTCCCGCGCACAACTTGCCGTGTTGCGTGAGCTCTGCGCCTGGCGTGAAACCCAGGCGCGCGTCC
Organism: Pseudomonas sp. C1C7; assembly: GCF_013359595.1. Lineage (GTDB taxonomy): Bacteria > Pseudomonadota > Gammaproteobacteria > Pseudomonadales > Pseudomonadaceae > Aquipseudomonas. The sequence continues at coordinate 138,741 of NZ_JABFMP010000005.1, read as the reverse complement.
GTGACCTGCCGCGTAACCGCATCATTCGCGAACACTCGCTGTGGCCACTGGCTCGCACCCAGCCGGACAACCTTGGCGCCCTGGCGAAAATCGAAGACATGCATCCGCGCACCGTGCGTCAGGACGGCGAGTTTCTGCTCGATCTGATCAAGCGCTCCGGCAGTCTGCCGCCCGATCAGTGGCCGCCCGCCGTGCCGGAGCCGCTGCCGGTGGACGCCGCCGCGCTGCTCAAGCAGATGAAAGCCATCGGCCAGGCCGAGGCCGAGCGCCTGGACATCGCGCCAGAGGTGATGCTGCGCAAGAAAACCCTGGAAGCCCTGCTCAAGAGCGGCTTCCCCAATGGTCCCTATCAATTGCCTGATTCGCTGCGTGGCTGGCGCCGCGAATTGATGGGCCAGGCGCTGCTCGACAGCCTGGCCACCGCCGGAGAACAGCCTTGAAACATATCTGCTCCATCTACCGCAGTTCGAAGAAAAACGAGATGTACCTCTATGTGCTCAAAAGCGATGCACTGGAGCGCGTTCCCGAAGCCCTGATGGCCGCCTTCGGCAAAGCCATCCACGCTTTCGACCTGGTGCTGACCCCCGAGCGCAAACTGTCGCGCGAGGACATCGGCGTCGTGCTGGCGAACCTTGAAAAGCAGGGCTATCACCTGCAAATGCCGCCCGCCGAAGAGGAATACATCGAGCACCTGCCAGAAGAGTTGCTGCGACGCAACGACCCGGTTTAACCGGCCGACAGGCTCTGTTCAGGGCCCTTGTGACATTCTGGAATGATTTTGGCGATGGCCGCGACGCGCAGCAAAAGGGCGTCCGCGGTTGTCTGCAGCGCTTTTTTGAAAGGTTGAAGCATGCGCGTTCTGATTGCCGAACACGACCATCCTGTCTACTTCCAGCTATTGCGTGAGGCCGCGCCGGACGTTGAAGTACTGACCAGCGGCGACTCCGCTGAACTTTCCCGGCAGGCCGCCGAGTGTCCGGTCTGGCTCGGCCAGCCCGATCTTTTGGCCACACTGTTGCGCCAGGGCCATCAACCGCAATGGATGCAATCGACCTGGGCCGGCATCACGCCGCTGCTCGCCGAGGGCCTGCCGCGTGACTATCGATTGACCCGCGCCGTGGGGATCTTCGGTCAGGTCATGGCCGAATACGTGCTCACCTACATGCTCGGTCATGAACGGGAAGTACTGGCGCGGCTGGTCAGCCAGGTCGAGCGCAAGTGGGACAATCGTCATGGCCAGAGCCTGGCCGGGCGCAAGGTGCTGATCGTGGGTACCGGCGACATCGGCCAGACCGTGGCGCAGTTCCTGGTACCTTTCGGTGTGGAGTTGTATGGCGTCGCCAGCGAAGCCCGCGAGCAGGCACCGTTTATCGAGGTCGGGTCCCTGGAAGATTTGCCGCGATTGGTGGGGCAAGTGGATTACGTGGTTAACCTGCTGCCAAATACGCCGAACACCCACGATATCTACGATGCGGCGCTGTTCAAGCAGTTCAAGCCGACCGGGTTGTTCATCAACGCGGGTCGCGGTGTGGCGGTGGTCGATGCGGACCTGGTGGCCGCCTTGAAGGAAGGGCATCTGGCGGGCGCGGTGATCGATGTCTGCCGTCAGGAGCCGCTGCCGCAACGTCACCCGTTCTGGACGGCCTGGGGCCTGCTGCTGACCGGACACAGCTCGGCGCCGACTTCACCATCGTTGATGACGACACTGTTTGTCGAGAACCTGCGGGCTTATCAGGCGGGTGAGGGGTTGCGCGGGGAAGTGGATTTCAATCGCGGGTATTGAACGCGGGCGAAAAGATCGCAGCCTGCGGCAGCTCCTACAGGGTCATGTGTACACCTGCAGGAGCTGCCGAAGGCTGCGATCTTTTGCTTTTACAGGGTGAAATCACCCTCGGCAGCCAGTTCGCTCAACGGACGACGCGGGCTCGGCTCTTCACGGGCTTGCAGGTACTCGGCCAGCGATGCCTTGTCCCCCAGCTTGCCGATCGCCACGGCGGCGTGCAGCGCATAACCTTCTGGAATGTTCAACGTCTTGCGGGTCAGCTCCTGGTCGAAACCGGCCATGCCGTGGGTGTGCCAGCCGCTGATGCTCGCCTGCAGCGCCAGGTGACCCCAGGCGGAACCGGTGTCGAAGGTGTGCCACAGGGCCGGGGTTTCTTCGCTGGCGCCGGGGGCGGTGAAGGTTGTTTTCGAGATCACGATCACCAGGGCCGAAGCGTGTTGCGCCCAGCTGCGGTTGAACTCGTTCAGCAGGCCCAGGTAACGCTCCCAGTTCGGCGTGTCGCGACGGGCATAGAGAAAGCGCCATGGCTGCGAGTTGTACGCCGATGGCGCCCAGCGCGCGGCTTCGAGGAAGCTCAGCAGGGTTTCGACGGGAATGGCTTCGCCGGTGAAGGCGCGAGGCGACCAGCGATCGGTGAACTGAGGATGGATGACGTAATCGGCAATGCGCGGGTTTGCACTCATCAAGAGATTCCTTGCTACGTTTGAAAGTGAGGGTGTCGCAAACCTGCGGGCGCAGTTGAGCTGGGCAGTGAGGTTTGTCGGGCGCCGTGGCGATTCACCGTAATGCAACGCGGTCGAGCGTTAATGGCACGCGGGCAGGGCGCCTTGCGACTGGCAAAGCTACTGGTCGGCGCAAAAACTGACAAGTCCCGATCTACCGGCAGTCGCCAGTGCTTGGCCCCGGGGGCCTTGGGCACTAGACTGGCGGCCTTTTCACCACCTGATGTTGATGCTTGAGACATGGCCGCCAAAGTCGAACCGTTCTGGATACGCAAAACCCTCGATCAACTCGATCAGGAGGAATGGGAATCGCTGTGTGACGGCTGTGGTCTGTGCTGCCTGCAAAAGCTCGAAGACGAAGAAGACAACAGCGTCTATTACACGCGCATCGCCTGCAAACTGCTGGACCTGAAAACCTGCCAGTGCAGCGATTACCCGAACCGTCGCGCCTCGGTGCCTGATTGTATCCAGCTCACCCCGGGCAAGGCCGATGAGTTCAAATGGCTGCCGCCGACCTGCGGTTATCGTCTGGTCAGCGAGGGCAAGGACCTGCCGTTGTGGCATCACCTGGTGTGCGGCGACCGCGACGCTGTGCATCACGAACGTATCTCCCAGTCCGGGCGTATGCTGGCCGAAGGCAGCGTGCCGGAAGAGGACTGGGAAGATCATCTGATTTTCCGCGCGGGTTGATCGCCACGACGAGTTCGGATTTCACCAAGGAGTGTGTATGGCTGTGGGATGGCGGCGGGCGCTGGTCGTTGGGCTTCTGGCCCTGAGCTCGCCCGTGTGGGCGGCGAAGAAGGTCGATCTGGATTACCACGTGCGCTTGTTGCCGCAAAGTGAACAGGCAGAAGTGCGCCTGACCCTGGCCCAGGGCTCGGCGGTGCGCAGCCTGGATTTCGACCTGGGCGACGGCAGCCGCTACAGCGATTTCAAGGCCGACGGCCAGTGGCAACTGACCCCGGGCGCGCAGGCCCGCGGCGTCTGGCGCCCGGCCACGGACAAGGCCAGCCTGACCTACCGCGTTCACGTCAGCCACGCCCGCAAGAACGGCAGCTTCGACACCCGCATGACGCCGAACTGGGCGCTGCTGCGCGGTGAGGATCTGGTGCCGCCGGCCCGGCTCGATCAGCAGGACGGCATTGAGTTGGTGTCACGCCTGGAATTCGAATTGCCCAACGGCTGGAAAAGCGTCGAAACCGCCTGGCCACGTATCGGCAAGAACAAATTCCGCATCGACAACGTTTCCCGATTGTTCGACCGGCCGACCGGCTGGATGCTCGCCGGTAACCTGGGCAGCCGCCGTACCCGCCTGGGGGAAACCGAAGTGACCGTGGCTTCGCCCCAGGGGCAGGGCATGCGGCGCATGGATGTTCTGACCCTGCTGACGTTCGTCTGGCCGCAGGTGCAAGCGGTGTATGACCGCCATCCCACCAAACTGCTGATTGTCGGCGCCAACGATCCCATGTGGCGCGGCAGCCTCGCGGCCCATGAGTCGATTTACCTGAACACTCACTTGCCGCTGGTCAGCGAAAGCGGCAGCAGCGCGCTGGTGCGGGAATTGGCGCAGCTGTTCGGACGGATCAACGACAAGCAGCGCAGCGACTGGATCAGCGAAGGTTTCGCCGAGTACTACGCCATCGAACTGGTGCGCCGCGCCGGCGGCATGAGCGATGAACGTTATCAGAGTCTGCAGGAGCGCTTGACCAAGGCCGGCCAGAAAGTCACCACCTTGCGCAGCGAACAGGTCAGCCCGGCGCAGATCGCCAAGGCCGTGGTGCTGATGCAGGAGCTGGACCGCGAGATTCGCCTGAAGACCCGCAACAAGCGTTCGCTGGATGATGTGCTGCGCGGGGCGATGCGGTTGGGAAGCCTGGATACCAAGGAATTCGTTCAGCTCAGTGAGAGCGTGATCGGGGATTCTTCCAAGGTGCTGGACACTGATTTACTGCAATAAAGATCAAAAGATCGCAGCCTGCGGCAGCTCCTGCAGGGAAATTCGAAACCTGTACAGGAGCTGCCGCAGGCTGCGATCTTTTCGCTTTTACGGTTTAGGCGATTTCAACGAATCATTGCCGGTAACCGTCGCCGTCCTGGTCGCCGCCTCGGCATTGGCCTTCAACTGGCTCAGTTCTTCACCCGCCCGCTGAATCTTCGCCCGCACGTTGTTCATGTCCTGACGGCTTTTCTCCAGCAGGCTTTTCGCCGAGCTATGGCCGGTGATGCCGCGAGCCAGGGCGACGCCGCCGATGGCCACCTGAATCAAGCCGAAGATACCGCCACGACGCAGGCCCTTGCCGACCATTACCACGCCACCGGCCAGGGAGCCTAGGCGTTCCCAGCCCTGAACGTTGTGCTCCGAAGGGCTCTGGAACGGGGTGGAATCGATGCGTTCTACGCGTTTGAGTTCGCTCATGATCTGTCTCCAGGCAGTGGGGCTTTGGTAGGTCGATATTCAAGCTGACTGCCGATCTTGCCCGCTCGTTCCATCCAATGTTGCGCAAATCAGCGGAATTTCGGCCCCGAGCGGGTATTCAGGCCCTTGGCCATGCGATCGTAAAGCACGACGTTGACCGTGGCAGCCAGGTTCATGCAGCCGGTGGTGGGGATGTAGACCACGTCTTCGCACCAGTCGCGGATTTCCTTGTCGAGCGAGCCGTCTTCCGGGCCGAAGATGTACAGCGCGCGGTCCGGGTGGGTGTACTCGGGAAGCGGGCGGGCGCCCTCGACCAGCTCCACGGCAACCGGTACGCAATTGAGCGGCAGGATCTTTTTCAGGTCGTCGATGCCGATCAGCGGGATGTCGTAGTGGACGCGCTTGGTATCGGTGACGAAGTCGGCGGCGCGCTCATAGCGCTTGCCGGTGTAGAACACCGACGCCACGCCATAACAGCCAGCGGCGCGCATCACGGAACCGACGTTCTCCGGTGATTTGGGGTTGTACAAACCGATGCAGCTGTAGCGTTTGTCTGCCACTTGCGGGGTGCCTTTGGGAAAAAAGCGCGATTATACGGGGATTGGGGGAGGGGTGGTCAGTTTGAGATTGGTGGTGTCAGGAAGTCGTTCGCTGGCAAGCCTCGCTCCTACGGATTGCGTATTACCTGTAGGAGCGAGGCTGGCCCGCGAAGAGGCCAGTAAGGCCTGCAGAGATCTTCAGTCTTCTTTCTTCATCATCCCGGCCAACGCCGCAAAGGGATTGTGCGTCGCCTTGGCGATCTTCGGCGTGCTCAGCGAGCCTTCGCCGAAGTACTGCTGGTCGGTATAGCGCGAATGTTCGTTGTCATGGCAGTACAGGCACAGCAGCTCCCAGTTCGATCCGTCCTGCGGATTGTTGTCGTGGTTGTGATCGCGGTGGTGCACGGTCAGCTCGCTCAGGCGCTTGCCGGAGAATTCCCGGGCGCAGCGGCCGCACACGTGCGGGTACATCTTCAGGGCCTTGTCGCGGTAGCCCATTTCCTTGTCGCGCTGGTTGTCGGCCAGGATGCGATCCAGCTTCGACGTGTTGGTTGGGGTGGACGAACTCATGGGTTCACCTTTGTAAAAGACTAATGACGGTTATACAGCAGAGTTTAGCTCAGCCCTTGAGCTTCTCGGCAATCCAGATGGTGTGGCGGGTGCCGCGGTTGCCGTGGGCGAAGACCTGAACTTCCTCGGCCTTGAAACCGGCTTTTTTCAGTTTGTCGGAAAAATGCCGGTCGGCGCTGGCCGACCAGACCGCCAGCACGCCTTTGGGGCGCAGGGCCCTGGCGCACGCGGCCAGGCCTTCGGATGAATAGAGCCAGCTGTTGGTTTTGCGGGTCAGGCCTTCGGGGCCGTTGTCGACGTCGAGCATGATCGCGTCGAAGCCTTGCGGCTCGGCCTGCAAGACCTTGGCCACGTCTTCCATGCGGATGACAGTGCGCGGGTCCAGCAAGGGTTTACCGGCTTTTTCACCCAGTGGGCCGCGGTTCCACTCAACCACGCCAGGTACCAGTTCGGCGACCACCACTTCGGCGGTCTTGCCCAGATGCTTGAGCGCCGAGGCGAGGGTGAAACCCATGCCGAGACCACCGATCAACACCCGGGAATTGGGGCGTCCGGCGACCTTGCGGCAAGGAATCTCGGCCAAGGCATCCTCGGAGCCGTGCATGCGCGTGTTCATCAGTTGCCCGCCGTCACCGCCCTGGATCTTGATGACGAAATCCTCACCGTATTCGAACAGGCACAGAGCACCGCCGTTCTCGGGAATTGGGGTGGTGTCGAGCAGTACGAAACGTTTCATGGGGTTCACTTGAGGAGAAAATGGCGGCAGGAGGGAAGGCAAACGGACGCAGTTGGGAGTAGCCTGCACATGACAACAAGGCCAACGGAGTCATTGATGAAGCGCACCATTCTAACGGTCATTGCTATGGCCGCGCTCTCGATTACTGCAGTGCAAGCCGCCCAGCCGCTGCAAGTCACGCCCGTCAGTCCAGCACCGATGCCCGGTTCCCCAGGCACCGCTACACCCACACCGTACCCGCAGATCACCCCGGCGGTTGTTCCTAAAGTCGGAGCCGGCAGTGGCGGCCCACCCCTGGTGCCGATCGATATGCCCAGCCCGCCCACCAAGGATCAACCGGTTCCGGGAATCGAGCAGAATCCGCCCAAGGTCAAGTCGCCCGGCGGTTAAACCTGCTGCGACAGCAGTTGCCCGTCGACCATGCGCAAGCGCTTGGAAAGGGACACGGCGAGGGCGCGGATGATCTTGGCGGCGATCTTCGGGGCGTCGTTGAGCATTTTTTCCAGTGAATCTTTGCCCAGGTTGAGCAACTGACAGTTGCTCGCCGCCACGCAGCTTGCCGAGCGGCGTTCGCCGTCGAGTACCGCCATCTCACCGAACGAGCGGCCGCTGCGCAGGGTGGCGATGGTCACCAGTTGGCCGTCGCTGGTGGTTTTTTGCACAGCCACCTGGCCGGTGTGGATGATGCACATGAAGCTGCCGGCATCCCCCTCATGGAAAATCTCTTCGCCTTGGGCAATGGTGCTGATACTGAAATAGCCCGAGGCCGCGGCAAAGTCCGCCGGCAACAGCTGGTTGAACAGGCCGCAGTCCATCAGCCAGTCGCGGATTTCGTTGTTCAGCAAGGTCGTTTCTGACATGTCGTGCGGTCTTTTTTGTAATTCGAACCGAAATTCTTCCCCCTGCAGGAGCCGAGCTTGCTCGCGATGGTCGCCAACGATAACGCTGGGAGCCTGACACCCCGCGGCGTTTTTGAATCCATCGCGAGCAAGCTCGCTCCTACGGGAGGGCGGTAATGTTGTATCGGCGTGTGGTGCCGGGAATTAAGACAGGCACCTTAAGCCAAGTTCCTCAGGCGATCCCCAGAACCTTGAACAAAAATGCATATTCGAGCGCTACGTCACGCAATCCCTGGTAGCGACCACTCATCCCGCCATGCCCGGCGCCCAGTTCGGTCTTGAGCAGCAGCAGATTGTCGTCGGTCTTGGTCGCGCGCAACCTGGCCACCCACTTGGCCGCCTCCCAGTACTGAACGCGGCTGTCGTTGTAGCCGGCGATCACCAGCGTCGCAGGATACGCCTGCGCGGTGACATTTTCGTACGGCGCGTAGGCCTTGATCCGAGCGTACACGTCCGGCTCCTGCGGATTGCCCCACTCGTCGTATTCGGTAACGGTCAGCGGCAGGTCCGGATCGAGCATGGTGTTGAGCGCGTCGACGAACGGTACTTCGGCCACGGCGGCGCCAAACAGCTCCGGGCGTTGATTGAGCACGGCGCCGATTAACAGACCGCCGGCGCTGCCGCCGCTGATCGCCAACTGCGGCGCGGTGGTCAAACCGGAAGCGATCAGATGTTCGGCGCAGGCAATGAAGTCGCTGAAGGTGTTGTGCTTGTGTTCCTGCTTGCCGGCGCGATACCAGGCTTCACCCAGCTCGCCGCCGCCGCGCACATGGGCAATGGCAAACGCCACGCCGCGATCGAGCAGGCTCAGGCGCGCATGGGAAAACCACGGGTCGAGGCTCTGTCCGTAGGCGCCGTAACCGTACAGATACAGCGGCGTCGGCTTGCCGAGGGCTTCGCGCTTGACCACGAAACTGATCGGCACCTGGGTGCCATCCGGCGCGGTGGCCCACAGGCGCTGGCTGACGTAGGCATCGGCGTCGAACGGGCCGAGCACCGGGGTTTCCTTGAGGACTTTCTGCTCGCCGTTGACCAGTTCGAGCTGGCGGATCTGCGCCGGACGGTTCAACGCTTCGTAGCGCAGGCGAATCCGCTGGCTTTCGAATTCAAGGCTGTTCTGCACATGCAGGCTGTAGGCCGCGTCCGGCAGTTGTACCCGGTAGCTTGGCAAGTCCTGTGGGTGAACTTCGATGATCGGCAAGCCGCCTTCGCGCAGGCTCAACGTCAGGGCGCCGGCGTTCAGGCTCAGGCCGTCGATCATCACCGTATCGCTATGGGCAATCAGGTTTTGCCAGGTGGATTCGACGGGGGCGACGCCGGTATCGGCGGCGGTGTACAGGGCGAAGTTGATGCCGTCGCGGTTGGTGCGGATGAACCAGGTCCATTGGCCGTCCAGTACGCCGTGGTCGACATCGTAATCATGGTCTTCGACCCGTGGCGCGATGCAGGTAAAGGCCTGCTGCGGCTGGTTGGCGTCCAGCACCCAGATTTCACTGGTGGTCTTGCTGCCCACCGACAACAGCAATTGCTGCTCGGAGCTTGAGCGGTAGCAATGCATGAAGAAGCGACCGTCCGGCTCGTGGAACACCTCTTCGGCGGCCGTGCCGTCCAGGCGGTAGCGCAGCAGTTTGTGCGGGCGGTGGGTGTCGTCCAGCTCGCCGAAAAACAGGGTCAGGCTGTCGTTGGCCCAGGTCATGCTGCCGTCGCAGTCCTGGAACTCCAGTTCGCTGACACGGCCGTCGGACAATTCCTTCACGAACAGCGTGTAGATCTCGTCGCCCGTGGAATCGATGCTGTAGGCCAGGCGCTGGTGGTCCGGGCTGATGCTGAACGCGCCCAGGGAGAAGAAACCGCCATTGGCCAGCACGTTCGGGTCCAGCAGCAACTGTTCCCGGCTTTCGTCGAGGGTCAGGCTGTCATCGGCCGGGCGCGGGCAGCGGTAGTGGCGGGCGTATTCGTCGCCGGCGGTGGTGCGGGTGTAATACAGGTACGGGCCCCAGGGCGAGGGCAGGGACAGGTCGGTTTCGAGAATCCGGCCCTTGATCTGCTGGAACAACGTCTCGCGCAACTCGGCCTGATCGGCGGTTTGTGCTTCCTGGTAGCTGTTTTCGGCCTTGAGGTAGTCGAGCACCGCCGCGGTGTCGCGCTCCTGCAGCCAGGCATAGGGGTCAGAGCCTTCGGCCTTGTGGGCGATCGGGGGGAGGGGGGCGTTCGCTGATAAGGACATGAATGGCTCTCGGACAAGATACGGAATTGGGGTTTCGCAACCTGTGACTGGCTCGGCAGGCATAGGTGCAGCCTGACGTGCGAAAAGCCGTTATCATAAGCGCCAATTTGCCTGCCATGCCACGGACACCATGACCGAGAACGACTATCTGATCGCCTGGGGCCTTTATGCCTTTGCCGCTTTGGGCTGCCTGTTGGTGTGGATGCGCCTGACCCGCTGGATGTGGCGCTGGTTGCGCGAGCCGCTGCGGGTGCTGATGGCGGTGCTGCTGTTCAGCCCGACCATCATCGACCCGGTCAAGGAAAAACTTGCCCCGGCCGTTGCCATTACCGCCCTGGACCTGTTGTTCAAGGTCGGCAACAACGCCTGGCGGGCGATTTCCGACCTGTTCATGTACGGCATGATCGCTTTCGCCATCTATCTGGTGTTCGTGGCGATCCGCTTTCCCATCGAGCGCGCTTCCAACGCTCGCAAGGCCCAGGCTGCCGCCGCCAAGGCTGCGGCCCAGGCCGATGACCGGGAAGACGATCAACCCTTCGGCGGCGCCGGCGATGATCGCTACGGTCGTCCGCCGGTTCCGAGCAATCCCCAGCGTATGCGGGTCGAGCCCCGTCTGTAATCCTGCCCCTGGCTTCAAGCGAGAGTCCGAGCATGTGTGAGTTATTGGGCATGAGCGCCAATGTCCCGACCGATATCGTGTTCAGCTTCACCGGGCTGATGCAGCGCGGCGGGCGCACCGGTCCGCACCGCGATGGCTGGGGCATCGCTTTCTACGAAGGCCGGGGCTTGCGCCTGTTTCAGGACCCGGCGGCGAGCAGCGAGTCGGAAGTGGCGAACCTGGTGCAGCGCTACCCGATCAAGAGCGAAGTGGTGATCGGTCACATTCGCCAGGCCAACGTCGGCAAGGTCTGCCTGTCCAACACCCATCCGTTCGTCCGCGAGTTGTGGGGCCGCAACTGGTGTTTCGCCCACAACGGCCAGTTGGCGGACTTCCAGCCAATCACCCGTTTCTACCGTCCTGTCGGGGACACCGACAGCGAGGCGGCGTTCTGCGATCTGCTCAACCGCGTGCGTGCCGCGTTCCCGGAGCCGGTGGAGGTCGAGGAGCTGCTGCCGGATCTGGTGGCCGCCTGCGCCGAATACCGCAGCAAAGGCGTATTCAACTGCCTGCTCAGCGATGGCGACTGGCTGTTCTGCTATTGCTCGACCAAGCTGGCGCAGATCACCCGCCGTGCCCCGTTCGGCCCGGCGCGCTTGAAGGATGTCGATGTGATCGTCGATTTCCAGGCCGAAACCACGCCCAACGACGTGGTCACGGTCATCGCCACCGAACCTCTCACCGAAAACGAAACCTGGACCCGCTACGAGCCGGGCCAATGGAGCCTGTGGCGACGCGGTGAATGCGTCAGCCAGGGTATGACCGAATAAGGACCTGTTCCCATGTTGCTCAGTTATCTACGGCTGGTGTTGTTTGCGGCGGGCCTGTTGATCGGTGTCCAGGTGCCGGGGTTCATCAACGACTACGCCAAGCGGGTCGAAGCGCATCTGATTGAGGCGCAGGCCGGCTTGAGCGGCTTCCAGAACACCGCCAACCAGTTCTTCAAGGGCGATATGCAGGCCTTGGTGGCCCATTACCGGGCCAGCGAAGACCCGATCTTTCGCAGCGACGCCGAGAGCCTGAACAACCTGCTGACCCGCCAGGTCGCACTGGACAAGCAGTTCCAGGCGATGCAGGGCCCGTGGTACATCCGCTTTCTGCAAGTGGTGCTGGCCGCCGATCCGGACATCCGCAAGGAAACCTGGAACGGCTACAGCTACCAGATCCTGCTGACGCCTGAAGCGATGATCTGGGGCATGAGCGGCGCGCTGCTGTTGTCGTTCGGCATCGAGTGCCTGTTTCGGTTGATCGACTGGGTGGTGCTGGGCGGCAAGCGCCAGCGTCAGAGCCGGCCGATCGAAGAGCGGGATGCTCGCGGTCTGGAATGACTGACAGGCGCTAACCTGTGGGAGCGAGCAAGCCCGCTCCCACAGGATCAAGAAAATCAGCGCGCCAGGGTGATGTAACGCTCACCCACCCTGCGCGCATACCCCTCCAGCACCTGCTGACACAGCGCCACAATCTCCTCGACCCATTCCGCGCCCACCCGCCACGACACCACCACCTGCAGATCCGGCGGGCGCTGGTCGATGTCCAGCAGGGTCAGTTCCCCGCGGGCCAGTTCCTCGGCCACCAGCACTGGCGGCAGGGCGCCAATCCCGAAGCCGTCGCGCAGCAGGCGGGTGATCGCCGACACCGAATTCACGCAGCTCAGCCTCGGCGCCATGACGCCGTTGGCCTGCATCAAAGCGAGCACTTCCTGATGGGGATGGGAGTTTTTCGAGTAGGTGATGATCCGTTCATTGCCAAGGTCGGCGACGCCTGCGTATTCGCGGTTGTACAGCGAATTGCTGGCGGCGATCCAGCCGATCGGGTGGCTGGCCAGTTCCAGGCTTCGCACGCTTTCCTGGCGCAACAGGTCGGTTTGCAGGGCCACATCGAGAAAACCTTTTTGCAGCTGATCGCAGAGGTTCAGCGACGTATCGGCCACCAGCTCGATTTCGAGCAGCGGATAGTGATCGGTGATCTGCGCCACCAGCGGGCTGAGCCAGGTGTGGATCACCGTGTCCATGACCCCGATCCGCACGCGCCCGGCCTTGCTCGAACGGGTCTCGATCGACTGCTTGAGCGCCTGCATGGTGTCCATCATCTGCTCGGCGTAATCGAGCACTTTCAGGCCTTCCGGCGTCAGGCTCACGCCTCGGGAATCGCGCACGAACAGCTTCACGCCCAGTTCGCTTTCGAGCACGGCGATGCGGCTGGAGATCGACGCCTGGGTGGTGAAGAGCTTGTCGGCGGTCAGGCGAAAACTCTTGAGGCGGGCGACCCAGACGAAGGTCTCGAGAAACTTCAGGTTCATGGGATAAAAATTTCTTATGTCTAAGGCGGGTTTTTATTAGTTGGACGCGACGGGGCCGCGCACCCAAAAATCAGGCCATCCGGTTCCCACGATAGGCGTCGTCGGGGCTCAGAACAATACCAATAAAATCAGCGCGGAGATTTGCCATGAGTGCGCCCGACACCACCGCCATCCCGAAAGTCACGGCTCGCCCCGGACCTTTCGACTGGTATCGCAACATCAATCAGCAGGAACGCCGCACCTTCTGGAGCTGCAAGATCGGCTATGGCCTGGACGGCATGGACACCCAGATGCTCAGCTTCGTGGTGCCGACCCTGATTGCCATGTGGGGCATCACCACCGGCCAGGCCGGGCTGATTCACACCAGCACCCTGATCGCCTCGGCCATCGGCGGCTGGGTGGCGGGGATTCTCTCCGACCGCATCGGCCGGGTGCGTACGTTGCAACTGACCGTGCTGTGGTTTGCCTTCTTCACCTTCCTCTGTGGTTTTGCCCAGAACTATGAACAACTGCTGATCGCCCGGACCCTGATGGGCTTCGGCTTCGGCGGTGAGTGGACGGCCGGTGCGGTGCTGATCGGTGAAGTCATCCGCGCCCAGGACCGAGGCAAGGCCGTGGGCATGGTGCAATCCGGCTGGGCGCTGGGTTGGGGCCTGACGGCAATTCTGTATGCGCTGCTGTTCTCGGTCCTGCCGCCGGATGATGCCTGGCGCGCACTGTTCATCCTCGGCATCGTCCCGGCGGTGTTCGTGATTTTCGTCCGCCGTCTGGTCAAGGATCCGGAAATCTACCGCGAAGCCAAGGCCAAGGAAGCCCCGAGCAATCCGTCGAAGTTCTACGAGATCTTCGCCCCGGGCATGCTCTTCACCACCATTCGCGCATCCTTGCTGACCACCGGTGCACTGGGTGGCTACTACGCGATCACTTCCTGGTTGCCGACTTTTCTGAAGAACGAGCGGGGCCTGAGCGTACTGGGTACGGGCGGTTATCTGGCGATGGTGATCATCGGTTCCTACGTCGGTTACGTCATCAGCGCCTATCTGACCGACATCCTCGGTCGGAAAAAGAACTTCATCCTGTTCGCGGTCGGTTCGTTCACCATCGTCCTGCTGTACACGCAGATGCCGGTCAGCAATGGCGTGATGCTGTGGCTGGGTTTCCCGCTGGGCTTCTTCGCCTCGGGGATTTTCAGCGGCATGGGCGCGTTCCTCACCGAGTTGTTCCCGACGCGGATTCGCGGTTCGGGCCAGGGATTCTGCTACAACATCGGCCGGGCACTGGCGGCGTTGTTCCCGCTGCTGATCGGCCTGCTCAGCCAGAAAGTGCCGCTGAGCGTCGGCATCGGGTCCTTCGCCGCGGTGTCCTACGGCGTGGTGATCCTCGCGGCCCTGAGCCTGCCGGAAACCCGTGGCAAGCAACTCGACGCGCAATGACTCGAAGTCGGTAACTGTTAATCTGCGGGTCTGTCTGACGGATATGTCCCGCAGCAAAAAAGAATAAAACCTACAGGAGTGTTCATCGTGAGCCGCCTGCTATTGAATTGCGACATCGGCGAGAGTTTCGGCAACTGGACCATGGGTCTGGACGCGGAAGTCATGCCCTTCATCGATTGCGCCAACATCGCCTGCGGTTTCCATGCGGGCGACCCGAGTATCATGCGCAAGACCGTCAGCCTGGCCCTCAGACACGGCGTGCAGATCGGCGCTCATCCGGCCTATCAGGACCTGGTGGGGTTCGGTCGTCGCTCCATGGCCTACGCCGCCCAGGAACTTCAGGACATCCTGCACTACCAGATCGGCGCCCTCGACGGCATCTGCCGCGCCCAGGGCGGGCGGGTCAACTACGTCAAACCCCACGGCGCGATGTACAACGACATGATGGCCAACCCGGCGCAACTGCGTGCGGTGCTGCAGGCCGTAGCCGCCTATGATCGCAGCCTGCCTTTGATGTTGATGGCGACCAAAGACAACAGCGCGGCGCAGCGACTGGGTGACGAGTATGGCGTGACCCTCTGGTTCGAAGCCTTCGCCGACCGCGCCTACGACAGTGCCGGCATGCTGGTTTCCCGAAGCCTGCCAGGAGCGGTGCATCACGAGTCGGAGAAAATCATCGGTCAGGCCCTGACGATCGCCCGTGGCGAGCACCTCACCGCCAGCGACGGCAGCGCTCTGCATTTGCAGGCCAATACCCTTTGCGTGCACGGCGACAACGCCAGTTCGGTGGCGGCCGTGCAACGCATCCGTCAGGCCCTGAACGAGCAGAGCGCGTCATGAAACTGCGGGTGGAAGTGGTCGCGCTCGATTGCCTGATGGTGCGCCTGTTCGATGAAATCGCCGAAGCCAACATGCCCTGGATGCTGGCGGCCAGCGAAAGCCTGCGGACCGCATTTGGCGCGCAGTTGATCGATCTGGTGCCGTCCTACACGACCTTGATGGTGCATTACGACCTGACCGCGTTGAGTCCGTCCCAGGCCCGGGAATTGATTGCCGAGGCCTTGATCGATCTGTCGCCCAACGCCCGCACCCGTGGCGCCTGCCATGTATTGCCGGTGTGGTACGACTTGAGCGTGGGGCCGGAGTTGACGCTGCTGTCACAGCGCAGCGGGCTGGCGGTGGAGGAGGTGATCCGTCGTCACAGCGAGCGTGAGTACCAGGTGTTCGCCCTGGGTTTCGCACCGGGGTTCGCTTTCATGGGGCTGGTGGAAGAAGTGCTCGCCGCTCCGCGCCTGAACACCCCGCGCAAGAAAGTCGCCGCTGGCAGCGTCGGCATCGCCGAGCGACAGACGGCGGCCTATCCGGTGGTGTCGCCGGGCGGCTGGAACCTGATCGGCCGCACCCCGGCCAAACTGTTCGACCGCAACCGTGACGGCTACAGCCTGATGCAACCGGGCGACACCGTGCGCTTCGAAGCGGTCGGGCATGCCGAGTTCATCAACCTGGGCGGTGATGACACGCCACTGGAGGCCCTGGCATGAGCCGTCTGACGATTGAGGCGAGTACGCCATTGTGTCTGCTGCAGGACGCCGGCCGTTTCGGCGTGCGCCATCTGGGGGTGACCCAGGGTGGCGGGCTGGATTGGTGCTCGATGTCCTGGGCCAACTGGCTGCTGGGCAACGGGCTCGACGCGCCGGTGATCGAGATCACCTTGGGCGGTTTTTCCGTGGTGGCGCAGGACGATTGCGTGCTGGCGCTGGCCGGTGCTGATCTTGGCGCGCAACTGGACGGCGAACCGCTGGCACCGTGGCGCAGTTTCAGGTTGGGCAAAGGCCAGCGCCTGCAATTCACCCAACCCTTGCTCGGGGCTCGCGCCTATCTGGCGGCCCCCGGCGGTTTTGAAGCGCCCAAGGTGTTGGGCAGCAGCGCAACCGTGGTGCGTGAAGAGCTGGGTGGGCTGGATGGCATGGGCCGTGCGCTGGGCAAGGGCGCGCAACTGAGCTATTCGGGCAATTCAGTGATGTTGCTGCGTGCTTTGACCCCGGAGCAGCAGCCCGACCTGAGCCTGGATGCGCCGCTGGACTTGATACTCGGTGCGCAAATCGGTGAGTTCAGCGGGCAGAGCCTGTTCGATGCGTTCAACAGCGAGTGGAACCTCGACAGCCGTGGCGACCGGATGGGGATTCGGTTGTTGGGCACGGCGTTGCAGTATCAGGGCAAGCCGATGATTTCCGAGGGTATTGCGTTGGGTGCGGTTCAGGTGCCGCCGGACGGGCAGCCGATTGTGTTGCTCAATGATCGGCAGACCATCGGCGGGTATCCAAGGCTGGGGGCGTTGACACCGTTGGCGCTGGCCCGGTTGGCGCAGTGTCTGCCTGGAACGTCGGTGCGGTTGCGGCCGGTGGTGCAGGAGGTTGCACATCGTGAGCAGGTCGAGTATCTGCAGCGCTTCAGGTAAAGATCAAAAGATCGCAGCCTTCGGCAGCTCCTACAGAGATCGGTGTAGGCGCTGCCGAAGGCTGCGATCTTTTTTGGCCGGCGAATTTACTTGGACAAAAACCGCATCCCTTCCTCCAACCCCCGCAAGGTCAGCGGATACATCTGATCCTCGATCAAATCTCGCACGATGTTGGTCGATGAGGTGTAGCCCCAGGTGTCTTTCGGATACGGGTTGATCCAGATGAGCTTCTTGTACTTCTCCTTGAAGCGCTGCATCCACACATACCCGGCTTCCTCGTTCCAGTGCTCGACGCTGCCGCCCGGCTGGGTGATTTCATAGGGCGCCATGGCGGCGTCGCCGATGAAGATCACTTTGTAGTCGGCACCGTACTTGTGTAGCAGGTCCATGGTCGAGGTGCGCTCGGAGGTGCGACGCATGTTGTTCTTCCACACCGATTCATAAATGAAATTGTGGAAGTAGAAGTACTCCAGATGCTTGAACTCGGTCTTGCAGGCCGAGAACAGTTCCTCGCAGATCTTCACGTGGGCGTCCATCGAGCCGCCGATGTCGAACAGCAACAGCAGTTTGACCGTGTTGCGCCGTTCCGGGCGCATCTGGATGTTCAAAAGGCCGGCGTCCTTGGCGGTGTGGTCGATGGTGCCGTCGATATCCAGCTCCTCCGCCGCACCCTGGCGGGCAAACTTGCGCAGACGGCGCAGGGCGACCTTGATGTTGCGCGTGCCAAGCTCCACCGAATCATCGAGGTTCTTGTACTCGCGCTGGTCCCAGACCTTGACCGCCTTGCCCTGACGCTTGCCGGCATCACCGACCCGAATGCCTTCCGGGTTGAAACCGCCGGAGCCGAACGGGCTGGTGCCACCGGTGCCGATCCACTTGTTGCCGCCGGCGTGGCGTTCCTTCTGCTCTTCCAGGCGTTTCTTGAACTCTTCGATCAGCTTGTCCAGGCCGCCGAGGGACTGGATCGCCGCGCGCTCTTCGTCGGTCAGCGAACGCTCGAACTCTTTGCGCAACCAGTCTTCCGGAATCAGGGCCTGCAAGTGGTCGTCGAGTTTGTCCAGGCCATTGAAGTAGGCACCGAAGGCCCGGTCGAACTTGTCGAAATGCCGTTCGTCCTTCACCAGGATCGCCCGGGACAGGTAGTAGAACTCGTCCATGTCCGCGAAGGTCACGCGCTGCTTGAGCGCGTTGATCAGGTCCAGCAGCTCGCGCACCGAAACCGGTACCTTGGCTGCGCGCATTTCATTGAACAGGTTGAGCAACATGGTGTTGACCCTTATCGAGCGCCGCGACGACTCATGAACGCCAGACGCTCGAGCAGTTGCACGTCCTGTTCGTTTTTCACCAGGGCGCCGGCCAGCGGCGGGATGGCCTTGGTCGGATCGCGTTCGCGCAGCACGGCTTCACCGATGTTGTCGGCCATCAGCAGCTTGAGCCAGTCCACCAGTTCCGAAGTCGAAGGTTTTTTCTTCAGGCCCGGCACCTTGCGCACGTCGAAGAACACGTCCAGCGCTTCGCTGACCAGGTCTTTCTTGATGTCCGGGTAGTGCACGTCGACGATTTTCTGCAGGGTGGTGCGGTCGGGGAAGGCGATGTAGTGGAAGAAGCAGCGGCGCAGGAAGGCGTCCGGCAGCTCTTTCTCGTTGTTGGAGGTAATGATGATGATCGGACGCTTCTTGGCCTTGATGGTCTCGTCGATCTCGTAAACGTAGAACTCCATCTTGTCGAGTTCTTGCAGCAGGTCGTTGGGGAACTCGATGTCGGCCTTGTCGATCTCGTCGATCAGCAGGATCACCCGCTCCTCGGACTCGAAGGCTTCCCAGAGCTTGCCCTTCTTCAGGTAGTTGCGAACGTCGTGAACCTTGTCCACGCCCAGCTGCGAATCGCGCAGACGGCTGACCGCGTCGTACTCGTACAGGCCCTGGTGAGCCTTGGTGGTGGATTTGATGTGCCAGGTAATCAGCTTGGCGCCAAAGGATTCGGCCAGCTGCTCGGCGAGCATGGTCTTGCCGGTGCCTGGTTCGCCCTTGACCAGCAACGGCCGCTCCAGGGTGATGGCGGCGTTGACCGCCAGCTTCAGGTCATCGGTGGCGACGTAGGCCTGGGTGCCTTCGAACTTCATCTGCTAATCCTCGAACGGTTTATGCCGACCTGAGCGAGGCAGGGCGGGGCGCAATAACAACAAATAGTCAGCCCCGACTATAACGCGGTGTCCGGTCGACTGTGAACGCAGACGGCTTATTCAGTCTCTGAATGGAGCGTCACATCTTGACTCAGTCTCGGCGGCTCGCCAGTATTGAGATATCGCCATTTTGGCGATAGCTTGCGGCGCATGTCTACCAAATACCGATTTCGCGATACGTACCGCATTCAGTTGCGTGAAAAGGACCATCCACCACCCCATGTCCACCTCACCGGTGGCGGGCTGGATGTCATGCTGAGCCTGGAAACCATCGAAGTGATGAGAGGCAAGGCGCCACCGCTGATCATCAAGGAAGCACTGGAGTGGGTAAGGGCCCATCAGATGCAATTACTGGAGGATTGGAAACGATGTTACCCATGAAGCGACCAAGGTTGACCAAGGTTCAGGCGCTGCCGGGTTATCGCCTGGCTCTGACCTTTATCGACGGTCAGCAACTGACCCTTGACCTGACCCAAGACTTGCAAGCCTATCCGGGGCTGCAACCGTTGCATGGCGACGCCTTCAATAGCGCCGAATTGGGCGACGATGGCTGGAGTGTCGAATGGCCTGGACTGGACATACAGATCGGTGCCGACACCCTGTACCTGGATGCGCTGGCGCAAAACGCATCGGATGAAAACACCCGTATCTTCATCGACTGGCGCGCCCGCACCGGGCTGCCACTAAGCCAAGCCGCAGAGGCGTTGGGCGTCAGTACCAGAAGCATCAGTCGCTACAGCAGCGGTCGCGAAGCGGTCCCACGCTCGCTGGCCTTGGCTTGCCTGGGATGGGATTTCCTGCAACAACAAGCGAATCAGCCACGAGCGGCGGAACAAACCGGTCGTTATGTCGTTACTCGCAAGCATTAACCGGCATCCGGCTTCGGCCGTTCATAACGGGCATTGAAAGCCTGAATGAATCCGTTGCGTAAAATCTGCAAAAACGCTTCGAACGCGCTGATATCTCGCTGGTGTACGCTGCCGCTGAGCTCGACGCGCGTGGCGAACTGGTTTTTCCCCTGGTTTTTCAGGACGGTTTCGGTTCCTCCCACCAACGCTTCCCATACTGAGCGGAACAGGCCCTTCTTCTCGTTTTCCACGTCCTGCTGCCAATTGAACACATCGACATCACGCAGCAACGGCTTGATGTAGCCGGTGAGCTGGCCTTTGGTGGATTTGGCTTCTATCACCACGTCGCCGTGACCGGCATTGAAGTCAAATTTGCCGTAGGCCGAGGCGAAGTCATTCAGGCGTTTGAGCTGGATGTCGGTGGCGCGCAGGCGAAACTCGAAATCCTCGAAGTTGCTCAGCGGGTCGAAGGTGGCATTGGTTTCCAGTGGCGCATGGCCCAGCAATAGGGCCTTGCCTTCAAAGCGGGCATCGCGCTTGCCTTCTTTGTCCACCACGTTGGTCAGGTTGTAAATATTGGCGTCGATCTTCGTCGCGTTCATGTTCACAGGCGGCTTGGAGTTGAAGTTGCGAAAGCTGATTTTGCCGTCATCGATCCGCACTTCATCCAGGGTAATGGGCAGCAATTTCCCCAGCTGGGCGCGCCAGTCGGTGCCTTCACCGGTTTGCGAGTTCTTTTTATTGGCGCCGCCGTCGACGAAGTTCACCTCGGGATTGACGAACCTCACCTTGGCCACCACCGCATGGTCGTACCAGAGCGAATGCCAACTGACGGACAGATCGATCAACGGTGCATTGACGAAAGGCACCGGCACCTTGCCTTCGACCTTGACGATTTTCAGGCCATTGATCTTGTACGCGCCGCGCCACAGGGCCAGGTCCACGTCGGCGATCTGGCCGCGGTAATCGCCCATGTTGGCCAACCGCTCATTGAGGTAATCGCGCACCAGAAAGGGCAGGGCGAAGTGCAGGGCAATCAGCAGCGCAACGAGGCCGGCGAGGGTCCACATGGGCCAGCGGTATCGACGTTTCATGCTCGCAAATCTCTGGCAATCTAAAGCCATTGACTGCGCTGATACCCGGACGTTCGACCCGACTGGACGACCAAGGGCAACAGGCTTACCTTTGTGCGCTATCGAATGCTGTATCAAGGACACTTCATGAGCCGTATCTTCGCTGACAACGCCCATTCCATCGGCAACACGCCGCTGGTGCAGATCAACCGTATCGCACCGCGTGGTGTGACCATTCTGGCCAAGATCGAAGGGCGAAACCCCGGTTACTCGGTCAAGTGCCGGATTGGCGCGAACATGATCTGGGACGCCGAAAGCACCGGCAAACTCAAGCCTGGCATGACCATCGTCGAGCCAACCTCCGGCAACACCGGCATTGGTCTGGCCTTCGTGGCCGCGGCGCGGGGCTACAAGTTGATGTTGACCATGCCGTCGTCGATGAGCATCGAGCGACGCAAGGTGCTCAAGGCTCTGGGGGCGGAATTGGTGCTGACCGAGCCGGCCAAGGGCATGAAAGGCGCGATCGAGAAAGCCGGTGAAATCGTTGCCAGCGATCCGTCCAAGTACTTCATGCCGGCGCAGTTCGACAACCCGGCCAACCCGGCCATCCATGAAAAGACCACCGGTCCCGAAATCTGGAACGACACTGACGGCGCGGTCGACGTTCTGGTGTCAGGCGTCGGAACAGGCGGAACCATCACCGGTGTATCGCGGTATATCAAGAATACCCAGGGCAAACCGATTCTCTCGGTGGCGGTAGAGCCGACGGTTTCGCCGGTGATCACCCAGACTCTGGCAGGTGACGAGGTCAAGCCGAGCCCGCACAAGATCCAGGGTATCGGTGCCGGTTTCGTGCCGAAGAACCTGGACCTGTCGATCGTCGACCGCGTGGAGTTGGTCAGCGACGACGAGTCCAAGGCCATGGCTCTGCGCCTGATGCAGGAAGAAGGGATTTTGTGTGGCATCTCCTGCGGCGCGGCGATGGCGGTGGCGGTTCGTCTGGCCGAGACACCGGAAATGCAGGGCAAGACGATCGTGGTGATCCTGCCGGACTCCGGTGAGCGCTACCTGTCGAGCATGCTGTTCAGCGACCTGTTCACCGATCAGGAGAATCAGCAGTAAGGGTTTGACGATCACGCGCTGTGGCGAAGGGTTCGCCACAGTGTCGGACTTTTGGGTGGATCAGATCAGCCGACGTTCAGGCATCGCATGTTAATAAAGGCTTTATTGCGTATTTATTGATACAGAATGTTGGGGCAGACGGTTTTTCCCTGAAGTCGGTCGTGTTTATATGCCGACAGCAATGTCGGGCAAATGGCGTTGTGCAAAGTGTCTGTTACCAAGGAGTTGTTGATGACCTTATCCCTTGCCGCGAAGGCCTCGTTGTTGCTGCTGTTTCTGGGCAGCACCCTCTATGTGCATTTGCGGGGCAAGGCGCGATTGCCGGTTCTGCGCCAGTTCGTCAACCATTCGGCCCTGTTCGCCCCCTACAACGCCCTGATGTACCTGTTCTCCGGCGTTCCTTCCAAACCCTACCTGGACCGCAGCAAATTCCCCGAGCTGGACGTGCTCAAGGACAACTGGGAAGTCATTCGCGACGAAGCGATGCATTTGTTCGACGAGGGTTACATTCGCGCCGCCGAGAAGAACAATGACGCCGGGTTCGGCTCGTTCTTCAAGAAAGGCTGGAAGCGTTTCTACCTCAAGTGGTACGACAGACCCCTGCCTTCGGCCGAACTGCTGTGCCCGAAAACCGTGGAACTGGTCAGCGCCATTCCAAACGTCAAGGGCGCGATGTTCGCGCTGTTGCCGGGCAACAGCCACCTCAACCCCCACCGCGATCCCTTCGCCGGTTCCCTGCGTTATCACCTGGGCCTTTCGACGCCCAACTCCGACGACTGCCGCATCTTCGTCGACGGCCAGGTCTACGCCTGGCGCGACGGTGAGGACGTGATGTTCGACGAGACTTACGTACACTGGGTCAAGAACGAAACGGACAAGACCCGGGTCATCCTGTTCTGCGACATCGAACGCCCCCTGAGCAATCGCCTGATGACCCGCATCAACCGCACGATCAGCGCGTTCCTCGGTCGCGCCACGGCACCACAGAATCTGGACGATGAGCGCGTCGGCGGGATCAACAAAGCCTACGCCTGGAGCAAGAACTCCAGCGACAAGGTCAGTGGAGTGGTCAAGCAGTGGAAGCGGCGCAACCCCAAGGCCTACCGGGTGTTGCGGCCGGTGCTGGCGGTGGTGGTGCTGACGTTGTTGGGATATTGGCTGTTTGGGTAGCGTCTACTACCGAATGAAAAACGCTCCCCCGTAGGAGAGCGTTTTTTCGTTTTGCCCAAGTCATTGCAATTCATGTCACCCGCTGGTTATAGTCGGCGCTCGGGTGTCTCTCGGCACACCCTCCACCTCATCAAAAAGATCAGCCCATGCCTGCATCCCTCATCAACGCGGTAGTCGATTCAGCGGTCAACGCTGGCGTCGTGCCGTGCGGGAATCAGCAGCCTGTGCAGATCAGTCATTACCCCCCTCCTGTCAGTCGCACTCCAGTGTGCGCGGTGGTTTCACCGCCGGGTGTTGGCATTCGGGGCTGATCGGCGTTTTCTGCTGATCCCTGCCGCCCGCCTGAAACAACGACTG
The DNA here is from genome assembly GCF_013359595.1 of Pseudomonas sp. C1C7. GTDB lineage: Bacteria > Pseudomonadota > Gammaproteobacteria > Pseudomonadales > Pseudomonadaceae > Aquipseudomonas. The sequence goes on along the minus strand of NZ_JABFMP010000005.1, from coordinate 115,249 downwards.
AATTTCAGCTTCGGCTGAGTTGGCTTTTTGCCTGACTACAGGTGGTATTCATGTTTGCTTTTTCCAGACAGTCCGCGCTCGCGGCGACTTCCACGAGCCTGTTCGTCCTGCTGTGGAGCAGCGGGGCGATTTTCTCCAAATGGGGCCTGGCTCACGCATCCCCCTTTGCCTTTCTGCTGTTTCGCTTTGTCATCGCCCTGTGCGGGCTGGTGTTGCTGGTGCCGTTGCTCAAGCTGAAGTTGCCCAAGGGCGGGAAACCGATGCAGTACGCGATGGCCACCGGGGTGGTGTTGCTGGGGGCTTATCAGATTTTCTATCTGCTGGCCCTGGACCTGAAGGTGACGCCAGGGGTGATGGCGACCATCATGGGCGTTCAGCCGATTCTCACGGTGGTGATCATGGAGCGTCAGCGCTCGGCCAGCCGGATTTTCGGGCTGTGCCTGGGGTTGGCCGGCTTGATCATGGTGGTGTATCAGGGCATTGGCCTTGCCGGCATGTCGCTGGCCGGGATGCTCTTTGGTTTGCTGGCGCTGGCGAGCATGACGTTCGGCTCGATCATGCAAAAGCGCATCACTGAAAATCCCCTCGGCACGATGCCTGTGCAGTACCTCGCGGGATTGCTGCTGTGCGGAATCTTCGTGCCGTTCCAGCCGTTTCATTTCGAGCACAACACGGGGTTTGTCGTGCCAGTGCTGTGGATGGGACTGGTGGTGTCGGTGCTGGCGACCCTGCTGCTGTATCGCCTGATCGCCCGGGGCAATCTGGTGAATGTCACCAGCCTGTTTTACCTGGTGCCGGCGGTGACGGCGGTGATGGACTACCTGATTTTCGGCAACAAGCTGGCGGCGTTGAGCCTGCTGGGCATGGTGCTGATCATCGTCGGTCTGGCCTTCGTTTTCCGTAAGAGCGCTTAAATCAGGCAACCCGAAAAAGGCCCGGTGCATTGATTGCACCGGGCCTTTTCATTTGGCTAGCGTATGCTCGGCGCGCACCGAATGCATGAACGCCTGCATCGCCGACGATTGAATGCGATGACGGCGGGTGATCAAGCCATAAGGGGGCAACCGTGCCTCGAACTTGATCGGCAATACCGCCAGCAAGTCGCGCCCCGGGTAATCCTCGACCACCGACACCGGCGTCACGCCGAGCATGTCGGTCTGCTGGATCAGCGAGAGCAGGGTCATGATCGAAGTGGTCTCGACGATGCTGCTGGGGATGTCGACCCGCGCGTTGTGGAACACCTGATTGATGATCGCGCGCATTGGGCTTGGATGCTGTTGCAGTACCCACGTCTGGTTCTGCAATTCGGCCCAGCTCAACTGGGTTTCCCGCGCCAGCGGATTCTGCGCGCCGCAGATCACGCACAGGGCTTCTTCGCCCAGGCTGTCGAAGAGCAATTCCTCGGCCCTTGCCCCGACCGGGATTCGCCCCAGCACCACGTCCAGTTGATCCTGCAGCAGCGCCTGCACCAGCACGTCGCTGGTGTCGACCTGAATGCTCATGGACAGTCGTGGATGGCTCTGTTTCAAGGTCGCGATAGTGCGGGTCAACAGCCCCGACGCCAAAGCCGGAATGGCGCCGACCGCCACCCGGCCCAGGTTGCCGGATTCCAGGGCCACCAGTTCCTCGCGCATGCCGCTCAGTTCGGCGAAGACCATGCGCGCGTAGTAGATGACGGTTTCCCCGAACGGGGTGGAGCGCATGCCCCGAGGCAGGCGCTCGAAGAGTTCGACACCGAGCAGGTCCTCGGCTTCGTGCAGCATTTTGGTCGCTGCCGGCTGGGTCATGCCGATGTGGTCGGCGGCGCGGCGCAGCGAGCCGAACTCCTGTAGCGCCAGCATCAGGCGCAGTTGGCGCAGACGCAGACGGCTGTGGATCACATTGGCAACAGGAATTCGGGTCATGGGCCGCGCTCGCAGAAAAGACTGCGGCAAGCCTGACAACAAATGTCAGGCGTTGCCAGCATTGCTGTGTCACAGCACCGATTTTGCCTTGGCGGCTGGGGATTTGCGCAGGCCGATCAGGGTTTGCAGCGCTTTGGAAATCATCGGCCAGAACAGCATCAGCAGGGCGGCCGTGGTCAGGCTGCCCACCAACGGGTTGGACCAGAAGATTCCCAGTTGCCCATCCGAGAACAGCATCGACTGACGGAACGCGTCTTCCGCCTTGTCGCCCAACACCGCCGCCAGCACCAGCGGCGCGATCGGGTAGCCGAGTTTCTTGAACAGGTAACCCAGTGCGCCGAAGCCGAGCATCAGCACCACGTCGAAGAACGAGTTGTGCACCGAGTAGGCACCGATGGCGCAGACCATGATGATGATCGGCGCGATGATCGAGAACGGAATGCGCAGGATCGAGGCGAACAGCGGTACGGTCGCCAACACCCCGATCAGACTCACCACGTTGCCCAGGTACATGCTCGCGATCAGGCCCCAGACAAAATCGTGCTGTTCAACGAACAACGTCGGGCCAGGGTGCAGGCCCCAGATCATCAGGCCACCGAGCATCACCGCGGCTGTGGCCGAACCCGGAATGCCCAGGGTCAGCATCGGCAGCAGGGCGCTGGTGCCGGCGGCGTGGTCGGCGGTTTCCGGGGCGATCACCCCTTCGACTTCGCCCTTGCCGAAGCTATCGCGATTCTTCGAGAAGCGCCGGGCCAGGCTGTAGCTCATGAACGATGCCGCGGTCGGGCCACCGGGGGTGATGCCCATCCAGCAACCGACCAGGGTGCTGCGCACGATCGTCCACCAATAGCGCGGCAGTTTTGCCCAGGTGCGCAGAATCACCATCGGCGTAATCCGCGCATGCTCGCCACGGAACACCAGGCCTTCCTCCACGGTGCAGAGGATTTCGCCGATGCCGAACAGTCCGATCACCGCCACTTCGAAGCTGATGCCGGTCATCAGGATCGGCTGGTCGAAGGTCAGGCGCAGGTTGCCGGACACGGTGTCCATGCCGACCGCCGCCATGGCGAAGCCGATCATCATCGCCACCACGGTTTTCAGCGGCGGGTTCTTGCTCATGCCGATGAAGGTGCAGAACGCCAACAGATACACCGCGAAGAACTCCGGTGAGCTGAAGGACATGGCGAACTCGGCAATGCGGGTCGACAGGAAGGTCAGCAGCATGACGCCGCACAGCGCGCCGATCAGCGCTGAGCTGAACGCGGCGGTCAGGGCTTCGGCGGCGCGGCCTTCGCGGGCCATCGGGTAGCCGTCGAAGGTCGTCGCCACCGATGAGGGTTCACCGGGTATGTTGAACAGAATGGAGGTGATCGATCCGCCGAACAACGCCCCCCAATACATGCACGACAGCAAAATGATCGCCGACACCGGCGACATGGTGAACGTCAGCGGCAGCAGCAGTGCCACGCCGTTGGGGGCGCCAAGGCCGGGCAACACGCCGACCAGAATGCCCAGCAGCACGCCGACCACCATCAGGCCGATGTGGCCCGGCGTGAGGATCAGGTTCATGCCTTGCAGCAGGGAATCGAATTCGCTCATTTGAAATGTCTCCAGGCCAGGGCAATACCGTCGCCCAGGGGACCTGCATCCAGCGGGACCTTGAACCACAGCGCGAAGACCAGATAGCTGAACAGCGCCGCGCCCAGCGAAACACTGGCGATCATCCACTTGCCATAGGGTTTGGCGCGCACGGTGTCACGCCACATGAACCAGGCGATGAACACCGCAGACGCGATGTAGATCCCGGTGAACGGCATGGCGCCGACGAACAGGGCAATCGGCACAAACACCGACATCACCTGGCGGAACGCGCTGCGGCTGACGAACGCCACGCTCAGGGCCTGCCAGCGCACCAGCGCCAATACGCCATTGGCGACGCTGGCGGCGCACAACAGCAGGCCGATGTAGAAGGGGAAGTAACCCGGCTCGGGGCCGGCGTCGCCCCAGCCGATGCCTTGTTCGTGGCTGCCGAACATCACCACCACGCCAAGCACGGTGGTGAACAGCGCCAGGCCGAGTTCGACCCAGCGGGTGCCGACCAGCGCCGGTGAATCCGAAGAATGGGACATGAAAACGTCTCCAGCAGAGGACGGCCGCCCGCAGGCGAGCGGCCGGACAACTTTAGTTTTTCAGCCAGCCGGCTTCCTTGAACACCGGCGTGACGCGGGCGGTGTCATGTTCGATGTAGGCGGTCAGCGGCTCGCCTTCCAGGAAGGTCGGCACCAAGGCGTTCTGCTTGACGTAGGCCTTGAACTCCGGCGTCTCGGTGACCTTGCGCATCAGCTCGACGTAGAACGCGCGCTGCTCGGCACTGACTTCGCCGGGCATGAACACGGTGCGCGGGAAACGGTACTGGTCGATGCCCAGGCCCTGTTCGTGGCAGGTCGGTACGTCGGCCCAGGCTTTGTCGCCGGCGACTTTTTCGGTGTAGGTCATGCGCTCTTTACTGAACACGCACAGCGGTTCGACCTGATCACCACGCCATTGGCTGATGCTTTCGCTGGGGTTGTTGACGTTGGCGGCGATGTGTTTGCCGGCCAGTTGCGTGGCGGCCTCGCTGCCGCTCTTGAAGGGGATGTACACCAGTTTGCTGTTGTTGGTCTGGTTGAGCAGCAGGGTCAGGGTCTGGTCGACGTCCTTGGACTGGCTGCCGCCCATGCGCAGGTTCGACGGATCGGCCTTGACCGCGTCATAGAAGCCCTTGGCGTCTTTCCACGGCGCGCCCTTGTAGCTCCAGAGAATGAAGTCATCCTCGGCCACGGCGGCAATCGGGGTCAGTTCCTGCCATTGGTAACCCAGCTTGGACACCAGCGGCAGCAGGTAGATGTTGTTGGTGCCGATCACCAGTTTCTCGGCATCGCCCTTGTTCATCTTCATGTCGAGAAAGGCTTCGGCGCCGTTGCCACCGCCCTTGTTCAGGACGATGGTGTTCACATCGAGCAGCTTGTGGGTGGTGATGATCGACTGGATCAGGCGTCCGAGCTGGTCGGTACCGCCACCAGGACCGCCGGCGACGACGATTTCGACGTTCTTGTCCGGCTGCCAGGCAGCCTGGGCGAGTGCGGGAAGGGCGCCTGCGGTGAGCAGGGTGCAGCCGAGAAACAGACGGGAAGTGCGACGGACGAATGCATTTCGCATGATGGAAGAGCCTCGTTTTTGTAGTTGTTATGAGTGACTTGTCTGCGCGGTGAAGCCGCAAGCCTGGGCCGAGTGTGGGAACGTCGCGCCGCCGCGTCTAGTCAAAACAATACATACGCCGATAGCCTGGGGTTATAGCTGTGCTATCTGGAGGCTCAACGTACAGACCTGTAGCAGCTGGCGAAGCCTGCGTCCGACTGCGCAGCAGTCGCAAAACCTGTGTCCGCGGTCGATCTGAAACACCGCGTTGGCGATTTCACGACTGCTTCGCAGCCGGACGCAGGCTTCGCCAGCGGCTACAGGGAGCGGTGTTCTGGAAACAAGTGGAAACAGTGCTGAAAGCTCATTGAAAGGGGCGTGTGCCATAACTCGAGGCTATCGCCTTATTTCCAGGTTTGATTAGACGGTTATCGCTGAGCCTTCGATAGTGCTCGCCAGGGCCGCGATAAGCGGCATCTCACAAAAATAATAAAAGAGGTACGCACCATGGCTCGTCCCAGTGCTTCCCTGCAGTTGACCGGCGCCGAGGCTCCGTCCGCTGCCGCTGCAATCGCGCAGCCCACCGCCGCGAAGGCCAGCAATGTGCGCTGGCGGATCTTCGCGATCATCTTTGCGCTGACCATGGTCAACCTGATCGATCGGGTGTCGCTGTCCATCGCCATGCCGACCATCGCCAACGAGTTTTCCCTGTCACCGAGCATGCAAGGGCTGATTCTCAGCAGCTTTTTCTGGGCCTATGCGCTGTTGCAGATTCCTGGCGGCTGGCTGATCGATCGCTTCGGCCCGCATCGGGTGATCGGCTGGTCCACCGGCTTGTGGGGCACCTTCCAGGTACTGGCGGCGTTTGCCACCGGCGGCCTGTCATTGCTGTTTGCCCGCGTAGCACTGGGGGCGTCGGAGGCGCCATTGTTCCCCTCCGGCGGCAAGCTGATTTCCCTGTGGCTGGCGCCCAGCGAGCGCAGTCGCGGGGCAGTGCTGATGGACAGCGGCAGCCCGTTGGGCGTGGCGCTTGGCGGTCTGATCATCGCCTATCTGATTGTCGCGCTGGATTCCTGGCGTCTGGCGTTCGTGATTGCCGGTGTCGCGACCCTGGCGCTGGCCTGGCTGGCGTGGCGTTATCTGCGCGACGACCCCAATACCCATCCACAGGTCAATGCGCTGGAGCTGGAAAAGATCAACGCCGGGCGCGCCACGCCGGCTGCCGAAGCCGCCCGTGCGCCGGTCAAGGGCCTGGGCATCGCCATGCGCTCCCTGAGCGGACTGCTGATCGGTCGGGCCAGTTGGGCGATGGTGTATTTCGGTCTGTTGACCTGGGGCCCGAGTTATCTGTCCCAGGCTCGCGGCTTTGACATCAAGGGCATTGGCGCGGCGACCTTCGTGATTTTCATCTGCGGCGCCCTGGGTTCGCTGACCGGTGGTTTCCTCTGCGATGGCCTGATCCGCAAGGGCGTGCGGCGCGGGGTGGCGGTCAAGAGCCTGCTGGCGTTCTCCGGCGTGGTGGCCCTCGGCGCCTTCCTGCTGTTGCCGACCCTGAGCAATCCCTACGCCGCCGTGGCCCTCTTGGCGTTGACCGCGTTCTTCCTGATGTGGGGCAGTCTCTACTGGAGCTTCCCTTCATTGCTGGCGGCTCCGGCGCGGGTCGGGCTGATCGGCGGCGTGATGAACATGGCCGGCAGCACCGGCGGTATCGCGGTGCCGATCCTGGTGGGTGTGATTCTGCAAATGAGCGGTGGCTTCGCGCCGGTGCTCGGGTTCTTCGCGGTGTGTTCGGCGGTGTTCGTGCTCGCCACCCTGTTCATCAGCCTGGATGAGGTGCGTCATGGCTGAGTCGTCCTCAAGAAGCCTTTGGAGAGGCCCGATCATCGACGCCCATCATCATTTCTGGGACCCGACGATCAACCACCATCCGTGGCTCGCGCCCGAGGCGAATATCCCGTTTCGCTACGGTGATTACAGTGCGATCAAGCGTCGTTATTTTCCCGACGATTATTTCGCCGATGCCGGTCCCCACAACGTCGTGCAAACGGTGTACATCGAGACCGAATGGGACCCGCAGGATCCGATTGGCGAGACCCGTTTCATCGAACAACTGGCCGCCCGCTACGGCGTGCCGAACGCGATCGTCGCGCAAGCCTGGCTCGATCATCCGGACGCCATCGCGGTGCTCACCGAGCAGGCGGGTTTCAAGTGCGTGCGCAGCGTGCGGCACAAACCCGGTGGCCCGACCACGCCGGCCGAGGTGGGCCATGTGCGCAGCCTGATGAGCAATGAGCATTGGCGCCGCAGCTATGCCGCGCTGCAAGGGTTGGGGCTACATTTCGACTTGCAGACGCCCTGGTGGAACCTGCACGAAGCCGAGCGCCTGGCCCGGGACTTTCCCGGTACCACGCTGATCCTCAACCACGCCGGTCTGCCCAGCGATCGCAGCGCCGAAGGCCTGGCCGGCTGGCGCCTGGCGATGTCGCGCCTGGCCGAGTGGCCGAACGTGCAGGTGAAGATTTCCGGCCTGGGACAGGCGGGCAGGGCATGGCGCGCCATCGACAACGCCTGGATCGTGCGCGAGGTGATCGCCATGTTCGGCACCGCCCGGGTGATGTTCGCCAGCAACTTCCCGGTGGACAGCCTGTGCGGCTCGTTCGATGACATCTACAGCGGTTTCAAATCCATCGTCGCCGATCTGCCCGTGGCCGATCAGGAGCGACTGTTCTACAGCAACGCGCAGCGCATCTATCGCTGCGAGCCTTGCGCCATTGACCGGGCGCAGCCTGAACCCTTGAGGAGTGAAGCATGAAAAAAACTACCATCGCGATGGTCCTGGGCGACCCGGCGGGCATCGGCCCGGAACTGATCGCCCGGCTGCTCGCCGAGGCTGAAGTACGCAGCAAGGCCCAGGTGATCCTGATCGCCGATGAAACGGAAATGCGTCGCGGCATGGACATCGCCGGGGTGCAGTTTCCCTATCGCCAGGTGGATTCGCTTGAGCAGTTGTCGTTCGTCGATGACACGCCGCTGTTCTACGATTTTCGCGGTGATGCGGTCGGTGATTTCCCGCGCAGCGAAGCCAGTGTGATTGGCGGTCGCTACAGCCTCGACACCCTGGAAAAAGCCCTGCGCCTGACCGAGGCGGGGATCACCGATGCGGTGCTGTTCGGCCCGCTGAACAAGACGTCGCTGCACATGGCCGGCATGGCTCACAACGACGAGTTGCACTGGTTTGCCGAGTTGCTGGATTTCCATGGACCGTTCTGTGAGTTCAACGTGCTGGACAACCTTTGGACTTCCCGGGTGACGTCCCACGTCGCTCTGTCCGAAGTCCCGGGCATGCTGAGTGAGCAGCGGGTGGTGGAGGCGATTGAGCTGATCGACACCGCGCTCAAGCGCAGCGGCCTGGAGAAACCGCGGATTGGCGTCTGCGGTTTGAACCCGCACAACGGCGACAACGGTTCGTTCGGCCGGGAAGAAATCGACATCATCGGCCCGGCCGTTCGCACGGCTCAGGCGCAGGGCATTGCCGCCGAAGGACCGTACCCGGGCGACACGATTTTCCTCAAGGTCCAGGGCGATGCCAGCGCCTTCGACGCGGTGGTGACCATGTATCACGACCAGGGGCAGATCGCGATCAAGCTGATGGGCTTCTCCCGTGGCGTCACGGTGCAGGGCGGCCTGCCCATCCCGATCACCACCCCGGCCCACGGCACCGCCTTCGACATCGCGGGCCAAGGCAAGGCCAACGTCGGCGCCACCCGCCAGGCCTTCGAAATCGCCTGTCGGATGGGGGCCAGCCGGCACTGACCCAAATCTCCCAAACACCATAAATCTTTGTGGGAGCGGGCTTGCTCGCGAATGCGGTCTGTCAGTCGACATCTTCGTTGCCTGACACGACCTCTTCGCGAGCAAGCCCGCTCCCACAATGTTTTTCAGGTCTGGCCAACATCAATTCCTCCCACTTTTTTTTGCCAAAGCAGCTGATAACCCAATTCAGGCAATAACCGCTTTTCGATATCACCCCAGGTTATCGCCGGATACGCATAAGTGATTATCCGCCGTCCCCGGGCGCTGGCTAAAGTCGCTCCATCGAATGCCGGAAGCCGCCAACCAGGCGGGCCGCGCACACGACTCAACAATTACAAGAAGCGCCAGCAAGGAACTGTATTCATGAAAATCAAAGCGATCCGTACCCGCGTATTCGAGTGGAAAGGCAAAGTCGTTCCCCCTCAGGCGCACTTCTGCACCAACGCCAGCGACATCCTGTTCGAACGCGGCGACGCCATGGGCTCGTTCCGTTTCCACGGCTGGCTGGTGGTGGAAGTCGAAACCGACACGGGCCTGGTCGGCATCGGTAACTGCGCCCTGGCGCCGCGTGTGGCCAAGGAAATCATCGACACCTACCTGGCACCGATCGCCATCGGCGAAGATCCGTTCGACAACGAATACATCTGGCAGAAAATGTACCGCCAGAGCCACGCCTGGGGCCGCAAGGGCATCGGCATGGCCGCGATCTCGGCGATCGACATCGCGATCTGGGACATCATGGGCAAAGCGGTCAACAAGCCGGTGTTCAAGCTGCTGGGCGGGCGCACCAAGGAAAAGATCTGGACCTACGCCTCCAAGCTCTACGCCAACGACAACCTCGACCTGTTCCTCGAAGAAGCCCAGGGCTACCTGAACCAGGGTTTCACCGCGCTGAAAATGCGCTTCGGTTACGGCCCGAAAGACGGCCCGGCGGGCATGCGCCGCAACATCGAACAAGTGCGCGCTTTGCGTGAACTGGCAGGTCCCGATGTGGACATCATGCTCGAGTGCTACATGGGCTGGACCCTGGAGTACGCCCGCCGCATGTTGCCGAAACTGGCGGAATTCGAACCGCGCTGGCTGGAAGAACCGGTGATCGCCGATGACATCGAGGGTTACATCGAGCTGAAGAAAATGGGGATCATGCCGATCTCCGGCGGCGAGCACGAATTCACCTCCTACGGCTTCAAGGACCTGCTGGAACGCCGCGCCGTCGACGTGATCCAGTACGACACCAACCGTGTCGGCGGCATCACCGCCGCGCGCAAGATCAACGCCATGGCCGAAGCCTGGTCGGTGCCGGTCATTCCTCACGCCGGGCAGATGCACAACTACCACCTGACCATGTCCACCACCGCCTCACCGATGGCCGAGTTCTTCCCGGTGTTCGACGTCGAAGTCGGCAACGAGCTCTTCTACTACGTGTTCAAGGGCGAACCGCAGCCGGTCAACGGGTACATCCAGCTCGACGATCACAAGCCGGGTCTGGGCCTGGAAATCTCCGATGAGTTCCTGAGCGAATTCAACATCATCGAGTGATCTTGAAGCGCCGCTCCCGGGCGGCGCCATCCACGACTTTGCGGAGGCCGACATGCGCCTGATTCAATTTGAAAACAGTAACGGCGATCGCCAGGTGGGCGTGGTCGATGGTTCACAGGTCCAGGTGTTGAAAGACACTCGCAGCACCCGAGAACTGGCACTCGCGGCGATCCGTGCCGGGCGCAGCCTGGCGGAAGAAACCATTCTGCGTGGCAGCGAAACGAGCCTGGATTATGCGCAGTTGCTGCATGAACACCGCGTACTGCCGCCGCTGGACCACGAAGACCCAGCGCACTGCCTGATCAGCGGCACCGGCCTGACCCACCTGGGCAGCGCTTCGACGCGGGACAAGATGCACCAGCAGGACGGCGCGGTCGAAGCCGGCATGACCGATACCATGCGCATGTTCAAGTGGGGCCTGGAAGGCGGCAAGCCGGCGGACGGGCAGGTCGGTGCGCAACCGGAGTGGTTCTACAAGGGCGACGGCAGCATCGTCGTGCGTCCTGGCGCGGACTTCCCGGTGCCGCCGTTTGCAGAGGACGCGGGTGAAGAGCCGGAGCTGACCGGGCTCTATGTCATTGGCCATGACGGCCTGCCGTATCGCCTGGGTTATGCCCTGGGCAACGAGTTCTCCGACCACGTCATGGAGCGGCGCAACTACCTGTACCTGGCCCATTCGAAACTGCGCAGTTGCTCCTATGGCCCGGAATTGCGGGTCGGCGAATTGCCTCGGCACCTGGTCGGCACCAGCCGCATCAAGCGTGATGGCCAGACCCTCTGGGAAAAGGAATTTCTCAGCGGCGAGGACAACATGTGCCACAGCCTCGCGAACCTGGAGTTCCATCACTTCAAGTACGCACAGTTCCTGCGTCCCGGCGATGTTCACGTGCATTACTTCGGTACGGCCACGCTGTCGTTTGCCGACGGGGTGAAGACCCAGCCGGGGGACCGTTTCCAGATCAGTCTGGAGGAATTTGGTGCGCCGTTGGTCAATGGCATTGGTGAAAGTGAGCAGCCGTTGCCTATCGGTGAGGTGCGTGCGCTGTAAGGCTTTAACCGGCGTAAAGCGCTTCGCGGGCAAGCCTCGCTCCTACAGGGTTGGTGGTCGTTCTTACCCATCCTGTAGGAGCGAGGCTTGACCGCGAAGGCGTCATCAACATCACCGCAAATTACCGGGTCGCCGTGGGCTTCAACACCAACCACAACGCCACCGCAATCAACACCCCGCCATAAACATGCGCCATCGACAGCGGCTCATCCAGAAACATCGCCCCCCACAACACCCCGAACGGCGGGATCGCGAAGGTCACGGTGGATGACTTCACCGGCCCGATCGCAGTGAGCAGGCGGAAGTAAATGATGTAGGCAAAGGCCGTGCACACAAGGCCCAACCCCAAAAGCGACAGCCAGACATTCCAGCCGCCCCAGCTCGACGGAGGCTGACTGATCGCGCTGTAGCCGAACAGCGGCAGCAGGAACAACGTGGCTCCCAGCATGCTGCCCAGCGCCGACAGGCGACTGTCGAGTCCACCGGCCTGATCCAGCCAGCGCCGCGCGAGGAACCCGGCAAAGCCGTAGCAGGTGGTCGCCAGCAGACAGGCGAGGGCGCCCATCAGCAGTTCCATATCAAAGGCCACGGGACCGGCGCGGGTCAGGACGCCGACACCCAGCAACCCCAGGAACACCCCGCCGAGCCTGGCAACGGTGAGCCGTTCATGGAAGAACAGACCGCCAATGAGCACCCCCATCAAAGGCGTCGTGGCGTTGAAGATCGCCGAGTAACCGGCGGGCAGCACCTGCGCGGCCACCGAGTAAAGCGTCGCAGGCAGGCCGGAGTTGATCACCCCCAGCAGCATCACGGTTTTGAGCTTGCCCTTGAAATCCCATCGCACCCGCATCAGCCCCAGGATCACCAGCAAACCGGCGGCCGCGATGGACACCCGGAAAAACGCAGTGGGGATCGTGCCAATCTCCGGGGCGATGATGCGCATGAACAGGAAACTCGCACCCCAGATGGCCGCCAGCGACAGTAATCGGAAAAGATCGATGGGGTTCACGGTGCGCTCCTGGCTTGATCGGGACGAGAGTGTTGCCGAGCGCCTGATCGATGGCAACCGCAAATCAGGCATTTAATTCGGGCCGAAAATTACACTTCTCCTGCACCCGCTTCACTGGCTAAGCTCAAGGCTTTCGAATTCCCGCAGAGGTCTCACCATGCCGCAGAATTGGCCAGCCGCCGACATCGCCCGTCTGATCCTCGACGGCTTCGACGATTACCGCGAGCATTTTCGCCGCATCACCGACGGTGCGCGGGCCCGGTTCGAGCAGGCGCTGTGGCAGGAGACGCAATCGGCCTCGGCGGCGCGGATCAACCTGTATGAAGAGAAGGTCGGCGAAACGGTCGGGCGACTGCGCATCGCGTTCGACGACGATACCCTGGACGTCAGTTGCTGGCCGCTGGTCAAAAGCGCCTACATCAAGCTCATCGACCTGCGTTTCGACGATGAGCTGTCGGAGACCTGGTACAACTCGATTTTCTGCGGTCTGTTCAGCCACGACCTGATCAGCGACGGCTGCATGTTCATCCATACCACCCGGCCGAGCCTGCGTCGGGCCCGCGCCGCGCAAACCCGTACCTACAAGCCCCAGGGGCAGCTGTCGGGCATGCTCGCCAGCATCTTTGCCGATTATCGCTTCAGCGAGGAATACGCCGATCTGCCCGGCGACCTGCGCCGTCTTGAGGCGCAACTGCGCGAGAACCTGCCGGACTGGGTGTGCAAGGATCCGGAGCTGAGCGTCGAGCTGTTTTCCTCGGTGCTGTACCGCAACAAGGGCGCCTACCTGGTGGGGCGCATCTACACCGCCGACGAGCAGTGGCCGCTGGCGATTCCGCTGTTGCACCTGGAAGGTCGCGGCATCCAGATCGATGCGCTGATCACCGACGAAGCCGACGTGTCGATCATCTTCTCCTTCACTCGTTCGTACTTCATGGTGGATGTGCCGGTGCCGGCGGAGTTCATCGGTTTTCTCAAGCGCATCCTGCCGGGCAAGCACATCGCCGAGCTGTACACCTCGATCGGTTTCTACAAGCACGGCAAGTCGGAGTTCTACCGGGCGCTGATCAATCACCTGGCCAACACCGACGACCAGTTCATCATGGCCCCCGGTGTGCGCGGCATGGTGATGAGCGTGTTCACCCTGCCGGGGTTCAACACCGTGTTCAAAATCATCAAGGACCGGTTCTCGCCGTCGAAAAACGTCGATCGCGCCACGGTGATCGAAAAGTACCGGCTGGTGAAAAGCGTCGACCGTGTCGGGCGCATGGCCGATACCCAGGAGTTCGCCGACTTCCGTTTCCCGCTGGATAAATTCGACCCGGCGTGCCTGGAAGAACTGCTGGAAGTCGCGCCGTCCACGGTGTCGGTGGAAGGCGACACGGTGCTGATCCGCCACTGCTGGACCGAACGGCGGATGACGCCGTTGAACCTGTACCTGGAAAACGCCAACGAAGCGCAGGTCCGCGAAGCGCTGGATGATTACGGCCTGGCGATCAAGCAACTGGCGGCAGCGAACATCTTTCCCGGCGATATGCTGCTGAAAAACTTCGGCGTCACCCGTCACGGCCGGGTGGTGTTCTACGATTACGACGAAATCTGCTTTCTCACCGAAGCCAACTTCCGCCACATCCCGCCGCCGCGCACTCCCGAAGACGAAATGGCATCCGAACCCTGGTATTCGATCGGGCCGCTGGACGTGTTCCCCGAAGAGTTTCCGCCGTTTCTGTTTGCCGATTCCGGGCAGCGCAAGCTGTTCGACCGCATGCATGGCGAGCTGTACAACGCCGATTACTGGAAGGGTTTGCAGGAGGCGATTCGGGCGGGGAAGGTGATCGATGTGTTTCCGTATCGGAGAAAGGCAGCGGCAAGCGACTAGCTGCAAGCCCGCTTGAGACTTGGAGCTTGAGGCTTTTAGCTGCTCATCTGTTACCCTTGCAGCTTTTAGCTTACAGCTTGCCGCTGCTTCTATGACCGACGAATCGCCCTCCATCGACAAACTGCTGAAAAACCTCGATCACGCCATGCTCGCCGACCGTCACCGGCTGCGGCGGCAGTTGCTTGAGCTGCGCAAGAAACCCGACGAGGCCAAGCTGGCCCAGTGGGTGACGCGCCTGCAGGCGTCCTGCGATCAGGTGCTGGCGCGCCGCGCCAGCGTGCCGGTGATTCGTTACGACGACAGTCTGCCGATTGCCGCCAAGCGCGACGAAATCAAGAAGGCCCTGGAAAAACACCAGGTGCTGATCATCGCCGGCGAAACCGGCTCGGGTAAAACCACTCAGCTGCCGAAAATCTGCCTGGAAATCGGTCGCGGCCAGCAGGGCCTGATCGGTCACACCCAGCCGCGGCGAATCGCGGCGCGCAGCGTCGCCAGCCGGGTTGCCGAGGAACTGGGCACGCCCTTGGGCGCGTTGGTCGGCTATCAGGTGCGCTTCGAGGATCAGAGCGACGCCAATACCCTGATCAAGCTGATGACCGACGGCATCCTGCTGGCGGAAACCCAGAACGACCGTTTCCTTGAGCGCTACGACACGATCATCGTCGACGAAGCCCACGAACGCAGCCTCAACATCGACTTCCTGCTCGGTTACCTGAAAACCCTGCTGCCGCGCCGCCCGGACCTGAAGGTCATCATCACCTCGGCGACCATCGACCTGGAGCGCTTCTCCAAGCACTTCGATGACGCGCCGATTGTCGAAGTTTCCGGCCGCACGTTCCCGGTGGAAACCTGGTATCGCCCGCTGACCCTGGAACAGGACGAAGAGGGCAACCGTGTCGAGGACGACCTGACCGTCGATCAGGCGATTCTCGCCACCCTCGACGAAATCGCCGCCTATGAGCGCAGCGAGCGCCGCAGTCCGGGCGACGTGCTGGTGTTCCTGCCCGGCGAGCGGGAAATCCGCGACGCTGCAGACATGCTGCGCAAGGCCCAACTCAAACACACCGAAATCCTGCCGTTGTACGCGCGCCTGTCGCCGGCCGAGCAGCAGCGGATTTTCCAGTCGCATCCGGGGCGTCGCGTGGTGCTGGCGACCAACGTCGCGGAAACCTCGCTGACCGTGCCGGGCATCCGCTACGTGATCGACAGCGGCACCGCGCGCATCAGTCGCTACAGCTACCGCGCCAAGGTCCAGCGCCTGCCCATCGAAGCGGTTTCCCAGGCCAGCGCCAACCAGCGCAAGGGCCGTTGCGGACGGGTAGAACCGGGCATTTGCGTGCGGCTGTACAGCGAAGAAGACTTCCTCGCGCGCCCGGAATTTACCGATCCGGAAATCCTGCGTACCAACCTCGCTGCGGTGATCCTGCAGATGCTGCACCTGCGCCTCGGCGAAATCACCGCGTTCCCGTTTATCGAGCCGCCGGATGGCAAGGCCATCAGCGACGGTTTCAACCTGCTGCAAGAGCTCTCGGCGGTGGATCGCAACAGCCAGCTGACGCCGCTCGGTCGACAGCTTGCGCGCTTGCCGGTGGACCCGCGCATGGGCCGCATGCTGCTGGAAGCGGCCAAGCTCGGCAGCTTGCAGGAAGTGCTGATCGTCGCCAGTGCCATGTCGATCCAGGACCCGCGCGACCGTCCGCCGGAGCGTCAACAGGCGGCGGACCAGGCCCACGCACAGTGGAAAGACGCCGACTCGGACTTCGCCGCGCTGGTCAATCTGTGGCGCGGCTTCGAGGAGCAGCGCCAGGCGCTGACCGCCAATCCGTTGCGCAACTGGTGCCGCAAGAACTTCCTCAATTACCTGCGCCTGCGCGAGTGGCGTGATTCCCACCGTCAGTTGAGCCTGATCTGTCGCGATCTGCAGTTGAGCCTCAATAAAGAGCCTGCGGATTATCCGAAACTGCACAAGGCGGTGCTGGTGGGGCTGCTCAGCCAGATCGGTCAGAAAACCGAAGACGGCGATTACCTGGGCGCCCGTCAGCGGCGCTTCTGGATTCACCCGTCGTCGGGCATCGGCAAGAAGCGCCCGCAATGGCTGATGACCGCCGAACTGGTGGAAACCACCAAGCTCTATGCGCGGATGGTGGCCAAGATCGACGCCGACTGGATCGAGCCGCTGGCCGGGCACCTGATCAAGAAAAACCACTTCGAACCCCATTGGGAGAAGAAACGCGGCCAGGTGGTGGCCTATGAACAGATCACGCTGTTCGGGCTGATCGTGGTCGGTCGCCGCCCGGTGCATTTCGGCCCGGTGGACCCTGTGGTGTCCCGCGAGATGTTCATCCGCGAGGGGCTGGTGAGAGGCGAGATTCAGTCCAAGGCCAAGTGCCTGGCCGCCAATGCGCGGTTGCTGGAACAGCTCGACGAGCTGGAAGCCAAGGCCCGTCGGCGTGACATCCTCGCCGACGAAGAAACCCTGTACGCCTTCTACGATGCGCGGTTGCCGGCGGAGATCCACCAGACCGCGACCTTCGACAGCTGGTATCGGGTCAACAGCCAGAAGAACCCGCAACTGCTGATCATGCGCGAAGAAGACGTGCTGGCCCGCGAGGCCAGCGAAGTCACCGCCATGCAATACCCGGATACCCTGCACATCGGTGATCTGGAATTGGCCCTGAGCTACCACTTCGAGCCCAATCATCCGCGCGATGGCGTGACCCTGCGGGTGCCGGCGCCATTGCTGCCGATGCTGCCGCCAGAGCGCCTGGAATGGCTGGTGCCGGGGGTGATCGAGTCCAAGTGCATTGCCCTGGTGCGCAACCTGCCCAAGGCCCTGCGCAAGAACTTCGTGCCGGTGCCGGACTTCGTCAAGGCCGCCTTGCAGCGCATGACCTTCGCCGAGGGCTCGCTGCCCCAGGCGCTGGGCCGCGAACTGTTGCGCATGACCGGCGCGCGGGTCAGCGATGAAGCCTGGGTGGAAGCGGCGCAGCAGATGGAAAGCCATCTGCGCATGAACCTGGAAATCGTCGACGGCCAGGGCAAGTTCCTCGGCGAAGGTCGTGACCTTGCCGAGCTGACCGCACGTTTCGCCGAAGCCAGCCAGGCGGCATTGGCGGTGCCACAGACCGCGAAGAGCCAGCAGCCGGTGGAGCCGAAGGTGTTTGCCGCGGTGGCGCAGAAAACCCAGCAGAAGATCGCCGGGCTGTCGATGACGGTCTATCCGGCGCTGGTGGAAGAGGCGGGCACGGTCAAGGAAGGGCGTTTCTCGACGCCGGCCGAGGCCGAGTTCCAGCATCGCCGCGCCTTGCAGCGTTTGCTGCTGCAGCAACTGGCGGAGCCGGCGAAGTTCCTGCGCGGCAAGTTGCCGGGCCTGACCGAACTGGGCCTGCTGTACCGCGACATGGGGCGTGTGGATGCGCTGGTGGAGGACATTCTGCTGGCCAGCCTCGACAGCTGCATTCTCGACGGCGAAGACCCGTTGCCTCGGGATGGCGCGGGGCTGGCATCGCTGGCCGAACGCAAGCGCGGCGCCTGGACCGAACACGCCGAGCGGGTGGCGAAGCTGACCCTGGAAATCCTCAAGCTCTGGCACGGCCTGCAAAAGCGCTTCAAGGGCAAGATCGATCTGGCGCAAGCCGTAGCCCTGAACGACATCAAGCTGCAACTCAGCCAACTAGTGTATCCGGGGTTTGTCCGGGAAACGCCGATGCACTGGCTCAAGGAGCTGCCGCGTTACCTCAAGGCCATCGAACAGCGTTTCGAAAAGCTCGGCGCCCAGTTGCAGAAGGATCGGGTCTGGAGTGGCGAATTGGCCAATCTCTGGACCCAATACCAGGCCCGCGCCAGCAAACACGCCCAGGAAGGCAAGCGCGATCCGCAGCTGGAGCTGTACCGCTGGTGGCTGGAGGAGTACCGGGTCTCGCTGTTTGCCCAGCAGTTGGGGACCAAGGTGCCGATCTCCGACAAGCGCTTGAGCAAGCAGTGGAGCCAGGTCGAACCATAGACCCAAGGCTTACGCAATAACCTGTGGGAGCGGGCTTGCCCGCGAAAGCGGTGTGTCAGTCAACATAGATGTTGAATTTGATGGCCCCTTCGCGGGCAAGCCCGCTCCCACAGGGATATCGGCGCTCTCGCAAAAGGCGCCAAAAGCTAACGTTTATGGCAAACTTCGCGACCATAAACGCCGTTTTCGCGACCCAGAGCCTTCGGCCATGTTGCGTGTCGGAATAAAACGTTGCCAGTTTTGCGTCCCCAGGATGGGAATCGACCCTTTATGTATTGGTACGTCGGTGCCAATGCTTTCTGCCTGAACAGATTAGAGACACGACCATGCATAACGTCGTCATCAGCGGCACCGGCCTGTACACCCCAGCCAACAGCATTTCCAACGAAGAGTTGGTGCAGTCGTTCAACACCTACGTCGCGCAATTCAATGCCGATAACGCCGACGCCATCGCGCGCGGTGAAGTCCAAGCGCTGACCGAGTCGAGCGCTGCGTTCATCGAAAAGGCCTCCGGCATCAAGAGCCGCTTTGTCATGGACAAGGACGGCATCCTCGATCCTCAGCGCATGGCCCCGCGTTTGCCCGAGCGTTCCAACGACGTATGGTCGGTGCTGTGCCAGATGGCCATCGGTGCTGCCGAACAAGCCTTGCAGCGCGCCGGCAAGACCGCAGCGGACATCGACGGCGTGATCGTCGCCTGCTCCAACCTGCAACGCGCCTACCCGGCCATCGCCATCGAAGTCCAGGAAGCACTGGGCATCCAGGGTTTCGGCTTCGACATGAACGTGGCCTGTTCTTCGGCGACCTTCGGCATCCAGGCGGCGGCCAACAGCGTCCAGCTGGGCCAGGCCCGGGCGATCCTGATGGTCAACCCGGAAGTCTGCACCGGTCACCTGAACTTCCGTGACCGCGACAGCCACTTCATCTTCGGTGACGCGGCCACGGCGGTGATCATCGAGCGCGCCGACCAGGCCACCTCCAAGCACCAGTTCGACATCGTCAGCACCAAGCTGCTGACCAAGTTCTCCAACAACATCCGCAACAACTTCGGCTTCCTCAACCGCGCTGCGGAAGAGGGTATCGGTGCCAAGGACAAGCTGTTCGTCCAGGAAGGCCGCAAGGTGTTCAAGGAAGTCTGCCCGATGGTGGCCGAGCTGATCGGTCAGCACCTGGAAGAGAACCAGCTCAACGTCAGCGACGTGAAGCGCTTCTGGCTGCACCAGGCCAACCTCAGCATGAACCACCTGATCGTCAAGAAACTGCTGGGGCGCGACGCCACCGAACAGGAAGCCCCGGTGATCCTCGACACCTATGCCAACACCAGCTCCGCCGGTTCCGTGATTGCCTTCCACAAAAACCAGGACGACCTGCCCGCCGGTTCGTTGGCGGTACTCAGCTCGTTTGGTGCCGGTTATTCGATTGGTAGCGTGATTCTGCGCAAGCGCTGATTTTGTGGGAGCGAGCCTGCTCGCGATGGCGGTGTATCAGGCAAGGTGATGTTGACTGATCTGACGCCTTCGCGGGCAAGCCACGCTCCCACAGGGTTTTGTGTGGTTCACAATTCAGCGGCCGACCGGTGGACCTGTGGGAGCGGGCTTGCCCGCGATAGCGGTGTGTCAGGCAAAGATGGTGTCGACTGATCTGACGCCTTCGCGGGCAAGCCCGCTCCCACAAGGGGGGCTGTGTGTGTCAGGCCCGCGGCAATCGAATGACCGCCGTCAGCCCGCCGCCCGGTGTTTCTTCCAGGCTCAATTGCCCGCCCAGCCGTTCCGCCGCCTCGCGGGCGATGGTCATGCCCAGGCCGACGCCTCCGGAATTGCGATTGCGAGACCCTTCCAGGCGGAAGAAGGGTTCGAACACCGCTTCGCGTTGCTCCGCCGCGATTCCCGGCCCACGGTCGATGACCCTGATCAACAGCTGATCGCGATGGTCTTCCAGGGTGATCAGTGCCTGCCCCGCATAACGCAGAGCGTTATCCAGCAGGTTGTTCACACAGGAGCGCAAGGCCATCGGCTGAACCAGCAGCGGCGCACAATGACCGCTGGCCTGAACATCGGCGCCCTGGTCCTGGGCGTTCTCGCTCAACGACTCCACCAGCGCCTGCACGTCCATCAACTGCGGCGCCTCGCTGGTGCGCTGTTCGTGCAGGTAGGTGAGGGTGGCGTCGAGCATGCTGATCATGTCGTCCAGATCCTGGCGCATCTGGCCCTGCAGCTTGTCGTCGTCGATCTGCTCCAGCCGCAGCTTGAGTCGCGACAGCGGTGTGCGCAGATCGTGGGACACCGCGCCCAACATCCGCGAGCGCTGTTTGACTTGCTCGATGATGCGCCGCTGCATCTTGTTGAAAGTGTGCGCCGCTTGCCGCGCTTCCCGGGGCCCGGACTCATCCAGCGGCGGACTGTTGAGGTCCTCGCTCAGGCGCTCGGCGGCATCGCTCAGGCGCTGGATCGGCCGGCTGAGCAACTTGGCGCCGTACCAGGCGGCGATGATCAGCGAGATGAATTGAAAGGTCAGCGGCACCAGCGGCCCGCCAAACCACGGCCGGGGGGGGCGGTTGGCGAAGCGCGGGTCCAGCGGCGGTCGCTTGCCATCCAAACCCTCGGAAAATTCCGGCGGCGGCGGAGGTGGCGGCGGGCCGTAATGGTGAAACCAGGCAAAGGCCAGCAGGTGCGCCAGGATGATCGCGATCAGCAACACGCCAAACAGGCGGCCGAACAGCGTATCGAAGCGCCCGCGCATCAACCGATGTCTCGGGCATCGAACAGGTAGCCTTCACCGCGCACGGTCTTGATCAGTTGCGGCGCCTTCGGATCATCCCCGAGCTTCTGCCGCAGGCGCGACACCAGCAGGTCGATGCTGCGGTCGAAGGCTTCGATCGAGCGCCCACGGGCCGCATCCAGCAATTGCTCGCGGCTCAGCACCCGGCGCGGACGTTCGATGAACACCCACAACAGGCGGAATTCGGCGTTGGACAACGGCACGACCAGACCATCGGCGGCGATCAGCTGGCGCAGTACGCTGTTGAGGCGCCAGTTGTCGAAACGGATGTTCGCCCGCTGTTCGCTGCGGTCGTCGCGTACCCGGCGCAGGATGGTCTGGATGCGCGCCACCAGCTCCCGGGGTTCGAACGGCTTGGCCATGTAATCGTCGGCGCCCAGTTCCAGGCCGATGATGCGGTCGGTGGGCTCGCAGCGGGCGGTGAGCATCAGGATCGGGATGTCGGACTCGGCGCGCAGCCAGCGGCACAGCGACAAGCCGTCTTCGCCGGGCAACATCAGGTCCAGCACCACCACGTCGAAATGTTCCGCTTGCAGCGCCTGACGCATGGCGGCGCCATCGGTGACGCCGCTGGCGTGGATGTTGAAGCGGGCCAGGTAGTCGATCATCAGTTCGCGGATCGGGACGTCATCGTCGACGATCAGCGCGCGGATGCTCCAGCGTTTGTCGTCGCCAGGTGATTTTTGCTCGTCGTTCACAGGTGCGTGGATGTTGTGCATGCGTGCGTTCATCTGTCAGGTTGGCTGCCAACCACAAAGATAGGCCGCGAGGTGGTGGTTCCAGCATAGGCGTCCGGCTGGCGGGCGGGAAGTGCCGGGTGGGGACGTGTTGCGGCTGGGGAGGGTAGCGGGCAAGGATGTTGTGGACGTGTCGGTAATGTAACGGGCTCGACACAAATGCCGAAAAGGCTAGTCTTGCCGCAGCGTTCTCGACGATTTACCGATCATCGGGTCCCCCAGCGGCGCTGGTTCCGCTACAATGCGCGCCGATTTCGACTTGCCTGAGAGCCCGCTCATGTCCGCCTGCCAGACTCCTATCATCGTCGCCCTGGATTTCCCCACCCGTGACGCCGCACTGAAGCTGGCCGATCAGTTGGACCCGAAACTGTGCCGGGTCAAAGTCGGCAAGGAACTGTTCACCAGCTGCGCCTCGGAAATCGTCGGCACCCTGCGCGACAAGGGTTTCGAAGTGTTCCTGGACCTCAAGTTCCACGATATTCCCAACACCACCGCCATGGCTGTCAAGGCGGCCGCGGAAATGGGCGTGTGGATGGTCAACGTACATTGCTCCGGCGGCCTGCGCATGATGGCGGCCTGCCGTGAAGTGCTGGACAAGCGCAGCGGCCCGCAGCCGTTGCTGATCGGCGTGACCGTGCTGACCAGCATGGAACGTGAGGATCTGGCGGGTATCGGCCTGGATATCGAGCCGCAGGAGCAGGTGCTGCGCCTGGCCGCCCTGGCGGAAAAAGCCGGGATGGACGGTCTGGTGTGCTCGGCCCTGGAAGCCCAGGCCTTGAAGTCGGCGCACCCGTCGCTGCAACTGGTGACCCCGGGCATTCGTCCGGCGGGCAGCGCCCAGGACGACCAGCGCCGCATCCTGACCCCGCGTCAGGCGTTGCAGGCCGGTTCCGATTATCTGGTGATTGGTCGTCCGATCAGCCAGGCGGCGGATCCGGCGCAGGCGTTGGCTTCGGTCGTGGCTGAACTGGCCTGACCCGCCACGGAAGATCCAAAAAATGTGGGAGCGGGCTTGCTCGCGAATAGGGAGTGTCAGTCAACATCAATGTTGCTGATCCACCGCATTCGCGAGCAAGCCCGCTCCCACATTTGTTTTGTGGTGAATTCAGGTAATGAGTTAGACCTTCAGAACCAACTTCCCGAAATTCTCCCCGCTGAACAGCTTCATCAGCGTCTCCGGGAACGTCTCCAGCCCGTCCACGATGTCTTCCTTGCTCTTGAGCTGCCCCTTGGCCATCCAGCCGGCCATTTCCTGTCCGGCGGCGGCGAATTGTGCGGCGTAGTCCATCACCACGAAGCCTTCCATCCGCGCGCGATTGACCAGCAGCGCCAGGTAGTTGGCCGGGCCCTTGACCGCTTCCTTGTTGTTGTACTGGCTGATCGCGCCGCAGATCACCACCCGCGCCTTCATGTTCAGGCGGCTCAGCACGGCATCGAGGATGTCGCCGCCGACGTTATCGAAATACACATCGACGCCTTTCGGACATTCACGCTTGAGGCCGGCGATAACGTCTTCGTTCTTGTAGTCGATCACACCGTCGAAACCCAGTTCATCGATCAGGAACTTGCACTTGTCCGCGCCACCGGCGATGCCCACCACGCGGCAGCCCTTGATCTTGGCAATCTGCCCGGCAATGCTGCCCACCGCGCCGGCTGCACCCGAGAGCACCACGGTTTCCCCTGCCTTGGGCGCGCCGACGTCGAGCAGAGCGAAATAGGCGGTCATGCCGGTCATGCCCAGCGCCGAGAGGTAGCGCGGCAGCGGCGCCAGCTTTGGATCGACCTTGTAGAAGCCTCGCGGCTCGCCGACGAAATAGTCCTGCACGCCCAACGCCCCGTTGACGTAATCGCCCACCGCGAACCCCGGATTGTTCGACGCCACGACTTTTCCTACGCCCAGGGCGCGCATGACTTCGCCAAGACCCACCGGCGGGATGTAGGACTTGCCCTCGTTCATCCAGCCACGCATGGCCGGGTCCAGGGACAGGTATTCGTTTTTGACCAGAATCTGACCCGCGGCCGGCTCGCCCACCGGTACTTCCTGATAAGTGAATGTCTCGCGGGTGGCCGCGCCGACCGGGCGTTTGGCGAGCAGGAACTGGCGATTGGTCTGGGTAGTCATGTCAGGCACTCAAGATGAATGAAGCCTTGTAGATAGACCCTGGCTGGCGATGCCGCAAGTTCGGCTGATGCGGCGAATAGGTCTCGATCCAGTGTGGTGATAATTGGTACGGGAGTTCCATCACTGCAACTCATGGGCACTCAACCGGCCTTCTGATAGTGCTGCCGTGCACGGGGACGCTCTGGCTAGACTGGGAACTCAACATCCCTCGCCAACTTTTCCTTGAGGACATAACGATGAGCATGACGTTTTCCGGTCAGGTCGCTGTAGTGACGGGCGCCGCCAATGGTATCGGGCGCGCAACGGCCCAGGCGTTCGCCGCCGAAGGCCTGAAGGTGGTGGTGGCTGACATGGACACCGCCGGCGGCGAGGGCACCGTTGCGCTGATTCGTACAGCGGGCGGCGAAGCGACCTTCGTGCGCTGCAACGTCACTGTGGAAAGCGATGTGAAAAATCTGATGGATGAAGTGGTCAATACCTACGGCCGTCTCGACTATGCCTTCAACAACGCCGGCATCGAAATCGAGAAGGGCAAGCTGGCCGACGGCACCCTCGACGAGTTCGACGCGATCATGGGCGTCAACGTCAAGGGCGTGTGGTTGTGCATGAAGTATCAGCTGCCGTTGCTGCTGGCCCAGGGAGGTGGTGCGATCGTCAACACCGCGTCGGTGGCAGGCCTTGGGGCCGCGCCGAAGATGAGCATCTACGCGGCGTCCAAGCATGCGGTGATCGGCCTGACCAAGTCGGCGGCCATCGAATACGCCAAGAAGAAAATCCGGGTCAACGCGGTGTGCCCGGCGGTCATCGACACCGACATGTTCCGCCGTGCCTATGAAGCCGATCCGAAGAAGGGTGAGTTCGCCAATGCCATGCACCCGGTGGGGCGCATCGGCAAGGTCGAGGAAATTGCCAGTGCGGTGCTGTACCTGTGCAGCGATGGTGCGGCGTTCACGACCGGGCATTCGTTGGCGGTGGATGGCGGCGTTACCGCGTTCTAATTTCTCAAGCGAACATCGAACCTGGGTATGTTTCAGCGGGTTAATCGGCAAGCCTTTAGCGGCGTTGTCTCACATCCCCGCCAGCGCTCCTGTGATTAACTGGTTTCGCACAACCAAACAGGAGTTTGCCTGCTCATGGAATTGAGAATCGATCGACAGGCCATGGTGCCGGTCGTACAGCAAATCGTCGACGCGCTGGTCCGCGCAATCCGTTGCAATCAATTGACCTGCGGCGCGCGTTTGCCTTCGGTGCGGAAAATCGCTCGAGTCAATCTGCTCAACGAGTCCTGTGTCGACCAGGCCTGTGAGCGCCTGGTCGCGCAAGGGCTGCTGGAGTCGCGCCATCGTGGTGGTTACATCGTGGCGGCAGCGAATGCGATGGGTGACGCTGAGTCCGACCCGTGCCATTGCCTGTGCGAGCTGCAGCTGGGAGCAGGCAGCCTGCCCGAAAGCTGGCGCGAGCCGGACGACCTGGCTTACGCGATCCGCGAGGTCAGTCGCACCGACATGGCCGGCCTGTTCAACTACAGCTCCGCGCTCGGCCTTGCTCGATTGCGTCGGCAGATTCTGAAGGGCCTGAAACCCCTGGATATCAAGGTCGAAGACGACCGGATCCTGGCCACCGCCGGCGCCAGTCAGGGGCTCGATCTGATCGTGCGAACCTTGTTCAAGCCCGGTGACTGCGTCGTGGTGGAAAGCCCCGGTTATCCCGTGTTGTTCGAACTGCTCAGGCTGCACGGCGTCAGCATGCTGGAGGTGCCGCGCACTCCGTTCGGGCCGGATATCGCCGTTCTGCAAGCCCGGTTCGAGACGCATCGGCCTCGTGGATTCTTCATCAACAGTTTTCATCACAATCCCACCGGTAGCAGCCTGTCGCCGGAGGTGGCAAAGCGCATTGTCGAACTGGCCAGCGCGCATCACGTACAAATAATCGAAGACGACGTCTACGCCGACCTGCACAGCGCTCCCGGCAAGCGCCTCGCTTCGCTGGATGACCGCGTGATCTACGTCGGCAGCTATTCCAAGACCCTCAGCAGCGCCTTGCGTGTCGGCTTTGTCGTGGCCACCGCCCGGACGATCGAGCGACTGGCCGAGGTCAAGATGATCAGCAGCATGGGCGCGTCGGCCTTCAGTGAAGCGGTGCTCGCCTGCCTGCTGGCCAATGGCGCCTACCGCAATCTGGTGCAACGTCAGCGCCAGCGCCTGAGTCGCGACAGATCGGCGCTGTTGCAGTTGCTCGAAGACACCGAGTGGGAGGTGTTCGGCAAACCGGTCGGCGGTTTGTTTGTCTGGGCGCGACCGCGCATGACGGACTACGCTCAGGTGCGGGCGCAGGCCCGGCGTTTCGGCCTTTTGTTGTCATCGTCCACAGCCTTCAGTCCCGGCGGTGCGGTCAATGACTGGCAGCGCATCAATGTCGCCTGGGCGGGTGATCCTCGCGCCCGGGCATTTTTTCAGGCCACCACTCCGGATCGACCTCAAGCGTTCTGAAAACGACGCGGGCGTAGCTTTTTGCCATTATTCCGGCGCCAGAGTCTTGTGTTGCTCAAGGGCCGTTGCGAATCTGCGTTTATCAATTATGGCGGAGGACCTGGTCCAATGATTTCGGCCGTGCAAGGACGTTTTGCCAACCTGGGTATGGCAAAAAAAATGGGTGTCGGGTTCGTGCTGGTGCTGTTGTTGACCGCCCTGGTGGCGGCCATCGGTGTCTGGTCTTTGCAAACCATCAGCCAGCGCTTCGACGGGCTCAAGCAGATGTCGTCGCTCAACAGCGGGCTGCTCAAGGTGCGTCTGCTGGAGCAGGAATATGCCTTGCACGGCAACCCGAAAACCGTCGACACCTTGCACGAAGGGGTCGATGGCCTGATTGCACTGGCCGATCAGCTCAAGGCGGATTCCGCGGCCAATGTGCCGGTGATGAACGATGTCCAGCAGTCTCTCGCCGCCTATCGCAAGGCCTTCGACGAGTTCGTCTCGCTCAGCCAGGCCAAGGATCTGGCGCTGGAAATGGCCAGTTGGTCGGTCTCCAGCGTGGCCAATAATCTGGACGTGTTGCAGTCCGGGCTGGCCGATGACGGGACTTACACGCTCAAGGATTCGAAGGGCGAAGACGGCTCGCAGTTCATCGAGCAGGCCAGTCAGGTCAGCCAGGTGTCGCGGTTGATGCTGCAAGCGATGAACGAAGCGCGGGTGCGTCTGGACCAGAGCCGCAAGGGCGATGACAGCGCGGGCCAGGGCAAGATCGAACAGGCCAGTCAGGCACTGGCCCAGGCCGAACAGCTGAAAACCTCGGTCAAGGACGAGGGTTACCAGACCGTCCTCAATGAGGTGATCGGCCACATTGCCAGTTTCAGCGACAAGCTCACCGAGTACACCGGCCTGCTGGAACAGGAAAAGACCGTCTACCAGCAACTGCATCAACGCGCGGCCCAGGTGATGGAGCGGGTCGATCAGGCTTACGTCGCCGAAGACCAGTCGATGCAGGCGGAGCTGAAAAAGAATTCCCTGATGATCATCGGTTCGTCCGCGTTGGCGTTGCTGGTCGGGCTGATTGCCGCCTGGGTGATTACCCGCCTGATCGTGGGGCCGCTGCGTAGCGTGATTCGCGTGGCGCAACAGATCGCTTCGGGGGATCTGAGTGGCACGGTCGAGGTGAACCGTCGGGACGAGATCGGCCAGTTGATGCAGGCCATGCAGCAGATGGGCGCGGGGCTCTCCCATATCGTCAGCGGTTTGCAGGCCGGCATCGAACAATTGGCCACGTCGGCGCAATCGCTGTCGGCGGTGACTGAACAGACCAACCTCGAAGTCAGCAGCCAGAAGGAAGAAACCGAACAGGTCGCCACGGCAATGAACCAGATGACCGCCACCGTGCACGATGTCGCGCGTAACGCCGAGGAAGCGGCCGTGGCGGCGCAGACGGCGGACGGCAAGGTGGAAAGTGGTCAGGTCGTGGTGCGCCAGAGCATGGCGCGCATCGAACAGCTGGCGGACTCGGCCAACTCGGCCAGTTCCAGCATTGAAAGCCTCAGCGCGGAAATTCAGAACATCGGCACGGTGCTTGGCGTGATCAAAAGCGTGGCCGAGCAGACCAACCTGCTGGCGCTCAACGCCGCCATTGAGGCCGCCCGGGCGGGCGAGCAGGGCAGGGGCTTTGCGGTGGTGGCCGATGAAGTCCGGGCCCTGGCCAAGCGCACCCAGCAATCGACCGAAGAAATCGAACGCCTGGTCAGCGCCCTGCGTTCGGCGGCGCAGACTTCGGTGCAGCAGATCCAGAGCAGTGGCGACCTGGTGAAACTGGCGGTCAGCGATGCCCTGCAAACCGAAAGCGCGCTGGGGAGCATTGCGTCGGCGGTGTCGTTGATTCAACAGATGAACCAGCAGATCGCCGCCGCGGCGGAAGAGCAGAGTTCGGTGGCCGAAGAGATCAATCGCAGTGTCACGAGCATTCGTGCGAGTGCGGATCAGTCTTCACTGGCGATGCAGGGCAATGCGGCGTCGAGTATCGAGCTGGCGCAGCTGGGGGTTGAATTGAAGGGGATGGTAGGACATTTCAAACTCTGACCTCAGAAACTCCACTGGCCCCTGTAGGAGCTGCAAGAGGCAGATAACAAAATGCCCCGGTTCTTTCGAGCCGGGGCATTTTTATTTTCACCGAATGATCAGTCGTAGATCACCCGCTTCTTCCAGTCCGCATCCGCCTCGACGTCCTTCAGACCCTCGGTCAGCTGGTTCACATCACCTTCCACCGGGGCGATGCGGTCCATGACCTGATCGTTGGCACGAACCAGCAGCTTCTCCAGGTACTCCAGCTGTTCAGCGTAGGCCTGCGGCTCCTGCTGTTTGCGCAGGTACTGCACGCCGCGCTCGAACGCCAGGCGCGCCTGCCCCGGCTGATTCTGTTGCAGGGCCTGCTGGCCGAGGTTGTTGAAGAACTCGATGTGCAGCAGCACCAGAATGTGGCGCACTTCGCGAATCCAGCGCTTGGCTTCGTTCGGAGGAAGAAAACCGTCATGGGCCGCGCGGGTGATCTGGCCGTGCAGGGCTTCGAGCAGGAAGCGCACGTCCTTGGCCTTGGCTTCGGTCTGGATCGGGGCCGGCGGGTTGTTGACCGGAATCGATTCGCCCTGGGCCACCAGCGCTTCAAGCTCTTCAATGCGCGCCTTGAGGTTGGCGCTGGTCTTTTCCAGGCTCAGCAGGCGTTGGCAGACATTCAATTCCAGGCGAGCCAGCAGCAACTTCAGCCCCGGTGTCATCAACTGGCCAGGGAACGTTTCGGTGAGTTCACCACAACGACGCAGGCGGTCGTTGAGTTCAACCTTGGTACGGGCCCTTTCTACCTTATTGTTCTCCACCACATGGTTGATGTAGCCAATGGCGATCAAGAGTGCGATCCCGGCTACGACGAGCAGGGTGATCATGAGTGGTGTCACCGGTAAGACCTCTTCTATTAGGTTCGCGTGCGAGTGTATTGGCTTGCCATATAGGCGTCTGGCGCCACCCGACGAGCTGGATCAATGGGGTTACGCCTGTATCGACCGTAGACCTGCTTTTTGAATGCTGGCACATACTTGGCAAGTTGCCATCATTCATGGTCGTCGACTATAGCGCCTTGGCGGGTGTCAGAATATAGGCGTCAAACACCGGTCGACGGAAAAACCGGATCGGGGCTGAAAAGCGGGTCCAAGTCATTGATTTAAAAAAATTTATAACAGGGGGTTGACGACCCCTCAAACCATCCATAGAATGCGCGCCACTTGCAGCGTAAAGCACACAGCGAAACGAAGCAGGGAGTGAATGTTGTAGCGTGTCCCCTTCGTCTAGTGGCCTAGGACACCGCCCTTTCACGGCGGTAACAGGGGTTCGAGTCCCCTAGGGGACGCCAATGCGGGAATAGCTCAGTTGGTAGAGCACGACCTTGCCAAGGTCGGGGTCGCGAGTTCGAGTCTCGTTTCCCGCTCCAATTTTAAACAGCGTTGCTTTCGGGCAGGGCTGAGTGAAACCAGAACCAAGTCTTCGGATGCGGATCTGGACACCGAAACACACACCATGTGTTCCGGGTAGCGTGTCCCCTTCGTCTAGTGGCCTAGGACACCGCCCTTTCACGGCGGTAACAGGGGTTCGAGTCCCCTAGGGGACGCCATTTGCGGGAATAGCTCAGTTGGTAGAGCACGACCTTGCCAAGGTCGGGGTCGCGAGTTCGAGTCTCGTTTCCCGCTCCAAATTAAACAAAAACGCCGCTCATTGAGCGGCGTTTTTGTTCGTCCGCGATTTACGCGATCAAAAAAATGGCCCGCCAGTCTGACTGGGCGGGCCTTTTTTTGCGTGGGCGTTTTACATCGACAGGATCAACCGGCCAGCAAAAAGAATCAGAATCACCCCCATGCTCCGTTCAAACCAGTGCCCCATGCGCAAAAACAGCAATCGCACCCGGCTGCTGGAAAAAAACAGCGCAACGATGACAAACCACAAGGCATTCACGCTGCACATCCATACGCCGTACAGCGCCTGAATCTCCAGCGGCGTCGTAGCACTGATCAAGGTGGTGAAGATCGCCAGGAAAAACAGCGTGGCTTTTGGGTTGGTGGCGTTGGTCAGAAAGCCGGTGGTGAATGCCTTGAGCAGGGTTTGCTCGACCACGGGCTCGTCCGCTTCCTTTTCCCCTTCAAGCACGGATTTGGGCTTGCTGCGTAACAGGCTGACACCCAGGTACAGAATGTAGGCACCGCCAACCACCTTGGCGACGCTCAGTAACCAGGGGATGGTGTGCATCAGCGCGCCGACACCCAGCAAGGTGTACAGCACATGCACGGAAATCCCTGCGCCGATGCCCAGTGCCGTGAAGATGCCTACCCAGCGGCCAAATCGCACGCTCTGGCGGATGGTGACGGCGAAGTCCGGTCCGGGGGCGACCACGGCCAGGAAATGGATGGTCGCCAGCGCCAGAAACTCGCCCAGGTAATTGGAAAGCATTTCAACTCCAGAAAGTCAGGGGGGAAGCGGTGCCGCGGTAACCGACGAAGAATGAAAGGCTCAGGCGTGGATCGGTCAGGCCCGGCGTCACGGCGTGCATGCGGCGTGAATTGAACATGATGAAATCCCCAGGCTCGGGGCGAACTTCCAGGGTCGGGGTTCCCAGCAAGGCGGGATCGATGCCGTAGCTGTCGCCGCGCATTTCGTCGAACTGGTCCGGCGAAATATCGTGGTCCCACACCTGCAGGGCACCGCCCTCGCGGGGCATGTTCAGGTAGACGTTGCAGGCGAACTGCGCTTCCAGGCTTCGCGCTTGAAAGCTGTCTGGGGCGTCCTTGGCGAAAATGTCGTGATGGGCGAGGAAGCACACGCCGGGTTTCACCACCCGTGAGAGCCCGACATACATCTTGCGTCCGTAAAGGGTTTCCAGGTGCGCACCGGCCGGCCAGGATTCGTCGAGCATGCAGCGCAGGGTGTCGACCGGAGACGAGTAGGGCGCGCAACGGTTGCGCAATTCGGCGATGTTGCGGGTGGCGCGGGCGAAATAGTCCTCGACCAGCAGCGGCTGGTTTTCCGCTTCGTAGAACGCCATGCCGATGCGGCCAATGCTCGGCGCGTTGATATAGCCCTCAAAGCCTGGTTCGAGGATCTTGTCGCCGATCTTCAATGCCATTGATGGCGGCAGCCAGCCCTTGATGCGGATGGCGAGGATTTCTTCATTGGCCAGCTTTTTTATGCACGTCTCATCGAGACATTCGACGTCTAGCATCATGCCTTGGGTCCATCCGACAAAGTGTCTACGAAGCCTGCGAACGCAGGCTCATCCAGCGTCCTGTCAGTCCACGTGATAGTGGACCGACAGGATCCCTTTCTTGTGCGAAAGGGAGTCGATCGTGACCGTGCCCAAATCCTTCAGGCTACGAACGTGGGTGCCGCCGCAACCGTAGGCGGGCAATTCACCGAAACCGATTTCCCGGGCGCCTTCGCGCGACGAGGTCAGGCGTGGCAGGTCGTGGGCGATCCATTGCGCGAGGCCGTGCTGCAGCGTCTTTGCATCAACGTCCTGCGCGGCGTCCAACGGCTTGAACTGCACCCGCGCTTCGCTGGGCCAGTGATGCGCCTTGATCGGCATCCAGCCCATGGCCTGGACGAAATGACCGATCAGGTGGCCGGCCGAATGCAGGCGCGTGTTGGACTGGCGACGTTGTGCGTCGACGCGGATCTGCGTCATGCCGAGGTCCACCGGGCGGTCGACGTAATGGACGATCCGCTCGGGATCCTGCATTACCCGCAGTACCCGGCTTTCGCCAATCCAGCCGGTGTCAAAGGGTTGTCCGCCGCCCTGGGGGTGGAACAGCGTGGCGCGCAACACCACGGCGAACTCTTGCTCGTGGGGCGTGCATTCCAGGATTTCCACGTTGGCCTTGCGGTCGTCACTGTGGAAAAAAAGGCGAAGCGTCATGTTGCAGGCTCGTATAAATGTTTCCGTTTTTCATTATATGAAGCGGGTTAATGCGTGATAATCCGGTCAAACATCAAAGGACTGTTGCGTCGTGAGCATAAATCTACCGCTGCCGCTGCTCGGTGAAATGGCGATATTCGTCAAGGTTGTCGAGACCGGCAGCTTCTCCGAAGCGGCCCGCCAAATGGGCTCTTCACCCTCGGCAGTCAGTCGCAGCATTTCGCGACTGGAGAAAGCCCTGGCCATTCGTTTGCTGCAACGGACCACGCGCAAATTGCGCTTGAGCGACGGCGGCGAGGAAGTGTTCAAGCGCTGTCAGGAGATGGTCAGCGCTGCCCGCTCGGTGATGGAAATCAGTGGCCAGTTCAGCGAGGAAGCGGAAGGGCTGGTGCGGATCAGCGTGCCCAAGGCCGTCGGGCGCTTCGTGATTCACCCGCACATGCCGGAGTTTTTGCGCCGCTATCCCAAGGTGGATGTGGAGTTGCTGCTCGAGGATCGTCAGGTGGACCTGATCGATGACAACGTCGACCTGGCGATTCGCATCACCGACCGCCCGCCTGCGGGGTTGGTGGGGCGGCAACTGCTGACCATCGACCATATGCTCTGCGCCACACCGCAGTATCTGGCCGAGCACGGCACGCCGACCCATCCCCATGACCTGCTCAATCACAGTTGCATCTATCTGGGTGAAACGCCGAGCGATGCGCGCTGGAAATTCAAGAAAGGTTCAAAAGTGGTGACGGTGGGCGTGCGCGGGCGTTATGCCGCCAATCACACCGGGGTTCGTCTGGGCGCGGTAATGCAGCACATCGGCATTGGCAGCCTGCCGTATTTCACCGCGCGGCATGCGTTGGAGCAGGGGTTGATCGTGCAGGTGCTGCCGGACTGGACCTTCCTTGCGTCCTATCATGGCGGTGCGTGGTTGCTGCATTCGCCGACGCGCTACCTGCCGCCGAAGTTGCGGGTGTTCATCGATTATCTGGTGGAGTGTCTGGAGAAGGAGCCGACGTTGAGCAACCCGGGGAAATCGGGTGGGGCGGCGGAGTATGAGTTGCCAGAGAGTGACGGGTTGTTTTGACGAGCCTCTTCACGGGCAAGCCTCGCTCCTACAGCGTTTTGCGTGACCTGTAGGAGCGAGGCTTGCCCGCGAAGGCGTTTTCAGCCACAAAAAAGGCCCGCATGAACAACCATGCGGGCCTTTTGCTTTACCGGCTCCGGATCAGTGCTTGCTGTCCTGATTCGACAGGGCGAGCAGCTGCTTTTCCTGGTTCCAGTCGAACGGTTCGTCGTTCTGTTCGGCTTCGAAGCGACGTTCTTCCAGGGCTTGGTACAGGTCGATTTCGTCATCGGGCATGTAGTGCAGGCAGTCGCCGGCGAAGTACCACAGCAGGTCGCGCGGGACCAGGTGGGCGATCTGCGGGTAGCGGGTGATGACCTGGCACAGGATGTCCTGGCCCAGGTACTGGCTTTCGATCGGGTCGACCGGCAGCAGGGCACGCAGTTCGTCGAAGCGCTCCAGGAACAAGGCATGGCTTTCTTCGGGAACCTGGTCGGCCTCACCCACGGCGACCAGGATGCTGCGCAGGTGGTCGAGCAAAACGAGATGATCGGCAACGATGTTGGACACGAGATAAGTCCTCAAGAGCAAAACGGGCGCGGGAGTATAAAGCCCCCGCGCCCATTTTTATACGCCGTACCGGCTCGGCTGGATCAGCGGATCCGACCCTGGGCCAGCGCCAGTTCCTGTTTGTCGAAGTCATCGACGTCGATCACCTTGCGCCGCGCCGCTTCCGCCTCCCGCAGGGTGTGCGCCTCGACCGGCTGCAACACGCCGGCTTCCAGCGCGGTATCGATGACATGTTCACCGGCGACCGGCCTGACCTGGCCGCTCTTGAGCGCCACATGCAGCTTTTTCTGCAGCGGCTGCGCTTCGTTCAACAGGTCGCAGGCCTGTTGCAGGGCGCCGACCGGATCGTCGTTCGACTGCGGGCGGTAGCAACCCTGAAGCAGTTCCTCCAGGGCCGGATCGCCCTTGGCGCGTCCGATCACCGCCGCGACCGCCGCACCGAGTTTGTCCGAAGGCCCTTTGTGGCGACGACCGAACGGGAACACGATCACCCGCAGCAAGCACGCCATCACCCTGTTCGGGAAGTTGCTGAGCAGTTCGTCCATGGCCCGTTCGGCCTGGCCAAGGCTTTCTTCCATGGCCCAGATGAACAGCGGCTCCATGTGCTGCGGCGTGTCGAGGTCGTTGTAGCGTTTGATCGCGGCGCTGGCCAGGTACATGTTGCTCAGCACATCCCCCAGTCGCGCCGACAGGCGTTCGCGACGTTTCAGTTCGCCGCCCAGCAACATCATGCTGAGGTCGGCCAGCAGCGCGAATGCCGCGGCCTGACGGTTGAGGGCGCGGAAATAGCCCTGGCTGAGACGGTCGCCCGGCAGGTGTTCCAGATGACCGAAACCAAGGTTCAGCACCAGGGTGCTGGCGGCGTTGCCCACGGCAAAACCGATGTGTTTGAGCAGCAGGCCATCGAATTCGCTGAGTGCCTGATCCTTGTCCTCGCGACCTGCCAGGGCCATTTCCTTGAGCACGAAAGGATGGCAGCGAATCGCACCCTGGCCGAAGATCATCAGGTTGCGCGAGAGAATGTTCGCACCTTCGACGGTGATGAAAATCGGCGCACCGTTCCATTTGCGCGCCAGGTAATTGTTCGGCCCTTCGATGATCGCCTTGCCGCCGTGCACATCCATCGCGTGGCTGATGCACTCGCGACCACGTTCGGTCAGGTGGTACTTGAGAATGGCCGACAGCACCGACGGTTTTTCGCCCAGATCCACGGCATTGGCGGTCAGCATTCGCGCGGCGTCCATCATCCAGGCATTGCCTCCGATACGGGCCATGGACTCCTGAATGCCTTCGAACGCCGCGATCGGCACATTGAACTGTTCACGAATCTGCGCGTACTGACCGGTCACCAGGCTGGTGAACTTGGCCATGCCGGTGCCCACTGCCGGCAGGGAAATCGAGCGTCCGACCGACAGGCAATTCATCAGCATCATCCAGCCCTTGCCGAGCATTTCCTGGCCGCCGATGAGGAAGTCCAGAGGGATGAACACGTCCTTGCCGGAGTTCGGGCCGTTCATGAACGCGGCACCCAAGGGCAGGTGGCGGCGACCGATGTTCACGCCGGCGGTGTTGGTGGGTACCAGGGCCAGGCTGATACCAAGGTCTTCCTGGTCGCCCAGCAGGTGGTCCGGGTCATAGGCCTTGAAGGCCAGGCCGAGCAGGGTGGCCACGGGGCCCAGGGTGATGTAGCGCTTTTCCCAGTTCAGGCGCAGGCCGAGGGTTTCCTGGCCTTCCCATACCCCTTTGCAGATGATGCCGGTGTCGGGCATGCCGCCGGCGTCGGAGCCAGCCAGCGGCCCGGTCAGCGCGAAGCACGGAATCTCGTCGCCCCGGGCCAGGCGCGGCAGGTAATGGTTGCGTTGTTCGTCGGTGCCGTAGTGCAGCAGCAGTTCGGCAGGACCCAGGGAGTTGGGGACCATCACGGTGGAAGCGAGGTCGCCGCTGTGGCTCGCCAGTTTCATCGCCACTTGCGAGTGGGCGTAGGCAGAAAAGCCCTTGCCGCCGAACTCCTTGGGAATGATCAGGGCGAAGAAACCGTTGTCCTTGATGAAGGTCCAGGCCTGCTCTGGCAGGTCCATGGTTTGCCCGAGCTCCCAGTCGCTGACCATGGCGCAGAGTTCTTCGGTCGGGCCATCGATAAAGGCCCGTTCTTCCTCGTTCAGTTGTGCCACCGGATAGGACAGCAACTTGTTCCAGTCCGGGCGCCCGCTGAACAGTTCGCCGTCCCACCACACGGTGCCGGCCTCGATGGCATCGCGTTCGGTTTGCGACATGGGCGGCAGGGTTTTCTTGAACCAGTTGAACATCGGCGCGCTGAAGAATTTGCGCCGCAGATCGGGCAACAGCAAAGGGGCTGCCACGGCAGCGAGCAGGACCCAGAAAATCAGCAGCAGCCAACCCGGCGCGCGACTGAGGGCGCCCATGGCCAGCAGGTAGACAGCCACCATGCCCAAGGCAGGCAGCGGGGCGATGCGACGGTGGGCTAAATAAGCTATCCCGACAACCAGAACCACTATCCACAACAGCAGCATATTTAATCCTCCGTGAAACCAGGGCAAACCAACCCCAAGAGCTTAGACGGCATCCGCGAAACGGGGTGGGCAGAGCGAGGTGACTGAATTCGTAGGAAACCTACGATGATTGTGTAGGCCCTGTGAGTGCAGGACCGTGAAAGATCGTTCATTGAGCGGGCGCCAAAGCGTCCACATTTGGCCGAAACGTCGTTATCTCTGTGCTGAACCTCTCGCTAGACTCGGGACTCGCCAAGGAGATTGCCCGCATGCACGAGTACCTGAGTCCCGGCCGCTTCACCGATAGTGACCATCCCTCGGTGGTGGAGTTCGCCGAAAAGCATCGTGGCGCCAGTCGCGATCCCCTCGAGCAAGCCGTCAGTCTCTATTACGCCGTGCGCGAGGCGGTGCGCTACAACCCTTACTCGTTCAGCCGCGATCCGCAGACTCTGCGTGGCAGTCATGCCCTGGCCGCCGGGGAGAGTTACTGCGTGCCCAAGGCCACGCTGCTGGCCGCTTGTGCACGGCATTGCGCAATACCGGCGCGGATCGGTCTGGCGGATGTGCGTAATCATCTGTCGACGCCGCGTCTGCTCGAGTTGCTCAAAAGCGATGTGTTCGCCATGCACGGCTACACCGAGCTGTATCTGAACGGTCGCTGGGTCAAGGCCACGCCGGCGTTCAATCAGGGATTGTGCGAGTTGTTCAACGTCGCGCCGCTGGAGTTCGACGGTATTAATGACAGTGTGTTTCACCCCTTCAATCGCGACGGCGAGAAGCTGATGGAATACCTGGTCGATCACGGCCAGTTCACCGACGTCCCCGAAGCGTTCTTCTTCGAACACCTGCGCCAGTGCTATCCGCATCTGTTCGGCGAGCAGTTGCAGGCGTTGCTGGGTGACATGCAGAGCGATTTGAGTCGCGCCTGATCCGGCGTATGCTGCCTGCGCATTCATCAATCGAGAGGCGGTCATGCTGAAGATCTGGGGTCGGAAAAATTCGTCGAATGTCAGGAAACCCTTGTGGGCCGCCGAGGAACTCGGCCTGGCTTACGAGGCCATCGATGCGGGCGGCGCCTTTGGTGTCGTCGACACACCCGAGTACCGCGCCATGAACCCCAATGGCCGCGTTCCGGTGATCGAAGACGACGGTTTCGTGTTGTGGGAATCCAATGCCATCGTTCGTTATCTGATGGCCAAGCACGCGGCCGGCACGCCGTGGTTCACCTCGGATCTGCAAGCCCGCGCCGCCGCTGACAAGTGGATGGACTGGACCACCTCCAGTTTCGCCGGCCCGTTCCGCACCGTGTTCTGGGGCGTCTTGCGCACCCCGGCCGAGCAACAGGACTGGCCTGCCATCAAGGCGGCGATCAAGGAGTGCGACGCGCTGCTGGCCATGGCCGATCAGGCTCTGGCGAGCCAGCCGTATCTGTCGGGCGACGAGATCGGCATGGGCGACATTCCCCTGGGCAGCTTTATCTATGCCTGGTTCGAAATGCCCATCGAGCGTGCGCCGCTGCCTCATCTGCAAGCCTGGTATGAGCGCCTGTCCGCGCGTCCGGCCTATCGCAAGGCGGTCATGACCGCGTTGACTTAATACTCACTATCGACACACTTGACTGTACTTGTGTGGCGGCGACAAGCACCATTGTGCTATTGCGCTGCGGTTGCATGGTTCGCCGCCCGCTCACATTTTTCCTTTCTTCACTTTCTGGTGCGTAAATCCGATATGAGTTCCGCTCTGTCCATCCGGCAGCTAACCAAAACCTACGGCAACGGTTTCCAGGCCTTGAGTGGTATCGATCTGGACGTCTCCGAAGGTGACTTCTTCGCCTTGCTCGGCCCCAACGGCGCCGGCAAATCCACGACCATCGGCATTCTCTCGACCCTGGTGAACAAGACCAGCGGCACGGTCAATATCTTTGGCAATGACCTGGACAAGAACCCGGCCGCGCTCAAGCGCTCCATCGGCGTGGTGCCCCAGGAGTTCAACTTCAACCAGTTCGAAAAGACCTTCGACATCGTCGTGACCCAGGCCGGTTACTACGGCATTCCGGCGAAAGTCGCCAAGGAACGCGCCGAGCAGTACCTGACCCAGCTCGGCCTGTGGGACAAGCGCGATGTGCCTTCGCGTTCACTGTCCGGCGGCATGAAGCGCCGACTGATGATTGCCCGCGCCCTGGTTCACGAACCGCGCCTGTTGATCCTCGACGAGCCGACGGCGGGGGTGGACATCGAACTGCGTCGCTCGATGTGGACTTTCCTCACCGAGCTGAACAAGCGCGGCATCACCATCATCCTCACCACCCATTACCTGGAAGAGGCTGAACAGTTGTGCCGCAACATCGGCATCATCGACCACGGCACCATCGTCGAAAACACCAGCATGAAGCAGTTGCTCAGCCAGTTGCATGTCGAGACCTTCCTGCTGGATCTGAAGAACGGTCTGGGCACGCCGCCGCAACTGATCGGCTACCCGTCGCGTCTGCTCGATGGCCACACCCTGGAAGTCCAGGTCGACAAAAGCATGGGCATCACCGCGCTATTCACTCAACTGGCACAACAGAACATCGAAGTGCTGAGTCTGCGTAACAAAACCAATCGCCTCGAGGAGTTGTTCGTGTCCCTGGTGGAGAAAAATCTGTCGAAGGTGGCGGTATGAGTTCCGAGCTGCGCCCCAATCTCGTCGCCCTGAACACCATCGTTTACCGCGAGGTCCGGCGCTTCACCCGGATCTGGCCACAGACCCTGCTGCCGCCAGCGATCACCATGGTCCTGTACTTCGTGATCTTCGGTAACCTGATTGGCCGGCAGATCGGCGACATGGGTGGCTTCACCTACATGGAGTACATCGTGCCAGGGCTGATCATGATGTCGGTGATCACCAACTCCTACGGCAACGTGGTATCGAGTTTCTTCGGCAGCAAGTTCCAGCGCTCCATCGAAGAACTGATGGTCTCGCCGGTTTCGCCGCACACGATCCTGATCGGCTATACCCTGGGCGGCGTGCTGCGCGGGTTGATGGTGGGCATCATCGTGACCCTGCTGTCGCTGTTCTTCACCCATTTGCAGGTCCATCACCTGGGCGTGACCATTCTGGTGGTGGTGCTGACGGCGACGATCTTCTCGTTGCTCGGGTTCATCAACGCCGTGTTTGCGCGCAACTTCGATGACATCTCGATCATCCCGACCTTCGTGCTGACGCCGCTGACGTACCTGGGCGGGGTGTTTTACTCGATCTCGCTGCTGCCACCGTTCTGGCAGACCGTGTCCCTGGCCAACCCGGTGCTGCACATGGTCAATGCGTTCCGTTACGGCATCCTCGGGGTGTCGGACATTCGCATCAGCATCGCGATCACCTTCATGCTGGTGGCGACGGTGATTCTGTATTTCGGTTGTGCGCGGTTGCTGGTGAGTGGGCGGGGGATGCGGACCTGACCTGATCGCAGTCTTTTTGCAGGAGCTGCCGCAGGCTATTTTGTTTTTAAGGTCAAAAGATCGCAGCCTCGTTTCACTCGACAGCTCCTACACAAGCAATGAAAACGGCCTCCCAAGCGGAGGCCGATTTCATTGCTGCATCCGGCGCTGCTTGCGCCGTTTCCATTGCCGCGCCACCCACCAGCGCCAGTACATCATCACCAGGCAATAGGCCAGGGCGCCAAG
The DNA here is from genome assembly GCF_013359595.1 of Pseudomonas sp. C1C7. Taxonomy (GTDB): domain Bacteria; phylum Pseudomonadota; class Gammaproteobacteria; order Pseudomonadales; family Pseudomonadaceae; genus Aquipseudomonas. The sequence continues at coordinate 75,011 of NZ_JABFMP010000005.1, read as the reverse complement.
CACCAGCCCCGTCACCACCGAGCCCAGCAGGAACGGCTGCCAGAGGGTCGAAAGTTCGCCGCTGATCCATTCCCAGGTCAGCTCGTCAGGCAGATGCCGGGCGGGGACGTCCATCAGCCAGGCGCCGGTCTGGTAGGTGCAAAAGAACACGGCGGGCATGGTGATCGGGTTGGTCAGCCAGACCAGGCTGACGGCGATCGGCATGTTGCCGCGCACGACGATGGCGAGGGTGGCGGCGACCAGCATCTGCAACGGGATCGGCAGGAACGCCGCGAACAGGCCGACCGCCATGGCGCGGGCGACGGAGTGGCGGTTGAGGTGCCAGAGGTTGGGGTCATGCAGCAGCGTGCCGAGAAAGCGTAAGGACTTGTGTTCCCTGATGCTTATCGGGTCTGGCATGTAGCGTTTGAACAAGCGCCGGGGCATAAGGCTTCTCGGTCGGTTAAGGCGGCAAGTATGTCTGGATTCCATGACTCGCCTATTCAGACTTTGTGACAATTGATAACGACGGTCGTGCGGATGAACAGCTATGCCTAGGGTCGGGACTCTCTAGGACAGGCGTATGCGCACAGGGATGGTCGCGTTGGCGCTGGGTCTTCTGGCCCTGCGTTTTTTACCGGCATTGCCGTCGGTCGGGTTGTGGTTGTTGTTGCCGGTCTTGGGTTTGATGGTGCTGCCGTTCCGGACGTACCCCGTGGCACTTTTCCTCTTCGGCTTGAGCTGGGCCGGCGTCCAGGCGCAATGGGCGCTGGATGACCGCTTGCCAGCGAACCTGGATGGCGAGACGCGCTGGGTCGAAGGGCGGGTCGTGGGCTTGCCTCAGCATGGCGAGGCCGCAGTGCGTTTCGAATTGGCCGACGCCAGGTCGCGACACGGCAGCGTGCCGAAGCTCATGCGCCTGGCCTGGTACGGCGGACCGACGGTCAACAGCGGCGAACGCTGGCGACTGGCGGTCAAGTTGAAACGGCCCGGCGGGTTGCTCAATCCTCATGCCTTCGATTACGACGCCTGGTTGCTGGCGCAACGCATCGGCGCGACCGGAACGGTCAAGGACGGCGAGCGCCTGAGCGAGGCGCGATGGGCCTGGCGAGACGGTATTCGCCAGAAGTTGTTGCAAGTGGACGCGCAAGGGCGAACCGGCGTGCTGGTGGCGCTGGTGCTCGGGGATGGCGCGGGGCTCAGTCGCGAGGACTGGCAGGTGTTGCAGGACACCGGCACCGTGCACCTGTTGGTGATTTCCGGACAGCACATCGGGCTGCTGGCGGGGCTGGTATACCTGCTGGTCGCCGGGCTTGCCCGTTACGGTCTGTGGCCGACCCGATTGCCGTGGCTGCCCTGGGCCTGCGGCCTGGCCTTTGCGGCGGGGCTCGGCTACGGGCTGCTGGCAGGTTTCGAGGTCCCGGTGCGCCGCGCCTGCCTGATGCTCGGCCTTGTTCTGTTGTGGCGCCTGCGCTTTCGCCACCTTGGCGCCTGGTGGCCGCTGTTGCTGGCGCTCAATGGCGTGTTGCTGATGGACCCGCTGGCCAGCCTGCAACCGGGGTTCTGGTTGTCCTTCGGCGCAGTGGCGGTACTGATCTTCACCTTCAGCGGTCGTCTGGGGCCGTGGCGCTGGTGGCAAACCTGGACCCGCGCCCAATGGCTGATCGCAATCGGCCTCGGTCCGTTATTGCTGATACTCGGCTTGCCGATCAGCCTCAGTGGGCCGTTGGTCAATCTGCTGGCGGTGCCCTGGATCAGCATGCTGGTGCTGCCACCGGCCTTGCTTGGAACCCTGTTGCTGCCCATTCCCTATCTGGGGGAGGGCTTGCTGTGGCTGGCCGGCGGGTTGATCGACTGGTTATTCCTGGGGCTGGGGATGATGGCCGGGCAGATCCCCGCCTGGATACCGGTGGCGATGCCCTGGTGGTCATGGGCCATGGGGGCGTTCGGTGCGCTGCTGCTTCTATTACCGCGCGGCGTGCCGATGCGGCCGCTGGGTTGGCCGTTGCTGCTGTTGCTGGTTTTTGCGCCTCGACCCACGCTGCCGGAAGGCGTGGCGCAGATCTGGCAACTGGATGTCGGCCAGGGGCTGGCCATTCTGGTTCGGACCCGAAATCACGCGTTGCTGTACGACGCGGGACCGCGCTTCGGTGACAGCGATCTAGGCGAGCGTGTCGTGGTGCCGGCCTTGCGCAAACTGGGGGTGGAGGCCCTCGACCTGATGTTGATCAGCCACGCCCATGTCGATCATTCCGGTGGGGCTCAAGCGGTCGCCAGAACAATCCCGGTTCAACAGGTTATCGGCGGTGAACCCGAAGAGCTGCCGGCCGAGTTGCAAGCCACGGAATGCGAAAGCGGCCGACAGTGGACCTGGGATGGCGTGAACTTCGAACTCTGGCGCTGGGCCGACGCCCGGGAAAGCAACCCAAGATCCTGTGTTCTGCAAATCAATGCCAGTGGTGAGCGCTTGCTGCTGACCGGCGATATCGACGCCAGCGCCGAGCGTGCGTTGCTCGAAGGTCCCCTGGCGGTGAAGACCGACTGGCTGCAGTCGCCACACCATGGCAGTCGCAGTTCTTCCACCACGGCCTTGCTCAACACCCTGCAGCCCAGGGCTGTGCTGATCTCCCGTAGCCGGGGCAATTCGTTCGGCCATCCTCATCCAACGGTGCTGGCGCGTTATCGACAACGCGGCATGGCCATCTACGACAGCGCGGAACAGGGCGCCATTCATCTGCAACTGGGACGCTTCGAGCCACCGGGGACGATGCGTCTGGAACGGCGTTTCTGGCGCGATCCAGCGCCCGCGCATTGATAACCGTCAGCTATTAAAGACCGACCGGATGCGACATCACGGTCTTCGGTGCGACCACCCCCTATGTTAGAGTGGCGCACTTTTTCGAGGGGACTGTCACTGTGTGGGAATTGGTCAAATCCGGCGGCTGGATGATGCTGCCGATCATCCTGAGTTCCATCGCGGCCATGGCTATTGTCGCCGAGCGCCTCTGGACTCTGCGATCCAGCCGTGTAACCCCGGAGCATCTGCTCGGGCAGGTCTGGGTATGGATCAAGGACAAACAGCTCAATAAGGAAAAACTCAAGGAACTGCGCGCCAACTCGCCGCTGGGCGAAATTCTCGCCGCGGGCCTGGCCAACTCCAAGCACGGTCGCGAGATCATGAAAGAGTGCATCGAAGAGGCTGCCGCCCGGGTCATTCACGAACTGGAGCGCTACATCAACGCCCTCGGCACCATCGCCGCCATGGCTCCACTGCTGGGCCTGCTGGGTACGGTACTGGGCATGATCGACATTTTCAGTGCGTTCATGGGCACCGGCATGACCACCAATGCCGCGGTGCTGGCCGGCGGTATCTCCAAGGCGCTGATCACCACGGCCGCGGGCCTGATGGTCGGTATTCCGTCGGTGTTCTTCCACCGTTTCCTGCAACGCCGCATCGACGAGCTGGTGGTGGGCATGGAGCAGGAAGCGATCAAGCTGGTCGAAGTCGTCCAGGGCGACCGTGATGTGGACCTGGCGGGAGTCAAAGCGTGAAATTCCGTCGCAAGCAGCGGGAGAACGTGGACATCAACCTCGCGTCGCTGATCGACGTGGTGTTTATCCTGCTGCTGTTCTTCGTGGTGACCACGACCTTTACCCGCGAGACCCAGCTGCGCGTGGACTTGCCCGAAGCCGTCAGCGGTTCGCCAGCGGATGATCAGTCCAAACAGCTGGATATCGCCATCAGCGCCGATGGCGTGTTCTCGGTGAACAACCAGATCCTGCCGAAAAGCGACCTGGCCAGTCTGATGGAAGCGTTGCAGAAAGAATCCAATGGCGACACCAGTCGGCCGCTGTCCATCAGCGCCGACGGCAAATCCCAGCACCAGTCGGTGATCACTGCCATGGACGCTGCCGGCAAGCTGGGCTTCAGCCACTTGCGCATGACCACAGTCGAGGCGGCGCCAACCGCGCCATGATGGCCATGTCCGATCGCCTACTCGCCGCGTGGTACCAGGGGCATCCGGCCCTCAAACTGTTGCAGCCGCTGGAATGGCTATACCGGTGCGTGGTCAACAACAAGCGCAAACGCTTCCTGGCGGGCGAGGGTGATATCTATCAGCCGCCCGTGCCGTTGATCGTGGTCGGCAACATCACGGTCGGCGGCACCGGCAAGACGCCGCTGATTCTGTGGATGATCGAGCACTGTCAGCGCAGCGGCCTGCGGGTCGGCGTAGTCAGTCGCGGCTATGGCGCCAAACCGCCGCAATTGCCGTGGCGGGTCGAGGCTGATCAGACCGCAGATGTTGCGGGCGATGAGCCGCTGTTGATCGTCCAGCGCACCGGCGTGCCGCTGATGATCGATCCGGACCGCAGCAGCGCGGTCAAGGCCTTGCTGGCGAGCGAGCCGCTGGACCTGATCCTCTCCGATGACGGCATGCAGCACTACCGCCTGGCTCGCGACCTGGAACTGGTGCTGATCGACGCCGCCCGCGGCCTGGGCAACAAGCGTTGCCTGCCGGCCGGCCCTCTGCGCGAACCGGTCGAGCGTTTGCAAAGCGTCGATGCGGTGCTCTACAACGGCGCCACGGCCGATCGCGACGGTGGTTTTGCCTTCCATTTGCAACCCAGCGCATTGATCAATCTGCGCAGCGGCGAGCGCCATCCTCTCGACCACTTTGCCCCGGGCCAGGCGTTGCACGCGGTGGCCGGCATCGGCAATCCGCAGCGTTTCTTCAATACCCTTGAAACGCTACACTGGCAGCCTGTTCCACATGCCTTTGCCGACCACGCCGAATACAGCGTGCAGGCCTTGAATTTCACCCCGTCATTGCCGTTGGTGATGACCGAAAAGGACGCGGTGAAGTGCCGTGCCTTCGCCGCCGCCGATTGGTGGTACCTGGCGGTCGATGCTGTGCCGTCGCCGGCTTTCGTGGCTTGGTTCGATACTCAGCTGATGCGCCTGTTGCCGGCTCGTCTGTTGCCTTAATCCGTTTTTATCCAGGGAATGCTCATGGACACCAAACTGCTCGATATCCTCGCTTGCCCGGTCTGCAAAGGCCCGCTCAAGCTCAGCGCCGACAAGACCGAGTTGATCAGCAAGGGCGCAGGTCTTGCCTACCCGATTCGCGACGGCATCCCGGTCATGCTCGAAACCGAAGCCCGCACCCTGACCACCGACGAGCGCCTGGATAAATGACCACAGCCTTTACCGTCGTCATTCCATCGCGTTTCGCTTCCACCCGTCTGCCCGGTAAACCGCTGCTGCCGATCGCCGGCAAGCCGATGATCCAGCACGTCTGGGAGCAGGCGAAAAAAAGCAGCGCCCAGCGCGTGGTGGTTGCCACCGACGATGCGCGCATCGTCGAAGCCTGCCAGGGGTTTGGCGCCGAAGTGGTACTGACCCGCGAAGATCACAACTCCGGTACCGATCGCCTGGCCGAAGTCGCGACAAAACTGGGCCTGGCCCCGGACGCCATCGTGGTCAATGTCCAGGGTGACGAACCGATGATCCCGCCGAGCGTGATCGATCAGGTCGCCGCCAACCTGGCCGCCCATACCGAAGCGCGCATGGCCACCCTGGGTGAACCGATCGAAGACGTTGAAAGCCTGTTCAATCCCAATGTGGTCAAGGTCGTCAGTGACCTCAACGGCCTGGCCCTGACCTTCAGCCGCGCCACGCTGCCCTGGGCGCGGGATGCCTTTGTGCAGAGCCGCGAGCACTTGCCCGAAGGCGTGCCGTATCGTCGCCACATTGGAATCTACGCCTACCGCGCCGGTTTCCTGCATGACTTCGTCAGCTGGGGCCCGTGCTGGCTGGAAAACACCGAATGCCTGGAGCAATTGCGGGCCCTGTGGCACGGCGTACGGATTCACGTCGCCGATGCGCTGATCGCGCCACCGGCCGGTGTCGATACCTTCGATGACCTCGAGCGCGTTCGTCGCCTGCTGGAGGCCTGATGCGGGTTCTGTTTGTCTGCCTGGGCAACATCTGCCGTTCTCCCACCGCCGAAGGCGTGCTGCGCCAAAAACTGCGCGAGGCGGGACTGGCCGATCAGGTCGAAGTCGCTTCCGCCGGTACCGGTGACTGGCACGTCGGCAAGGCGCCGGACAAGCGCAGTCAGGCCGCGGCCAGGCTTCGCGGCTACGACCTGTCGGCGCAGCGCGCCCAGCAGGTCACCCGCGCCGATTTCGCAACGTATGACCTGATCCTGGCGATGGACAACAGCAACCTGCGCAGCCTCAAGGCCCTGCAACCGGCCAAGGGCAAGGCCGAGCTGGACCTGTTCCTGCGTCGTTATCAGTCCGGGCTCGATGAAGTGCCGGACCCGTATTACGACGGCGAGCAGGGTTTCGAGCAGGTGCTGGACCTGATCGAACGCGCCACCGATTTGCTGGTGATTGAACTGAAGGGACGGTTATGAGTTTGCAGGTGCGTTCACAGGTTTCGCTAAAGCCGTACAACAGCTTCGGCGTGGACGTTCAGGCCCGCCTGTTCGCCGAAGCCCACAGCGATGCCGATGTGCGCGAAGCCCTGGCTTACGCACAGTCCCACGACGTGCCGTTGCTGGTGATTGGCGGTGGCAGCAATTTGCTGCTGACCGCCGATATCCAGGCGCTGGTGCTGCGCATGGCCAGCCGCGGGATTCGTGTGCTGAGCGACGATGGCAGCAAAGTGCTGATCGAGGCCGAGGCGGGCGAGCCGTGGCATCCGTTCGTGCAACACACTCTGCTGCAAGGCTTGTCGGGCCTTGAAAACCTCAGCCTGATCCCAGGCACTGTCGGCGCGGCACCGATGCAGAACATCGGCGCTTATGGGGTCGAGATCAAGGATGTGTTCGCCGGCCTCACCGCTCTCGATCGACAGAGCGGCGAACTGCGCGAGTTCAACCTCGATGAGTGCAACTTCGCCTACCGTGACAGCCTGTTCAAGCAGGAGCCGGGCCGCTGGTTGATTCTGCGGGTACGTTTCATCCTCGATCGCAAGGCGCACTTGCACCTGGAGTACGGTCCGGTGCGCCAGCGCCTGACCGAGCAGGGAATCGAGCATCCGACCGCCAGCGATGTCAGCCAGGCCATTTGCAGCATTCGCAACGAAAAGCTCCCTGACCCTGCGGTACTCGGTAATGCCGGCAGCTTCTTCAAGAACCCTTTGGTTTCAGCGCAGCTGGCGGCAACGCTCAAGGGCCAATACCCGGATCTGGTGGCCTACGCGCAACCTGACGGGCAGGTGAAACTGGCCGCCGGTTGGTTGATCGAGCGGGCAGGCTGGAAAGGGTTTCGCGAAGCGGATGCCGGTGTGCACAAGTTGCAGGCGCTGGTGCTGGTCAATTACGGCAGCGCGACCGGGCTGCAATTGCTCGACCTGGCGCAGCGCATCCAGAAAGACATTTCAGAACGTTTCCAAGTCGATCTGGAAATGGAGCCGAATCGTTATTAGAGAAGCAGCTGCAAGCTTCAAGCTTCAAGCTGCGAGCTGCGAGCTACAATCTGGATATGTCGAGTTTTACAGCTTTGCTTCTACTTGAAGCTTGTAGCTTGAAGCTTGCAACCCAAAAGCCCTGCCTAAGCAGGGCTTTTTTGTTAATGCTGGGTTAACTTAGCGAGCTAACGATGCAATGCTTTACTCCATCAAAGGCCCGGTGCAGACGCTTGCGTCGGCATAAGAGAGCCTCATTAGCCTGAGTCGATCTGAGTTATGCCAACCGCCGGACGCCGGCGGCAGATTGCTCGACCCCATAAACCAAACCTATGCGGGCGTGCCCATGATTACCCTGAAACTCAATGGTCAAGACCATCAACTCGATGTCACCGAGGACATGCCCCTGTTGTGGGCGATCCGCGACGTGGCCGGTTACAACGGCACCAAATTCGGCTGCGGCATGGGCCTGTGCGGTGCCTGCACCATCCACATCGAAGGCGCTCCGGCGCGCAGCTGCATCACGCCAATCGGCTCGGTGGTTGGCCAGAATGTCAGCACCATCGATAACCTCCATGCAGACCCGGTAGGCAAAGTCGTGCAGCAAGCCTGGCTCGATACGGCCGTGGCCCAGTGCGGTTACTGCCAGGGCGGGCAAATCATGTCCGCCACCGCATTGCTCAAGACCAATCCGAACCCCAGCGACGAACAGATCGAAGAGGCGATGGTCGGCAACATCTGCCGTTGCGGTACCTACAACCGCATCAAGACCGCCATCCGCCAGGCATCCACTCACCTGAAGGAGGCCAAGGCATGAGCCGGTTACCGAATGATTTCGCCCTGAGCAACCTCAGCCGGCGCGGCTTCCTCAAGGGCGTGGGAGCGACGGGTGCCCTGGTGGTCGCCGCGAGTTGGGGCTGGCAGGACGTGTTTGCCGAGGATAAAGAGAAGAAGTTCGGCGCCGACGGCATGCCCAACGGCTGGGTGGATGATCCGAAGGTGTACGTCAGCATCGCCACTGATGGCACGGTGACCGTGGTTTGCAACCGTTCGGAAATGGGCCAGGGCGTGCGCACCAGCCTGACCATGGTCGTGGCCGATGAACTGGAAGCCGACTGGGCGCGGGTCAAGGTGCGCCAGGCGCCGGGCGACGAAGCCCGCTACGGCAACCAGGACACCGACGGTTCGCGCAGCATGCGCCACTGGTTCGAACCGATGCGCCGCTGCGGTGCCGCCGCGCGGACCATGCTGGAGCAGGCCGCTGCCGATCAGTGGAAAGTGCCGGTAGGCGAATGCCACGCGCAACTGCACAAGGTGATCCACAAACCCTCCGGCCGCGAGCTGGAGTACGGCGCCCTGGCCACCGCCGCCAGCGCCCTGGCGGTTCCGGCGCGGGACAGCCTGAAACTCAAGCAGCCTTCGGAATTCCGCTACATCGGCAAGGAAGGCAGCAAGGCCATTGACGGTGAAGACATCGTCAACGGCCGCGCGGTCTACGGCGCCGATGTGCATTTCGACGGCATGCTGTTCGCCGTCATTGCCCGGCCAGCCGTGTATGGCGGTAAGGTGAAAAGCTTCGACGGCTCGGCGGCGATGAAGGTCCCGGGCGTGGTCAAGGTGATTCAGATCGAGAGCAAACCGCTGCCTTCGGAGTTTCAACCCCTGGGCGGCATTGCCGTGGTGGCGAACAACACCTGGGCTGCGCTCAAGGGCCGCGAGGCGCTGAAAATCGAGTGGGATGACGGTGCCAACGCCAGTTACGACTCGATTGCCTATCGCAAGGAACTGGAAGCGTCTTCGCAGAAACCCGGCAAGGTGGTGCGCAATACCGGCAACATCGAAGAAGCCATGAAAAGCGCCGACAGCAAGCTGGAAGCGTCCTATTACCTGCCGCACCTGTCGCAGTCGCCGATGGAGCCGATGGTCGGCATCGCCCGTTACAAGGACGGTGTCTGCGAAGCCTGGGGGCCGAGCCAGGCGCCGCAGGTCACTCGCGAGCGGATAGGCGAACGCCTTGGCCTGCCATTCGACAACGTGACCTTCAACGTCACCTTGCTCGGCGGTGGTTTCGGTCGCAAGTCCAAGCCGGACTTCATCATCGAAGCGGCAATCCTCGCCAAGGAATTCCCCGGCAAGGCGGTGCGGGTGCAATGGAGTCGTGAGGACGACATCCACTGCTCGTATTTCCACACCGTCTCGGTGGAGCGTCTCGAAGCCAGCCTGAACAAGGACGGCCTGCCCTCCGGCTGGTTGCACCGCACCGTGGCGCCGAGCATCACCGCCTTGTTTGCGCCGAACATGAATCACGAGGCGGCGTTCGAGTTGGGCATGGGCTTCACCAACATGGCCTATGCAATCCCCAATATTCGCCTGGAAAACCCTGAGGCAACGGTCCATACCCGCGTGGGCTGGTATCGCTCTGTGTCGAACATCCCCCACGGTTTTGCGGTCCAGAGCTTCATCGACGAGTTGGCCCACAAGGCCAAGGAAGACCCGCTCAAGTATCAGATCAAGCTGCTCGGCCCGGACCGCAAGATCGATCCGACCACCTTGAGCGATGAGTGGAACTACGGCGAGTCTCCCGAGCGCTATCCGATCGATACCGGACGTTTGCGCACGGTGCTGGAAACCGCGGCCAAGGCTGCCGGCTGGGGGCGTGAACTGCCGAAGGGGCGCGGGTTGGGCCTGGCGGTGCATTACAGCTTCGTCACCTATGTGGCGGCGGTGATCGAGGTCGAGGTCAAGGACGACGGCACCCTGATCGTGCACAAGGCCGATATCGCCGTCGATTGCGGCCCGCAGATCAATCCCGAGCGGATTCGCGCGCAGTTCGAGGGTGCCTGCGTCATGGGCCTGGGCAACGCGGTGCTGGGCGAGATCAGCTTCAAGGACGGCAAGGTCCAGCAGGACAACTTCCATATGTACGAAGTGGCGCGCATGAACCTGGCGCCGAAGGAAGTGGCCGTGCATCTGGTCACGCCACCGGGTGAGGTGCCGCTGGGCGGTGTCGGCGAACCGGGCGTGCCGCCGATCGCGCCAGCGCTGTGCAACGCGATCTTCGCCGCCACCGGCAAGCGCATTCGCGATCTGCCGGTTCGTTACCAGCTTTCCGGCTGGAACAAGGCCAGCGCCTGATGGACAGTGCCGATCTGAATGTCCTGCGCAGCGTGCTGGAGTGGCGCCGCGCCGGACAGCGGGTGGTGTTGTACAGCGTGGTCCAGACCTGGGGCACCGCGCCCCGGGCGCCTGGCGCCATGCTGGCGTTGCGCGAAGATGGTGTGGTGATCGGCTCGGTGTCCGGCGGTTGTGTCGAGGATGACCTGATTGCGCGGTTGCATGACGGTCGTATCCCGGCAGACGGGCCGCCGGTGCAGCTGATTACCTACGGCGTGACCCGCGAGGAGGCGGCCCGTTTCGGATTGCCTTGTGGCGGCACCTTGCGCCTGACCGAAGAACGCGTCGGCGAGCCGGCCTGGGTCGCCGAATTGCTGGCGCGTTGTGAAGACCACCAGATCGTCGCGCGTTCGCTGGATATCGCGACCGGTGAGGTGGTTTTGCAGCCAGCCAGCAAGTCGGACGTGCTGACATTCGATGAAAGGACACTGCGGGCCATTTACGGCCCGCGCTGGCGATTGTTGCTGATCGGCGCGGGGCAATTGTCCCGCTACGTCGCCGAAATGGCCCGATTGCTGGATTTCGAAGTGCTGATCTGCGATCCACGCACCGAGTTCGTCTATGGCTGGGAAGAGCAGCACGGCCGGTTTGTCTCGGGCATGCCGGACGAGGCGGTGCTGAACATCCAGACCGACGAACGCACAGCCATCGTCGCTCTGACCCATGATCCGCGCCTGGATGACATGGCCCTGCTGACGGCGCTCGACTCCAGGGCGTTCTATGTCGGTGCGCTGGGTTCGCGGGTCAACAGCCAGAAGCGCCGGGATAATCTGCTGAAGCTGGGGTTGTCGCCGCAGGCTATCGCGCGGCTGCACGGCCCGATCGGCCTGCACATCGGTAGCCATAACCCGGCGGAGATCGCCTTGTCGCTGATGGCCGAAATCGTGGCCATCAAGAACGGCGTCGAGCTGAAACAGAAAAAGCCTTTGCGGGAGAGTGTATGAGTGAGTCGGTCGGCGTCATCGTGTTGGCGGCGGGGCAGGGCAGTCGGTTCAGGCAAGTGGCGGGTGCAGACAAGGACAAGTTGCTGGCGGACTGCACAGGACGTGACGGCGCGGTTCGTTCGGTGATCGAGCAGGTGCTGGTGAGTTTGCCGGCTGAACTGAGCAGGCGCGTGCTGGTAACCACCGAAGATCGCCCGCAGGTGATCCGCATGGCCCAGGCCTATGGTTTCGAGATCGTATTGATCGAATCGACCGGTATGGGCGACAGCATCTCGGCCGGAGTTGCGGCCTGTTCGCAGCTGGACGGCTGGTTGATCGTGTTGGGAGATATGCCGTTCATCCTGCCGTCGACGGTACAGCAGGTGTTGTCGGGGATTGCCAATGACGGGATCAGTGTTCCGGTGATCGATGGCGAATATGGGCATCCCGTGGGGTTCGGGCGTACGTTCGGGCCGGGATTGATGGGGTTGTCGGGAGATCGTGGGGCCAAGCCGTTGTTTGCGTCGGCCAAGGTGGTCGAGGTGGCGGTGGACGATCCCGGGGTGTTGTGGGATGTGGATGTGCCTGAGGCTTTAACGTTTAACCGATAGATTGCACTCGCGGGCAAGCCTCGCTCTCTACAGGATCCATTCCTGTGGACGACACAAAACCCGTAGGAGCAAGGCTTGCCCGCGAAGAACGATAACGCGGTCCAAAGTTTATCGCAGGCATGAAAAAGCCCCGCCTGGCATCACCAGGCGGGGCTTTTTTACGGCTTCAGGAATCAGACGAGAGGTTTGGTCTCGTGTTCTTTTTCCTGGGCCTGTTCGTGTTGCTCTACGGCTTCCTGAACGGAGCGTGGTGCTTCGTGGATCACCGACTCAGCTGGCTCGGCAGCCACTTCCGCAGCCGGGGCAGGGGCTGCCTCGACGACTTCGGCAACGGGTTCTGCGACAACCGGTTCAGCCTGAGCAGCAGCGGCAGCCAGTTCGGCTTCCTTCTGCAGACGCTCTTCTTCACGCTTGCGACGACGCACTTCGCGCGGGTCGTTCGGTGCGCGGCCGCTTGGGGTCAGGGCGCTGACAGGAGCCGCTTCGACCATTGGGGCAGGTGCTTCAACAACCACCGGTGCTTCAACTACCGGAGCTGGCTCTGCGGCAGCAACCACTGGCTCAGAGACCATCGCTTCAGCCACTTCGGCCTCGACGGCCGGAGCAGGAGCTTCGACAACGGCTGGCTCGGCGACCCAGTTGAACGCGGTTTGCTCTTCGCGAACTTCACGGACGGTTTCAGTCACGGTTTCGACCACAGGCTCTGCGGCCACGACTGGCGCTTCGGCAACGACGGTCGGCTCGGCAGCGGCTTCAACCACTGGCTGAGCCTCTGGCGCTGGTGCCAGCTCGACTTCCGGCGATGCTGTCACTTCCACCGGGGTGGTCGCTTCGACAACGGGGGCTTCAACAGCTGGAGCCTCAACGACTGGCGCTTCGACTGGAGCAGTTTCCAGGGTGGCGGCAGTGGCGCGTTCGGCTTGCTGGTTGGCTTGTGCTTCGGCCGGAGCGCTGATCACCGAGCTGGCAACTGCGGCGGTTACAGCCAGGCCGGCAGCCAGATCGGCGGTGCTTGGCGCTTCGCTGGTCGCGGTGGCTTCGCCGGATTCGGATTCTTCCGAACCTTCGATCACGTTGCCGTTGGCATCGCGCTGACGCTCACGACGGTTGCTGCGACGACGCTGGCCACGGGAGCGACGGCGTGGACGATCGCCTTCGGCGCCTTCCTGACCTTCTTCCTGCAGTTGCTCTTCGTTGGTTGGCAGCTCTTCTTCGGCAGCGGCGGCAGCGGCTTGCTCGGCACGCGGTTGACGCTCTTCACGCGGTGGGCGTGGAGCGCGCTCTTCGCGTGGTGGACGGGCTGGACGCTCTTCTGCGGTAGCAGCGGCTGCCGGAGCGGCATCCAGGGGCTCACGCAGTTCGCGTACACGTTCTTCACGCTCGCCACGTGGCTTGCGATCTTCACGTGGAGCGCGCGGTGCACGTTCTTCACGCGGTGCGCGTGGCGCGCGCTCTTCGCGAGCTACCGCTGGACTTTCCTCACGGGCTTCGCGCGCTTGACGCTCTTCGCGTGGTTCACGTGGTGCGCGCTCTTCACGCGGTGCACGTTCTTCGCGAGGCTTGCGCTCTTCATCGCGGCGACCGTTACGGTTGCGGCTCTGCTGGCGACCGTTGCGACGCTCTTCGTTACGGGCAGGGCGCTCGACAACCGGCTTTTCAACCACGACCGGCGCGGCGGGCTCTTCCTTGGTGGCGAACAGGCTGACCAGCGACTTCACCAGGCCTTTGAACAGGCTTGGCTCAGGCGCGGCGACCACTGGAGCTGCAACCGGAGCGGCGACTTCGGTCGGAACCGGAGCGTTGGCGCGGGCTGGAGCGGTCTTGACCGCGGCTTCCTGGCGAACCAGGGTGCGGGTCGCGGCGGATGCCTGGACTTCTTCCACTTCGGCAGCGGCAGCGGCGATTTCGTAGCTGGACTGGTTGGTGGCGGCTTCCGGGTTGTCATCGCGCAAGCGCTGAACTTCGAAATGCGGGGTTTCGAGGTGATCGTTCGGCAGGATGACGATGCGGGCGCGGGTGCGCAGTTCGATCTTGGTGATCGAGTTGCGTTTTTCGTTGAGCAGGAACGCGGCGACCGGGATCGGCACCTGGGCACGCACTTCGGCGGTGCGATCTTTCAGGGCTTCTTCTTCGATCAGACGCAGGATGGCCAGCGACAGCGATTCGACGTCACGGATGATGCCGGTGCCGCTGCAGCGTGGGCAGACGATGCCGCTGCTTTCACCCAGGGATGGGCGCAGGCGCTGACGGGACATTTCCAGCAGGCCGAAGCGCGAGATGCGACCGACTTGCACGCGAGCGCGGTCGGCTTCCAGGCATTCGCGGACTTTTTCTTCCACGGCGCGCTGGTTCTTGGCAGGGGTCATGTCGATGAAGTCGATGACGATCAGGCCGCCGATGTCGCGCAGGCGCAACTGACGGGCGATTTCTTCGGCGGCTTCAAGGTTGGTCTGCAGTGCGGTCTCTTCGATATCGCTGCCTTTGGTGGCGCGCGCCGAGTTGATGTCGATGGACACCAGGGCTTCGGTCGGGTCGATGACGATGGAGCCGCCGGAAGGCAGTTCGACGACGCGCTGGAAGGCGGTTTCGATCTGGCTTTCGATCTGGAAACGGTTGAACAGCGGAACGCTGTCTTCGTACAGCTTGATCTTGCTGGCGTACTGTGGCATCACCTGGCGGATGAAGGTCAGGGCTTCGTCCTGGGCTTCAACGCTGTCGATCAGCACTTCGCCGATGTCCTGGCGCAGGTAATCGCGGATGGCGCGGATGATCACGTTGCTTTCCTGGTAGATCAGGAATGGCGCGGCGCGATCCAGGGACGCTTCCTTGATGGCGGTCCAGAGTTGCAGCAGGTAGTCGAGGTCCCACTGCATTTCTTCGCTGCTGCGGCCCAGGCCTGCAGTGCGCACGATCAGACCCATGTCGGCCGGGGCAACCAGGCCGTTCAGGGCTTCACGCAGTTCGTTGCGCTCTTCGCCTTCGATGCGACGGGAGATGCCGCCGGCACGCGGGTTGTTCGGCATCAGGACCAGATAACGACCGGCCAGGCTGATGAAGGTGGTCAGGGCGGCACCCTTGTTGCCACGTTCTTCTTTTTCCACCTGAACGATGACTTCCTGGCCTTCGCTCAGGACGTCCTTGATGTTGACGCGGCCTTCGGGGGCTTTCTTGAAGTATTCGCGGGAGATTTCCTTGAGAGGCAGGAAGCCGTGACGCTCGGAGCCGAAATCGACAAAGGCGGCTTCAAGGCTTGGCTCGATGCGAGTGATCCGGCCTTTATAGATGTTGGCTTTCTTCTGCTCGCGTGCACCGGACTCGATGTCCAGGTCGTAGAGGCGCTGGCCGTCTACCAGTGCAACACGCAACTCTTCGGGTTGAGTTGCGTTAATCAGCATTCTTTTCATGTAGTACCGTCGGTTTCCGGGCTGCCGGAAACGGCGTTCGGCACACACGACTTCTCACGGTCGGTGTCAGGTGCGTCGGGAGTGGTTGGCCATTCCCGTGTCCAGCGATGTCCGGCCAATGTGGGCCTTTGTCGCGACGTACGCGTCCTGCTTGCTGTGGCTACTTAAGCACTCAGTCAGGAGGAGGAATCAACCGGCGGCTGTGGACGAGATGAAGCGTCTTGATAAAGCCTACTGCTACACAGTCCAGCGGTTGTGCATCTCCACCCTACACGTATCCCTGATAATTCGGGTGCTGCCGCGCGCAGAATCCGCAGCGGGTTGGCATTTACCGTGAGCTCCGAAAGGGGAGGTCACGCATCATGGCTAATTAGGCGTAGTTTCCGAGGCGGTCGCTCGGGGTCATCTGCAGCTGACTGCACTTTGTGAACTGGCCGTGAATATGGCTCGCGTGGCGAGTGGGAACTCTGCTTCGCGGCGTGATTCAGGCCTCATGTCACCTGCGCTCGTTACACCTGCAAACTCCACCGTTACGTAGCGAAAGCCCCGTAGGACGGCCTCGCGTCCTGGTGAATTGCGTTGGTCAGGGCCGGTTTTTGACCGTAGGTCCGCTGTCCAGGCCGCTTTTGGCGGCGTTCGCGACTATAGCAGCAATGATTAAGTGCTTCAATTCCATAAAAAATTGATATCATCCGCGCCATGACGACTACTACCCCTCCGACTCCAGGCGTGCAAATGCTTGAGGTCTCGCCGGAATATGCCGGCCAGCGTATCGATAACTTCCTTCTTGCCCGGCTCAAAGGCGTGCCCAAGACCTTGATCTATCGCATTTTGCGCAAAGGCGAAGTGCGGGTGAACAAGGGCCGGATCAAGCCCGAATACAAGCTGCAGGCCGGCGACATCGTGCGCGTGCCGCCGGTTCGCGTGCCTGAACGTGACGAGCCGGTGCCGGTGGCCCAGGGGCTGCTGCAGCGCCTGGAAGCCTCGATTGTCTACGAAGACAAGGCTCTCATCGTGATCAACAAGCCTGCCGGGATCGCGGTCCACGGCGGCAGCGGCCTGAACTTCGGCGTGATCGAAGCCTTTCGTCAGTTGCGTCCCGAGGCCAAGGAGCTGGAGCTGGTCCACCGTCTGGACCGGGACACTTCCGGCCTGCTGATGATCGCCAAGAAGCGCAGCATGTTGCGCCACCTGCACGAACAACTGCGCGGTGACGGCGTAGACAAGCGCTACATGGCGCTGGTTCGCGGCAACTGGGCAAGCTCGATCAAGCAGGTTCGCGCGCCTTTGCTCAAGAGCAACCTGCGTTCGGGCGAGCGCATGGTCGAAGTCAACGACGAGGGCAAGGAAGCGCTGACCGTATTCAAGGTGCTGCGCCGCTTCGGTGAGTTCGCCACCATGGTCGAGGCCAAGCCTGTCACTGGCCGGACTCACCAGATTCGCGTGCACACCCTGCACGCCGGGCACTGCATCGCCGGCGACAGCAAGTACGGCGATGATGACTTTACCAGGGAAATTCGCGATCTGGGCGGCAAGCGCCTGTTCCTGCACGCCTACATGCTGACCGTGCCGCTGCCCGATGGCGGCGAACTGAAGCTGCAGGCTCCGGTGGATGAAATGTGGGCCCAAACCGTGGAGCGTCTGAGTGCGCCAATCTGATTACAAACTGTTGATATTCGATTGGGACGGCACGTTGGCCGATTCCATTGGTCGGATTGTCGAGGCGATGCACGTTGCCTCCGAACGTTCGGGTTTTGCGCTGTGCGATGACTTTGCGGTCAAGGGCATCATCGGTCTGGGGTTGCCCGAGGCAATTCGCACCCTGTATCCCGAAATCGGTGATGATGAGCTGGTGGCTTTTCGTCAGCATTACGCGGATCACTACATCGCGTCCGAAGCTGTGCCTTCGCCGTTGTTCGAGGGTGTGGTCGAGTCGATGGAGGCCTTTCGGGCCGAGGGTTACCATCTGGCGGTCGCGACCGGCAAGGCCCGTCGCGGGCTGGATCGGGTGCTGAAGTCTCACGGTTGGGAAGATTACTTCGACATCACCCGTGCCGCCGACGAAACCGCCAGCAAGCCCCATCCACTGATGCTCGAGCAGATCCTGGCGCACTGCGAAGTCCGCCCGGAAGAGGCGCTGATGGTTGGTGACTCGTCCTTCGACCTGCAGATGGCGCGCAATGCCGGCATGGATTCGGTAGCTGTCAGCTACGGGGCTCAGTCGATCGAGGCGCTGAAGGTGTTCGAGCCGCGATTGGCTATCGATCGTTTTTCGCAATTGCATGCCTGGCTGAATCAGCAGGCTTAATACGTTTTTGCTGGGGTAGATGGCATGGCCGACGAATGGAAGGCGCCCGAGAAGTCGAGCGCAGAGAGCGGTGACGAAAAAAGCTGGAAGCTGTTGGAGAAGACGCTGCTGGCGGGTGTGCAGGAACAGCGTCGGTCCCGTCGTTGGGGGATTTTCTTCAAGCTGTTGACCTTTGTGTACCTGTTTGTTGCGCTGGCCTTGTTCACGCCCCTGATGGATGTGGAGAAAGCGGCTACCCGCAGCGGCCACTACACGGCCCTGATCGACGTGACCGGCATGATCGCCGACAAGGAGCCGGCCAGCGCTGACAACATCGTCGGCAGCCTGCGTGCCGCCTTCGAGGACGACAAGGTCAAGGGTGTCATCCTGCGTATCAACAGCCCGGGCGGCAGTCCGGTGCAGTCCGGTTACGTCTATGACGAGATTCGCCGTCTGCGCGGTCTGCACCCTGAGACCAAGCTGTATGCGGTGATTTCCGATCTGGGGGCTTCCGGCGCCTACTACATCGCCAGTGCCGCCGACCAGATTTACGCCGACAAGGCGAGCCTGGTGGGTTCCATCGGTGTCACCGCTGCCGGTTACGGTTTTGTCGGCACCATGGAGAAGCTGGGTGTCGAGCGCCGCACCTACACCTCCGGCGAGCACAAATCCTTTCTCGATCCCTTCCAGCCGCAGAAGCCTGAAGAGACCGCGTTCTGGCAGGGTGTGCTCGACACCACGCACAAGCAGTTCATCAACAGCGTCAAGCAGGGGCGTGGCGATCGCCTGAAGGACAAGGAGCATCCGGAACTGTTCTCCGGTCTGGTCTGGTCCGGCGAGCAGGCGCTGCCGTTGGGGTTGATCGATGGTCTGGGCAATGCCAGCTCGGTTGCCCGGGATGTGATCGGCGAGAAGGAGCTGGTGGATTTCACCGTTCAGGAATCTCCGTTCGATCGCTTCTCGAAAAAGCTTGGCGCCAGCGTGGCTGAGCATTTGGCGATGTGGATGGGGTTCAACGGTCCCTCTATTCGCTGACCCGGCTTTGACATCAAAAAGATCGCAATCATCGGCAATGCCTTTTGCAGGAGCTGCCGAAGGCTGCGATCTTTTGCTTTACGGGATTTGCACACCTTCGTTGAGCAGCATATCGACCAGACGAATCAACGGCAGTCCCACCAGGCTGGTGGCATCCGGGCCTTCGGTGCTTTGAAACAGGCTCACCCCCAGGCCTTCAGCCTTGAAGCTGCCGGCGCAGTCGTAGGGTTGCTCGCTACGCAGGTAACGTTCGATGCGTGCCTCATCGAGTTCGCGCATGTGCACGGTGAAAGGTACGCAATCGACCTGGCATGCACCGGTTTGCGTGTTGAGCAGGGCCAGGCCGGTCAGGAAGGTCACGCTCTTGCCGCTGGCGGCCAGCAGTTGTTCCCGGGCCTTTTCGAAGGTGTGGGGCTTGCCGATGATCCGCTCGCCGAGCACCGCGACCTGGTCGGAGCCGATGACCAGATGAGCGCCATGGCTGCCGGCTAGCGCCCGGGCTTTTTCCTCGGCCAGGCGCATGACCAGATCAACGGCACGTTCGCCCGGACGATGGCTTTCGTCGATATCCGGCGAGCTGCAAGTGAACGGCAGGCGCAGGCGAGCCAGCAATTCCCGGCGATATACCGAGCTGGAAGCGAGTAATAAAGGCAGCATGTGCATCTCCGGAAGGCAGGTTGTGGATTCTAGCGAGGGTTGCAGGTGGCGCACAGGGCTGAATTTCCTTTGACATGGGCGGGGGCATCCCTATAATGCTGCGCCTATGTTGAATGACCCGATTCCACCTCACGTTGACCCGCGCAAATTGGCTGATCGTGGCACCACCCTTCAAGGTGAACTGCTGCTGGCCGATTTGGAGAGACTCTGCGACCCGCTTTCCGACAATGTCGGTACGGTGCAGGCCAAACTCGTTTTTGAGCGAGATGAACGTAAATCTGTGGTGATCCACAGCTTTATCGACACCGAAGTCAAAATGGTTTGCCAGCGTTGTCTTGAGCTGGTCACCCTGCCGATCCATAGCGAATGCAGTTACGCTGTGGTGAAGGAGGGTGCGAATACCCAGTCGTTACCGAAAGGTTATGACGTGCTGGAACTGGGCGAAGATCCTTTGGATCTGCAGTCACTGATCGAGGAAGAGCTTCTGCTCGCCTTGCCCATTGTGCCTGCTCATCATCCGGAAGAATGCCAGCAGCCGGCGGGAGCAGATGAACCCGAACCGAGCGAGGACGAGGTAACGCGGTCCAACCCGTTCAGTGTATTGGCGCAGTTAAAGCGTGACCCAAACGTTTAGGAGTTAATCAATTATGGCTGTTCAGCAGAACAAAAAATCCCGCTCTGCCCGTGACATGCGCCGTTCGCACGACGCTCTCGAGGCTAGCACCCTGTCTGTAGAAAAAACCACCGGTGAAGTTCACCTGCGTCACCACGTATCGCCAGAAGGCGTATACCGTGGTCGTAAAGTGATCGACAAGGGCGCTGACGAGTAATCACTTGTCCGCTCAAGTCATCGCGATTGACGCAATGGGCGGGGACTTCGGTCCCCGCAGCATTGTCCAGGCCAGCCTTGCCAGCCTGTCTGCTACTCCCTCGCTGCACCTGACCCTCGTCGGTCAACCCTCCCTCCTTGAAGAATTGATCGCTGGCCAATCGGCTGCGGATCGCGCGCGCCTGACGATTACGCCGGCGTCCGAAGTCATCACCATGAGCGAAAAGCCTGCCCAGGCTCTGCGCGCCAAGCCTGATTCGTCGATGCGCGTGGCGCTGGAGCTGTTGCGCGATGGCAAGGTCCAGGCCTGTGTCAGTGCCGGCAATACCGGGGCGTTGATGGCGTTGTCGCGGTTCGTGCTCAAGACGCTACCGGGCATCGACCGGCCGGCCATGGTCGCGGCGATTCCCACGCAGACCGGTTACTGCCAGTTGCTCGATCTGGGCGCCAACGTCGATTGCAGTGCCGAGCACCTGCTGCAGTTTGCGGTCATGGGTTCGGTGGCCGCCGAAACCCTGGGTATCGTGCGCCCCCGTGTCGCGCTGCTGAACATCGGCACCGAGGACATAAAAGGAAACCAGCAGGTCAAGCTGGCTGCAACATTGTTGCAAAGTGCCCGTGGCATCAATTACATCGGTTTTGTTGAAGGCGACGGCTTGTACCGTGGCGAGGCGGATGTGGTGGTCTGTGACGGCTTTGTCGGCAACATTTTGCTCAAATCCAGCGAGGGCCTGGCCACCATGATTGGCGGGCGCATCGAGGCGTTGTTCAAGCAGAGCCTGCCGTCGCGCCTGGTGGGCGCGTTGGCCTTGCCGTTGATGAAGCGTCTGAAGGCGGATCTGGCGCCTGCGCGGCACAACGGCGCGAGCTTCCTCGGCTTGCAGGGGATTGTCGTGAAAAGTCACGGTTCTGCCGGGGTTCAGGGTTTTCAGAGTGCGATTTCCCGGGCCTTGATCGAGATCCAGGAAAACCTGCCCGAGCGTATACACGGCCGTCTGGAGGATTTGTTGCTTTAGGCGTTTTCGTCGGACAATGCTTAAATGTGACCGGCCGGTTCATCGGGCCATCCAACTGTCAGTTTCTTGCGTCCCCCAAATAGCGGGACACCAATTCTCCGACGATAAGATCATTAGGGGCTTGTTACATGTCTGCTTCTCTCGCATTCGTCTTTCCAGGACAGGGTTCGCAGTCCCTCGGCATGCTGGCCGAATTGGGCGCGGAACATCCGGTTGTCCTCGAAACATTCAAAGAAGCTTCCGATGCTCTGGGTTATGACCTGTGGGCACTGACCCAGCAGGGGCCGGAAGAGCAACTCAATCAAACCGATAAAACCCAGCCGGCCATCCTG
The DNA here is from genome assembly GCF_013359595.1 of Pseudomonas sp. C1C7. Taxonomy (GTDB): domain Bacteria; phylum Pseudomonadota; class Gammaproteobacteria; order Pseudomonadales; family Pseudomonadaceae; genus Aquipseudomonas. The sequence continues at coordinate 53,347 of NZ_JABFMP010000005.1, read as the reverse complement.
ACCGCCTCGATCGCCCTGTGGCGCCTGTGGCTGGCGCAAGGCGGCGAGCGCCCGGCTTATGTTGCCGGTCACAGCCTGGGTGAATACAGCGCGCTGGTCGCGGCAGGCAGTCTGAGCCTGGGCGACGCGGTGAAGCTGGTCGAAACCCGCGGCAAGCTGATGCAAGAGGCCGTGCCGGCCGGGCAGGGCGCCATGGCCGCGATCCTCGGCCTGGAAGATGCCGATGTGCTGGCTGCCTGTGCCGAAGCGGCGCAAGGCGAAGTGGTCAGCGCCGTCAACTTCAACTCCCCGGGCCAGGTGGTTATCGCCGGTGCCAAGGCTGCGGTCGAGCGCGCCATCGAAGGCTGCAAGGCCCGTGGTGCCAAGCGCGCCATGCCGTTGCCGGTCAGCGTGCCATCCCATTGCGAGCTGATGCGTCCTGCGGCCGAGCGTTTCGCCGAGTCGGTTGCCGCGATCGACTGGCAGGCGCCGCAGATTCCTGTGGTGCAGAACGTCAGCGCCGCCGTGCCTGCCGATCTGGAAACCCTCAAGCGTGATCTGCTCGAGCAGCTCTACAAGCCAGTGCGCTGGGTCGAATCGGTCCAGACCCTGGCAGCAAAAGGCGCGACCAATCTGGTCGAGTGCGGTCCTGGCAAAGTGCTGGCCGGTCTGAACAAACGCTGCGCCGAAGGCGTATCGACTTCCAACCTCAATACCCCAGACGCTTTCGCTGCCGCCCGTGCAGCGTTGGCCTGAATCAGGAGAAGCTTGCATGAGTCTGCAAGGTAAAGTTGCACTGGTTACCGGTGCGAGCCGCGGCATTGGTCAGGCTATCGCCCTGGAACTGGGTCGTCAGGGTGCCATCGTGGTCGGCACCGCGACCTCCGCATCGGGTGCCGAGCGTATCGCTGCGACCCTGAAGGAAAACGGCATCCAGGGCACCGGCCTTGAGCTCAACGTCACCAGCGACGAGTCCGTTGCCGCGGTGCTGGCGAGCATCCAGGAGCAGTTCGGTGCGCCGGCGATTCTGGTCAATAACGCCGGTATCACCCGCGATAACCTGATGATGCGCATGAAAGACGACGAGTGGTACGACGTGATCGATACCAACCTGAACAGTCTATATCGCCTGTCCAAGGGCGTTCTGCGCGGCATGACCAAGGCGCGCTGGGGCCGAATTATCAGTATTGGCTCGGTAGTGGGTGCCATGGGCAACGCAGGCCAAGTAAACTATGCCGCCGCCAAGGCCGGTCTGGAAGGTTTCAGCCGCGCCATGGCGCGTGAAGTCGGTTCGCGTTCGATTACGGTAAACTCGGTGACCCCAGGGTTCATCGACACCGATATGACCCGCGAACTGCCCGAGGCACAGCGTGAAGCCTTGCAGACGCAAATTCCGCTGGGTCGTCTGGGGCAAGCTCAAGAGATCGCGTCTGTGGTCGCTTTTCTTGCATCCGACGGTGCGGCTTACGTGACTGGGGCTACAATCCCGGTGAACGGCGGGATGTACATGTAGGTTAAATGTGACGGATTGCTTCAAAAAAATGTCATACGAGCTGTCTAAAATCCGTTATAAAGCTGCAATCTATTTATAGGCAGAGGGTCACCGGGTTTGCGGAGCAAAGCTTTCGGTTGAAAAGCTGAAAAGTCTTTCTATACACTTGCCCACTGGCCAGCTGCCTGAATTTGTCCATTAGGAGTGAAAACAAGGTATGAGCACCATCGAAGAGCGCGTCAAGAAAATCGTTGCCGAGCAACTGGGCGTTAAAGAAGAAGAAGTGGTCAACACCGCTTCCTTCGTTGAAGACCTGGGTGCCGACTCCCTTGACACCGTTGAGCTGGTGATGGCTCTGGAAGAGGAATTCGAGACCGAAATCCCTGACGAAGAAGCCGAGAAGATCACTACCGTACAAGCTGCAATCGACTACGTTAACTCCCACCAGGGTTAATAGTTTGTAATCGTTGCTCGCTGTCATGGAAAAACCGCACTGCTATCACGGCGTGCGGTTTTTTCTTTAGGCCTGATCCAAAGTCGTCATTTGAAAAAAGGAGAGTGCTGTGTCGCGTAGACGCGTCGTAGTCACCGGTATGGGTATGTTGTCGCCACTGGGCACGGATGTGCCAAGCAGCTGGCAGGGCATTCTGGCTGGCCGCAGTGGCATTGGTCTGATCGAACACACCGACCTTTCTGCCTATTCCACCCGCTTTGGCGGTTCGGTAAAGGGCTTCAATGTCGAGGAATACCTGTCGGTCAAGGAAGCTCGCAAACTTGACCTGTTCATTCAGTACGGTCTGGCCGCAGGCTTCCAGGCAGTACGCAACGCCGGTCTGGAAGTCACCGACGCCAACCGCGAGCGCATTGGCGTGGCCATGGGTTCGGGTATTGGCGGTCTGACCAATATCGAAGAAACCAGCCGCACGCTGCACGAGACCGGTCCGCGACGGATTTCTCCGTTCTTCGTACCAGGCTCGATCATCAATATGATTTCCGGCTTCCTGTCGATCCACCTGGGTGTACAGGGGCCTAACTACGCCATCGCCACTGCGTGTACCACCGGTACGCACTGCATCGGCATGGCCGCTCGCAATATCATGTACGACGAAGCCGACGTGATGATCGCCGGCGGCGCCGAAATGGCCGCCTGTGGCCTGGGCATGGGCGGCTTTGGTGCCTCCCGCGCACTGTCGACCCGCAACGACGAGCCGACCCGTGCCAGCCGTCCATGGGACAAGGGCCGTGACGGCTTCGTTCTGTCCGATGGCGCCGGTGCCCTGGTTCTGGAAGAGCTGGAACACGCCAAGGCCCGTGGCGCGACCATCTATGCCGAGCTGATCGGTTTCGGCACCAGTGGCGACGCCTATCACATGACTTCGCCGCCAGCCGATGGCGCCGGTGCTGCCCGTTGCATCACCAACGCCCTGCGCGACGCGAAGGTCAACGCCGACCAGGTGAACTACATCAACGCCCACGGCACCTCGACGCCGGCCGGCGACCTCGCCGAAGCCCAGGCCATCAAGACCGTGTTCGGCGATCACGCCTACAAGCTGGCGGTCAGCTCCACCAAGTCCATGACCGGTCACCTGCTGGGTGCGGCGGGCGCGGTCGAGGCGATCTTCAGCGTGCTGGCGATCAACAGCCAGGTGGCGCCACCGACCATCAACCTCGATGAGCCGGACGAAGGCTGCGATCTCGATTTCGTGCCGCACACCGCGCGCAACATGGATATCGATGTGGTTCTGTCCAACTCCTTCGGTTTTGGCGGCACCAACGGCTCGCTGGTGTTCCGTCGGTTCGCGGGTTGATGGAAACCTGGGTCGACGGTCAGCCGGCTGACGCACTGTCGCTGAAGGATCGCGGCCTGGCGTATGGCGATGGTCTGTTCGAGACCATCGCCGTGCGCGATGGCTTTCCGGTCATGCTGGATCGCCATCTGGTGCGACTGGCCAGGGGTTGCCATCGCCTGGCGATCAACCTGGATCATGAGGCCGTGGTCACCGAACTGGTGACCTATGCCGAACAACTCAACGAAGGTGTGCTCAAGCTGATCGTGACCCGCGGCGACAGCCTGCGCGGTTACGCTTTCGATCCGTCGACCCCGGCCCGCCGTATTCTGTCGGGCAACCCTCCCGCGGCTTACCCCGATTCCCATGCCGAACAGGGCATTCGCCTGTTCCCGTGCACCACACGACTTTCCCTTCAGCCGCTGCTCGCCGGGCTCAAGCACTTGAACCGTCTCGAGCAGGTGATGGCTCGCGCCGAATGGCGGGACAGCGAACATGCCGAAGGCTTGATGCTCGATCAGGACGCTCGCGTGATCGAAGGCGTGTTCAGCAATCTGTTCCTGGTGCGTGACGGTGTGCTGATCACCGCGGATCTGAGTCGCTGCGGCGTGGAAGGGGTGATGCGTGCCGAACTGTTGTCCCAGGCCGAGTCCTTGGGCATTGCCACGCAAATCACCGATATCACGCTGGAGCAGCTGCAGGACGCCGATGAAGTCTTTGTCTGCAACAGCGTGTATGGCGTTTGGCCGGTGCATGCCTATGCCGACTGTCACTGGCCGGTTGGGCCGCTCACCCGTAAACTCCAAACCATTGCCCACGCGCTACTGGATGTTTGATACGTGAGACGTAAATTCTTGCTTCTGCTGGAAACCGGACTGGTTCTGGCGGGGCTGATGTTGGGCGCTTCGGCCTGGAAAATTCATTCGGCGCTGGTGCAGCCGCTGAATATCACTCAGGAAGAACTGCTGGACGTGCCCAAGGGCACCACCCCCAATCGCACCCTCCTGCGACTCGAAGCCGACGGCCTGATCAAGGACGCGTTCTGGCTGCGCGTTTACTGGCGCTTCAATCTGCCCAAGCAACCTCTGCACAGCGGCGAATACCGCATGGTGCCGGGCATGACGATGGAAGGGTTGATCGACCTGTGGAAACGCGGGGAGATGGTTCAGTACAGCGTGACCCTGGTCGAAGGCTGGAACTTCCGTCAGGTCCGCGCAGCCCTGGCCAAGGAAGAGAAGCTGGAGCACACCCTCGACTCTCTGAGCGACACTCAGGTCATGGACAAGCTCGGGCATGCCGGGATTTTCCCTGAAGGGCGTTTCTTCCCGGACACCTACCGCTTCGTGCGCGGCATGACCGACGTCGAGCTGCTGAAGACCGCCTATGACCGCCTCGACGAAGTGCTGGCCAAAGAGTGGAACCAGCGCTCTGCGGACGTGCCCTACACCGAACCCTATCAAGCCCTGATCATGGCCTCGCTGGTGGAGAAGGAAACCGGTGTGCCACAGGAGCGCGGGCAGATTGCCGGCGTCTTCGTGCGGCGCATGGCGATGGGCATGCTGCTGCAGACCGATCCGACGGTGATCTATGGCCTGGGCGACCGGTACAGTGGCAAGTTGACTCGCGCGCACCTCAAGGAGCCGACGCCGTACAACACCTATGTGATCGCCGGCCTGCCGCCGACGCCGATTGCGATGGTCGGCCGCGAAGCGATCCATGCGGCGCTCAATCCCGTGGCGGGCAACAGCCTGTATTTCGTGGCGCGCGGCGATGGCAGTCATGTGTTCTCCGACGATCTTGATGCCCACAACAACGCCGTGCGCGAGTTCCAGCTCAAGCGTCGCGCGGACTATCGCTCAAGCCCCGCGCCGATCAACGGCACCGAGACTGCGCCAGCTCCGGCCGGACAGACCCAGGCCTTGGAATCCCATGCGCCTGAATCTCCGCCGGCCGAATCCGGTGCCGGGCAGGAGCAGGCACCGATCCCCGCCGCCTCGCCCGATACCGCGCCCGAAGCGCTGCCGCAGGTTCCGCCACAAGAACCTGCGCCTGCTCCCGAGCCGGAAACCACCGCACCGCAAGGCTCGCAATGACTCTGACTAAGGACTGCCTGTGACTGGCTTGTTTATTACGCTGGAAGGCCCGGAAGGCGCCGGCAAGAGCACCAATCGCGAATACCTGGCCGAGCGCCTGCGCGCTGCCGGCATCGAGGTCGTGCTGACCCGCGAACCCGGTGGCACGCCACTGGCCGAGCGCATCCGTGAAGTGCTGCTGGCACCGGTCGATGAGGTGATGAATCCGGACACCGAACTGTTGCTGGTGTTCGCCGCTCGCGCCCAGCATCTGTCCGAGGTGATTCGCCCGGCGTTGGCCCGTGGCGCTGTGGTTTTGTGCGACAGGTTCACAGACTCGACCTACGCCTATCAGGGAGGCGGTCGCGGCCTGTCTCTGGAGCGCATCGCCTCGCTGGAGTCCTTCGTCCAGGGCGATCTGCGCCCGGGTCTGACACTGATTTTCGATCTGCCGGTGGAGGTGGGGATGGCCCGCGCCAGTGCCCGCGGACGCCTGGATCGATTCGAACTCGAAGGCCGGACCTTTTTCGATGCCGTGCGCAGTGCGTTTCTCAAGCGCGCTGAAGCCGAGCCAGCGCGCTATGTGTTGATCGACGCCGCGCAGCCGCTGGCCCAGGTTCAGCAGTCGCTGGATGGCTTGTTGCCGCGCCTTCTGGAGTTGGCCCGTGGCTGAAGCCTATCCGTGGCAGGACAGCCTCTGGCAGCAGTTCGCCGGCCGTACGCAACACGCCCATGCCTACCTGCTGCATGGCCCGGCCGGGATCGGCAAGCGCGCCCTGGCCGAACGCCTGATGGCGAGTCTGCTGTGCCAGCATCCCACCGCGCAGGGCGCCTGTGGCGAATGCAAATCCTGCCTGCTGCTCAAGGCCGGCAGTCATCCCGATAACTACATTCTGGAACCGGAAGAAGCGGACAAGGCGATCAAGGTCGACCAGGTCCGGGATCTGGTGAGTTTTGTGGTGCAGACCGCGCAACTGGGCGGGCGCAAGGTGGTGCTGATCGAGCCGGTTGAGTCGATGAACATCAACGCCGCCAACGCCTTGCTCAAAAGCCTGGAAGAACCTTCCGGCGACACGGTGTTGCTGCTGGTCAGCCACCAGCCGAGCCGTCTGCTGCCGACCATCAAGAGCCGTTGCGTGCAGCAGGCTTGCCCGCTGCCGAGCGAGGCGGCGAGTCTGGCCTGGCTGGCCAACGCTTTGCCAGACTGCACGGAAGAAGAACGCGGCGAATTGCTCACCCTGGCCGCCGGTTCGCCGCTGGCCGCCGCCAACCTCCACGCCCAGGGTGTGCGCGAACAGCGGGCACAGGTGGTCGATGGGGTGAAGAAGCTGCTCAAGCAGCAACAGTCGCCGACACAGCTGGCGGAAGGCTGGAACGCGATCCCGCTGTTGCTGCTGTTCGACTGGTTCTGCGACTGGTCGAACCTGATCCTGCGCTATCAACTGACTCAGGACGAAGAAGGGCTGGGACTGATGGACATGCGCAAGGTCGTGCAATACCTGGCGCAGAAAACCGCCCAGGACAAAGTCCTGAATATTCAGGACTGGATCCTCGCCCAGCGGCAGAAAGTCTTGAGCAAGGCCAACCTCAATCGGGTGTTGTTGCTGGAGGCGCTGCTGGTGCAATGGGCATCGTTGCCTGGCCAGAGGTGAGTGTCTGCGCCTAGACTCTGATTGTCAGCGTAAAGCTCAGCAGTGGAGGTCAGCATGAATGAATCAGTCAGTCCGGGCCCGCGCAACGGTATTTTGTCCCTGAGCATCAAGGACAAATCCGTGCTTTACGCGGCCTACATGCCGTTCATCAAGAATGGCGGCCTGTTTATCCCGACCAACAAGACCTACAAGTTGGGCGATGAGGTATTCATGCTGCTGCACCTGTTCGACGAGCCGGAAAAGATCCCCGTGGCCGGCAAGGTCAGCTGGGTTACCCCGAAGGGCGCCCAGGGCAATCGCGCCGCCGGGGTCGGCGTACAGTTCAATGACGGCGACAACACCGCGCGCAGTCGAATCGAAACCCATCTGGCCGGAGCCCTGAAATCCGACCGTCCCACTCATACGATGTAAGTTGCCGTCCCTTTATGCTTGTAGATTCCCATTGCCACCTCGATCGTCTCGACCTCGCCGCCCATGATGGTTCCCTGGATGCCGCACTCGATGCGGCCCGCCAGCGGGGCGTGGGGCACTTCCTGTGCATTGGTGTCAGCGCGGACAACGCCGCCGACGTCAAGGCCCTGGCCGAGCGCTACGACGATGTCGATTGTTCGGTCGGCGTGCATCCGCTGGACGTGCAGCCAGGCGCCGCGCCGGCGCTGGACTGGCTGCTGCACGAGCTCAATCACCCGCGGGTGGTCGCCATCGGCGAAACCGGCCTGGACTACCACTACGAGCCGGAAGCGGCCGAATTGCAGCAGGAATCGTTCAGGCTGCACCTGCAGGCCGCGCAGCAGACTGGCAAGCCGGTGATCATCCACACCCGTGGCGCCCGCGCCGATACCTTGAACCTGTTGCGTGAAGCGGCGCTGCCGCAAGCCGGCGTGCTGCATTGCTTTACCGAAGACTGGGACATGGCCAAAGAAGCGCTGGACATGGGTTATTACATTTCCTTGTCGGGCATTGTCACATTCCGCAATGCCGACGCACTGCGGGATGTGGCGAGCAAGGTGCCGGCCGATCGTTTGCTGGTGGAAACCGACTCGCCGTACCTGGCGCCGATCCCTCATCGGGGCAAGCCGAACCTGCCGCAGTACGTTCGGGAAGTAGCGGAATTTCTGGCAATGTTGCGAGGTGAGCCTTTCGAGCGATTTGCCGAGCAGACGACCGAGAATTTCAAGCGTCTTTTCCCGCTGGCCCACGTGAAAGGTTAAATCGCAGGCAAAAAAAACCCGGGTTCTGGGGGGTGAATCCGGGTTAAGACCATTAGGAGTAAAACAATGGTACGCGGTCCGTTGGTACCAATATCGGCGTGACACTTGGGGGAGATGTTCCGCCGACAGTTCAAGTATTGATCAGTATTTCAGTCAGTCCAGTTTGTCCGTCGCGGTTTTTAAACAAATTTGGAATACATGCGCTTCAGAAGAGTTCTCATCAACTGGAGGTCTTGCGCGAAATACTCGAGAAACACAGTTATGGTCGGATGATCCGTGCATTTTTGCGTAATTTAGGCATAATACGCGGCTTCGTATTTTGACCCCTACAGACCTTTTCTTATGCACAAAGAACCTCGTAAGGTCCGTGAGTTTCGTCGCCGCGAGCAAGAAATTCTCGATACCGCGCTCAAGCTGTTCCTCGAACAAGGTGAAGACAGTGTCACCGTCGAGATGATTGCTGATGCCGTCGGTATCGGCAAAGGCACGATCTACAAGCACTTCAAGTCCAAGGCCGAGATCTACCTGCGCCTGATGCTCGACTACGAGCGCGATTTGAACGAGCTGCTGCATTCGGCCGACGTCGACAAGGACAAGGAAGCCCTGTCCCGCGCCTACTTCGAATTCCGCATGCGCGATCCGCAGCGTTATCGCCTGTTCGACCGCCTGGAAGAGAAGGTGGTCAAGGGCAACCAGGTGCCGGAGATGATCGAGGAGCTGCACAAGATCCGCGCCTCGAACTTCGAGCGCCTGACCCTGCTGATCAAGGGCCGGATCAGCGAAGGCAAGCTTGAAGACGTTCCGCCCTATTTCCACTACTGCGCATCCTGGGCGCTGGTGCACGGTGCCGTGGCGCTGTATCACTCGCCGTTCTGGAGCAACGTGCTGGAAGACCAGGAAGGCTTCTTCCAGTTTCTGATGGATATCGGCGTGCGCATGGGCAACAAGCGCAAGCGCGATACCGACACGTCGAGCAGCTAAGACATTCAGTTGCCTGATTGCGCCATGATTTTGCTATTTGGTGCAGTGTCGCAGGAATATACTCAGGCGTAGGACTTGCTAAAACTTGAATTGTGAGTCAAGTTTTGCCGGTCCGAATCTTCTTTCGCCGGAGTGACCATGATCGTTGACCGTCAAGGCAGGCGTTTTCGCAATTTGCGGGTCAGCCTGACCTCAGCCTGCAATTATGCCTGTACCTACTGCGTGCCCAACGGCAAGCGGCTGGTGGCTGCGCAGGATGAGTTGTCGGCCGAGGCCATGGCACGCGGTGTCGCCTATCTGATCGAGGCCGCAGGCATCGAGCGTCTGCGCATTACCGGCGGCGAGCCGCTGGTCAGCCCGAAACTCGAAACCTTCATGACGGCGGTCGGGCAGATGGGTCTTGAAGACATCAGCCTGACCACCAACGGTCAACTGCTGGCGAAAAAGCTGCCGCTGCTGGTCAATGCCGGCATTCGGCGCATCAACGTTTCCCTCGATACCCTGGATCCCGGCGCGTTCCGCGGCATTGCCCGTGGCGGCGATCTGGCTACCGTGCTCGACGGCATGGAACAGGCCCGCGCGGCCGGCATGAAGATCAAGGTCAACATGGTCCCGCTGCGGGGGCAGAACCTCGATCAGGTGATGCCGCTGCTGGATTACTGCCTGGAGCGTGGTTACGAACTGCGTTTCATCGAGCTGATGCGCATGGGCCATCTGGCCAGCGACTCCAACACCTTCCTGCAGCAGTTCGTCAGCCTGCAACAACTGCTGAGCCTGATTGGCGAACGTTATGAGTATCTGCAGGCCAATGCGCCGGTGGATGCCACGGCGGTGCGTTACCAGATTCCGGGGTTGGGGCACTTTGGCGTGATCGCCAACGAAAGCGTGCCGTTCTGCCGTACCTGTTCACGGCTGCGACTGTCTTCCACGGGCTGGCTGCATGGCTGCCTGTCTTCGAGTAATCGTCACTATGTCGGCGATCTGCTGGACAAGCCGCGTCACCAGGCATTGCCGTCCTTGCAGCGCCTGTTGGTCAAGGCCTTGGGTGACAAGCAGGAAGTGGCGTTTTCCGGTGGCGCGACCGTGATGAAAATCATCGGCGGTTGAACCGACCTCTTCGCGGGCAAGCCTCGCTCCTACAGGATTTGCATTCGCGGGCAAGTCTCGCTCCTACAGGATTTGTAGGAGCGAGGCTTGCCCGCGAATGCTATCTCCCTCACAACGATGCTCCCAAGCTGGCGCGGAAGCTGCATCCCACGGCCATTCGCCGGTTTTCCGACACCGGCCTCTGGAGGATAGGATGCGTAGCCTGGTTTTGCTGCTGGCCGTTTTGGCGCTTGGCGGCTGCATGAATGTCAGCGATATGGCCGAAGGGGCTCGCTACCATATGAGCGACGCCGGCTTTCTGGATCACAGCGACAGCCGTCGCGTGAACAACCTGCGCATTCAGCCGGACTCGTTCGTCTACATCGCCCAGGGCGCTTTCATGCCGCCAGGTGGCACCGCTTACCCGCGTCCCAACGTGATCGCCGAAGTCGCTTTCGACGGTTTCATCGAATACTTCCCGATGGTCCGCCGCGCCCGAGGGCCTGTCGGCCTGGACGAAGCGATGAACGAAGCCCGTTCCGCCGGCGCCCATTACCTGCTCTATACCCGCTTCGCCAAGGCCGATGACCGCATCGGCAACTCCGACGAATGGCTGGATCAGGAAGCGATCGATCGCTTGGGGATCGACACCGGCGTGATTCAGATCATGTTGATCGAGACCAGCACCCAGTATTTGATCGATACTGCACGTATCAAGAGTCGTGGCGGTTTACTGACGTTCCACGACGAAAAGCCAGAAGACCTGATGGGCCCGCCGCTTGAGCAATACGCTCGCAGTCTGTTGGGGCTCAGCGACCAGTAATCCAAGGAGATCGCCATGAGTGGCCCGCAAAAAGCCAACGACCTGTTGGGGCAAATCCCCAAGACCCAAGGCTTGCCGCCGGTCCACCTGTGGAACCCGGACTTCTGCGGCGACATCGACATGCGCATCGCCCGCGACGGCACCTGGTATTACCTGGGCACGCCGATCGGGCGCAAGCCGATGGTCAAGCTGTTCTCCACCATCATTCGCCGCGACGGCGATGATTACTTCCTCATCACCCCGGTCGAGAAGGTCGGCATCAAGGTCGACGACGCACCGTTCGTGGCTATTGCGGTGGACGTGGAAGGCGAGGGCGAGTCGCAGGTCCTGCGCTTTACCACCAATGTCGACGAAACCACCGAGGCCGGGGCCGAGCATCCGATTCGCGTGATGATCGATCCACAGACCCAGGAGCCTGCGCCTTACGTGCATGTGCGCAGCAATCTTGAGTCGTTGATTCATCGCAATGTGTTCTATCAGTTGGTGGAGCTGGCGGTGAGTCGTGAGATCGATGGGCAGCGCTGGCTGGGTGTGTGGAGTGGGGGAGAGTTCTTCCCCATCGGCCTCGAGCCCTGACGCATGACCCTTGTGGGAGCGAGTGTTTCCTGAAAAATCAATTTGACACCCAATCGTATGATGATTAGCGTGTGCCTCCATCGCACACGCTTCCGAGGTGTCCATGTCCAGCAGTTTTCACGCCTCGACCGTCGACTGGCTCGGTTGCTGGATCGCCGCCGGGCAGGTCAAGCCCGGTGAGTCGCTCAAGGTGGAAGCCGATCTCGGTGAACAGCTGGGCGTCAGCCGCACGGTCATTCGCGAAGCCATCAAGACGCTCGTCGCCAAAGGCATGCTCGAAGTCGGGCCGAAGGTCGGCACTCGTGTACTGCCGGTCAAGCGCTGGAACCTCTTCGATCCGCAAGTCGTCGGCTGGCTTTCCCGTGGCGGATTACCGGAAAACTTCGTCGACGATCTGCTCGACCTGCGCCGCACCATCGAACCGATGGCCGTGCGCTGGGCCTGCGAGCGCGCCACCGTCGAACAGGTGGAAGCCATCCTGCTCGCCTGCAACGCCCTGGAACGGGCCGTGGACAGCGGCATCGACTACAACCGCGCCGACCAGCTCTTCCACGAGTGCATCCTCGCCGCCAGCCACAACCAATTCATTGAACAAATGGTCCCGGCCCTCGGCGCGCTGCTGGCGGTGTGCTTCGAAGTGTCCGCCGCCGACCCCGACGAGTTGCGTCGCACCTTGCCGATTCACAAGGACATGGCCGAAGCCATCGCCGCCCGGGATGCTGCGCGGGGTGTCTGGGCCTGTATGACCCTGATCGATAACGCAGACCTTGCGATCAAGCGCTACTACCCGCAGGTCATGGCGGACAAGAAAACCGGCTGATACACCGCAAACCCATTGTGGGAGCGGGCTTGCTCGCGAATGCGGTGGGTCAGCCAACATCAATGTCGACTGATACACCGCATTCGCGAACAAGCCCACAGTATAAAAACAAGAACAAATCAGGAGGTTTCATGACGTGGACCGCAGTCACCGAACACCGTGCCCAACTCGGCGAAGGCCCGTTCTGGGATGCGCCCACCCAGGCGCTCTACTGGGTGGACATCGCCGGCAAACAAGCCCTGCGGCTGATCGGCGCCAATGTGCAGATCTGGCAGATGCCCGAACACGTGTCGGCCTTCATCCCCTGCACCAGCGGCGATGCGCTGGTGACCTTGAGCAGCGGCGTTTACCGCCTCGACCTGAACTCCCCAGGTCTTGAACCGCGCCTGACCCTGTTCTGCGTCGCCGATCCGCAACCCGGCAATCGTGGCAACGAAGCCCGCTGCGACGCTCAGGGTCGGCTCTGGCTTGGCACCATGCAAAACAACATCGGCGAGAACGGCGAAGACCTGCCCCTCGAGCGACGTTCCGGCGGGCTGTTTCGTATCGATCGTGATGCGCGGGTAACCCCGCTGCTGCGCGGCCTCGGCATCCCCAATACCTTGCTCTGGAGCGACGACGCCACCACGGTCTATTTCGGCGACAGCCTCGACGGCACGCTGTATCGGCATTTCATCCGCACCGACGGCAACCTGGAACCGGCGCAAACCTGGTTTGGCCCCCATCGTCGCGGCGGTCCGGACGGCTCGGCGATGGATGCCGAAGGTTTTATCTGGAACGCCCGCTGGGACGGCAGTTGCCTGCTCAGGCTGGCACCGGACGGCCAGATTGATCGGGTCATCGAGCTGCCTGTCAGCCGTCCGACCAGTTGCGTTTTTGGCGGTCCCGACCTGAAAACCCTGTACATCACCAGCGCCGCCAGCCCCCTCGATCACCCGCTGGACGGTGCCGTGTTGTCGATTCAGGTGGATGTCGCAGGAAAGCTCTGTACGAGATTTGCCGGCTAAATCCCAAAATATGGGATGCAAAATTATATATTGAGATTAATCCGGTGCCGGGTTTATAGTCGGCACCATCGTTCCACGATGCACTCACACTTAAAAAAACAAGATTGGTGAAGTGATGCAGCGATATCCCCTCGAACTGCCGCCGGTGCCTGAACCGCCCAAGGGCGAGCGCCTCAAAGACAAGGTCGTGCTGCTGACCGGTGCCGCTCAGGGCATTGGCGAGGCCATTGTCGCGGCCTTCGCCTGCCAGCAGGCGAAGTTGGTCATCAGTGACATCCAGGCCGACAAGGTCGAAAAAGTCGCGGCTCACTGGCGTGACCAAGGTGCGGACGTGGTGGCGATCAAGGCTGACGTTTCCCGTCAGCAGGACCTGCACGCCATGGCCCGGCTTGCGGTCGAGCGCCACGGTCGGATCGACGTGCTGGTCAATTGCGCCGGGATCAACGTATTCCGCGATCCCCTGCTGATGACCGAAGACGACTGGCACCGTTGCTTCGCCATCGACCTCGACGGCGCCTGGTACGGCTGCAAGGCGGTATTGCCGCAGATGATCGAGCAGGGCGTCGGCAGTATCATCAACATCGCCTCCACCCATTCCAGCCACATCATTCCCGGCTGCTTCCCTTATCCGGTGGCCAAGCACGGTCTGCTCGGCCTGACCCGCGCCCTGGGCATCGAATACGCGCCCAAGGGCATTCGCGTGAATGCCATTGCGCCGGGCTACATCGAAACCCAATTGAACGTCGATTACTGGAACGGCTTTGCCGATCCCCATGCCGAACGCCAGCGCGCCTACGACCTGCATCCGCCCAAACGCATCGGCCAGCCGATCGAAGTGGCGATGACCGCGGTGTTCCTGGCCAGCGACGAGGCGCCGTTCATCAACGCTTCCTGCATCACCATCGATGGTGGCCGTTCAGTGATGTATCACGACTGAATGTCCGGGATTTCACGCGCATCAATACGCCTGAAATCCAATCATCATACGATATGACTATTGGTAACTCGGTTTCACCGCTTTATGGCTTTCAAAGAATGCTCAAAAAAATAACAAGGAGTCAGCTTATGAATCGTCGTCATGCCATCCGTTCCCTGTGCTGCGCCGCATTGGCGGCCAGCGCATTCAGCCTCAGCGGCCCGCTGCTGGCGGCCGAGGAGGTGAAAATCGGTTTCCTGGTCAAGCAGGCTGAGGAGCCGTGGTTCCAGACCGAATGGGCCTTCGCCGAAAAGGCCGGCAAGGAGAAGGGCTTCACCCTGATCAAGATTGCCGTGCCTGACGGCGAGAAAACCCTTTCGGCCATCGACAGCCTGGCGGCCAACGGCGCCAAGGGCTTCGTGATCTGCCCGCCGGATGTTTCCCTGGGCCCGGCGATCATGGCCAAGGCCAAGCTCAACGATCTGAAAGTGATCGCCGTCGACGACCGTTTCGTCGACGCCAACGGCAAGTTCATGGAAGACGTTCCGTACCTGGGCATGGCGGCGTTCGAGGTCGGCCAGAAGCAGGGCGCCGCGATGGCCGCCGAAGCGAAGAAACGCGGCTGGGAGTGGAAAGACACCTACGCCGTGATCAACACCTACAACGAACTCGACACCGGCAAGAAGCGCACCGACGGTTCGGTCAAGGCGCTGGAAGACGCCGGCATGCCGAAGGATCACATCCTGTTTTCGGCACTGAAAACCCTGGACGTGCCAGGCAGCATGGACGCCACCAACTCGGCGCTGGTGAAACTGCCGGGTGCGGCGAAGAACCTGATCATCGGCGGCATGAACGACAACACCGTGCTGGGCGGCGTGCGCGCCACCGAGGCTGCCGGTTTTGCCGCGGCGAACGTGATCGGCATCGGCATCAACGGCACCGACGCCATCGGCGAGCTGAAAAAGCCCAACAGCGGCTTCTACGGGTCGATGCTGCCCAGCCCGCACATCGAGGGCTACAACACCGCGAGCATGATGTACGAGTGGGTCACCACCGGCAAAGAACCGGCGAAATACACCGCGATGGACGACGTGACCCTGATCACCCGCGACAACTTCAAGCAGGAACTGGAAAAGATCGGTCTGTGGAACTGAAGGCCGGTTGATTTCATCGGCGGCCCCGGCAGCGGGGCCGCCTGATCTGTGTGACGAGGTGGTTATGGCGCAAACACAATTACAACAACCGGCCGCATTCCCGTCGGGCGGCAGCCTGCGTTTCAACGGGATCGGCAAGACCTTTCCCGGCGTGAAGGCGCTGGACAACATCAACTTCATCGCCCATCCCGGGCAGGTTCATGCCCTGATGGGCGAGAACGGCGCGGGCAAGTCGACCCTGCTGAAAATCCTCGGCGGTGCCTACATTCCGAGCAGCGGCGACCTGCGGATCGGCGACCGCACCCACGTGTTCAAATCCACCGCCGACAGCATCGGCAGTGGCGTGGCGGTAATTCACCAGGAACTGCACCTGGTGCCGGAAATGACCGTTGCCGAAAACCTGTTCCTCGGCCATCTGCCGGCCAGTTTCGGCCTGATCAATCGTCGCCAGTTACGCCAGCAGGCGCTGGCCTGCCTCAAGGGCCTGGCCGACGAAATCGATCCGCAGGAGAAAGTCGGTCGCCTGTCCCTGGGCCAGCGGCAACTGGTGGAAATCGCCAAGGCCCTGTCCCGTGGCGCCCATGTGATCGCCTTCGACGAACCCACCAGCAGCCTGTCGGCGCGGGAGATCGATCGCTTGATGGCGATCATCGGGCGCCTGCGTGACGAAGGCAAAGTGGTGCTGTACGTCTCCCACCGCATGGAAGAGGTGTTTCGCATCTGCAATGCGGTGACCGTGTTCAAGGACGGTCGCTACGTGCGCACTTTCGAGGACATGAGCGAGCTGACCCACGATCAGTTGGTGACCTGCATGGTCGGCCGCGACATCCAGGACATCTACGACTATCGCTCGCGTCCGCGCGGTGCGGTGGCGCTGAAGGTCGACGGCCTGCTAGGCCCTGGCTTGCGCGAGCCGATGAGTTTCGAGGCGCACAAAGGCGAGATCCTCGGGCTGTTCGGTCTGGTCGGCGCTGGCCGCACGGAGCTGTTCCGCCTGCTCAGCGGGCTGGAGCGCAACACCGCCGGGCGTCTGGAATTGCGCGGCCATGAGCTCAAGCTGCACTCGCCTCGGGATGCCATCGCCGCCGGCATTCTGCTGTGCCCGGAGGACCGCAAGAAGGAGGGCATCATTCCGCTGGCCAGCGTCGCCGAAAACATCAACATCAGTGCACGCCCGGCTCATTCCGGATTCGGCTGCCTGATCCGCGGGCTCTGGGAAAAGAACAACGCCGACAAACAGATCAAGGCACTGCGGGTGAAGACGCCCCACGCCGGGCAACCGATCAAGTTCCTGTCCGGCGGCAATCAGCAGAAGGCGATTCTCGGTCGCTGGCTGTCGATGCCGATGAAGATCCTGCTGCTCGACGAGCCTACCCGTGGCATCGACGTCGGCGCCAAGGCCGAGATCTACCAGATCATCCACAACCTGGCCGCCAGCGGCATCGCGGTGATCGTGGTGTCCAGCGACCTGATGGAAGTGATGGGCATTTCCGACCGCATCCTGGTGATGTGCGAAGGGGTGATGCGCGGCGAGCTGAGCCGCGAACAGGCCAATGAATCCAACCTGCTGCAACTGGCTTTGCCGCGCCAACGCGCTGACGGCGTGGCGAACTGAGAGGTGACTATGATGACAACCCAAAACGAAACCCTGCCGACTGCGCGCAAGCCTCTGGACCTGCGGCGCTTTGTCGATGACTGGGCCATGCTGGCGGCTGCGGTCGGGATCTTCGTGCTCTGCACCTTGCTGATCGACAACTTCCTTTCGCCGCTGAACATGCGTGGCCTGGGGCTGGCGATCTCGACCACCGGTATTGCCGCGTGCACCATGCTGTATTGCCTGGCGTCCGGGCATTTCGACCTGTCGGTGGGCTCGGTGATTGCCTGCGCCGGCGTGGTGGCGGCGGTGGTGATGCGCGACACCAACAGCGTGTTCCTCGGGATTTCCGCCGCGTTGTGCATGGGCCTGATCGTCGGCCTGATCAACGGCATCGTGATCGCCAAGCTGCGGGTCAATGCGCTGATCACCACACTGGCGACCATGCAGATCGTCCGCGGCCTGGCCTACATCTTCGCCAACGGCAAGGCGGTGGGCGTGTCCCAGGAATCGTTCTTCGTCTACGGCAACGGCCAGCTGTTCGGCGTGCCCGTGCCGATCCTGATCACCATCGTCTGCTTCCTGTTCTTCGGCTGGCTGCTGAACTACACCACCTACGGGCGCAACACCATGGCCATCGGCGGCAACCAGGAAGCGGCGCTGTTGGCCGGGGTCAACGTGGACCGGACCAAGATCATGATCTTCGCCGTGCATGGCGTGATCGGTGCTTTGGCCGGAGTGATCCTGGCCTCGCGCATGACCTCCGGCCAACCGATGATCGGCCAGGGGTTCGAGCTGACAGTGATATCGGCCTGCGTTCTGGGCGGGGTTTCCTTAAGCGGCGGGATCGGAATGATCCGGCATGTGATTGCCGGGGTGCTGATCCTGGCGATCATTGAAAACGCGATGAACCTGAAGAACATCGACACCTTTTATCAGTACGTGATTCGGGGTTCGATTCTGTTGCTGGCGGTGGTGATTGACCGTTTGAAGCAGCGTTGACACCACCTCCTGTGGGAGCGGGCAAGCCCGCTTCCACAGGGAATTGGGTAACCCCCGACCCTCCTTCTGTCATCTCCCCACAAATATTTCTTGCTCGAAACAATTGGTTTCATGTTCAATTTGTACATGATTAGACAGGTTCGATTCGACAAGAAAAAAAGGGTAGTCGATGAGCTCATCCGGCGTATTGAAAGCGGCCTTCTGGAGGACGGGTTTCATTTGCCGGGCGAGCATCAGTTGGCTCAGGAATTCAAAGTCAGCCGAGGTACTTTGCGTGAAGCGCTGGCCGAGTTGAAACGGCGCAACTACATCGCGACGCAAAGCGGGGTAGGGTCCATCGTCACGTTTGACGGTGTGGTGCTCGACCAGCGCAACGGCTGGGCCCAGGCTCTGGCCGACAACGGGTCGCTGGTCAATACCGAGGTGCTGCGGCTGGAGGCGGTGACGCGTCCCGACCTGCTGTCGCGTTTCGGCACCGACCAATTCATCACACTGGACCGCCGACGCCGCTCCAACGACGGCACGCTGGTCTCCCTCGAACGCTCATTGATGCCCGCAACGGGTGGCCTGGAAGGCTTGCCGCGGGTCGGTTTGATCGATAACTCCCTGACCATCACGCTGGCCGCCTACGGCTATATCGGTGAGCGCGGCGATCAATGGATCGGCGCCGAACCGCTGAGCGCCGAAGATGCCGAACTGCTGGGACGTCCGGCGGGCACGGTATTCCTCAAGGCCTTGCGTACTACCTACGACCGGCAGAACCGCTTCATGGAACAAGTGGAAAGCCTGCTCGACCCCGTGCATTTCCGCATGCACCTGCAATTTGGAAACCCGAAATGACTGCGCTCAATCGTGCCCTGGGCGCGTTCTATGGCCTGGCCCTGGGCGACGCCTTGGGCATGCCGACCCAATCCCTGAGCCGCGACGACATCAAGGCGCGCTTCGGTGAAATCAAGGACCTGCAGGACGCCGGTCCCCTGCAACCGATTGCCGCCAACATGCCCAAGGGCTCGATCACCGACGACACCGAACAGGCGATCCTGGTCGGTCAGTTGCTGGTCGATGGCAAAGGCCGGATCGAACCCGCGCAACTCGCCCGGCGTTTGATCGAGTGGGAAGCCGAGATGCAGGCCAAGGGCTCGCAGGACCTGCTCGGCCCTTCGACCAAACGTGCGATCGAGATGATCCTCGCCGGTCATTCGCCGGAGGAGGCCGGGCGTTACGGCACCACCAACGGCGCAGCGATGCGCATCACGCCTGTCGGGATTGCCGCGGACGTGAGCGATCCGCAGCGTTTCATCGAGGCGGTGATTCAAGCCTGCCAGGTCACCCACAACACCACGCTGGGCATCTCCAGTGCGGCGGCGGTGGCGGCGGTGATTTCCGCCGGGATCAACGGCATGGCCCTGGGCGAGGCGCTGAGCCTCGCCCAGCACATCGCCCAACAGGCGCAGAGCCACGGCCACTGGGTTGCCGGTGGACGCATCGCTTCGCGCATCGGTTGGGCACAGACCCTCAGCGTCGACAGCGACAAGGCGGCGCTCGCCGATTTGCTGTACGACGTGATCGGCACTTCGGTGGCTTCGCAGGAGTCGGTGGTGGTGTCGTTTGCCCTGGCCCAGCAGGTGGCCATGGGTGAGATGACCGCCTTCGACGCGCTGTGCATGGCGGCGAGCCTGGGGGGCGACACCGATACCATCGCGGCGATTCTCGGCGCGATGCTGGGGGCCTGCCTGGGTCTGGAGATCTGGCCGTCGGCGATGATCGACAAGGTCAAGGCCGTCAATGATCTGGAGTTGGAACCTTTGGTTAAAAGGCTGCTTTCGCTGCGCTGAATGGCAGGCAAACCCGCTCCCACAACTACCCGACGTCCAATGTAGGAGCTGCCGAAGGCTGCGATCTTTTGATCTTGCTTTGTATAAATCAAAAGATCGCAGCCTCGTTCCACTCGACAACTCCTACAGAGAGCGGGGCGGGTGTTGCAGGCCAAAATCTGATTTGCCCACAACCACAAAAATGGCAACAGGAGCATTTTTCATGAGTTCATCGAACGCCGGGCAGAACGCCGGGCAGCTGGAAACACGCGGCATCGAACCGGTGCCGGAGGCCGAGTGCAACGGGCATCCGCTGCAGCTGTTCTGGGTCTGGTTCGCCGCCAACATTTCCATCCTCGGCCTGCCGCTGGGCGCGACCCTGGTGGCCTTTCGCGGGCTGGCGATCTGGCAGGCGATCATTGTCGCCATCCTCGGTGCCGCCGGTTCCTTCGCGGTGGTCGGGGTCATCTCCATCGCCGGTCGCCGTGGCCGCGCGCCGAGCCTGACCCTGTCGCGGGCGATCTTCGGCGTGCGCGGCAACATCGGCCCGACCCTGGTCTCGCTGATGTCGCGCCTGGGCTGGGAAACCGTCAACACCACCACCGCCGCCTTCGTGCTGCTGTCGCTGTGCTCGATCCTGTTCGGCTCGCCGGTGGAAGCGAAAAGCGCGCCGCTGCTGACCCTCACCTTCATCGCCATCTTCGTGCTGCTGACCCTGTCGGTCTCGGGCCTCGGCCACGCCACCTTGCTGGTGATCCAGAAATGGGCGACCTATGTGTTTGGTGCGCTGAACATCCTGGTCGGTGGTTTTCTCTGCGCCACCATCGACTGGAGCGCGGTGTTCAACGCCACGCCCGCGCCCATGAGCGCGATGATCATCGGCATCGGCACCATGGCCGCCGGCACAGGCATCGGCTGGGCCAACGCCGGCGCGGACATGTCGCGCTATCAGCATCGCAGCGTGAAAGCCGTGCGCCTGGTGGCGTCTGCCGCGTTCGGCGCGGGCATTCCGCTGGTGCTGTTGATCACCCTCGGCGGCCTGCTGTCGGTGGGCAACGATGACCTGGCCCAGGCCACCGATCCGATCATCGCCATCCGCGACATGCTGCCGACCTGGATGGCCGTGCCGTACCTGATCACCGCGTTCGGCGGCCTGCTGCTGTCGAACAACCTGTCGGTGTACTCCGCCGGCCTGACCACATTGACCCTGGGTCTGAAGGTCAAGCGCGTGTATGCGGTGGTGGTGGACATCGTTGCGATCTTCGCCGGTTCCATCTACTTCATGCTGATCGCCGACAGCTTCTACGGCCCGTTCATCACCTTCATTTCCCTGCTGGCGGTGCCGATCACCGCGTGGGTCGGAATCTTCGTGGTCGACCTGATTCACCGTCACTACTACAGCCCCAAGGACCTGCTGGATGTCAGCCCGAGCAGCGCCTACTGGTATCAGGGCGGTGTGGAGTGGCGGGCGTTCGGCGCCTGGGCGCTGGCGATCGTGCTGGGTTTCAGCTTCACCACCATCGGCACCACGGCGCAAAACGTCTGGTTCAAGGGCTTCCTGTCCGACTCATGGCTGGGGCACAACGGCCTCGGCTGGATCGTGACCTTCGTCGTGGCCGGCGGGATTTACTTTGTACTCGGTGGCGCCAGGGATCGTCGCGCTGCGTTGAACGAGAATGCTCATGCCTAAGATGTTGCACACAGGCCAGGTCATCATCGACCTGGTCATGGCGGTGGATCAGTTGCCGCAAGCGGGCGGCGATGTGCTGGCCCAGTCGGCCAGTTTCGAAGCCGGTGGCGGTTTCAACGTGATGGCCGCCGCCGCGCGTAACGGCCTGCCGGTGATCTACCTGGGACGCCACGGCAGCGGACGCTTCGGTGACCTGGCCCGCGAGGCGATGAACGCTGAAGGCATCCGCATTGGCCTCGCCGGTCGTGCCGAGCGGGATACCGGGTTGTGCGTGGCGATCACCGATGCATCGGCCGAGCGCAGTTTCGTGTCCTACATCGGCGCCGAAGGCGACCTGACGGCCGAGGATCTCGCTGATGTGAAGGTGGAGGCGGGCGACTACGTGTACGTCAGCGGCTACAGCCTGCTGCTGACCGGCAAGGGGCAGGCGCTGGTGGACTGGGTGCTGGCGTTGCCGGAGCAGGTCAAGGTGGTGTTCGATCCGGGGCCGCTGGTGGAGTCGCCGGATGCGCCGCTGCTGCAGGCGCTGCTGACGCGCATCGATCTGTGGACCAGCAACGGCGTCGAGGCGCTGAGGATTACCGGGGCGCCGGATATCGCCGGGGCGCTGGATCTGCTGGCCGGGCTGCTTCCTGCCAAGGTGTTGATGGTGGTGCGGGACGGGCCGCAGGGGTGCTGGATCAGTCAGGGTTCCGAGCGTCGGCATGTGCCGGGGTTCAAGGTTCAGGCGGTGGACAGCAATGGTGCCGGTGATGCACATGCCGGGGTGTTTGTCGCGGGGTTGGCGCGGGGGTTGTCGGCGTTTGAGGCGGCGCGGCGGGCGAATGCGGCGGCGGCATTGGCGGTGACTCGGTGGGGGCCGGCGACTGCGCCGGGGGTTGCTGAGGTTGATGCTTTGATCAACAAGACTTTCAGCGCCTGATCTGCCGTCATCGCGGGCTTGCCCGCGATGGGGCCATCAGCTTCTACACAATATTCTGAACCTGACCAGCCTTGCGCAACGCCTCAATCAACTCCTGCTTGCGCATCGACGACCGCCCCGGAATCTTCTTCGCCCGGGCCTCTTTCATCATTCAAACGTCCAGCTTGCGAGCTGCCTCGACGCCGGCGGCGCTGAGTTTGATCGGCAGGTTCAGCGAGTGCTCGCCGGCTTCGTTGCATAGCACATTGCCGTGCTGGATCAAGCCGCGGTCCTGCAGGGTGGCGAGGGTGCTGGCCACGACTTTCTCCCCCCGGTAATTGTCCAGGACCTCCTTGCCCAGACCGTTCGGGTGGGCGTGCAGCAGGCGGGTCAGGACTTCTTTCTCCAGGTTTTTATCGATGTTCATGGTTACCTCTTCATGGCGATGGACAGGTCTTGGAGCGAATGGTGTTACTGGCTCACGCCCCCTTCGGAGCCCGAGCCACCGGTGGTGGTTTTCGAGCCCATGCCGGAGCCGGCATTGTCGGGTGCGCCGGTGTCCGGCTGGTTGAGCCCGCCCTGACGGCCTGCATCGTTGCCTTGGGTGCGCGGGTCGGTGCCGGTGGATGGCGGCAGGCTGTTTTCCATTTCGGCGCCGTTGGTGTTCATGCCGGGGGCACTCTGGATGGCGGGAGCCTTGGGGCTTTCGACCGGGTTGGTCGGGCCGGTGCCGGAGGCAGTGGTCGCCGCGAGGGCGAGGGGGGACAGCAGTGCCGCGAAGGCGAGGGCGGTCAGCCGGGACGTGATCATGGTGGTCTCTCCATTGATTTAGAGTCCTTACCTGATATTGGTCCGCCCTCGCTTCTGATTGGTGCCTGATGGTCGACGAACGGTTCAGGCCTGTTGCAGAGCCCGGTTCGTACTGACTCGCCGCCAGATCAGGCGACCCAAGGTGATCGACCAGTTCAACGCCGCAACCGCCAATACAGTGAGCAACAGCGTCGCCATGCCCTGCTCGACGATGATTTTCCCCGCCAGCAACGGAAAACCGAAGACGCCGATGAAGTACGACAGGCTGAACAGCAGCAGCGATTGCGCGGTGGTGCCGCTTGGCGCCTCATTGGCCGCCAGACCGTTGATCACCGAGTAGGTCAGGCCGTAACCGACCCCGAGCATCACCGCCGCGAGCACGTAGCTGAAACCGTCGTCGACCACGAAACCGAACATCAGGATCGAGCCCATCATCAACCCCGACAGCAGGCACGACGCACGCAGCGGATCGCGCTTGACCACGATGCCTGCGATCAACATGCGGCTGCTGATCGCCGCGCTCATGAAGCCCAGGAAGAACAGCGAATAGTCCAGCGAGCGCGCTGCGGCGTAGCTGGTCTGGAAGCTCGACAGACCGCCGAACACGCAACCGCCGAGGCCGACCATGATGATCGGGAACACCGCCCTTGATTTGAGCACCTGGCGCGCCGCCTGCCAGGAAATCCGCGAGACCGCCGTGGATTGCGTCGAGGCGTTTTTCAGCTGGTGGTCCAGTCGCCAGAACAGCAGTACGCCGATCAGGCTGGCCGCCGCAGCCAGGTAGAACGCCGCGGTCACCGGATAACCCAGGGCGCTCGCCGCGCGACCGAGCAACGGTCCGCTGCCGATCCCGGTCATCATGCTGCCCGAAAGCAGGGCGAAGTATTTGGCGCGCTGCGCGGGGCTGACCAGGCTCGCGACGATGATCGGCCCGAGGGTATAGAACACACCCCAGCCCAGACCCAGCAGCAGGCCGAAGAACAGCAGCAGATTTCCGAAACCGGGTGTCAGTGCAAAGCCCAGGCTGGCGGCCACCAGCAACACGCCGAACAACGCCACCGAACGCGCCGCGCCAAGCAGATCGCACAAGTGACCGGAGAAGATCACCGCCACGAAGGTGCTGAGCATCGCCGCGGAAATCACACTGCCGGCATCGTGCTCGTTGCCGCCGCGCGAGCCGATCAGCAGCGACAGCAGAAACGTCGATCCGTAGGACAGCGACAGCAGGTAACTGGCCAGGCAGAACAGGCCGAATAACTTGCCGGAAACGGGAGGTGTTGCGGTAGACATGAAGCGGTTCCTTGACCTGATAAATGCGCAGGGTGTCTATCTACCACGTTGGGTGCGGATGTTAGGTCTGAGGTTCGTGATGCCAGGGTTAGCGCTCACCGGAGTAATCCACACCGCCGAACGCAGGCTTCGCCAGCTGCTACAGGGTCCGCGGTGCATTCTGATTGGCATCACAGCAAGCCCCCTCGCCACAAAACCTGCGCAGCCTTAGTATGGCGTTTTCCATTTTCCGACAAGGCACGTCCATGACGATCGAAATCCGCCCGGCAACCCCCAGCGATGCTCCGCAAATTCTCGCGTTCATCACTGAACTGGCCGACTACGAACGTGCCCGCCATGAAGTCATCGCCAGCGTCGCCGACATCGAGCGCAGTCTGTTCAGCGAAGGCGCCACCGCCCATGGACTGATCTGCCTGCGCGACGGCGTGGCCATCGGTTTTGCCGTGTTCTTCTTCAGCTACTCCACCTGGTTGGGCAGCAACTGCCTGTACCTCGAAGACCTCTACATCACCCCCGAACAACGCGGCGGCGGCGCGGGCAAGACCTTGCTGCGGCAACTGGCGAAAATCGCCTGCGCCAACGACTGCGGGCGTTTCGAGTGGAGCGTGCTGGAATGGAACACCCCGGCCATCGACTTCTACAAATCCCTGGGCGCGCAGCCGCAGGAGGAGTGGGTGCGCTATCGCATGGACGGCAAGGTGTTGCGCGAGTTTGCTGAAGGTAATTGAAAACAGCCTGAACGCTTAAAAGATCGCAGCCTTCGGCAGCTCCTACACGCCCCCCTGTAGGAGCTGCCGAAGGCTGCGATCTTTTTTTGAATTTGTCTCAATATATGGGATTGATATTTATATATTGAGATTTCCCCGCGCCCGGGTTTATAGTCCTGCTCACTCACTGCCAAAAACCAGAACAGGTGAAGCGATGCAGGCGCAATTGATCGCGCTCGATTGGGGGACGACCTCATTACGTGCTTACAAACTTGCCGAAGGCGGCCAGGTGCTCGAACAGCGTTCGCTGGCGTCGGGGATCATGCAGTTGCCCAAGGCGCCGCGAATCATCAACGGCCGCGAATGCGCCGACGGTTTTGAACTGGCGTTCGACGAGGCCTGTGGTGACTGGCTCGATGCCCAGCCGGATCTGCCGGTGATCGCCTGCGGCATGGTCGGCAGCGCCCAGGGCTGGCGCGAAGCGACCTACCGCGACACCCCGGCGAACGTCGCCAACCTCGGCACCTCCCTGCAAACCGTGCGCAGCCTGCGCGGTGTCGACGTGCACATCGTGCCGGGGGTGATCCAGCGCTCGCGTTTGCCCAATGTCATGCGCGGCGAAGAAACCCAGGTGCTTGGCGTGCTGCAAAGCCTGGCGCACGAAGCGAACGGCGATCTGCTGATCGGCCTGCCGGGCAGCCATTCGAAATGGGTGGAAGTGGCCGACGGCTGCATCGTGCACTTCGATACCTTCATGACCGGCGAAGTCTTCGCCGTGCTCAGCGAACACAGCATCCTCGGCCGCACCCAGCAGCGCGGCGGCTCGTTCGACGGCCAGGCCTTCGATCGCGGCGTGCAGGTGGCGTTGTCGGCGGACGGCGACATCGGCGTGCTGTCGACCCTGTTCAGCGCCCGCACCCTGGGCCTCACCGGCGAGCTCAATGGTGCCGAACAGACCGACTACCTGTCCGGCCTGCTGATCGGCCACGAACTCTCGGCCCTGGCCAACGCTCAACGCCAGCGCCGCAACAGCGTGCACTTGCCGTCGATCGTCCTGATCGGCAATTCCCAGCTGTGCGCTCGCTACAGTCGGGCGCTGAATGCCTGTGGCTTTGCCCGAGTGACCCTGGCCGAGCAGGCCACCGAACGCGGTCTGTGGCAGCTGGCGGTCGCCGCCGGGCTGATCGCCGCCAACCCTTCCCGTTAAACCTGACTGGAGTCCTGAGATGCTCAAGCAAGCACTGGCGCAAAACGGCCTGATCGCCATCCTGCGCGGCCTGCGCCCGCAAGAAGCCGCGGCCATCGGCGAGGTCCTGTACGCCGCCGGATTTCGCGTCATCGAAGTGCCGCTCAATTCCCCCGAGCCCTACGACAGCATCCGCATCCTGCGCGATACCTTGCCCGCCGATTGCCTGATCGGCGCAGGCACGGTGCTGACGCCGGAGCAGGTCGAGCAGGTGAAGGCGGCGGGCGGTCAGGTGATCGTCATGCCCCACTGCGACGCCAAGGTGCTGCGCGCGGCGAAAGCGGCGGGCCTGTCGCTGTCGCCGGGTGTGGCAACGCCCACCGAGGCGTTCGCGGCCCTGGCCGAAGGCGCGGACATCCTGAAGATGTTTCCCGCCGAACAGATGGGCCCGGCCGTGGCCAAGGCCTGGCTGGCAGTGCTGCCGGCGGGAACCATTCTGGCGCCGGTGGGCGGCATCACCCCGGACAACATGCAGCAGTTCATCGATGCTGGCGTCAAAGGCTTCGGCCTGGGCTCCGGCCTGTTCAAACCGGGCATGACGCCCGAGCAGGTTGCGGCCAATGCCAAGGCCTATGTCGCGGCCTGGAAAGCCCTTCGCTAAGACTTTTCCGGCGCCGTGAGCGCCGCATCTAACAAGAGAGACAAGCAGATGAAAATCACCAAACTGACCACCTTCATCGTTCCGCCGCGCTGGTGCTTCCTCAAGGTCGAAACCGACGAGGGCGTGACCGGTTGGGGCGAACCCGTGGTCGAAGGCCGCGCCCACACCGTTGCTGCTGCCGTCGAAGAGCTGTCCGACTACCTGATCGGCAAGGACCCGCGCAACATCGAAGACATCTGGACCGTACTCTACCGCGGCGGTTTCTACCGTGGCGGCGCGATTCACATGAGCGCCCTGGCCGGCATCGACCAGGCCCTGTGGGACATCAAGGGAAAGGCGCTGGGCGTGTCGGTCAGCGACCTGCTGGGCGGCCAGGTGCGGGACAAGATCCGCGTCTATTCGTGGATCGGCGGCGACCGTCCGGCGGACACCGCACGGGCCGCGAAAGAAGCGGTTGGCCGTGGTTTCACTGCAGTGAAAATGAACGGCACCGAAGAGCTGCAGTTCCTCGACACCTTCGAGAAAGTCGACCTGGCCCTGGCCAACGTCGCCGCCGTGCGTGACGCGGTGGGCCCGAACGTCGGCATCGGCGTGGACTTCCATGGCCGGGTGCACAAGCCCATGGCCAAGGTGCTGATGAAGGAACTCGATCCGTACAAACTGATGTTCATCGAAGAGCCGGTGCTCAGCGAAAACTATGAAGCGCTGAAGGAACTGGCGCCGCTGACCAGCACCCCGATCGCCCTGGGCGAGCGCCTGTTCTCGCGCTGGGATTTCAAGCGTGTGCTCAGCGAAGGCTACGTCGACATCATCCAGCCGGATGCGTCCCACGCCGGCGGCATCACCGAGACCCGCAAGATCGCCAACATGGCCGAAGCCTACGACGTGGCGCTGGCCCTGCATTGCCCGCTGGGCCCGATCGCCCTGGCGGCGTGCCTGCAACTGGACGCGGCCTGCTACAACGCGTTCATCCAGGAGCAGAGCCTGGGCATCCACTACAACGAGAGCAACGACCTGCTCGACTACGTGAAAGATCCACGGGTGTTCGATTACGACCAGGGCATGGTGAAGATCCCCAACGGCCCGGGACTGGGCATCGAGATCAACGAGGAATACGTGATCGAACGCGCCGCCGTCGGCCATCGCTGGCGCAACCCGATCTGGCGCCATGCCGATGGCAGTTTTGCGGAGTGGTGAGTTTCCACTGACCACCACAAACTCCCACACTGGATCTCCATGGACTGGAGATCAGCGCACAAGTTTTGGATCGACCTCAATAAACATAACAAGAGGCCCCCCCATGCAACCGCAAACCCTCACCGGGCAGGCGTCTTTGGTGACGCCCAGCCGCAAGCGGTTTTTCATCATGGTCCTGCTGTTCATCACCGTGGTGATCAACTACCTGGACCGCAGCAACCTGTCGATTGCCGCGCCCGCGCTGACCAGCGATCTGGGCATCGACCCGATCCACGTCGGCCTGATCTTCTCCGCGTTCGGCTGGACCTACGCCGCCATGCAGATCCCCGGCGGCTGGCTGGTGGACCGGGTGCCGCCACGCATCCTCTATACCGCCGCACTGCTGCTGTGGTCGATCGCCACGGTGATGCTCGGCTTCGCCGCCAGCTTCATCGCGCTGTTCGTGCTGCGCATGGCGGTCGGTGCGCTGGAAGCGCCGGCCTATCCGATCAACAGCCGCGTGGTCACCACCTGGTTCCCCGAGCGCGAACGGGCCACGGCCATCGGCTTCTACACCTCCGGGCAGTTCGTCGGCCTGGCGTTCCTGACGCCGGTCCTGGCCTGGCTGCAGCATGAGTTCGGCTGGCACATGGTGTTCGTCACCACCGGTGCCGTGGGCATTCTCTGGGCGGTGATCTGGTACGCGGTGTATCGCGAACCCCGTGATTTCAAGGGCGCCAACGATGCCGAAATCGAGTTGATCCGCGAAGGCGGCGGCCTGGTGGACATCCAGTCGGAGCAGGCCAGGGTCAAGGCCAAGTTCAGCTGGAGCGATCTGGGGATCGTGCTGACCAAGCGCAAACTCTGGGGTATCTACCTCGGCCAGTTCTGCCTCAACTCGACGCTGTGGTTCTTCCTGACCTGGTTCCCGACCTACCTTGTGAAGTACCGCGGCATGGACTTCATCAAGTCCGGCCTGCTGGCGTCGCTGCCGTTTCTCGCGGCCTTCGTCGGCGTGCTGTGTTCCGGGTTCTTCTCCGACTTCCTGATCCGTCGCGGTTACTCGGTCGGCTTCGCCCGCAAGCTGCCGATCATCAGCGGCCTGCTGATTTCCACCTCGATCATCGGCGCCAACTTCGTCGAGTCAACGCCGCTGGTGATTGCCTTCCTCGCGCTGGCGTTCTTCGGCAACGGCCTGGCGTCGATCACCTGGTCGCTGGTGTCTACCCTGGCACCGGCGCGCCTGCTCGGATTGACCGGTGGGGTGTTTAACTTCATCGGCAATCTGTCAGCCATCGCCACGCCGATCGTCATCGGTTTCCTCGCCAGCGGTGATTCCTTCGCCCCCGCGATTACCTACATCTCGGTTCTGGCGTTGATCGGTGCACTTTCCTACATCTTGCTGGTTGGCAAGGTCGAGCGTATCAAGTTGTAGTCCAGGCACGCGGGCGACCATAATGCCGCCCGTTCACTCGCTCAACCCTAAGGCTGGATATGCAGGAAGACGCCCCAAAAACCGCCAAGGACGCCGCGCCCACCGGCACCCAGACCCTGCTTCGCGGCCTGGGTGTGGTCCAGGCCGTGGCCAGCGGCGCTCGCGATCTCAAGGAAATCGCCCGGCTGATCGGCACCACGCGCAGTACCACCCATCGCCTGGCCAGCTGCCTGGTGGATGAGCGGTATCTGCGGGTAGTGCCGCAAGTCGGTTACCTGCTGGGGCCCAAGCTCATCGAACTGGGCTTCCAGGCCCGGGAAGAACTGCCGCTGGTGACCCTGGCCGGGCCGTATCTGGACGAGCTGTCGGCGTTGACCGGCGACACCGTGCACCTGGCGATTCGCGAAGGCGACGAGGTCCTGTACCTGCACAAGAATCCGGGGCGCAACGGCCCGGAAATGCGCTCGCGGGTCGGCCATCGCATGCCGCTGGCGCGCACCGGGATCGGCAAGGCGCTGATGCTGGACGACACGCCGCAAGAGTGGCAACGGCTGTACGAAGTCAGCCTGCCGGTGGGTGGGAAAAATCAGTTCTGGCCGCAGCACCCGGAGCAATCCTGGGAGCAGTTCCAGCAGCGCATGATCGAGTACGTGGCCGGTGGTTATGCCTTCGACCTGGAAGACAACGAACCGTCGATCCGCTGCGTGGCCGCGCCCGTTCGCGATGCCAGCCGACGCATCGTGGCCGGGATCAGCATCGCCAGTACGGTGCCGTATATGCCGCTGGAGAAAATGGCTGAGCTGATTCCGCTGATCAAGGGCGTGACGGCGAGGTTGTCGGCGGAGTTGGGGTTGAAGGTTTAGAACGCATCGCGAGCAGTGGATTTGTGTCGGGTGCAGTACTTTTACTCAACACCCATCAAATTGTGGGAGCGGGCTTGCCCGCGATGGCGGCGGCACATTCAACATTGATGTGTCTGAGAAATTGCTATCGCGGGCAAGCCCGCTCCCACAGTTTCAATGTCAGTCAGCTTTCGGCTTTCTTCTCTGCCACGCCCAGCTCCTTGAGGCGCTGGTCAATCAACTGGCACTTGTCCGGCAGATCCTTGGCCGCCGTGCCAAGGTCCATCTTCTGCAACTCATCATTGATCTCCTTGGCCTTGGTCGGGTTCTGCTCGGTCAGCCGGGTGACTTCCTTGGCCAGCTGTTCGCGCTTGGCGGTGGCTTCTTCCGGCGTGCAGGCCCAGACGGGCAGGGCGCAGGCGAGGGTGGCGGCGAGGGTGAGCGTGTGCAGGGTTTTCATGGGGGCAGGCCTCGGGTCCGGTTAAGGCGGGGTAACCGGTTGAGGGCTTTTTAGTGGGAAAAGTTCAGATCGACAAACATCCCGAGAACACCACCGAACTTGTGGGAGCGAGCAAGCCTGCTCCCACAGGGGATCCGGGTGAAGTCAGCTGCCGTGACAGCACCCCGACTTCTGCGCCTGCTCATACTTGTCGTGATGCCGCACCCACTCCATGATCTCCTCTTCATTGCGCCCCTTCGGTGTCAAATCCAGATAGTTATAGGCCCCGACCAGCAAATCCAGGCCCCGGGCGTAGGTGGAATAGGTGTGGAAAATCTCCCCGGCGTCGTTGCGATAAAACACGCTGAGCCCCGGCAGTTCTTCTTCTGAACCATCGGTCTTTTCATAGTTGTAGGTCGCCGTACCAGCGGCCACGTCTTCGGGCCGGGCGGTGACGCCGAAGTCGTAGTTGAAATCGCAACCGGCGGACGATACCCAATCGAAGGTCCAGCCCATGCGCCGCCTGAAGGCCTGGAATTCCTCGAACGGTGCGTGGGAAACCGCGACCACTGCCACATCGTGATGAGCCAGATGCTGGTTGGCGCCGTCGATGTGGTCGGACAGGAACGAGCAGCCGGAGCAGCCTTCCTCCCAGCCTTCGGCGAACATGAAGTGGTAGACGATCAACTGGCTGCGGCCGCCGAACAGGTCGGCCAGTTTCAGCTCGCCCTTGGGGCCCTGGAAACGGTAGTCCTTGTCGATTTTCACCCAAGGCAGGGCGCGGCGTTCGGCGCTCAGCTTGTCCCGTTCCCGGGTGAAGGCCTTTTCGTTGGCCAGGTGCCGCTTGCGGGCGGCGAGCCATTCTTCCCGCGACACGACGGGATGATTCTGAATGTTCATGATGATTTCTCCTGCGTGGAGCTGGGAGTCGGATTACACAGCCTAGTCGTTTGACGTCGGGGCAAATCGACATACCGCCGGTCGGTCGTGAGCAAGACCTCGGCTGAACGGCTAACGCCCGCACCGGTCACAACCTATGAAAGCCCCATCAATCACGGGTACCGGAGGTTGATTCAGGATGACGACTTATAACTGGGATTTGATTGAACGCTTGCTGCACGAAGTGCAGAACGGTGAAGCCAGCTTCACCCCACGGCCCTATGCCGAGCAGTACGCGGCGCAAGTGGCCGCCGAGGGCGGAGAGCCGGAAAACCTCGACCACCTCAAGGCCGTGGCCGGTGAGTATGAAAAGCTGCTGCTGGAGCGGGGGTACATCGAGCCGCGCCCTGAAGAGCAGGGCGGTACCGGTTCGAACTACATTCTGACGATGCGCGGCTCACGCCTGCTTAGCCTGATCGACAGCAGCATCCCCGGCAATGATCATCCGCGGCAGGTGCTGGATGAACAGGAAGATGCGCTGGATGAGCTGACGTTCGATGAGGTGGCGTCAAAGGTGCAGATTGCCTGACCTCCAGTGCCCTGTAGGAGCTGCCGCAGGCTGCGATCTTTTGATCTTGTTTTTGAACGTCAAAAGATCGCAGCCTCGTTTCACTCGACAGCTCCTGCAAGGGGATGTGTGTTGGGTTCAGGATTGTTTTGCGGCCTTCAGGCACTTTAGGTCGCTGAAGTCCTTTTTCACCCCTTCGATTTTCGTCTGCAACCGCTGACGCTGCACCGGCGTACTCTGCGCCATCAGATCCACGAACAGCGAGCGCGCCTGGGCTTCGGTTTTGGCGAAGGCCTGTTTGTATTCCGGTGTCCACAAACGCTCGCGATTGACCAGCAGGGTCTCGATTCGCTGCGCGAAGCCCGGGTCATGACGCTGGGCCACCGCCGCGCTGAACTGCTTCTGCCAGTGCACGCGATTGGCCAGCCACTGGGTGTTCTGGTCGCCCAGGGCATTGGACCAGGTCATGACGCGCTGTTGCTGCACCGGATTGAGCGGGCCGATCCAGTCATCCAGGCGCTTCTCCATGCGCTCGCCGCGCTCCTTGATCTGCTGGTCGAGGGACGGCTTGAGGTACTGCGCCTGACGCTTGCGCTGATCCTTGACGAACGCCTCGTTCATTTCCGCCACCTGCTGGTCGTCCAGGCCTTGCAGTAACTCGACGGCCGAAGGGGTGATCTCCCGGGCGGTCTCGGCGATGGCCTGTTCGGCTTCTTCGGTGCGCGCCTGCAGGGCGGCGTCGGTGACCTGGTTGGTCGCGACCATGGTTTGCAGGCGGTCCAGCCAATCCAGGTAACCGGGCATTTGCGTGGTGCAGTGCCAGCTCAGGTGTTCCTTGAGCCGATCGTTGAACCAGCTTTTCTGCTCGCCGTTCATGTCCAGGTAGTCGCTGAGCGTCCAGGGAATGATCACGTCGAGGTTGCGGTAGGCCAGGCCCATGCGGCTGCACGCGCCCAAGGCGAGGGAGAGGGTGAGTACGAAAGCCAAGTGTTTCAACCAGCGCGACATGATCGAATCCTTGCGAGAGCCTGGTTTCGGAGTCTGATGCTCATGTGAACGCAGAATGAGCCTGGCAGTTCAGCCGATCAATAGAAGCTGCGTTCGGCCTTCAGGGTCAGCAGTCCGTCGCATTGGCTGTTGTGCCCGGAATAGGCCGAGCAGCTGCTGCCGTTGAGGCTGGAGTCGCTGTAGATCAGGTTCAGATCGATGCCCATGAACGGTCGGGAAAATTTCATCGACCAATCGGTAAAACTGCTGACAAAACCACCGTCCACGGCGACCGGCGTGTTCAACCGGTGCGTGGTGTATTTCATGCTGATCCCGATGCCGAACGGTTCATTGCCCCCCAGGTCGGCGAACAGGGTGCTGTTGCGTTTGTCGGGGTCGTTGCTGAAGGCGGCGCCGAAGCGGCTGCCCAGCAAGGTCAGGCCGCCGTAGAGTTCCTGGCTGTCGAGGGTGTCCAGTTGCGGATAGCTGTAATGGATGACGCCGATTTCGTAACCCAGATTCTGGTCGAAAGGCTGTTTAAACCCGGCGTAGGAATCGATTTCGAGTGTGTGTTCGGGGTTGATGCCCGCGCTGGGCGACCATTGGCCGAAATAGAAGCCGCTGTCGTGGGTCAGGTCCAGGCCACCGTGAAATGAGCCTGTGGCCGATGGCTTGACCAGGCCCTGGGCCATGCTGCGACTGGGGCTGGTACCGAGCTTGAGATCGAAATCCCCCAGTTCACGCTGGAAAATCTGACCGTGCGCCACTGAACACGCCAGCAGCGTGCATAGGGGCAACAGGAAACCGAAAGGCTTGAGCACGCTTCACTCCCTTGAACAGCGAGCACAGCTTGAGCTGAAACGCTTGATTTAGACGGGTGCAAGCATACCGGCGAATGCCCGGTAACGAATACCGTTCGTCGATTTTTACAGGATGGATGGCGCAGGAAACAGAAGAGGTCTGGCGTGCGGTCCAAGCGCTTCGAGAGTCAAAGCGCCTGTGGACCCGATAAAGCTGAAATGATTACTTCTTGCCCAGGCTGATCTGCTTGGACGGGGTGAATGTCTGGCCGCTGACACCCTTGGCAATTTGCTGGATTTCACCGCCGGATTTGAGGAACGCAGCGATCTGGCTGTTGAGCGACTCGCTGGTTTCGACGGCTGGAGCTGGTTTTACTGGGCTTTTGGATGCTTTTACGCGCATGGCGGCCATTAACCTTCAGGAAATTAAAATGGCCAGGCATCGTACAGGAATAAGCCGTCATTTGCTTGGTTAATATCCCAGGGATATTCAGACGGACATGAATTACGGGCAAATAATTACTTTTCAAACTTCCTCTAAGTCGCTGTTTTAAATAAAAAACAGGGTCGGGAAAATTTCAGCTTGCAGGCTGGCGGCGAGCGAGCCCAACCCCGGCCACGGTCTGACGAACGGCCGCTTGCCCCTGCAAAGGTCGCGAAAATGAAGGCCTGGGATGGATTTTCTCGTGAGGCGGACTCGGCCGCCCGACGCGACCGGTAAAACCGGGTAGAATGCCGCCCACGTAATGAGGGTATTGGACATGGCTTTAGTCGGGCGTTACAACAGTTTGCAAGTGGTTAAACACACTAACTTCGGTTTATATCTGGACGGTGGCGCGGACGGCGAAATTCTTTTGCCCAATCGTTATATTCCAAAAGATATTCCCAGCGAAGATGAAGACTGGCTGAACGTTTTTGTTTATCTGGACAGCGATGACAAACTAATCGCAACTACTGAAAAGCCGAAAGTTCAGGTGGGTGAATTCGCCAGTTTGAAAGTTGTTGAAGTCAACAGCATCGGTGTGTTCCTCGACTGGGGGCTGCCGAAGGATCTGTTGCTGCCGTTCTCGGAAGAGAGACGTCAGATGAAGGCCGGCGAATATGCCGTGGTGCACGTTTATCTCGACAAGCACACCCGTCGCATCACCGCGACGACGCGTCTGGACCGCTACCTGGACAAGACCGCGGCCAACTACAGCCAGGGCCAGGAAGTTGATCTGCTGGTCGCCGAAGCCACCGACATGGGCTTCAAGGCGATCATCAACAACAAGCACTGGGGCTTGATCCACAAGAATGAAATCTTCAAGTTCATGCGCGCGGGCAAGCAGGAGAAGGGCTACATCAAGGAAGTGCGTGCCGACGGCAAGATCAGCCTGAGCCTGCAACCGGTGGGTCAGGAAGCGGCCACCAGCCTGAACTCGAAGATCCTCGCCCGGTTGCGCGAGAACAACGGCACCCTGGCGGTCAGCGACAAGAGCGATCCGGCGGTGATCAGCGACATGTTTGGCGTCAGCAAGGGCAACTTCAAGAAGGCCATCGGTGCGTTGTACAAGAATGGCCAGATCGTTATTCATGCCGATCGTATCGAGTTGACCTGATAACACCTCGCCCGTGTAGGAGCTGCCGAAGGCTGCGATCTTTTGATTTTAAGAAGCAAGATCAAAAAATCGCAGCCTTCGGCAGCTCCTGCAGGGGGACAATTTCAGCCCCGACCCTGTGTCGGGGTTTTGCTTTTTTTCTGCCGAGTCATTGTCATGCTTTGTTCAAGAGAGGTTTCCCAATGAGCGTCACCCGGCGCAGCGCCGATGGGTTTGCCCTGCAGGTGATGCTGGGCCTGTGCCTGGTCTGGGGTATCCAGCAGGTGATGATCAAGTGGGCGGCAGCGGACATTGCGCCGGTCATGCAGGCGGCGGGGCGCTCGGGGATCTCCGCGCTGCTGGTGGGGCTGCTGATCTGCTGGAAAGGCGGTTGGGATCAGGTGGGCGGTACCTGGCGCGGCGGCTTGTTGGCTGGCGCGCTGTTCGGTCTGGAGTTCTTCTTCATTTCCGAAGGCCTGCAATTGACCACCGCCGCGCACATGTCGGTGTTCCTCTACACCGCGCCGATCTTCACCGCGCTGGGCGTGCACTGGCTTTTGCCCAGCGAACGCCTGCGACCGTTGCAGTGGCTGGGGATCCTGTTGGCGTTCATCGGCATTGCCGTCGCGTTTGCCGCAGGCGTGTCCTGGGACAACCTCGACCCGCGCATGTTGATGGGCGACGCGCTGGGCGTACTGGCCGGCGCCGCCTGGGGCGCGACCACGGTGGTGGTACGGGCTTCGCGTCTGTCCGAGGCGCCGGTGACCCTGACCTTGTTCTATCAGCTGATCGTCGGCTTCGTCGGCCTGTTGCTGATCGCGTTGCTCAGTGGCCAGATCACCCACGTCAGCCTGACCGGCGTGACCCTCACCAGTGTGCTGTTCCAGGGCGTGGTGGTGTCGTTCTTCAGCTACCTGGTGTGGTTCTGGCTGCTGCGTCGCTACCTGGCCGCGAACCTGGCGGTGTTTTCCTTCATGACGCCGCTGTTCGGCGTCACCTTCGGCGTGGTGCTGCTGGGTGAAAAGCTCAGCCTGAACTTCGTCATCGGTGCAGTGCTGGTGCTGCTGGGCATCACCTTCGTCAGTGCCGAGCAGTGGTTGCGTCGGCGCTTGCGCAAGGCGCTGGGGCAATCCTGAAACCGTCTGGCCGATTCGATTGACATTCTTTGCAAAAGAACAATAGTGGGTGACTTGTTCTTGTTTGGAGAATGGCGTGGAATTCAGCCAGTTGCGCATCTTCCAGGCGGTGGCGCAGGAAGAGTCCATCACCCGTGCCGCCGAGCGCCTGCATCGCGTACCGTCTAACCTGTCGACCCGGCTCAAACAGCTGGAAGAACAGCTCGGTGTCGAGCTGTTCGTCCGCGAGCGTCAGCGTCTGCAGCTTTCGCCTGCAGGAAAAGTACTCCTGGACTACACCGCCAAGCTGTTCGCCCTGCACGATGAGGCTCACGCGGCGGTGCAGGGCGGGCAACCTGCCGGCGACTTCGTGCTCGGCACCATGTACAGCACCGCCGCCATTCACCTTCCTGCGCTGTTGGCACGCTATCACCGGCGATACCCGACGGTGAACCTGCAGGTGCAGTCCGGGCCCAGCGGCGAGTTGTTCGAAGGTTTGCTCACCGGCCGGCTGGATGCGGCGCTGGTGGACGGCCCGCCGGGGCTGGCGGTGCTCGATGGCGTGCTGCTCTGCGAGGAGCGCATGGTGCTGATCAGCGAGGCCGATCATCCACCGGTGCAGAGCGCGCGGGATGTGGAAGGGCGTTCGGTGTTCACCTTTCGCCAGGGCTGTTCCTACCGGATGCGCCTGGAGTCGTGGTTTTCCCATGATCAGGCGGCCATGGGCCGGGCGATCGAGATCGAATCCTATCCGGGCATGCTCGCCTGTGTAATCGCCGGGTCCGGCGTGGCGCTGATGTCGGAGTCGATGCTTGCCAGCCTGCCTGGGCGCGAAAGCGTGGCGGTGCATCCGCTGCCGGAGGCGTTTGCCAGCGCGACGACCTGGCTGATGTGGCGCAAGGGTATGGTCGGCGCCAACCTCAATGCGTGGATCGAGGAGCAGCAGGCGCTCTTTCCGTCGGCGCAGCGCCAGGCCAAGGCGATAGCATGATTTAATCGTTTCCGATTGTGATCGATTCAGTAACAGATCATTGCCACTTTGGGCGAGCATTGCTCTGGACTTCGGACTATTATCAGTTCGAAGCGATCAAGAATTTGGATCGCTCGGCATTACCCTGAAGGGGGCAACATGAAAGAGAAAATTCAAAACTGGCTGCATGACCTGGGTGTCGCGCTCGGTTTGATCGAACCGCCTCTGCAACCTGTGCCAATTCGCACCGATGACGAACAGCGTCGACGTCAGCAGCGCCGCCGGTAATCGCAACGCGGCCCTGTAGCAGCTGCCGAAGGCTGCGTCCGGCTGCGAAGCAGTCGTAAATCGGCGGACACGATCTGTCTGATATCTCCGGGTTGAATGGTCTTGGGGCTGCTTCGCAGCCCAACGGGGCGGTGCGACGACTCGCTAAATCCCCTCACCACAGTCACCTCTCCTTGAATGGCATTGATTCCGTATACAGCTATCAATGCCGCCCAATCTCCATCAAAAACCGACTCAAGTCATTCGCCGTCCTGGCCGTCTTGAGCATCTGGTCTTCCTCGGCGGTGAACGCCGTCAACCCCAACTCATCCTCCAGATGGAAGATCAGTTCTTCGATATCCGTCTTGTCCAATCCCAACTGCGCCAGGCTGGCGTTGTCGTCGAAGTCTTTCTGATCCTCCAGCAGGCGGCTGATGAAGCGGTGCACGGCGGCGCGGACGGCGGCTTTTTTCATGATGGTTCTTCGAGGGCGTTAGGGGTTGGTTGTCCCTGCGATGTATCCCGAAAAGGTCCCTTCAGATCAGTACAGCAGGCTTCAGCCGTGTGAGCGCTGCCACTCGTCAATCATGTGGCGCAGATGCTCCCCGGAAAAACTGCCGAAATGCCCGCCATGCACCGTGCGGATCGGCAGCGCGCGCAAGCGTTGCAGGCTGCGGGCGTAGTCTTCGAGGTTGGAGTGGTAGGCGTCTTCGATCAGCGGGCCGTCGTAGATGATGTCGCCGCTGAACAGCGTCTCGGTCGCCGCCTCATACAGGCTGATGCCGCCCGGCGAATGCCCTGGCGTGTGCAGCACTTGCAGCACCCGGTCGCCCAGGTCCAGCACGTCGCCTTCCTCGATCATGCCGGTGGCCGGGGCGGCCTTGACCCGGTACTCGGCGTAGCACAGCGGGCAATCGGGATGCGCCTCGAACATATCGTCACCGACGAAGGCCCGGCTCAAATCGTTCTCGCCGTCGGGCGCGGCCAGGATGTCCGCTTCGGCCGGGTGCACCAGGCGTTCGGCGAACTCGTGATGGCCGGCGATGTGGTCAAAATGGCAATGACTGGCCACCGCCACCAGCGGCCGCTCGGTGATCCACGGCAGTTGCTCGCGCAGGCTGACCAGCCCGGAACCGCTATCGAGCAGCAAGTCCTTGTCACGCCCCTGCACATGCCAGAGGTTGCAGCGGTAGAAGGGGCGAATGTAGGGCTCGTGGATCAGGCGTATGCCGTCGCTGAGCTGTTTGACCTCGAACCACTGATCACGGGAAACGATCTTCAAGGGTTTTCTCCAGACGAAAAAAAACGGGTGTGGCAACCGACGCCGCACCCGTCGAAGAAAGCATCAATTCGTTATGTCTGGCTTAGATGGCGTTCGCCACCGCGGACGGGCGACGAGACATCAGGCTCACCACAACAAAGCTCACCAGACCTACAGCCAGGCTGTAGTAGATCGGGGTGTTGGCATCCAGACCGTCCTTGACCATGAACAGCAGGGCAGTGGCAAAGCCCAGGCCCATGCTGGCGATGGCGCCGGCGGTGGTGGCGCGTTTCCAGAAAATAGCACCGATCAGCGGGATCAACATACCGCCCACCAGCAGGTTGTAAGCCAGGGTCAGGGCGCTGATCACGTCGTTCACCACCAAGGCGATACCGAGTACGACGAGACCGGTCAGCAGGGTCACCAGGCGGTTCATGCTCAGGCTCGACTGCTTGCCGCCACGCAGCTTCGGCAGCAGGTCTTCACTCAGGGTGGTTGCAGCGGCCAGCAGGCCGGCGCTGGCGGTGGACATCATGGCGGCCAGTGCGGCAGCGATCACCAGGCCACGGATGCCGTCCGGCAGGGACAGTTTCACGATCGCGGCGAAGGCGTTGTTGACGTTGTCCAGATCCGGGATCAATACGTGAGCGGCCATGCCGATCAGGGCGCAGGCCAGGCCGTAGATGATGCAGTAGATACCGGCAGCGGTACCGGCGTATTGCGCGACCTTGGCGGTCTTGACGGTGAACACCCGTTGCCAGATGTCCTGACCGATCAGGATGCCGAAGAAGTAGATCACGAAGTAGGTGATGATGGTGTCCCAGCCGATGGTGGTGAAGCTGAAGCTCGCCGCCGGCAGTTTGGTGACCAGTTCATCCCAGCCGCCCACGCGGTACATGCAGATCGGCAGCAGGATGAACATCAGGCCCACGGTCTTGATGATGAACTGGACGATGTCGGTCAGGGTCAGCGACCACATGCCGCCGATGGTCGAGTAGATCACCACCACACCACCGCCGACCAGTACCGACAACCAGAACGGCAGGTTGAACAGCACTTGCAGCACGGTGCCGATGGCCAGGATCGAGACCACGCCGATCATCAGGGCGTAGGCCAGCATGATCACCGCGCTCGCCGAGCGGGCCATCGGGTTGTAGCGCTTTTCCAGTACCTGGGTAACGGTGTAGATCTTCAGTTTCAGCAGCGGCTTGGCGAGGAACAGGTTCAGCGCCACGATCCCGCAACCCAGTGCGGCGCAGAGCCAGAAACCGGAGATGCCATGCACGTAGCCCAGGCGTACGGTGCCGACGGTGGACGCGCCACCCAGAACCGTTGCCGCCATGGTGCCCATGTACAGTGTCGGGCCCAGGTTACGACCCGCGACCAGAAACTCTTCGTTGGTCTTGGCCTTGCGCATGCCGTAGTAGCCGAGTATCAGCATCGCGGCGGCGTAGATGAGTACGACGAATAAATCCAAAGCCATGATGGCGTGTCTCCGATTGTCTTTTTTATGGTGAAACCAAACAGCATTACTGTGATTTCGACACCCTGTGGCGAGGGGGCTTGCCCCCGTTGGGTCGCGAAGCGGCCCTTCTTTTGCGACTGCTACGCAGTCGAACGGGGGCAAGCCCCCTCGCCACAAAAGCATTTCAAAGCAATGTTGGTGTGTTGAATCAGGCGACTTGTCGCATCGCCGGTTTAGCGAGCGAATCCGTGCTCTTGTTGCGTGAATCATTCGGGCCGAACACCGTCGCCGGTTCCGGGAACAGGCTCAGCAGCACCAGGTACACCACCGAAGCCAGGCCCAGGGTGACCGGCAGGCTGATGTCGATGCCATCGGCCAGGTTGCCCAGCGGACCGACGAACTGCCCCGGCAGGTTCACGAAGCACAGGCCGACGGCCGCGCTCGGGATCCAGGCACCCAGGCCACGCCAGTTCCAGCCGTGGTTGAACCAGTAGCGACCGCCTTTCTCGCCGCGGGTGAACACTTGCAGGTCATCCGGGCAGTAGAAGCCGCGGCGCACCAGCAGGCCGATGATCATGATCACCATCCACGGAGTGGTGCAGGTGATGATCAGCACGGCGAAGGTCGACACGCTCTGCACCAGGTTCGCCGCGAAGCGTCCGATGAAGATGAAGGCAATCGACATCACACCGATCAGCAGCGTGGCCTTGACCCGCGACAGGACTCGCGGGAACACGCTGGACATGTCCAGGCCGGTGCCGTAAAGCGAGGTGGTGCCGGTGGACATGCCGCCGATCACTGCAATCAGGCACACAGGCAGGAAGAACCAGCTTGGCGATACCGCCAGCAGGCCGCCGACGTAGTTGTTGGCCGCGATGTAGTCCGGTGCCTTGACCGCTACGATGGTGGCGGTGATCAGGCCGAACAGGAACGGGATGAAGGTGGCGATCTGCGAAATCACCACCGCCGCCATGATCCGGCGCTTGGAGGTGTCACGCGGAATGTAGCGCGACCAGTCGCCCAGGAACGCACCGAAGGAAATCGGGTTGCTCATGGCTACCAGCGCCGCGCCGATGAATGCCGCCCAGAAACCTGGTTGACCCATGTTCACGGTGCCGGCGTAGTTCACGTCGAAGGGACCGGCGAACGCGAAAACGCCCAGCAGGAACAGCAGGCTGGCGCTCCAGACCGCGATCTTGTTGACCCACAACAGGAAGCGGAAGCCATAGATGCACACGGTCAGCACCAGAATCGCGAACAGACCGTAGGCCAGGCCCAGGGTCAGGTCGGTTTCCGGCAGGCCGATCAGGCGCTTGGCACCACCGATCAGCGCATCCCCCGAACTCCACACCGAGAGCGAGAAGAAGGCGATGGCGGTCAGCAGCGACAGGAACGAGCCGACGATCCGCCCGTGCACGCCGAAGTGTGCACCGGAAGACACGGCGTTGTTGGTGCCGTTGATCGGACCGAACAGGCCCATCGGCGCGAGGATCAGCGAACCGAGCAACACGCCCAGCACAATCGCCCAGGCTCCAGCCTGGAATGACAGGCCGAACAGCACCGGGAAACTGCCGAGCACGGCGGTGGCAAAGGTGTTCGAACCGCCGAAGATCATCCGGAACAAGTCCGTCGGACCCGCGGTGCGTTCGTTGTCCGGGATCTGTTCGACCCCGTGGGTTTCAATCTGCGTAAGGCTTTGGTCGTTGTTGTTGTTATTCATGATCTGCTCCGATCATAAAGGCGCGTTCATCGTTCGTGAGCGTCACCTGTTTGGCTAAGGGGTTGGCAGCCCTTCCGGCATTGCGGACAAATGTTCGTGACAGGCCAGCCATTGGCCTTGTTGTTCTTGGCCAGACGCTTGTTTCTTGAAAACAATCGTCTCGCGCTCCTGGCTGAAGTGTTGCTCCCCTTGCATGCGCAGCTCGGTGGCCACGTCATGGATGAAAATCGCCACGTCACCCTGCAGGCTGACGAAGGCGTTGCTCGAAATGCACGACAGCACTTCGAAGCCATCCTCGGCACGCCAGCTGTCCCACAACGCCTGGTAGGCGTCGCGCGACAGCAGGGGCTGTTCGAGGGTGTAGAACACAAAGCTGGCATCGGCGCTGAACGCGCCGAAGTAGGCTTCGCGATCGTTTCGGGCGAAGGCGGACACCAGGTCGGCGGCCGCTTTCAGGACCTGATCACGTTCGTTCATGACCAATCCTCAGCGGTGGACTACGCCAGGCAGTACACAGAGCATTTCGTACAGCAGGTTGGCGGCCAGCAGCGAGGTGTTACCGGTGGTGTCGTAAGCGGGCGAGACTTCTACCAGATCGCAACCGATCAGGTCGAGACCCTGGCAGCCGCGAACGATCTCGATCGCCTGAATGGTGGTCAGGCCGCCGATTTCCGGGGTGCCGGTGCCAGGCGCCCAAGCCGGATCGATACCGTCGATGTCGAAGCTCAGGTACACCGGACCGCCGCCGACTTTCTCGCGAACTTCGGCCATCAGTGGATCCAGGGACTTGTGCCAGCACTCTTCGGCCTGGACCACGCGGAAGCCCTGGTTGCGGCTCCAGTTGAAGTCGTCA
The DNA here is from genome assembly GCF_013359595.1 of Pseudomonas sp. C1C7. Taxonomy (GTDB): domain Bacteria; phylum Pseudomonadota; class Gammaproteobacteria; order Pseudomonadales; family Pseudomonadaceae; genus Aquipseudomonas. The sequence goes on along the minus strand of NZ_JABFMP010000005.1, from coordinate 9,782 downwards.
GCGGTGTAGCCCTGGGCGCGCAGACCGATTTGTACGACGCGGTCCGGGTCGATCAGGCCTTCTTCAACGGCGCGACGGAAGGTGGTGCCATGGGCGATTTTCTCGCCGAACATGTGATCGTTCACATCGGCGTGGGCATCGATGTGCACCAGGCCGACCTTGCCGTGCTTTTTGTGGATGGCACGCAGGATCGGCAGGGTGATGGTGTGATCGCCGCCCAGGGTCATCGGGATCACATCGTGTTCCAGGATGTTGTCGTAAGCTTCTTCGATGATGCGTACGGCGTCGAGCAGGTTGAAGGTGTTGATCGCCACGTCGCCGATGTCGGCAACCGACAGCGAGTCGAACGGAGCAGCGCCGGTGGCCATGTTGTACGGGCGGATCATCACCGATTCGGTGCGGATGTCACGCGGCCCGAAACGGGTGCCAGGGCGCAGGGAGGTACCGATGTCCAGCGGCACGCCAACGAACGCAGCGTCCAGGCCGGCAGCAGTAGGAACATGGGGGAGTCGCAGCATGGTGGCGATGCCGCCGAAGCGCGGCATTTCGTTGCCGCCCAGTGGTTGGTGAAGAATCTTTTCCACGGGAAAGGCCTCATCGTCATTGTTTTATTTATGCAGTCGAGCCCGCTCACGGAAGACGGGCGCCGCTTTGGACCGATTCTGCGAAATGTAGTGGCCGGGAAGAATCGCTACGGGCAAATACTTAGTTCAGATTTTTCTAAACTAATGCTGATGGCGGCGGTAGACTCCTCCATTCGCAAACCGCACGCAGTTAAGGCAAAGCGCGATCCCTGTAGCAGCTGGCGAAGCCTGCGTCCGGCTGCGCAGCAGTCGTGAAATCAGGCAACGCGGTGCTTCAGGCAGGCCTCGCATTCAGGTTTTGCGACTGCTTCGCAGCCGGACGCAGGCTTCGCCAGCTGCTACAGGTCCTGCGTCGGCTTAACTGACAGGCATCAGGGCTTGCCCCCCTCGCCACAAAAGCAATATCCGGAGCCCTTGCATGGCCAACGCTTTACCCGACCTGAAACTATTGCGCATCTTCGTCAGCGTGGTGCGGCATCAGGGATTTGCCAACGCCCAGCAGGAGCTCAACCTCTCTACGTCGGCCATCAGCACCTACATGAGCCAGCTCGAGTCGGCCCTGGGTCTGGTGCTGTGCCATCGCGGGCGGGGCGGTTTCAGCCTGACCAGCAAGGGCGAGTTGTTCCATCAGGAGACCCTGCGGCTGCTGGGGGAACTCGAGGGTTTCGAGCAGTACGCCGCCGCCCTCAAGGGCGAATTGCGCGGCACATTGAATCTGGGGGTGATCGACTCGACGGTCAGCGACAAGGCCCTGCCGTTCGCCGAAGCCATCGGCGCCTACAGCCAGGAACACCCGGCGGTGCACCTGCATCTGTCGGTGATGAGCCCTTATGAACTGCAACTGGGCGTCCAGGACAACCGCCTGGACCTGGCCATCGGCGCGTTTTCCACGCGCATGAGTGGTCTGGTGTACATGCCGCTGTACCGCGAACAGCACTGGCTCTATTGCAGCACCCGGCACCCGCTGTTCAACGAGCGGCGCATTCCCGAGCAGGTCATCACCCAGCAGCGCATGGTCGGTCGTGGCTACTGGAGCCAGGCGGAACTCGCGCGTCACGGCTTCAAGCACAGCGCGGCGACGGTGGAGAGTATGGAAGCGCAGCTGATTCTGGTGCTGTCCGGCGCCTACATCGGTTACTTGCCCGAACACTATGCCCAGGCCTGGGCCGACAAGGGCGACTTGCGCGTGCTGCTGCCGGCCACCTTCGGTTACCAGGCGCCGTTCTCGATGATCGTGCGTCGTGGCCGCAGTCGCGAGCCGTTGATCCAGACCTTCCGCGATCTGCTCAAAGCGCAGCTGAACCAGGCGACTTGAGGAAAGCACCATGTCCAGAATTCAATGCCCGCGCTGCCTGCGTCCGCAAAGCCACTGCCTCTGCCCGCTGATCCCCAGCCTCGACAGCCGCACCCGAGTGTTGCTGTTGCAGCATCCCAGTGAAGTGAGTCACGCGCTGAATACGGCGCGGCTGGCGGCATTGGGTCTGACCAATGCCGAATTGATCGTTGGCGAGCTGTTCGAGGAGTTGCCCCGGTTGCTGGATCAGCCCGGATACCGGGCGCGGTTGCTGTTTCCCGGCGACGAGGCGCAGCCGATGCAGGCTTATGCCGACTCGGATGAGCCGTTGCTGCTGGTGGTCCCGGACGGCACCTGGCGCAAGGCGCGCAAGATGCTGCACCTCAATCCGCTGCTGGCGGCATTGCCCAGGGTGACCCTGGCCGAGGGCGGCGTATCCCGCTATCGATTGCGCAAGGCACCGGGGCCGGGAGCGCTGTCGACGATAGAGGCGATCGTGCAGGCGTTGCAGGTGCTGGATGCGCCGGCTTCGTTCGAGCCGTTGTTGAAGCCGTTCGAGGCGTTGATCGAGGGGCAGATTGCGGCGATGGGGGAGGAGACCTTTCAGCGTAATCATGGGTCGAAATAGGTGTTGTCCGTGCAGGCCTCTTCGCGGGCAAGCCCGCTCCCACATTGACCGCGTCGAACGCAAATTCTGCGACCACCACGAAACCTGTGGGAGCGGGCTTGCCCGCGAAGAGGCCAGTTGAATCACCACAAATGCAACGGCCTGACTACCTCTCCCGCATCGCCTCGGTACGGGCCTTAAGCACCGGCTTGAGCAGGTAATCCAGCACCGTTTTCTCCCCGGTAATAATGTCCACCGTCGCCACCATCCCGGGGATGATCAGCAGCGGTTTCGCATCCCCGCCCAAATGATTCTTGTCGGTGCGCACCTGAATCAAATAGAAGCTGTTGCCCTTGTCGTCAGTGATGGTATCGGCCCCGATCAGCTCCAGCTTCGCACTCAGCCCACCATAGATCGTGTAGTCATAGGCACTGAACTTGACCATCGCCTTCTGCCCCGGATGCAGGAACGCGACGTCCTGTGGCCGCACCTTGGCTTCGATCAGCAGGTTGTCCTCGAACGGCACGATTTCCACCATGTCGCTGCCCGGCTGCACCACGCCGCCGATGGTGTTGACCTTGAGCAGCTTGATGATGCCCTTGACCGGCGAAACCACCGTGGTGCGGGTCACGCGGTCGTCGATGGCGATGCTCGAAGCGGTGATTTTCGACAGGTCGGTGCGTTTCTCGTTCAGCTCCTTGGCCGCTTCCGAACGGAAGGTCTGTTCCGACTCGTCGATCTTGCTGCGGATCTCGGCAATCGCCGATTCCGCCCGGGGAATCGCCAGGTTGGTGGCGTTCATCGAACCGCGGATCTCCACCGCGCTGCGTTTGAGCCGCAGGATCTCAACGGGGGACACGGCGCCGGTCTTGACCAGCGGTTCTGACATGGCCAACTCCTGATTGACCAGCGCCAGGCTCGAGCTGTATTGCCCGGCCTTGGAGCGAAATTCTGCCAGTTCCTGGGTTTTCTGCCGAAGTTGTTCGGTCAGGGTGCGCTGTTCACTGGCCAGCCGGCGTTGCCGTTGGTCATACAGCGCGCGTTCGTCTTCAGCCACCTGCGGGGCCTTGGCGATTACTTCATCCGACAGTTTCAGCGGCCGGCCCTCGGCCTCCGCCGACAAGCGCTCGACCTGCGCCGTCAGGGCATAACGATCGGCCTCGCTTTCACCCTTGTTCGACAGGTAGCGGGTGTCATCCAGGCGCAACAGGGTGTCGCCCTTGTTCACCATTTGTCCTTCACGCACAAAGATCTCGGTGACGATGCCGCCTTCAAGGTTCTGGATCACCTGCACCTTGCTCGACGGAATCGCCTTGCCTTCGCCCATGGTGACTTCCTGCAGCACCGCGAACTTGGCCCAGACCAGCGCGCTGATCAGCAGCGCCGCCGCCAGCCACACGGTAATGCGTGACCAGCGTGGCGAATCCTGAAGCGAGGCGCCGGCGGTTTCGGGCATGAACTCGGCCTCGGCGCTTTTGCCGAAGCTGTCGAAGTAGCCGCGTCCCTTGGGGGTAATCGGTTCGGAAGCAGACATGGCCGACTCCTAGACTGCCGCAGAGCCGACACGGCCCTTGCGCAGTGCATCAATAACCGCTTCTTTCGGCCCGTCCGCGACGATCCGCCCGTTGTCCAGCACGATCAACCGATCCACCAGGCTGAGCATCGAAGTACGGTGAGTGACCAGCAGCACGGTTTTGCCCTGGACCAGGCCGTGGAGTTTCTGGCGCAGGACGTCCTCGCTGCTGTTGTCCATGGCGCTGGTGGGTTCGTCGAGCAACATGATCGGCGGGTCCAGCAGCATCGCCCGGGCGAGCAGCACGGCCTGGCGCTGGCCACCGGAGAGCAGTTGCCCGCGCTCGCCCACGGGCCGGTCGAAGCCTTGCGGGTGCTGTCGGGCCAGTTCGGTCACGCCGGTCAACTCCGCCACTTCGAGCATGCGCGAATCGCTGATGTAGCGCGCGCCCAGGGTCAGGTTGTCGCGCAGGCTGCCGGCCAGCAGCGGCAGGTCGTGGGCGACATAACCGATCTGATGGCGCAGGTCGGCGACGTCCACTTGCCGCAGGTCCAGGCCATCGAGCAGCAATTGGCCTTCCTCGGGTTCGAGGAAGCCCATGACCATGCGCGCCAGGGTGCTTTTGCCCGAGCCGCTACGGCCGATGATGCCGATCCGTTCACCGGGTTTGACGCTGAAACTGATATTGGCCAGCGCCGCCGCGCTCTGACCGTTGTAGTGAAACGTCATGCCGACCACATCCAGCGCGCCCTGCAGGTGAGTGCGCTCCAGTGGACGTTGCCGGGCATCGCGCTCCTGGGGCAGGGCCATCAGGGCGTCGGTGCTCTTCATGGTCAGTTGCGCTTGCTGGTAGCGGGTGATCAGCCCGGCGATCTGCCCCAGCGGCGCCAGGACCCGACTGCCGAGCATGTAGGTCGCCACCAGGGCGCCGACGCTGAGGTTGCCGGCGATGATGCTGTAGACCCCGGCGACGATGGTCGCCATGCCGGAAAACTGCTGGATGAACAGGGTGCCGTTGGTGGCGAACGCCGCCAGGTTGCGCGCGTGACTGTCCAGGCGGGTGAGGGCGCCGTGGGTGCTTTCCCATTTGTGCTGGCGCTCGCTTTCGGCGCTGCAGGCCTTGAGGGTTTCCAGGCCACCGAGGGTTTCGATCAGCAGGGCCTGGCGTTCGGCGCCAAGGCTCAGGCTTTTTTGCACGGTGTCGCGCAGCCGCGCCTGAATCACCATGGCGAAAATGATCGTGATCGGAAAGGCCAGGATCGGGATCACCACCAGCCAGCCGCCGAGCAAGCCGATCACCAGCAGCATCAGCAGGGCGAAGGGCAGGTCGATCAGACTGGTGAGGGTCACCGCCGTGAGAAATTCTCGCAGCCCCTGAAAGTCATGGATGCTCTGGGCGAAGCCGCCGATGGTCGCCGGTTTGGCTTTCATCGCCATGCCGGTGATGCGTTCGAACAAAGTCGCGGAAAGGATCACATCGGTTTTCTTGCCGGCGGTGTCCAGCAGGTGCGCGCGCACCACCCGCAGCACCAGCTCGAAACCGGTGCCGATCAACAGGCCGATGGTCAGCACCCACAGAGTCGAGGTGGCCTGGTTCGGTACGACGCGATCGTAGGTCTGCATCACGAACAGCGGCACCATCAGTCCCAGCAGGTTGATCAGGAAGCTCGCCAGGATCGCATCGCTGTATAGCCATTTCGACAGCTTCAGGGTGTCGCGAAACCACGCCTGCACGCGCGGTACCAGAGGTGAGCGCAGGTCTTCGAGTTCATGTCGCGGACGGGCGAACAGGGCCTGGCCGCTGTAGTGTTCGGCGAGTTCTTCCGGGCTGATCCACTGTTCGCCGCCGTCGGCTTCGCTGGGCAGGATCAGCACCCGGCCGTCTTCGCCGATACGCCTGAGCACCGCGGTGCGATCGTTGTTAAGCAACAGCAACACCGGCAGGTTGAGCGGGGAAATGTCCTTGAGATCGCGGCGCAGCAGACGCGCCTGCAACCCGGCCCGGGCTGCGGCGCGGGGCAGCAGGTCCAGGCTCATGCGCTGTTTGGCCATGGGCAGCCCGGCACTGAGGCTGGCGCGACTGACGGTTGCGCCGTGGAGTTTGCAGAGAATCAACAGACCGTCCAGAAGTGGGTCATCGAAGCTCAGACGCGGATCGACACCGGTGTTGCCGGGTTCCATGCTGGTCACATTGAACGCTCCGGTAAATGGCAGGACAGAAGAACGAACGACACTCACACCCTGTAGGAGCTGGCTGTAAATACACAGCGGGCTGCGATCTTTTGATCTTGATCTTGATTTTCAAAAGCAAAATCGAAAGATCGCAGCCTTCGGCAGCTCCTACACACAGCGCTTTTATTTGAGATCTGGCAAACGGGCTTCGCTCTTCACCTCGGCCTGGGCAATCGCATCGGCAGGCAGCACCACCCGCTGCTTGCTCAGCAACTGCCCCATGTTCGCCAGTACACGGTACATCGAAAACTCTTCCGTGTAGCGCACTTCGGTGTAGCGGCGGTTGGCGTTGTAGAGTTCGTTTTCGCTGTCCAGCAGGTCGAGCAGGGTTCGTTGGCCGAGGCCGAACTGGTCCTGGTAGGCCATGCGCACGCGTTTGCTGGTTTCGGCGTATTCACGGGCGGTCGGGGTTTGCTTCTTGGCATTGACCATGGCGTTCCAGGCCAGGTGAATGTTCTCGTTGAGCTGGCGCAGGGCGTTGTTGCGGATGTCCATCGCCTGATTGATCTTGTGCGCGTCCGATTGCAGGCGCGCCTTGTCGCTGCCGCCGCGAAACAGGTTGTAGTTCATCACTACGCCGACCCGCCATTCATTGTCATGGCCCTTGTCGCCCTGGATGTTGTTGTTGGCGCCCACCGCCGCTTCGGCGTCGAAGCGTGGGTAGAACGGCGACTTGGCCACTTCGTACTGGCTCTCGGCCGATTGCACGTCGGCCTGGGCGGATTTCAGGTAGGGATTGTTGTCCACCATGCTCTGCTGGGCTTCCTGCAAGGTGGCCGGCAGTTCGCCTCGGGTCGAGGGCGGCGCTTCCAGTTCATCGGGCAGGCGCCCGACGACGGCGGCGAAGTTCGACTCGGCATCCGCCAGGTCGACCTGGGCGGTATCGAGGTTGTTTTCCGCCAGCGCCCGACGAGCGGTGGACTGGTCGGCGTCGGCGTTGCTGCCCACGCCCCGTTCGGTGCGCAGGCCGATCTGGTCGTTGACCCGCAGGTGTGCCTGCAGGTTGTTCTGGGCCAGGGTCACCAGCTCGCGGCGCTTGAGCACTTCGAGGTAGACCTCGATGGTGCGCAGGGCCAGGTCCTGGGCGGTGCCCTGAGCGTAATAGGCACGGGAGTTGACCACGCCCTTGGTGCGCTCGACCTCGTTGGCGGTGTTGAAACCGTCGAACAGCATCTGCCGCAGCCGCAGTTCCGACTGGGTGTAGTTGAGGATCGAGGTGTGGTGATCACCGAACGCCCGGGTGTTGGTGTTATCGCTGTAGCCGCGCCCGTAGGCGGCATTCAGGTCGACGGACGGATAAAAGCCGCCCTTGGCGACCTTCACGTCTTCGTCAGCCGACAGACGGCTGTCTACCCGCGAGGCCAGCTCCGGGTGAGTGGCGATGGTGCTCTGGATGGCTTCGGTCAGGTTCATGGCTTGAGCCTGGTAGGTGCAGGCCATGGCCAGTAGAACTGCGGAGCAGAGGGGGGTTAGGCGGCGCATGGGTGCATCTCCCTGAAGTCCTGATGGTGCTTTATCGTCGCCAATTTATTGACGACATTTATAGGAAAACCGTTTCACGGGTTTTACATCAGAGCTAAGAACATTCTGGAGAGAAGCTAAGAAGGTTTTCTCATAACCGTTATGCCGAAAAAAACTTATGCGCTCTGCAAAATCCAGCACATTGTTCAGTTGCGAAGCCCTTGTTTTATGAGCTCTAGGGCGCTCATCAGGGTTTCGCGAAAGTTCCAATCCACTTATCGACATGGAACGGAGAAGTGCTGGAGGGGAGGGACGCGGAGCGGTTTCGGTGACAATTTTTTGTCACTGGTGTGATTCAAAACCGTTACGCATCGCTCGCAGGCCGGTCGTCCACGAACAGAAGTCCGATGCCATTGATTGCAAAGGATTTTTCCCACCGTAGACGACCCCCGTGAGCAATACGCTGGGCGAGATCGTCGCCAGGGAAGCGGCTTACGCAGGTAAACGCTGACCGGCAGGCGCTCCGCCAGTCACCCGACTTGGTCATCCACACGCATGTTCTCCGTCACAAAAAAAGGTGCCGACAGCGGTTGGCAGCGGAGGAAATGCACATGGCTACGCTCATCGGTATCGTCAGTAAGGTCATCGGTCAGGTGTTCGCGGTGGCGGCCGACGGCACTCGTCGCGCCTTGGTCGAAGGCGATCGATTGTTCGCCGGTGATCAGCTCAATACCGGAGCCGAAGGCGCCGTGGCGGTGCATCTGCAAAATGGCCAGGAGCTGACGCTCGGCCGGGGCAGCAGCCTGCAGATGACCCCTCAGTTGCTGGCCCATGAATCTGCGCACCTGAACACCAACGAATCGGTGACGCCCAGCGAGGCGCAACTGAGCGATGTCGAGCAACTGCAAAAAGCCATCGCTGCCGGTGACGACCCGACGCAGACCGCTGAAGCCACGGCGGCGGGACCGGGTTCGACCGGACCTGCCGGCGGCGCGCTGGGTGGCGGCCACAGTTTTGTGATGCTGGAAGAAGTGGGCGGGCGGGTCGATCCGACCATCGGCTTTCCTACCGCCGGCTTCGGCGGCATTCCCGAGTTTCCTGAAGAACGCCACGATGCGGTGGTCAACACCGACGATGGCGCTGCGGCGCCAGTGATCGTGCCTGCGCCTCCACCGGTGGTGAACAACCCGGTCACCCTCGGTGGCTTGTCGGTCGAGGGTGGCGAGCTGAACCTCAACGAAGCGAACCTGCCTGACGGTACGGCGAGCAACCCTGCGGCCCTGACCCAGAGCGGCACCTTCACCGTCAACGCGCCCGACGGGTTGAACAGCCTGAGCATCGGCGGGATCAACGTCATCACCGGCGGTGTCGCCGCAGGCTTCCCGCAATCGATCACCACGCCGCTGGGCAGCACCCTGACCATCACCGGCTACAACCCGGCCACCGGCGTGGTCAGTTACAGCTACACCCTCAACGGCAGCGAGACCCATACGAGCGGCGACGGCACCACCCTCAGCGAACACTTCACCGTGGTGGCGGGCGACAACAACGGCGATACGACCACCGGTTCGCTGGACGTGAACATCACCGATGACGTGCCCAAGGCGATCGACGACCTCAACGGCACGGCCTCGGAAACCCAGCTGACGTTGAACGGCAATGTGCTGACCAACGATGAGCAGGGCGCCGACCGTGTGCCGGTGGGTGAGAACGCCGGCCCGATCACCCCCGGTACTTTTGTGGGTACCTACGGCACCCTGGTGCTGAACGCCAACGGCAGTTACACCTACACCCTCGATACCAACGATGCAGATTTCAAGGCGCTGCATGGCGGTGGCGATGGCAAGGAAACCTTCACCTACACCCTCACCGACGCCGACGGGGATACCAGCACCGCGAATCTGGTGCTGTTAATCCACAACGACGACGATGGCGTGACCATCGATGGTTTGAATGTCGAGGGTGGTGAGCTCAACGTCTACGAGAAAAACCTCAGCGACGGCAGCAGTCCCGACGCAGGTGCCCTGACTCAGAGCGGCACTTTCACCATCACCGCACCGGATGGCGTAGAGACGCTGACCATTGGTGGGA
>NZ_JABFMP010000059.1 GCF_013359595.1 Pseudomonas sp. C1C7 | reverse complement strand
AAGCAAACCGGAGGCGATGCCCCCGGATGAATGCCGGAGCGAAGGGATCCCGAGCTTTAGCGAGGGACCGAACGTTGGGGCGAGACCTTTGCTTCCTTTGGGGCGTTTGCCAAAGGGAGTCGGCCGCCAGGCCGAAACAAAGGAAGCAGCCGCGCCCGCTGCAATGGATATGTACACAGCCCAAAAAGCTCGCGAGCAGGCTCGCACAATGGGGATCTGGGTACATCCGCGAGACCAGGTCGGCTACCAGGCCGCCTTCGCGGGCAAGCCTCGCTCCCACAGGTTGGAACCCGGTACATCCAGAACCCCAGGTCGGCCCGAAGGCCGCCTCGGTTCACTCTTCCTCCGGCACCACCTTGTTCTGAGTCAGATACCGATCCAGCGTCTCATTCGAATCCGTCACCGAATTATCCCCCGCCACCTGCCACAACCGCCGCTCGATACCCTGCGCCAGCAAATGCCCCACCGCCGCTTCGATCGCCGACAACACACACAGCTGCGCCGGTTCGTTGGTGGTATAGCCCGCTTCAGCCTCGAGCAACTTCTTGAACTCGATGAACTTGAACACCCCGGCACTGCGGGCCACGGAGTAGATGGTCTTGCTGGTCATCACGTTGGCCAGCACCTGACCACTGCGCACATCGATGGCCCGCAGGTTGACGGTGACCTGGTCCACGCGGTACTCGCGGGAGATGTCGATACCCAGGTAGCGTGCCCCTTCCCCACCGCTGCGCACGTTGGTGTCGTAGGCGATGATCCCGCCCTCGAGCATCATGTTCGCGGCCTGCAACGGTGGCAGTTCGGACTGGATGTTCACCGGGGTGTTGGGTTTCTTCTGCGAGGCCCGGATGATCTTGCGTTCGGTCAGAAGGTTCTGCAGCCCTTCACGCTCGAGCACCACGAACCAGCCGCTGGCCTGCATGGCGTCCATCAGCATGCTCGCCGCGCCCTGGGTGACGCTGGTGGAGAACGAGCTGGCCGGAGTCGGTTTGTACTGACCGGTCTGGTCGCGGAAACCGTAGACAACCGCCATCAGCCGGCCCTTGGGCCGAGGCATGTTGATCAAGTCGTAGTAGGTCGACGCCCTTGGGGTCAGGGTCGGGGTTTTCTCGTCCTGCTCGGCCGGCATCGGCTCGCGCAGACTGCAACCTGTCAATGCCGCCAAAATCAGCCCCAGCGCAATTATTTTTTTCATGTCCTTAACTCCCCGACAACCCGAATCCCTATCAATTCAGACCGTTCACCTTGATTTCGGAAACTTCGCCTGTTGCCCGATCGGTCACTTCGATCGTCAGTGCACCCGAGTCGTCGACGACGTTGACGATGAACGCGTCGGTGGACAGGCTTCCCGTGTTGCCATTGTTGATGTTGTCCAGCAACTGCCCCAGCAACCGCGATTGCAGCTGCGCGCTGAACCGTTCCAGGGCCGAGGTGCCGGTGGCCGTGGCGCGGTTTTTCAGATCGGGGTCGTCGTAGTCGTTCTGCGCCTGGGCGTTGTTGAGCAGCCAGGTGCCGTTCAGGGGGTTACCGCCGAACGCCGGGTTGACGGGGGTGTAGACCAGCTCGGTGGCCTGGACCAGCGCACTGGCGCCGAGTCCCAGCAGGCACAGACCCGCGCTTTGCAAAACCATTTTTGTTTTCATAATTCGTCCCTCTCAAGGTCCGTGGTGTCCTGCAACAAGGCTTCCAGTTTTTTCTGCACAATCTGTCCGCGTACCCAGTCGGCGGCGTCATAGGCCTCGTCCTTGAGTTCCACGGTGTTCGGCGGCAGAAACCGCCGATAAACCAGGCGTTGCTGAAATTCCACAGTCACCAGGCTGCCCCAGCGAGCCGATGGCCGTTCGCGTACCACCAGGTTGAAATCCATCGGGCTGGTGGCCCGCAGGCGTTCACTGAACGAGTAGTAAAAGTCGTGACCGATGTGCGAGATCGTGTCGTCGACGATGAACCCGAGCATTTCGTCCTCTTCCGCGGCCGAGGCCACGCCGGCGCTCAACACCAGGATCAGCGCCAGGCAGAAGCGGTTCATGGCTGCAACGCCTGTGGCGCGGTGGACTGGCCCTTGACCGGTCCGGTGCCATCGGTGAAGGCTTTCTCGGCCACGAACTGCCAGTCCTTGTAGCTGGCCATGCCGTTGAAATCCGACCACTGCGCGGGAAAGCCCGTCTGCTTGAGCGGCTTGTCGGTGGACGCGCTGCTGATGCCGGTGATGCGTCCGTCGAAGCCGCGCATCAAAAACCATTCACCGCCATTGATCGGGTCCGGATAGAGCTGGCGCAGATGATGTTTGGCGCTGGGAAAACGCTCGTCCTGCAACAGGTCAGCCAGCTCTTTGGGGTACTGGGCCAGGCCCGGCGAACTGCGGTAGTAGCTGCGCAGCGCCTGGGCGTACTGGGTGCCGACCCAGAGCAACTGGTTTTCCCGGTCGCGGCGCGAGGCGGTGGCCCACAGCTCGCCGGCACTGGCCAGGCCCATGCCCATCACCACGATCAGCATCAGCACGCCCAGGTAGGTGAAACCGCCCTGCGATGCCGGCTTACCACTCGGAATAAAGGCTGCCATCACGCGCCCTCCCTGTGGCACCGCTCTTGATGTCCGACACGCCGCCAGCGACGCCTTCAGGCGGTGGCACCATGACCCAGGTGTCCTTGCGCTCGGCAATCGGGTCCATCGGCGGGTTGCGCAGGTAGCGCAGTTCCACCAGTTGATCGAGGGAATCGGGATAGCGCCCGGTGTCGCCGTAGTAGTGATCCAGCGCCTCGCGCATGGCCGACAGGCTCTGACGCAGCGTGGTCTCCTTGGAGGCCTCCAGGCTGTTGAAGTAGCGGGGCAAGGCAATGGTCATCAGGGTTGCGATGATTGCCATGACCACCATCAGTTCCAACAAAGTAAAACCCTTTTGCCGGCGCATATGCTCACCACTCCCGGTACGCGATGCCGTTGAGGCCTTTGCCACGGGCCTTGGAGTAGACGTCGAAGACGTCCTGGCCATCCCGTGGGTTTTCCGCCGAACTGTCGTAGGAGCGCAGGCCCCAGCCACCGTCGTCGTCACGCTTGACCGTCGCCAGCGGGTCGTGGGGAATGCGCCGCAGGAAGTAGAACTTGGCGCCCTTGGCACTGCGCACGTCACGCACGCCCTCGACCAGCACTTTCAGGTTTGGCGGATAGCCGCTGCTGTCCAGCGTCTTCTCGATGTAGCCCGCATCGAAGGCCCGTTTGTAGGCATCGATGGCATCGCGGATCTGGTACAGCGCGGTGCGCAGATCCTGCTCCTTGCCACGGCGCACCAGGGTCTCGGTCAGCGGCGCTGCCATGCCGGCCAGCAGGCCGATCAGGGCCAGCGTGACGACGACTTCGATCAGGGTGAACCCGCGCTGCGAGGCTTTCATGATCAAGGCTTCCCGACGCTGATTTCGACGTTGGTGTTGGGGTTGACGCTGGTATTGGTGGCCACCGGCCGATCCAGGACCTGGGTCTGTACCGACGACTGCAGGCTGCGATCCGGCGCCTGGATGTGCATGCTGGTTTCGGTGCCGGTGGTGAACTCCATGTCCGACGGGCTCTGGTACGGCAGGTTGCGTACCACCCGTGGGGTGATCGACAGCACCAGCTCGGATTTGCCCACGGTGTCCTTGTTGCTGCCGAACAGGCGGCCAATACCCGGGATATCGCCCAGCCCCGGAATCTTGTTGCCGGTGGCGCCATGGTCGTTACGCATCAGGCCGGCGAGGATCTGGGTTTCGCCATCGTGCAGACGCAGGGTGGTCTGGGCGTTGCGGGTGTCGACCTGAACCGGAATGGTGCCCTGGCGGGTCGGCTCCAGCGGTGTGGCGTTACTCACTTCCAGGGCGACCTTGATCGCCACTTCGTTGTTCAGGTGCACGGTGGGCTGCACTTCCAGTTTCAGACCGACGTCCAGGTAAGTCACGCTTTCGGTGATCACCGGTCCCTGGGTCGACGGCACCGAGGTGGCGCTGATGATCGGCACGCGCTGACCGATGTGGATGCGGGCCTGTTCACGGTTGCTGACGCGGATCACCGGGCTTGCCAGGGTGTTGATGTCGTTGTCCTGGGCGTTGATCTTGGCCTGCGGCGAGGGCGAGATGGTGATGCGGCTGGAGTCGATGCCTTTGAGCTGGTCAAGCAGGGTCACCGCCGAACCGTCGCTGTTGACCACCCCGAAGGTGTTCGGCCATTGCAGGCCGAGGTCGAGAATGCGCTGGGTGGCGACTTCCATCACTTCCACTTCCAGCACCACTTCAGGGTTGGACTGGTCCTGGGATTGCAGCAGCTTCTCGGCCATGCGGATCGCGTCGCCGGTGTCACGCATGGTCAGGGTGTTGAGGCGCTCGTCGACGAACACGTCGCGGGTCTTGAGCATGGTCTTGACCATGTTCAGCGCCGTGTTGGCATCGATGCTGGTCAGGTAGAAGGTGCGCATCACCAGTTCCTGATAATCCTTGAGCTTCTGCGGCGAGTCCGGGTAGATCAGCAGGGTGTTTTCGTTCACCACTTTCTGGTGCAGCTGGTTCTGTTGCAGCAGCAGTTCCACGGCGTCCTCGATGCGCACGTCACGCACGAAGATGGTGGCTTTCATGTCCGGACGCAGGTCCTTGTCGAAGATGAAGTTCAGGCCGGCGACCTGGGACAGCACTTCGAAAATGGTCTTGAGGTTAGCGTCGCGAAATTCCAGGGTCACCGGCTTGTCCAGGCGGGTGCGCAGCTGCGGGTACTGAATCACGTTGCGGCTCTGTACCAGGCGGATGTTGCTCTGCAGCTCCAGGGCGCCGTCGTTGGTGGGGTCCAGTTCGAGGATCTGCTTGACCTGCCGATCGGCACCGTAGATGTCACCGCGACGCAGATCGCCACGGGCCAGCTCGATTTTTTCGTCGAGGCTGCGCATGTGATCGAGCTGCTGCATGGCGTCCTGTGCCCGACGGTTGTGCGGCTCGATGCGCAGCACACGGCCGTAGGTCAGGCGGGCGGAAGGGAAATCACGCTGGGCACGCTGCATGTCACCCTGGGTCATCAACGCCGTCACCGCGCGGGCGCGGCCGCTGGTCAGCGCCAGATGAAGTTCGGTATCCCGTGGGTTTTCGCGCAAGCCCTCCTCGATCCGCGCAAGGCCGGCTTCGTACTGCCCCGATTCCATCAGGCTGACGCCTTCATCCTTGGCCACCTGGGCCGAGCTGCAGGCAGCCAGACCGGCACACAGGCACATGCTCAAAAACAGACGGGATTTGTTCATTGCGCGCTCCCTACAGACAGAGTCTGGGACAAATGCAGAGGCAGATAGACCAGGCTCAGTTCCATGTCGGAAATCCGCTCGATCTTCCATGTTTCGTCGATTACATCCCCTTTGCGCACGACGTAAATCTTCTCGCCGTTCTGCAAGAACACCTGCAGATCGGTACGGTCATCCATCCGGCCGATGAACTGGAACGGCATCGGTGGTGCAGTCGGGGCTTGCACGACCGGGGCGACGGTGACGGGTTGCTCGGTGACGACGGCCAGGGTCGGCGCCGCTTTCCAGCTGCGGGCGGCGAACAGATCGCCGGCCGGGCTCAGGTCCTTGATCGCCGCTGGCGCAGCCGAAGCCTTGGCAGCCGGCAACTTGCCGTCGGCGGTGGCCTTGGCGGGCGTGGCCACGGCGGCCACTTCCACATCGGCCTCGTCGGCCGGCTTGAAGGCATCGGAGAACCAGGTCAGCGCTGCCGCCGCACCCAGGAACGCCACCCAACCCACTACTCGTTTGTTGTTCATCATGACCTCGACAGGTAAAGGGTCATGCGGATCCGTCCGTTAAGGTCGGTGTCGGCGATCTTCTTGCGTTGCAACTCCAGGTCTTCCACCACCACCGCCGGCAACTGGCCGAGCAAGGCGTGCATGAAGCGCCGCAGTTGCGGGTAGCTGCCACGCACCGGCAGCAGGATCTGATAACGGGCCAGGTGAGTCTTGGGGTCGATCCCTAAGGAGTACTCACCCCGTGCCAGGGTGATGCGTTCCTGGGCAGCCAGGGCGTAGATCTTGTCGATGGCGACAGTGGCCTGAGGCTGCGACGGCAACTTGCTGCGGAAGTCATCGAGCTGGCGCTGCGGCACCACCGGGGCGGCCACCGTGCCGTCTTCGACCTTGGCCAGGTACTCGCGGGCTTCGCGGGTCTGCTGGTTGAGGCTTTGCAGCGATTGCCAGTCCGGCAGCAGACCGGCCAGGCCGTACACCACCGCCACCACCACCAGGGCCATGCCAGCCAGGCCAGGTACGCCCAGGCGTTGCAGGTATTCGCGGACGATCAATTTAGGGATTTGCATCGCCGATCTCCCAGGTGGCCGACAGATTGAAACGCACCGGTTGTTCCGGAACGTTGGTCACGATTTCGTGGCTCAGCAGCGAAACGTCGGACAGCTCGTCGGTGGCTTCCAGGCGCTGGTGGAAGTCGAGCATCGCTTCCAGGTCCCGGGCTTCGGCGCTGATCCGCACCTGGCCCTTGCGTGCATCCGGGGTGAGGCTCAGCAGGGCGACGTTTTCCCGAGGCATGGCTTCGAGGGTGGAGAACAGCCGCTCCCAAGGGCGGCGCAGCTGTTGCGAGACCTTGCGCATTTCCGCCAGGTTCTGTGCCTGTTCGCGGGTTTCGGCCGGGCTCAGGCTGACCTTGCTGCCGGTGCCGGTGTCGCCGCTCAGTACCCGCTGGGTGGTCTGCAGGTGACCCTGCTGTTGTTCGGCCTCCCCGCTCAGGTGTTGTTGAACCACCATGCAGGTCAGCGCCAGAACCACACCGACGCCCAGCAGGCTCCAGCCCAACGGGGTCGACCGGCTGCGGGGTTGAAAGTCGAGCATCAAGGCGCGCATGTCAGGCCACCGCCCGGGACATGACGTACAGGCAATCGTGTACGCCAGCCCGGTCCTCTTCGAGGGTCCGCAGGTGCACACCGTGAATCTCGGGGTGCGATTCGATGCGCGCCGGAGCGTGCAGGTAAACGTTCAACGGCCGTTCGCTGGTGGAGGCCAGCAACTGGCTTTCGCGGCCGATCAGCGCGGTCAGTGCGGCATCGCTGTCGTTGCTGCCCACCGAGCGCACCGAGGTCCAGCGCCCTTCCCGGGCCACCAGCAACACGCTGCGTACGGGTTCTGCGACCACGAACAGGAAGTCGCCGGCTTCGAAGCTCTTGTCGAAGTGGTTGAAGGCCGCCATCAGGTACGGCTGCACCGACTTCAGATGCAGTTTGCGAGCACTGGCCAGGGCGCGCAGGCGTTCCAGCAGGTCCTGTGGCAACGCCGTGGCGATGCGGTCGTAGCCGGCCGGTTCAGCCGAGAGCACCAGGCTCCAGGGCTGGTTCGCCACGCCGTACAGGTCTTCGAAGCACAGCTGGGCGAAACCCTGCAGTTCGTCGGGGCTGCTGATTTGCTCGCTCCACGGCACCAGGCAGAAGCGGCTGAAGTGACCGGAGACCACCACGGTCAGCTCCGAGCCTGCGCGGGCATGTTCGCCCAGCAGGCGGTCCAGGGTTTCCAGGGCCACGGTCCAGGCGCCGAAGCCTTCGTCGATGTAGCCGACGCTGCCCAGCCACAGGGTTTGACTGCCCTGACGCTGACCCAGGCCGACACCGCTGGCGCCGATGACGGCGACAAAACGCTCACGAGATAAAAGTGACACGATTGATCTCCTCGAGAGTGGTCCGGCCTTGTTGCACCAGCTCCAGCGCGGATTCGCGCAGCAGGTGCAGTCCATGTTTGCAGGCGTGCGCCTTGATTTTGGTGATCGGCTGGCGCTCGACGATCATCTGCCGCAGTTCGTCGTCCAGGTGCAGCAACTCGGCGATGGCGCTACGGCCGCGATAACCGGTGCCGCGGCAGTGGCCGCAGCCCTTGCCATGCACGAAGTGGTAGTGGCCGACCTGTTGCGGATCCAGGCCCGAGGCTTCGAGTTCTTCGGCGCTTGGGGTGTAAGGCGCGCTGCACGTGGCGCAGACCAGGCGGATCAGACGCTGGGCCAGCACGGCGTTGAGCGCCGAGACCAGGCTGTAAGGATCGATTTCCATCTGGGTGAAGCGGCCGATCACGTCGAACACGTTGTTGGCGTGGATGGTGGTGAACACCAGGTGCCCGGTGAGGGCCGATTGCACGGCGATCTGTGCGGTGTCCGGGTCGCGGATCTCACCGACCATGATCTTGTCCGGGTCGTGACGCAGGATCGAGCGCAGGCCGCGGGCGAAGGTCAGGCCTTTCTTTTCGTTGACCGGGATCTGCAACACGCCGGGCAACTGATATTCCACCGGGTCTTCGATGGTGATGATCTTGTCCACGCCGTGGTTGATCTCGGTGATCATCGCGTACAGGGTGGTGGTCTTGCCGCTACCGGTAGGACCGGTCACCAGCACCATGCCGTAGGGTTCGGCGGCCAAGCGACGAAGCTGGCGCAGGGTTTCCTCTTCAAAGCCCAGGGCCTGCAACTGCACGCCGCAGACCTTGTCGGCCAGGTCCTGTTTGTCGAGCACCCGCAGCACCGCGTCTTCGCCAAAGATGCTCGGCATGATCGAGACACGGAAGTCGATCTGCCGGCCGTTGATGCCGATCTTGAAGCGACCGTCCTGTGGCACGCGTTTTTCGCCGATGTCCAGTTCGGCCATGACCTTGACCCGGGAGATCACCTGTTCGGCGAACTCGCTGCCCTGGATCTTGGAGATATTGTTGAGCACGCCGTCGATGCGGTACTTGATCACCAGGCCGCTGCCGGTGGTGCCCAGGTGGATGTCGCTGGCGTGCATCTTCAGGGCGTCGTACAGGGTCGAGTTGACCAGCTTGACCACCACGCTGGAGTCTTCGCTGATGCTGGTCAGCGACAGGGTCTGCAGGTTGTCGATCTCGGTGTTGGCGTCCGACTGCGCGTTGAGCGATTCCACCGCGTGGAAGCTCTCTTCGTGACGTGCCAGGTAGGCCTTGAGGTCGTCGGCGTGCACCAGGTACAGCGGCGCGCCGTGCAGGCAATCGTCGATCCAGGCCAGGCGCGCGGTGTCGAAGGGGTCGGCGAACACACCGATGACCGCATCGTCGTGGCGCAGCAGGATGAATTCGCGCTTGAGGCATTGGGCCAGGGTGACCCGATCGAATACCGGGGTGGCCTGGAACAGGGCGTCGGTGTCGAGCACCGGATAATGCAGGGTGGCGCCCAGGCACTGAATGAACGGCATTGGAGCCAGTTCGCTCAGGTCGGCAAGGGCATTGAGGATTCGTTCACCGGAAGCGGTGGCCAGGATGCGAGCCTGGGCTAATTGTTCACTGGTAAACCGGGTCGGTACGCAGTCCAGCGGCACAGCATCGACGACAAGTGACAGACGGTCCATGGCTTGCTCTCCAACGCCCGGGGCTTTGAGCCCTGTCGGCGCGGCGAGCAATTGCGGCGGGTGCCGGAACGTCTTGTCGCGCCATTACTCCCCGGTGAGCAGTTGTTCGTCGTCTGGCGCCTTGGTGGTCGTCGAACTTCGTCGGCGATCAGCGAGTACCCAACTTCCGTCGTACAACTGCAGCGGGAAACTTTCGGTCCTGCTCTGGCGTCGTTCGACAAAGCCTTCGGATGGGCTCACGTTCGCGTTGGGTTCGCGTTTCACCTCAAGAAGATCGCAGACTGCACGGGCCAATTCCGCCAAAGGAAAAGGTTTGAACAGGATGTGGCTGACTCCCAGCTCCCGGGCCCTTTCGCAAACCTCTGCGGTGGGGTGCCCCGTAATCAGCACGAAATGGCATTTCCTGTTCTGGCGGACGGCATCGAGCACCTGAAAGCCTTCCATATCGGGCAAACGGTAATCGAACACCATCACATCGGGTGAAAAGCTTTCGGCTTCGCCGATCGCCGTCTCACCGTTGTGAGCTATCCGGACTTCCAGTGCTTGCGCCTGCAGGTAACCTTGCAGGTTTTCCGCCAGCAGCTGTTCGTCTTCAACAACCAGTACTTTTTTGTTTAACAAGGTGGACTCCTTGAAACCGCAGGTCCGAATACCGAACCTGGCAGAGAGTGCGCCTTGATAGGTCTAACGCACACTTCATGCCAGGCTGAGCGCCGGTAATTTTAAGTCTTCATGTCCTTGAATTTACTGACAATGCCTTTTTGTCCACGTCCCCCATTCCCCACAAACGGGGAAAACCGAACGGGTGCGCGTCGAAGCCATTCCCCACTTTTGGGGACAAGCCTTCATTCGTCGTCGATTCGTTCGATCCGGTTGCCGGCGCGCAATTGCGCCAGAACCTGCAGGCGAGCCTGGACCTGTTTCTGTCGGGCAAGGTACGCCCGTACCATGTCAAGGCCCTGCTCTTCTGTGACATCGCTTGCCTCCATTCGGTTCTCTAAATAAATCAGGTGCCATCCCACTGGCGTACGCACCGGTTCGCTGATAGCCCCCGGTGCCAGGGCGAAAGCCGCCGCCTCGAACTCGGGCATCATGCGCCCACGGGAGAAATAGCCCAGTTCGCCGCCCTGGCTGGCGGATTCATCTTCGGACGACTCGCGGGCGACGCTGGCGAAGTCTGTACCCTGTCCGATTTTTTTACGGATTGTCTCCAAGCGTAGTCTCGCAGCGGCCTCAGTGGAAGCCTCCGCCCCCTGAGGCACCTTGATCAGGATATGCCTGACCTGAACCTGTTCGGGCTGGTTCATCTCGGCGCGATGCTCGTCGAAAAATGCGCGGACCTCCTTTTCGTCCGGCAGACCGGCCTTCCGGATCTCGGCCTGGTTGAGTTCGGCGTAAACCTGCTGGGCCGCCAGCTCGCGACGGGTGTAATCGGTGTAGGTTGCCTCATTGAAGCCGGCATCCTCAAGCCTGCGAGCAAACGATTGCGCCCCACCCATGGCCTGACGGGTCTGGTCGACCTGGTTCTGCACCGTGGCGTCGCTGATCTGCACCCCGCGCTTTTGCGCTTCCTGCCACAGCAGTTCCTTGTCGATCAGCGCGTCCAGCGCGGCGTTGCGCAGTTTTTTGTAGGCCGTGGGGTTGCGGATGCTCGCCACCGCCCTGCCCTGATCCTCCAGGTACTCGGCGAAATAGCGCTCCAGGCGCATCTGGGTGATTTCCTCGCCATTGACCCGTGCCGCGATCGGTTCATTGCTGCTGAACGCATGGCTGCTGAATGTCATGGGCCCCCACAACGACAACAGAACCAGCACCGTGTTGAGCTTCATGTTCGACCTCCAGTCAAGGCATGGCGGTAATGGGTTTGTAAGGGGCAACCAGATAGAAACGCTGGTCGGGCAAGTCCACGGTGACCACGTGGGCGCCGCTCAGGCCCAGGCGGCGGCCCGGACCGAAGCTGATCAGCGGGGTCAGGCCGGTGTCGAAGTCGTGCAGGCTCTCCAGGGCGCTCACCAGTTTTTCGCGGCTGGCATCGCGCCCGGCCTGCTTCATGCCTTCGCTGAGCAGCATCATCGAGCTGTACGCGCCGACCTGCAGCACCGCATGTTCGCCGCCCAGGCGCTGACGTTCGCGCAACTGGGTCAGGGCCATGCGCCCGGCCTGGGTCCAGTCGCTGGGCACGAACGGATACGCCAGGAACACCCGCCGGGAAAAACCGCTGGGCACTTGCAGCAAGTCACCCGCGACCTGATTCGAGGCGGCGAACAGGTAAGGCACCTGCCCCGCCGTCTGCAAGCGTTCGGCCAGACGACTGAAACCCGTGCTGCTGCCCAGGTAGAACACCGAGCGCGAGCCCAGCGGCAGGTCGTCCTGCGCCGATTGATAGGCTTGCAGACGCACTTTCTGCCAGGCGTTGTCTTGCAGGTATTGGGCGAGCTTCTCCGCGGCCTCGCGCTGGCCCGGTTCGTCCGGGTAGGCGATCAGCGTCGGCCCCTGGAGCACCCGCAGGCTGGCGGCGGCGTAATCGGCCAAGGCGATCATCTGTTCGCGCAACCCCGGCAGCGGTTCGAAAATCTGCCGGCTGGCCTGGGCCGTGCCCTGCAGCGACAGCGGTCCGATCAGCGGCACGCCGGCCTGATCCAGACGCGATGCCAGTTCCGAATCCAGCGCCGGCACCAGCGGGGCAATCAGGGCGAAGACCTGCTCCTGTTCGATCAGTCGATCGAGCGCCCGCTCGGCGCTGGCCCGGTCGGGCCCCGGATCGAGAATGGTCAGGCGCAACTGCCGGCCATGAATGCCGCCAGCCTCGTTGATGCGCGCCACGCTGCCGCGCAGCACCGCCGCCACCGTGGCGCCCTCCTCGCCCAACGCGCCGCTGCTCGGCAGCAAAGTGCCCAGGTGCAGGCTGTCAGAGCTCAGGCCCGGGTCGCGGTCGTCGGCCAGACGCTTCAGATACGCCGTGAGGTTGCGCTGATCGTTCATCGACAACACGAAGCGCGGCATCGCCGGGTCCAGAGGGTTGTTGGCCGGGTCGCGCCCTTCCTGCACCGCCCGGGCCAGGGTGCTGTCGGTATAGGCCGGGTAGCTGCGCCCGTTGACCTGTTGCTGACCGTAGGTGCTGGTCAACCGCGACCAGCTCAACTCCGGCGGCCGCACCCCGCCTTCCGGACGCCCCAGGCCGTCGGCGCCATGGCAGTTGGCGCACGGCAGGCTGGTGGCCGGCAGCAGCGTGCCCGCCGCGCCGATCCGCGCCATGATCGGCTCGCCGCTGGCCGACACGCCCTCGCGGTACAGGCGTTTGCCGGCGCTTTCATTGGCATTCAATGTCAGCGCCTGGGCAGTCAGGTTCAGACCGCAACAGAGCAGCAGGCCAAGGATCAGGGCGCTTTTCATGGCCCGGACTCAACGACCGGCCACAGGCATTGTCAGCAGCTGCAAGCGCTGGGCAATGGCGGCGGCCGGGGCATCGGGACGGATCTTGCTCCAGCGCTTGTTGGCCACATCGCCGACAATCAGCTGGGTCGAATGTTGCTCTGGAGTCGGCACGATCTGGCCGATGCGGCTCAATACAAGGTCCATTTGCGCCTTGTCGCCAGTTAGAAAAAGCCAGTGGGGCCCATCGACGCCCTGCTTCAAGGTGTAAGCCTTGAGTACCGCCGGTGTATCGCGCAGCGGATCACTGGTAAGGGAGATAAAGGTCACGCCATCCGCCTTGTCGCCCAGCACTTCACGTACTTCCTTGAGTTTCTGGGTAATCAGCGGGCAGGCATCGTTGCAGCTGGTGAAAATCACGTTGAGCAGCACCACGCGGTTCTGCAGCGCGTCGCTGTAGAACCGCAGGGTGTTGCCGTTCTGGTCCTGCAAGGGCGTGTCGGTGAACCAGGTCCTGGCGTCACGGGTGCCGCCCGCCGGTTGCGCGGCCGCCGTGGCCGGTGCCGCCGAGGGTGCGGCTTGTTCATGCCCTTCATGGGCGAAGGCAGCCGAACCGAACAGGCAAAGGCTGAGGCTGATCCAGTTCAGGGCTTTCATGGTTGCTGCTCCATGGCGATGGCGGTGTGCTTGGCGTGGACGTTGCGGTCGCCACTGAGTTTTTCGACCTGCTGGCTGAGCACTTTCGGATCGGTGAAGCCGTAGTAACGGGTCCAGTGGCGGCTGTTGCCGTCGCCCACCAGGATCAGCGGCTGATGGCTCTTGAAGTCACCGCTGAAACTGCCCAGGCCCTTGAGGGTTTCGTTGACCGACTGCGGGGAACCTGTGAGCCAGCTCCAGCCCGGCCCTTTCTGGAAGGTGCGGGCGTATTCGTTCAGGCGCTTGGCGTCGTCGCGCTGCGGGTCGATGCTGATCGACACCAGCTGCACTTCCTTGCCGACCCGGGCACCCAGTTGCTGCTGCACCTTGCCCATGATCGAGGACACCACCGGGCAGACCGTGGTGCAGCTGGTGTAGATGAAGCTCATGACCACGATCTTGTTGCTGACCAGGTCCTTTTCCAGGCTCACGCTCTTGCCGTTCTGATCCACCAGGGTCACGTCGGCGAACTTGACCTGGGCGCTCTCCGAGGAGGCACTCTTGGCCGACATGTCATGGCCGGCGTGTTCATCCGTCGAGTGGGCGATGGCCTGGCCGATACCGACGGTGAGCAGGCAGAGTGTCAGCAGTCCACGATGTGCAAATCGGTTCATGTCGATGTCCTCTTCAATGAGCGTGCTTTCAATGTGCGTGCTCTGGCAGCACCCGAACGCTGGCAAATGTTTGATCGCCGAAGTTCATGCCCAGGGACGCGGCACGGACGTGCAGGTACCAGGCGCCGTTCTGGTCCAGGGTGACCGGGGCTTCATAGACGCCGTCGCCGACGTCCCGCGCGGTGACCATCTGTGGCCGTGAACTGGGGGCCAGGAAGTAGCGCACCTGCACGTCGGTCACGCCGCTGCGGCTGGTCTTCTGTTTGCCCTGGACGATGCGGAACCGCACGGTGTAAGGGCTGCCCAGGTGCGTGGTGGACTTGTCGAGCATGAATTCCACTTTCGGCACGCCGGCGGTTTGCGGGGCGATGTCGTTGGCCTCCACCACGGTGCTGAAGCAGTGCACGATGCTCGGTTGATTGAGCAGGAAAGCCACATCGAAACGCCCGGCCGGCGGCAGTTTGATCCGCGAGCTGTACAGCCCCGGCTCGACTTCGCGCAGGCTGCGGTCGATCACCATCGCCGCCCGCGCCACTTGCCCGCGGTTGGGGTAGCCGGACATCGGCGCGTTCATGCCTTCGGCGTAGAAGTAGGTGGTGTTGTCCACCGGGTTGACCACGTACACCGAGTTCTCGTCCCGCGACACCGCCAGGCTCGAGGCCAGCGGCAAGTCACCGGCCAGACGCGGCGACTGGGTGCCGGCCTCGAAGCCCTGGGTGATCGGCTTGCGACCTTCGCCCAGCGACGCCAGGTTGATCATGGTCACCTTGGACGACGCCAGTCCGCGCACGTAGGCGTAGTTCTTGGTGAACACCACCTGGTAAGGCTCGGCGGACACGTCCAGGTCATGGATCCGCGCGTCGTTGGCCGCGTCGATCACCGACGCCTGATTCTCCAGGGTGTTGAGCACGATGCCGAAGCGACCGTCGGCGCTGAAGCCCATCGGGCCCAGGCCCTGCTTGAGCTTGATCACCCGCCGCACCGACTGGCTGGCGGCGTCGACCACGGTCACGGTGCCATCGCGACCATCGGCCACGTAGGCGGCGCCGGACAGTGGCGAGTAGACCACCGACAGCGGGTGCGAGCCGGTCTTGAGCTGTTTGATCAGGGTCAGGCTGGCGATGTCGATGATGCTCAGGGTGCCGTCGTCGCGGTTGGTGACGAAGGCGAAGCGGCTGTCCTTGCTGAAGGCGATTTCGTGGTGGCCGCTGCCGGTTGGCAGATGCTTGAGGGTCTTGAGGCTGGCGCTGTCGATCACCGTCACCCCGGACTGCTCGGCGGTCTTGGCGTTATTGCCGACCCACAGCAGGCGCTCGTCCGGTTGCAGGGCCACGCGCACCGGGTTGCTGCCGGCGGCCACCGAATCGATCACCTTGAACTGTTCGCTGTCGATCACCGCGACTTCATCGGCGGTGGGCATCGAGACGAATACCCGTTTGTTGTCTTTCGGGGTGACCCAGTCCATCGGCGGTTGCTTGATGTCGATCCGCGCCATGGTGCTGGTGATGCCGCCCACCGAGACCGACGGATCCACCACCATGACGCTGGCATCGCGGTTCATCACCAGCAGGAAGTAGCTGTTGAGGTCGAGCAGCGGCCGAGCGCCGATGTTCGACCTGAGGAAGGTGCTGACCCGTGACTTGCAGCTTTTGTCGCGGCCCTGGGCCTGATCGGCGGCAGTGACTTGCGGATCGATCCAGGCACCGGGGGCAACGCCCGCCAGCGGCTGACCGGAGGCCTTGTCCGTCACGCGAAATTGCACGTCGGCAAACTCGCCTTCGCGCAGCACCCCGTCCTTGGCCAGCGCCCGCACTTCGAGCGCCACCGCCACACCGTCGCGCTCAAGGGTCTGACCTTTCCAGGTGTTGGGCAGCGCGACCTCGCTGAGCAGGGTCGGCGGCGTCGTGCGCGATACGCCATACCAGATCAGGGCAGCGCCGACGGCGAGTGCACAACTGGCGAATCTGATGGTCCTGTTCATTGCAAAATTCTCCCTTACAGACCCGTGTCCGCTTCACAGCTTTACTGTGGGAGCGGCGGTGCGACGTTTCGACTTGCCCGCAAAGAGGCCGGCACATCCAACATCGATGTCGCCTGACACTCCGCCTTCGCGGGCAAGCCCGCTCCCACAGGTAACGCGTCCCCCCCACAAAGAGGGTGTTTTCAGCACCCTCTCCCCCCACCCTACGGCGCTGGCGCCGGCTCAGGCTCGTTGGTCACCCGCAACAGCCCCCACAACCCCGCGGTATTACCGAAGGACGCGTTGTCGCGGTACAGGTAGTCCCCCGCTATCGCATTGCTGCCCCCGGCGCTCGGGTGCATGAAACTGAAGTGCGCCGCCGGCAGCAGGCTTTCCCTGGCGCCGATGTACATCGACATCGGGTTGAAGCCGAACTTCACCGAACCGATCCCCGGTGTCCCCATCGGGTAGCCGCCCACATCGCTCTTCTCCGACAAGAACGGGTTGACCGACCAGACGTGGCCATCGAGCTGGAAGGTCGAACCACGGCTGCCACCGGACGGCATCAGGATGTGCGTACGGAACGGCTGGCCCGGTTTGGCGTAGAACACCGGCGTTTGCGGATCGCCCCCCACCAGCGCGTTGCTGTAGGCCATGTGCGCGTTCGGTACGTCGCCGTAGGTGCCAGGGCTGCCGGCATGACCGAACGGTGCATCCGGGGCCAGGCCGAAGCGGAACCACATCGGTTCGACCTTGTAGTTGATGGCCATGCTGGCGTTGTCCTTCGGATCGTTCGGTACGCCGTTGCCTTCCGAGGCAATGCCTTCCACCGGCCGCCCGTTGGCCCAACGGGTGTTCAGGGCGCGCTGCCAGACCATCGCGAAATCACGATAGGCGGTCTGGCCTGGTGCGGTCACCGTGGCCGAGGCGCGCTTGGCATCCTCGACCCAGGTGGAGCCGATCGGCAGCACACTCATCGCACCACCCAGGCCTTTTTGCGGTTGCTTGATGACGTCCGCCGGGGTGAAGTTCAGCCCGCCGAACTCCACCGCCGTGGCGTTGATGTTGTCGACGTTGCGGCCCAATTGGGTGATCGGCTTGCCTTCACGTTCCAGGTGCCCGGCGTAGTACTGATAAGTACGGGTCGGGTATGCGCCAGTGTTGCCAGCACGCGGTGGCACAGTCTGGATCGGGTTGGCACCGACGTTGGCGCCGTCGGACTTGGTGATGTCATAGGACAGCAGTTGCGCGTGCAGGCCCACATGGCTCGATGGCCGCAACAGGTTGTTATTGAAGGTGGTCGAGCCCATTCCGTCGTTGCGGTCACGCTTGGCCAGGCCTTGCAGGATCGCGGTTTGCGCCAGGTCCGGCATCACACTTGGCAGACGGTTTTCCAGGGTGATGTTGATGCAGTCACCGGCCGCCGCGCGCAGGATCAGCGGCTCGACAGGCACACCGGGCTTGAGCTTGCCGGTGGTCGGATCGAGATCGCCCTTGCGCACATACAGGATCGCGGTCGGGTCATGCAGCGGCCCGCTTTGCCCGCCGATGGTGAAGGTCTCGCCATCCTCCGGATCGGTCACCGTGACCTGTGGAATGTTCACCGTGCGCGAGTTCAGCACCAGGGTGCCGCCTGCCGGTTTCAACGGCCCGCCGACATGCTGACCGATGCCTTGCGGATCACCGATGGTCAGACCCAGCGGATTGCTCAGGATGTCGTTGGCCAGCGCCGCCACCACTTCGTAGTTGCGTTGCACGGTCGGACGAGTCCCGATGCCATTGGGGTTGGCGCCAATGCGTGGGCAAATGCCATCGAACGCCACGGTGTTGCGCATACCGGTCGGTTTCGGGTTGTTCGGCAATGCGAACAGGTCACTGCGTTGCGCGGTGTAGTTACGCATCACGCCCCAGATCCCGTTCCAGTAGCCCTCGATGGAAGCGTCCATGGTGTACAGATAGTCACCGGTGGTCGCCGCCGCACTGGAAATCATCGACACCGGCGCATTGAAGCCCATCTGTTCGGAGATACCGACCATCTGCGACGCGCGCCAGCCGGAGTTGGAGCTGCTGCCGAAACCGGAACCGCTCTGCAGCCATTTCACACCGTGCAGGGTGACGTTGTGTTCCTCCTCATGCCCGCCGGCATGCACCCGCAGCCGTACGTTGTCGCCGGTGTAGGTACGCAGCATCGGGGTGAACGGGTCACCCGCTTCGGCGCCGCCCTTGTTGATGTGTGGCGGGAACAGCGTGGTGCCACCAGTTGGCCCGGTGGCCGAGGTGATCAGGTTCGGCGCCAGGTTCATCGCCGGGATCGCACGGTCGGTACGGCTTTGCATGGCGTACGCCAGGTCACCGCCCAGGCCGTCGGCCTGCATGCCGCGCTTGCCGTCCGGGCCGACCTTGTTCGGGTCGAACACCCGCAGGGCCAGCGGTTCGTTGCGATAGTTGACGACGAACATGCCCGGGTCATCCACCGAGATTGCCTGCGGGCAAGGTCGGCTCGGGCAGCCCGGCATCACGCCGCCGCGCAGTTCCACCACCGACTCGAGCAACTGACTGGTGTTGTCGCGCACCGGCGGGTTGATCGCGTAGCGGAAGCTGTCGGCGGTGGCCGGAAACGCTTGCGCGTTCGGCACGCCATCGGGGCCAGCGCCCACATACACGCCGGCTTCATAGGCGTGCTGGAAGTCGCTGTATTCGAGGAAGAACTCACGGAAGCTGTCGTTCTTGCCATCGTTGTCCAGGTCACCGGTGGAAATCACCGCCTGCCACGAGGTCGGGCCGCCGTCCTGCCGCGCACCGCTGTACAGCGGCTCGCCGGTTTCGGCATGGAACCAGGTGGAACCGGCAGGTTCAGCCAGCACGGTGGCGTACAGACCGATCTGCTGGTGAGTCGATGGGCCGAGGTGGTCGTGGGTGAAGATGGTGCCCAGGCCACGGTCAACGCCATAGGTATTGATCACAGGGTCGACGAACCAGCGCTGCATGGCCGTCCGCGCCCCCACCCAGTCGGCCCGACCGTACTGGCCGAAGAACGGGTGGTTCTTGGCTTTCGGACAGGCTGGAGTGCCGTCGCGCGGATCGGTGCCTTCGCACTGGTTGTATTCGCGAATGGCGTGGATGCGTTCCTGCACGGCACCTGGGGAAAGCACGCCGTCTTCATAGTTCCAGCCGTTGGACGAACCATCCGCCGCGGTCAGGTCCCATTTCGGCAGGTGAATGTGCTGGCCGATCACGTCGGTCGGGGTGCGCACCTGATAGTCGTCCATCTCATAGACGGCCGGCACCAGGTTGGTTTGCTGGTATTGCACGCAGTCGAAGGTGTTCATGCGCATCACCAGCGGCTCTGGCGGACGCTGCTTGGTGATCACCGGCCACGCGTCTTCCCACAGCGCCAGGATGCGGGCTTGCGGGAAGTGGTAGCCGACCTTGTTGTACACCGCGTCGAACTGGATGTTCGCCGCCTTGTAGACCCGTGGACGGTCGGCGGTGAAGGTCGAGGAGCCGACGAACGACATGCCTTCCAGGCGCTCGCCGCTGGCGAATTCGCCGGTACCCGCGCTGCTGGTCAGGCGTTTTTGCCGGTCATCCATGCAGGGTTCGTAGTACGGCGCACCGGCGATCGGCAGGGCACCGTTGGTGCGGAAGTTGCGCGCCACGATCTGGCTGCCGGGCAGCACGGCGTAGCTGGGGTGATCCTTTTTGGCGTGGAAGGCCATGGCGGCCTGTTCGACCTCGGTGCCTTCTTCCGGCAGATAGATCGGTTTGGCACGGGTGACTGTCTTGGAGAAATCCAGCGAAGTGGTGATGGTCTCTGCCTCGCCA
This sequence comes from Pseudomonas sp. C1C7, assembly GCF_013359595.1. Taxonomy (GTDB): domain Bacteria; phylum Pseudomonadota; class Gammaproteobacteria; order Pseudomonadales; family Pseudomonadaceae; genus Aquipseudomonas. The sequence continues at coordinate 5,226 of NZ_JABFMP010000059.1, read as the reverse complement.
CCTTCGGATACGCCGCCCAGGGCATGACGTGGCAAGCCGCCGTCCCAGCCACCGGACTGATTCGGATCGAGGTTGGCCCACAGCGCCTTGCCAGTGGCTTTCAGCGCTTGCGCGGTGGCAGCGTCGAGCATGTCCAGCGGAGGCGTCGGAGGGCGCTGGCCCACAGAGCTCTCCATGCCACCGATCCAGAATGGGTAGCCAGGGTTTTTCAGGGTGCCGTCGGCGTTGCGGTTGGCTTCGCTGCGATCGATCAGCGCGAGAGAGCCGATGGCTTGAGTGCCACCGCCATGGTGTTCGCCGTCATCGTCATCTTCTTCATCATCGTCGTCGTTGGCGGCCACCAGGGCCTCGCCGATTTTCGGAATGACCGCAACCTTGCCCGGCATCGGCGCCATGGCTTTGCCGGGCAGCGGCACGACGGCCGGAATCGGCGTGCCGGCAACGATCTCGCCATCGGGCAAGGCTCGTGCGCCTGCCGCCGGCTTGCCGTTGCGCAGCGCAAAAGGCTCAGTGTGGAAGCCATCGGCACCTTGTTGCGAGACCTCGAGTTTGGTGCCTTCTTCGAACACGTCGTGTACCCGCCACATGGCCCACATGCCTTGGGCGAAGTGCGGATAGAAGTGGCAGTGGTAGATCGCATCGCCCGCTACCCGGTTGCGGTTGCCCGAACCGCCGTTGGCGATTTCATAGGTGTAGCCGGCGCCCGGACCGATGCCCTGGGCGTCGACGTAGTCGGAGTTGTCGTCATTGGGGTTGAACAGCCACTGATGGCCGTGCAAGTGGAAGATATGGTGTTCGTAGCCGTTGTGCGTATTGCGGAATTTGACGAAGTCACCGATGTAGCTATGGGCAACGTTCGAAGGTTCCGACGGGTACAGTGCCGCGGTGGCCTTCACGCCAACCTGATCGGCGCGGGGAGTCTGGCCCGGAGCAATGCCTTCAAGGCCGGCGTTGGCCGGAACGTCCACCAGCATCGCCACGTCGCCAACGGTGTGGGCGCTGAGGAAGAACTCTTCGTAGGCGCAGGACAGGCAGTCGTGCATCGGGCCGACGCCCAGCCGGTTGGCGACCACTTCGGCACCCATGCCACCGGAACCGTAGTTGATCATGAAGGAGTCACGCGTCGGCTCCAGCACGTGGGCCATGACCGGGTCGGCCCAGTAAGCGGGGAACGCCTGGGTCACCGCGGTTTCATCCTGGAATTGCGCGGAGAAATCGCGGAACGGCTCAAGCCGGTTGGGAATCGCCGGGTTGCGCTTGCCGACGCTTTCCAGCGGATAGGTCGCGGCGGGGAAACTGCCGTCGGCGTTGCTGCCCATGACAATCGCATCGGCTTCGCTGGAGACGATTTCATTGCCGTCGACCATGTTGATGATCGGCTTGCCGGCCTTGCCTTCGCGAATCCAGGGCTCGCGTTGCGGGTAGCGTGCCTGGTAGTCGACGATCGGATGACCGGCCGGAGTACGACCCGTGCTGGCCAGGCGCATCTCTTCCTCGGTAATGGTGTTGCGGTAGCTGCGGCCGTTTTTGGGCATGACCGCTACCTGGCCGAACAGGCCGTTGGCGTTGTTGCCGGCGGCGCCCTCGCTGCCGAAAGTGGCACCGCGACTGCTGACCGTGAACGCACCTTCGCGTTCGGCGAACAAGGTGTAGGAACGACTGGCGCCGGGGGCAATCAGGGTGTTGGCGTTGCGCCCGGTGAACGAGGAGATGTCATCGATGCTGTTGACCGCCTGCATGCCGTTGACCTGGAAGCCCACATGGCGATCGGCGACCTGCTCGTCCACCTTGAACTGATCGGTATTGCCGGCTTCGATTTCGACGCCTTCTTCTTCCTCTCCTTCTTCCTCCTCGCCGCCATCATGGGACCCCGGGTTGGCCTGATAGGCCAGAAGGTTCTGCAGGTTGACGGTCAGGCAGTCACCGGCAGCGACCCGCAGCACCAGCGGACGCGGACGCTTGTCGGCGCGCAACGAAACCTTGCCCGGTACCGCCGCACCACCCTGCTCCAGGGACACCTGATTTACATCGACCACATCCCGGCGCAGGGCGTACATCATGCCGTTGACGTTCTGTGCGCCCAGGCGGTTGAACATCAGCGGCTGGTCCAGCGCCACGACGTTGGCCACCAGGTTGCGTTCACACCGCGCAGCGGCTTCCGCGATCTCGATGCCGAACACTGAGGCCGCTAATACAAGCCACGGAAGGAGGGTTGGGACATGGTGTATTCCGATCATGATCACGGGCCTCGAAGTGGGTGCTCACAGGGAATAATTCTCGACAAATCCCCTTGAGCAATCCGCATGCCATAAAAAATTCATTGGTTTTTCATGGGGTTGTGATTGCCACTTAATTCAGCGGGGGAAATTCCCCACTTTTTCCCCAATTTTTCGCCGGGGTTCCCATTCCCCAATGTTGGGGAAACCCGCCCCGGTTTTTCAGCTACAACGGTGCGTCCGCCGACAGGCCTTGCAGGCGCCGGTACTGCTTCAGGACACTGGGCACATAACGCTGGGTTTCGGCGAACGGAGGGATCACCCCGCCACGGCTGAGCACGGCCTGGGGACCCGCGTTGTAGGCGGCCACGGCGAGGGCCATGTCGTTGTCGAACAGGGTCATCAAACGCTTGAGATAACGGGCGCCGCCCTGGATGTTGGCCTTGGGGTCGTAGACGTCGGTCACCCCCAGTTCCCGGGCGGTGTCGGGCATCAGCTGCATCAGGCCACCGGCGCCCTTGGGCGACACCGCACTGGGGTTGTAACCGGACTCGTTCTGGATCACCGCATGCAGCAGCGCGGCGGGCAGCTGATTGGCTTCGGCGGCCTTGGAAACCAGTTCGGCGTAAGGCCTGGCGGCAATCATCTGGGGCTGCTGATCGAGGCTGACCACCGCCGCCTCGGGCTCGCGAATGACCTTCTCGTAGTGGCGGCCCGGGCGATGGACGTTCGACAGAACGAAGTTGCCTTTGGCGTCTACCGAGACGAACACATCGGCCTGTGCGACGCCACCCAGCAAGGTCAAGCCGAGCAATCCCGCGGTGAGAGTTTTCATTGTTCTACCTCCCCTGCCCGGCCTGAAAAATTGGGGGATATGCCCCAGTGACCGGTCGTTTATCAGCCATGAGCAAGCACTGTGCCGAAAGCGCAGAGGGCCGTAGTACGGGGGGTGCAGTAGTGCGCCCAGGCCTTTGCCAGTGCTGTGCATGGCAATTGCATAGGCTCTTTCACGATCCTTCCTGCCGCTTGTGTGAGGTCATCATGAAACAGCGTCTTTCTTCCGCCGCCCGCAGCTGTTCACCACGAAACCAGCGCGGGTTCACCCTCCTCGAACTGTTGGTGGTGCTGGTGGTGCTCGGGCTGTTGGCCGGCATCGTCGCGCCGAAATACTTCGCGCAACTGGGCCGCTCCGAAGTGAAAGTGGCCAAGGCGCAAATAGAAGGCCTGGGCAAGGCCCTGGACCTGTACCGCCTGGAAGTCGGTCACTACCCCTCGACCGAACAGGGTTTGCAGGCGCTGGTCACCGCGCCCAGCGACGAAGCTCACTGGACCGGACCGTACCTGCAGAAAAAACTGCCACTGGACCCATGGGGCCGTGCCTATACCTACCGCTACCCCGGCGAGCACAGCGAGTACGACCTGCTGTCCCTGGGCAAGGACGGCCAGGCCGGCGGTGAAGGCGAAAACGCCGAAGTCTCCAACTGGCAATAACGGATATGGCGACCATGCGTTTTCACCTCAAAGCGGTCGGCAAGGCCGGTGTGGTTTCCATGACCGTCGAAGCACCCGGTCATAGCGAAGCCCGGCGCATTGCCGAGGACCAGGGCCTGCGGGTGGTCAGCCTGCGTGCCGAACGACATTGGCGGGCCATGGGCCTCAAGCAGCGCGAGACGTTCAACCTGGTGCTGTTCAGCCAGGAACTGACCACCCTGCTCAATGCCGGCCTGCCGTTGATCGATGCGCTGGAAAGCCTGGCGGAAAAGGAAAGCGCGCCCCAGGCTCGCAAGACCCTGAGCGAACTGGTGCGCCTGCTGTATGAAGGCAAATCCTTCTCCCAGGCCTTGGGGCAGTTGTCGGCGGTATTCCCTCCTTTGTATGTGGCGCTGGTGCAGTCCAGCGAAAAGACCGGGGCGGTGGGCGATGCGCTGGGGCGTTATGTCAGCTATCGCCAGCGCATGGACGAGGTACGGCAGAAGATCGTCAGCGCGTCGATCTACCCGATGCTGTTGCTGATCGTCGGCGGTGGCGTGGTGCTGTTCCTGATGGGTTACGTGGTGCCGCGCTTCAGCCTGGTGTTCGAAGGGCTGGGGGAAAACCTGCCGTGGATGTCGCAGATCCTGATGAGCAGCGGCATGTTCCTGCATGCCCACCAGGGCGAGTTTTTCGGCGCCTTCGCGGCGTTCATCGTCGCCATTGCCCTGCTTTCCCGGCAGCCGTCGTTTCGCCGGGGCGTGGACCGGTTGATCGAGAAAGTGCCGGCGGTTCACCAGCGCATCTTCATGTATGAACTGGCGCGCTTCTACCGGTCGCTGGGGATTCTGCTGCAAGGCGGTATTCCCCTGGTGACCGCCATGGGCATGGTGCGCAACCTGCTGACCCCCGCCTCCCGCACACGCCTGGACCAGGCCTGCGAGCGGGTGCGCGAGGGGCACTCGCTGTCGGCTGCGCTGGAGCTCAATCACCTGGTGACCCCGGTGTCCCTGCGCCTGCTGCGCGCGGGTGAGCAGTCCGGCAACCTGGGGCAAATGATGGAGCGCAGCGCCGACTTCTACGACGAAGAAATCAGCCGCTGGATCGAATGGTTCGTGCGGCTGTTCGAACCCTTGCTCATGACCTTCATCGGTCTGCTCATCGGGGTCATCGTGATCCTGATGTACATCCCGATCTTCGAACTGGCCTCGAGCATTCACTGACCCTGTCGATCAGGGTCGAGCAGTACGTGGCGCGCTGATGCGTGCCGCGTGGTTTATTACGTTCCACCCGAAGAAGTAAACGGAGAACGACATGCACTTGAACAAGCTTTTACTGGCAGCAGCCATTGGCGCGGTTTTATCGGCGTCTACCGTTTTGATTCCGGACAGCCTCTCGGATGTCTCGACCGCCCACGCCAAAGAGGGAGGCGGCCACGGTGGTGGTGGCGGTGGCGGTGGTGGCGGCGGTGGCGGCGGCGGCGGTGGTGGCGGCGGCGGCGGTGGCGGCGGCGGCGGCGGCGGCGGCGGCGGTCATGGTG
>NZ_JABFMP010000058.1 GCF_013359595.1 Pseudomonas sp. C1C7 | reverse complement strand
GATCTCAGGTACGCCTTCGCGGGCAAGCCTCGCTCCTACAAGGGATCGCGTTTCAGGCGATGACTGGGCGGCGCTCCAGCAGGTGTTCAAGCTCATTGAGTAATTGGTCACCACGCAGCAACTCGTAATGCCCACCCGCCAACAAACGATCCACCCCGTGCTGTCCGACCTGAGCCTCGAACACCCGACGCTCATCCTCACGTCCGGCCACCCACCAGCGGTGTGCCGCGACCTGCACCTTCGGCAATTGCCGTTGCGCCAAAGCCAGTTGCTTGAGCGATGAGCCTGTGGCGAAGATCTGGGTCAGTTCGCTGGCCCCCAGCGCCGCGTGGCCGTTGCCGCCGTGCATGGCGGCTTCAATCACGGCGGCGGCGCCTTCGCGTTCACCAAGGCCAGTCGCTTTCGCGGCAATCAGCCTCTGTGCCTCTTCAGACGGTTGACCGAGGACAAACTTCAGGAAGTCGGCCAAATCTTCACGCCAGTCCCCCGCTTCCGCCGTGCCCGCCACGTAACTGTCGACCAGCCCGGCAAACGCCACCACCTGCCCCTGCCCTTCCAGCTCATGGGCGACCAGTTGGGTCAGCGCACCACCCAGCGACCAGCCCAGCAGGTAGTACGGACCGTCCGCCTGCTGCGCGCGAATCCGCTGCGCATAGGCCTGGGCCATCGCCGCCAGCGACTCGTCCTGCCACTGCGGATCGAGCAGCATCCGGCATTGCAGGCCGTACACCGTGCGCCGTCCTTCCAGGCGGCGGGCCAGCGGTTCGTAGTCGAACACCGTACCGAAACCGGCGTGCAGGCAGAACAGCGCCGGCACGTTGGCCACCCGGCCATTCAGGGCCAGCAGCGGGTCCGGCGCGCTTGCCGTCTCCGCAGCCTGATAGCCACTGAGTTCAGCGATGCACGGCTTCTGCATCAGGTCCCGCAGCTTCAGCTCGAAGCCCAGCTCCGGCTGGCTGCGCACCCGGGAGATGACCTTGAGCACCTGCAACGAGTCGCCGCCGAGCTCGAAGAAGTTGTCGTCGATACCCACCTGCGGCACGCCGAGCACTTCTTGCCAGATCGCGGTCAGCGCGGTTTCCAGGGCGTTGCGCGGCGCGCGGTAACCGCCGACGGCCCACTCCGGTTGCGGCAATGCGCGACGGTCGAGCTTGCCGTTGGCCGACAGCGGGAAACGCTCCAGCACCAGGATTCGCGCCGGGACCATGTAGTCCGGCAGTTGCCCCTGCAACTCGGCCTTCAAACGGCGATCCAGTCCGACAGTGCCATCACCGACAACGTATCCAACCAGCTGCTTGCCGGTCGGCGTGTCGTGCACCACCACGGCGGCATCCTGCACCCCGGCGCACTCACGCAGGCGCGCTTCGATCTCGCCCAGTTCGATACGGAAACCACGGATCTTCACCTGCTGATCGAGGCGACCGAGGTAGTCGATCAACCCGCATTCACGCTGGCGCACCAGGTCGCCGGTACGGTACATGCGCCCGCCGGCCTCGAACGGATCGGGAATGAAGCGCTCGGCGCTCATGCCCGGACGCTGGTGATAACCCCGGGCCAGGCACTCGCCACCCAGGTACAGCTCGCCGCTGACACCCACCGGCAACGGGTTCAGGTCCGCGTCGAGAATGTACAAACCACGCCCGGCCACACCACGGCCAATCGGCGCGTAGGCCGCCTCGCAACGCTCGCTGGCCTCGGCACGCCACAGCAGCGGCGTGACCACGGTTTCGGTCGGGCCGTAACCGTTGACCAGACGCTGCGGACGCAACGCGCGCTTGACCTGCTCGAAGCTGGCGTCCGGCACCGCATCGCCACCGAAGCAATACACCTGCACCGCCGGCGGATTGCCCAGGCGCTCGGCGACTTCGGCCATCTGTTGCAGATACGCCGGCGGGAAGCAGGCCACGGTGACGCTGTGGCGATGCAACACCTGCAAGGTCTGCTCCGGCGTCCACAGGTTGTCCTCGCGGATCACCAGGCTGCCACCGGCCAGCATCACGCTGAGCCAACGCTCCTGGGCACCGTCGAAGGCGAACGACATGAAGTGCAGTTCGCGGCTGTGCGGCGCCAGTTCATACAGGTCGATGATGCCGCGGCAATGCCGGGCAATCGGCCCCCGGGCCACGGCTACGCCTTTGGGCTGGCCGGTGGAGCCGGAGGTGTAGATCAGGTAGGCGAGATGCCCCGGCAGTGGATCGACCACCGGACATTCGCTGCTGCCGACAACGCTCAACTGATCGAGCAACAAGCGCGGCGGGCTGTCGGCCAACGGCAGGCGCTCACCCAGATCGCTGTCACAAATCAGCAGGCTCGCCGCCGAATCGCTGAGCATGTACGCCAGTCGCTCGGCCGGATAAGCCAGGTCCAGCGGCAGGTACGCGGCACCGGCCTTGAGCACCGCGAGGAACGCGACAATGGTGCGCTCCGAACGCGGCAACGCCACTGCCACCATGCTTTCGGCACCAATGCCACGGGCGATCAGTTGCTGCGCCAAGCCGTTGGCCTGCGCATCGAGATCGGCATAGCTGACTTCCCGCTCCTCGCAGAACAGCGCGATTTTCTGCGGCTGAGTGCGAACGTGCTGATTGAAGCTGTGCAGCAAGTCGCAAGCGTCCGCCGACGCCTGGGGCAGACTCAACCGCGCCTCGGGCAAGCCGATGTTGCCCAGCAGGCAATCGGCATCCTGCGGCAACGCGCGCAACAACCCTTCCAGCTGCGCCCGAATCCGCTGCACTTCCACTTCGCTGAAGCGATCGCGCAGATACAGGTATTCGACCTCCAGCCCTTCATCGTTGGCGCTGACCATCAAGTCCATCGGGAAGTTGGTCACGCCACCGCTGCCGACATCGGCAAAGCGCAGTTCGCCTTCCTCGCCGCCCTTCAAGGCGCGGTCCACCGGATGGTTCTCGAACACGATGATGCTGTCGAACAGGCCCTGACCGCCCTGCCCGGCCCAACGCTGGATATCGGACAGCGGCGTGTGCTCATAGTCGCGCACGCTCAGGTTGTAGGCCTGCAACTCGCGCAGCCACTCGCCCAGCGGTTGCTGCGGGTCGAGGGTCTGGATCACCGGCAGGGTGTTGATGAACAGCCCGAGCATCTCCTGGGCACCGGCGAGCTGCGTCGGACGCCCCGCCACCGTCGCGCCGAACGCCACGCTGCGCTGACCGCTGTGGCGTTGCAGCAGCAACAGCCACGCACCTTGCACCAGGGTGTTCAAGGTCACGCGCTGGGCCTTGGCGAAGCGCTGCAGTTTGCCCGTGGCCTGGGCGTCGAGGTCGCTGTACATCACGCCATGGCCGCAACCTTCGGCACCCGAAGCCTTGGCCAGAATGGTCGGTGCTTCCAGCACCGCCAGGCGCTCGCGCCAGAAACCTTCGGCCTGGGCCGCGTCCTGACGTTGCAGCCAGGCGATGTAGTCGGCGTAGCGACCGGTCAGCGCCGGCAGACTGTCGTGGTGATACAGACGCAGCATCTCGCCCAGCAGGCGCGAAGCACTCCAGCCGTCGAGCAGCAGGTGATGGTAGACCCAGATCATCTGGTGGCGGTTTTCACCCAGGCGAATCAGGACGAAGCGCATCAGCGGCGGGCAACTCAGGTCGAAGCCCTTGGCCTGCTCGGCCTCGGCCAACTCACGCAGCGCCTGTTCGGTGTCGGGATGCTCGCGCCAGTCGAGTTCTTCGATCGGCAGATCCACCTCGCCGAACACCGCCTGCAGCGGATCGGCCAGGCCATCGCGCCAGCGGAACGCCGCGCGCAGCACTTCATGACGCTCGATCAGCGTCTGCCAGGCGGCGCGGAAACGCGGCACCTGCAAGCCGTCGACCTCGACGCTCAGCTGGTTGACGTAAGGGTTGAGTTCCGGTGAGTCCAGGCAATGGAACAACATGCCCTGCTGCATCGGCGACAGCGGATACAGGTCTTGCAGCCCCTCACGCGCGGCCATATCGATGTGCGGCACCAAGGCAAAGGCCTCGACTTTCGGTACCGAAACCAACGCGCCCTCGCGACTGCCGGCCACCGCCGCCAGTGCTCGAATGGTCTGCTGCTCGAACAATTGCTTGGGACTGAACACCAGCCCGCGCTGCCCGGCGCGGCTGACCGCTTGCAGGGAGATGATCGAATCGCCACCGAGCTCGAAGAAGTTCTCGGTCACGCCCACCGAATCCAGACCCAGCAGCTCCTGCCAGATCTCCACCAGCAGCGCCTCGGCGCCTGTTGCGGCGACCACCTGATCTTCACGTTGGCGCGTGGCTTGCGGCGCCGGCAGGCCTTGTCGATCCAGCTTGCCGTTCGGCGTCAGCGGCAGCGCATCCAGACACATCAGATGCGCTGGCAGCATGTGCGCCGGCAGGCGGCTGCGCAGGTGCGCGGTCAGGGCATCACGCAGTTGCTGCTCGTCGGCCTGGGGATCGCGTGGCACCACATAACCCACCAGTTGCCGACTGGTCGGGCCTTCGCGGTCGATCACGAAGGCTTCACGCACGCCGTCATGTTCCAGCAGGCAGGCTTCGATTTCGCCCAGCTCGATACGGAAACCGCGAATCTTCACTTGCTGGTCGATCCGGCCCAGGTATTCCACCACGCCATCGGCACGGAACCGCGCCAGGTCGCCACTGCGATACAGGCGCGCCCCCGGCACGAACGGGTCCGGCACGAAACGTTCGGCGGTCAGGTCCGGACGCTGGTGATAACCCCGGGCAACGCCCTCGCCGCCCAGGTACAACTCGCCCGCCACGCCCACCGGCAACGGCTGCAAACCGCCGTCGAGGATGTAGGCGCTGCGGTTGCCCACCGGCCGGCCGATCGGCATGAAGGCCGAGTCGAATTCGGTGTCCGGGTAGGCCAGCCAGATCAGCGGCGTGATCACGGTTTCGGTCGGGCCGTAGCCGTTGATCAGGCGCTTGGGTTGCAGGATCTGCTGCACTTCGTCGAAGGCATGCTTGGCCATGCCTTCACCGCACGGGGTGTAGGAACGGATCGGCAAATCACGCCCGGCCTCGCCCATGAAGTCGGCGATTTGCCCCAGATAGGTCGGGGTGAAGCAGGCGATGGTGATGCGGTGTTTTTCGATCTCGGCGCAGGTGCGCTCCACGCTCCACAACTCGTCGTCGCGGGGCATCACCGCCGAGCCGAACACCAGCGGCGTCAGCCAGCGCTCGTGGGCGCCGTCGAAGCTGATGGAGGCGAATTGCAGCTCGCGATCCTCCGGGGTCATGCCGTACAGCTCGCCGATGGACAGGCAATGCATGGCCAGCGGACCGTGGGCCACGCTGACGCCTTTGGGCCGGCCGGTGGAGCCCGAGGTGTAGATCAGGTAGGCGAGGTTTTCGCCGCAGGTCAGGTTGACCGGATTGCTGTCGGCCATGGCGTCCAGCGGCTCGCGGTCGATGTCCAGCACCGACAGGCCTTGCGGCAGCGGCAGTTTTTCCCGCAACCAGGACTGGCTGATCAGCAGCGAGATACCGCTGTCGGCCATCAAGTAGCTCAGGCGCTCGGCCGGGTAGGCCGGGTCCAGCGGCACGTAGGCGCCGCCCGCCTTGAGGATCGCCAGCAGGCCGACGATCATTTCCGGCGAGCGTTGCATCGCCAGGCCGACCCGCACTTCCGGACCGATGCCCAGTGCGCGCAGGCGATGGGCCAATTGGTTGGCGCGGCGGTTGAGCTGGTCGAACGTCAGTTCCAGATCGTTGAAGATCAGCGCCGTGGCCTGTGGACGAATGTCGGCCTGGGCTTCGATCAGTTGATGCACGCACAGCGGATTTTGCGCAGCCGTGAACGCAGGGTTCCATTCCACCAGTTGCTGCTGGCGCTCGGCGACGGTCAGCAGGTCCAGTTCGCTCAGGGCGGCCTGGGGTGCGGCGACCATCGCCGCCAGCAACGCCGCCAGATGCTCGCTCATGCGGGCAATGGCCTCGGCGCTGAAGTGGCTGCACTGGTAGCTCCAGTTCAGGCTCAGCTGGCTTTCGGCGGTGGCGGCAATCGTCAGCGGGAAGTTGGTGCGTTCGTGATTTTGCTGGATCGAGAAACTCAGGCCCGCCGGCGCGCCCTGTTGCAGCGCTTCGGCCACCGGGAAGTTTTCGAACACCAGCAGGCTGTCGAACAGCGGCTCGCCGGCCCGTCCGGCCCAGCGCTGGATGTCGCCCAGCGCGGTGAACTCATGCTCGCGCAGTTCCAGGTTCTGCGCCTGCAAGCGGCCCAGCCACTGCTCGACGCTCTCAACCGCATCCGGGCTGCTGATCACCGGCAAGGTGTTGATGAACAGGCCCAGCTGGCTTTCCGCCCCCGGCAGATCCACCGGACGCCCCGCCACCGTGGCGCCGAACGCCACGCTGCGCTGGCCGCTGTAGCGTTGCAGCAACAAGGCCCAGGCGCCTTGCACCAAGGTGTTGAGGGTGACTTTGCGCTGACGGGCGAACTCGCTGAAGCGCTGGGTGGTGGCCACGTCGAAGGTCTGGCGATGGTCGGCAAAGCCTGCGCTTTGATGACTGTGACCCAGGCTTTGGGCCAGCAACGTCGGGTTATCGAGACTCGCCAGTTGCCCGCGCCAGAACAGCTCGTCAGCCTCGGCATCCTGGCGTTGCAGCCAACCGATGTAGTCGGCGAAGCGCCCACTCGGCACCGGCACGTCCAGCCCGGCGTAACGCTGCAGCACTTCGCTGAGCAGCAGCGAATTGCTCCAGCCATCGAGCAGCAGGTGATGGTGGGTGTAGATCAGTTGCTGACGCTCGTCGTCCAGACGCACCAGAGCCAGGCGCATCAACGGCGCACGGCCCGGATCGAGTTGCAGGCGTTCGCTGTCGACCAGTTGCGCGAGCGCCTGCGCCTGATCGCCGCGCTCGCGCCAGTCCAGGCAGGTGAACGGCAGCGGCAGATGACGGTGCACCAGTTGCACCGGCGCCTCGACACCTTCGGGGAAGTGGAAGCTGCTGCGCAGGATGGCGTGGCTGTCGAGGACCGCCTGCCATGCCTGGCCCAGTCGCTGTGGATCGAGGCCACGGGCTTCGACGCTGAGCTGGTTCACATAAGCGCCAGACGCCGACTCATACAGGCTGTGGAAAAGCAGGCCGGCCTGCATCGGCGACAGTGGATACAGGTCCTCGATCTGCGCCGGCGGCACCGGCAGCGCATCGAGTTGCACCTGGTTCAAGCGCGCCAACGGGAAGTCCGCCGGGGTCACACCGCCCGCGCCATCGCTCAGGCAGTGGGCGATCAACGCCAGCAGTTCCGTGCGGAAATCATCGGCCAGGGCTTCGATCTCGCGGCGCTCGAAGCAGTCACGGCTGAAGGTCCAGTCCAGTTTCAGTTCGCCGCCGTACACCTGTCCGTCCACCGACAGCCAGTTCGGCAGCGGCGCATCGGCCGATTGCGCGGCGCCGCTGGATTCCCGCGCCGGGGAGAACAGCGCGTCCTGGGCAAAGCTCTGGTCGAACTGGCCCAGATAGTTGAAGGTCACCCGCGCCTGAGGCAGAGCGGCCAGCGTGGCTTGCGCCGAGGCATCGCCCAGGTAGCGCAGCAGGCCGTAGCCCAGGCCCTTGCCGGGGATCTCGCGCAGTTGCTGCTTGATCGCCTTGATCGAGCCGCCCAGGTCGGCGGTCGGGGTCAGGCGCACCGGGAACAGGCTGGAGAACCAGCCGACAGTGCGGGTCAGGTCGATATCGTCGAACAGCTCTTCGCGGCCGTGGCCTTCAAGTTGGATCAACGCCGACGCGCTGCCGGTCCAGCGACTGAGGGTCCGCGCCAGCGCGGTCAGCAGCAGGTCGTTGACCTGGGTGCGATAGATCGCCGGGGCCTGTTGCAGCAGTTGGCGGGTTTGCTCGCGATCAAGGCCGATGCTCACGCCCTGACGCAGATGCCCGGCCTGACTGGCCTGTGGATTGGCAGCCGGCAGAACATCGCTCGCGCCGCCCAGTTGATCCTGCCACCAGCTCAACTCATCGATGGCAGCTTCGGAACGGGCATAGGCGTCGAGCTTATCGGCCCAGGCCTGGAACGAACTGGTCTTCGGCGGCAGAGCTTCACCTTGATACGCCGCCTGCAAATCTTCCAGCAGCACCCGCCAGGACACGCCGTCCACAGCCAGGTGATGGATCACCAGCAGCAAGCGTTGCGAACCATCGGCCTGGGCAATCAGCGCCACCCGCAGCAGCGGGCCGTCCTGCAGGCTGAGGCTGCGCTGGGCTTCGTCGCACACCGATTCGAGCGAAGCATCGCTGGCCACCCGGGCGGTCCAGAGCATGTCGATCACGTCGGCACTGTCGGCGCCGACATAACGAGCCGACCATTGGCCGTCGATCTGGCTGAAACGCAAACGCAGAGCATCGTGCTGCTTGAGCAGGCGTTGCAGGGCGCCTTGCAGGCGCGGCAGTTCCAGGGTTTCACGCGGGGTCAGCAACACCGCCTGGTTCCAATGGGCCCGTTGCGGGATCGGCTCTTCGAAGAACCAGCGCTGGATCGGCGTGAGCTGCTGCGCACCGTCCACCGGCCCCTGTTGCGCCAGCGGCGCGACCTGCTCCTTGACCACCGTGGCCAGGGCTTGCAGGGTCTGCTGCTGGAACAGGTCTCGCGGTTGCAGGCTCAGGCCGGCACGGCGGGCGCGGCTGACCACCTGAATCGAAATGATCGAGTCGCCGCCCAGCTCGAAGAAATTGTCCTGGCGTCCGACCTGCTCGACGCCCAGCACCTCCTGCCAGATCTGCGCCAGCACTTGCTCATGGGCGGTGCGCGGCGCTTCGAAGGCACGCTGGCTGACCTGCGCGGTCGGTGCCGGCAGGCGCTTGCGCTCCAGTTTGCCGTTGGGGCTCAGGGGCATCTGTTCGATCAGCACCGTCTGCGCCGGCACCATGTAATCCGGCAGGCTGCCGAGCAGATGGGTTTTCAGGGTTTCGCGCCAGGCGCCCTGCTGCTCGGCATCGGCCGCCACCAGCGCGCGATCCTGCGGAACGACATAGGCCACCAGTTGCTTGCCGCTCGGACCGTCGAGGGCCAGCACCACGGCTTCCTGCACCTCGGCGTGTTCCTGCAGGCGCGCCTCGATCTCGCCCAGCTCGATGCGCAGGCCGCGAATCTTCACCTGATGGTCGATACGCCCGCAGTAGTCGATGGCGCCGTCGGCGCGGTAGCGCGCCAGGTCACCGGTGCGATACAGGCGCTCGCCGCTGCTGAACGGATCGACCACGAAACGTTCGGCGGTCAGCGCGCCGCGACGGTGATAACCACGCGCCAGGCCGACACCGCCCAGGTACAGCTCACCCACCGCGCCCATCGGCAGGGGTTGCAGTTCGCTGTCGAGGATGCAGGTGCGCAGGTTGGCGATCGGTCGACCGATCGGCACGCTGTCGCGGCCCTCTTCCACGCAGGTCCAGTGGGTCACGTCGATGGCGGCTTCGGTGGGGCCGTAAAGGTTGTACAGATTGGCTTGGGGCAGGTTGCGCAGGGTCTGGCGTTGCAGCTCCATCGGCAGCGCTTCGCCACTGCAAATGATCCGGGTCAGCGAGGTGCAGGCCAGCGCCTCGTCGGCGACGATGAAGGCCGAGAGCATCGACGGCACGAAGTGCAGCGTGGTGATGCGCTGTTCGACGATCAGCGCGGCCAGGCGTTGCGGATCGCGGTGCTCGCCTGGAGCGGCGATCACCAGGGTCGCGCCTTTCATCAACGGCCAGAAAAACTCCCAGACCGACACGTCGAAGCTGAACGGGGTCTTTTGCAGCACGCGGTCCGCCGGCTGCAGGTGGTAGGCGTCCTGCATCCACTCGATGCGGTTGTGCAGCGCCACATGACGGTTGCCCGCGCCCTTGGGTTTTCCGGTGGAGCCGGAGGTGTAGATCATGTAGGCGAGGTTTTCCGCCAGCGCGACGTTGGGCAGATCCGTGCCCGGCAGCTCGCTCAGCCACTCGGCGTCCGCTTGCAGGCACAAGGTGCGCACGTGGTCCGGGGTCGGCAGTTGCGCCAGCAGATGGTCCTGGGTCAGCAGCAACGCAATGCCGCTGTCTCCGATCATGTAGCTCAGGCGGTCCAGCGGGTATTCCGGGTCCAGCGGCACATAGGCGCCACCGGCCTTGAGGATCGCCAGCAGGCCGACGACCATTTCGAAGGAACGCTCGCAGGCGATGCCGACGATCACTTCCGGGCCCACACCTTGCGAGCGCAGGTGATGGGCCAGGCGATTGGCGCGAAGGTTCAGCTCGGCGTAACTCAGGGACTGGCCCTGGAACACCAGCGCCGTCGCGTGCGGGCTTTCAATCACCCGCGCTTCGAATTGGCGCTGTACGCAGACGTCGCCCGGATAACTGTGGGCGGTGTCGTTGAGGTCGTCGAGGATGCGCAGGCGCTCGTCGGCGTCCAGCACCGGCAGTTCGGCAATCGGGGTTTGCGGGTTGGCCAGGACGCCGGCCAACAGGTTGCGCCAGTGCTGCGCCAAATGCTCGATGCGTTCGGCATCGAACAGGTCGGTGGCGTAGGTCAGGCTGGCGAACAGTTGGTCGCCCTGTTCCTGGGTGTCCAGTTGCAGGTCGAACTGGGTGGTGGGCGCCGTGGCGTTCAGCGCTTGCACCCGAAGGCCCGCGAGCAAGCCGCTGACCGCCGTCGGCCGCGCCTGCTGGTGGTTGAACATCACCTGGAACAGCGGGCTGTGGCTGAGGCTGCGCTCGCCTTGCAGCGACTGCACCAGACGCTCGAATGGCAGGTCCTGGTAATCCTGGGCATCCAGCGACGCGGCGCGGGTCTGCTCCAGCAACTGGCTGAACGGCAGGCGGCCGTCGAGCTCGGCGCGCATCACCTGGGTGTTGACGAAGAAACCGATCAGGCCACGGGTTTCCGCGCGATTGCGGTTGCCGATGGGCACGCCGATGCGCAGGTCGGACTGGCCGCTGTAGCGGTACAGCAAGGCCTGGAAGCTGGCCAGCAACAGCATGAACGGCGTGACGCCGCGCTGTTTGGCCAGGGCCATCAAGCCGCTGGCCAGTCGAGGGTCAAGGGCGAAATCCAGGCGGGCGCCGCACTGGCTCGGTTGCGCCGGGCGCGGGCGATCAGTCGGCAGTTCCAGCAGCGGTTGCTCGCTGCCGAGGGTGTTGCGCCACCAGTTCAGTTGACGCTCAAGCTCCCCCGCTTCCATCCAGCGCTTCTGCCAGGCGGCGTAGTCCGAATACTGAATCGGCAGCGCTTCAAGCTCCGCGCCCTTGCCTTGGCAATGGGCGGCATACAGGCGGGAAAACTCCTCCACCAGCACGCCCATCGACCAGCCGTCGGTGACGATGTGATGCAGGGTCAGCACCAGCACGTGGTCCTCGGCGTCCAGCTGCAACAGACTCACCCGCAGCAGCGGGCCGTGTTGCAGATCGAACGGCCGGGCAATCTCCGCGTCGACCTTCTTCATTGCCGACTCGAACGGCTGCGGTTCATTGCGCAAATCATGCTGCTCGATGGCCAACGAGCTGACCGACGCCAGCGTCTGCAGCACCTGCCCGTCGTCTTCGACAAAACGGCTGCGCAGGCTCTGATGCCGCTCCAGCAACACGTCGAAGCTCTGTTGCAGCGCTGCTGGATTCAGCGGGCCTTCCAGGCGCAGCGCCGCGGGAATGTTGTAGGCGCTGCCCTGGGGATCGAGCTGCCAGAGGAACCACTGGCGCTGTTGCGCATAGGACAGCTCGAAAGCGGCCCGGGGTTCGGCGGCGGGCGGAATCGGCAACTGGCCGAAGCTGACGCCCTGCTCTTGCATGCGTGTCAGGAATTCGCGGCGCTTGTCGGCGGGCAGGCCGGCGAAGCGGGTGGCGATACGCATGGCGGTGGTGTGTTCCATCAGTTGATCTCCATCTCGTCGAGGAGCGACTCAAGCGCATCCAGACGGGCATCGTTGTCAGTCGGGGCCTGTTGACCGGCCATGGCGGCATAGGCCTGAAGGTCGTTGGTTTCGAACAGCGCGCGCAGCGGCAGCTCGATGCCCAGTTCCAGTTCCACGCGGGCGCTGGCCTGGGCGGCGAGCAGCGAGTGCCCGCCCAATTCGAAAAAGTTGTCGCGCCGGCCAATCCGTGCCACGCCCAGCACCTGGGCCCAGATCGCCGCCAGTTGCTGTTCGAGCGCGCCTTCGGGGGCTTCAAACGGACGCTGCCAGTCCTCGGCGTCCGGCAGCGGCAGGGCCTTGCGGTCGAGCTTGCCGTTGCCGGTCAAGGGCAGCTCATCGAGCAGCAGCCAATGGCTGGGCACCATGTAGTCCGGCAGGTCGACCTTGAGCGCGGCGCGCATTTGCTCGCGCCAGGTGATCGGCTCGCTCGGGGTCTGCTCGGCCACCACGTAGGCGCACAGCTGCGGCCCGGCGTCGGCGTTGTGCACGCTGATCACCGCCTGGCGCACGCCGGGTTGCGCCAGCAGTGCGGCCTCGATTTCGCCCAGTTCGATGCGGAAACCGCGAATTTTCACTTGCTGGTCGATGCGCCCCAGGTAATCGATGCTGCCGTCGTCGCGCTGGCGCGCCAGATCGCCGCTGCGATACAGGCGTTGTGACGGGTCGAACGGGCTCGGCACGAAGCGCTCGGCAGTCAGGCCGAAACGCCCGTGATAACCCCGCGCCAGGCCGGCACCGGCGATGTACAGCTCGCCCGCCACGCCCACCGGCACCGGTTGCAGCTGGCTGTCGAGCAAGTACCAGCGCAGGTCGCGGATCGGCAGGCCGATCGGGCTTTGCGCCTTGCCATCAAGATCCGCCAGGCGGATCGCACGGTAGGTCACGTGCACCGTGGTTTCGGTGATGCCGTACATGTTGACCAGGGTGGGTTGTTGATCGCCGAAGCGCTCGAACCATGGGCGCAGGCTCGCCACTTCCAGCGCTTCTCCACCGAAGATCACCTGGCGTAGCGCGAGGTTCTGCGGGCTGGCGCAGGCAATCGGCAGCAGTTGGCGGAAGGCGCTCGGGGTCTGGTTGAGCACGGTCACGCCTTCATCGCAGAGCAGGCGATGGAACGCCTGGGGCTCGCGGCTGATGTAGTACGGCACGATCACCAGGCGCCCGCCGGTGCACAGCGAACCGAACAGCTCCCACACCGAGAAATCGAAGGCGTAGGAATGGAACAGGGTCCAGACATCGTCGGCGCCGAAGTTGAACGCTTCAGCCGTTGCGCTCAGCAGACGGCCGACGTTGCCGTGGCTGAGCAGCGCACCTTTCGGTCGCCCGGTGGAGCCGGAGGTGTAGATCACGTAGGCGAGGTTGTCCGGGGTCGACAGCGGCGGCAGGTTGTCGCTGGCGTAGCCGTCCAGTTGCAGGGACGTCAGGTCCAGCACCTGCACGCCGTCGCGGGCCGGCAGACCTTCCATCAAGTGTTCCTGAGTCAGCAGCAGTGCAATGCCGCTGTCCTCGATCATGTAGCTCAGGCGCTCGGCCGGGTATTGCGGGTCCAGCGGCACATAGGCGCCACCGGCCTTGAGGATCGCCAGCAGGCCGACCACGAGCGGCATCGCCCGCTCGGTGGCGATGCCCACTTTCACTTCCGGGCCGACGCCCTGCTCGCGCAGCTTGCGCGCCAGACGGTTGGCCTGGGCGTTGAGCGCGGCGTAGCTCAGGTGCTCGCCTTCATGGCTCAGGGCGATGGCGCTCGGCCGTTGTGCGACCTGAGCTTCGAACAGCTGATGCAGGGTCGGCGATGCCGGTTGCGCCTGGAACGCCGGGTTCCAGTGCTGGATCAGCTCGGGGTATTGCGCAGCTTGCAGCAGCGGCAGTTCGGCGACCCGTTGCTGTGGATCGGCGACCACGGCGCGCAGCAGGTTCAGCCACTGTTCGGCGAGGCGCTGCATCGAGGCTTCATCGTACAGGTCGCTGGCGTAACTCAGGCTGGCGTCCAGTGTGTCGCCCTGCTCCTGGGTATCGAGCACCAGATCGAATTGCGCGGTGTGTTGCTGCCAGTGCAGGCGTTCGACCTGCAACTCGCCAACCGTGCGTTCGACATTGGCGCCCAATTGCTGCTGGTGGTTGTAGAGCACCTGGAACAGCGGGCTGTGATTGAGGCTGCGGTCCGGTTGCAGGGCGTCCACCAGTTGCTCGAACGGCAGGTCCTGATGGGCCTGGGCCGCCAGCGCGGTGCGCTTGACCTGTTGCAGCAAGGTGCTGAACGGCTGCTGGCCGTCGATCTCGGCGCGCAGCACCTGGGTGTTGATGAAGAAGCCGATCAGGCCTTCGGTTTCCAAGCGCGAACGGCCAGCGCTCGGCACGCCGACGCTGATGCCCGACTGGCCGCTCTGGCGATGCAGCAGGGTCTGGAAGCTGGCCAGCAACAGCATGAACAACGTCACTTGCTGCGCCTGCGCGCAGGTTCGCAGGCCGGCCAGCAGCGTTTGATCGACGTTCAGCGTCAGGCTGGCGCCGCGTCCGCTGCGCCGGGCCGGGCGGCTCAGTTCGCTCGGCAATTCCAGGGGAGCCTGGCTGCCTTGCAGCTGCTCGCGCCACCAGCTCAGCTGGCGTGCGCCCTCCCCGGCTTCCAGCCAGTCGCGCTGCCAGCGGGCGTAGTCGCTGTAGGCCACCGGCAATGCGTTCAGGTTCGCGGCAGCGCCAGTGACGGCAGCCTGATACAGGGCGCTGAACTCGTCGACCATCACCTGCATCGACCAGCCATCGGCGGCGATGTGGTGCACGGTGAGCACCAGCACGTGCTCGTCGCTGCCGACTTGCAGCAGCACGGCGCGCCACAGCGGGCCGTTGCGCAGGTCGAAGGGTTGGGCGATTTCCTCGGCCACCGCATGGTCGATGGCCGACTCATCGATAGAGCGCTCGACGAGTTGCAGCGGCAGTTCGCCGTGAATCACCGGCCGCGCCTGTTGGCCGTCCTGTTCGAAGGTGGTGCGCAGGGTTTCGTGGCGGGCCTGCAACTGCTCGAAGGCCTGACGCAGTGCTTCGCGGTTCAACGCACCCTTGAGACGCAGGGCGGCCGGAATGTTGTAGGCGCTGCTGTGCGGGTCCAGCTGCCAGAGAATCCACTGGCGTTGCTGGGCGTAGGACAGCACTTTGGGTTGATCGGCCTGCGCGGGTTGCAGCGGCGGTTGATTGCCGGCGCTGGCACGGGCGGCGCGCTCGGCAAATTCCGTCAGGCTACCCGCCGAGAACAGGCTGCTGACCGACAGTTCGATCTGCAGTTGCTGACGGGCGCGGGAGATCACTTGCAGCACCAGCAGCGAATGACCGCCGAGGGCGAAGAAGTTGTCGTCGCGGCCTACCTGCTCGACCTGCAGCACTTCCTGCCAGATCTGAGCCAGTTGGGTTTCGAGTCCTTGAGCCGGCGCCACGAAGACGCGTTGTGCAGCGTCTGCTTCGGCACGAGGCAAAGACTTGCGGTCGAGCTTGCCGTTGTTGTTCAGCGGCAGCTTGTCGAGCAGGACCAAGTGGCTGGGCACCATGTAATCGGGCAGTGACTTTTGCAGGATCGCCTTGAGGCTTTGCAGATAGTCCGCTTCGCTCGCCACCGCGGCGCTGGCGACGATGTAGGCCACCAGTTGCGTGCCGTCCTGGGCGATGACCGCTGCTTCGCGCACTTCGTCCCGGGCTTGCAGGCAGGCTTCGATCTCGCCCATTTCGATGCGGAAACCGCGGATCTTCACCTGATGGTCGATGCGTCCGACGTATTCCAGATCACCGTTGCCGTTGTAGCGCGCCAGGTCGCCGCTGCGGTACAGGCGTGCGCCCGGCTCACGGGCGAACGGGTCCGGCAGGAAACGCTCGGCGGTCAATGCCGGGCGGTTGAAGTAGCTTTGCGCCAGACAGGCCGGCGCGCCGATGCACAGCTCGCCCACGCCTTCGGCCGGCACCAGCTGGCCCGCAGCGTCGAGCACGTACAGGGCACGGCCAGCGATGGCGCGCCCGATGGGGATGCCGAACGCGTCGCTGGCGTCGTGCAGTTGGCATTCGTGGGTGCTGGACACCACGGTGGCTTCGGTCGGGCCGTAGGTGTTGAGCAGGCGGATGTGGTTCAAGCCGGCCTGATGCCACAGGCGCAGTCCTTCCACCGACATGGCTTCGCCGCCGACATGGACCTGGCGCAGGTTGCCGAGGTTTTGCACCACGCCGCTGGCCGATTCCCGAGCCAGGAGGAACCAGTAGGCGGCGGGCAGGTCGGCCACGGTGACGCCTTGCTCGACGATTTCGCTGGCCAGGCGGCCGGCATCCCACAGGTCGTCGCCGCGCATGATCAGGGCGGCGCCGACGCACAGGGCCGGGAAGCATTGTTCGACGAAGCCGTCGAAGCTGAAGGTGGCGAATTGCAGGACGCGGTCGTTGGGGGTCAGGCGAGAATAGCCGGCGGCGGTCTGGCAGAACTCGCGCAGGGCGCCGTGGGTGATGGCGACGCCTTTGGGTTGGCCGGTGGAGCCGGAGGTGTAGATGATGTAGGCGAGATCGTTGGTGTCTGGGCGGGCCTCTTCGCGGGCAAGCCTCGCTCCTGCAGGGGTTGGCGTGTTGTCGTTGATGTAGAGGCGTGTCAGGTCGGATGGGAGATCCTGCAGCAGATCGGGTTCGGACAGCAGTACATCCAGGCGGCTGTCTTTGATCATGTAGGTCAGGCGTTCGGTTGGGTATTTCGGGTCGAGCGGGACGTAGGCGGCGCCGGTCTTGAGGACGGCCAGCAGGCTGACGATCAGTTGCGGCCCGCGGTGCAGGGCCAGTCCGATGCGCTTGCCGGGGGCGGCGCCGTAGTCGGTCAGGCGCTGGGCCAGTTGGTTGGCCTGGGTATCGAGCTGGCCGTAGGTCAGGGTTTGACCTTCGACTTGCAGGGCCAGGGCGTCCGGGTTCGCGGCGGCCTGAGCGGCGATTTGTTCGTGGGCCAGTTGGGTTGTGGATAACTCCACCGTGGCGGGTTGGCTGATGGCGAGCACTGCGTTCTGGCCATCGGCGTCGAGCAGTTGCAGGGTGCCGAGGGCTTTTTCCGGCGAGGCTACAAGTTGCGCCAGCAGGTGCTGCAACTGGGCGGACAGACGCTCGATTTGCGCGGCGCTGAAGCGTGCGCTGTCGTAGCTGAAGTCCAGGCTCAGGGCTTCGCCCAGTTCGATGCCCAGGGTCAGCGGGTAGTGGGTGCGTTCGTGGTTGTGCAAGTTGCCGAACGACAGCCCGGCCGGCGCGCCCTGTTTCAGCGCCTGCGCGACGGGGAAGTTTTCGAACACCAGCAGGCTGTCGAACAGCGCCGAACCCTGCTGCCCCGCCCAGCCCTGAATGTCGTACAGCGGCACATGCTCGAATTCACGCATCGCCAGGTTCAGCCCTTGCAACTCGCCGAGCCACTGGCTGACGGTTTGCCCGGGCTTGATCGCGCAGACCAGCGGCAGGGTGTTGATGAACAGGCCCAGCTGTTCTTCGATCCCTGGCAGCGGGGCCGAACGGCCGGCGACGGTGGCGCCGAACACCACGCAATCCTGACCGGTGTAGCGTTGCAGAAGCAGGCTCCACGCCGCTTGCAGCAGGGTGTTGAGGGTGACTTTCTGCTCGCGGGCGAATGCCGACAGACGCTGGGTGGTACGGATGTCGATAGCGGCGCGCAATTGCTCGCTGCCTTCGGCGCCCACCGGTGGGCGCAGGGCCTCGGCCAACAGGGTCGGAGTTTCCAGGGGTGCCAGTGCGGCTTTCCAGAACTGTTCGCCCGCCGTTGCCGATTGCTGTTGCAACCAGCCCAGATAATCGCGGTAGTGCCCGGTTGGCGCAGGCATCGACTGCCCGGCGGCGTAGTGCTGGATCACTTCGGCCAGCAACTGGGCGTTGCTCCAGCCGTCCATCAGGATGTGATGACTGGTGTAGATCAGATGCCAGGCGTCGGTGCCGGTCTGAACGAGTTTGAGGCGCAACAGCGGTGCACTGCCCAGTTCGAATCCTTTATCCCGCTCGGCATCAGCCAATTCATCTGTATCGACGCCTTCAAGCACTTCAAGCGGCAGTACCACCGAACGGGCAATTGCCTGATGCGCGGAGTCGAGTCCTTGCCAATGGAAGCTGCTGCGCAGAATGTCGTGGCGCTCGACCGCGGCCTGCCAGGCGCGGGTGAAACGCGCGGTGTCCAGGCCGCCGATGTCCAGGCGCAGCTGGCTGATGTAGGCGCCGACCTGCGGTTCGTAGAGGGTGTGGAACAGCATGCCCTGTTGCATCGGCGACAGCGGGTAAAGGTCTTCGAGGTTGGTCAGCGACAGATCGTCGAGCTGCCCCTGGCTGATACGCGCCAGCGGGAAGTCCGAGGGCGTGGCTTGCGCTGTTTCGAGCGAGCAGCAGTGTTCGATCAGCGCATTGAGCTGCTGCGCATACTCGTCCGCCAGACGCTGGACGGTCGCGGTGTCGAACATCTCGCGGCTGAAACCCCAGCTCAGGGACAGCTCGCCGCCATACACCTGACCTTCCACCACCAGCCAGTTACCCAGCGGCGCGGATGGATCCTGAGCGATGCCGTTGCCTTCGGTGGACGGAGTGAACAGCGCGCCCTCGTCGAACTGGCGGTCGAACTGCCCCAGGTAGTTGAAGGTGATACGTGGCTGCGGCAATGCCGCAAGTTCCGTGCGGGTCTGTGCGTCGCCCAGATAACGCAGCGCGCCGTAACCCAGGCCCTTGTCCGGCACGGCGCGCAGTTGTTCCTTGATCGACTTGATCGAGGTGCCAAGATCGGCGGCAGGTTTGAGGTTGACCGGGAACAGACTGGTGAACCAACCGACCGTGCGGGTCAGGTCGACGCCTTCGAACAGGTCTTCGCGGCCATGGCCTTCGAGCTGGATCAGCGTGCTGCCCTCCCCGCTCCACAGGCAGACGGCGCGGGCCAGGGCGGTCAGCAGCAGGTCGTTGACCTGGGTGCGATAGGCCGCCGGGGCCTGTTGCAGCAGTTTGCGGGTCTGTTCGCTGTCGAGGCGGATTTCCAGCTTGTGTTCGAAACGGTTTTCCAGCGCGCCGTTCGGGCGTTCGCACGGCAGGTCGGTCGGGGCGTCTTGCAGTTGCGTCTGCCAGTGACGGAGGCTCTGCTCAAAGGCGCCCAGATGATTCTGCAAACCGGCAACCCAGCGCTGGTAGCTGCTGGTTTTCGCCGGCACGCTGCCACCGGTGTAGAACTGCTGAAGGTCTTCGAGCAACACACGCCAGGACACCCCGTCCACCGCCAAGTGGTGAACCACCAGCAGCAGACGCTCGCTGCCGTCGGCCATGGCCACCCACAGGGCGCGCAGCAGCGGGCCGTTTTGCAAGTCGAGGCTGCGCTGGGCTTCGTCGCACAGGGTGTTGAGTGCTTCAACCGATGAGGCTTCGCGGCGCCACAGCACCGAGTCGGTCGTCGGTGCGGCGTAGGTCTGCTGCCAGCCGCCGTCGGCCTGTTGATAACGCAGGCGCAGGCTGTCGTGATGGGTCAGCAGTTGTTCGAGGGCGCGCTCCAGTGCATCGCCGCTCAACGGCTCGCGAGGCACAAGCAGCAGCGACTGGTTCCAGTGCTGACGCGAAGGAATGGCCTGTTCGAAGAACCACTGCTGCACCGGCGCCAACGCCACCGCGCCCGTTGCCGGGCCCTGGTCGATCGGCGTCAGCTCGCCGGTGCGGGCGGCCTGGGCCAGGCTGCGCACGGTCTGGTGCTGGAACAGGTCCTTGGGGCTCAACAGGATCCCGGCCTGACGGGCGCGGCTGACCACTTGCATCGATACGATGGAGTCGCCGCCCAGCTCGAAGAAATTGTCTTCCAGGCCGACCGACTCGACGGCCAGCACATCCTGCCAGATCGCCGCGAGGGATTTTTCCAGGGCGCTGCGTGGCGCGACGTGTTCGCGCTGCTGGCTGGAACCGTCAATCGCCGGCAGTGCCTTGCGGTCGAGTTTGCCGTTGGGGGTCAACGGCAGTTGTTCGAGGAACAGCAGGAAGGCCGGGACCATGTAGTCCGGCAGGTGCTGACGCAACGCCGCTTTCAGGGTTTCACGCTGGCTGTTTTGCGCATCGTTGTCGGTTAGCAGCGCCGGATCGCTCGGCACGATGTAGGCCACCAGTTGCTGACCGCTGGCGCCTTCCTGGGCGAGTACCGCCAGTTCGCGCACGGTGTCCTGTTGCAGCAGCCGCGCTTCGATCTCACCCAACTCGATACGAAAGCCGCGCACCTTGACCTGATGGTCGATGCGGCCGACGTATTGCAGGTTGGCGTCGGCCTGATAACGGGTCAGGTCGCCGGTGCGGTACAGGCGCTCGCCGTTGCTTGAGAACGGATTCGGCACGTACTTCTCGGCGGTCAGGCCGGGCCGCGCCAGATACCCGCGGGTGATCCCGGCGCCGCTCAGGTACAGCTCGGCGGCCACACCCTGGGGCACCGGTTGCAGGTCGGCGTCCAGCAGGTAGCTGGCGGTGTGCTTGAGCGGACGGCCGATATTGGCCCGGCCGCCGGCTTCGCGGCGGGTCCAGGTGGAATAAGTGGTGTCTTCGGATGGGCCGTAGAGGTCGTAGACGTGCTCGACGGTGGCCTGCAGATACAACGCATCCACCAGGCTCTGCTTCAGCGGCTCGCCAGCCAGGTTGATGATGCGCACGCTCGGCGGTATCTGTCCGTCCCGTTGCAGCGCGTTGATCGCCGACGGCACGGTGTTGATCAGGCGCACCTGATCCCGGGCCGGCAGCAGCGGCAATTCCAAGGCATTGCGGGCGATGATCACCGATCCGCCGTTGGCCAGGGTCACGAACAGCTCCCACACCGACAGGTCGAAGCACACCGAAGTCGAGGCCAGCACGCCCTGGATGTCGTCGCGGCTGTACACCGACTGCGACCAGTCGATCAGCGCCAGCACGTTGCGGTGGGCGATGGCCACGCCCTTGGGCTTGCCGGTGGAGCCGGAGGTGTAGATCACGTAGGCCAGGTTGTCGGGTGTGACACGGGTGGTCGGCGCGCTGGTCGGATAGGCGTCCAACTCGATGCGGTCCAGCAACACGACGGCGGTGTCGTCGGCAACGCTCAGGGTTTCAGCCACGGCTTGCTCAGTGAGCAATACCAGGGCGCGGCTGTCTTCGAGCATGTAGGCGACACGCTCGGCCGGGTAGTCCGGGTCCAGCGGTACGTAGGCGCCGCCGGCCTTGAGCACTGCCAGCAAGGCCACCAGCAGTTGCTCCGAGCGCTGCATCGCCACGCCGACCCGCACTTCCGGGCCGACACCGAGTTCGATCAGTTTGTGGGCCAGGCGGTTGGCCTGCTCGTCGAGTTGCTTGTAGCTGAGCTGTTCAAGGCCGAAGGTCGCGGCCCATGCGTCCGGGGTTTCGGCAACCTGCCGGGCGATCAGTTGATGAATGCACAGGTCCTGCGCGAAAGGCGCATCGGCACGGTTCCAGTCATGGACGATGCGCTGGTATTCGGCCTGTTCCAGCAGTGGCAGATCGCTGATGCGCTGCCCGGCATCACCGCCCATGCCCCGCAGCAGATGCGTCCAGTGTTGCGCCATGCGCGCGATGGTCGTCGCGTCGAACAGGTCGTTGGCGTAGGTCAGCGCCGCGTGCAGTTTGCCGCCCTTCTCCCAGGTGTCGAGGGTCAGGTCGAACTGGGTGGTGCGGCCTTGCCACTCGATCACTCCCAGCGTCAGCCCGGATCGAGTGCTGACCGTGGAAATGTCCGCGACCTGCGGCTGGTGGTTGTACATCACCTGGAACAGCGGCGTGTGGCTGAGGCTGCGCTCCAGTTTCAGGGCTTCCACCAGACGCTCGAACGGCAGGTCCTGGTGGGCTTGAGCGCCGAGGGCGGTTTCCTTGATGCGTTGTAGCAGTTCGTCGACCCGGGTCTGGCCGTCCAACTGGGTGCGCAGTACCTGGGTGTTGACGAAGAAACCGATCAGGCCCTCGATCTCGCCGCGGTTGCGGTTGGCAATCGGCACGCCGACACGGATGTCACGCTGGCCGGTGTAGCGATGCAGCAGCACATTGAAGGCGCCGAGCAACAACATGAACAGGGTGATGTTGTGCTGCTGCGCGGTGGCCCGCAGTTGCTCGGCCAGCTGGCCGTCCACGGCGAATTCGTAGCGGGTACCGCGATAGCTCGGCATGGCCGGGCGCGGGTGATCGGTGGGCAGTTCCAGTACCGGGTGTTCGTCGCCCAGCTGCGCCTGCCAGTAGTCGAGCTGACGCGCCTGCTCGCCGGCTTCCAGCCAGCGGCGCTGCCACAGGGCGTAGTCGCTGTACTGGATCGGCAGCGGCGGCAGTTGCGGTTGCGTGCCGGCGTCGAAGGCGTCGTAGCAGCGGATGAATTCGTCGATCAGCACGTTCATCGACCAGCCGTCGGAGACGATGTGGTGCAGGGTCAGCAGCAGGACGTGTTCCTGCTCGGCGAGCTTGATCAGCGTGACTCTTAAGAGTGGACCGGTGCCGAGATCGAAAGGTTGTACGGATTGTTGTTCGGCAGCCTGGGCGACGGCCTGTTCGCGCTCGCTGGCGGGCAAGGTGCTGAAGTCGACGTGATTGATCGCCAATGACTCAGTGGCGGGCACTTGCAGCAGGCTGTCGTCGGCTTGCGGTGCGAACACCGTGCGCAGGGTTTCGTGGCGCGCCACCAGGGCGGCGAAGGCCTGTTCCAGCGCCGGCAGGTTCAGGGCACCAGTGAGACGCACCGCGCCCGGCAGGTTGTAGGCGCCGCTGTGCGGGTCCAGTTGCCAGAGAAACCACATGCGCTGCTGGGCGTAGGATAACGCCTGACGATCCTCGGCCTCGACGCCGGCGGGAATCGGAAACCGGGCGAAATCCACCCCCTCCTTGTGCAACGCCGCAAGGAACATCTGGCGCTTTTCCAGGGGCAACCCGATAAACCGGCGAGCAAGTTTCAAGGAGTCTTCAGCATTCATTTCTGGGTATCCGGATCAGTGGCGGGAAGCACAAAGGCACGTCGTCCCTATAGAACGAATGCAGACCGGAAAAATTAGCGAATGAGAATAACTGTCAGGTGGGGAGGTGGAGCGCGGGATTTGCGGAGCGGGTCAGGACACCAGGCCCCCAGAACACCACAATACCTGTAGCAGCCGGACGCAGGCTTCGCCAGCTGCTACAAGGTTCTTTTTTGGCTTGGGGAATGGGGTTAACCCACAGCCGCCATCGCATGCCGCCGATGATGAACCTCAAGCTGATCCTTGATCACCTTCAGCACCTTGGCCTCATGCTCATGGATGAAGAAGTGCCCGCCCCCCAACATGTCCACGGAAAAACTGCCACGGGTTTCCTTGCTCCAGCCGATCAATTGCTCGGTGGTGGCGCGGTCGGCCTTGCCGCCCAGGACATGCACCGGGCAGTTGAGCAAGGGCCGTTGCAGGGGTTCGAAGCGACCGCACAACTGGAAGTCGGCGCGAAGAATCGGCAGGGTCAGGCTCATCAGCTCTTCATTGGCCAGCACTTCCTCGCTGGTGCCGTTGAGGGTGCGCAGCTGGTCGATCAGCTCGGCGTCGGTCTTCGGCTCGGCGAAGCCGCGGTCGTAGTCGGCGCGCAGGGTCGGCGCGGCGGTGCCCGAAGCGAACAGCGCCACCGGTTCCGGGCAACCCAGCGAACGGAAGGCGTGGGCCATCTCGCAGGCCAGCAATGCACCGAGGCTATGGCCGAACAGCGCATACGGCGCCTTGAGGGTGCTCTTCTGTTCCTGGGCCAGTTGCAGCGCCAGCCGGCGCATGTCGGTGTGCAACGGCTCGCCGAAACGCGCGCCCCGTCCCGGCAGCTCCACCGGCTGCACTTTCAGCCATTGCGGCAGTTTGTTGCGCCAGCGGCTGTAAACCATGGCACTCGCGCCTGAGTAAGGCAGGCACAGCAATGTCAGCTGGGTCACCGGGCTTTCCTTGTGGGTTGTCTGAATGGGAGAACGGATGAACACCGCAGAAATTTAGTGGGACACAATACCCTGTGGGAGCGGGCTTGCCCGCGAAGAGGCCCGACCTGTCACCACCCAATGAACTCCCACCCACCAAAACCAGTCAGCTACTAAGCCCTCAGCGCAAAAAGGAGCCCCGCGACAATGGCTGACCACCCCGAACGCCAAAGCCCCATCGACGCCCACGGCATCATCGGCGACATGCGCAGCGCCGCGCTGGTCAATGACAAGGGCAGCGTGGATTTTTTCTGCTGGCCGGAATTCGACAGCCCGTCGATCTTCTGTTCGCTGCTCGACACCCCCGAAGCCGGGATTTTCCAGCTATCCCCGGACCTGCCCGACGCCCGTCGCGAGCAAATCTACCTGCCCGACACCAACGTTCTGCAAACCCGCTGGCTCAGCGACCGCGCCGTGGTGGAAATCACCGACCTGCTGCCCATTGGCGACACTGAAGACTGCCTGCCGCTGTTGATGCGGCAGGTGCGCGTAGTCAGTGGTCGCGCGACGTTCCGCCTGCGCTGCAATGTGCGCCACGATTATGCCCGCGCCCGCACGCGCACCCGGCTGGACAAGCAGGACGCGATCTTCGAGGCGACCCATCAGCCGTCCCTGCGGCTGTCGGCGGATCAGGCATTACAAGTCGATGATCACGGAGCCTTCGCCGAATTCACCCTCGAACAGGAGCAGACCGCCAGGTTCATGCTCGGCGCCATCGACGACCCGCGCTTCAAGGAAGGCGCCGCCGACCTGTGCCTGGAACGCACCCTGAAGTTCTGGCGCGACTGGATCGGCCAGTCCAACTACCGCGGACGCTGGCGGGAAATGGTCAATCGCTCGGCACTCGCCATGAAGCTGCTGACCTCGCGCAAGCACGGCGCGATCCTCGCCGCCGCGACCTTCGGCCTGCCGGAAGAATTCGGCGGACAACGCAACTGGGACTATCGCTACACCTGGATCCGCGATGCCTCGTTCACCGTCTATGCGTTCATGCGCCTGGGGTTTGTCGGCGAAGCCAACGCCTACATGCGCTGGTTGCGCGGGCGGGTCAGCGACTGTCATGGCAACTCGACCAAGCTCAACATCCTGTACGGCATCGACGGCCGCCAGGAACTGCCGGAAATCGAACTCACCCATCTGTCCGGCCATGGCGGCTCCAAACCGGTGCGCATCGGCAATCTGGCGTATGCCCAGGTGCAACTGGATATCTTCGGCGAGTTGATGGACGCGGTGTATCTTGTCAACAAGTACGGCGAGGCCATTTCCCACGAGGGCTGGAAGCATGTAGTGGAGGTGGTGGATCAGGTTTGCGAAACCTGGCAGCAGGAAGACGTGGGGATCTGGGAAATGCGCGGCGAGCAGCATCATTTTCTGCACTCGCGCCTGATGTGCTGGGTGGCGCTGGACCGGGCGATCCGCCTGGCCTCGAAGCGTTCGCTGCCCGCCCCTTTCGCCCGCTGGGACCAGACCCGGCAGGCGATCTATGCCGATATCTGGGACAACTTCTGGGACGAGGAGCGCGGGCATTTCATTCAGCACATCGGCGGCACGGGCCTCGACGGTTCGATGCTGCTGATGCCGCTGGTGCGATTCGTCAGCGCCAAGGATCCGCGCTGGCTTTCGACCCTGGGCGCCATCGAGAAAACCCTTGTGCGCGACGGCATGGTCTACCGCTACCAAAATGAACGCACCCACATCGACGGCCTGCCCGGCACCGAAGGCGCCTTCGCCGCGTGTTCGTTCTGGTACGTCGAATGCCTGGCCCGCGCCGGCCGGGTGGAGAAGGCGCATCTGGAGTTCGAACAGTTGCTCAGGTATGCCAGCCCGCTGGGGTTGTATGCGGAGGAATTCGACAGCCGCGCGCGGCACATGGGCAACACGCCCCAGGCGCTGACGCACCTGGCGTTGATCAGTGCGGCGTGTTTTCTGGATCGGCGGTTGAGTGGGGAGAAAGGGACTTGGCAGCCTTGAGTGTGGTGAGGGAGCTTGCCCTTGCCCCTCACCACAACAGCCCGTTCGCCACCTGTCCTACATGACTTAAACGAACCGCACGTCCCCCCCCAAAAATCCCCGGTTGCCAGCCACCC
>NZ_JABFMP010000057.1 GCF_013359595.1 Pseudomonas sp. C1C7 | reverse complement strand
GGGGGGGGGGGGGGCACCTTGGGGGGGGGGGGGGGGGGGGGGGGGAAAAACGGGGAATGCCCCCGCAGCCGGGCAAATTGCCAGCAGTGGGCTATAAAGCTATAGGGGCATTTGGGGAAAAGGCATTCATGACCACGCTGGCCAAGACACTGCAGTCGGACAAAGGTGATATCCGCTTGAGCACGCGCAAACAACCGTTCAATCTGCTGCGCTGGTTTTCCCTGATCAGCCTGGCGGTGATCGGCACCGTGGCTGTTGCACTGGGCTCGGTGTCGACCAAGTTCGTGATTACCGAAAGCGTGCAGCGTGATGCATTGCTGACTTCACAATTCATCCAGGCCATCGCCCAGGCAGAAGTGCGCCACGTGGCGATTCCCAACGTGCGGACCATGGGCGAGCTGCTCGATCCGCGCAAGGACCGGGAATTTGCCGATGTCGATCCGCTGGCCCGGGCCAACGCCCGTGGCGAATTTCTCGACCACATCGAACACTTGCCGGATGTGATCCTCGCCAATATCTACGCCCCCGACCGCATGGTGATCTGGTCCACCAACCCGGCCCTGATGGGCACCACGATTCATACCGACGACGACCTGGACAAGGCCTTCATCAACAAGACCCCGGTGTCGGCCAGCTACCACGATATCGACAAGTCGCGCATGGAACAGAAGTTCATCACGCCGCCGGAATACATCTTCATCGAAAACTACATTCCGCTGTTCGACATCGAAGGCAAGAACGTAGTGGCCATGGTCGAGATCTACAAGGAACCCAAGGACCTGATCAACCGCATGGAGCGCGGGCTGGTGCTGATCTGGGTCGCCACGGCGCTGGGCGGGGCGCTGATTTATTTCGGGCTGTACTGGATCGTGCGGCGTGCGGCGATCTTGCTGGCGACCCAGCAGAAACAACTGATCACCAACGAAACCTTCGTCGCCCTGGGCGAGATGTCATCGGCGGTGGCCCACAGTTTGCGCAATCCGTTGGCGACCATTCGCTCAAGTGCCGAGCTCGCGCTGGAGTTCGACAGCGGCGCGGCGCACAAGAACATCAGCGACATCATCGGTCAGGTCGACCGTATGTCGAAGTGGGTGCGCGAGTTGCTTCAATCGCTGCGTCCGCTCAATGACGAGGCCGAATCGGTGAATCTGGTGGCCTCGCTGTACGACAGCCTGATGGCCTTTGAGCAGCAGATCGCCAAGGGTCGGATCAGCGTGGTGTTCGAGCCCAAGGAAACGCCCATGGTGGTCAGCCAGCAGGTGCAGCTGACGCAGATCCTCAACAGCCTGCTGGCCAATGCGCTGGAGGCCATGGACGAAGGCGGCACCCTGACCATTGTCATGGCGCCGGCCGATGCTCAGGGCGTGGTGGTGGTCGTCAGCGACACCGGCAAGGGCATGAGCGAAGAGCAGCGCAAAATGGCCTTCCGGCCGTTTTTCACCACCAAGCAGGGCGGTCTCGGTGTCGGGCTGGTCCTGGTCAAACGGATCATGGAGCGCTTTGGCGGCACCGTGACTCTCGACAGCCGTGAAGGCGAGGGCACCTCGGTGCGCCTGTCGTTCAAGCTGGTCTCCTGAGCGAATACCCCAAGCCGGGTGCACCCGCTCGCTTCCCCAAAATGGGTGTGAACTTTCCCCGCTAGCGGGTGTCATTCCCCAGTCGCGGCTCCCGAGGCATGGCACATTGATGTTGATAAGCCATTGTTTTTCAAGCTTTCGAGACTTTGTAAAAATTAGTTACAAATTTGGCGAAGGATTTGCAAAACCCCCGTCACCCCCTTCAAGCATAGAGGCGGCAGGTGATGGACAGAAAAGCGCGGTACCCCTTCAAGTGGTTGTTGACGCCTTTGAGCGTCGTCCTATCGATGACAATAAGCACAGGGATGCTGCGCGCGAGCCCGATCGACGATGAGCGACAGCCAGAGCCATCGGACCCTTCGGCCTACTACGACGAACCGGCTGACGAGCCAGCGGCACTGAATGCGATCCTCAGCATGCCGGAGGCCAACGAGGACGCCTTTGATCTGCCTGATGGCGTCAAAGGCACCCGCAATACCGAGCGGGTGGAAAACCAGCTGCCACCGTCACAACAGACCAGCTTCAACTACCCCACCAACGGCAAGCCCAGCCCGCTGTATGGAGCCCTGCCGTTCACCCAGCAGATCATGCTGTTCGAGGAATTCGGGCCGGAAAAACTCGACCCCACCACGCCCGCGGCGCAACTGCCATTCCCGCCACCGGGGATCGGCCCGCTGCCCGCCCAGGACCCGAACAACGCCGCCCGCAGTGCACCGCCAGGCCTGGCCCTGGACAACTTCCTGCGTCAACCGGGGCTGACCCCGTTCCCCAGTCAGTTCTCCAACGCGGTGGACCGCAACCCATGGCAGGCGCAGATCGAGGTCTTCCTCAACCGCCATATCGGCTCGTCGGCCGAAGGTCGTCCACCAGGAAAGGGCTGGTCACATCAGCGCTGGAACGAGTTCTATCCGCAGAACGCCTACAAGACCGTGCAGACCGGTGCGCGGATCAACGGCGGCGTGCGTGACGATCGGCAAATGCACCACTACGCCGTGGGCGAGTTTGGCCCCGGTGGCCTGTATCACAACGTCGCGGGCATCCCGGCAACGGACGGCACTTCCAAGGGCGTGGAGATGCGCCTCCATCCGAAGATGCCGATCCAGAACCACAACTCGGTGTGGACCTTCGACGGCACCCTGCCGCCGAAACTGCTGATGGTCCGTTATGGCCAACCGCTGTTGATGCGCCACTACAACGCCCTGCCGATCGATCCGTCGGCCAACATGGGCTTTGGCCTGCACACCATCAGTACCCACGAACACAACGGTCACTCACCGGCCGAAAGCGACGGCTATGCCAACGCGTTTTTCTTCCCCGGGCAGTACTACGACTATCGCTGGCCGATGCAGCTTGCCGGCTACGACACCATCAACACCAAGGCCGAAGATCCGCGCGCGGCATTCCCATGCTCGCCGGGTGAAACCCTGTGGACCAACGACCTGAGCCCGGGCCTCAAAACCTGCGATCACGGCACCATCAAGATCCGTGGCGACTGGCGCGAGACCATGAGCACCCACTGGTTCCACGACCACATGCTCGATTTCACCGCGCAGAACGTCTACAAGGGCAACGCGGCAATGATGAACTACTACAGCGCCCTGGACCGTGGCAACGAATCGGTGAACGACGGCGTCAACCTGCGTTTCCCCAGCGGCAGCGCCATGCCGTGGGGTAACCGCGACTATGACGTCAACCTGCTGTTCGCCGACAAGGCGTGGGATCAGAACGGCCAGCTGTGGTTCAACCCGTTCAACACCGACGGCTTCCTCGGAGACCAGGTGGTGGTCAACTGGGGCTGGAAACCGACCCTGGATGTGCGAGCCCGCAGCTACCGGTTCCGCATGCTCAACGGCTCGGTATCGCGCTACTTCAAGTTCGCCCTGGTACGGGAAATCAAGGGCACCAGCGGCGAGTTCCAGGGACCCAAAGGCTCAGGCGTGTCCTATGCCCGGGTGCCGTTCCACATGATCGCCAACGACGGCAACATCATGGAACACGCCGTGCCGTTCGACGGCACCATGGACCTGGACGCCGACGGCGACAAACAGAACCACAACGCAATCCTGCCGACCCAGGGCATCGCCGAGCGGTTCGACATCATCGTCAACTTCGCCAAGAACGGCATTCAGCCGGGGGACAAGATCTTCTTCGTCAACCTGCTGGCCCATGACGACGGCAAAGGCCCGAAAGAGCCTATTTCCCTGGCTGACGTGCTGTCGGAGAAATACCTGGCGGTGATCAAGCAAACCAGCAAGGGACCGCAGTGGGACAAGGGCGATCCGGCGGTGGGCAAGGTGTTGCAACTCAACGTCAAGGCCTACACCGGTCAGGACCTGTCCATGGACCCTTCGAAGTACGAACCGGCCAAACCCGGCAAGGCTGAAGGTCTGGTGATGATTCCGCTGAAAATACACCGCGATAACGCCGCCGACATGGCACAACTGGCGACTGCCCGTCACCGCAGCTTCATCTTCGGCCGTTCCGACGGTACCGATGAGGCGCCCTGGACAGTCAAGACCGATGGCGGCTTCGGCTACCACAT
This sequence comes from Pseudomonas sp. C1C7, assembly GCF_013359595.1. Taxonomy (GTDB): domain Bacteria; phylum Pseudomonadota; class Gammaproteobacteria; order Pseudomonadales; family Pseudomonadaceae; genus Aquipseudomonas. The sequence continues at coordinate 23,822 of NZ_JABFMP010000057.1, read as the reverse complement.
GGACCCACGTCGGTTGAATGCCGCCACCCAGCTGAAAACCGGGCCTACCGATGCCGGCACCACAGGCTTCGGCACCATGGAAGTGTGGAACATCAAGCTCGGCGGCAAGGGCTGGAGCCACCCGGTCCACGTGCACTTCGAGGAGGGGATCATCCTCAGCCGTGGCGGCAAGGCACCCCCTGAATGGGAAAAATGGGCTCGCAAGGACGTCTACCGCATCGGCTCGGAAAGCGATGGCCTGGACAGCGTCGAAATGGCGATCAACTTCCGCGAGTTTGCCGGGACCTACATGGAGCACTGCCACAACACCCAGCATGAGGACAACTCGATGCTGCTGCGTTGGGACATTGAACACCCCGGTCAATTCCAGTTGATGCCGACACCGCTGCCAGGCTGGGATGGCGTGCGTTACGTGAGCTCTGCCGCACTGCCAACCTTCCGCACTGGCGACGGTTCCGGCCCGCAAGTTGCAGTGAAGAAATAAAAAAAGAAACAACCGGGAGGGTGTCGACATGAAGATGCATACGCCACGTACACGCGCCTTGGGCATGCACCTGATTCTGGTGTTGGTCACCGGCTTGCTGGCCAGCCGGCTGCTGATCGCCAACCCTGCGCCGTCGACACCCGCTCCCGCACCCACCGAGGCCATTGCAACCGTAATGGCGGAGAAACCCGCCACCAGCGAATCCGCCACCCCCTGGGGTGGCGACTATTTCCCCAACACCCTGCTGACCGACCAGAACGGTCGGCAGGTGCATTTTTTCGATGACCTGATCAAGGACAAGGTGGTGGTGATCAACTTCATCTTCACCTCCTGCAGCGACTCCTGCCCGCTGGAAACCGCGCGGCTGCGCCAGGTGCAGAAACTGCTCGGCGACCGGGTCGGCAAGGACATCTTTTTCTACTCCATCAGCATCGATCCCCTGAGCGATACCCCCGAGGTGCTCAAGGCCTATTCGCAACGCTTCCAGGTCGGCCCGGGCTGGCTGTTCCTCACCGGCGAATTCGCCGACGTCACGGAACTGCGCAAGAAGCTCGGCCTGTTCATCGAAGGCGTCGACAACGGCCGCAGCAAGGACCACAACCTGAGCCTGATCGTCGGCAACCAGCAGACCGGTCGCTGGATGAAAGCCTCGCCGTTCGAGAACCCCTGGATCCTGGCCGACCAGTTGGCCAATACCTTGCATAACTGGAAACAGCAGAGTGTTGGCGAAAGCTATGCCAATGCTCCGCAGATCCGCCCGCCGAGCAATGGCGAGGAACTGTTCCGCACCCGTTGCGCCTCGTGCCACAGCCTCGGGCCAACGGATGGGCAGGGCATCGGCATGCGCAGCATCGGTCCGGACCTGATCGGCGTGACCCTGCAGCGTGATCCGGCCTGGCTCAACCGCTGGATTCGCGAACCGGATCGCGTGCTGGCGGAAAAGGACCCGATCGCGATAGAGCTGTTCGAACGCTACAACAGGATTGCGATGCCCAACCTGCGCCTGGATGAGAAGTCCGCGCAGTCGATCATCGAGTTCCTCCAGGAGGAAACCGAGCGGCAGCATCCAGGGAAAAACGCCTTGACTGCCGAGAACGAAGAACCCGAGCACCACCACGCCGTCGAAGCGCCTGGCAGCCCTCAGGGACCGACGCAGATGCAATAGTGGCTAAATACTTTCATTGCGCCGCCCGTGTTGGTCAATGCCACCTACACTGAGGCGAAACACCGCTGAAAAGGCTTGTTGAACCGCGACCGGGAACGTCCCATGCAGACACTGGAAGAACAAAAAATACCTGCGTCGCAGATGCCGGCAGCAGAGCAAAGCAAAGGCTGGCGACCGCCGTTCAATCTGGTGCGCTGGTTCTCGTTGGCAAGCTTTTTCATCATCGCCGCCGTGGCGTTGGGGCTGGGGTACATTTCCACCCGTTTCGTGGTGGAGGAGAGCATCGAGCGTGATTCGATGCTGACCGCGCAATTCATCCAGGCTATCGGCGATGCGGAAATCCGCCACGCCCAGATCACCACGACCCGAACCATGGGCGAGATGCTCGATCCCCGACTGGACAACGACTACCCCGATGTCGACCCCGGCGCCCGGGCCAATGCGCGCGTCGAGTTTCTCGATCATGTGGAACACCTGCCGGACCTTCTGCTGGCCAACGTCTATGCCCTGGACCGCACGGTGGTCTGGTCGACCAACCCCGAGCTGATCGGTGTGCGCATCCACGATGACGAAGAACTGGACGAGTCCTTCGAGATGAAGGAGGCGGTGTCCACCAGCTATCACGAAATCGATGAGGAGCGTCCCGAGCAGCGTCTGATGCGCGAGCCTCAGTACCTGTTCATCGAGAACTACATTCCGATGTTCAACGCCGACAGAAGCAAAGTGGTCGCCATGGTGGAAATCTACAAGGAGCCGGCGGATCTGGTGGCGCGCATTCAGCGCGGGTTCAAGGCGATCTGGCTGGCGACCCTGCTGGGCGGGGCGGCGATTTACCTGGGGCTGTTCTGGATCGTGCGTCGCGCCGCATTGCTGCTGCACAGTCAGCAAAAGCAACTGGTGGCCAACGAAACCTTTGTCGCCTTGGGCGAGATGTCTTCGGCGGTCGCCCACAGCCTGCGCAATCCGCTGGCCAATATCCGCACCAGCGCCGAACTGGCCCAGGAAATCGCCAGCCAGCACGCACAGAAAAATCTTGGCGACATCATCGGTCAGGTTGACCGCATGTCGCGCTGGGTACGGGAATTGCTTGTGTCATTGCGACCGGTCAATGACGACGTCGGTGAGGTGGATCTGGTGTTGGTCATCGAAGACACCCTGGGAGCCTTCGAAGCGTTGATCAAGCGTTCGGATGTGCAAGTGCGTTTCACTCCCAAAAGCGTACCGCCGGTCGTCAGCCAAAAGGTGCTGCTGACGCAAATACTGAATAGCCTGTTTGCTAATTCGCTGGAGGCGATGCCCACGGGAGGCGTATTGGGTATCGAGATTGAAATGCCTGCGCCAGACCGGGTGAGCATGATTCTCAATGACACCGGCAAGGGCATGACCAAGCAGCAGCAACAAATGGTCTTCAAGCCGTTCTTCACCACCAAACAGGGAGGGTTGGGCGTAGGCCTGGCCCTGGTCAAACGAATAATGGAGCGTTTCGAAGGCTCGGTCGAACTGACCAGCCAGGAGCGGGAAGGAACTCGCGTTTGTTTGAATTTTAAAGTGGCAACGGGAGGGGAATATGGAACACAGCATACTGCTGGTCGAGGATGATGAACTCCTTGCCGAGAATATTCAGACTTACCTGGAGCGCAAGGACTTCGAGGTGACGGTCTGCCACTCGGCGGAAAATGCACTGGAGCAATTGAAGACTTTCGTTCCCGACGTGGTGCTGACCGACAACTCGTTGCCGGGCATGAGTGGTCACGACCTGATCCAGAAGCTGCGCGTCAGCGCGCCGGATCTGAAGGTGATCATGATGACCGGCTACGGCAACGTCGAAGATGCCGTGGTGGCGATGAAGGAAGGGGCCTTCCACTACGTGACCAAGCCGGTGGCGCTGCCTGAGCTCAAGGTGCTGCTGGACAAGGCCCTGGCCACCGATCGGATGGAGCGCACGCTGTCGTTCTATCAGGAACGCGAGGCGCAGAGGTCCGGGGTCCAGGCGCTGATCGGCGAATCGGCACCGATGGTTTATCTCAAGAGCACCATCACCCAGTTGCTCGATGCCGAGCGCCGCATGGCCAACACCGATCTGCCTCCCGTGCTGGTCGAAGGCGAGACCGGCACCGGCAAGGAACTGGTGGCCCGTGCCCTGCATTTCGACGGTCCGCGCGCCAAGGGTCCGTTCATTGAATTCAACTGCGCCTCGATTCCACCCAACCTGGTGGAGGCCGAGTTGTTCGGTCACGAGAAAGGCGCGTTTACCGATGCCAAGGAGCGTCGCCTGGGTCTGGTGGAAGCGGCCGATGGCGGCACGCTGTTCCTCGACGAAGTGGGCGAAATGGATCTGCTGCTTCAGGCCAAGCTGCTCAAACTGCTGGAAGACCGCAGCATTCGCCGGGTCGGTTCGGTCAAGGAGCGCAAGGTCGACCTGCGGGTGATCAGCGCCACCAACTGCAACCTCGAACAGATGGTGTTGCAAGGCAAGTTCCGTCGCGACCTGTTCTTCCGCCTGCGCATCATTTCGATCAAGGTGCCGCGCCTGTACGCCCGTGGCGAAGACGTGCTGTTGCTGGCCCGACACTTCCTCGCGGCCCACGGCAAACGTTATGGCAAACCGAACCTGCGCTTCAGCGAGCAGGCCGAGGAATTGCTGCTCAACTACAGCTGGCCGGGCAACGTGCGCGAGCTGCGCAACATGCTCGAGCAGACCGTGTTGCTGGCGCAGAGCGATGTGGTCGCGGCCCATCAACTCAACGTGTGCATGAGCCTGGTGGACGAGCCGCCGATGTTCCAGCATGAAGTGCCCGCTGCAGAACCACGCCCGGCCTACAACGGCACCGAGTCGATGAACCTGCCGGAAGTCGAGCGCGACATGGTGCGCAAGATGCTCGACAAGACCGACTGGAACGTCACCAAGTCGGCACGGCTGCTGGGCCTGAGCCGCGACATGCTGCGCTACCGGATCGAGAAACTCGGGCTGGCGCGGCCGGATAAGCGGCAGTGGTAGACCTGCGGAGCTGGCAGCTTCGAGCTTCGAGCTTGCGGCTTACAGCTTGTAGCTTGCGGCTGCGGCGCAGCCGCCTTCACAAGGCCGGGATCTGTCCTCTGAGGCAAGACAGCGTGCAGGCCGGGTTTTCGACTTCCTGGTTCACGTAGACGCCGCGCTCTTCGTCATAGGTGCGGATGAAAACGCGTACGGTGGCATCGGCCACCGTGGGCAACTGGGAGTCGGAAAACACGTGTTCGCTGGACACCGGCGTGAACGTCTGGGGCGAAGTCGGGATGTACGCCCCCGGCGGTATGGTGCTCAGAGAAGGCGGGGCAGGGTGGGCGAAGGGCTGGTCGGCCCCGTAATAGTTGAATTCACTGCTTGATTGCTCGGTTTGCATCAGGCTGTCGTCGGCCTGTGCCCAGGTGGTGGCGGTCAGGCAAAGGGCAAGCATCAGCGACTGTTTAATCGTGTTCATGGCAGCACCTGCGGCATCGGTTTTCGCGCGTATCCCCAAGGACATTAACTATAGCGCGCCTTGGCTGACCTCGACCTGTAGCTGCCAGCTGCTACAGTCAGTCGTTTCAAACCGCTGATGGAACATGCAATGGAAATGCCGACAAAAGAACAGGCCATCGCCAGCAACCGCGATGCCTGGAACGACTCCGCTCGCCACCACAAAGACAATCCTGATTGGCCGGTTCTATTGAGCGCTGTGGCCCAGCGGGATTTTTCCTGTCTTGATGACACCTTGACCCGGGTTCTGAACGAGGTCGGCGTCGACGGCAAGGAGGTGGTGCAACTGGGCTGCAACAATGGCCGGGAAAGCCTCTCCCTGTTTGCCCTGGGCGCGCGGCATGTGGTCGGCGTCGACCAGTCCGCGGCGTTTCTCGACCAGGCGCGGGAGCTGGCATCGTGCTCACCTCATCAGCCTGAATTCATCGAGGCCGATATCCATCATCTACCGCCCGCCTTGCAGGGGCGTTTCGATGTGGCGTTGATCACCATCGGCGTCTTGAACTGGATGCCGGACATCGCCGAATTCTTCGGCCATGTGTCGACGGTGCTGAAGCCGGGCGCAGCGCTGGTGGTGTATGAAACCCATCCCTTCCTGGAGATGTTCGACCCCGAAGCCGCCGACCCCTTCGCCCTGGCCACCTCCTACTTCCGCCACGAGCCCTTTGTGCAGACCGAACCCATCGTCTATGAAGGCAAGGTCGAACAGCAGACCGCACCGTCGTACTGGTTCGTCCACACCCTTGGGGATCTCTTCGGCGGCGCCATTGCGGCGGGGCTCAACATCCGCCATTTCCAGGAATACCCACATTCAAACCGCGAGGAACTCTACGACCGGTTTGAGCAGCGTGAGGCGCAGTTGCCGATGTGTTTTACCTTGGTGGCTGTGCGCTGACAGCCATCTGTGATCCACCCAAAACCTGTGGGAGCGGGCTTGCCCGCGAAAACGGTTCATCATTCGCCATTGTCAGTGGCTGGATTGACGCCTTCGCGGGCAAGCCTCGCTCCTACAGGTTGGGGTTATTCCAGGGCTGGCTCTGGCCGCCTGACCGCGCTATACGGCACCCGCGGCACTCCCGGCAATCTCTGCTCCAGAAACGCACTCAACGACTCCCCCTGACCCAGGTACGCATCGCCAAAATCCGCCCCCAATTGACTGGGATGCGCGACGATTTCCAGCAAACCCTCGCCGGGCGGTTCGGCATGGCGCAAATCCATCGGCGTGCACACGTAGTCTGCCGTCACACCGGCCAAACGGTTCAATCGACGATTGAGCAACTGCTTGAACACACGTTTGCGCAGGCTCTGCTTAAGCCCCAGATTGCGCGCCAGTCGCACCGGAACGCCCTGGCGGGCAGCGAAGCGCGCGACGATCTCGCCGATGGGCCAGATGTTGTGCACCTGATGATGGGAATCCAGGTGGCTGGGGCGCACGCCGTTGTCCACAAAGTGCTGCCACTGCGCTTCGAGTTCTTCCTGCACCGCCAGGCGATCCTGATGCCCCAGCCACAGCCGGTTGCGAGACAGGTTGAAATCGAACACGCCGCCACGGTCGCAGAAGGCCGAACGGGTGAGAATGCGCCGGCTCAGCGGACGTCCATAAGTGAGGTTGAAATGCAGACCGATACGGCCTTCCAGCAACGGATGCTGCGCCAGCGAACAGGCGGCGGTAAAGGCCGGGGTGTTGGCCATGGCGGTCGCTGAACTGATGATCCCGGCCTGGAAAGCCCCCAGAATCACCGCATTTTCACAGGCACTCAGGCCAAAATCGTCAGCGTTGACTATGACTTGCTGTGGCATGTTCGCCCTCCATGAAATGGTCGATGAACGCGTTGACCCGAGGCGCCGCGCCATTCAAGCCTGTGCGGAACCTGTAGCAGCTGGCGAAGCCAGCGGCTACAAGAATTGCGTCTGGGCTTGAGTGATCGCGCTCCATCCACAGTAGTTGCTCACACGAAAAAACCCAGTGCCTGCAGGGCTTTTTCATGGGGCTTTTGGCGGTGCGGCAGAGGGCAACGGACAAGAACCGGTCTGGCCCGCTATTCTTGGCCCCACGCTTATCGAACGGTTTTTTTTCCATGCTTGAAGTCCAGGGCGTCTTCAAAAGCTACGCCACCCCGCAAGGCCCGTTGCCGGTGCTGCAAGGCGTCGATCTGTGCCTCAAACCCGGCAGCAGCCTGGCGCTGATGGGCGAGTCGGGCAGTGGCAAGAGCACCTTGCTGCACCTGATTGCCGGGCTGGACAAGGTCGATCGCGGCAGCATCCGCAGCGGCGAACATCGGCTGGAGCAGATGAGCGAAGGGCAACTGGCGAACTGGCGGCGCACGGAAATCGGCCTGGTGTTCCAGCAGTTCAACCTCATCGGCAGTTTGCGCGTGGAAGACAACCTGGCGTTTCAGGCGCGCCTCGCCGGGCGCCACGATCCACGCTGGCAGGCGCATCTGGTGCAGCGCCTGGGTTTGGCCGATGTGCTCAAGCGCTATCCGGAACAGCTCTCCGGCGGCCAGCAACAACGGGTCGCCCTGGGCCGCGCCCTGGCCTCGCAACCCAAACTGCTGCTGGCCGACGAACCCACCGGCAGCCTCGATGAAGCCACCAGCGCCGAAGTGCTCAAACTGCTGCTGGAGCTGCTCGACGACAGCCCGACCACCTTGTTGATGGTCACCCACAGCCCCAGCGTCGCCGCGCGGCTGGCGGAAAAGGTCGTGTTGCACGGCGGTCGTCTGGCCGGTGTGGACGGGCGCTGAAATGCCTATCTTTCGCGAGACCCTGCGAGCGTTGCTCAGCCACTGGCGACAGCACCCGGTGCAGTTTTTCAGCGTGCTCACCGGACTGTGGCTGGCTACCAGCCTGCTGATCGGCGTGCAGGCGCTGAACAGTCAGGCGCGCGACAGCTATGCCAGGGCCAGCCAATTGATCGGCGGCGAACCCCAGGCCAGTCTTGGCGCTCTGGCGGGCGCGACCTTTGCCCAGCAATGGTTCATCGACCTGCGCCGCGCCGGTTGGCCGGTGTCGCCGGTGTTGCAGGGGCGGGTGACGCTCAAGGGCCACGAGGATCAACGTCTGCAACTGATGGGCATTGAGCCGGTGTCATTGCCGGCGGGAGGCGTGGTGGCCGGGCAGAGCATGGCCATCGAGCAGGTGGTCGAGTTCTTCACCCCGCCGGGCAGCGCCTGGATTTCGCCGCAGACCTTGCAGACCCTGGGGCTGAAGGAAGGCGATCGCCCGCAGGCGCTGAATGGCCAAACGCTGCCCCCCTTGAAAGCACAGACGGACATGGCCCCCGGCGTGTTGCTGGTGGACATCGGCTTCGCCCAGCAGATCCTCGAACTGCCGGACCAGCTTTCGCGCCTGCTGCTGCCCAAGGATTTCACCGCGCCATTGCCTGACCCGTTGAAAGGCCAGTTGCAATTCAAAAGCAGCGGCGAAGAAAACAATCTCGCTCGCCTGACCGAAAGCTTCCACCTGAACCTCGACGCGCTGGGCTTTCTGTCGTTCGTGGTCGGGCTGTTCATCGTCCACGCTGCCATCGGCCTGGCCCTGGAGCAGCGTCGTGGCCTGCTGCGAACCCTGCGCGCCTGCGGGGTCAGTGCGCGGATGCTGATCGGCTGTCTGGCGGTGGAACTGGCGGCCTTGGCGTTGATCGGTGGCGTGGCCGGGGTGGTCAGCGGTTATCTGCTGGCCAGCGTGCTGTTGCCGGATGTCGCCGCCAGCCTGCGCGGCCTGTACGGCGCCGAAGTGGCGGGGCAGTTGACCCTCAGCCCGTGGTGGTGGCTCGGCGGTATCGGCCTGGGGCTGCTCGGCGCGTTGCTCGCCGGCGCCAACAGTTTGTGGCGTGCGGCGCGCTTGCCATTGCTGGCCCTGGCCGATCCGCAAGCCTGGCATCAGGCCCACGCGCGCTGGTTGCGGCGCCAGGCCTGGGTGGCGGCGCTGGCCCTGGCAATCGCATGGCTGGCGTTGTTGCGCGGTGACAGCCTGGCCAGCGGTTTCGTACTGATGGCCGCGCTATTGCTGGGCGCCGCCCTGGCGTTGCCGGTGGTCCTCAATGCCGTGCTCGACGGCTTGTTGGGGCACAGCCGTTCGGTGCTCGGTCAATGGTTCATCGCCGATTGCCGCCAGCAATTGCCGGCCCTGAGCCTGGCCCTGATGGCGCTGCTGCTGGCCCTGGCGGCGAACATCGGTGCCGGCAGCATGACCGCCGGTTTCCGCGAGACCTTCAACAACTGGCTCGAACAACGTCTCACCGCCGAACTCTACCTCAATCCGCAAAACCCGACCCAGGCCCGGGAACTGCACAGCTGGCTCAAGCAGCAGCCGCAACCCACGGCAGTGCTGCCCAACTGGCAGGTGGCGATCCAGGTGCAGGGCTGGCCGACGGACATCTTCGGCGTGATCGATCACCCGACCTATCGCCAGCACTGGCCGCTGCTCGAAGCCTTGAGTGACGCGCCTTGGGAACGCCTGGCCACCGACGACGCGCTGATGCTCAGCGAACAACTGGCCCGGCGCCTCAAGGTGCAACTGGGCGATCACCTGACGATCGACACGCCCAACGGCCCGTGGTCGCCGCGCATCGTCGGGATCTACGCCGATTACGGCAATCCCAAGGGGCACATTCTGGTCAACGTCAGGCACTTGCTGCGCGGCTGGCCGCAACTGACGCCCAATCGTTTCAATCTGCGCATCGAGCCGGCATTGATCGCGCCATTCGTCACGTCATTGCAAGCGCGATTCGCCCTGGAAGACAGTCGCATCGTCGATCAGGCCCGGCTCAAGGGCTGGTCCACCCAAGTGTTCGAGCGCACCTTTGCCGCCACCGCCGCGCTCAACAGCCTGACGCTCTGCGTGGCCGGGGTGGCGCTGTTCATCAGCCTGCTGACGCAAAGCCAGAGTCGTCTGGGGCAACTGGCGCCGCTGTGGGCGCTGGGGGTGACGCGCCGGCAACTGATGCTGCTCAACCTCGGCCAGACCTGGTTGCTGGCACTGCTGACCCTGGTGCTGGCGTTGCCATTGGGCATCGCCCTGGCCTGGTGCCTGGACGCGGTGATCAACGTCCAGGCATTCGGCTGGCGCCTGCCGTTGCGGCTGTTTCCGCTGCAACTGCTGCAGCTGATGGGGCTGGCGGTGGTGGCGACTTTGCTGGCTTCGGCGTGGCCGCTGTACGCCTTGTATCGCACGCAGCCGGCGGATCTATTGAGGACGTTTGCCCGTGAGGATTAAGTGCGCGCTGTGGATGCTGGCCTTGTTGATCAGTGGCTGCGATCAACCGGCGCCCGAGGAAAAAGGCTTCGCCGGGCTGGGCAATCAGGCGGCGGCGTTCACGCCCGTGGTGCCCGGTCGGGTGTTCAGCTTCCCGGCGGATCACGGCCCACATGATGGCTTTCGCATCGAATGGTGGTATGTCACCGCCAATCTCAAGGACGAGCAAGGCAATGAATTTGGCGCGCAGTGGACGTTGTTTCGCAGCGCCCTGAAACCCACGCCCGAGGTGGCGGGTTGGGAGAACCAGACCCTTTGGCTCGGTCACGCGGCGGTCACCTCCGCGACGGTCCACCATGCCGCCGAGCGTTATGCCCGCGGTGGCGTGGGGCAGGCCGGGGTGAGCCTGACGCCGTTCAATGCGTGGATCGACGATTGGCGCTTCGCCAGTCAGTCGAGCGACGCCGACCCGTTGGCGGATCTGCAACTGAGCGCCCGGGACAAGGCTTTCGGCTATCAGTTGCGGCTGACGGCGGATCGTCCGCTGGTGCTGCAAGGGGAGCAGGGCTTCAGCCAGAAATCCGAGCAGGGTCAGGCGTCGTACTACTACAGCCAGCCGTTTTTCCAGGCCAGCGGCAGCCTGGAGATTGACGGCAAGGTTCATCAGGTCAAGGGCCCTGCGTGGCTTGATCGCGAATGGAGCAGCCAGCCGCTGACCGCCAATCAGACCGGTTGGGACTGGTTTTCCCTTCATCTGGACAGCGGCGAGCAGGTGATGCTCTATCGCATGCGGCACAAGGACGGTGCGCCTTACCTGACCGGCACCTGGATCGACGCCCAGGGCGGGACGCAGAGGCTGAACAGCGCCGACATCCAGCTCACCCCGCAGGACACCGCCCGCGTCGCCGGCCGGTCGATGCCGGTACGCTGGGCCATCCGGATCCCGGGCAAACACCTCGACATCGTCATCGACGCCCTCAACCCCAACGCCTGGATGGATCTGCGCATCCCCTACTGGGAAGGCCCCGTACGCCTGAGCGGCAGCCACGGCGGGCAGGGTTACCTGGAAATGACCGGCTATTGAATCACCGCTCCCACAGGGTTGGGGGGAGGAGCGAGGTATTTGGGACGAAGAATCAGGCGCATTCGTGTTGAACTATGGTGGCATCATGACCCTCTACCATAGGAATCCCTCCGCCGGAGCCCGCCATGCGTGAAGACCTGACAGCACCCGACCTCAAAATGTGGCAGCGCGTGTTCGATGACCAGGCGTTTTGGCAACAGTCCCCCGACGCCCATTACATCGAACTGCTGCGTCTTGCCGACGATTTGCTGGGGCAGGGCGCCATCGACCTTGATCAGTGGCAGGACCTGAACGCCAAAGCGGCACAGTCCCACAAGGACTCGCCGGCCATCAACGTGGCGCGGGAAGTCGACGATCCCGACGCCTGAGGAAACGGCCATGAAGCCCACAGCCGATCAGCAGCACCCCGACGAGCCTCGGCCACCCGGCGAGACCGAGCGCGACAACGACGCATTGCGCCCCACCGACCCGGCCCGGCGCAAGGACAGCGGCAAAGGTACGGCCAGCGGCGAGTCCACGGCGCAGGAAACGGCGAAACAGTCCCGGTAAGCGGTCGGCACTGAATCGGTTTTCAGTGCCGTTCGTCGTCACTGACAACAAGACGCACGACCCGGTTTTAACGATCTGAAAGTTGGACAACAGATCTATACAGGACTCGTCGAAGGTCAGCAGAAAGATCGGAAGTTAAGGACCAGGCGGTTATCCCTGTACAACTTTCTGTATAGGAATAATGGGCGCTGTGGACTGGCCGGTGAATTCAACTGCCAGAGCTGAAGTTGTTAAATGTGTATCTGCAAATTTCATATATAAATCGCGGACATCCGTACCAAGTTCCATTAAAATGCGCCGCGTTCGCCCAGTGTCAGGGCTCTTTACCAGTGCATGGATTGCCGAGGTCGTTGCACTGGGCGGACACCACCCCGGAGTTTTCCGTGAACTTCCAGCGACTCCTTTCGAAAAAGGGTGATCAAAATGATCACCCTTTTTTATTGCGCATATTTCCGGGATCCCAAGGCAAAAAGAGAATTGCCCTACAGTTTTTTGCGCTTTGATCTTCGCTCGTCATCTGCTTCACAAGTTGCCAATCCTTGCATCCTGACCCGCCAACGAAACGAAAGAGTTTCATCCGCGGCTCAGAAAACCCCGCGACAAAAACCAGCTTCAGGCGCACCGTAGTCAATCGCCTCGCAGGCCGAACGACCCGTGCCGTGCAACGGTCATATGCCAGGCTCAACGCGCAGCTCCCTGCACATTCCCGCAGCCCCGAGATGGAGTGATGACGACATGAAAATCCTGATGGTTCTAACGTCCCACGATCAATTGGGTAACACCGGCAAGAAAACCGGCTTCTGGCTGGAAGAATTCGCAGCACCGTATTTCGCCTTCAAGGATGCCGGCGTGCAACTGACCCTGGCCTCGCCCAAGGGCGGCCAGCCGCCGCTGGACCCGAAAAGCGACGAGCCCGACTTTCAAACCGAGGAAACCCGGCGTTTTCGCAAGGATTCCGCCGCCCAGGCGGCTTTGGCCTCGACCGTGGTGCTGAGCTCGGTGAATGCCGGCGATTACGATGCGGTCTTCTATCCCGGTGGACATGGTCCGTTGTGGGACCTGGCCGAAGACAAACACTCGATCGCCCTGATCGAATCCTTCTACAACGCCGGTAGACCGGTCGCCACCGTATGCCATGCCCCGGGAGTGCTGCGCCACGCCAAGGACAAGGACGGCCAGCCGCTGGTCAAAGGCAAGAAAGTCACCGGCTTCACCAACAGCGAAGAGGACGCCGTGCAACTGACGGACGTCGTGCCGTTCCTGGTGGAGGACGAGCTCAAGGCCAAGGGCGGGATTTTTTCCAAAGGCCCTGATTGGGCCAGCTATGTGCTGACCGACGGGCTGCTGATCACCGGGCAGAACCCGGCGTCGTCGAAGGCGGGGGCTGAGGCGTTGTTGGCCAAGTTGAAATAGAAAAGCAAAAGATCGCGGCCTGCGGCAGCTCCTGCAATTTGGAACGCGTACCCCTGTAGGCGCTGCCGAAGGCTGCGATCTTTTATCGATTCAACGCCGCAAAACACTGCTCGATCGAACGCCGCTGCGTCTCGGCATACAACCCCAACTCATCAATGGTCTGCCGTCCCAGCGCAGTCTCGAACGCCTGCTGATTGGAATGCACGCCATAGTGGGTCTGCGCGGCATCCCCCAGGTTCGACTGGAAAATCCCCGCCGCACTCACCGGCAGGAAATCCTCGTACACCAGCGGTTCTACCCGCAGGTAACCGGCGCTGACCAACTCTTCCAGCGGCAGGGTTTTCAGCTCGGCCGCCGCCAGGCCTTTTTCTGTCACGAAGTAGCGGAAGTACGCCAGTTCCTGTTGGCGCATGCCGTCGTAGGTGTCGGGGAATTCGCTGAAGTGCTGGGTCATCAGTGCGTTGTAACGGTCGGCGTTGGCTTCGTTGGGGAAGTCTTTCAGTTCATCCCGGGCGGCATTGAGCAGGCGGTCGTACAGCGCGCGGCCCTTGGGAGTGAGGGCGGCGCCACGTTGTTCGATTTCGCCGAAACGGGCGCTGTGGCTGCCCTGGCTTTGGGCTTGATCGGTAAAGGCCACCGGCTCGTCCAAGGCCTTGAAACTGGTCTGGCGCAGCAGGATCGGACACTGGCGGCGGGGTGGGCCTTCGATCACCGCTTTAGGCGTGATGCCATGCACCGGCATTTGCGCCTGGACGATGTCGATGTCCAGGGTGCGTGGCGTCAGGTGGTTGATATGCGGACCCTTGAACGCCACGACGTCGGCGATCAGGCGATGCTGGGCGCTGAGCTTCTGATACTGCTCGGCGGTCACGGTGGCGCTGTGATGCCAGCGGAAGGTTTCCAGCGCCTGTTTCACGAACTCCCGGGCTTGCTCTTCGGTGAGGCCGCCCTGGTGTTCGGCGCGCTCGATGAGTGTCAGTGCGGTGGGGGTGAAGATCGAACGCTTGTCCAGCACCGATTGGGCAAACGAGCGCAGCTCCAGGTCTTCGATCAGTTCCAGGCGCAACAGCGAGGTGAACACGCGGAACGGGCTGACCTGCAAGGACGCCTCATGCACGGCGCGAAACGCGGTGGAGTGCACCGGCACGCCGGCCGGCGTCAGGTCGTAATAACCCACCGGCTGCATGCCCATCACCGCGAACAGACGGGCGAGGGTGGCCAGTTCCGCAGCGGTGCCGACGCGGATCGCGCCATGGCGCTCCATGTCCAGGCGCTCGATCTCGCCGGTGCTGTTCAATTGGTTCGCCACCTGCGCATCGCTGTCGAGCACGTGGCGGTTGGTCTGCTCCACCAGCTCCATCAACGCGCCGTACAGCGGCACTTCTTCGCGGTACATGTCGGACATCGCTTTGGAGAAGCGTTGACGGATCAGGTCGGGGCTGACGAAGTTCGGGTGAGTCATGAACGGGGTTCCTGGCGCGGTGACGTGAAGGATGGGAGAAAAGATCGCAGCCTTCAGCGCCGCCGACAAACGAAGTTTCTGACGAACTTCATTCTGCCAAGGACTGGATGCTATCGCAGGTTTCCATGTAGCAGCTGCCGAGCCTGCTAGGCTGCGTCCGGCTGCGCAGCAGACGTAAATCCTGCATGCATAATTTTCCTGACACACCGCGTAGTCGAATTTTGCGACTGCTTCGCAGCCGAACGCAGCCTCGCAGGCTCGGCAGCTGCTACATAGTCAGTGCAACCTCTGATCCTGAGGGCTTTCCGAGCGCAGGGATGCCAAAAACTCCCGATACAGGCGAGCAGAACCCGCCGGCGCCTCGACCATCGGCATGTGGCCGATGCCTTCCCAGATTTCCACCCGCAAATCGACGATGCCCTTGCTCCAGACGGCCACGCTGCTGACATCGAGCAGGCGATCCTTGCGTCCCCACAACAGCAACGCCGGAGCGCTGATGGCTGGCAGTTCCGGCTCCATGGGCGGGCTGGCATGGAAATCGTCGAAGATCTCCCGCAGTTCATCACGCGACTGTTGAAAACGATGGGCAAAGGCGTCCAGCACCACCCGCGGCATCCACGGTGGATCGGCCATGAGCATGGCGTAGAAGTGTTTGAATTCTTCCCGGGACTCGATCAGGAACGGGTTGTGACCATTGGCCAGGTGCCGCTGCAGATCGCTGGGCTCGGGCGAGGTCACACCCGCCGGGTCGAACAGGGCGACCGAAACGACTCGCTCGGGATAATGCGCCGCCATCCACGCCGCGATCCAGCCGCCCATCGAGTTTCCGATCACATGGACCTTCTCGACCCCGCACACATCCAGCAACTGAATCATGCGCTTGGCCTGCAACGGGATGTCATAACCGCCACCGGCCTTGAAGCCGGTTTCGCCATGGCCGGCGATGTCGGGAATGATCACCCGGTAGTTGCCGACGAAATACCGGGCAAACCGCAGCCAGAGGTTCTTGTCGCCACTGAAACCGTGGAGCATCAGGACATTGCTCGATGCTTCGTACGGCCCGCCCTGCCAGGTCGAGACGGTCATCTCGTTGATGGGCACGACAATCTTGTGCAGTTTGTACAACCTGGCCTCGGCGGCCACGCTCAAGTCGTATAGCCAGTACCCGACCGCCGGGTAGCTCAGCCAGCACCAGGCCGCAAACACCGCGATAGCGACTACCAGTAAAAGCATCTGTCGTCTTCCTTCTGACGGATCAGGACAATATGTGGTCGGCCGGTTTCAGGGCTCGGGTCAGTCGATGAAAGCTGAAACTGAACCCCGGGAACATCGCCACCACATGACCGCTCTTGCTTTGATACCAACTGTGGCAGCCTCCGGACTTCCACACTGTGCGTTCCATTTCTCTATGGATCATTTCAGTGTAGGTACGTTCTGCCTCGGGGCGCACTTCGATGCTGCGCAAACCTCGAGTTTTTAGCGTGCGAATGCAGTCGAGGATGTAGTTCATCTGCGATTCGATGATGAACAGCGCCGATGTATGACCGATACCGGTGTTCGGACCGGTGACGATGAACAGGTTGGGAAAGTCCGGCAGGGCGGTGCCGAGGTAGGCCCGGGGGTATTCGGCCCAGACATTGCGCAATTGGGTGCCGTGTCTGCCGGTGACCGGGTAGGAAATCACCCCGTCGGTGGCATCGTAGCCGGTGGACCAGACGATCAGGTCCAGGTCGATGTGCTGGCCGTCCTGCATGACGAGGCCGGTTTCGTCGATCTCGGCGATGCCCTGTTCGCGACTGTGCAGCGTCACGTTGGGCCGGGCCAGTGCCGGGTACAGGGTGCTGGAGAGAATGATCCGCTTGCAGCCGATGGTGTAGTCCGGCGTCAGTTTTCGCCGCAGTTCGGTGTCGGGTACCTGGCGTTTGATGAAGCGCAGGGCCTGGTGCTGGACCATGCGCACCGCCGGTTTGGAGTATTTGAAGGCGATCACCCGGGTTTCGAACTGCCAGTAGATCATCCAGCGCAGCAGTTTGTAGGCCGGCTTGAACCCCAGCAGCCAGCGCTGGAAACGCCCGAACGTGCGATCCGCCCGGGGCAGCACCCAATGCGGTGTGCGCTGGAACACGTGCAGGTGCTCGACGTGCGGGGCGATCGCCGGGATGACCTGAGCCGCGCTGGCGCCGCTGCCGACGATGGCTACGCGTTTTTGCCGATAGTCGTAGCAATGGTCCCAGTTGTTGGTGTGAAAAGTCTTGCCCTTGAAGCGTTCCTGGCCGGGGAAGAGCGGCACCACCGGTTGGCTCAAAGGTCCGGTGGCGTTGATCAGGAACTGCGCGTGGAAGGTGCCTTTGGCGGTGTGTACGGTCCATTTTTTCGCGGACTCGTCCCATTCCACCCGCTCGACGTTGGCCTCCAGCTCAACCCGGTCGCGCAGGCCGAAATGCTCGACGACATGGCGGGTGTAGCGATGCAGTTCGGCCTGTTCGGCGAACATCTGCGTCCAGCGGTAGGGGGCAAAAGACAGGGAATAGAGTGGCGACGGCACATCCACCGCCGCGCCCGGGTAGGTGTTCTGGCACCAGGTCCCGCCAAAAAAATCCCGCCGCTCCAGCAGACGAAAATCGGTGATGCCGGCCTTGAGCAGATTCACCGCGGCACACTGACCGCCGAAGCCGCTGCCGATGATCAACACTTGGAAGGTCTGCATGGGTGTCCTGGGGGGAACGGGTTTGACCCTTGTCTTTCATGTATAGCCAAAGTGCGGGGTATTGCGCGCGGCGACGGCCTGCAAGTCGACCTGATTCTTCGGATGTACCCAGATCCCCATTGTGGGAGCGGGCTTGCTCGCGAAGGCGGCCTGACAATCGACCAGATCTCACGGATGCACACCGACCCACTGTGGGAGCTGGCTTGCCAGCGATGACGGCCTTACAGACAACCCGATTTCGCGAATGTACCCAGACCAAAACTGTGTGCGGGCTTGCCCGCGATGAATGCCCAGACACCGCGGGCATCCAGATAGCCCGCGTCACCGTTGACCACCATCGTGAGCAGGCTCGCTCCCACAAATCAAAGCCATGTACTCGCTCCTCTGGGCACCGTTCCTACGCCCCATGTAGGACGCTCACTACCCGGCGTACAACTTTTCAAGAGCTTTCCTACAACGTACCCTGTTGCCGCGTTTCGGTATCGACTCCTATAGTTCGGGCTCGCGGAAACTCCGCGATCGACCTTGGCCGGTCGGTATCAGGAACGTTCAGCGCATTGCCAGCATTCAGGCAGGTTTGTCTGCATGTTGTGTCATGGCAGCTGTGCGTGGGACACCTTCGGGTGTGCCGGAGTCCTGTGCCGGTCGGCCAACCCGCGTACGGCTGCCACCATTCGTTTGGCCGCGAACGGTGGTAGCTCTCACTACAGGAGCTACACCCATGCACGACCAGGTTATGCCGCGTTACCTGCCCATCGATACCCACGACGCCGTCGATCCGGTGCTCTTCATCAATACCCACAAGCAACTCAGTGACATGGCGGCGTGCGCCATGCACCGTTTCACGGTGGTTCGCGATCTGGCTGACACCTTGCACAGCCTCAATCTCAAAAACATTTCCGATTGCGATCTGACGCGCGTGACCCGCGCGGTGCATCTGCTCATGCGAGAAGGCTGCGCATTGCTGGATGTGATTCAGGTGAGAGCGCTGCAGAGGGAGGAGGGGTTCAAGACCACGGTCTAGCAAAAAACAAAAGATCACAGCCTGCGGCAGCTCCTACATTGGGATGGCGGTGATCCTGTAGGAGTTGTCGCAGCTTGCGATCTTTTTATTCCTTCACACTCATGAACTCCTCAGCCCAACGGATGTACTCCTCCGGTTGGGTGTAGGTATGCGTCAGTTCAGTCGCGTTCAGGTCCGAGGCCTGGGTGAAGATCTGGCGTTGTTCGCGCAGGCTGTCGTAGGTGGCCTTGATGGCGGCGAAGTAGGCGCCGTGGCCGTCGATGACCACGCGTACGCCCAGCTCGGCCAGGCGTTTGTCGTCGCGCAGCAGCGGGTTGCCGTAGGTCACCAGCATCAGTGGCACGGTCAGGTGCTCGGCGATTTTTTCCAGATGGTCGAAATCCTTCACGCCGACCATGCAGATGCCATCCGCGCCGGCGGCCTGGTATTGCTTGGTGCGGCTGATGATTTCCTGGACCGGCAGGATCCCGGCGTGGGTACGGGCGATGATCGCCATTTCCGAGTCGCAGCGGGCTTCGAGGGCTGCGCGGATCTTGCCGACGCCTTCGGCGACGGTGATCAGGTCGGTGGATTTGCGGCCGAATTGCGCCGGCAGCAGGGTGTCTTCGATGGTCAGGGCGGCGATGCCGGCGCGTTCGAGTTCGACGATGGTGCGCATCACGTTGAGCGCGTTGCCGTAGCCGTGGTCGGCGTCGGCTATCACCGGCAGCTGGGCGACGCGGCCGATGCGGGTGGCCTGTTCGGCGAATTCGCTGAGGGTGATCAGGGCAAAGTCAGGGGCGGCCAGGACCTGCAACGACGCAACCGAACCACCCAGAATGCCCACCTCGAACCCCAGGTCGGCGGCGATGCGCGCCGACATTGGATCGAAGACCGATGCGGTGTGATAGCAGGTGTTGGACGCGAACAGTTGACGGAAATTGCGGCGCAAATCTTGATGAGACAGCCTGGACATATGAGTTCCACCAATGGAAATGGAAGGGCTTGAGCAAAAGTGTCAACGCCGAAAGTGTTAAAGGCTATCACGGGTGGATGTATCGAATGATGACGAATTTAGGGTGAATACGGCCATTCTGTCTGTCGCAGGCCGCGAAAGCCCTCTGAATCGCCCCTCACAGGCTGAAAGGATTAAGCCGCCACCGCCTGACGCTGCCGATTTTGCAGCAGTACGCAACGTACTGAATCGCCGGGTTGCAATTGCAGGCGTTTGGCGGTCAGCCGATCGACGGTCAGGCAATGTCCCGTTCGTCGCGCCGGGGCCATGGTGATACGGCAGTTTTCCATACGCCGGTTGTGGATCAGCCACATCGGCGCCTGGTCGTCCGGGGTGCCGAAGGACAGATCCAGCAACTGGCTGTCGCGCACGGTACGGATGTTCGAGACCGGCGCCTCGATCACCGGGCCCGCATCGAAGATGTCGACGTAACCCTGATGGGCAAATCCCTCGGCGGTAAGGATTTTCAGCGCCGGTTCGCTGTTCGCATGGTGTTTGCCGATCACCGCCTGGGCCTGCTCGGTGAGCAGGCAGGTGTACAGCGGCTGGCGCGGCATCAGTTCGGCGATGAACGCCTTGTTGCCCAGCCACGACATATGGTCGGCATGACTGAAATCCATCTTGAAAAAGTGCCGGCCCACGCTGTCCCAGAACGGCGAGCAGCCGCGCTCGTCGGCACTGCCGCGCAGTTCGGCGATGAGTTTGTCGCCGAACAGGTGCGGGAACTCGGCGACAAACAGCAAGCGGCCCAGAGACAGCAACCGCCCGCGACCTTCCAGGCGTTGGTCGGGGCGCAGGAACAGCGAGCAGAGTTCCGATTGCCCGGTCATCTCATTGTTCAGGAACAGCGTCGGCATCTGCCGCTGGATCCCCAGATCCGCCGACGAACTGACCGTCATCCCGACCCTGTAGTTGTACCAGGGTTCACGCAGGCCGATGGCGCCCGTCATGGCACTGACGCCGATCACCTGCTGATCGTCGTCTTCGAGCACGAACAGGTAATCGGCGTCGGCGCGCTCGACCTGTTCGGCGAATGTTCGCCTGGCCCAGCGCAGGCGGTGGTTCAGGCGTTCTTCGTTGGCCGGCAGACTGTTCAATCCACGGCCCGCCTGCCGGACCAGCGCTCGCAGGGCGGGCAGGTCGGTGACCTCAACGGGACGGACGATCATGCTGCAACTCCTGTTTCGCGCAGGCTCGGGCACCAGGGCCGATCGAGCCTCACAGGGCGATCAACCGGATCGGACTGCCTTCGCTGACTTTCAGCGCGGCGCACATGCTGGCGTCCAGTGTCACCGGCTGCCCGGGGACGTGGTCGAGATCGGCGACGATGGC
Organism: Pseudomonas sp. C1C7; assembly: GCF_013359595.1. Lineage (GTDB taxonomy): Bacteria > Pseudomonadota > Gammaproteobacteria > Pseudomonadales > Pseudomonadaceae > Aquipseudomonas. The sequence goes on along the minus strand of NZ_JABFMP010000057.1, from coordinate 2,913 downwards.
CCGATAGTTCTCCAGCGAGTCATTGCTCACCAGATAGCGGCCGCGAGCGTCGATCACCGAGCCTGGCCGGGCCACGGTGGTGTGGCCGTTGGCGATCGAGCGAATGCCCTGGGTGCGTGCGAACAGGGTCGGGCCACCGTCGAACAGATCGACGTAGCTGTTGGTCTCGAATCCTTCGCGCTCGAGGATATCGAAGGCATCCTGGCCATCGGGATGGATGCGGCCGATGCAGTCCTGCGCGGCCTGGGGCAGCATCGGCACGTAGATCGGGTATTGCGGCATCAGTTCGGCGAGAAAGCGGCGACTTTCCAGGCCACACAGCCGCTCGGCCTCGACGTAGGACAGATCGTAAAAGTGCTTGCCCACCGCATCCCAGAACGGCGAATGGCCTTGCTCGGTGCTGTAGCCGACGATTTCGGTGATGACCGCATCGGAAAACCGCCGCGGATAAGCCGCGATGAACAGCAAGCGCGCCCGCGACAAGAGCTCCGAAAACGCGGAACGTTCAAGTGCTGCATCGATGTGAAAGCCACGCAGCAAGGTGTGGCCGCTGAGGTCATGACAGACCGAGAGCGCCGGCACGTCATGCTCGATGTCCAGCTCCCGCGAGGCGCTGTTGAAGTGCCGGTTGCGCAGGCTGTAGAACGGTTCGCTGAAGCCGGCGGTGGCGAGAATTTCCGAGCAGCCCACCAGACAGCGGGTCGACAGGTCTTCCAGTACGAAGCAGTAGCTCTCGGGGCCGGGGCTGAACACGTCGTGCTCGAACGAGGTACAGGAATCGAGAATCTTGTCCCGCAGGCGGTCGCCATCGTCCGGCAGGGACGTGACGCCCACCAGGCTTTCCCTGGCGAGTCGCTGCAACTGGGGCAGGTCGCTTAATTGCACTGGACGCAAGACCAGCATGGATGCACTCCTTATCAAAGGCTCGGTGTCGGGCACCGGACCGGACTATCACTGTCGGTTTCCACGCATTGAAACGGCGGGCGCGTTATCAGGCTCCGCTCTTTTTTATTGATTACGGTTTCATGGCCGCTGGCGGCACGCGATCTGGATCATCGGGGCATGTAGGCTGCCGTGTGCCGACGAGGGAGATATCCGGACAACAATGTCCAGACCAGGATCGAAGATCGGTCTTTGAAATAGGGGCATCCGGGCTCCTGCTGGATGAGAAATCGGTAATCCTTTGAAACCAGTATTCAGTCTGTGGCTATTGCATGTCTAGTTAATTTTGGCGCCGCTCCGGGTACCTGATCATGAAGTGAAGGCGCTGGTGACAAAGGGCTACACGGATGTCGATTTACCTTGTAGGCCTCTGCCTAAATGGTTGTCGGACAAAACCTTTATTGTGCGAAGAATTACCTGACGGTGCACGTGACTCAAACAGAAACAAAACGCCCCCCGATCCTTTTGTTACGGCACAATTGCCCCTGTTACGCGGCCTGACGCCGTTTTTCTCAGCCTTCGACAGAGAGATTTTTCGTGCAGGCGACCCGTTTGACTCTGATATGCCACGCTCGAACCGTCGCACAAAAATTGGCGAGATTTCCTACAAACGAGCCTGTGGAGATGGATTGGCAATCGGCCACGGGGTCGCGTAGTGCTCAGTTCAAGGGTTCTCCCAGGCTTTTGAGCGCGCCGGAGCTGCGGGCCGGGCAGACCGCCGAGCTGTTCGGTGAGACGGTGGAGATTGTCGAGGCACTCAGGGATTGCGATCTGGGGCGCTGGAGCGGTGTTCGCATCAAAGACCTGCAGCAGAGCGAGCCGGAAAATCTTGAACGCTGGCTCGCCGAACCGGACAGCGCGCCTCACGGTGGCGAGTCGGTGACACAGGTCATCGAGCGAGTCGCCAGATGGCTGACGACCCTGGAATCGACACCCGGGCATGTCGTCGCCATCACCCATCCGTTTATCATCCGCGCCGCGCTGACCCATGTGCTGCACAGTTCGGCGTTCAATCTGATTGATGTGGAGCCGCTGTCGGCCATCGAACTGCAGTTCAATGGCTGCTGGCGCCTACGCTTGCCGGGCATCGAGCCCGAAGGAACCCTTTGATGAAAAAAATCCTGGTCATCGGCATTGGCGCCGGTAATCCCGACTACATCACCATGCAGGCGGTGAAGGCGCTGAATCAGGCCGACGTGTTTTTCCTCATGGACAAGGGTGAGAGCAAGGACAAACTGATCGACCTGCGCCGGGAGATCTGCGAGCGCTACATCACCGAACATGACTACCGCTTCGTCGAGGCCCAGAGCCCGGAACGCGAACGCGGCGATGTGGACTACACCTCCAGCGTCGATGACCTGAACCTGGCCAAGCAGCGCACCTTCGAGAAGCTGATCAACGAGCAATTGGCCGACGGTCAATGCGGTGGCTTTCTGGTGTGGGGCGACCCGGCGCTATACGACAGCACCATTCGCATCCTGCAGGCGATTCTTGCCTCGGGCACCTGTGCCTTCGAGTTCGACGTCATCCCCGGCATCACCAGCGTCCAGGCTCTGGCGGCTCAGCACAAGGTGCCGCTCAACCAGATCGGCCGCTCGGTGGAAATCACCACCGGCCGCAGACTGGCGTCGGGGCAGGTGAGCGATGCCGATTGTCTGGTGGTGATGCTCGATGCGCACGATTCCTACCAGCAGGTGGCGGACAAGGACACCGAGATTTACTGGGGGGCCTACCTGGGCACGCCGGACGAGATCCTGATCAGCGGCCGGCTGGGGGATGTGGAGCAGGAGATCGAGCGGGTGCGCAAAGCGGCGCGGGTGGAGAATGGGTGGATTATGGATACCTATTTGTTGCGTAAGCCTTGAGTCATTGGTTGTTGGGGCTGACGTCTTCGCGGGCAAGCCTCGCTCCTACAGGTTCAGCGTACCCCCTGTAGGAGCGAGGCTTGCCCGCGAAGGGGCCCTCAAAAAC
>NZ_JABFMP010000056.1:29218-30503 GCF_013359595.1 Pseudomonas sp. C1C7 | reverse complement strand
ACCCCCTCCCGCTCACCCTCGGCCTCCGGCAATTTCGGCGTGACCCGACGGGTATAGGCTCCCTGCATCAACAGCACGGGGCCGAGCATGATTTTGGCCAGGGTTTCGGTTTTGCTCATGGGCAGGGTTCCATGGAGAAGAACCATAGACTCACCCAAAACCCGGCCATGCGTCCACGATGAAGCACATGCGTGTGTAGGCGCAGCCTTCGGCAGCTCCTACAGGGGGCGCGTGTTCGGCAATCCGGCGGACACGAAAAAGCCCGGCTGATCAGGCCGGGCTTTTCTGAGCAAGACGTAGCGCTATTTGAACATTTCGCAATGGCTCCCGAGATCGACAAAGGTAATCAGGTCTGGACGGGTGTGTTCATAAATCATCAGGAAATCACCTCCGATATGACACTCTCGAAAACCCGCCCAGTCTCCCGACAATGCATGATCCAGATACTGCGCTGGTAATGGCTCTCCCAGAAAAAGCATGACCATCACCTGCCGGACTTCATTCATGTCACGGCGTCCGGCGCGCTTGTAACGTTCCCACGATTTCTTGAATTCCGAGGTCTGTGCACATTGCCTGGGCAGCTCAGCGCGCTTTTGCTTTTTCTCCGGTTTCGCCATCTGCATCCCTCAGCATTTCGTCTACGGAGTCGAACCGCTGCCGAATCTCTCTTGCCTGCATCATGGCGCGTGCCGTTTTCTCCGAAGGGACGCGTACCTCGAACGGAAGTCCCTGAGTCGCTACCACCTGACGAAGAAAAAGACGCATGGCATCACTGATACTCAAGCCACAGGCGCTCAACACTTCAGTCGCTTGCGCTTTCAACTCTTCATCGATGCGGCAACGCACGTCCGTCGTTTTCAGTAATGCACCCATGGTAATAACCTCACTGTCTGTTTGTAGCTACATTGGCGCCACCTCCCGCATTCTGGTCGAGCCGAGACTTCTGGGTCAACTTCAGCTTGATGGGCGGTGCTGGGCCGCATCAACCAACCGAATTCCCAGTCCGATATTTCAACGGTTGACGAGCGCCACGGATATCAGGCTGATCCTTTTATTGGTTGGGACACCTCCCGCTTCCAGGCAGGACATTTCCGACGACGTTGACCCTTGTTTCAACGAAACGAAAAAGCCCGGCTGATCAGGCCGGGCTTTTTGTTGTTCCAGTGTTGCGATGTATTCAGGCGATGCTGTTGCCTTGCAGGCGGTCGGAGCCATCGGCGGCGACAGTGTTGCCTTGCAGGCGGTCAGAACCATCGGCGGCGACAGTGTTGCCTTGCAGGCGGTC
>NZ_JABFMP010000056.1:0-29120 GCF_013359595.1 Pseudomonas sp. C1C7 | reverse complement strand
GGTCAGAACCATCGGCGGCGACAGTGTTGCCTTGCAGGCGGTCAGAACCATCGGCAGCGACAGTGTTGCCTTGCAGGCGGTCAGAACCGTCGGCAGCGACAGCGTTGCCTTGCAGGCGGTCAGAACCATCGGCGGCGACAGTGTTGCCTTGCAGGCGGTCAGAACCATCGGCGGCGACAGTGTTGCCTTGCAGGCGGTCAGAACCGTCGGCGGCGACAGTGTTGCCTTGCAGGCGGTCAGAACCATCGGCAGCAACGCGATTTTCGATCAGGCGGTCAGAGCCACCTTCAGCCACACGGCTTTCGATCAGACGATCCGAGCCGCCTTCGGCGACTACGGGTTGAACGGAGGTAGCGGCGAAAGCGTTAACTGCGAAAACCGAGAAAGCGATGCTGAGAAGGGTCTGGCGTTTCATGATCGTGTGCTCCGGGGTGTTCTTGGTTGGTATGGAGCAGATGTTACGCCGCGCAGTTTTTAAGAGAACTTCATTGAATTAATGGTGACTATTGATGCAGTCAATGGTCGATGCACGACCCCCTGCAGGAGCGAGATGCTATTGGTCGGTGACGCACAACTCCCCGGTAGCGCGGATCAGCGCCTGGCCATGCAGGGCATCCTTGATCAGGCCGGAGCGTTGTTCGGCCAGCCAGGCCGGGCATTCGGGGTCGACGCGGTAGGGGACGAAGGCGGCGTATTGGCGCAACATCAGCACTTGCAGCTTGTCCAGCTTCGGCCGCAGCTTGTTGAGGTCCGGGCGCGGTACGTCGGGCGCCCGGTGCGCGGCTTGCCACTGCGCGATCAGGCCGTATTGCACCAGTTTGTTCGCTTCGATCTGGGCGGCGACCAGGTCGGCGGCTTCATCCGGATTCAGCTTGTGCTCGGTGGCCTGCTGCCTGGCATTGGAAATCACCAGCGCTTCGCGTGCGGTGTCCTGGATCGGCTTGCCACTGTCCCACTTGGTCAGCGCCACCTGGTCGGCAATGTTCAGGCGCTCGTTGATCGTGGCCAGCAACGGTTTCAAGGCTTCAGGTGCAGGAGAGGGCGCGGCGGCGTGGACGGTACCGGCGAGCAGGCAGGACAGGGCGCAGGTCAGCAGTTGCGGCAGGCGTAGGCAGTGAAACATAAGCAAACCTCTTGGACACGTGAGCACTCAGGCCGTTATGTAACACAGCCGAGCCAGATGAACGATAGTTCAAGAGTGTCATTGTCGATACACAAATGAACCGACGGGTCAGCCGGCGGCGAGCAGACGCTCGATCTGCGCCAGTTCCCACGTGCTGAGCAGACTCACCGGATCGGTGCCGAAACGTCGCCCGCCATCGAACACCCGACCCTCCGGGTTCTGACAATGCAGGCAGTGGCGCAAGTGCTCGCCGTCCACATCCAGCGTCAATTGCCAGCCTTCGATATCGACCTGTACCGGGCCGGATCTGCAGCCTTCTTCCAGTCTTTTCAGAACGCGGACTTCCAGGGCGACGTCGCGCAATTGCTGATAAATCTCGCGGGCAGTCAAAGGCTGCATGGGGTACCCCCGGTAGGAGCGAGGTTGCTCGCGATGAACGACAGGCACCGCAGGTTGCCAGGCTGCCAGCGTTATCCCGATACCCGTAGGAGCGAGGCTTGCCCGCGAAAGCGATATGTCGGCCGACGTTGATGTTGGGTGTGCCGGCCTCTTCGCGGGCAAGCCTCGCTCCTACGGGTATCGGGGTCACTCTGGCAGCCCTGCCAGGCGCAGGCCTTCGGTGAACCGTTCGAGGTCTTCCGGGCGTTTGATTGGCAGCCAGTCCTTGAGCCTGGAGAGCCTCAATCCTGGATCCAGTTCATGCAGGCGCTGCATTGCCTGTGCCGCCTTGTCCAGGTGTCCGCTCAGGGCATGGCAGGCGGTCACCAGGGCTGCGGCAGGCAGCAGGGTCGGGAGGTTTCTCAGGGCTTTTTCCGCCCATTCCGTGGCGCATTCATAACGCCCGGCGAAGAAGTGCGAGAGGGCCATGCCCACCTGCATTCTGAACATCTCCGGGTCGACGGGGCTCAGGCGTGCGGCGTGGGTCAGGTCCTTGATGGCCGATTCGCTGTCGCCGCGCAGCGTGCGCAGAATGCCGCCGAGAAACCATGCCGACGCCAGATTGGGCGTGAGCAGTCGGGCGCGGTCGAGCAGGGCGATGCCGCCGTCCAGATCGCCGGTCAGATGGGCCAGCGCATGCCCGGCGCGGGTCAGCGCAACGGGATCGTCGCGCCCCATTTCCACCGCCAGGCGTGCCAGTCGCACGCCCTCGGCGATCTCGCGGTCGCGGTCGGTCATCCAGCCATTCAATTTGCGCCAGAAATGGCACCAGGCGGCCATGCCGTACGCCGAGGCGAACTCCGGATCCAGCTCGATAGCCTTGTAGAACATCGGCAACGCCTGCTCCAGCGCCTCCCGGCTGCCGACATGCAATCTGGCCATGCCTCGCAGGTAGTAATCGTAGGCGTCCAGGCTCTCGGTCGGCTTGTGCTTGGCGCGCTCCATTTCCGCCCGTTCGAGCTGCGGCGCGATGGCGCCGACCACGCTTTCGGCGATCTGGTCCTGCAGCTCGAAAATATCATCGAGCAGTCCCTCGAAGCGTTCCGCCCAGATGTGCGTGCCGCTTCTGGCATCGATCAGTTGCCCGGTGATGCGCACCTTGTTGCCGCTCTTGCGCACGCTGCCTTCCAGCACATAGCGCACGCCGAGTTCCTGGCCGACGCCTTTGACATCGATCGAACGGCCCTTGTAGGTGAAGCTGGAATTGCGCGCGATGACGAACAGCCAGCGGATGCGCGAGAGGGCGGCGATGATGTCTTCCACCATGCCGTCGGCGAAATACTCCTGCTCCGGATCGCCACTGAGGTTATGGAAGGGCAGGACGGTGATCGAAGGTTTGTCCGGAAGGACCAGCGCAGGCGCCGGTGGATCGAATGGCGTGGGCTCTTCAACGTCAGGCGCCTCGCTCGGGGCCTGCGATTCATCCGTCTTGAGCTGGCCCACGAAGCGGTAACCCTTGCGCGCCACCGTGCGTACCAGACGCTGTTCCTCACCCGTATCGCCAATGGCCTTGCGCACCGCGTTGATGTGGCTGGTGATGGTCGATTCCGAAACGATGCGCCCGGCCCACACCGCCTTGAGCAGGTCGTCCTTGCTGACCACACGCTCGTGGTTGCTGACCAGCAGCAACAACAGATCGAAGACCTGCGGCCCCACGGTCACGACCTGGCCGCGCTGGGTCAGCTCCCGACGCTCCTGATCGAGTACGAAATCTTCAAACACGAATGGCAAAGTCAGAATCTCCTGTGCGGATGCCCTCGACTCCGTGTCCGAGCAGGCGTGAGTGCGTGCTGTCGATGATACGGCAGGCAGGCGTTGGACGAAAATCCAAGACTCTTCAAAGGGAAACTCAAGGCCTGCGCAAGGACTTGCTCAGGGCGCTGGAGCAATCTGCATCTACCCCGACGGCAAATGATGACCGTCGCCCCCCTGGAGAGCAGCCATGAAGATCGTCGTCATCGGAGGCACCGGCCTCATCGGATCCAAACTCGTGAAAAACCTGCGTGAGCGCGGTCACGAAGCGCTCGCCGCGTCGCCCAGGACCGGCGTCAACAGCGTTACCGGCGAAGGTCTGGCCGAGGCGCTGGTGGGCGCGCAGGTCGTGGTCGACGTGTCCAACGCCCCGGTCTGGGAAGATCAGGCGGTGCTCGATTTCTTCAAGGCCTCGACGAAAAACCTGCTGGCTGCCGAAGCGGTCGCAGGCGTTCGCCATCACGTCGCGCTGTCGGTGGTCGGCACCGAACGCCTGCCCGAGAGCGGCTACTTCCGGGCCAAGGTCGCCCAGGAACAGATGATCGAGGCCTCGGCCGTGCCTTACACGGTGCTTCGGGCCACGCAGTTCTTCGAATTTGTCGGCGGCATCGCGCAGTCGTCCACGGTCGGCGAGCAGATCTTCCTGTCGCCGGCGCTGATCCAGCCCATGGCCTCCGACGATGTGGCGGCGGCGCTGACGGACATCACCTTGCAACCGCCGGTCAACGGCACCGTAGAAGTCGCCGGCCCCGAGGCGATGCCGCTCGATGAGCTGATCCGCCGCTTCCTGCGCATCACCCGGGACGAGCGCAAAGTGGTGCCGGATGTTCATGCGCGCTACTTCGGTGCCTTGCTCGACGACCAGTCGCTGACACCGGGCCGGGACCCGCTGTTGGGATCCATTCATTTCGAGGATTGGCTCGGTCGGTCGATGGCTCAGGCCGGGCATTGAGAGGGCGACCAAACATGAACAGCCTCCAGGACAAGACTGCCATGGCCCCCGGTGCCGGCAGCGAGACCGCGACCGTCAGCGCGCGGCCCGGCAAAAGCAGAAAAATCGGCGTGTTGCTGTGCATCGGTGCCGTGGTGGCCGCAGCGGCATGGGGCAGCATGGCGTTCTACAGCGGCGTGACATCCACCGACAACGCCTATGTCCGGGGCGATGTCACCTCGCTGGCCGCCAAAGTCGCAGGTTACGTCACGACGCTTGAGGTCGAGGACAACCAGACCGTGCGCGCCGGCGACGTCCTGTTCCGCATCGACGACCGCGACTATCGCGCCCGGCTTGCCCAGGCTGCCGCCAACGTCAGTGCCGCCCAGGCGCGCCTGACCCACGTCGATGCGCAGATCCAGTTGCAGCGTGCCCTGATCCGCCAGGCCGAAGCCCAGCGCCGCTCGGCCAACGCCGACATGAACATGGCGAACAAGACTCATGAACGCAGCCGCAAGTTGATCGTCAGCAACGCGGTCAGCCAGGCCCTGGTGGATGAAACCGGCACCGCGCGTTCCCGGGCCGAAGCCTCGGTGTCGGCGGCGTCGGCGACGGTCGAGGCGCAGCAGCAACAGATCGGCGTGCTGGTGGCCGAGCGCGAGGCCGCGGTGGCGGCGGTGACCCAGGCCGAAGCCGCCCGTGATCTGGCCCGGATCGATCTTGATCACACCGTGGTGCGCGCGCCGGTGGATGGCGTGGTCGGCAACCGGCAGATCCGGCTTGGGCGTTACGTGACGCCCGGGGTTTCCCTACTCGATATCGTGCCGGTCGACAACGTGTGGATCGTGGCTAACTTCAAGGAAACCCAACTCGAAGGCATCCGCCCCGGCCAGCGAGTGAAGGTCAGGGTCGACGGTTACCCCGACACGGCCCTTGAGGGCGTGGTCGACAGCTTCGCGCCGGGCAGCGGTTCTGCTTTCAGCCTGTTGCCGGCCGACAACGCCACCGGCAACTTCGTACGGGTGGTGCAGCGCGTGCCGGTGAAAATCCGCCTGGCCAACAACCCGCTGCCTGGGCGCATCGTGCCGGGGCTGTCGGCTCGGGTCGATGTGGCGCATGGGGACGAGTCATGAACACCGCAGCCGCCAGTCTGCAAAGCCGTACGACGGGCTTGCTGCTCATGACCGGAATCATCCTGGCTGCGCTGACGGAAGCCATCGCCAGCACGGTGCTGACCATCGGCCGCAGTGACATCCTCGGCGACACCTACGCCACACCGGATGAGTTTGCCTGGCTGGACGTCGGCTACACCGCGTGCAAGTTGATCGGCTTCATGACTGCCGCGTGGCTGCTGCAGCGTTTCGATCCACGTCGGGTAGCGATCGGCGCGGTGCTGGTGATGGGACTGGCCTGCGGGATCGCCGCCGTCACCGCGCGGCTGGACCTGTTGATTCTGCTTCGCAGTCTCCAGGGCCTGGCCGGCGGCACCGTGCTGGTGGCGGGACAGACGCTGGTCTTTTTCGCCTTTTCCAGCGCCCGCCAGCCGATCCTCCAGGCCCTGTTCGCCATGGGCGCGGTGGTTGCGCCCGCGACCTTTGCCCCGGCGCTGCAAGGGTGGTTGATCGACAGCCAGGACTGGACGTGGATCTTCTTCAGTGTGGTGCCGCTGAGCCTGGCGGCGAGCGGGCTGCTGCTGATGGTGGACAGCCCGGCGTCTGCCTGCACCGGACAGCGGCGGTTCGACGGGGTTGGCTTGCTGCTGATGTCGATCAGTCTGTTCTGCTTCACCTACGTGCTCAGCCAGGGCGAACGCTGGGACTGGTTCGAGGAACCGCGCATTGTCTGGCTGAGCCTGATCGGTGGCGTCACGCTGCTGGCGTTTCTCGTGCAACAGAGACGGGGTCGGGGTTGGCTCGATTATGGCCTGTTCCAATCCAGCGATTTTTTCTTCGCTTTCATCGTCAGCTTCGTCGCCGGTGCCGCGTTGTTCGGCAGTGCGTTCCTGATCCCGGCATTCGCCCTGTCGGTGCTGGGATTCACGCCCACCGAAGCCGGTTTGTTGCTTTTGCCCAGTGGCGGGTTGTTCGTCGTGGCGTTGCTGATCGCGGCGTTTCTGTTCCAGGGTCGCGGTGTTGCGCCTTTCGCCACCGTGCCCTTTGGCATCCTGATGATCATGGTCGCGATGTGGATGCTGTCGGGCTCGACCAGTGAAAGCGGTGCGGACGACATGATGGCTGCGGTGCTCCTGCGGGGGCTGGGGCTGGGTTTCCTGTTTCTGTCGATCACCCTGATTGCCTTTGGCGGGCTCGGGCGCCGTGAGCTGGCGGGCGGGATCGGTCTGTTCAACACCGGGCGTCAGGTGGGGGGATTGCTCGGGGTGGCGGGGTTGCAGACGTTGATCGAGCACAAGGTGGCTGACAGTGTTTCGGTCCTCGGCGCCAGCGTGACGCCCGGCGCCGCCGCGGTGATCGAACGTCTGACCTCCACGGCGGGCATGTTGATGAGTAAAGGGATGGACGCGGTGACTGCTGGTCGGGCAGCGACGAATCTGCTTGGGCGGGCGGTGTCGGGGCAGGCGACGGTGATCGCCTTTGACAGCGCCTTCCTCGCCGTGACCCTGTTGTTCGCCGTGGCCGCGCCAATGTTGGTGGCCATCAAGATCGGCTTTGCACGACGCGCGAAAGCGTAGGCGCCGTCCCCAGGGAAACCTGTGGGAGCGAGCCTGCATGCGATGGTCGTCAACGATATCGCTGGCGCCCTGACACCCCGCGGTGTTCCGGTGTTCATCGCGAGCAAGCCGGGGCATGTCTTACTTCTGCGCAAACCGCGCCGCACTGCCGCTGGCACGAAATTCCTCGACGATATAATCCACGAACACCCGCACCTTGGCCGGCAGCAGTTTGCGGCTGGTGTAATAGATCGACAGCGGCGAGGCCTCGGCGTACCACTGGGGCAGCACGCGCACCAGTTCGCCGCGCTCCAGGAACGGCAGGGCGTGGGGCAGGGGCAGCAGGGCGATGCCCATGCCGGTGGAGGCCGCGCGGGCGATGGCTTCCGGATCGTCCAGCACCATCACCGGACGCACGCTGGCCACCACTTCTTCACCGGCGTCGTTCTTCAACTTCCAGGGCGCCAGCCGGCCGTTGCTCAGCAAACGACGCAGCAGCCCGCGATGGCGGGTCAGTTCCAGAGGATGGGCAGGCGCCGGATGCTGTTTCAGATAGGCCGGGGAAGCCACCAGCGCAATGCGCAGATGCGAAAGCTCCCGGGCGATCAGCGCATCGGTCAATTCGAGACCGCCACCGATGGCGACGTCGAAACCGTCGTTGATCAAATCGACCTGACGGTTATCGAAATGCAGATCGGGCACCACGTCCGGATAGCGGCGCACGAATTCATCCATCAGCGGCACGAAGAATTCGCGGCCCACGGTATAGGCCAGCGAGACCTTCAGGGTGCCCGCCGGTTTGCCCGCACCCTGGCGCAGATCGGTCAGTGCATCGCCGATCTCGGTCCACGGCAGCCGCACCTGGCCATACAGCCGCTCGCCTTCGGATGTCAGCGCCAGGCTGCGGGTGCTGCGCTGGAACAGCCGCACCCCTAGTCGCGCCTCCAGCTGGCCCACGCTCTTGCTGACCGCTGCCGGGGTGAGACCCATGCGACGGGCCGCTGCGGAGAAGCTACCTTCATCGGCGGCGCAAATGAAGGCATCGAGATAGCTGCTGAGTTCGATAGTCATGGCTGCGCCTTATACCGTTGGTTGAAACTGATTGCGCATTTTAACGACTACCGAGAACAAGTCACCAGGGCCATGATGTGTTCACCAACCCGCTGCAACCCAACCCAAACAGACCCAGAGGACAACATCATGACTGCTCAACTCAACGGTAAAGTCGCTTTCATCAATGGTGGTTCCCGCGGTATCGGCGCCGCCACCGCACGCCGCCTGGCTCGTGACGGCGCAACGGTCGCCATCGGTTACCTGTCCTCGGCCATCGCCGCCGAAGCGCTGGTGGAGGAAATCAAGACCAGCGGCGGCCAGGCCTTCGCCATCAAGGCGGACGCCTCCGACCCCGCCGGCCTGACCCAGGCCATCGACAGCGTCGCCGAGCGTTTCGGCCGCCTGGACATCCTGGTCAACAACGCAGGTGTGCTGGTCACCGGCCTGCTGGAAGACTTCTCCCTGGAAGACTTCGACCGCACCATCGCCGTGAACGTCCGCGCGGTGTTCGTCGCCTCAAAGGCTGCGGCCAGGCACATGAAAGAGGGCGGCCGGATCATCAACATCGGCAGCACCAACGGCCAACGCATGCCGTTCGCCGGCGGCGCGGTCTACGCAATGAGCAAATCGGCGCTGATCGGCCTGGTCAAAGGCCTGGCCCGCGACCTCGGACCACGGGGCATCACGATCAACAACGTGGCACCCGGCCCGGTCGACACCGACATGAACCCGGAAAACAGCGAATTCGGCGCCGGCCTGCACGACCTGATGGCGATCCGTCGCCACGGCAAGGCCGACGAAATCGCCGGGATGGTGTCCTACCTGGCGAGCCCTGAAGCGGCCTTCGTTACCGGTGCGGACCTGCTGATCGATGGCGGCTTCGCAGCCTGATGTGAAACACCTTCAACTGTAGGAGCGAGCATGCTCGCTCCTACAGGTTCTGTGTTCATTCTTCTTCGTAGATCACATTCACTTTCCCCGCACGCGCCGCCTTCATCAACGTTGCATGATCACGCTCCGTCTGGTCGGCATAGAGCAGCGAAAAGTCCCCCAGCGCTTCATCGAACACTTCGTTTTTCCCCAGGTACCCCGAGATGGTCGCCGAGTCGCCGGATTTGGCATGGGCGCGGGCCAGGGTCAGGCTGCAGAACTCGGCGTAGCGCTCCAGTTGGGTCGCGTTGATGTTCTCCAGGGGCACCGACATCTTCATGTCCCGCAGCTGTCGCACGAAGAAATCGTAGCCGGCAAGACCCCGCACCCAGCCGAGGAAAATGTCGCTGGAGGACTGCATCAGCCGCTGGCCCATCACCACCCGTTGCCCCTGATTGTCGTACTGGCTTTTGCCCGCGTAGGGCTCCAGCACTGAGGGGCAGGATTCCTTGAACTGCAGGATCAGCGGATGGTTTTCCTCGGAGAACAGCAGGGCGATGTAGCAGCGTGTGCCGACGCTGCCGATGCCGACCACCTTGAGCGCGGCGTCCACCAGGCGATAGCGGTCGAGTAGCACCCGGCGCTCGTCGGACAGGCTTTCGCGATAGGCAGCAAGGCCTGCGTGAACACGATTGATGAACTCAGGATCCGCGACGTGCTGAATCACCGGCGGCTGATCGACGATGCGCGGATGCCCGGCGACCTGTCCGGCAATCTTCGGAAAGACGCTTTCCATCACCCGCTCACGGGCACGGGCGAACAGTTGCTGGCGGAATTTAAGGGCCTTGGCGTCGGGCGCCAGCTCCAGCAGTTCATCGGCGTCCAGGCGTGAGTACCAGACCTCCAGCGGCTTCATCTTGGAAAAGCGCCGCAGGTGCTCACGGTAGGACCGGGCACAGGCCACCGCGATCCTGCGCGCCCGGGCGTCATTCGCTCCGCCGTCGCGCGCCGCCACGGCGAAACTCGCGACCAGACGCTTGATGTCCCATTCCCAGGGCGCCGGCAGGGTTTCGTCAAAGTCGTTGAGGTCGAACACCAGGTTGCGTTCGGGGGTGGCGAACAGGCCAAAATTGAGCAGGTGACAGTCGCCGCAGGCCTGCACGTTCACGCCGATGTTCGGCCCCATCGCCAGATCGTGGGCCATCAAGGCGGCCGAGCCGCGCAGGAAGGTAAACGGCGTACGCAACATGCGTCCGTAGCGGATCGGCACCAGCTCCTTGAGGCGGTCGCGGTTGGATTTTTCCAGAATCGCAATCACATCCCGCTGTCGCCCCGGCGACTTCCACCTGGCGTGCTCTTCTCGGGGGAACTGCTCACGCAATCGCTTGCCGTCGGCCATGCGTTCCTCGCGGGAACGGAAGATCGGGTTCGATTTGCTTTTGCTTGCGGACTCGCGGGAAGGTTTCCTTTTCGATGCCATGGTGCACTCGTCTCCGATGCGCGGCTTGAGGACAGGGGCATGCGCCCCCGTTCATTCACGCTAGCTCAAGTCCGTCTTTTCACCATGGCCTTCGCGGGCATACAGGATCTGTGGCGAATACAAACTCTGCATCCACCACCAATCCCCTGTGGGAGCGAGCCTGCTCGCGATGGTGGTCAGGCCTGCGCCGGGCTCACCGCGCCAGCTGCCGCAGTCTTCTTGCGCACCGATTGGTAGAGCAGGCTGGACACCCCGAACCCGACGACGGCCAACACGCTCATCAGGCTGAAGACATAGTTGTAACCTTGCTGACCCGGGAAGCTGTCGAGGATCGCGCCGTAGATCACATAGGCGAACATGCCCGGTGCATAGCCGATCAGGCAGCCGATGCCGAAGGCCGAGCCGGTGATGTGCTGGGGGATGCCGACTTCACCCATGGGCGCCCAGAACACGCCGCGCATCGAGAAGACGATCAGGGCGAAGGACAGGGTCGCGGCCATGCCGGCGTAGATGAAACTCGGGTTTTTCGGGATCAGGATGATCACCGCCATCAGTGGCAGCAGTGCCAGGAAGGCCCACTTCAGATAGCGGCTGGTGCTCTTGAACTGCGTGTCGGCGATGAAACCGCCGGCCGGGCCGCCGAGGATCTTCAGGAAGTACTGGTTGATGATCCCGTAAGCGCCCACCAGTGCCACGGGCAGGCCATACATTTCCTTGAGGTAGGGAATGAAATAGGTCAGGCCGCAGTAAACGATGTAGACCATGAACACGTTAAGGCTGACCAACCAGATCCCCGGCACCTTGATCGCTTCAAGCAGGTTTCCCAGGCCATTCTTCGGTTTGGCCACCGACTGTCCGCTGCCACTCTTGAGCAGCAACCAGGTGAGGCTGCCGGCCAGGATGTCGATGACCGAGTAGAACAGGATCGCCGACTTCAACCCGGCTTCCCCCGAACCCATGGCCACGAACACACCCAGCGCCGAAAACGCGACCAGGGTATCGACCACGCCGCGCCCACCCTCCAGCAAACCGAACAGCCGCCCTTGCTCCTGATCGTCACCCAGGTTGCGGATCGCCTTGAGCAGCGAAGGCCAGAAGATGCAGTCGGCGCACACCGCCAGCAGGCTGAATACGATCAGCAGGTTGCTGAAGGGCGGAAAGGTCGCCAGATACAACCCCAGGCTGCCCGTTCCGATCAGACCGATGGGGATCAGCTTGCGCGTGTCGTAGCGGTCGGCGAGCAGGCCGCCGACGATGAACAGCGCGGTGGCGATGATCGCGTTGGCACTCAGCAGCATGCCGATTTCAGTGTGGCTCAGGCCCATGAATTCCTGCATGGGGACGTAGAAGGCGTCCTTGAGGTTCGCCAGTTTGTAGATGGTCCCGCCACCCAGGATGAGGATCAGGAATCTGAGCCATTTGGCCTTGCTTTGCGTTGTCATTATTGTTCTCCGGGCGTGTCGGATCAGGCGTGGGTTGAAACAGAGAGGGTCATTTCGGCCAGGGTGCGCAATTCGGCCAGAAGACCGCGGACATAGGCGACCTGGTTGTTCGCCCAGCGGTGTTCGTCAGCCAGCATGTGCTCCAGCGAAAAGCCCTGCGGTAGCGGGGTGTCGCTCATTTCCCGGTAGGCAATGAACGGATCGGCCGCTTCATCGGTCTGGCGGAAGGCCGGGGCGACGTAGTGATTTTCCTGCTCGAGAATGAAGGCGATCACCTGCGGGGCGTCGTCGCCGAGCATCAGCAGTTCGAACAGCATGCGCGGGCTGGGCAGGTCGTCTTCAGCGCTGCCCTGGAGGACGCCGTAATGGCCGAAACCGTTTTGCTCGGGCACCACCCGCACACCCTTCATGTGGGTCTGGCGAATATGCGGAGCCAGATTGCGCAGTGCCTGCAGGGGCTGTTCGCAGGCGTTGATCATGTTGCCGAAGTCGAACAGCGCATGCAGGCGAGGGTGGTCGAGGCGCTTGAGCAGATGTGCGATCTCGTCGCTCTTGAGTTCTTCGTGCTGCTCGAAATCGAAGTACAGGTCGTGCTCGTCGGCCAACTGCGCGAGGTAGTGCAGGTCGGTCTCGATCACGTCCATCACCCGCGACAGCGCCCCCTCGTAACGCGAGTAGACGCGGATGTTGCGCACGCCCAGGGCGAGGGCGATGGCAACCACCTGATCGACATCCTTTTTCAACGTGCTGCTGATTTCCAGATGCACATCCAGCCCCAGGGCCCTGGCCTTGTCGGCGAAGGCTTGCAGCTGGGCGGGCGACATCTGGCTCAGGCTGTTTTCCTCGCCGTCGAGCAAGTGCAGGCTCAGCCCCGCAAGCTCGTGGCGGTAGGCGAAGTCCAGCAGATCGGCGGGGGTGACGCGGCCGTGGGTGAGGTTGGTCAGCAAGGGATAGGCGTGGGCAAACAGGCGCATTTGCCCCAGGCGTTCGAGCAGCTGTCGGGCCAGTGCCTCGGTCAGCACCGGGGCCGGGCTGTCGTCTTGCACCTTGTGGTTCAGCAGGGCGCTGAATCGTTCCTGGATCTTATTGTTCATTAGCGTCGTTCCTGGTTCAGACACCGGGTCTCCCGGCGCGGTCTTTATCGCGCCAGTCAGGAACTCTCGATAGATCCACTATCAGCTATTTAATAAGACCACTTGCCACCCTCACGTGGCCGCAGGCAGATGCCCCATCTCCCGCAGGGCCCGGGCCAGGGCCTCGACGCGTTCGGCTGCCTGCTGCTCCGGGGTGCCGGCGAAACCGATCAACAGCGCCGGCGGCAGGGTACGCCCGATGCAGTAGTCGCTCAAGGCATAGGTATGGATGTTGTGCCCGGCCAGATCCCGGGCAATGGCCGCGTCATCGAGCCCGGCCGGCAGCCAGGCGATCAGGTGCATGCCGGCTTCCACCGGGGTGATCCGGAAAAACCTGCCGATGCGCTTTTCCAGCTGCTCCACCAGCGCTTGCTGGCGCGCCTGATACAGCGCACGCATGCGGCGGATGTGCCCCAGGAAATGACCCTCGATCATGAAGTCGGCGGTGGTCGCCTGGAGCACCGTGGGCGGGCTGCGATCCATCACCGCGCGCAGGGTACAGAAGGGCTCGACCAGAGCGTGGGGCAGGATCACGTAACCCAGTCGCAGCGACGGGAACAGGACCTTGCTGAAGGTGCCGACGTAGATCACCCGGGCCATCTGGTCCATGGCATAGAGCGCCGGCAACAGGCGACCGCTGTAGCGCAATTCGCTGTCGCAGTCGTCCTCGATGATCCAGCTCTGCTGCTGCGCGGCCCAGTCGATGAGGGCCTGGCGCCGCGCATAACTCAAGGTCACGCCCAAGGGGTGCTGGCGCGACGGGGTGGTGAACACCAGGCGGGCGTCGGGGCACTCGCGCAGGCCCTGTTCGACGTCGATGCCTTGCTCATCGATGGGCAGCGGCACCACCTGTGCGCCCTGGGCCTGCAAGGCAATGCGCGCGGCGATGTGGCCCGGGTCTTCCATCCAGACGCTGTCCTGGGGATTGAGCAGCAACATGCCCAGCAGGTTGAAAGCCTGTTGCGCCCCGGAAACGATGACCACTTGTCCGGCGGTGCAGTCGATGCCGCGGGCGTCGAAGACGTACTCGGTAATCGCCGTGCGCAAAGCCTGCAAGCCTTGCAGTTCGCCGTACCCGAGCATCGCCTTTGTCGGCTTGAGCAGATGGCGGTTCATCAGGCGCCGCCAGACCGTCTGCGGGAAGGCGTCGTAGGTGCTGTGGCTGGGCAGGAACGAGACCGGGGCGGCGGGGTCCCAGTCGGCATAGGACATCCCGCGAAAGTGATCGCTGCGCAGCGACAGCATGGACTGGCTCAGGTCAGACAGGCGTGGCGGCTGGCGCTGCTGTTCATCGGCGTTGCCGCGATTTTCCCACTCGTCGCTGACATAGGTGCCGGCACCGGTGCGCGAGGCCAGGAAACCTTCGGCAATCAGCTGGTCGAAGGCATTGAGGATGGTGATCCGCGACAGTTCCAGTTCCTTGCTCAATGTCCGCGTCGACGGCAGGCGTACGCCGCCCTGGATCCGGCCACCGAGTACCTGTTTGCGAATCTGCAGATACAGCTGGCGGTAGAGCGGGATTGGGCTGGCGCGGTCAATGTCGATAGCCGACAGCAGTAAACCGGCGGGGGATTTCATGACAGGGCTCGTCTGCGAGAAGTGTTGGACATGGAATACCGTCAGGCGATGCGGCGCGCAAGGGTATCGGGGGATATCGGATAAGTCATCCATCCCGGACTGTCAGGAAAGGGTAATGCGGATATCGGACTAGGATTAGAAAACGACCTGCGACACGCCCTGACCATTCATTCAACAGAAGGACGTTCAACATGACTCGTTTATCTCTTGCAGGCTTTTGTGGTGGTGGGGCTATTGTGGCGAGGGGGCTTGCCCCCGTTGGACTGCGCAGCAGTCCCATCTTTTAGGGCCGCTGCGCGAACCAACGGGGGGCAAGCCCCCTCGCCACAGGTTTTGCGCCGTTCCTGTTGCTTCGTGGGTTACAGATCGAACCGATCCAGGTTCATCACTTTGCCCCAGGCCGCCACGAAGTCCTTCACGAATTTCTCCTTGTTGTCGTCGCTGGCATAGAACTCCGCCAGTGCCCGCAGCTGCGCGTTGGCGCCGAACACCAGGTCCACCCGGGTGGCCGTCCACTTCGCCTGGCCCGTCTTGCGGTCGCGGCCTTCGAATTCTTCGTTGGTGGCCGAGGTGGGTTTCCACTCCACACCCATGTCCAGCAGGTTGACGAAGAAGTCGTTGGTCAGCGTGCCTTTGCGCGTGGTGAACACACCGTGGGCGGTCTGGCCGACGTTGGTGTCGAGGACGCGCAGGCCTCCGATCAGCGCGGTCATTTGTGGGGCTGTGAGGGTCAGTAGTTGGGCCTTGTCGATCAGCAGATGCTCGGCGGTGATGCGATAGCGGGACTTGAGGTAGTTGCGGAAACCATCGGCAATCGGCTCGAGCATGCCGAACGACTCGACATCCGTCTGATCCTGAGTTGCGTCCATCCGTCCCGGCGAGAACGGCACCGTGACGTTATGCCCGGCGTTTTTCGCCGCCTGCTCGACGCCCACGTTACCGGCGAGCACGATCAGGTCCGCCAGGGAGACTTTCTTGCCGCCGCTGTTGAACTCCTTCTGGATGCTTTCGAGTTTGCCCAGCACATTGCCCAGTTGATCGGGCTGGTTGGCTTTCCAGGATTTCTGCGGTTCCAGGCGCAGCCGCCCACCGTTGGCGCCACCGCGCTTGTCGGAGCCCCGGAAGGTCGAAGCCGCGGCCCAGGCCGTGGACACCAGTTGCGAAACGCTCAGGCCGCTGGCCTGGATCTTGCCCTTGAGCGCGGCGACATCCGCGTCGCCGATCAGGGCATGATCGACCTTCGGAATCGGGTCTTGCCACAACAGCACTTCGTTGGGCATTTCCGGGCCGAGGTAGCGTGACAGCGGTCCCATGTCGCGGTGGATCAGTTTGTACCAGGCGCGGGCGAAGGCGTCGGCCAGTTGATCCGGGTTCTGCAGGAAGCGCCGGGAAATCGGCTCGTAGATCGGGTCGAAACGCAGCGCCAGGTCGGAGGTCAGCATCCGTGGCTCACGGCGCTTGTTGGGATCGAACGCATCCGGGATCAAGCCAGCCCCGGCGCCGTCCTTGGGTTTCCACTGGTTCGCCCCGGCCGGGCTTTTGGTCAGCTCCCACTCGAAGCCGAACAGGTTTTCGAAATAGTTGTTGCTCCATTTTGTCGGAGTATTGGTCCAGGTGACTTCCAGACCGCTGGTGATGGTGTCCGGACCCTTGCCGGTGCCGAACGAGCTTTTCCAGCCC
The DNA here is from genome assembly GCF_013359595.1 of Pseudomonas sp. C1C7. Taxonomy (GTDB): domain Bacteria; phylum Pseudomonadota; class Gammaproteobacteria; order Pseudomonadales; family Pseudomonadaceae; genus Aquipseudomonas. The sequence continues at coordinate 12,972 of NZ_JABFMP010000056.1, read as the reverse complement.
AGACCCTGTTGTTCCAGGCCGGCGGCTTCCGGTTCCGGCCCGACATTGTCGGCGGGACCGGCGCCGTGGGTCTTGCCGAAGGCGTGGCCACCGGCGATCAGCGCCACGGTTTCTTCGTCGTTCATCGCCATGCGGGCGAAGGTTTCGCGGATGTCGATGGCGGATTTGAGCGGATCAGGCTCGCCCTCGGGGCCTTCAGGGTTGACGTAGATCAGGCCCATCTGCACGGCAGCCAACGGGTTTTCCAGGTTGCGGCCGTGTTCGGTGCGGCTGTCTTCGTTGCGTCCGGGTTCGGCCGACAGCGGCACATCGCCGGGTTTCTGCACGGCCTTGTTGTCATCGCTCGGGTCGCTGGCGTAGCGGGTATCGCCGCCCAGCCACTTGGTTTCCGAGCCCCAGTACACGTCCTCGTCGGGTTCCCAGACGTCCGGACGGCCACCGGAGAAGCCGAAGGTCTTGAAGCCCATGGATTCCAGGGCGACGTTGCCGGTGAGCACGATCAGGTCGGCCCAGGAAATGTTACGGCCATATTTCTGTTTGATCGGCCACAGCAGGCGGCGGGCCTTGTCCAGGCTGACGTTGTCCGGCCAGCTGTTGAGCGGGGCGAAGCGTTGCTGGCCGGAACCGGCGCCACCGCGCCCGTCGGCGGTGCGATAGGTGCCGGCGGCGTGCCAGGCCATGCGCACGAACAGTGGGCCATAGTGGCCGAAGTCCGCAGGCCACCAGTCTTGCGAGTCGGTCATCAGCGCGGTCAGGTCGCGCTTGACGGCGGCAAAGTCGAGTTTCTTGTACGCCTCGGCATAGTCGAATCCCTCATCGGCAGGCGTGGAGAGGGGCGAATGCTGATGCAGGATGTTCAGGTTCAGTTGGTTCGGCCACCAGTCGCGGTTGCGTGTGCCACCGCCGGCGGCGTGATTGAACGGGCATTTCGATTCGGTTGCCATGTGTGAGCTACCCTCGGTCGAGATCAGTCGGCTTTCCGGCCCGTCGGGGCCTGGAATAGAAGCGAGCGAAATCCATGACTCAGGCTGCCGGACCCATTTGTCGATCCGCTGATCGGCGGGGTCGTTCAGGCATTGCAGACGGTGGCAATCAAACTGCCACCTTACCTGGCCAGTATCTGACTCATTCTTATCTTCACATCAGGTCTGTGCCGGCCAGACCGCGCCGGCGCTAAATAAGGCTAGACCCCGATCGTCAAGTCAGCTAATAGCCCGAGTATTGGTAGCCGATAGGCGGAATCTCTCAGCGGACACAGAGTTTTACAGGTGGCCCCTAGCGATGTGCCACAATAGTCAGGTCACCGCAGCATTATCAGGCGAACACAATGGATGGCCTTGGATTTCGGCTCGAGCAGGAACGCTACATCGCCCAACAGGTGCGCACCGATCGATTGCACCAGCTGTTCCGGCAATCGGTAACCGCTGTCTTTGGCAGCTTCCTGGCATTGGTCATGTTGTGCTGGCTGTGCTGGGACCGCTTCGACCACCACATCATGAATGTGTGGATCGCCTTGCTGACGGCTTCCACCCTGATCCGCATCACGATGTTCGTGGTGTATTTCCGCAGCCCCGAAGCTGCCCGCACTCCGCAGCGCTGGGAACTGATCTATCTGGCCACCTTGTCGCTGTCCGCCGGGATCTGGGGCGGCGGGGCGCTGGCGGTCATGCCGGTCGACGATCTGCTGGCCCAGGCGCTGGTGATGCTGTTCACCGTGGGCATGTCGGTGAGCGCCGTGTCCTGCTATTCGGCCTATCGCTACATGACGGTGGTGTCCATCGCCCTGGTGCTGCTGCCGTCGACCTTCTGGTTGATGATCCAGCCGACTTCGCTGCAATTCGGCATGGGCGTGGCGGTGCTGGTCTTCGCCTCCTTCGTGTGCAGCGCCACCCGCAAACTCTCCGACGCGCTGGAAACCGCCTTTCGACTGACCCGCGAAATGGAACTGGCCCACAGCATCTCCACCCGCGCCGCGCAGACCGACGAACTGACCGGCCTGCGCAATCGCCGCGCCTTCTTCGAACAGGCCCAGCGCCTGTACAGCCACTGCCAGCACTACCACCTGCCGCTGTGCGCGGTGATGCTGGACATGGACCACTTCAAGCACATCAACGACACCTACGGCCATCAGGTCGGTGACCAGGTGCTGCGGCAGATGGGCGTGGTGATCAGCCGGTCGTTTCGCGAGGCCGATGTGTATGGCCGGTTGGGCGGGGAGGAGTTTGCGGTGCTGCTGCCGGATACATCGCTGGAAGATGCGCAGAACATTGCCGAAGGGCTGGTTCATTCGATCTCCGGGCTGATGACCGGGCCGGTGCACTGCATCACCGCCAGCGTCGGTGTTGCGTGCATGGTGGCAGGCGACAAGGATCTGCACAGCTTGATGAGCAATGCCGACAAGGCGCTGTATCGGGCCAAGGCCAGGGGGCGCAATCAGGTGGTGGTGTCCGATTAGGCTCTGTCGCCAAAGTCCTGGTCACCACAAAACCCTGTGGGAGCGGGCTTGCCCGCGAAGAGGCCGGTACATTCAATAGAGATGGTGCGATGAAAGTCCAGGCACCACCGGTCCAGATAATTTGATCTATGGATTCAATAAGCCTATTTTTGAATCCATAGACGCAAATTAAGGCCCCGATCATGTCACTCGCCCTCCAAACCCAGGGCTTCAGCAAAAACCAATGCGTAACCGGCCTGCGCGCCGCAGTCGGCATCCTGGAAAAGTGGCAGGCCAGCAGCGATCAAGCCTGCCGCCTGCTGCGCATTTCCCGCAGCACCTACACCCGCGCCCGGCAGCGTGATCCGGCCTGGGCCGTCGCGCTGGATGCCGACCAGATGCAGCGCATCAGCATCGTGCTCAACATCCACGCCACCCTGCGACTGATCTTCGATAACCCGCAGAACGTCTACGGCTTCGTTTCGATGGCCAACGACAACGAATTCTTTAACGGCCGCAGCCCGCTGGAGATCATGGCCCAAGGCGACATGATCTCGCTGTACGAAACCTTTCGCCGGATCGACGCGTTGCGAGGCGGGCAATGGTGAAGCTGGCGGGGTTGCCCGTATCGGCCGGCGAAACCCTGCTGGCCTATCGGCTGGTCAATTCGAAGTTTCCGCCGATCGCGATGTTCGACGACGTGGCCGATGCCGACGAGTTCGAGACCCTCTACGAGATCCAGGCGCTGACCAATCCACGGTTGAAGAACGAAGTGGGGCAACTGGAGTTGATCCCCCGCAGCGAGATTCCCTTCGGGATCACCGGCTGTTCCTACGCGACGGCGCCCTTTACCCACGTCAACCCGGCGGGCTCGCGCTTCAGTGATGGCAGTTTTGGGGTGTTGTATCTGGCTGACACCATGGAAACCGCTTTGGCCGAGGTGCAGCATCATCAGGCGTTGTATTGGTCCGGGGTGCGGGATCTGCGCTACGAGCGCTTTGTGTTTCGCGGGCTGTCCTGTTCGTTCGTGGACAAGGGGATGCAGGATGCGACGGGTATTGCGTTGACAGACCCGATCTACGCGCCTGACGACTACAGCGATTCTCATCGCTTTGGCCGCAGTATCAAGCAGGCGGGAAGCCCGGGGTTGCGCTACCACTCCGTGCGCCGGCAGGGCAGCCATTGCTGGGCATTGATGACCCCGAGGCCAGTGTTGTCGATCATTCAGACGGCGCATTACGAGATGGTCTGGAACAAGCAGATCACCAGCGTCAGCCAAATAACCGAGGCTTGACGCGGTCCCTGTAGCAGCTGCCGAAGGCTGCTACAGAAGAGCGTCGTGAGTCAGGCCTTGACCCACCGCTGCCGACTCCACGCACTCAACGAATCCACCGCCAGCACCAGCAACAACATCGCCAGAATCACCGTACTGGCCTGCGCCTCCTGAAACAGGCTCAGGCTCACATACAGCATCTGCCCCAAACCCCCGGCGCCCACAAACCCCAGCACGCTGGCCATGCGAATGTTGTTCTCCCAGCGATACAGCACATACGCCAGCAACTGCGGCAACAGGTTGGGCAGGGTGCCGTAGCAGAAGGCCCACAGCGCATTGCCGCCTTGCAGGCGAATGGCTTCGGCCGGTTGCGGCGGGGTGTTTTCCAGGGCTTCGGCGAACAGCCGTCCCAGTACGCCAGTGGTGTGCAGCGCCAGCGCCAGGGTGCCGGCGTTCGGGCCGAGGCCGGCGGCCAGTACCATCAACGCTGCCCACACCAGCTCCGGAATCGCCCGTAATGCATTGAGCAACAAGCGCGAGGCGCTCTTGAACGGCCAGCCAAAACGCCCGGCCGCCGGCAACGCCAAAACCAGACCGAACACCGCCGCCAGCAACGTACCCAGGGCGGACATGGCAATGGTTTCCAGCGCGCCATGGGCGATGGCCTGCAGATGACCGGCACTCAAATCCGGACTGAGAAAGCGCTGCGCATAGGCGCCCATCTGCTTGAGGTTGCCGCTGTCGCCCAACGCCCCGAGGTCGATGCCCAGATAGCCGAACGAGGCGATCACCGCGACGCCGATGCCCAGCAGCAGGACGAGGTTGATCAGGCGATTCATCCCAGCCTCCAGCGCAACAGGCGGCTGAGTTGATCGGCCAGCAGCACCAGCACCAGGAAGGTCAGCAACAGGCTGGCCACCTCACCGCCGGCGAACATGCGCAGCGACAGGTCCATCTGCTGGCCCAGGCCGCCGGCGCCGACAAAGCCCATCACCACCGAAGCGCGGATCGCGCATTCCCAGCGATACACCGTGTACGACAGCAGCTCGGCCGCGACATTGGGCAGCACGCCATAGAAGAACGCCGCCAGCCGACCGCTGCCCGCTTGCAGCAACGCGTGGGCCGGGCGCTGGTCCACCGATTCGAAAATCTCCGCGTAGACCTTGCCGAGCATGCCGCTGTAGGTGATGGCGATGGCCAGCACCCCTGCGGTCGGCCCCAGGCCCACGGCGCGCACGAACAGCAGCGCCCAGACGATCTCCGGCACGCTGCGCAGAAAGATCAGCAAGCCGCGCACCGGCCAGCGCAGCAACCGGCCCAGAAAGCTCGGGCGGCCAGCGCGGGAAGCCGCCGACAGCGACAGCGCACGGCTGGCCAACAGACTCGCGGGCACCGCCATTAGCAACGCCAAAGTCATGCCGGCAGTGGCGATGGCCAGGGTTTGCAGGGTGGCTTGCCACAGCAGCTCAAGGAATTCTTCGCCATAGGCCGGCGGCCAGAAGGTCGCCACGAAACGGCCCATTTCGCTCTGGCTGCCGCTGGCCACCAGAACGCCCAGATCCAGTTCGCTGAAACGAATGCCGGGCCACAACAGGGCAATCGCCAGCAGGCAGAGCAGCAGACGGGGAAGGGTGGCCGGGTCTCGGGAATCGCGGGTCAGCATCGCGGAATCTGCAGGCTCAAGGGCGCCACGGGTGCGGGAGGGGATTGCAGTTGCTCGTTGGCGTAGAGGCGGTCGAGCAGTTCGCGGTCGACTTCATTGGGCGGCAGATCAAAGAGAATCTGCCCGTCACGCAGGCCGATGATCCGCGAAAAATGCCCCAGGGCCAGTTCCACCGCGTGCAGGCTGGCGACCAGGGTGACCTTGTGTTCACGGGCATGGCGGCACAGCACCGTCAGCGTGTGCCCGGCGAGCACCGGGTCCATCGCCGACACCGGCTCATCGGCCAGCAGCACCTCGGGCGCCTGATACAGCACCCGCGCCACGCCGACCCGCTGCAACTGCCCGCCGGACAATTGCTGGCATTGGGCGAACAGCTTGTCGCCCAGATCGAGCCGAGCCAGGGCAGCCCGCGCCCCCGGAATGTCCACCGGATGCAGCAGGTTCAACAGGCTCTTGCCCAGGCTCCACTGGCCCAATTTGCCCGCCAACACCGCCGTAATCACCCGCTGGCGCGGCGGCAACGGCGGCGCCTGATGCACCAGGCCGATCCGCGCACGCAGGCGCTGGCGCTGGCGAGCGGACAGTTGCCAGGCGTGCTCGCCCAGCAGTTGCACCTCACCGCTGCCGGGCCGCAGGGCGGTGGCCAACAGGTTGAGCAAACTCGACTTGCCCGCGCCGGACGGGCCGATGATCGCGACCTGTTCGCCGGTCGCGATCTGCAGGTTGATGTCACGCAAAGCCTGAACTCCGTTGCCGTGGGTCAGGCTGATGTTGGTCAACTTCAAGGTCATTTGAGCAGGTCGGCAGCGCGGGCGGCTTCCTCGATGCCCTTGTAGTTGTCGGGGCTGGTTTCGATGAAGCGGCTGGCGGCTTGCAGATCGAGGATCTCCTTGTCCGCAGGCTTCGCCGGATCAAGGGCCAGGAACGCCGCCTTGATCTTGTTCGTCAGGGCCGGGTCGAGGTTGCCGCGCACGGTCCAGTTGTAGTCGAAGTAGGCCGCAGTGGTGGCGAATACCTTGACCTTGTCGGTATCGACCTTACCGGCGGCCACCAGTTTTTCCCAGACGCTGGCGTTCAGCACCCCGGCGTCGACCTTGCCGGCCTGAACCCAGGCGACCGTGGCGTCGTGGGCGCCGCTGTAGCCGACGCGGCTGAAGTAGGTTTCCGGCTTGATGCCGTCCTTGAGCATGAAATAGCGTGGCATCAGGCTGCCCGAGGTGGAGGACACCGAGCCGAAGGCAAAGGACTTGCCCTTCAGGTCCGCAAGGGATTTGACGTTCGGGTCGGCGGTGATGAATTTGCTGGTGAACTTCGCGTCCTGTTCACGCTGCACCAGGGGGATCGCGTTGCCGGTCTTCAAGCGTGCCTGGACAAAGGTGAAGCCGCCGAGCCAGGCCATGTCGATACGATCGGTGGCCAGCGCCTCGACCACCGCCGGGTAATCGCTCACCGGCACAAACTCGACCTTCATGCCCAACTGCTGCTCCAGATAAGCGCCCAACGGTTTGAATTTGCGCAGCAGCTCAGTGGGGGCCTCATCGGGAATCGCACTGACCTTCAACGTCTGCGCCGCCTGGGCGAGCAGGGTAGAGACAGACAGAGTCAGGCCGACGGCCAGTGCCAGGGTACGCTTGAGCATGGAAGTTCTCCTTTTCGATTGCGGGGGCGCTTTGAGAGGGTAGCCGAAATGACACTTCGGGCGCTCCCACAGTTTTTACGGTGTTGATTGCGGTAATGATGAACGACTCGAAACCCCTGTAGGAGCTGCCGAAGGCTGCGATCTTTTGATCTTGCTTCTAAAAAATCAAAAGATCGCAGCCTCGTTGCACTCGACAGCTCCTACAAAAGGGCGGGGGTCAGAGCCAGCTCCAGGAAACCCCAACATACGCCCCCAACCCTTCACCCGGCGTAGACCTGGCCACATCCACCCCCTTGTCGTCATACCCCGGCGTTACCGTCGCCGCATAACGCTTGTCCGTCAAATTGCGGATATCCAGCCAGGTCTGCCAATCCCCCTTCGGCGCATTGAACCCCAGCGTGGCGCCAAACAGCGCATACGGATCGGCGTAATAGCTGTTGGCATAATCCACCGCCACCTTCGACACCAGCTGCGTATTCACCGCCGCAAAGAACCCCTGCGGCCAGTCGTAGCGCAACTCCCCCTGGTAGTAATGCATCGGCAACCCCGGCAGGCGGTTGTCGCCGAACCGGTCATCGTCCCGATAGTGGAAATCGCTGAAGGTATAAGCCTGGCGCAAACTCAACCGCCCACCATCCGCCGCCGCCCACAGATCGCTCTGCAAACCGGCCTCAACCCCCTGATGCACTGTCGGGCTGGCGTTGAGTTCGTAAGGCGTGGTGGCGTTGGCGTCCGGCAGCACCGACAGCAACTCATGGCGCACCTGGGAGTAGTACCAGGACAGGCTCCATTGCCCGATCGCGCTGTCGCCACGGCCACCCAGCTCCAGGGTGGTCGCGGTCTGGTTCTGCAACTCGATCGGGTCGCGCTGAGTCCCGGTCGCCGGGCCGCTGCCCGCCGGGAAGCGCTGGTTGGCGCTGTAGATCAGCGACCACGGATGCGGCGCCTCCACCGAGCGGCTGAGGTTGCCGAACACCTGCACCTGCGGCGTCAGCTGATAACGCAGCCCCACCCGCGGCGCGTAATCCCAGTCGCCCATGCTGGTCTTGCCGCCGCCATCGGGGTAAGTCACCGCGCTCTCGCGGCGGGTATAAATGGCGGCCAGCCCCGTCGTCAGCCACAGGTCCTCGGCGATCTCCAGGTCATTGCCGGCATGCAGCACCGTGTCCGAACCCTGATAGGTGAAGTTGCGCATGTGGGTGCCCGGCGCATAACCGGCGGTGTTGCCGGTGGGAATGCGCACCCGCTCGCTGGCCCCGTCGTTCGGCAGGTGCTTGGTCACCCGCAAGCCTACGTTGCTGTTGCTCTCCATCCCCCACAGCGTGTCGCGGCGCTTGTAGTCGAAGGTGCCGCTGACATCGGTGTACGCCACCTTCAAGCGGTTCGGGCCTTCACGCAGGTCCATTGGATAGTCGTGATACACCAGCCCCGTCTGAATGCTCGAGTCGTCATCCAGATAGAAGGTCGTCTTGTTGCCGATAAAGGTGCTGCCCGGCTGCTTGCGGCTGTCATCGCGCAGCACATAGGCGGGGTTTGCCGCGCGGGGATCGTGCTCGATGGAATGCTTGGTCACGCGCCCGGCCAGGTCGTTGTCGGTCTCGCGGTAGCGCAGGTAAAAGCGCGTTTCCAGGTTCGGATTGAAGCGATAACCGAAGTTGGCGATCAGGCCCTGGCTCTCGCTGTCGGTGTGGTCCTGATAGCCGTCGGACTGCGCGTCGGTCACCGCCACGTAATAGTCGAAGTCCCCCAGCACCTGCCCGGAACTGACCTGACGCTGCTGATAGCCATGGCTGCCGGTCGCATAACGCACCTGCAACTTGGGCGAGTTGTAGCCGGTGTGGCTGACGTAGTCGATGGCTCCGCCCAGCGCCAGGGCACCGCGATCAAAGCCGTTGGCGCCGCGCAGCACTTCCACATGATCGAGCCACAGTGGCTCCAGCAACTCGTAAGGCGTACCACCGGGGCCGGTCAGCGGCAGCCCGTCGAGCATCGTGTACAGCCCCGAAGCATGGGCCCCAGGCGCCCGGTTGATCCCCGAGCCGCGAATCGAAATCTTCACCCCTTCATTGCCCGAAGACTGGGCATACACCCCCGGCTGATACGCCAGCACATCCTGATTGCTCGCCACCCGCCCTTGCAGCGGGCGACGCATATCCACCACGTTTGTCCCGCCCGGCACCTCAGCCAACCGCGCCTCGGCCTCGGCAACCGACCGGTCCTCGCCGCTACGATCCTCCCCGCCAATCAACACCTGCCCCAACTCCAACCCCTCGGCCTCGGCCAGGGCCGGACAAACCAGCGTCAGGCCAAGCAACGCGGCGGGCAGGGATTTGGGCGAGGGCATCGGAAGAACTCCATACGACGATAACGGGCAGTGAGGAACTGCGACGTATGGAAGAACGAAGGAAACACATGGGGATTTTGTTTTTTTTCAAACACCTACAGCGGCAAACCATCCCGCCTAACCCTGTAGGAGCTGCCGCAGGCTGCGATCTTCTGATCTTGAAAATCAAAAGATCGCAGCCTGCGGCAGCTCCTACAGGGATTTCACCAGGCAACTCAGGCCTCTACACCCACCCCAATACCATTCTCTTCACTCCCCACCTCATGCAACGAAACCCGCGAAGTCTCCCGCAACGCCAACCCCCCAACCAACCCCAATACCCCCACAATCATCAAATAAAACGCCGGCGACAAATTGCTCCCCGTCGTACTGATCAACCACGTCGCCATCAACGGCGCAGTCCCGCCAAACAGCGTGTACGCCATGTTGTAAGTCACCGCCGAAGCCGTATACCGCGTGCGCGTCGGGAACGTCTCCGACAGCAGCGCCGCCGTCACCACGTTGCACAACACCGCCCCCGTCGCCAGCAACATCACCCCGAACACCGACGCCGCAAACGACCCGGAACTGGCCATCAAAAACGACGGATACACCACCACAATCAGCAACCCGCAAGCCGTCATCACCGTCCTGCGCCGTCCGACCTTGTCCGAATACAACCCTGCCACCGGACAAATCAGCGCCGCGAACACCAGCGCAATCAACGACACCAGCAACGCCGTCGCCCGGCTCAAGCCGCCGGCCACCTGCAGATAAGTCGTGAAGTAGGTGGTGAACATGTAAAAGGACAACGCCGTCAGCGACACGAACGCGCCCAGATAGCACATCGCCGCACCGTGATTGCGCAGGGTTTCCTTGAGAGGGGAGTGCGCGACATCATGCTCCTCGGTCACCGCCTGGAACGCCGGGGTCTCATCCAGCTTCCAGCGCAGATAAAGCCCCACCAGCCCCAAAGGCGCCGCTACCAGGAACGGCAAGCGCCAACCCCAACTCGCCATCGCCTCAGCCGACAAGGACGCCTCCAGCGCATAGGCCAGCACCGCCGCCGAAGCGAAGGCCGCAAAGGTCGACACCGGAATGAAGCTGCCATACCAGGCGCGCTTGTCGTTCGGCGCATGCTCCATCAGATAGGCACAGGCCCCCGCATACTCACCACCGGCGGAGAACCCCTGGGCACAGCGAATCAACGACAACAGCACTGGCGCCATCACCCCGATCGCCGCATAGGTCGGCAACAGCCCGATCAAGGTCGTCGCAGCCGCCATCAACAAAATCGTCGCCGCCAACGTGCGCTTGCGCCCGATCTTGTCCCCCAACATGCCAAAGAAAATCCCACCCAGCGGGCGAAACGCAAACGCCACCGCGAACACCGCAAAGGTCTTGAGCAACGCCGCGTTGGCGTCACCGCTGGGGAAAAACTGCTGAGCGATGGTCGTGGCCAGAAAGCCATAAACGGCAAAGTCGAACCACTCGACAAAATTGCCAATGCCGGCGGCGACAATCACCTTGCGCAGCGTTTCGGGGCTGACCTGTTCCGTAGTAGTGCTCGTCATGCTTGACCTCGACCTGTCGTCAGTGATCCCTCGATTATCGGGCGACCCTTCGACGCGGCTCACTTCAAAAGTGTCATCCGCATAGTCAGCACCGACGTTTGGTCACTGAAGAAAGCAGGATTCAGGCCAGGCGATTCAACCCGGTGGAGAAGAGACCCCTGTAGCAGCGGGCGAAGCCTGCGTTCGGCTGCGAAGCCGTCGCAAAACCTGAATGCAAGGTCTGCCTGAAACACCGCGGTGGCTGATTTCACGACTGCTTCGCAGCCGAACCCTGTGGCGAGGGGGCTTGTCGAAACGTCGCACCCCCCCGTTGGGCTGCGCAGCAGCCCCCAAAAATCTATGCCTTGCGCAACTCCCCCGGACTAACCCCCAATCTCTGCCGAAACACCGTCGCCATATGCGCCTGCGAATTAAACCCGCACACCAACGCAATTTCCGCCAACGTCGCCTTCGAATCCCGCATCAACGCCCGAGCCCGCGCCACCCGCCGATCAATCAGATAACCATGCGGACTCTGCCCGGTCGCCAGCTTGAACGCCCGCATGAAATACCCCTCCGACAACCCCAACAAATCCGCCATCGCCTTCACCCCCAGCGAACCGTCGAGCCCCGCCTCGATAAACTCATCCAGCAAACGCATCCGACTGCCGGTAATCGACCCGAAAGCCAACACCTCATCCCCCTGCGCCCGCTCGGCCAACCCCAGCGCCCAAGCCTCCCAGTCATCCTCCACCGAAGGCCGCAACAACGCCCCACGCATGCGCAACGCCAAGGCAATCGCCTGCGGATCGATGCGATTGTTGAACGCCCGATCCCCCGTCAACGCCACCCCATCGGTACGCAACACCCGCAGGTATTCACCGCCCTTGGGCGACTCCGACAACACATCACACCCCACCGGCACAAACGCCAGCCCATTGGGCACCGCATCGAACGGCAGCACCCGATCACTGCCGATCGCATGCACCCCGCGCTGACTGTCAAAGGCAAAGCCAATCGCCGACTGCGACGCCACATACCGCGTCGCATAAGCCGCCCCGGGCAACAATTCAATCGCCCACGACCCGGCCTCGACACGGCGGACCGGTTCAGATTGCGGCGGTGAAGGAGGGCGTTTTCGAGAGCTCATGCGCTCCATAGTAGTGAACAGCGAGCACAAAAGTCAGGTCAGTTTTCTGAAAGCCCATCTGCCCGGCCCATGCCTAGACTGAACAAAACCTCAAGGAAGCCCGCCATGCACACACTCACCCTCGACGACATCCAGCAAGCCGCCCGCCAGGTCTACCAGGCCATGCCCGCCACCCCGCAATACCGCTGGCCGCTGCTCGCCGAACGCCTGGGCTGCACCGTCTGGGTGAAACACGAAAACCACACCCCGACCGGTGCTTTCAAAGTGCGCGGCGGCATCACCTTCATGCACTGGCTCAAACGCACCCACCCCGAAGTCAAAGGCATCGTCACCGCCACCCGCGGCAACCACGGCCAAAGCCAGGCCTTCGCCGCCAGCGCCCTGGGCCTGCGCGCACTCATCGTCGTCCCCAAAGGCAACTCAAAAGAAAAGAACAACGCCATGCGCGGCTTCGGCGGCGAAGTCGTCGAATACGGCCGCGACTTCGACGAAGCCCGCGAAGAAGCCGCCCGCCTGGCCCAACAACACAACCTCTACCTCGTCCCCCCGTACCACACCGAACTGGTCAAAGGCGTCGCCACCTACGCCCTCGAACTCTTCACCGCAGCGCCAGACCTCGACACCCTCTACGTCCCCATCGGCTGCGGCTCCGGCATCTGCGCCGTCATCGCCGCCCGCGATGCCCTGGGCCTGAAAACCGAAATCGTGGGCGTGGTCTCGACCGACGCGGCGGCCGCGAAATTGTCGTTCGAGGCGGGGGAGATTCGTGAGACGGAATCGGCGAACACCTTTGCCGATGGGCTGGCGGTGAGAAAGCCGATTCCGGAGGCGTTTGCGGTGTATGCGAAAGGCGCGGCGCGGATTGTTGCGGTGAGTGGGGAGGAGGTGGGGGAGGCGATGCGGGTTTATTTCACCGATACGCATAATTTGGCGGAAG
>NZ_JABFMP010000055.1 GCF_013359595.1 Pseudomonas sp. C1C7 | reverse complement strand
GGCCCCGCCCCGCACCAACTGGTTCAGCGTACCCCCTGTAGGAGCGAGGCTTGCCCGCGAAGGGGCCCTCAAAAACACCTCAGGAAATGGCCTTGACCCCGCGCCCAAACCGCTCCCGATACACCGAGGGTGGCACCCCGACCACACTGCGAAACGCCACCCGAAAACTCTCCACCGACCGATAACCACAACGCTCGGCAATCTGCTCGGTGTTCTGGTCGGTACTTTCCAGCAACTCCCGGGCCCGCCCCAGGCGTTCATGCTGCAACCAGCTCTTGGGTGACTGGCCGCTGGCCTCGGTGAACCTGCGCAGAAACGTGCGCTCGCTCATCGCCGCTTCACTGGCCAGATCACGCACCTCCAGCGGTTCATGCAAACGCTCCCGTGCCCACTGCATCACGCGGGAAAGATCGCTGCGCGGTGTAGGACTGACCGGCTTGGGAATGAACTGCGCCTGGCCACCGGTGCGCTGCGGCGACATCACCAGGCGCCGCGCCACGGCGTTGGCCACCTGGGTACCGAAATCCCGCGCCACCAGGTGCAGGCAGGCGTCGATGCCGGCAGCGCTGCCGGCCGAGGTGATCAATTGGCCCGAATCGACATACAACACATCCGGGTCCACCTGGATGTTGGGGAAACGTTCCGCCAGTTCCGTGGTGTAGCGCCAGTGCGTGGTGGCGCCGTGCCCGTCGAGCAGGCCGGTGGCCGCCAGCACGAATACCCCCGAGCAGATCGACAGCAATCGCGCACCCTGGGCATGGGCCTGACGCAGGGCTTTGATCAGCGCCTCGGGTACCGCTGCGTTACGGTCGCGCCAGCCGGGGATGATGATGGTCCGGGCTTGTTCGAGCAGTTCCAGGCCGCCATCGGCCAACACCTGGATGCCGCCCATGGCGCGCATCGGACCCTGGTCGACGGCGACGATCTGGTGTTCGTACCAGGGAAACTCGAACTCCGGCCGCGCCAGGCCGAAGATCTCGACGGCGATGCCGAACTCGAAGGTGCAGAGGCCGTCGTAGGCCAGAATCGCGACCAATCCAGGGGCAGAGTGCATTTGGCGGAAAGTTCCCGGTGAGTGTCTTGTCCGCCACTGTAGCGGCAAGTGGCGCACGGATAAAGTCTGTTCACACCCAACGACCTTCAGGAGAAACACCCATGACCAGCCTGGTTCGCGAAATCCCTGCCGCTCCATCCGCCATCGCCCTGATGCATTTCAGCAACCGCCTGACTTTCGAAACCGATTGTTCTGACGTCCATGGCAGCCAGCAGGCGGGTGAAGTGGATTTTGTCCTGATCGACGTGCGCGGGCCTTTGGCGTTCGATCGCGGGCATGTGCCCGGCGCGATCAACATTCCACGGCGAATGCTCATCGCCGAAGCCCTGGCGGATTACCCGAAGAACAGCCTATTCGTGGTCTATTGCGCAGGTCCGCACTGTAATGGCGCGAACAAGGCCGCGGTGCGGCTGGCGGCGCTTGGGTATCCGGTCAAGGAGATGATCGGCGGCGTGACGGGGTGGCTGGATGAGGGGTTCGAGCTGAGTGTCGCGCTGCCAGCAAAAGCCGCCATTGGTTGCGAATGCTGAATTTCGGTCAACACTGTTCAACTGTGGTGAGGGGATAAAACCCCTCACCACAAAGGACTTCATCGTGGGATCAGCGAACCGCTGAGGCCGCCCACCACCCATCCAGCGCCCCCTGCAACCACTCAAAAACCGCAGCATGCGCCGCACCATCCTGCTCCCCGCGAGGCAGCGGCGACTCCTCGGCAAAATGCTCGTTCAACACGGCCACCGACTGCGCATTCCACTCCGGATGAAACTGCAACCCCACCCGCGTCGGTCCCACGCGATACATCTGCTGTTCACACTGCTTGCTGCTGGCCAGCAATTGCGCGCCCGGCGGCAGATCGATGGCGTCCTCGTGCCACTCCAGCACGTTCAGCGCCTGACCATCGCTGAACCTCACCTCGGTCCAGCCGGTTTCGGTCCGCGCCATGCGCCGCACATTGCCGCCCAGGCTCAGCGCCAGCAACTGCGCGCCCAGGCAGATGGCGAACACCGCCGCGCCTTGTTCCAGGCTGCTCGCCAGCCACTGACGCTCGGCTTGCAGCCATGCCGGCCCGCCATTGGACTCATAGGGCCCGCCCAAGACAATCGCCGGTGCTGCACTGGCCCCGGGCAACTCACCCAGGTCGGCGCGGAAAACATTCAGCGTCAGCCCGCGGGAAGCCGCCCACAGGGCAATGGCGCTGGGACCCTCGGCGGGGTGGTGCTGGATCAGGTTCAACTCGGGCATGGGGGCTACTCTTGCGTGGGCAGGCGGGCAGTCAATGTGCAGCAAAAAGCGGCCCCTCGCCAGCGCGACTCTTCAGTCGGAATATGCTCGATTGCGTGTAGGTCTTTTCTGAAAATCGGGTTCGACTGATACACGGGAATGGATATCGCGGATCCGGCCAGTTTCTGTACGTATTTGTCGCGTCAGAATAATTTACCCCGCACCAGCCGCTCTAGACTGCCGGCCTCTTCGGTCCTACCCGCCACAAGCAAACGGCCGAAAGTTGTTTATAAAGCTGCCAACAAAAAGCCTCCGTACACAGGAGTTATAAATGAAGAAGCTAGTGATGTTCGGTGCCCTGGCACTGTCGATGTTGTCCCTGACCGCCGTGGCCGACGACGCCAAGCCGATCCGCATCGGTATCGAGGCCGGTTACCCACCGTTCTCGATGAAAACCCCTGACGGCAAACTCACCGGTTTCGACGTCGATATCGGTGACGCGCTGTGCGAGCAGATGAAAGTGAAGTGCACCTGGGTCGAGCAAGAGTTTGACGGCTTGATCCCGGCCCTGAAGGTCAAGAAGATCGACGCCATCCTGTCGTCCATGACCATCACTGACGACCGCAAGAAGAACGTCGATTTCACCATCAAGTACTACCACACCCCGGCGCGTTTCGTGATGAAGGAAGGCACCGACATCAAGGATCCGCTGACCGAGCTCAAGGGCAAGAAAGTCGGTGTGCTGCGCGCCAGTACCCACGACCGCTTCGCCACCGACGTACTGGTCCCGGCCGGTATCGAGCTGGTGCGTTACGGCTCCCAGCAGGAAGCCAACCTGGACATGGTCTCCGGCCGCATCGACGCGCTGCTGGCTGACTCGGTCAACCTGGACGAAGGTTTCCTGAAGACCGACGCCGGTAAAGGCTTCGCTTTCGTAGGTCCGACCTATGAAGACCCGAAATACTTCGGCGGCGGCGCCGGCATCGCCGTGCGCAAGGGCGACAAGGAACTGGCGGACAAATTCAACACCGCCATCACCGAAATCCGCGCCAACGGCAAGTACAAGCAAGTGCAGGACAAGTACTTCAACTTTGACGTGTACGGGCATTAATACACCTTAGGTGTAGGAGCTGCCGCAGGCTGCGATCTTTTGATCTTGCTCTTCAAGGTCGAAAGATCGCAGCCTCGTTTCACTCGACAGCTCCTACAGCAAGCTCAGGAGCTCTCTCCCCATGCAACGCATCGACCATCCTCTGCCCTGGAGCCATCTGGGCACCGAGCGCACCCTCAGCGTATTTCGCTACGGCAGCGGCACTCGCAAGGTCTACATCCAGGCCAGCCTGCACGCCGATGAACTGCCCGGCATGCGTACCGCCTGGGAACTGAAAAAACGCCTGGCCGAGCTGGAAAGCCAGGGCCAGTTGCAAGGCGTGATCGAGCTGGTGCCGGTGGCCAACCCCATCGGTCTCGACCAGCATCTGCAAGGCAGCCACATGGGCCGTTTCGAGCTCGGCAGTGGCAAGAACTTCAATCGCGCATTCGTCGAGCTCAGCGCCCCGGTGGGGCAGTTGATCGGTGATCGCCTGGGCAGCGATGCCGAGGCCAACATAACGCTGATCCGCCAGACCATGGGCCAGGTGCTCGACGATCTGCCAGCTCCGGCCTCACAGCTGGAAGCCATGCATCGCCTGTTGCTGCGCCATGCCTGCGACGCCGACATCACTCTTGACCTGCATTGCGATTTCGATGCGGCGATCCACGTCTACGCCTTGCCCCAGCACTGGCCGCAATGGCAGTCCCTGGCAGCGCGCCTGAAAGCCGGCGTGGCATTGCTGTGCGAGGACTCCGGTGGCAGTTCCTTCGACGAGTCCTGCTCCTCGCCATGGCTGCGCCTGGCCCGCGCGTTCCCCAACGCTGCGATTCCACCGGCCAACCTGGCAACCACCCTGGAGCTGGGCAGCATGGGCGACACCCGCGTCGATCAGGCCCAGGCCAACTGCGAAGCGATTCTGGGTTTTCTCGCCGAACAGGGATTCATTGCGGGTGACTGGCCAGCAGCGCCGCAGGAGTGCTGCGAAGGCATGCCGTTCGAGGGCACCGAGTATCTCTTCGCACCGCACCACGGCGTGGTCAGCTTCCTGCGCCAGGCCGGTGATTGGGTGGAGAAGGGTGATGCCCTGTTCGAAGTGGTCGACCCGCTGAGCGACAAGATCACCACCGTGCGGGCGGGTACCAGCGGCGTGCTGTTTGCGATCGATCGCGGGCGCTATACCCAGCCGGGGACGTGGCAGGCGAAAGTGGCGGGGCGTCAGCCGATTCGGGCGGGCAAACTGATCAACGATTGATCCGCAGGAACGCGGAGCGTTCCTTGCGGCATTCCCACGCGAAGCGTGGGAACGATCAGACAGCAGCGCATCGGCGCTGAGAGGTGTTAGGCTCAGTCCCGAATCCTGCGCACTGTGAAGGAAGGCCCATGCTGAAGTTTCTTGCTCTGCTCACGCTGCTGGCGTCCGCCGCTGTCCACGCCCAAACCCCGCTGCAAACCGATCTGCCGCTCAAGTACCTCGAGCAGACCACCCCCGATTCCCGCGACCAGCCCCTGGTGATTTTCCTCCACGGTTACGGCAGTAACGAGCAGGATCTGTTCGGCATGAAGGATGAACTGCCCGCGTCCTACACCTATCTGTCGGTGCGGGCGCCGATGGTGCTGGAGGAGGGCAGTTATCAGTGGTTTCGCAAGAAGGGCGAGGGTGCCTACAACGGAGAGACCGATGATCTGAAGACCAGCGGCCAGTTGCTGCTGGACTTCATCGCAAAGGCCGCGCAGAAATATCACACCGACCCTGACAAGGTATATCTGGTGGGATTCAGCCAGGGCGCGATCATGTCCTACGAAGTTGCGCTGCGCCATCCCGAAGCGGTGGGTGGGATCGCCGCCTTGAGCGGACGAATTCTGCCGGTGCTCAGATCCGAATTGAGACCGGATGAAAAACGCCAGTCGCTGGCGATCTTCATCGGTCATGGCACAGCGGACAAACGTCTGCCGTTCAGCGACGGCACCGAAGCCAACAGCCTGTTGCAGAGCGTGTCACTGGAACCGGAGTTTCACGCCTATCAGGGTGTCGGTCACAACATCAGTGCCGAAGAGCTTCAGGACTTGAGCGCCTGGTTGCAACGCCTCAATCCCTGAAACCTATTTGCCGCTGACGATCTGCTTGATCAGCGTCTCGTGGGCCGCCATGTCGCCAGGGCGGGAAATGACCTGAATCACCGTCATGTGGGTGCCGGAGGCGGCCATCAGCGTGGTGTTGAGGGTCATGCCGCCGCCCTGGGTGGCGGTGCTGTCGACCTGACGCACACCCAGGCCGCTACCTTTGAGGGTCAGACTCTTTTCGCTGAGTTTGTTGTAGTCGGGCAATGCCTTGCGCTGCGCCGCATCGAAGTCGGCCACGGTGCCATCGAGAAAGGCGCCGTCGTTGTCCTTGACCGTGGTGCCTTCCGGCAGACTGTTCTGCGCGGCGATCACCACCGTCTTGGTGGTCTCGTTGGCGTACATGGTGCCGCTCGCGCCATTGTTGCTCGGCAGCGCATTGGCGACGAAGCCCTTGGGCAGGGTGAAGGTGAATTTGCCGTCGAGCATCGAGACCTTCTGCACCGGCGCCTCCTTGGCCTTGGCCGCCGCCTGCACATTCAGAGCCCCCAAAGTGGCAGTCGCCGCCAGCAGCAGGGCAACGGCTTTTTTACTCAACAGTGACATTCGGAATCTCCAGGGATGGTTGCGCGATGGGGGGCGATCATCCCATGGAGGTTTGATGTGTTCCAGCGTGGGCTTACGGATGGAGCGGTTCACTTGATCAATCGGGTATCGAGACCAAAACGCTCTTGGGAAACCAGCCTGAAGTGGCTTGCGGCCAAATCGCAGCTCACGAGCAGATTCCATGAATGGCGGGTAACCGCGGACGGGATTAACACGAAAGGATGTTCGGTCAGCAATTCATCTGCGAACTGCTGCTGATTGGGCGAGGGTAGGGACGGTACAAGCCAGTTGGGGTTGGGAACGTCCTCTGGCTGGATAACCTTGATGAGGCGGGCGTCGATGATTTCGAAACAGGTCAAAACGTAAGGCACCCGGTCCAGGCTATCGAAGCCGGTGTGCGCTGCGACCTCAAGGATGGCGGTGGATGGATCGGCCGAAGCGTAGATACCCCGGCGTCCGGGTGGGCTCCATCGACCACCGGTTTGCCGTGAGCCCAGACCGCTGTCCCAGGTTTCCTTGAAGACCTGGCGATCCAGGCGCCATGCATGCCATTTCCCGTCCCAGGGCAAAGGGGTCATTGATAGACCCCGTGCTCGATTGCGGTCAGATAATCCTCCACTGCCTGAAAACCCAGCGAATTGCCGACCAGTTCCAGCGGGACATTTCCGTCCAGGTATTTGCAAGGTTTCTTCAGCCAGTCTTCCGCCAACTGCTGGCTGCCGAAAACCTCACTGGCATGTTCCAGAGCCCGCGCGTACTGAAACGCCATGGTGCTCTGCTGCTCGTTCAGTCGAACCGGTCTGGTTCCCTTTGCCAGGCGCTGGACTGTCCTGAGGGATTTGCCCGTTATGCGTTGGACGAGGCCGTACTCCATGTACAACGTTGACGTGGAGAGCATTTCCCTGACGTCGTTGAGGTCAAAGCCTTCCTGCGTGTATCGGATGATTGTCATGCGCGTCTCACCTCTGCGGCCTCGTAACAACACCTCGGTCGGCTTTCTGGCGACGCTCTTCGTCTCGGTCACTGCGGGCATACCGATCACCTCCATGCGACATGTGACGTGATCATGACATCACCTGTCGCGCGCTTGGCAATTAGCGTTTTAGAACAGCGTACTGCGCCACAACGGTCGATCCTTGACGTATGAGGTCGAGCTTCCGGGGTGCTGGTTGGGGCCTTCTGTTGCTTGATTTGGAACGTTGACGCTACGCCTCGAGCTTCCGACGGCCAACCGGAAAATCCTGTGGGACAAATCCTCGATTTTTGGCCATTTGTCCGCCTTTGTAGGACCTCAAAAAACACAAAGCCCAGGTGACGAGAGAAACTTCCTCGTCACCTGGGCTCGTGCAATCAAACCTCCCGCCGCACCGGATAACGCTTGATCACGTCCAGAAACTCGATCCGGCGTTCGCTGGCCAGCAGCTCCGGCAGCAGCCGCTCGTATTCCTGGCAATAGGGCTTGCTGGTGCCGCTTGCGCCATTGTTGCTCGGCAGCGCATTTGCGACGAGACATTCGGAATCTCCAGGGATGGTTGCGCGATGGGGGGCGATCATCCCGTGGCGGTTTGATGTGTTCCAGCGTGGGCTAACGGATGGTCATGGATCTTCAGGTTGATGGGTATTCCTGTCTTGCATGTACAACACTGACAACCTCGATTTGATCCGTAATCTGGTAAATCACCAGATAATTGGGGTGCACGACGATCTCCCTTGTTCCAGGTACTCGGCCCGGCCGATAGAGATAGGGATGCTCAAGGAGGGCAGATGTAGCGATTTCAATGCTTTGGAACAGCTCGATTGCTGCTCTGGAATTGAGACCGCCAATGTAAGTCAGGATTTTTCGTAGTTCAGCCCGCGCCTCGGGCCTCCACTCAACCGGCATTGCGCTTGTCGCGCAGTGCCTCCAGAAGGACTCTCATTTCAGCCATCACTTGATCGTGAGGGATGCTGGGTCGCGGATCATCCAGCGAAGCCTGCACCTTGGCGCGGAACCAGCGATCGTAGCTGGCGGCCTGTTCTTCCGTTTCGAACTCGGAAACCATGGGGGAAAGCGGGGTACTCATCGTGATCTCCAGGATCAATGTGCAAGAGTCTAATGGGGATGTGGCGTGCTGTCGCCTCCGCTGGGATGAAGCAGGTCGGTCAAGCCACAAATCGAATCCTAGACATCCCGCTTCCGACGACCAACCCGAAAAAACTGTGGGAAAAATCCTCGATTTCTAGCCATTCGCCCGCCTTTGTAGGACCTCAAAAAACACAAAGCCCAAGTGACGAGAGAAACTTCCTCGTCACCTGGGCTCGTGCAATCACACTTCTCGCCGCACCGGATAGCTCTTGATCACGTCCAGAAACTCGATCCGGCGTTCGCTGGCCAGCAGCTCCGGCAGCAGCCGCTCGTATTCCTGGCGATAGGGCTTGCTCAGGTGACGGGCGATGAAATCTTCCTTGCTGCAGTTCCAGGTTTCGTACAGCACCAGCGTGTACGGATCATCCTGGAGCTGGTGCACCCAGGTGTTGACGAAGTCAGGCTCGGCCGACATCTGGTGCACGACGTCCAGCAGGCGTTCGCGGGTTTCGGCGAAGCGTTCAGGCTTGGACGGCAGATAGACGATAAACGCGATTTGTTCACTCATTTCATCACCTGGCAATGCGCGAAGCTGTGGATTACGCCTGGTTTTGCGGGAACAGGTTGCGACGGGTTTCTTCGTCGAATTCGGCTTTGAGCACCAGTTTTTCTTTCAGGCCCAGGGCACGTTGAGCGGCCGGGCGGGCGCTGATTTCGTCGAACAGGCGCTTGACGTTCGGGTAGGCCGCCAGACCGTTCTCGCCGAGGATGTACGGCGCGTAGTTGGCCCAGCCCCAGAGAGCCATGTCGGCAATGCTGTAGCTATCGCCGGCCAGGTATTGATGCTCGGAAAGACGCTGGTCGAGCACGCGATAGTGGCGTTCGACTTCCTTGAAATAGCGGTTTTTAGCGTAGGGCAAATCTTCCGGCGCGTGATGCAGGAAGTGCACGGCCTGGCCGGAGAAGGGCGACAGGCCGGTGGCGATGAACATCAGCCACGACAGCAGTTCGGCGTTGCCGGCGGCGCTGGTCGGCAGGAAGCGCTGATGCTTTTGCGCCAGGTGCAGCAGGATCGCCTGGGAGTCGAACACCGTGGCGTCGCCGTCGACCAGCGCCGGCACCTTGGCGTTCGGGTTGATGGCCAGGAAGGCCGGCAGGTGCTGCTCGCCCTTGAAGGTGTCGACGCCGATCAGCTCGTAGGGCGTTTGCAGTTCTTCGAGCAGCAGGGCGACTTTCATCGGGTTAGGCGAAGGGTGGAAAAAGAATTTCATGGTGTGGGCCTCAGTCAGTAGTGGGGTAGGAACTGAGGCTGATGTTGAGGGAAACCTGTTCGATTGACGTACGGAGTTGTTGGGCTACTCGTGCGAAATGATCGAATGAGTCATTGAGCCTTGGCCATCGACGGTGCAGGGCGGGCCAGGAGGCGTTTGGTCACGCCGAGCATCGCCACGGACACCGCTACGCCAAGCACAAAAGCGCTCATGCCCATGCTCGGCAGCGCCAATGCCAGCACCAGGCAGAACGCCGAGAACGAGTACATGCCGGTGGCGGTTGCACGTAGCAGGGCGGCGGTAAACGCAGGTCCTCGAGTCTGCTGGGAGAACACCGCCATCACGCTGCCCAGCACCGGGAACACGGCGAGCAGTCCGCTCCAGCGATCGCCGACGGTGCTGGCGAGCAAGGTTACGGCCAGGGTCAGCAGGGCACCGGCGACCATGCGCAGCAGCAATTTGTCGGACTTGGGCGTCGGGCCGGACGAAATCGGTTGAACCGAGGGGAACAGATAGGGCGAGGCCAGCAGGGCGGTGGCGGCGGCGATTACCGAGACCGTCAGCGACGGCGGGATCAGCGACAGCACCACGGCGACCAGCGCCCACACCGACAGCGAAACCGTCAGCGCCAGCGGCCATCCGGTGCGTTGCGCGACCTGGGCGTAGGTCACGCAGAAGGAAATCATCGCGAACATCGCCGACAGCGCCGCCAGTGCCGATTGCGCCGCGAACATTTCGCCCTGTTCGATGGCGAGGAAAAACAGAATCGGCCCGACCACCACCGGCAACCCCGACAACCAGCCCGCCACGCTCGGCCCCCAGCGCTTGCCCGCCAGGGAAATCAGCAGCAGGAAACCCGGAATCACCAGCAGTTTGAGCATCAGCACGCGTATGTCTCCATTTGTGTCAGAGCTCAACGTTAACATTGCGAGCGATCAATTGCTCCAAAGGTTTCATTGTTTTGTATACAAAAATCTCTCTGCAGGAGCGAAGCTTGCTCGCGAAGACGTCAGCCCTCTGAGTCATTGGCTGCCTGACACACCGCTTTCGCCGGCAAGCCGTGCTCCTGCAGGTGTGTGAGTCAATAGCCGATACATAGGGTGTTACACCCGCTCCGAACCGTCTAATCTGGCCACCTCCCCACCTGTTGATGGACCACCGCGTGAAATTCAGTTTGCCCAAAGTCGGTACCGCACCGTTCTGCCCGCCGGAAGTCGCGGGCAGTGTTGCCGTCGATCCCCGTGCGTCATTTTTCAAACGTGTCCTGCGCTTCGCCGGGCCCGGCTTGCTGGTGTCCATCGGCTACATGGACCCGGGCAACTGGGCGACGGCCATCGAGGCCGGGTCGCGGTTTGGCTACAGCCTGCTGTTCGTGGTGCTGCTGGCGAGCCTGGCGGGGATGGTGGTGCAGTGCTTGTGTTCGCGGCTGGGCATCGCCACCGGGCGCGATCTGGCGCAACTGTGCCGCGAGCGCTACAGCACACGCACGGCGCGCACCCAGTGGGCGCTGGCGGAGATATCGATCATCGCCACCGACCTCGCCGAAGTGCTCGGCTGCGCCCTGGCGTTCCATCTGCTGCTGGGTTGCTCGCTGACCTTCGGCATCGCCCTGACCGCGTTCGACACCTTGCTGGTATTGGCCCTGCAAAACCGCGGCTTCCGCCGTCTGGAAGCAATCATGCTGGTGCTGGTCGCCACCATCGGCGCGTGTTTCTTCGTCGAACTGCTGCTGATCAAACCGTTCTGGCCGGATGTCGCCCAGGGCTTCACCCCGTCACTGTCGGCCATCGCCGATGCCGCGCCGCTGTACCTGGCCATCGGCATTCTCGGCGCCACGGTGATGCCGCATAACCTCTACCTGCACACCTCGATCGTCCAGACCCGCCTGATCGGCAAGGACCAGGCCAGCAAACAGGACGCGGTGAAGCTGGCGCGCATCGACACCATCGGCTCCCTGGCCCTGGCGCTGCTGGTCAATGCGGCGATCCTGATCCTCGCGGCCGCCGCGTTTCACAAGACCGGGCACACCGACGTGGTCGACATCCAGGACGCCTATCACTTGCTCGATCCGTTGGTGGGCGGGGCGCTGGCCAGCATTCTGTTTGGCGTTGCGCTGCTGGCCTCGGGACAGAGTTCGACCTTCACCGGCACCATCGCCGGCCAGGTGATCATGGAGGGCTTCCTGAATCTTCGATTGCCCTGCTGGCAACGGCGCCTGATCACCCGCGGACTGGCGCTGATCCCGGCGTTCATCGGTGTCTGGCTGATGGGGGATGATGCGGTGGGCAAGTTGCTGGTGTTGAGTCAGGTGGTGCTGAGTCTGCAACTGCCGTTCGCGCTGTATCCGCTGATTCGCATGACTAACGATCAAAAGCTCATGGGCGTGTTTGTGAACCGCCTGCCGACGCGGCTGCTGGCGTGGGGGGTGTTCGTGGTGATCAGCGGGGCCAATGCCTGGTTGATCCTGCAGTTCCTGGGTTGAACCGCTGACCCCCTGCGGCAGCTCCTACAGGGAGACAAAAAAGAACCCGGTGTCACCAAAGGTGCACCGGGTGTTTTTCCAGCCTGCGACGGCTCTTCGTGGGTCCCCGCGCAGTCTGTTGAACGCTTTACGCTCGCTCGATCGCCAAAGCCACGCCCTGACCACCACCGATGCACAGTGTGGCCAGGCCTTTCTTGGCGTCACGCTTGATCATTTCATGCAGCAGCGTCACCAGCACGCGGCAGCCCGAGGCACCGATGGGGTGGCCGAGGGCGATGGCGCCGCCGTTGACGTTGACCTTGTCCAGATCCCATTCCAGGTCCTTGGCCACGGCCAGCGATTGTGCGGCGAAGGCTTCATTGGCCTCAATCAGCTCAAGCTGGTCGATCGACCAGCCGGCCTTGTCCAGGCAACGGCGCGTGGCCGATACCGGGCCGATGCCCATGATCGCCGGGTCCACGCCGGCATTGGCGTAGCCAGCAATTTTTGCCAGGACTGGCAGACCAAGGGCCTTGGCCTTGTCCGCGCTCATCAGGATCACGGCGGCGGCACCGTCGTTGAGCGACGAGGCGTTGCCGGCGGTCACCGAGCCGTCCTTCTTGAAGGCCGGCTTGAGCTTGCCCAGGGATTCGGCGGTGGTGCCGGCCCGTGGTTGCTCGTCGGTGGCGAAGGACAGCGGATCGCCCTTGCGCTGCGGAATCAGGATCGGCGTGATCTCATCGGCAAAACGCCCTGCTTCGATGGCGGCCGTGGCTTTTTGCTGCGAAGCGGCGGCGAAGGCATCCTGCTGTTCGCGGGTGATGCCGTATTTATCCACCAGGTTTTCGGCGGTGATGCCCATGTGGTAATCGTTGAACGCATCCCACAGGCCATCGCTGATCATGGTGTCGACGATCTGCGAGTGGCCCATGCGCAGGCCGGTGCGGGCGCCGGGAATCACGTAGTTGGCCAGGCTCATGCTTTCCTGGCCGCCGGCGATGATCACGTCGGCGTCGCCGCAACGGATGGCCTGGGTGGCCAGGTGCAGGGCCTTGAGACCCGAGCCGCAGACCTTGTTCAGGGTCATGGCCGGCACGGCGACCGGCAGCCCGGCCTTGATCGAGGCCTGGCGCGCAGGGTTCTGCCCGGCGCCGGCGGTCAACACCTGGCCCATGATCACTTCATCGACTTCGGCCGGGTTCAGGCCGGTTTGCGCCAGCAACTGACGGATCACCGCAGCGCCAAGGTCCACCGCGGACACATTGGCCAGGGAACCCTGGAAGCTGCCGATCGCGGTACGCGTGGCGGCAACAATCACGACTTCTTGCATGGAATCATTCCTCACTGGGCGGCGAACTGCATTTCCGGAACGTGGTCCGGCACGATCAGTTTACCGGCGGTTTTGGCGACGATCTCCTCGACGCTGACACCCGGTGCACGCTCCTTGAGAATGAACGCGCCGTTTTCGATTTCCAGGTACGCCAGGTCCGTCAGCACGCGCTTGATGCAGCCGGCGCCGGTCAGCGGCAGGCTGCACTGAGACAGCAGCTTGGACTCACCGTCCTTGGACGCGTGGGTCATGATCACGATGATGTTTTCCGCGCCGGCCACCAGGTCCATCGCGCCGCCCATGCCCTTGACCAGCTTGCCGGGGATCATCCACGAAGCGATGTTGCCTTGCACATCCACTTCAAAGGCGCCCAGCACGGTCAGGTCGACATGGCCGCCGCGAATCATCGCGAAGGATTCGGCCGAGGAGAAGATCGACGCGCCGATGCGCGCGGTCACGGTTTGCTTGCCGGCGTTGATCATGTCGGCATCGATGGTGTCTTCGGTCGGGAACGGACCCATGCCCAGCAGGCCGTTTTCCGATTGCAGCATGACTTCCATGCCTTCGGGGATGTAGTTGGCGACCAGGGTCGGAATGCCGATGCCCAGGTTCACGTAGAAGCCGTCCTGCAGTTCGCGGGCGACGCGCTGAGCCATTTGTTCGCGGGAAAGTGCCATTGTTGTTATTCCTTCATTCGGTCCGGGGGCAGGGGATCACTTGCGTACGGTGCGCTGTTCGATGCGCTTCTCGAAGGTGCCGCAGATGATCCGGTCGACGTAGATGCCAGGGGTGTGGATCTGCGTCGGGTCCAGCTCGCCGGGTTCGACGATTTCTTCGACTTCGACCACGGTGATCTTGCCGGCGGTGGCGGCCAGCGGGTTGAAGTTCTGGGCGGTGTGGCGGTAGACCACGTTACCGAAATGGTCGGCTTTCCAGCCTTTGACGATGGCGAAGTCACCGGTGATGGACTCTTCCATCAGGTACTTGCGGCCATTGAATTCACGCACTTCCTTGCCTTCGGCAACCGGGGTGCCGACGCCGGTGGCGGTGAAGAAGGCCGGGATGCCGGCGCCGCCCGCGCGCATTTTTTCGGCGAGGGTGCCTTGCGGGGTCAGGATGACTTCGATTTCGCCCTTGAGCAGTTGGTCTTCGAACAGCTTGTTCTCGCCGACGTAGGAGGCCACCACTTTGCTGATCTGGCGGTCGGTCAGCAGGACGCCGAGGCCGAAACCGTCGACGCCGCAGTTGTTGGAGACCACGGTGAGGTCGCGAGTGCCCTTGCGCTTGATCTCGGCGATCAGGTTTTCCGGGATGCCGCACAGACCGAAGCCACCGGCGATCACGGTCATGCCGTCTTCAAGACCTGCCAGCGCTTCCTCGTAGGAACTCACGCGCTTGTCGAAACCTGCCATATGCACCTCTTTTATTCTTTGTGGGCGGCTGGCTAGCCGTATGGGGTTGAGTGTCTCGCTGTAAGATTAATTTGTTAAGTTGATTTTTAAGGATGATTAATAGATAAAACTCAATAAACCGCTGCCTTAAACTTGCAGCTTAAAGCTAGCAGCTTACAACTTGAGCGAAGCGAGATGACCGTCAAGCAGATCCGCGCCTTCCTCGCCGTGGCCCAGAGCCTGAGTTTCGCCGTGGCGTGCGAGCGCCTGCACCTGTCGCAATCGGCCCTGAGCCTGACCATCAAGGCGCTGGAGGAGGGCCTGGGCGGGCGCTTGTTCACCCGCAACACGCGCAACGTGACACTGACCGCCGAGGGCGAGGCCCTGGTGCCGCTGGCGCGCCGCCTGATTGCCGACTGGGACAATGCCGAGGACGAATTGCGCCAGCGTTTCACCCTGCAGCGCGGCCGCGTGACCCTGGCGGCGATGCCGTCGTTCGCCGGCAACCTGCTGCCGCCGATGCTCAAGACCTTCCGCGCGCGTTATCCGAACGTCAACGTCACGGTCAACGACGTGATCAACGAGCAGGTGCTGGAAATGGTCCGCGATCGCCAGGTGGAATTGGGCGTGGCGTTCGAGCCGACCATGAGTTCTTCGCTGCAATTCACCCCTCTTTATATCGACCGGTTCGTGGCGGTGGTGCCCCATGACTCGCCGTTGACCGATCTGCAGGACATCGACTGGCAGACCTTGCTCAAGGAACCGTTCATCACCCTGCAACGACCGTCGACGGTGCGGGTGATGCTCGAGGAGCACTTGCAGGCCCGGGGCATGAAGTTGCCGGTGGAGTTCGAAAGCCATCAACTGGCGACGGTCGGGCGCATGGTCGCCAGCGGGCTGGGTGTGAGCGCCGTACCGGCCTTGTGCGCGGGGCAGATGCGCGAACTGGGTGCGCGCTGCATAACTCTGCGCGACCCGGTGGTGGAGAGGGCGCTTGGTGTGCTGACCTTGCCGGGGGGCGAACTGTCGGCGGCGGCGCAGGCGTTGTTTGATGTACTTAAAGAAGAGAACTTCGGCCAACAACTTTCATGACCTGATCACCATTACCCGCTCCCACAGGGGATTCGGTTCCGTCAGTTGTTGAGGCGTTGTGCCAACAATGGCAAAAGCTGCTCGCACGAGCCTTCGATTTTCAGATTCATCATCTCATCCGCCCGGGTCTTGCCGAGGTTGATCGCCAGCAACGGCTTGCCCTGGTCCACCACCGCCCGGCACAGGCGAAATGCCGAATAGGCCATCAGTGACGAACCCACCACCAGCAGCCCGGCGGACTTTTCCACCGCAGCCATCGCCTTGGTCGCCGTTTCCTGGGCCACGTTCTCACCGAAGAACACCACATCCGGTTTCATCCGTTCCCCCTTGCACTGCGGGCACTGCGGGACCTGAAAGCGTGCTTCGAAAGCGGCATCGAGCAGCGTATCGCCGTCCGGCGCCTGCACCGCGTCGATGCCGGCCAGGTACGGGTTCTGCGCCTCCATCAATTGCTGGATCGAATCGCGCTCGCTGCGTTGGCCGCAGTCCAGGCACAGCACCCGGTGCAGGCTGCCGTGGAGTTCGATCACATCGTGGCTGCCGGCCTGGTCGTGCAGGGTGTCGACGTTCTGGGTGATCAGGGCGCTGATCCGGCGGGTGCTCTGCAGGCGGGCGAGGGTGTCGTGGGCCACGTTCGGCCGGGCCTGACGCACCCGCGGCCAGCCGAGCATCGCCCGGGCCCAGTAGCGACGGCGGGATTCGGGGGCGCAGAGGAATTCCTGATACATCATCGGCTGCCGGCCACGCCGCACGCCCTGGTTGTCGCGATAATCCGGAATGCCCGACGGCGTGCTGATCCCGGCCCCGGTCAGGACCACGAACGGCTCATCGGTCATGAGTTGCTGGAGGCGGTCGAGCTGGTCGTGGATGTGGTGGTCGAGCATGTTCAGCACTCCTTGAGTACACGCAGATTAGCATCGCCACGCCACACCCTTGCAGGAGCTGTCGAGTGCAACGAGGCTGCGATCTTTTGATTTTCAAAGAACAAGATCAAAAGATCGCAGCCTTCGGCAGCTCCTGCAGGGGGAGCGGTAATCGTCAGGGTTATTTGCGGGCCTCCAGGATCAGGTTGAACGGCGTCTGCGTCGCCCGGCGGAAACTGGAGAACCCGGCCTCGGTGAACACCTGGCGCAACCGCGCCTCACCCGCCTGCGCACCCAGCCCGAGCCCGACCTCCTGGGACAACGAGTTCGGCGTGCAGATAAAGGTCGACGCCGCATAAAACAACCGCCCCACCGGATTGATGTTGTCATCCAGGGCATCGTTGGCGAACGGCTCCACCAGCAACACCGTGCCGTCGGGCTTGAGCGACTCATAGGCATGTTTCGCCGCGCCCACCGGATCGCCCATGTCGTGCAGGCAATCGAAATAGCAGATCAGGTCGTAGTCCTCACCGGGATAGTCCTTCGCCGTGCCGCGGAAAAAACTTGCCCGGTCGCAGACGCCGCCTTCTTCCGCGCGCTGGGTGGAGACGGAAACGGAGGGCGCGTGGTAGTCGAAACCGACGAACGTTGACCTGGGAAACGCCTGGGCCATGATCACCGTCGAGGCGCCGTGCCCGCAGCCGATGTCCGCCACTTTCGCCCCGGCCTCAAGCTTGGCCACCACGCCGTCGAGGGCCGGCAGCCATTCGCTGATCAGGTGCGCCTTGTAGCCGGGGCGGAAGAAGCGTTCGGTGCCGCTGAACATGCACGGATGGTGATCGCCCCAGGGTAGGCCGCCGTCGCCGCGCATGGCCTTGACCAGTTTGTCCTTGTCATGGAAAAACGACGCCACCACGCCAATGCCCCCGGCGATGTACACCGGCGAATCCTCGATGGCCAGCGCCAGGGCCTGTTCTTCGGGCAGGCGGAACTGGCCGTCGCTGTGCTCCATGTAACCGGAGGCGGCATGGGCGCTGAGCCATTCGCGCACCAGCCTTGGGTTGCAGCCGGTCTTGCCGGCGAGCGCTTCGGGGCTGATCAGCTGGCTGTCGGCCATGGCCCGGTACAGACCGAGCTCTTCGCCGAGGATGACATTGGCCAGCATCGCCGCGCCGCCCATGTCATTGACCAGTTTGCCCATGAAATCATTGAGTCTGGCCTCGTCCATCACGTGTGCTCCTATTGCAGGATCACGGTCCAGCGGCGGTGTTCGTCGTGGGCGGTGGTCGTGGGAATGAACAGGACGGGAAGCGTGTCCTGGGTGAATTAAGTCTAGTTGTGGGGCCGTGTGCGCGGGCCTCAGGCGACGAAAGTCCCCTGTGGGAGCGAGCAAGTCGAATCGTCGCACCGCCGCTCCCACAGGGATTGCGTGTATCACAAAGTATCTATGTGGCCCCCGGATACAGTCCCCCGCAATTCCCCACCACCCCCGAACACAGAGCAGATACAAACCTGCGCTGAACTGTGCAGGCTGTTTGACCCTTCCCGGGCTGCCCCAGCCGGC
The DNA here is from genome assembly GCF_013359595.1 of Pseudomonas sp. C1C7. Lineage (GTDB taxonomy): Bacteria > Pseudomonadota > Gammaproteobacteria > Pseudomonadales > Pseudomonadaceae > Aquipseudomonas. Next base: position 14,479 of record NZ_JABFMP010000055.1, on the reverse strand, counting down.
GGCCGTTCGCTCCTGATTTCCAAGGGGACCACAATGACAACGCCTGTTCCTGACACCACCCTCAACGCCACGCCGGTCGTTCGCCTGCGGGTCGACCAATACACCCACGGCATCATCGGCCCAAGCCAGCCGATGCTCGGCCCTTTGGCCGATGGCGGCACCCTGATCACCGGCACGCCGCCGGGCTGCTGGGGGCCGATGATCACCCCGGCGTTCGAGGGCGGCCATGAAGTGACGCAACCGGTGGCCATTGCCGGCGCTGAAGTCGGCGATGCCGTGGCGATCAAGATCAAAAGCATGCGCGTCACCTCCCTGGCCACGTCGTCCGGGGTCATGTCCTTCGTCGAAGGGCGATACAACGGCGATCCGTTCGTTGCCAAGTTCTGCGCCAAGTGCGGCACCGAACACCCGGCCAGCCACGTCGAAGGCATCGGCGAGGACTCGATTCGCTGCAATCACTGCGATGCCGAAGTCAGCGCGTTCCGCTTCAGCCATGGTTATGTGATCGTCTTCGATGCGCAGAACCAGGTCAGCCTGACAGTCAACCAGGACATCGCCAACCAGCTGGCCGGCAAGGCTTCCGAAATGTCGGCACTGCCGGAATTCGCCGCCCAGCACTCGATTCTGTCCCTGGCCCGCGCCGACATCCCGGGTGTCGCCGCGCACATGCGGCCGTTCCTTGGCAACATCGGCACCATGCCGTCGCGAGACTTGCCCGATTCGCACAACTGCGCCGACTTCGGCCAGTACCTGATCAACGCTGCGCACCGTTTCGGCATGACCCGCGAAGAGCTGCACGCGGCCAAGACCGACGGCCACATGGACACCAACTCGATCCGCGAGGGTTGCGTGCTGATCTGCCCGGTGAAAGTGCCGGGGGCCGGGGTCTACATGGGCGACATGCACGCCCAGCAGGGCAACGGCGAAATCGCCGGGCACGCCACCGATTGCTCCGGGGAAACCGAAGTGTCAGTGGAAGTGGTGAAAAACCTGACCCTGGAAGGCCCGATCCTCCTGCAAAACCTCGACGACCTGCCGCCCATGGCGCGGCCGATGAATGCCGAGCAGCGGGCCAACGTTCGCGCACTGGCCGAGCGCTGGGGCCAGCAGGAAATCGAGCAGAGCGGCCCGATCACCTTCATCGGCAGCGGTGAAAACCTCAACCTGGCGGTGGAGAACGGCCTGCAGCGCGCCGCCAATGTCACCGGTCTGCCGTATGACGAGGTGCTCAACCGCGCGACCATTACCGGCTCCATCGACATCAGCCGCCTGCCGGGCACCGTGCGCGTGACCTTCCTGTGCCCGATGAACGTGCTCGACCGCATGGGCATCGGCCATCTGGTGCGCGAAAAGTACGACCTGGCGTAACGAGGAGGACTTTGTGGCGAGGGGGCAAGCCCCCTCGCCACAGGTGTGTTTTTGGCTTTGCCGGGTGACCGACGGGTTTGTACCGCAGTGTGTACAGACCCGCCGGCGATACGAGTCCCGCGATTTTCCGGCAGCCCGCCACACAGCCTCGATACATCAGCGCGATTAACTGTGTTCGTGTACTGACAACCCGAGAGATCGACACCATGCAGACCCCCCTCACATCAGCCAAGGCCAGCGCCGGGCTCGGCTTGCGTCGCGGTTTAATGAAAGACCTCCAGGCCGCCCCGGTCGGCCATTTCGATTTCCTGGAAGTCGCGCCGGAGAACTGGATCGGCATCGGCGGTGCCCATGGCGCAGCCTTGCGTGCGCTGGCCGAGCGCTATCCGTTGTCCTGCCACGGCCTCTCGTTGTCCCTGGGTGGACCGTCGCCGCTGGATATCGGTTTCCTGCAGGAGGTGCGGGTTTTCCTCGATCACTACAAGGTGCCGCTGTACAGCGAACACCTGAGCTACTGCAGCGATGACGGTCATCTCTACGACCTGTTGCCGTTACCCTTTACCGAAGAGGCGGTGCACCACGTCGCCGCGCGGATCCGCCAGGCCCAGGACATTCTCGGCCGGCGCCTGGCGGTGGAAAACGTCTCCTACTACGCCGCGCCGCAGCAGGACATGGACGAGGTGACCTTCACCAACGCCGTGCTGCGCGAAGCCGATTGCGACCTGTTGCTGGACGTCAACAACGTTTACGTCAACTCGATCAACCATGGCTTCGATCCGCGTACTTTCCTGGCCGGCATCGATGCGGATCGGGTGGTGGCCATGCACATCGCCGGGCACTTCGATGAGTCCGACACCCTGAAAATCGACACCCATGGCGCATCGGTGAAGCCGGCGGTGTGGTCGCTGCTGAGCGAAGCCTACGCCCGGTTCGGCGCGCAACCGACCTTGCTGGAGCGGGATTTCAACTTCCCGGTGTTTTCCGAACTGGTCGCCGAGTTGCAGACCATTCGCCGCTTGCAGACTCAGGAGGTGAACCGTGGCAAACCGTTCGCTGCATGAGCAACAGAGCAACATGGGCCTGTACCTGCGCGATCCCGAGCATTGCGCGCCGCCGCCGGAAATGGACCCCAAGCGTGCCCAGGTCTACCGCGATCTGGTGTTCGCCAACCTGTCGACCCTGATCAGCGGCACCTTTCCGGTGCTGGTGCAGATTCTCGGCGATCAACGATGGCGGGCGCTGGTGCGGATCTTCCTGCGGGACTACCGGGCCCACACGCCGAAATTCGGTGAAATCGCCGAGGAATTCGTCGACTTTCTCGCCTCGCAACCGCAAGCGCTGGCCGACGGTTCGTGGCCGCCGTTCATGGTGGAACTGGCGCACTACGAATGGGTTGAAATGGCGTTGCAGCAGTCCGAAGCCGAGCCGCTTGCACCCGGTGATGGCGAAGTGTTGCTCGCTCACCCGTTGCAGATATCGCCCCTGGCCTGGCCGCTGGCGTACACCTGGCCGGTGCAGCGGGTGGGGCCGGATTATCAGCCGGACGCGGCGCCGGACCAGCCGACCTTGCTGCTGGTGCGCCGGGCTGAGGACTGGAGCGTGAAGTTCTCGACCCTGACGCCGCTGGCGTGGCGGTTGTTGCAGCGCATCGAGGAATTTCCCGGGTTGAGCGCACAGGCGCAGTTGCAAGGGCTGGCGCTGGAGGCGGGGAGTGCCGGGTCCGTGGAGTTCATGGAAAATGGCGCGGCGTTGTTGCGGCAGTTGCAGGGGGAGAGGGTGATTGGTGTGGTCAATTGACCGAACACATCCTCCAAAACACCACCTATCCAAATGTGGGAGCGAGCAAGCCCGCTCCCACAGGGTTTTTGCATTCACAGTGAGGGTCAGGCAGAAAAGAAATACCGCGTCATGTGAAAAAAGATCGGCGCCGCAAAGCAGATCGAATCCATCCGGTCCAGCATCCCGCCATGCCCCTTGATCATCGTCCCCCAATCCTTGGCACTCAGGCTGCGCTTGATTGCCGACATCACCAGCCCGCCCAGAAACCCCATCACCACGATCACCAGCGACAGCAACAGCGACTGCCAGAAATTGAACGGCGTCATCCAATACATGCAGCCGCCGATCAGCGTCGCGGACAGCCCGCCACCGACCAGGCCTTCCACGGTTTTCGAGGGGCTGACCAGGGGCGCGACCTTGCGTTTGCCGAACAGCTTGCCGAAGACGTACTGCAGGACATCGCTCATCTGCACCACGAACACCAGGTAGAACAGCAGCAATGCGTTCTGCCCGCTGAACCCTCGCAGATCCAGCAGCAACAGCGCCGGCGCGTGGCTGATGCAGTACACGCAGATCATCACGCCCCACTGGATCTTCGCCGTGCGCTCCAGGAACGCTTCGGTGTCCTGGCTCAACACCGCAATCGCCGGCAGCAGCAGGAAGGCGTACACGGGAATCAGCAGGGTGAACATCGAATACCAGTGGGTGCCGATCAGCAGGTATTGCAGCGGAATCAGGATGAAGAATGCGCAAAACAGCGCGTTGTGATCACCCAGCGTGGTCGGGGTCAGGGTAATGAACTCCCGCAATGCGAACAGGGAAATGAAAGCGAACAGGATCACCGTCGCATTCGGTCCCAGCAGCCAGGACACGAAAAAGATGATGACCATGCCCCACCAGGCGTTCACCCGCTGATTGAGGTTTTCGATGGTGGAGATCGAGCCCTCGCTGGTCGCCCGTTTGGCCAGAATCCGCCCAATGATCGAAGCGACCGCCAGCAGGCAAGCGATGGCGGCAAAGAACCAGAGGAATTTCTGTTCAAGACTCATTTCGACAGCCTCACGATGGCGTCACGCGCCCGTTCCAGGAACACCTGTTTGTCCTCGCCCGCGACCCGTGGCAGCGGGTTGCCGATGCGGATCGTGCAGATGATCGGCAGCGGCACGTGTTTGCCCTTGGGCATGGAGCGATGCAGGTTTTCCAGGTAGATGGGCACCAGGTCGACATCGGGAAAGGTTTCGGCGAGGCGAAACAGCCCGGACTTGAATTCCCCCGGCAGCGCCTGGCTGGAGCGCGTGCCCTCGGGAAAGATGATGATCGAATGGCCGTCACGCACCACATCGAAAATCGGCTCCAGCACATTGGTGCCGGGCGCCGGGTTGCGTTCGATCAGCACCGCGTTCAGGCCTTGCTGCGAGATGTAGGAAAGGAAGCGGTTCTTGCCCCAGTAATCGGCGGCGGCCACCGGCTTTACATTCACCCGCGCCTCGGCGGGCAGGGCGGCCATGATCGCCAGGGTGTCCATGTGGCTGGTGTGGTTGGCGAAGTAGATGCGCTGGCGCGTGAGGTCCGGCGGGCCTTCCCAGCGGGCGGTGACGCCAATCAAAAAGCGCAGCACCGCGATCAGCGCATTACTGATCCACATGGCTGACCTCCTGCAATTCTCTGGAGATGGCCATGGTGCGGGTGAAGCAGGTGATGGCGGCGCCGATGGCGATCACGACCAGGGTCAGCAACAGCGCATAGTGGCTGCCGCGCAGATAAACCTCGACGGCATTGAGCAACAGGCCGACCGTCATCACCGCCATTCGGTGCTGCTTGGCCATCGGTCCCATGAAGTTCTGCTTCAGGCCGATGGAGCCGCCGAACACCCGGACATAGGCGGTGAGCGCGGCGGCCAGCGCGGCGAACCAGCCCAGTTCCGGCTGGTACAGGGCGTAGCCGAGGCCGATGATCAGCAGGCTGTCGGCGATGCGGTCGGGGAATTCGTTGTACAGGCTGCCGATGGCCGACTGCTTGCCGCCCTCGACCGCGACCATGCCGTCGAACAGATTGCACAGCAGGCGCAATTGAATGGCGATGGCGCAGCAGATCGAGCCGGCGACGCCGCTGCTGATGTTGAGCGCAATCGTGCCGGCCAAGGCAAAGAAGATGCTGGCGACGGAAATCTGGTTGGGGGAAATATTGCGTTTGACCAAGAGGTCCGTGATGCGCCTGGCCCAGCCAGTGGAGCGCGCTTTGATTGGTCTTCTGTTGTCATCCATCACTCAGTATCCCGGTCGCTGGGTTTTACTAAGCGTATATGCAATTAGCGGTTTTTCACCTGCGCGATATCCGGGGATACTGCACGCATTTGCAGAAGCCGTGCAGAAGCCCTGTAGGAGGGTTCGCGGGGGCCGAACAAGAGGGGGTTAGCGCAGGTGCAGCTCGGCGCACAACCCGCCGCCTTCGCGATTGCTCAGGGTCAGCGACCCGCCGATCGCCAGCGCCAGTTGCTGCGCAATCGCCAGGCCCAGCCCCGTGCCGCCGGTGCTGCGGTTGCGCGAGTTTTCCACGCGGTAGAACGGCTGCATCACCTGGGCCAGTTCTTCCTCGGCAATGCCGGGACCGCGGTCCATGACTTTCACCGACACGCTGCCGTCGCGCTTCTTCTCCACCAGCAACTCCGCCGCACCAGCAAACTTCAGGGCGTTGTCCGTGAGGTTCACCAGCACCCGGCGCAGGGCGTGGGGGCGGGTGTCGATGACGGTGGTGCTCTTGCCGCTCAACTGAACTTCCTTGCCCATGTCCTGATAGTCGAACACCAGGCTGTCGAGGAACGAGTCCAGATCGGTGCGGCGGCTTTCTTCGGTGGCGCCATGGACGCTGCGGGCGTAGGCCACGCCTTCGCGCACCAGGTGTTCGATTTCGCTCAGATCCGCCCAGAGCTTGTCTTTCTCCAGACAATCGTCCATGAACTCCGCGCGCAGTTTCATCCGGGTGATGGGTGTTTGCAGATCGTGGGAGATCGCCGCCAGCAGTTGCATGCGCTCTTTCAGATAAGACGCGATGCGCGCCTGCATGGCATTGAAAGCCCTGGCGGCATGAACAACTTCGGTCGGGCCTTTCTCGTCCAGCTGGATCGGGTGAGCGTTGGGGTCGAGGTTGTCCACGGCGTCGACCAGACGGGTCAGCGGGCGGACGGCGATGCGTACGGCCAGCCAGGTACAGGCAATCATCAGCGCCAGTTGCCCGAGCAGGGCCATGGGCAGCCAGGGCGACAACGGCACCATCGCCGGGCGCACGTCGATGGTCAGCGGGCTGCCATCGGTGAGTTTCAGGTGTACCTGAAAATGCTTTTTCGGCCCCGGAATATCGGTAAAGGTCATCGGGTAGTCTTTGCCCAGGGCATCCATGATCGAGGCCATGGCGATAGGCGCATCGGGCATCTCCATGGTCATCGGCGTGCCGGTTTCGCCGGCACTCAACAGATAGCCGTAGTTGTTGCGCTGCAGTTGGCGCAGCCAGCTCGGGCGTTCCTCGGCTGGCAGGCGGTCGAGGATCGCGATGGACGTCGAGACGTCGGTTTCCAGGTTGCCGAGCATGGTGTTCTTGGCGTTTTCGTAGCGCTCGTAATACTGCGCGCCGAAGGACAGCGCCTGGGCGAGGATCAGGCAGATCAGGAAAATCAGCGACAGGCGTGAGGCCAGGGTGCGCGGCCAGCGCAGCGAAAAGTTCATTCAGGTGCTCCGACAATTTCTACCGGCAGGGAGAATACATAACCTTCGCTGCGAACGGTCTTGATGTAGGCCGGTTCGCGAGCGTCGTCCAGCAGGCGCTGGCGCAGGCGGCTGACCAGCAGGTCGATGGAGCGATCGAACAGATCGGCATCGCGGCCCTGGGTCAGGTTGAGCAATTGATCGCGGTTGAGTACCCGTTGCGGATGGTCGAGGAACACCCGCAACAGGCGATATTCCGCGCCGCTCAGGGCGACCATGGTGCCGTCGCTGTCGAGCAGGTGGCGGGCAGAGGTGTCCAGCTTCCAGCGCCCGAAGGCCAGCAGGCGGCTGGTTTCGGTCACCACAAGGTTCGGCGGCAGCATCCGCGTGCGGCGCAGCACGGCATTGATGCGGGCCAGCAGCTCGCGGGCGGCGAAGGGCTTGACCAGGTAATCGTCGGCGCCCATTTCCAGGCCGATGATGCGGTCGGTTTCATCGTTGCGCGCGGTGAGCATCAGGATCGGAGTGGACTTGTGTTTACCCGAGCGCAATTCGCGGCAGAGCATCAGGCCGTCGTCCCCCGGCATCATGATGTCCATCACGATCAGGTCCACCGGCGTGGATTCGAGGAAGGTGCGCATCTGCCGACCGTCCGCCACCACCGTGGTGCGCAGGCCATTCTTCTTCAGATAGTTGCCCACCAGTTCGCGGATCTCTCGATCATCGTCGACGATGAGAATGTGATCAACGTGTTCCATGTGACTGCCTCTGAAAGTGGGGGATGACGCACAGTCTATAGAGCCTTTGCGACCACGCCTGCGGGCGTTTGTATTGCAGTGTATCTGGCTTGTCGGAGGATACACATGGACAAAAAAACCTGAAATTTGCCCCTGTTTGTATCGCTCTGTATCCGGAGCCGATTCAGATACGTACCGATTTACACCGGCGGTTTCCCGACACATGCGGGATACCTCGCGAGCTTTAAATAGGTTCCATCGAGGCACAGCCAGACGCCTCTGCCCAAAGAACGATTGACCTATCGAAACCTTGAGGAGAACGCCATGAACACCAAAGCCATCTACGCCGCCTGCCTGTTTGCCGCCCTGAACATCTGCACCCTGTCGGCCCGCGCCGAAGCCGATGTCAGCGAGAAGACCTACACCTACGGCACCCAACTGGACATCAGGAAAGTGGTGTCGCTCAAAGAGGACGCTTCGCCTTCCTGTGGAGTGGTTAACGCACAGCTGACCTACCTGGATTCGCACAACGCAACCCAGGTCCTGGATTACAGCAAGATTTCCGACAACTGCGCCTCGGAAAACTGAGTGCTGCGATTACCCATCCCATTTGAAGCGAGGAACACAACCATGATCAACGTCAGCCGATTCCTGACCGCCATTGCCTTCTCCGTCGCCGGCGCCGCAGCCCACGCCAACGCCGCCGTCGAGCAGAACGCCTGCGGCAGCAGCACCTGCTTCCAACTGACACCAGTAGAGAAACAAAGCGTCAACGGCTTCCTGGCCGAAGATGGTTACGACCGCACGCCGCAAGGCCAGTTCGTTGCCGAAAATGGCGCCAGCCGCACGCCGCAGGGCAAGTGGCTGGATGAGCAAAACGCGTAATGCCCTGACTCCTCCGGCCGAATATGGACGGGGCTTTTGTGGCGAGGGGGCAAGCCCCCTCGCCACAGGTATGTGTTCGACCCGTTTTCACAATGGGTCTGTCGCCCTCCAAATCTATAAAGGTGATCCCATGTTCCTCATCGCTTTCCTGGGCGGCATTCTGACCGTCCTCAGCCCGTGCATCCTGCCGGTCGTGCCGTTCCTGTTCGCCGGCGCCGACCGCAAGCGCTCGTCGATCCTGCTTACCCTCGGTGGCATGGCCCTGACGTTCGCCCTGGTTTCCAGCCTGGCCGTGGTCAGCAGCGAGTGGGTGATTCAGGCCAGCAATGCCGGCCGCCACGTGGCGCTGATCGTGATGGTGCTGTTTGCCCTGTCGCTGATTTCCGCCCGGGTCGGTGACTGGCTGGCGCGGCCGTTCGTGGCGCTGGGCAATCGCATCGACCCCAACAGCCGCAAGGTGTCCGGCCCCGTGGGTTCGCTGTTGATCGGCGTCGCCACCGGTCTGCTCTGGGCGCCGTGCGCCGGGCCGATCCTCGGCGTGATCCTCACGGGTGCCATGCTGCAAGGCGCGAACGCCGGCACCAGCCTGTTGCTGGTGGCCTACGGTCTGGGCAGCGCGTTGTCCCTGGGCGTGCTGATCTTCGCCGGTCGTGGCCTGGTCAATCGCCTGAAACCGTCGATCCCGGTCACCGGCTGGCTGCGTCGCGGTGCCGGTGTGGCGGTGCTGGCCGGTGCGGCGGTGATCTCCACCGGTGCCGATAACGTGCTGCTGGCCAGCACTTCCTCGGAAACCCTCGGCAAGGTCGAAAAAGGCGTGCTGGAAACCGTGCCGAAAGTCGTCGACTACTTCGTCAGCAAGGCAAAGGCCGAGTCCATGCAAGCCATGCCATCACTGGCCGGCGCCGTGGAGTGGATCAACTCGCCGGCCCTGACCAACGAATCGCTCAAGGGCAAGGTGGTGCTGGTGGATTTCTGGACCTTCGACTGCATCAACTGCAAGCACACCCTGCCGTACGTGAAGGACTGGGCGAAGAAATACGAGAAGGACGGCCTGGTGGTGATCGGCGTGCACACCCCTGAATACGGCTTCGAGCGCATCATCGACAACGTCAAGGACAAGGTGAAGGAATACGGCATCACCTACCCGGTGGCGATCGACAACAACTACGCCATCTGGCGCAACTTCGATAATCAGTACTGGCCTGCGCACTACCTGATCGACGCCAAGGGTCAGGTCCGCTACACCCACTTCGGTGAAGGCCGCTACGACGATCAGGAACAAATGATCCAGCAGCTGCTGCAAGAGGCCAAGGCTGACGCCAAGGCCACCACCCCCGCCGCGTAAACCCTGCGCAACGCTCTTTGCAGGAGCTGCCGAAGGCTGCTCCTGCAGGGATGGTGGATACCAGGGGTTTTCAATGCATGGATGTCGCGTGGCTTCGTCGCCACGCGGCGGGTGGGGTCCCGTATTCGCGGCGGAATGCGCGGCTGAAGGCGGTGTCGGTCTGGTAACCCACTTCTTCGGCGATGCGGATCAGGGAACTGTTGCTGCTGCGTAACAGATTGGCCGCCAGCAGCATGCGCCATTGCGTCAGGTATTGCATCGGCGAGACGCCGACCAGTTGCTGGAACCGTTCGGCCAGCACCGAGCGCGAGGTGGCGGCGGTGCGGGCCAGTTCATCCAGAGTCCAGGCGTGGCAGGGTTTGCCGTGCAGGGCGTTGAGGGCGGCGCCGACGATCCGGTCGCCCACGCCCGCCAGCCAGCCGGTGCGGCCCTTGCCGTGTTCGTGCATGTACAGGCGCAGGACTTCGATGAACAGCACCTCCGCCAGTTTCGCCAGCACGCCTTCGCCGCCGGGCCTGGGCGAGCGGGCCTCGGCTAGGGCGTAACGCACCGACGACTCCAGCCACATACCGGCGTTGGAGCCGCGCACATTGACCCGCACCACCGATGGCAAGCCGGTCAGCAACATCCCCGCGAGCCGCGTATCGCAAGCCATGTAGCCGCACACCAGCCGGGTGACCGCGCCACCGCCGCCATAGCGCAGTTGCTGTGGCCGTCGGGCGAGGATCTTGTCCAGGCGTCCGCCGGTGGCAGGGGGCAAGCCCGGCTTGGAGGTCATGCGATGGCCGTCGCCCTGGGGGAACAGCACCACGTCGCCGGCCTTCAGCAACAGCGGCGGTTCGTCGCCCAGTTCGACATAGCACTCGCCTTCGGTGATCAGGTGAAAGATCACCACCTGCTCGGCGTTCGGCTCCAGAAAGGGGGCGGCGGTGTCGGCTCTCGGCGACTGATAGCACCAGGGCGCGGTGAACCGGGCGTTGATGAAAATGGCGCCGGCCAGGCGAACGACACGGAGGGTCTGTGACAGGGCATCCATCGTCATTTCCCGAATAGCGACTGTGGGTGAGAAGCCTGATTGTGAGCCTGTCTGGGCCGAGCATGAAATCTCCGGACGATCGGACAGTCCTCGCCGACGATCGGGCAGGACGCAGGGCGCACAGCGGAGCGATAGTTTGCCCACAGGGTCGCCACCGATCCTGTCATCAATAACAAGAAATGAGAGGTTGCCATGCCGAAGTTCGTCATTGAGCGCGAGATTGCAGGTGCTGGAACACTGTCAGAAAGGGATCTGAAAGCCGCTGCGCAAAAGTCCTGCCGGACCTTGCGCGAACTGCCTGAAGTGCAGTGGCTGCAAAGCTATGTCACCGGCGACAAGCTGTACTGCGTGTACATCGCCCCCAGCGAAGCCCAGATCCAGGAACATGCCCGCCAGAGCGGTTTCCCGGCCAACCGCGTGTCCCAGGTCACGTCCATCATCGACCCGACCACGGCAGAGTAAGCCGGGCGGTATTCCAACCCGCAACGGAGCGGAGTTCATGAGTACACCCATTGATCTCAATGCCTTGAAAACCCGTCAGATGGCCGCCTGGGCCAGCGGCGACTACGCCGTCATCGGGACCACCCTGCAGATTGTCGGCGAGCAACTGGCCGAGGCCTGCGACCTGCTGTGCGACGAGCAGGTCCTCGACGTCGCCGCCGGTAACGGCAATGCCACACTGGCCGCCGCACGCCGGGGCTGCCTGGTGACGTCCACCGACTATGTCGGCGCGCTGCTGGAGCGTGGCCAGGAGCGGGCGAAAGCCGAGCGCCTCAACGTCACCTTCCAGGTGGCCGATGCCGAAGCGCTGCCATTTGCCGATGCCAGTTTCGACGCCGTGCTCTCGACGTTCGGCGTGATGTTCACCCCGGACCAGCCCAAGGCTGCCGCGGAACTGGCCCGGGTCTGCCGGCCCGGCGGACGGATCGGCATGGCCAACTGGACCCCGGAAGGCTTCGTCGGCCAGATGTTCAAGACCCTCGGCAAACACATGCCACCGCCACCCGGTGCGCAACCGCCGTCGCAGTGGGGCACTGAAGCCTGGCTGCACTCGCAGTTCGACGAACGGGATTTCGTGGTGCAGGTGACGCGCAAGCTGTTCACCTTCCGCTATCGCGATGCCGCGCATTTCATCGACACCTTCCGCAGCTGGTACGGCCCGGTGCACAAGGCCTTCGCGGCGCTGCCACCGGACGGTGCCAAGGCGCTGGAACAGGACATGACCGAACTGCTCAACCGCCTGAACCGGGCGGGGGACAAGTCGATGGTCGTGCCGAGTGAGTATCTGGAGGTGGTGATTACAAGGCGATGAGACCAACCCCCTGACCCAACCCCCTGTAGGAGCTGCCGCAGGCTGCGATCTCTTGATCTTGCTTTTCAAAAAATCAAAATCAAAAGATCGCAGCCTGCGGCAGCTCCTACAGGGGATTGCGGAGTATCAGAGATTCAAATCACCTTCGCCCCACGCGCTTCCAGCAACTCGCGCAGCACCGACCGGTGACAATGCGCTTCTTCCTCGCAATAACAGCCCACCGCCAGGCTGGTGTGATGGGAGAGGGCGGCCAGCAGGTCGAGCAACTGGCTGGGGGCGGGGTGGTTCATTTCGGCCTTGAACTTGCGCTTGAAGCCGTTCCAGGCCTTTTCGTCTTCAGCCCCCTGCGCCTCGTGGACCAGCTCCGGGCTGGGGGACAGCAGCGGCTGCCACACATCGTAGAAATCCCTCGAGGCGAACTCGGCTTTCGGCACGCCACGGGGCGGGCGGCGCACCGTGCCCAGGCGCAGGCCTTCGCCGGGAGTTCGCGCAGAGCCAAGACGCACGATATGAATCGGCATGTCATTTAAGCCGTGAGTCGTCGAACCACTCCAGCGCCGTGCGCCAGAAGCAGATCCCCAGAAAGTACGCCGACATCAACAGCCAGAGCCCCATCACCAGCGGGTTGATCACCGGATGGTTGATCACCAGCGACAGGCTGCAGAGCAACCAGATCGCCGTCACCGCAATGTTGATCGGCATGAAGCGGCGCACGCGGAACGGGTGCAAGAACTTCATCCGGGTCAGGGTCAGCAGGGCCAGGCCGATCACGGTCAGCAGGGTGATCCACGGCGACGGCGCGATGATGTACAGGCACAGGGCGACCACGTTCCACGCGGCGGGAAAGCCCTGGAAGTAGTTATCCTTGCTCTTCATGTTGACGTTGCAGAAACAGAACAGCGACGACACCAGGATCAGTGACACGCTCAGCAGCAGCGTGTACTCCGGCAGCGGCACGTAGCGATAGATGAACAGCGCCGGAATGAACACATACGTCAGGTAATCGATCACCAGGTCGAGGATCGAGCCGTCGAAGCTCGGCAGCACCGACTGCACATTGACCTTTCGCGCCAGTGCGCCGTCCAGGCCGTCGACGATCAGCGCCACGCCCAGCCACAGCAGGCAAGTGGTCGGCTGGTTGTCGAGCAGGGCGAGGGTTGCAAGGAAGGCGGTGACCACGCCGGTGGCGGTAAAACCATGGGCTCCCCACGCTTTGAGCCTGGCGATGTGTAGAGTCGTTATCACGGGGGCGTTCTCCAGAAAGTGAAGCAAGCCAGTCATCGCCTTGATGGACAAAGGCGGCGGCAAACCGGGTCGGGTTGCAGGTATCGACCGGGTATCCGGGAATAAGGTTCACCACCTATGAATCTTAGCTGCGCCGGGGGAAAAGGCTGCGGATAAATCTGTGCGGGGCGTCCGGCCGGACGGTGGTAGCACATTCGGCGGGAAAAGCTATCGTTGATTGATTGGATCCACCCACCGAAGAGGACGTCGTCATGAACACCAGCGATCTGCTCGAACAATTACTGCGCGGCGGCCAAGGGGCGATGTCGCAGCGAGGCGGTGGCGGGGCACAAGGCGGGCTCGGGGATCTGGGCGGATTGCTCGGTGGCCTGCTGGGTGGCGGTGGCGGCATGGGCGGCGCTGGCGCCGGTGGCATGGGCGGTTTGGGCGGTCTGCTGGGTGGTTTGCTCGGCGGTGGCTCGCCGATGGGCGGGCAGTCTCAAGGACGCTCCGGCGGTGGCAGCAACTACGCCGCGCTCGCTTCGCTGGGGATGATGGCCTTCCAGGCGTATCAGGCCTGGCAACGCAGCCAGGCGGCGCAGCAGCAACAGCAGGCCCCGCAGCAAGCGATGCGCACGGTGGACATGCTGGCGGGTCCCGAAATCGAGGAACACAGCCACGCGATCCTGCGGGCATTGATCGCCGCGGCCAAGGCCGATGGCCGTTTCGACGACGCGGAAAAACAGATGATCAACGCCGAAATCGCCCGCCACACCGACGACCCGCAATTGCAACAGTGGCTGGACGACGAAGTCGCCAAACCGCTGGATGCGGCCGAGGTCGCCCAATCGGCCAACGATCCGGGCATGGCCGCCGAGATGTACCTGGCCAGCGTGATGCTGGTGAATGATCAGGCGGATGCCGAGCGCAACTATCTGGATGAGCTGGCGGCGGCGTTGGGCATCGATCCGGATCTGCAGGTGCATCTGGAGCAACAGGCGCGAGGCGGGGCTGCCTGACTCACCCTCCCGTGCAGGAGCTGCCGAAGGCTGCGATCTTTTGCTTTTTAAAGATCAAAAGATCGCAGCCTTCGGC
>NZ_JABFMP010000054.1 GCF_013359595.1 Pseudomonas sp. C1C7 | reverse complement strand
GCCGCAGGCTGCGATCTTTTGATCTCGTTTTTCAAATCAAAATCAAAAGATCGCAGCCTGCGGCAGCTCCTACATTGGGGATCCGGTTTTCCTCACCACCGCATCCGCACCCCCAGGCTGCCGATCAACCCGTTCAAATCATTGTCATCCACATCACTGCTGTAATCGGCACTGACATACAGACTCACCACCGGCGTCACCCGCGCAACCAGTCCCAATCCCAGTTCCACGGTCGATGAGTTGCGACTGCTGCTGATCTTGTCGACCTGATCCAGCGTCACCGTATTGCCGGTGTAGACCGTGTGCCACAAGTTGGTCCGCACATAGGGTTCGACGGGCAGGCCGTTGATGTCGTAGCTCCCTTTCAATTTCGCGCCGACCCGGCCGCTCCACGACGTCAGGTCGGTGGACGAGGCATTGCCGGAGCCCGCGTAGGGCGTGTCCAGCGTGATCCGCTGATTGATCAACTGCGCCTGGGGTTCGACCACCCAGTTCTCGCTGATGCCAATCGGAAAACCGCCTTCGACCGACAGCGTCACCGCGCTGCCTTCGGTGGCTTGCCGTGCGCCCTGTTGGTTGCGACTGAAGCCGTTGACGCGACCGCCGCTGGCGGACAGGTCGACGTGCCAGCCCTGTGGCCCGGTCAGGCTGTAGTAGGCCCCCAGGCTCTGGCCTTGCAGGTTGAGGGTGTCGCTGTTGGGGTCGGACATCGCGCGGTTGATCAGCGGGCCGTTGCCGTTGGCCTGGATCTGGCGGGTGCCGCCAATCAGGCCGATGCGCTGGGTATGGCCGCTGTTGCTCTGCAGCGTCAGGATCGCCGGGCCTTTGGTTTCCGCTGAGCCGAAGCTGGTGAAGCCCTGGGCGAGCGCGTCGGTCTGCGCCTGGCGCGCGGCCTGGCCGTAGACCTGATCCCAGGCAGCGGGCGTCGCATCCTCGGTGGTGAAATGACTACTTCGTGGGGCAGGGCCGAAATGGCCGGAGTACGTGGTAGCAAGCGTGGGCAAGGTCAGCATCGAGACGTTCTGGCTGTACCAGGGCGTGGTGTCGTCCTCGACCGCCGAGGCCTGGACTTCCAGGGTGGAGCACAGCAGGAGAGAGCTCGAGACAGTGCAAAAAGTGATTTTGATCTCTTGTTGAGTGAGGGAAGTTTTCATCGTGGGGCTACCTTGCAACGCGTGCCGTACTTGCCTTGGCGTCTCTCCTACCCCGAGCGAGGGGCGACCGAATGGAGAGGGGCAAGCCGGGGGCCGCCCGCTTGCGCAGGTGTCCGGGGGCTTGCCCCTGATAGTTACTTCCGGGGGTAGTAACCTGAAGTCAAGAGGACCCCCAACCCTGCGTCAAGAAAATGGCCGATAAGCGGTATTGCTATTTTAGGGTTTGTAAGTGACTGATTTATGGCGTCTCTCTAAGTGCTTGTTTGTTGGAAAAATAGTCAAAAAAGTCGCGAACTAGAGCCATTGCTCGGTATCACCAACTGATCCGCACCCCCAGGTTTCCCGCCGTTGCGCGCTGCTGATTGCTGTCGATATTGCTGCTGTAGTCGAGATTGGCGTAGACGCTGACGTTGCGCGCGACACTCAGGTTCACCCCGACACCCACATCGGCCCACGACGCGCGTTGCTCGGTGTCGATATCGGTGCTGCTGGCGAAAGTGACCGTGTCGGTGCCGGTAAAGGTGTGCCACAGATTGGCCCGCACATAGGGTTCGGCCGGCAGGCCGGCGAGGGTATAGCGCCCCTTGAGACGCGCGCCGAGGCGACCGGTCCAGGCCGGATCGGAATCGAACGACACCCGGGAGATGCCGTCGTCCTGGCTGTCGAGCTTGACCTGCTGATGAATGATTTGCGCCTGTGGTTCGATCACCCAGTCTCTTGCCAGCGGGAACTGATACCCGCCCTCGGCCGAGAGGGTGACCACGTGGCCCTTGTTATCGATTTTCAGGCCGCGACCGGAGTGGCTGTCACCGTCCAGCCAGGTGTACATCGCCACCGTGTCGAAGTACCAGCCAGCGGGATCGGTCAGGGTCCAGTAGGCGCCCAGATGGTCGCCTTCCAGTTCGACCTTGCCCGCGCGCTTGTCCTCGAAGCCTTCGTTGAAACCATCGACATCGCCCTTCAGGCGCGTGTGGCCGACGAAGAGGCCACTGCGCTGGGTCTGGCCGCCGGCGGTTTCCGAGCTGTAGAGATCGTTGCCGACCTGGAAGCCCTTGATCGTGCCGTCGAGTTTCGGCGTGACGGTGCCGGCCCAGGTCTGGTCGAAGTTCTTGCCGTAGACGCGACCCCAGCCGGCGCCGAACGCGCCTTTTTCGGTCAGCAGGCGTTGATCGCCCTGGCGCTCGTGGAAGGTGCCGAGGGCGTTCATCGCAAGCACCCCGGCGGCTGGCGGCAGGGCTGACCAGTTGGGGACTTCCTGGCGATACAGGGGGATCGGCGCGGCGCCGGGTTGCGGCGTCGGCAAGGGCGGGCTGCCGGCAGCGGCGACCGGCGCTGCCACCAAAGGCACCAGCACCACCTCTGGTGGCAACGCCGGATCCGGGTTGGCCACCACCACCTCTACCAGCGGCGGCGCGACCACGGACGAGCGCAGGTACCAGCTGTTTTCGCTGCCGGGCGTGACGCCGCCCTTGTACAGCACGTAGTCGTAGGCGCCCACCGACAATGGCGCCTTAAGGGTGAACGCGCTGGCGTCACTGATGGCCGAGCCCTGGGCTTGGACCACCTGAATGCCGTTTTGCAGGGTGGCGGCGCCGGCGCCGTTGAGGTTGGTGACGTCGATGGTGGTGGTGCCGGTCAGGGTGCCGTTGTTGACCACCAGTTTGTCACTGGGCGAACTGTCATCGCCGAGCACGCTTTGCACGCGCAACTGGCCGCCGTTGCCGGCGTAGTTGCCTTGCACGGTCAGGGCGTCACTGGTGCGGTTGTTACCGGTGCTCAGGTCGATGATCCCGGCGTTGTTCAAGGTGGCGAGCTGGCCGGCGGTGGCGGAGCCGATGCTGCCTTGCTCCGCGGTCAGGATGCTGCTGCCGTCGACGTTGAACACGCCGGTTCCGGTGCCGGTGTCGCCCAGCACGAAACTGCCGGTGCCCAGATCCAGTTGCGAGCCGTTGTTGAGGTTGACGGTTTCGAAGTTGACATAGCGGCCGGGCACCGAGGTGCTGGTCTTGTCGAAGGTCAGTACGTCGATGCCGGTGCCGCCATCGATGGTCGGAGTCTGGGCGAGGGTGGCTTCGCTGAGGTTGCGCAGGGTTGCGGTGTCGTTGTCGCCTTCGAGCAGCACCCGCGAATGCAGGATGCCGCCACCGTCCCAGACAAAGGTGTCATTGCCGGCGCTGGTGCGGATCTCGCCGAACACCTCGCCGCCGGTAATGGTCACGCTGTCGTCGCCGCCGCTGACGCTGATGAAACCGCCGATGGTGCCGCCGGAGAGGATGATGGTGTCGCGGCCGAAGCCTGTCACAAGGTTGCCATCGATGATGCCGCCGGACATGTTGTACAGGTTGTTATCGAGCTTCATATCGACCCGACCGATGCGGCCGCCGGTCATGGTGGCGCTGTCGCCGTCCTCGAAGGCGCCGATGATGCGCCCGCCGGTCATGAGGAAAAAGTCGCGGCTGTCACCTTGGGCCAGCGACTGAATGACACCGCCAGTCATGGTGAAATTATCGATCCCATTACCTTGATCGACTGCACCGGTGATTTGTCCAGCGCTGATGGTCAGCCGGTCGGCGCCGTCGCCCTGAATGAGCGATCCGACGATTTGCCCGGAATCCATGGTGACGATGTCATTGCCGATGCCGAACGTGACATTGCCATTGATCACGCCCGTGCCATTGGCTGGAAAACTCAAGGTGTTGTTGCCCGCCAAATCGGTCAGCGGCCCGCTGCTGCCACTGTCGCAGACATGACTGTCGTTACCGGCGGTGGGGGCGAAGGTGCAGGCCGCCTGCAGGGAAGGGGACCAGCCCATGCACAACCAGATTGAAACGGCGCAGGCGCTGAAACGGTACTTGGGCAGATCACTGGGTAACTTCATGCTCGTCTCCGCTTGTGGTCAGCGACTGAATGGCCCCGTGTCAAAAATGACAAGGCATCAGTCGTCCTTGGCAGCACAAGTTGCGAGACAGCACCGGTAAGGCACTCACCCGAAATCGAAAACCTTCAGCAACAACGGCCGCTGTGAGTTGCACGTCCATGGGGACAGGTCAGGGACGAGAGCAACGTATCAGCAGTTTTTTGCTGCATCTACTGTCAGAAGTAACAGGTAAAACGATTCAGCCGGCAATCAAATCGGGTTTTTGAGCGGTTCAGAGATGGACTTCCACCGCCAGGGGCAGGTGGTCCGAGAGATGGGTCCAGGGTTTCGTGCCGAGGATTCTGGGTTCGTGGCTGGTGGCGTTGCGCAGGTAGACGCGGTCCAGGCGCAGCAGCGGGAAGCGGGCGGGGTAGGTTTTGGCCGGGCGGCCGTGGTGGCGCTCGAAGGCTTCGTGCAGGTAGTCGCGTCGGGCGAGGGCGGCGTTGCCTTGCAACTGCCAGTCGTTGAAGTCGCCGGCGATGATCACCGGCGCCTGGTCGGGGAGGGATTCGAGCAGTTGGCAGAGCAACTGCAATTGCAGCTGGCGATGGCTCTCCAGCAGGCTCAGGTGAACGCAGATCGCATGCACCTCGCGGTGGCCGGGGACGTCCAGTACACAGTGCAACAGCCCACGGCGCTCGGGACCGGTGATGGACACGTCGAGGTTGCGGTATTCGCGGATCGGGTATTTGGACAGCAGCGCATTGCCGTGGTGGCCATCGGGGTACACGGCGTTGCGCCCGTAGGCGAAGTCACTCCACATGCTGTCGGCGAGGAATTCGTATTGCGAGATCGCCGGCCAGTTGTTCAGGCGCGTGGAATGGCCTTCGTGTTCACCGACCACCTCCTGCAGAAACACCAGATCGGCCGAGGTACTGCGCACCGCTTCACGCAGTTCCGGCAGGATGAAGCGCCGGTTGAAGGCGGTAAAACCCTTGTGGGTGTTGACCGTCAGGACGCGCAGACGATGGATGGTCGACGGGCTGTTGAGTGACTTAATCGGCTGCGACTCGGAATGGCTGGTCACGTTCGCTCCTCTGGATCAAGGCATGTCTAAGTATGCGACTCATGGCGGGGCGGGCAGTTCATTTTGCTGCTGGCGCGATCACTGTAGGAGCTGCCGAAGGCTGCGATCTTTTGACTTTGATTTTTCAAGATCAAAAGATCGCAGCCTCGTTGCACTCGACAGCTCCTACATAGGAATGTTGCCTGTCTTGAGTGCGTGTCAGACGAAAACGATTTCATAGGGCAGGCGCATCCGGTCGAGCAGGACCCGGGGGATCAGGGGGGCGATGCCGATGGCGGGGTCGCCGTCGAGTTGGCTGGCATAGGCGTGGGTCGCGTGGCTTTTGCGGGCGACGGTCCAGGTGTCCAGGCGAATCTTGCGGGCTCGGTGCCAGGGGATCATGCCGCTGTCGCGGGTCGGCCAGTGCCAGGCCCAGACCGGCACTTCGTTGAAGTCGGCGCCGGCGATGGTCGCGGCGTTGGCGCTGGCGCGGCCGACCGCCTCGTGGTCGCTGTTGCCGTCCTGGGACCAGGTGCTGAACACCACATCGCCCGGGCGCAGATAGCGGGCGATGAAACGGGTCAGTTCCACTTCATGTTCGGCCAGGGCATTGTCGGCGAAACCGCCGCGAATCCACTTCAGGCTGTGCATCGGCAAACCCAGCCGACGCAAGGCTTCGACACTCTCCTGACCGCGAAACACGCTCAGACGTTTCTCCGACCATTGCCGCGAGCCCGGATGGCTGGCGCTGCCGTCGGTCACGGAGATCAATTGAAAGGGATGACCCAGGGTGCTGAGCAACTGCAGCAGGCCGCCGCAGGTGACCACTTCATCGCCCGGATGCGGGGCGATGACCACGGCGCGGGCGCCAGGCGGAACCAGCGTCTGGGGGTTGATGACCGGGACGTTGTCCAGCTGCGGGGCGCTGTTCCAGATCTGCGCCGCCGCGCTGTTATCGAGCTGAGAGACCGGTTTCATGGTGACGTCCTTGTTGTCGTTGATAGCATTTTGCCGCGTTCCGAACCCTGGAACCGCTGCGTGCAGAGTATTGCTCATGTAACGATTTTCGTCGCGCCGATGTTCCGAGCGGTCGATGCTTGTACCCCGCGGTCCCTGTAGCAGCCTGCGTCCGGCTGCGCAGCAGTCGTAAAACCTGTGCACTCGATCTATCTGACAGACCGCAGTGTCTGGGTTGGCGACTGCTGCGCAGCCGGACGCGGGCTTCGCCAGCTGCTACAACGGCCTGTCTACTCCTCTTCTTCGTGCTGCAGTTCGAACAGCAGCAATGATCGGCCTGTGACCGAATACTCATGCCCAAACTCAAACCGCTCCTGCCCGCGAATCGACGGCTGGTTGGTGTCGATCATGCACGTCCAGAACCCGCCATCCGGCACTTCGGGCAGCTTGAAGTTGACGATGTCGTGATGTGCATTGACCACCAGCAACAGCGTGGCATCGCCCCCTTTGCGGCGGATGCCGGTTTCCTGGGCGCGACCGTCCAGCAGCATGCCCATGCAGCGATTGTGCGCGTCGTGCCAGTGTTCGGTGGTCATCTCGCTGCCGTCCGCCGCCAGCCAGGTCACGTCCTTGACGCCGATGTCCTCGTTGTAATTGCCCACCAGAAAGCGCCCGCGACGCAGGATCGGGTAGGTCAGGCGCAACTTGATCAGGCGTTTGACGAACTTGAGCAGCGACTTGCCGTCTTCGCTCAGGTCCCAATTGACCCAACCGATCTCGCTGTCCTGACAATAGGCGTTGTTGTTGCCGTCCTGGGTGCGGGCGAATTCGTCGCCGGCCACCAGCATCGGCGTGCCCTGGGCCAGCAGCAGGGTGGCGAAGAAATTGCGCATCTGCCGGTGGCGCAGGGCATTGATCTCGGGATCGTCGGTGGGACCTTCGACGCCGTGGTTCCAGGACAGATTGTTGTTGCTGCCGTCCTGGTTGTTCTCGTCGTTGGCCTCGTTGTGCTTGTCGTTGTACGACACCAGATCGTTGAGGGTGAAACCGTCGTGGGCGGTGACGAAGTTCACCGATGAATAAGGCCGCCGACCGCGCTGGTTGAACATCTCGCCCGACGCCGTCATGCGGCTGGCGAAGTCCGCCAGCTGGCCATCGTCGCCTTTCCAGAAGGCGCGCACTGTGTCGCGGAACTTGTCGTTCCATTCCACCCAGCCCGGCGGAAAGCCACCGACCTGATAACCGCCGGGGCCACAGTCCCAGGGCTCGGCGATCATCTTCACCTGCCGCAGCACCGGGTCCTGACGGCACGCCACGAGGAAGCTGTGACGCTCATCGAAGCCATCGTGATAACGCCCGAGAATCGTCGCCAGATCGAAACGGAAACCGTCGACATGCATCTCCGAAGCCCAGTAACGCAAGGAGTCGGTGACCATCTGCAGCACGCACGGATGACTCAGGTCCAGGGTGTTGCCGGTGCCGGAATCGTTGATGTAGAAGCGCTTGTCGTCCGGCATCAGGCGGTAGTACGAAGCGTTGTCGATGCCGCGCATGGACAGGGTCGGCCCCTGTTCGTTGCCCTCGGCGGTGTGGTTGTAGACCACGTCGAGGATCACTTCCAGATTGGCCTCGTGCAGGTGCGCGACCATTTCCTTGAACTCGGCGATCTTGCCGCTGGCCAGGTATCGCGGGTCGGGGGCGAAGAAGGCGATGCTGTTGTAGCCCCAGTAGTTGGTCATGCCCTTGTGCAGCAGGTGCTGGTCGTTGACGAAGGCATGGATCGGCAGTAGCTCCACTGTGGACACGCCGAGTTTGCGGATGTGCTCGATCACATCGTCGACCATCAACCCGGCGAAGGTGCCGCGCACGTTCTCGGGTACCGCAGGGTGGCGCATGGTGAAACCGCGCACATGGGTTTCATAAATGACGGTCTTGTCCCACGGCACGCTGACCCGATGGTCGTGGCCCCAGGTGTGCGCCGGGTCGATCACCTTGCACTTGGGCACGAAGGGCGCGCTGTCGCGCTCATCGAAACTGAGGTCGGCGTCGGGATGGCCGATGGTGTAACCGAACAGCGCCTCCGACCACTTCAGCTTGCCCACCAGTTGCTTGGCATAGGGGTCGATGAGCAGTTTGTTGTGGTTGAAACGATGACCGTTGGCCGGGTCGTACGGACCGTACACCCGATAGCCGTAGATCAGCCCCGGATGAGCGTCCGGCAGGTAACCGTGGTAGATCTCGTCGGTGTATTCCGGCAATTCGATGCGTTCGAGCTCGACTTCGCCGGCATCGTCGAAGATGCACAGCTCGACCTTGGTGGCATTGGCGGAAAACAGGGCGAAGTTGACCCCCAGACCGTCCCAGGTCGCGCCCAACGGGAAGGGCAGGCCTTCGCGGATGCGCGAAGGCTCGTGGGGTGCCGGGGTGTCTTTTTTGGGGCGGGTCATAGGTGCTCCTGCAACTAGCGAGAAATAAGCCTTTACGCGATCCGTGTAGCCGCTGCCGAAGGCTGCGGCTACAGGGAATGCGGCGCTGCGTTTTTCGAGGGCGAGCAATGCCGGTGGCGAGCGCACTCGCCACTCAAATCAATCAGTTCAATCGGTTACAGCATCAGGCCGCGGGCGGTTTACGCGGGGCGCGAGGCTTTTTCTCGGCGGCCTTTTCCCCTGGCGCAATCACCGATGCCGCAGCGGCGGGCTTGGCCTTGGTGGTCTTGGCCTTCGGCTCAGCAGCCTTGCCATTGAGCGTCTTGGCGCCCGCGGCGGGTTTGCTGGCCGGGGTCTTGCTGCCCGTCGCCTTGGGCGCCTTTTTCGGTGCCAGGGCTTCGGCTTCGGCCAGTTTGCTGGCCATCTCCCAGTGGCGGGCTTCCTGGCCTTCGGGTTTGCCTTCGGACTCCCAGATCTGATAGGCGAACTCGCGGATGCGTTTATCTTGGGTACTCATCGCATTGCTCCTGAACAACTCAAGTGTCGGTAATTTGGATGAACAGATTGACCGGGAAGTCCCCCAGCGCGGCGCTGACCAGCAGCTCCTTTTGTGTTGTGACTGCGGAGCCTGAAAAAAGTCCCTTGAGATTTTCTTCCTCAGTTGTGAACGGCAAATGAACCCGTGTATCGCCCCACTGCGAAGCGTCGACCTGCGGTTCGGCACTGTTTTCCAGCAGCGGCGCACAGCGGATCGGCACGATCACGATGGCCCGTTTTTCCGCCTGTTCTCGAACGAACGCCAGGACCCGATGCGCCTGGCTGCCCGTGACCTCAAGAGGTTGGTAAGTCCCCTGGCGAAACAGCTCCGGGTGCTCGGCGCGCAGGCCCAGCGTGCGGACAATCAAGGTTTGCTTGATGCGCCCGTCACGCCAGTTCGCCACCCGTTCCGGTAACGCCGCCGCTTGCTGCAGCGCCTGTTGCCGATCGGCGTAATCCACGGGCCGGCGGTTGTCCGGGTCGACCAGGGAAAAGTCCCAGTACTCATTGCCCTGATACAGGTCTGGCACCCCCGGCACCGTCATGCGCAGCAAGGTTTGCGCCAAGCCATTGAGTGCGCCGGGGATGGCAATCGACTGCACGGCCTTGCTCAGGGCCGAGCGCAGCAGTTCGCCCTCGGGTGTCAGCAGCAGGCGCTTGAGAAAGGTTTCACAGGCCTGTTCATAGGCCTCGTTCGGCGCGCTCCAGCTGCTTTGCAACTTGGCTTCGCGCAGGGCTTTGCGCTGCCACTGCCAGACGCGTTCGGCGTAATCCTCGAGGGCCGTTGGATCATCGGGGCGCAGTTCGAGTGGCCAGCTGCCGAGCAGTGCCTGATACAGAATCAGCTCGTCGCCGGCAGAAGGTGCCAGGTCGTCATCGCGCAATGGTCGCGCGAGGGTGCGCCACAGACCGACATGTTCGGCGTACCAACGACTGCGTTCGCTCAACACCGCCAGACGCGCGCGGCTGTCTTCGCCGCGCTTGTGGTCGTGGGTCGCGGTGGCCAGCAGATTGTCGGGGAATTCGGCCAGGCGCTGGGTGCAGGCGGCATGAAAAGCGGTCACCGGAGCGCTGAACTGCTCGGTGCTGAAACCGACGTCATTGCGTGACAGCACAACCGCCGAACGATAGAACGCGGTGTCCTCCACGGCCTTGGCAGCCGCCGGCGAGGTCAATTGCTGGAAGCGCACGCAGGCATGCTTGAGGCGCTTGCGAACCCGTCCAGCGGGGCGTTTGCGCCAGGGCTCGCCACCGAGCCAGCCGGCCAGGCAATCGAGCACCGGCCAGTCGGCCTCGCCCAGGGTTTGCCGGGCACCGTCCATGGCCTGGTGGAAGATCACTTCATCCTGGGCCGACCGCCCGAGCGGGCTGATGTAGGTGCGATACACCGGGAAGTGCACGATCAGTTCCAGCAAGGCACGGCGGATCGCGCCGAGGGTCAGGTCGCGGGTCATCAGGTCATCCCGGGCCACTTGCAGCAGGGCCTGGGCGACGCTTTCGAAATCACCCGCGAGGGAACCGTTGAGGATTTGCTGGCGGGCCAGTTGTGCTTCCTGACGAAAGTCCGCCGGGCGCTCGCTGTAGCGCTGCCAGAGATCACCGAGGGTCTGCTCGCCCTGGGGGTCGTGTTGCAGCAGCGACAACTGATTCATGAATTCATATCCGGTGGTGCCGTCCACCGACCAGTCGCGCCGCAGGGTTTCACCTTCGCCGAGGATCTTCTCGACGTAGATCGGCAGGTGCCGGCCCGGTGCCAGACGATCCACGCGCCGTCGCAACTTGCGGCAGTAACCCCGAGGATCGGCGAGGCCGTCGATGTGGTCGATGCGCAGACCGTCGATCAGGCCGTCCGCCACCAGTTCGAAGATCTTCGCGTGAGTCGCCTCGAATACCGCCGGCCGTTCGACCCGCAGCCCGCCCAGCTCATTGATATCGAAAAAGCGCCGCCAGTTGATGTCGTCCGCCGCGGTGCGCCAGCTGGCGAGGCGATAACTCTGGCGCTCCAGCAGATCGTGCAGCTTTTCAAAGCCATCAGGGGTGGTCGAGTCGTAGCTTTGCAGGTGCTGTTCGATGGCTTGCACGATGGCCGGTTCGCGGGCCAGTTCGCGCAATTGTGCCTTCAGGGGAATGGCCAGGCCATGGGCATCGGTCTGATAGCTCAGGGTGCTGAAACGATCGGCCAGGGCCTTGAGCGGTTCGGTATCGCTCTTGAGCAGTTCGCCGAAATGGCTGGGGCAGATCGGGAAGTGGTGCTCGTAATGTTCGACGTGAAACGCACCGCGCCGGGCATCGAAGCGCAGGGGCAGGGTGCCGTTCTGCAAGGCGATGCCGTAGTCGCTGCCCAGGAATGGCAACAGCAGTTGGCCTTCCATGAGCGGATCGGGGGAGTGCCACTGGATATCGAAGAACTCGCCGTAGGGGCTCAGCCGGCCCCATTCGAGCAGGTCGAGCCACCAGGGATTGTCGCTGCCGCCGACCGCCATGTGGTTGGAGACGATATCGAGGATCAGGCCCATCTGCTGGCCGCGCAACGCGCTGACCAGACGACGCAGGGCCGCCTCACCGCCCAGCTCCGGGTTGACCGTGGTCGGGTCGACCACGTCGTAGCCGTGCATCGACCCGGCGCGGGCGCTGAGCAGCGGCGAGGCATACACATGGCTGATGCCGAGCCGGGCGAAGTACGGCACCAGCGCCACCGCGTCGTCGAGGGTAAAGCCTTTATGAAATTGCAGGCGCAAGGTCGCCCGTATCGGTTGTGGAGTGGACTGCACCGTCATGAATCACGCTCGGCGGCCTGGAGTCGCGCGCAGGCCAGCAGTTCCAGGCGCCGCGCGGCGTCCGGGTTGTCCAGCAGGATTTCACTGTAGCCGGGCAGGCGTCGCGACCAGTTGGGGTGGGTATCGATGGTGCCGGGCAGGTTGGCCTGCTGTTCGATGCCCAGGGCATCCTCCAGCGGCAGCAACACCAGCGGCGCCCGGGTGTGGCCGAGGAAACGCACGCTGGCGTCGAGCACCTGATCGGTTTCGTGGGATTCCTCGCGGAAGTTCTGCGGGTCCTGGCTCAGGGCCCGACGCAGGCCTTCGCGCTCCCGTTCGCGATGCTGGCGCCATTCGATTTCGCCATTGGCATCGATCAGGTTCAAGCGGGCGTTCCAGTCGATGTCGCGCCCGTGCCACCAGCCATTGAGGGTTGGCAGGTCGTGGGTGCTGGTGGTGGCCAAGGCGTTGTCCGGCCAGTCGAGGATCGGCTTGAAGTGGGTGTTGTCCTGTTCGAACAGCAGCACGCGCATGCCCAGCATCGAGCGTGCAGCGAGCTTTTCCCGCAGGCCGTCGGCCACGGTGCCCAGATCTTCGCCAAGGACAATGGCCTGATGGCGATGGGATTCGAGGGTCAGCAGGCGCAGCAGGTCGTCGATCGGGTAATAGAGATAAGCACCATCGGCGGGCGGTGCGCCGTTGGGGATCACCCACAGCCGTTGCAGGCCCATGACATGGTCGATGCGCAGGCCGCCGGCGTGGGCGAAGTTGGCGCGCAGCATCTCGATAAAGGCGCGGAAGCCGTTGCGCACCAGGCCTTCGGGGGAAAACGCGGAGATGCCCCAGCCCTGGCCGCTGCGGTTGAGAATGTCCGGTGGCGCACCGACGGTGAGAGAGGCGAGCAATTCATCCTGACGGCTCCAGGCCTGGCTGCCACCGCCATCGGCGCCGACGGCGAGGTCGGCAATCAGGCCGATGCTCATGCCGCTGCTGCGGGCGGCGGTCTGGGCGCGTTCCAGGCTGCGGTCGATCAGCCACTGGCAGAAGGCGAAATAGCCGATGCGCAAGGCATTTTCTTCGGCGAATTCGGCCAGGGCGGCGCTGCGCGGGTCGCGCCATTGCTCGGGCCACTGCCGCCAGTCGAGGTTTTCACCCTTGGCCGCGCGGACTTCCTGAATGGCTTCGAACCGACAATGGTTTTCCAGCGCTTCGCCGCCAGCGTGACGAAAGCTGCTGAAGTCGGCATGCAATGGGTGTTCGCCCTGGATGAAACCTTCGTACAGGGCATGCAGCAGCCGTTGCTTGGCGTTGGCGGCGGCCGGCCAGTCGATCAGCGGCCGCTGCTCGAGTTCTCTGAGATCGTCCGCCAGGCCGGTCGCGTCAATGGCTGCGCGCATCGCACGTTCACCCAGGATCGCGCCGGGCGCGCAATACAGGCTGTTGAGGAACAGGCGGCTGGAAGGCGAGTAGGGGCTGTAACGCCCGGTGTCGGCGGCGAACATGGCATGCAGCGGGCTGATCGCCAGGGCTTCGGCGCCGCGCTCGCCCGCCACCCGCGCCAGTTCTTCCAGGGCCAGGGTGTCGCCGAACCCGCCATCGCCGGTACGGCGCAAGGAATACAGTTGCGCGCTCAGGCCCCAGACCCGCGGGATCGGGGTGTCCACGGCATCCGCCACGCTGAAGCAGCGCTCGGGGGCCACGGCAAGGGTGAAGCTCTGGTCGTCGATGCTGACGTGCTGATAACCCACCGGGATCATCCCCGGCAGTGTGGCCTGGGCGTCAAGCTTGAGGCTCAGATGCGAACCGTCCTCCAGGTGAATCTCGCACGGCGTGTGCGGCTCGAAGAAATGCGCCAGATTCAGGCCGACACCGACGTCGGCGGTGATCAGCGGCGGCAGGGTCAGGGTTTCTTGCGCTTGCTGCAATTGCACCAGGCTGGCGTCGATCTCCTGGGCGCTGCCGGCCGGATGGCCGAGCCCGGTCAGGACATTGCGCAAGACCGAGGGGGCGACCTTTTGCGGGCGTCCGTTGGCGTCGATCCAGTCGACCGCCAGGCCCGCCCGGCTGGCGAGGTTTTCCAGTTGCGCATCGCTCATTGACGCTCTCCATCCGGGGGTGGCAAAGGGGGCGCGGCCTTGAGGGTGACGTGCGCGCTGTAGGGCGAAAGCGCGCCCTGTTGTTTCTGACCGCGTGGAGGGTGTTCGAACAACAGTTGCGCATCGCTGTGCTCGGCGCAGGGCACCGACGTAGCGCTGAGATTCAGGTCGATGCGCAGCTGGCTGCCATCGCCCATCCGCCAGCGCGCCGATACCGCGCCTGGGGCCAGCACCTCGGCATCCAGCGCCTGGGCGCCGGGCAGGCGCGGGATGATGTGGCGGTGGCGGATCTGCAGCAGCTGTCGATACAGGGTGTCGGTACGCGAAACGTCCGCATCTTTGAGTGTAGGCCTGGACGCTTCAAAGGTCTGCGGCGCATTCGGATCGGGGATGCGTTCGCGTTGATGGGGATTGGTGAAGGCCTTGAAGGCGGCGAATTCATTGCGCCGGCCTTCGCGCACCAGGTGCGCCAGCTCATCGTTGTGGCTGGTGAAAAACAGGAACGGTTGCTCGGCGGCGTATTCGTCGCCCATGAACAGCAGCGGGATCATCGGCGACAGCAGGAGCAGCGCGGTGGCGGCGCTCAAGGCGTCGGGATGGGCCAGTTGATGCAGACGCTCGCCGAAGGCACGGTTGCCGATCTGATCGTGGTTCTGCAAAAACAGGATGAAGGCGCTGGGCGGCAGGTGTCCGCTGGGTTCGCCACGGGCACGGCCATGACGGTTGATATGGCCCTGGAACACGAAGCCCTGGTTCAGGCAGCGAGCCAGTTGCTCGGTGGGATTTTTCGCGTAATCGGCGTAGTAGGCATCGGTTTCGCCGGTCAACAGCACATGCAGGGCGTTGTGACCGTCATCGTTCCATTGGGCGTCGTAGCCCTGTTCCAGAAGGCTTGCCTGGTTGTGTTCGTTTTCCACCATCAGCCAGACGTGACGCGGTGGATCGATCTGCTGGCGCACCCGCTGCGCCAGTTCCTGGAGGAAATCCGGATCTTCGATGGCGTGTACCGCGTCCAGGCGCAGGCCGTCGAAGCGGTACTCCAGCAACCACATCAGGGCGTTATCGATGAAGAAATCCCGCACCTCGCGGCGGCTGAAGTCGATGGCCGCGCCCCAGGGCGTGTGTTTGTCTTCATTGAAAAAGCCCTTGGCGTAGCGATGCAGGTAGTTGCCGTCCGGGCCGAAGTGGTTGTAGACCACGTCGAGGATCACCGCCAGGCCGTGGCCGTGGGCAGTGTCGATCAGGTGCTTGAGTTGCTCGGGGCTGCCATAGGAGGCCTGGGGCGCGTAGGGCAGCACGCCGTCGTAGCCCCAGTTGCGCTCGCCGGGAAACTGCGCCACGGGCATCAGTTCGATCGCGGTGATACCCAGTTCGACCAGGCGCGCCAGATGCTGCTCGACGGCGGCAAAACCGCCGAGGGCACCGACGTGCAATTCCTGGATCACTGCTTCATTCCACGGGCGGCCCAGCCAAGTGCTGTGCCGCCAGCGGTAGGCGTGGGGATCGACCACCACGCTGTGCCGGTGCACATCGCCATCCTGGGCGCGGGAGGCCGGGTCGGGCACCTCCAGTTCGCCGTCGATGTTGTAGCGGTAACGCGTACCCGCCTCGCAGCGGGTGTTGATCACGAACCAGCCGTCGGCCTGGGGCAACAACGGCATGGACTGTCCATTTTCCAATTCGACACTGACGTAAAACGCATCTGGCGCCCACAACGCGAATTGCGTGTGTTCTGCGTCCAGCATGATTGCGCCGTGGGGCCAGGTCTCAAGGGTCCGTAACGGCATCTTGAAAGCCTCTTTTTTACTGTTTGTGCGATTTCCCCAGTGCCCGGGCGACGAGCTTTTCGTAGAGATCGGCGTAGGGCTCGACGGCCTGGCACCAGTTGAAAGGTTGCGTCATGGCCTTGCAGCGCATGGCGTTGAGCAGTTCCGGGAAGGCGAACACCTTGAACGCGCGGCTCAGGGCTTGTTCGTAGCTTTCCACGGTGGATTCATCGAACAGGAAACCGGTCACGCCGTTTTCGATGGTGTCGGCCAGGCCACCGGTATTGCGCGCCACCGGCAACGAGCCAAAACGCTGGGCGTACATCTGGCTCAGGCCGCAAGGTTCATAGCGCGATGGCATCAGCAGGAAATCGCTGCCGGCGAACATGCGACGGGCGTCGGTTTCGTTGAAGCCGATGCGCACGCCGATCTGCCCGGGGAAGCGCAGGGCGAGTTCGCGCATGGCCTGTTCTTCTTCAGGCTCGCCGCGACCGATGATCGCGATCTGGCCGCCGTTCCTGACGATGTATTCGGAGACGGCTTCGGTCAGGTCCAGGCCTTTCTGGTAAACCAGGCGCGAGACCACGGCGAACAGCGGGCCTTCGCTGGGGTTCAGGCCGAACAGCTTGCGCACGTGGTCGGCGTTGACGGTCTTGCCTTCCCAGTCGCCGATGGCGAAGGGACGGAACAGGTGAGCGTCAGTGGCCGAGTCCCAACTTTCGTCGATGCCATTGGGGATGCCGCTGAGCTGGCCTTGCTGGGTCTTGGCGGCGAGGAAGCCGTCCAGGCCGCAACCGAAGGCCGGGGTGGTGATCTCCTGGGCGTAGGTGGCGCTGACCGTGGTGATGTGGCTCGAATAGGCCATGCCGGCCTTGAGGAACGACATCTTGCCGTAGAACTCCATGCCTTCCTGCTGCAGGGCGTGTTGCGGGATGCCCAGTTCCGGGCAGGAGCCCAGGCTGGTCACGCCCTGGTAGGCCAGGTTATGGATGGTGAACAGCGTCGGCGTGCGCTGACCGCGCCAGTGCATATAGGCCGGAGCGAGACCGGCGGGCCAGTCATGGGCGTGCACCAGGTCCGGGCACCAGTGGATTTGCGCCAGGTTGGCGGCGATGTCGGCGGCGGCCAGGCCCAGGCGGGCGAAACGGATATGGTTGTCCGGCCAGTCGCGGCCGTTGTTGGCGCCGTAGGGCGAGCCTTCGCGCTCGTAGAGCTCGGGGCAGATCAGTACGTAGATCACCAGGCCATCGGGCATGTCCATGCGTCCGATCTTGCAGGGTGGCAGTGCGGCATGCCCGCCCAGTTCGCCGATGATATGAATCGGGTTTTCACTGTGCATCACCTGCGGGTAACCGGGGATCAACACACGCACGTCGTGCAGGTGGGTCATGGCCCGGGGCAGGGCGGCAGACACGTCACCCAGGCCGCCGGTCTTCACCAGATCGGCAATTTCCGAGGTGACGAACAACACTTTCTTCCTGTTCGGATTCGCACTGACCAC
This sequence comes from Pseudomonas sp. C1C7, assembly GCF_013359595.1. Taxonomy (GTDB): domain Bacteria; phylum Pseudomonadota; class Gammaproteobacteria; order Pseudomonadales; family Pseudomonadaceae; genus Aquipseudomonas. The sequence continues at coordinate 16,518 of NZ_JABFMP010000054.1, read as the reverse complement.
TGGTGCCAGCGTCCTGGTGCCGGGAACGCTGATCGACTGTGCAGTGGGAGCAATCACGACGCTCGATTCGCCGACGTGCTGGTGAGCACGTTCTCCCTGTACATCCAATGCCGCACTGATCATATGAATCTCCCGTGTTGTTGATCTAATTCTTAGCTCTGGCAAACGGTGTTCCTGAAAAACCACGTCCTGTGGTCGGGCACAACAGCGCCCCGCATCGGTGAGCAAACACTGCCCATGCGCTGAAGCAGAATGGGTGGATTAGCCATTGCAAGGATTGCACCAGTCGCAACGCACCTTCTTTTCACTCGACCAGCCGTTCACGGCAAAAGTTTCGAATATTTTTCCGCTTTGTGACCGGCCGGTTCTGGCTTGCGAAACTGAGCCTAGACCAGAACTTAGAGCGGTAAAGTGCGAATGGCAAAATTGTTCGACAATCGGTTTAAAGAGGTACGGTCGTGCCGGAAAGTGGTGCGCACGCGCCGACGAAGTGCAGGTTTTTTTGGGAAATTGGCAGGAAATGAAGCACAACTGTCATATCGGTGTGCGTGGGGGGACAGTGGGTTTGCACCATTACGGTGCGGGATTTTTTGTGAGTGAGCCTGCTCGCGATGAACGCCAGGACGCCGCGGGCATTCAGGCAGCCAGCGTTATCGTTGACCACCGTCGCGAGCATGTTCGCTCCTACAATAGGGCAGTATCAGTTCAGCAACCGGATCGCCGCACCCGCCGCCCATGCCTGTATGTCCTCAATCATCTGCGAGAAGAACAGCTGATAGTTCTGCTGGCTGACATACCCGACATGCGGTAAGGCCAAGACGTTTTCCAGGGTGCGGAACGGGTGGTTGGCGGGCAGCGGTTCAACTTCGAACACATCCAGCGCCGCGCCGGCCAGGCGGCGTTTTTGCAGGGCTTTGATGAGGGCGGATTCGTCGACGATCGGGCCGCGTGCGGTGTTGACGAGCAGGGCGGTGGGTTTCATCCAGCTCAGGGCTTCGGCGTCTACCAGGCCGCGGGAGCGGTCGCTGAGGACCAGGTGTACGGACAGGATGTCGGCCTGTTCGAACAATTGCTGCTTGCTGACATAGGTCACGCCTGCTTGCGTTGCGCGCTCGGCGGTGAGGTTTTCGCTCCAGGCGATCACGCGCATGCCGAATACCTGGCCGAATTGCGCGACGCGCTGGCCGATGCTGCCAAGGCCCAGTACCGCCAGGGTCTTGCCATGCAGATCGCCGCCCAGGCCTTGCTGCCACTTGCCGGCTCGCAAGGCGTTGGCTTCGTTCACCAGATTGCGGGTCGCGGCCATGATCAGTGCCCAGGTCAGTTCCGGGGCGGCGTGTTTGTAGCTGTCGCTGCCGCAGACCTGGATGCCCAGCGCCTTGGCGGCGTCCAGGTCGAGGGCGAAGTTGCGCATGCCTCCGGTCACCAGCAGCTTGAGCCTGGGCAAACTCTTGAGCAGTTGCGCGTCGAAGCGGGTGCGTTCGCGCATCACGCAAATCACTTCGAAATCACTCAGACGTTTTGCCAGCGTTGCGTTATCGGCAGGGTAGTCGTGGATGAAACTCACCTCGCCGATCGGCTCGAGCACGGACCAGTCGACCACGTCACGGGCCACATCCTGCCAATCGTCAATCACTGCAATCTGCACCGCCATCAGCCTTACCTCTTCAACGCACGGGGTTGTTTTTGTTCAGCCAGTCAAGCAACGCCTTGTGGAACTGCGCCGGCTCTTCCATCTGCGGCGCGTGGCCCATGCCGGGGAATTCCACGAGGGTCGATTGGGGAATCAGTTTTGCCACTTGCTCGCCAAGGACGTCGTAGTGGCCGATTTTCGCCTTCACCTCGGGTGAGGCGATGTCCTTGTTGATGGCTGTGGTGTCGGCGGTGCCGATCAACAGCAGGGTCGGCACTTTCAGGTCCTTGAACTCGTAGTACACCGGTTGGGTGAAAATCATGTCGTAAATGAGCGCCGAGTTCCATGCGACCTGAGTCTTGCCCGGGCCCTTGGCCATGCCCGCGTACATGTCCACCCAGCGGTCGAATTCGGGTTTCCAGCGGCCTTCGTAATAGGTGTTGCGCTGATAGTCGTGGATGCCTTGGGCGGTGACCTTGAGCTCGCGTTCATACCACTGATCGACGCTGCGATAGGGCACCCCGAGGGCTTTCCAGTCTTCCAGGCCGATGGGATTGACCATCGCCAGTTGTTCGACCTGCTCGGGATACTGCAGCGCATAGCGGGTGGCGAGCATGCCGCCGGTGGAATGGCCGAGCAGCGTGGCCTTCTGGATGCCCAGGGCCTTGAGCAGTTGCTGGGTGTTGCTGGCCAGTTGCTGGAAACTGTACTGATAGTGCGCAGGCTTGCTGGAGGTGCAGAAACCGATCTGGTCCGGCGCGATGACCCGGTAACCGGCGTCGCTCAAGGCCTTGATCGAAGTTTCCCAGGTGGCGCCGCAGAAATTCTTGCCGTGCATCAGCACCACGCTGCGGCCATTGGCCTTGCCGTGGGCGGCGACATCCATGTAGCCCATTTGCAGGGACTGGCCCTGGGACTCGAAGGCGAAATGTTTGACGGTGTAGGGGTACTGGAAACCTTGCAGCTCGGGCCCGTAGGCCGGGCCTTCGGCGTGAGCGATGACGGGCAGGGCGGCGGTCAGCAGCAGGCCGGGCAGCCAGCGGGTGAGGGAAGATGGCATGAATGAACTCCGTTGAAATCCGCCGATGCTGTATCGGCATGATTAGGGCGACATTAAACAGGCAATCGCTACAGCGGTTGGTTCAACCCATCCAGCCCAGGGTGGCCAGTGCCAATACGCCATACCGGGCGCCCTTGGCCAGTGTCACGATCAACAGGAAACGCCCCAGCGGTTCGCGCATGACGCCTGCGACCAGGGTCAGCGGATCGCCGATCACCGGCACCCAGCTGAGCAGCAGCGACCAGTGGCCGTAGCGTTGATAGTGAACCCGAGCCTTGTCCAGATGAGCCGGGCTGACCGGAAACCAGCGCCGATCACGAAAGCGCTCGATGGCTCGCCCCAGCCACCAGTTCACCAGCGAACCGAGGACATTGCCCAGGGTCGCTACCGCCAGCAGCGACCATAGCCAGTATTTGTCGCTCAGCAGCAGACCGACCAGTAACGCTTCGGATTGCAGGGGCAACAGCGTCGCGGCTCCGAAGGCCGCGATGAACAGACCGAAGTAGGCGCCGAAAATCAATGGGCGGGGTAGTCCGCCACGACCACATCCGTGCCGTCGTTCTTCAGGCCGATCACTTGATAGGCGTCGCTCATGCCGTCCATCTCCATGCCCGGCGAGCCCATGGGCATGCCGGGAGCGGCGACACCCAGCAAGTCATCGCGCTTGCTCAAGGCCACGACCTGATCGGCCGGCACATGGCCTTCGACGAATTTGCCGTTGATCAAGCCGGTGTGGCACGACGCCAGGCGCGGTGGCACGCCGTGTTGTTGCTTGAATTCGCTCATGTTGGTTTCGACATGGTCTTCGACCTTGAAACCGTTTGCTTCCAGGTGGCTGATCCATTTCTTGCAGCAGCCGCAGTTGGCATCGCGGTGTACTTCGATGGGAATCAGGTCGGCGGCCTGGGCCAGGGAGGAAAGAAACAGGGCGCTCAAGGCAGCCAGACGCAGAGAGGTTCGCATGTCGGCAGGTGTCTCGGATGGCGGGCGAAAAAAGAACGCATTCTGACCGGTTTTCCGGGGCAGGCATTCAAGGTTTGTTTCGAATTAATACAAGCGGGGCAGCCTGATGATGGTAGATCAAGGCTGACAGGCAGATGAGGGGGAGATTACAAATTTGTCAGGCTGGACGCTGAGCGCCGGATCAGGCGCTCAGGGAATCAGGTGTGGGGGACGTTTCAATGAAGGCCAGTGGGGTTAGCGATGGTAATAGCCCGGACCGCCCCGGTCATCGTAATGGTGGTCGTGGTGCCAGCCGCCGTGGGGGAAAACGATGCAGCCACTCAGGGAGAGCAGGGCCAGCAGGGGAATCAGCAGTGTGATTCGACGCAACATGTGTAAATCCTCATGGTTATCGCCGTGATAAAGCTAAAAATCGTCATCGGCTGTAACATGAGACCCCGCTCCCGGCGCCACATCCCCGCAATACGGTAGGGACTTGGCATGAGACCGGATACAAAGCGGATACATATGGGGGCAGCTACAAGCTTCAAGCTTTCAGTTCAAGACTTATCTTCGGGAAAGACCAATGACCCAGTCGCAACGTTTGAAATATTCGATTCTGATCGCCGTAGCCGTGCTGGCGATCATGTTTGGCCTGACGTATTTGCAGAACACCGGCGTGATCAACGAAAAGCAGTTTCAGTACATCGCCATAGGTGTGGCGGTGGTCGTGGTGGTGATCAATGGCGTGATGCGGCGCAAGGTCAAGCCTTGAGCGATTGCCAGGTCTTGGCGTGACGCGCAAAACCTGTAGGAGCGAGGCTTGCCCGCGAAGGCGTCCTTGATGACGTCAAAAGCTTCGCGGGCAAGCCTCGCTCCTACGGGCGCACGGATTGATCAGTGATCCTGCAACACCGCCGCAGCCCGTGGATCAAGGCTGTAGCTCTTGTCGGCATTGAGCACGATCACGCCCTCGCTGTTCAGGCGTTTCAACACTTCTCGCACGCTCAGGAACGACAGCGGAATATCCAGTTCCAGCAAATGCGTGTGCACGCCACGAACACCCAGGCTACGGTCGCTTTCAGCGGCGGTCAGCAGGGCATCGATGACTTTGAGACGAATCAGACTGGTTCGCAGGCCAAAGCTCTTGAGCAGAAAACGGATCCGCTCGTTGCCTTGGCGATCGGCACGCTGCTCAAAGACACCGACCCCGATGGAAGACTTCTTTGGTGCGTTTCCACCATCCGTTGGCAGTTGCGAGTTGTACATGGGAAAACTCCTTTTCAGAGCCTGATCAGGAAAATGGGCGCTCTTACAAGACAAGACGTATGAGCGACCCCAATCATGAAGACTTAAATGTAGAAATTTCGTCATCATGGTTTTACCCGTCCGAAAGGCGCCGCCAAATGGCGGTTCAGTCGCCTAAATTTTTTGCGTTTGCTTCGTCCTTGAATGGATGCGCCGTGCGTATCGACACGCAGAACGGTCATCATCGTTTTTCGATCAGGAGCGAGTGTGATTATTTCCAGCCAGTTAACCAGGTTGAGCCTGGCAGGCTTGTTTCTGGGGCTGAGTCTTGCGGCGAATGCCCGCAGCCAGCCGGAGCAGGCGAGTGCCGATATCCGTCGGACCAGTTTTGGCGTGCCGCATATACGGGCGCAGAGCGAGCGGGGGCTCGGGTTTGGAATCGGCTATGCCTACGCTCAGGATAACCTCTGTTTGCTGGCCAACGAGATTGCCACGGTGAACGGTCAGCGCTCGCGCTATTTCGGCCCGGAACAGTTGACGGTTGAGGAGCGGGAGAACCTGGTCAGCGACCTGTTTTTCACCTGGCTGAACACCCCGCGGGCGATTGACGGCTTCTGGCAGGCGCAAACCCCGCAGGTGCGCGAGCTGATCGAAGGTTACGTGGCCGGCTACAACCTTTCCCTGGCCGAGCGGCGCAGCCAGGGCTTGCCACAGCAATGCCAGGGCGAGTGGGTGCGGGACATCACCGCGCAGGATCTGGTGAAACTGACCCGTCGCCTGCTGGTGGAAGGTGGTGTCGGGCAATTCGCCGAGGCCCTGGCGGGCGCCACGCCACCGGCCGCTGTCGCCGTGAATGACGGCAAACAGACGGCCTTCCAGCTGGCCGACACACGCATGCAGCGTTTCGCCCTCGACCGTGGCAGCAATGCGGTAGCGGTGGGCAGTGAGCGTTCGTTCAACGGACGCGGCATGTTGCTGGCCAATCCGCATTTCCCCTGGGTTGGCGGCATGCGTTTCTACCAGATGCACCTGACCATTCCCGGCAAGCTCGATGTGATGGGCGCCGCCTTGCCCGGCCTGCCGATGATCAACATCGGGTTCAACCAGCACCTGGCCTGGACCCACACCGTGGACTCGTCCAGGCACTTCACCCTGTATCGCCTGCAACTGGATCCCAAGGATTCGACGCGCTACCTGCTCGACGGCAAGTCCCTGCCTCTGCAGAAACAGACGCTGAAGGTCGACGTGAAGCAGCCAGACGGTTCGGTCAAGGCGATTTCCCACGTGGTCTACAGCTCGCAGTTCGGACCGATCGTGCAGTGGCCGGGCAAGCTGGACTGGGACAAGCAGTTCGCCTACAGCCTGCGCGACGCCAATCTGGACAACGACCGCGTCCTTGCGCAGTGGTACGCCATGAACCAGGCCGACAGCCTCCAGGCATTCCAGGATTCGGTGCACAAAATCCAGGGTATACCCTGGGTCAACACCCTGGCGGCGGATGACAAGGGGCAAACCCTGTACATGAACCTGTCGGTGGTGCCGAACGTCAGCGCCGAGAAGCTGGCGCAATGCAGCGACCCGCGCATCGGCCTGCAGATGATCGTGCTCGACGGCTCCAACAGCGCCTGCGCCTGGAACATCGACCCGCAGGCGGCGCAGAAGGGCATTTATGCCTCGGACAAGTTGCCGCAACTGCTGCGCAAGGATTTCGTGCAGCACTCCAACGATTCGGCGTGGATGGCCAATCCGGCGCAACCTTTGACCGGTTACTCGCCGCTGATCAGCCAGGACAGCCAGCCGCTGGGCCTGCGTTCGCGCTTTGCCCTGAACAGCCTGGCTTCGGTCGGCACGCTGGGCGTGGCCGATCTGCAACGGATGGTGCTGGGCGATGAGGTGTATCAGGCCGGGCAGGTGATGCCGGACCTGCTGCAGTTCTGCGCGGGTGATCTGGGCGCCGATGCGCAAACCCTTGCGCCACTGTGCGCCAGCCTCAAAGCCTGGGACCGCAGGGCGAATCTGGACAGTGGCCTGGGTTTCGTGCATTTCCAGAATGTGATGCAGGGGCTGGAGCAGGCGGAGGATGTCTGGCGTGTGGCCTTCGACCCGCAGGACCCGCAACACACCCCACGCGGGCTGGCGGTGGACAAGCCGTCAGTGGCCCAGGCGTTGCGCCAGGCGATGCTGGCTTCGGTCGAGCAGGTCAAGGCATCGGGTCTCAAGCCGGACAGCCGTTGGGGCGATATCCAGGTGGTCAGCCGCGGCGACCGGGAAACGCCGATCCACGGCGGACCGGGAGCCCTGGGGGTGTACAACGCCATCCAGAGCGTGCCTCGAACCGACGGCAAGCGCGAGGTAGTCAGCGGCACCAGCTATCTGCAAATCGTCACCTTCGACGACAAGGGACCGCAGGCCAAAGGGGTGCTGGCGTTTTCGCTGTCGAGCGATCCGGCGTCGAAATACGCCAATGACCAGACCCTGGCGTTTTCGAAGAAGCAGTTGAGCGTGCTGCCGTTTACCGAACAGCAGATCAAGGCGGACCCGAGTTATCAGGTGCAGACCATTCGTGAGCAGGATGGGAAGGTGGCTAAACAGTAAACCCCAACACTGACTGCGGTCCCTGTGGGAGCGGGTTTGCTCGCGAAGAGGCCGGTACATTCAACAGCTGTGTTGACTGTTCCGACGCCTTCGCGGGCAAGCCACGCTCCCACAGGGTTTTGTGGCCGCCACAAATCCGGGTCTGGCCAATCAAACTGTAGGAGCCGAGCTTGCTCGCGATGGTCGTCAACGATGACGCGGGACGTCTGAATGCCCGCGGTGTGGCGTTGCCTCAGCTTTTGGGCGTGCGCTGCGGAATGGAGTTGATGACCGGATTACCTTCCTTGTTGCGCGTCAGGTACACCGGCAGCACCTTGGGCAAGGTGGCCACCAGGCTGTCGAGTTCCTTGATGTTGTAGATGCCGCCGATGCGGATGGCGCCGGTGCTGTTGTCGGCCACCATCAATGGCGTTTCCAGATAGCGGTTGATCAGCGGCAGGGCTTCGTTCAGCGCCAGGTTATCCAGCACCAGCTTGCCGCTGCGCCAGGCCAGCGAACTGTCGTTGTCGTAGGTCTGGCTGATCCGTGGAATGTAATCGCCATGGCGGTAACTGGCCTGCATCGACGGGCCGAGGCGCAAGCCGTCCCCCGGCAGATCGTCGTTGCTGCTGACCAGTACCGAGCCCTCGATCAGGTTGACCTTGACCTGATCTTCATACATCCAGACGTTGAATTGGGTCCCGGTAACCCGGATCCGGCCTTCGGCTGCCTTGACGATGAACGGGTGGCGGGTGTCGTGACTGACGCTGAAGAACGCCTCGCCCTTGTTCAGGGTGACCTGACGATGATCCTTGTAATTGCTCCAGGTCAGCTCGCTGCCCAGGTTCAACTCGACCTGGCTGCCGTCCTTCAAGGTCACCAGACGCACGCTGTCGGTGGCGGCGAAGTGCTGATACGAATTGGGCAGCCAGCCCAGATTCCAGCCACTGAACGCGGCCAGCGGCAGGGCGATGGCGCACACGGCGGCGGCCATGCCGTAGGTTTGCCAGGCTGTCCGGGGCCTGGCTTTGGCGATCGGCTGTTGAACCAGCGGCACGACCACCGGTTCCGGCCGCGGCAAATCCCCGGCGACTTCCCAGATTTCCAGCATGGCTTCGTATTCGAACGCATGCAGCGGATGGGCATCGAGCCACTGCTCGAACGCCAGGCGCTCCTGCGGTGTGCAGTCTTCGGCGTGCAGACGCATGCACCAGTGCGCAGCGGCATCGGTGATGGCGTCGTATTCGGCTTGGGAGAGAGAGTGGTCGGTCATTGACTCATCCTGATTTCGGCCATTCTAACCGTGAGGACCGCTGGCGAGAACATCGGTCATGGCATTTTCCCATCAACTGTACCGATATTTGCTGATTTCCGCCTCCCACTGCAGGAGCAAGCTCGCTCCTGCAGGGGGAGTCATCAGGAAGCGGCCGGGTCCAGCTGGCGGCCCATCTGGCAGATCAGGTGCGCGACCGAATCGGCGTTGCGCAGGATGACGGCGATGCGCGCATCCGGATTGACCGGGTTACGGAATGCGCTTCGTGCCTCTTCCATGGTCTTGCTGGCGGTTATCTTCAGGATTTCGTTGCCCACGTGTTCGATGCCCTCGATCGCATCCAGGCTGATCCAGGCTTTGAGTTGGTTGTTCCAGCGCGCGAACAGCTGTTCTCGCGGCGTCGCCTGGGACAAGGCCGTGCGCTGGAAGCTCTCCTGGGTGCTCTTCATCTGCGCGCCGAGGCTGGTTTGCTCGGCGATCAAATCGCTGAAGGGCCGTCTCGCTTCCAGATAGGACATGTCCAGGGTTTTTGAAAAGATATGCGAAAACTCGTGGATGAGGATGGCGGCCTGGGCATGCCCGTCGATGTCGAAGGGTTCAGTGAGAAAGCCTTGGTAGATTTCCAATTGGGGGTTGAAAAAGGCGTCGGAGAAATGCACCTGTTTGCGCTCATCGTCGTCGATCACGAACGCGCTGGTCCTGTCGTCCGCCTCGCGCATCGAGCCGACGACAAAACGCTCGGTGTTCAGCAACTCTTCGTTGGGGTCCACCAGGGCTTTGCACAGCGGGATGACGGCCTTGCCGATCTTGTCCAGCAGGCTGATATCCACCTTGGGCACGTCAAAGAAAACCCTGAGCAAGCCGTCCAGTCGCGTGCCTTGTTGCAGGCTCCGGGCCTGGGCCAGGTTGTGCAGGCTATTGAAGGCATAAAAACGCGCCAGATCGATGGCCTGAATGATCGTGCGGGCCTTTTCCGGGTAATTGAAGCGGATGCTCATCATGCCCTGGGCTTCGATATTGAAGGTGCGGCGTACGGTGCGGTCCGCCGCGTATTCGTTGAGCATCTTCGACAAGGCCTTGCCGTCGTGCACCGTGTGGCGGTCCGGGGCCAGCACCCATTGTCCGCCGGGTGACTTCAAGAGCGCCGGGCCTTTCTTTGCCGCGTGACTGATTTGCAGGACAGCGCCGGGTTTGGCGACCTCGTAGACCTTGCCGGCGACAGCGGCATATCGCAGCTTCGTGGCAGGGTCGAGCCAGGTGCCTTCAGTGGTGTCCTTGCGCAAGTCCTTCAAGGCCAGAGTCGACGCTTCGAAAGGCTGCAGCAGAGTACGCATCGGCGCCGTCGGTTCGTTCCGTCCCCATTGCGGGTCGCGCAGCGGAGTCTTGACGGGGATAGTCGCTGACGCAGGCGGGCTGTCGGAAACCTCCTGCGGCGACAACTCACCCAGGCTCACCATCTGCGCCGTACCGTCGATGAAACGCTTGATGGCGCGCGTCCAGCGTTGACCCTGCAAGGCTTCGGCCGAGTCGCTGAAGTCATCGAAGGCTTGCCAGAGGAAACGGATGTAGCCGAGTTTGCCGGGCAACAGGCCGGAGGCGCGCTTGATGCCGGAACTGAACAGTTGCCTGACCGCCTCCCAGTCCGATTGCCCTGTTGTCTGGGACTGGCTGGCGAGCATCTGAGTCAGCAGCTGGGTGTTGTCCTTGAACAGTTGCGTGAGTAGATGACCGTCAATCGGCGATGACGCGAGGGTGATTTCGCTGGTCTCGCCGAGACTGGATTTGAGCAGGTTCTGGAAGGGCACCTGCTCACTGTCCGGCAGCCGGCGAATCAGCAGTTCGCGCAAGGAGCCCGGCGTATTGAGCGCCGAGACCAGATCGGCTTCGCTGTCGAACTCGGTGAACAACGAGCCTGGCGAATAGGGCGCGTAGAGGATGTAAGGCCCCTGTTTGGCGGTATCAGGGTTGATCACGTACAGGCCTCGACTCTGCACGGGCTTGGCGCCGGCGGTCTTGATCAGTTCCAGGGGCCGGACGATGGCGTGAGCGCCTGTCACCACCGCCCGGGCGGTGGCGTCCGGCATGTCCAGCACCTGCAGGATCAGATCGAACGCGCTGGAGGACAGCTGACGTTGCAGTTTCAGGGCGTGGGCATGTTGCAGCAATTGCCAGGGCAACTGTTTTACGAAGCGCAATTGTCGCGGCGCGGCGTCGGTGCCGGACAAGGCGTCCGTGACCTTTTTTGCGTAATCGCCATGGATGTTCAACGACAGCAGCAATTGAGTGACGGCGGCCTGATTCAAGCCTTCCGGCATTTTTTGCGGGGCTTTGGCCGTGACCCGAAAGCCTGTGCCCTGGGCGATATTGACGTGGTTCAGGGCGAATTGGGTCAGGGTTTGCGCAGGTCCCGCCAGAGCCAGCCGGGGCGTGATCTCGATCAGATCGGGATCCACGGAGGTTTTGGGGAAGCGCGTCGCCAGCAAGGTTTGCAAGGTCTGTCGAACGTAGTCTTCCAGTGTCTGCACGCCATGCAGGTAATCCTTGTCGTCGCTGACGTTGTTGCGGTACTGCTGCAGCAACTCGACGTGCAGTTTCTGCTCATCCACCGGCGCCAGACCCAGCCACGCGGGCATCGATTGTTGCTGGCTGATGGCTTGGGCGATCCAGGTGGCTCTGCTTGAGTTGGTATCGATACCGGCCTGCGCCAAGGCCCTGAGTGCCTGATATTCCTTGGCACTGGGCAATTTCATCGAGCGGATGTGCTCGCTGCGCGCCAGAAACAGCTCGATGGTTGACTGGGCGATGTGCTGCAGGACGTTGCCTTGAATCAGCTGCAGCGAATCGAGCGAATAGCGGCGATGGAATTTGCGCTGGGCAGGGCGCAGATTTTCCAGCAGGCCCAGGCGTTTTTCAGGATCGAGCAGGCGCTGATTCAACTGTTGTCGCGCACTGGCGACGGTTTTGAAAACCTCCAGACCGGTCCCCGGTGCCCACAAAATCGCCCGCCCGGAATGCTCCGTGTCGAGTCCGCCACGTTCGGTCAGCAGCACGCAGTTGGCCAGCAGCATTGGCTCTTTCTCACCAGAACATTCAAGGACCAGCGAGAAAGCATCGGGATAGAAACCGCGAATGGCGGGGCGACTTTTGCGGTCCGGCCGGTCCGGGTTGAAAACCGTGTCGACGATGTACCAGTCGGCGTTGCGCAGGCTGCCGCTCATCTCGCGCAACGCCGCTTCCCCGCGCAAGGCAACGGCGAAGGCCTGGGCCAGCTGTGACCTTGCAGACTCCAGGTACTGGCGTTGCAGCGCCAGATTGCCCAGCGGTTGCGCGGCAATTTCGCCACGCACCGGCAGATCGACGGCGAGAAAGGTTTTCACGTAACCGTCCGCCGTATCCCGCAAGACCAGCGACGGCTGCGCGCCCGAGGCAATGGGGCGGGTGCTCCAGCGCCCCTGGCTGTCGAGTGCCAGCAGCTGTTCGCCGATCATGGCGCGAATATCCAGCGCCTTGTCGAAATACGCCTGGATGTTCACCTCGCCGTCGCTGTTGCGGAACACCTGGAAGGCATATTCGAGGTTTTGCAGCTGTTTGCCGATGATCGCTTCGAACAACGTGGTGAACACCGCACCGTTGACCACCGCGCCCGAGACTTGCGCCTGGTCGAAACCGATGAACAGGCTGCGTTCTTCCAGGCTCATCAGGTCATAGAGTTCATCGTCGTGGCCGGCTTCCATGGTCTTTTTGCGCAGGGTGGCCTTGAGGTCCGCGTAGTCCTTGAGCACCTGCAAGCCTTTGGCGGGGGTGTACAGAAAGGCGTTGGAGCTGTCTTGGCTGATCATCAGCGAGCCGGAGAGTTCGACCGCGTTGGGCCGGTATTCCCACAGGCGCACGGTTTCCAGGGTCAGTGAGGAGTGGGTGGCAGGCTCGATCAGGTGTTGCAAGGCGTGCCACTGTTGCGGGGTGATGACGCTGTTCTCGCGTTTGAGCAACAGATCGGCGCGGGCCTTTTCCACGATCGCCCGTGCGAAAAATGCCCGTCGTGTTGCGCCGTCGACGCTCGCTTCGTTCCAGAAGTGCTGGATCTGCGCGGACAACTGGCCGTTCAGGCTGTCGGCGGCGCGTTTGATTGCAGCGTCCCAGCGCTGTTGATCGGCGGCCTGCGCGGCTCTTTGCGGGTGGGTGAATTCTACGTGCTCGCCGACGGGCCAGCGTTGATGACGGTAGTACCACAGCAGCGCTTCGCTCAGGGACATGGAGCGGGTCAGGTGACGCGACGCCGGGTTCCCGGGCTCGGCCTCGATGTAGAAACCGGCCTGGGTCCGGCGCTGATCCATTTGCGCAAGGTCCGCCTTGAGCAAGGCTTGCAGCAGTGAATCGAGCAGTGCGTTCAGTGACGGCAATTGGCGCAGCTCATCGATCATCGCCTGATCGTTCTCGCGCTGAACGCCTTGAATCACGGCACTCTGGTCTTCGAAGATGTCGCCGTCGATGGTCTGGAACGTCAGCTTGATATCGCTGGCCGCCGCCAGTGTTTTACGCGCGGATAACGACATGAAGGCCAGCAGGTCGTGGTCTTCGTCGGCGCTGTCCAACTGTTTCTGGAGGTGGTCGGACAGGGCGGTGCGGCTGGCGAACTTCTTGATGCCGGCATGGGGGGTGTAAAGAATCTCGCCCTTGTCGTCGGGAGTGGCGCTCAGCACGAAACAGCCGGCCAGTGGCACCGACAGACTGCCGGAGCTGACCTGAATGCGCTCGGCGTGCATCGGTGGCGTTTGTTCGCTGCGTTTTTTTTGGCTGGGCAGCTTCAAGTGGCTGAGCCATTGGAATTGCTTGTGTGTGAGCCCGTGGATTTTGCCCAGTTCGGCCCAGCGATCGGAGGATTTCAGGGCCTCGGGGAAAAACAGTGGAGCGGGGGATGTGGTCATTGGCGAGTCTCGCGCGGGTGCTGCGTGCAGCACCGGTGAATGGGGCGTCGAGACTAGGAGCGGGTGCCAGTGTGCGGGCGGTAGATACATAACGCACGGGCGTCGCTCGCGAGGGGTTGACAGGTGACTCGCCGCGCGTCGTTAATCGGCGCTCTACATACGCTGTTGCGCTTTCCAAAAAATAATGAGCCCAAAAAATAATTAGTCTGGAGCTTCAGATGTCTGCGCCACTCCATCCTGAATCTGCTGTTGTCTCGCAAAGCCTGTCACTGGCCCAGTTGACGGCATTGCTTGAGAAGATATTCCTGCGTCACGGCACCTCTGCGGACGTCGCCAGGGTACTGGCGCAAAACTGCGCCGGTGCCGAACGTGACGGTGCGCACAGCCACGGGGTGTTCCGGATTCCCGGGTATGTGTCGACGCTGCAGAGCGGCTGGGTGAACGGCAAGGCCGTGCCGGTGGTCGAGGATGTGGCTTCGGGTTTTGTCCGGGTCGATGCCGGCAACGGCTTTGCCCAGCCGGCACTGGAGGCGGCTCGGGATCTGCTGGTGGAAAAGGCCCGTAGCGCCGGCATCGCGGTGCTGGCCATCCGCAACTCCCACCATTTCGCCGCGCTGTGGCCGGATGTCGAGCCGTTCGCCTATGAAGGGCTGGTGGCCCTGAGCGTGGTCAACAGCATGACCTGCGTGGTGCCCCATGGCGCCGACCGGCCGCTGTTCGGCACCAACCCCATCGCTTTCGCCGCGCCTCGCGCCGACGGTGACCCGATTGTGTTCGACCTGGCCACCAGCGCCATTGCCCACGGCGACGTGCAGATTGCCGCACGCAAGGGCGAACGTCTGCCGGCGGGCATGGGCGTGGACGCTTTGGGTCAACCGACCCAGGACCCGAAAGCGATTCTCGAAGGCGGCGCGCTGTTGCCGTTTGGCGGGCACAAGGGCTCGGCGCTGTCGATGATGGTGGAGTTGCTGGCGGCGGCGTTGACCGGCGGGAATTTTTCGTTCGAGTTCGACTGGAAGAATCATCCGGGTGCGAAGACGCCTTGGACCGGTCAGTTGCTGATTGTCATCGATCCGAGCAAAGCGGCCGGGTTGAGCTTCGCCGAACGCAGCCAGGAACTGGTGCGGCAGATGCATGGGGTGGGATTGAAGCGCTTGCCGGGAGATCGCCGGCATCACCAGCGGGCGAAGTCGCAGGTCAGCGGGATTGTGCTGGATGGGCAGACGTTGGCGAATTTGCGGGAGCTCGCTGGGGACTGACCGCATTGATTCAATTGCAATGACACTTTCGCAATGATGCCTTTGTGGCGAGGGGGCTTGTCGAAACGTCGCGCCGCCCCGTTGGGTCGCGTAGCGGCCCCAAAAAGATGGGACTGCTGCGCAGTCCAACGGAGCAAGCCCCCTCGCCACAGGTTATGTATTTCAGGGTTGGAACCACGGTGGAGGGCGGGATCAACGCCGGCCTAGCAACAACCCCACCACCAACCCAAACCCGGCCGATATGGCCACGGTCTGCCACGGATGCCCGCCGATATAGCTTTCGGTGGCTTCCACCGCCGGCAGTGTGCGGTCACGCACGTTGGTCACCGAATCCTTTGCCTGCTGCAGTTTCTGGGCGATCTGCCCGCGCAGGGTCTCTGCTTCCTCTCCTACCAGTGAAGCACTGTTCTTGAGCAGTTTTTCCGACTCTTCGATCAGAGCCTGAAGTTCGCTGAAGGCCTGGTCCTTGATTTGATCTTCGGCGGCTTGCATGGCGGTTTTGCGGGCCATTGAAGTACTCCTTGCAGGTAAGTGACAGTGAACAATGGAGTGCGCGACGTTTGAAAAAGTTGCAGCGATTTTGCGCATTGGTCCCTGCCTGAAGAAAATCCCGGCAGGAGGAATCGTCCTACAGTGTAAGATGTCGGCTATTTACCCAGCAGGAAATTTCCATGAGCTTCAATCTGGCCGCAAAAACCCTCGCCGAGCGCGCGGAGATCGAGGACGAGAAGTCCCGTCTGTTCGAACTCTGGCAATCCAACCTGGGCAAAGCCAAGGGCGAGGCCGCGCGGTTGTTCGGTGAGCGTGCCAAGCGCAAGGGCAAGTGGGCCGAGTGGGTTCGCGCCGAACTGGACGGCATGTCGCCGCCCGAGTTCTCGAATATGGTGCGCAGTGAAGTCAATCGCCTGATGGCCGCCAACAAGTAAGCCCTAGGCAAAACTGGCGACGATCGCCTCACGCACCTTGGCCAGCACCGGATCGAGCTGGGTGCTGGTGCGCCAGCCCAGTTCGATCGGGTAGCGCGGCAACGCCAGGGGGCAGGGCAGCAGCGCCAGATCGCAGAGCGCGGCGATGCTTTGCGCCGCATGGGCGGGAATGGTCGCCACCGCCTGACTGCCCTTGAGCAGATGCGGCAATGCCGCAAAATGCGTGGTCGAGGCGCAGACCCGACGACTCAGGCCCAGCGCCGCCAACCCCTCATCGGTAATCCCGATAAAGCCCCCCGACGACACCAGGATTTGGTCCCGGGCGACGAATTGCGCAAGTTCGATGCTGTTCTGCCCTGGCGCCAGGCTGCGCGGGTCCACCAAACACGCATAACCCCCTTCACCCAGCACCTGACGGCTGAGCAGGCGCTCGGCAAATCCGCCGGCGGCAACCGCCAGGTCGATGCTGCGTTCCATCAGGGCATCGCCGACGATCTGGCTGTGGGTCTGGCGAAAGATCAGGCGCAGCTTCGGTGCGATCCGGGCGACTTCCTCGATCAGGCGTCGGCCAAAAGCGATCTCGAAATCATCCGACATGCCCAGTGTCCCGCACCGACATAAATCCTGGACTTTTAAGTTTGAACTTATTGAATGAAATCGAACAATGCAGATATAAAA
>NZ_JABFMP010000053.1 GCF_013359595.1 Pseudomonas sp. C1C7 | reverse complement strand
GTGGGTGCGCGGGAGGGGGTGGTGGGTGATGGTGAGGTTTTGCGCTTGTTGATTCTTGGCGACAGCGCTGCGGCGGGGGTCGGGGCGGTGCATCAGGGGGAGGCGTTGAGTGGGCAACTGGTCGGTCGGCTGGCCAGGGCTCATCGGGTATGTTGGTCGCTGTGGGCCCAAATGGGGCTGGATTCCCAGGCGTTGCTGGAGCGGTTGGAGCAGCACGCGCCACAGCCTTTCGATGTGGCGTTGCTGTCGATTGGCGTCAACGATGTCACCGGCATGCTCACGGTGGATCAGTGGATCGCCCGGCAACAACAGCTGATCGAGGTGCTGACCGACAAATTCGCGGTGCGGCTGATCGTCTTCTCCCCGCTTCCGCCCATGCACCTGTTCCCGGCCCTGCCGCAGCCGCTGCGCTGGTATCTGGGCCATCGCGCCGCACGGTTCAATGCGCGTCTGGCAGAACTGACCGGTCACGTTCATCACTGTAGGATGCTGGACACCCATCTGGCGCCCGTGGCGGGTTCGATGGCGTCGGACGGGTTTCATCCGGGCCCGGCGATCTACAGTGTCTGGGCCGAGGACGCCGCGCAGGTGATCGCGCGGCACCTGACCGAGACCGCATCAGGCAAGCTTTGAACAACAACAAAAAACAGGAGTTGACCATGTCTGAACTGCAACTGCATCCCAAGGCCGCCGAGTCGTTGAGCCTCTGGCACGCGATGATCCGCGCCGGCGACCTCACGACATTGCCCGGCCTGCTGGACGAACAGGTGGTGTTCCGCTCGCCCATGGCGCACACGCCCTATCCGGGCGCGTCGGTGGTGTCGATGATTCTCAACACGGTGTCCAAGGTGTTCGAAGACTTCACCTACCACCGTGAACTGGCGACCGCCGACGGCCTGAATGTGATTCTCGAATTCAGCGCCACCGTCAGCGGAAAACAGCTCAAGGGCATCGACATGATCCGCTTCAATGAACAGGGCAAGATTGTCGATTTCGAAGTGATGGTCCGCCCCATGAGCGGCTTGCAGGCCCTCGGCGAGGAAATGGGCAAGCGCCTCGGTGCTTACCTGGCCGCCAGCAAGGCCTGATCGTTGTGCAGAACCGGTCGGGATTTGGGCACCACCTGCAACTCGACCGGTTCACTGAGAAACGCACTGCACCGTGAGCGCAACCAGCGTTCACCCGGATCGTTGTGCGCCGCCGCGCGCCAAACCATCGACAGCTCCTGCACCGGCAATGACAGCGGTGCCGCTTCAGCCCGCATGCCTCCCGACACCGCCATCGCCTTGGCCACGTAATCCGGCACGATCGCCAGCAGATCGCTTTGCGCCAGCAACATCGGCAAGGCGCTGAACTGCGGCACGGTCAGCACCACCTTGCGCTGCCGGCCCAGCAGGCTCAGGGCCTGGTCGGTGTCGTCGGTGGCACTGCCCATGGACGACACCACCGCATGGGGACGCCGGCAAAACTCCTCCAGCTCCAGTGCTCCTGGTCGACTGTCGGCCCGCAGCAGCATCGGCTTGATCGCCCGCAGGGTCTTGCGCCGTGCATTGGCCGGCAGGTCGAGGGTGTGGCTGATGCCCATGGAGATGTCGCCATTGACCAGCCGCTGGGTCATCTGCTGCTGATCGACCCGCCGCACGATCAGGCGGATGTTCGGCGCTTCGAGGCGCAATTGCCGTAACAGCCGCGGCAACAGCGCGTATTCAACATCATCGGAAAGCCCGACATGAAAGGTCGCTTCGCTGGTCAGCGGATCGAACGACTGGCAGCGGCTCAACGCGGCGGCGATGCCGTCCAGCGCCGGCGACAGGTTGGCGAAGATTTCCTCGGCCCGCAGGGTAGGCTCCATGGCCCGCCCGCTGCGGATGAACAACGGGTCATCGAACAGCACCCGCAGGCGGCTCAACGCACCGCTGATGGTGGGCTGACCGAGGAATAGTTTTTCACCGACGCGGCTGACGTTTCGCTCATGCATCATCGTCTCGAAAACCACCAGCAGGTTGATATCGGCACGACGCAGGTCATTTCTGTTCATGAGATTCGCTACCCGGCACGCGGCCATGGAGTTCGGGAAGGGTCCTGTACAGGTTATGGCCACGGGCACGAAACGTCTGTCGTACATGGGGACAGCGGGATCATGCGATGGGTGTGCACGCTAATACCCGCGTATATATCAACCCCTGTAGCAGCTGCCGAGCCTGCGAGGCTGCGTCCGGCTGCGCAGCAGTCGCAAAACCGGGCACTGCGGTCATTCAGGAAAAACGCATGCGCAGGGTTTGCGAGGACTGCGTCCTCGGACGCAGCCTCGCGGGCTCGGCAGCTGCCACAGGTCCGCACTGTGAAATCAAGGTGTTACGTACACAGAGTGGCAGGATTTTCGGGTTTTTTGTCCTAACCAAATGAGAACCGTTGCTCCTAGCATGGCGATGCGATTTCCGCCCAGCCCGAACAAAAGACGAGGCGCGCATGATCGATTCGAAAGCGAAAAAACCCGCGCGAGAGCGCCGCACGCCTTCCTCCTTGAAAGAGACCCTCAGCAAGATGCTGTCCAACCCAGGCCCAAGGACGACCCGCCCCAAACTCGCCACCCGCCTCAAGTCCGCTGAAAACCTGCTGACCTGGCTGATGGGACTGATCGTGGTCTGCGCGATCTTCATCAATACCGAAACCCGCGCCGATTTCCCCACTGCAATCCTGTGCATCGCGGTGCTGTTGATGGCGATCAACCTGTTCTCGCTCGGCGTGGTCATCGTGGCCGCGCTGTTCGGCATGTCGATGCTGACATCGCTGTTCATCTACCACGGCGGTTTCGAAAGCTGGAATTCCACCGCGGACTTTTTCCGCGACCTGGGCCTGCTGGCGGTGGTCACGCTGCTGGCGCTGCGCTGCAAGAAAACCAGCGATGGCCTGCAGCATCGAGTGATCTACTATTCCGGTTCACAGCAACTGAGCCAGACCGGCTGCATGGGCTTTCGCAGCGGTCGTGAGCAGTTGTCCTGGTCGGATCAGTCGGCGCGGATCTACGAATACCCGGTGGGCGTCATGCCGACGCTGTCGATGATCCTGGCGCGAACCCACCCTGCGGATGTAACGCTGGTGCAAACGGCGTTCGAGAAGGCCGCGCGCCGCGAGCCGCTGATCGAGGTCAAGCATCGCCTGCTGATGCCCGATGGCCGCATCAAGCATGTGCACATGACCGCCACCCCGCTCCATACCCACCTGGGTTACATCGACTACCTCGGCGCGCTGCGCGACGTCACCGCCAGCAAGCAGGCCGAAGAAGCGCTGTGTCGCGCCCAGACCCAATTGGCCCACGTGTCCCGCGTCACGTCCCTGGGAGAACTGGCGGCGTCCATTGCCCATGAAGTGAATCAGCCGCTGGCGGCGATCACCAGCAGCGGCGAAGCGTGCCGTAACTGGCTCAGCCGTCCGCAGCCGGATCTGGTGGAAGCTCGCCAGTCGCTGGAGCGAATCATCAGCAGCTCCCACCGCGCCAGCGAGATCACCCGGCGCGTCAGGGCGTTGTCGCGCAAATCCGACCCGTTGCGCCAGAACGAATCGCTCAACGAGATCGTCCACGAAACCGTCAGCCTGGTGCGCTACGAACTGGCCCACCACAAGATCAATCCGCTCATTGAGCTCAGCCCGTTCGGTGCTCAGGTCAATGCCGATCGCGTGCAACTGCAGCAGGTGATCATCAACCTGATCATCAATGCCTGCCAGGCCATGGACGCGATAGAACCCGACGCGCGCGCCCTGAAAATCCGCAGTTGGGTCAAGGACAACGAGGTCGTGCTGGAAGTCGCCGATCGCGGCCCGGGCATCCCGGCCGATGTCCTGCCGCATCTGTTCATGCCGTTTTTCACCACCAAGGAAAGCGGCCTGGGCATGGGATTGTCGATCTGCCGCTCGATCATCGACTTCCACGAAGGACGGATCTGGGCCACCAGCGCCCCAGGCGAAGGCAGCGCGTTTCTGTTCGCCCTGCCGATCCGCGTCGTCAACGATTCGGGCTTTGCCGCGGCCATCTAATACCTTGGTATGACGCCGCCATACCAAGGCGTTGTACCGCCATCCGCAGGTATGAATGCCTCGAGCACCCGCATGCACTTAATGTAGCGCCCTGCACAAGGACCACAGCGCAGGGCGGTTGCACGTCCAACCCCTTGGGAACCAGCAATGAACGAACAACACCCCCTCAACAAAATCACACCGGGTGAATCCACGGTTTTCGTCGTGGATGACGATGCGCCCCTGCGTGAATCCCTCGGCAGTCTGTTGCGCTCCATCGGTTTGCGGGTGGAGCTGTTCGGCTCGGTCGCCGAGTTCATGAAGTATTCGCGCACGGACACGGTCAGTTGCCTGGTGCTGGACGTGAGACTGCAAGGCAGCAGCGGCCTGGACTTCCAGAACGAACTGGCCGCCGCCGGGATCAACGTGCCCATCGTGTTCATCACCGGTCACGGCGACATCGCCATGACCGTGCGGGCGATGAAAGCCGGTGCCGTGGATTTCCTCACCAAGCCCTTTCGCGAACAGGACCTGATCGATGCGGTGTGCGCCGCGCACAATCGCGACAAGCAGCGCCGCGAGTCCGAGCGCCATGCCGATGACTTGCGCGGTCGCCACCAGACCCTTACCGCACGGGAACAGACCGTCATGGCCCTGGCGGCTTCGGGCCTGATGAACAAGCAGATCGCCGGCGAAATCGGCCTCAGCGAAATCACCGTGAAAATCCACCGCGGCCAGGCCATGCGCAAAATGGGCGCACGCTCGTTTGCCGATCTGGTGCGCATGGCCGAAGTGATCGGGGCCCCGCCAACTGTCCGGTGACTATACCCACGTATACTTTGCGCCTTTTCAGGACAGCGTATCTTGCAGTGATGGCGGACAGCCTCTAAGTGCTCTCCGCTACAAGGCAGGACACAACTATGCGCAATGAAGCGATTATTTCCGTCGTCGATAACGATGAATCCGTAAGAATGGCTCTGGACAGTCTTTTGCGTTCCAGCGGATATAAAGTGCGCACCTATTGCGGTGCCCGCGAGTTCATCTTCTCCGACGGACCGACCCAGAGCGCCTGTTTGATCTCGGACATACAAATGCCGGACATGGACGGCATTCAGATGTACGAGGAACTGGCCGCCAGGGGCATTCACATTCCCGTCATTTTCATCACCGGAAACCCCGATGCACAGCGCTCGCCGGGCGCGAACGCCAGGGCGCCGCTGGCATTTTTCCCCAAACCCTTTTCCACCGAAAAGTTGCTCGCCTGTATCGAGACTGCACTGGATTGATCCAACTAACCCCGACCGCGGCCGGCAACTAACACCTTGGTATAACCCGCTAATACCTACTCATACTCCGGATGTCCCTACGTAGAAGTGTCATAGGCCAATCCCCGGAATAACATCTACTCCACATCGAAGCCCGACACTGTCTGTCTTGCATGTTTCAAGTACCACGCGACGATAAGCCAACCGTGTCGAGCTTTTATTGCAACACCCTTTTCGCCCTCGATCGTTCTTCAGGAGCTAAAACAATGAAACAGCAGATTTTGATTATTGGTGCAGGTTTCGGTGGCCTATGGAGCGCGTTGAGCGCTGCCCGTCTGCTGGACCAGCACGATCGCAACGACGTCGAAATCACCGTTCTGGCTCCTCAGGCAGAATTGCGCATTCGTCCGCGCTTCTACGAGCCGAACGTGCACACCATGAAGGCGCCGCTCAACGATCTGTTCGACGCCGTGGGCATCAAATTCGTCCAGGGTTCGGCCGAGCGGATCGACGAGAAAAACAAGCAGGTCGGCTATGTCAAAGCCTCCGGCGAACAGGGCCAGCTGAGCTATGACCGCCTGGTCCTGGCCGCCGGCAGCCACCTGATGCGCCCTCCGGTCGAAGGCATGCTCGAGTACGCGTTCGACGTCGACACCATCGAATCGGCCGCCGAACTGGAAGCCCACATCAACGCGCTGAAAGACCAGCCGGCCAGCGCCGCGCGCAACACCGTGGTGGTCGCCGGCGGCGGCTTCACCGGTATCGAAACCGCGACCGAAATGCCGGCCCGCCTGCGTGCCGTGCTGGGTGAAAACGCCGATGTGCGAGTGATCATCGTCGACCGTGGCACACAAGTCGCCGGCGCCCTGGGTGATGGCATTCGTCCTTCCATCGTCGAAGCCTCGGAGCACCTGGGCATCGAGTGGATCGTCGGTGCCACCGTCGCCTCGGTGGATGCCGGTGGCGTCACCCTCGCCGACGGCCAGCGCATCGAAGCAGGCACCGTGATCTGGACCGTGGGTTTCCGCGCGAGCCCACTGACCGAGCAAGTGCAAGGCACCCGTGACCATCAGGGCCGCCTGCATGTCGATCCGAACCTGAAAGTACGCGGCCACGCCGATATCTACGCCACCGGTGACACCGCCTACGCGGCCACCGACGATCTGGGCAACTTCGCCGCCATGTCGTGCCAGCACGCCATCGCCCTGGGTCGCTACGCCGGCAACAACGTCGCCGCCGATCTCCTGGGCGTGGATCCGATGGTCTACAGCCAACCCAAGTACGTGACCTGCCTGGACCTCGGCGCCTGGGGCGCGGTGTTCACCGAAGGCTGGGATCGCCAGGTCAAGCTGGTCAAGCAGGAAGCCAAGGAACTCAAGCAGCAGATCAACTCCGTGTGGATCTACCCGCCGGCAGCCGATCGCGCCGCTGCCCTGGCCGCGGCCGATCCGCTGATTCCGGTGGCCTGATGGGATTACCGGTCATTTAAGCCGCCGCAGGACCTGTAGTAGCTGGCGAAGCCTGCGTTCGGCTGCGAAGCAGTCGCAAATTCGAGTACTTCGATCTTTCAGGTAGATCGAGTATTCAGGTTTTACGACTGCCGCGCAGCCGGACGCAGCCTCGCAAGCTCGACAGCTGCTACAGGGGTCGTGTTTTGGCATGACGGACAATCACACTGGAAAGGAGATCGACATGTATGATTTTTTTGAACGTCCCTTTCGGGTCTTGAAGTTGTCCAACGTCCTGTTGATCGGCGGGCTGATTGCGCTGATCGTCGGGGCCATTCTGGCGTATGGCCTGGACCGGTATCTGTCGTTGCCCGGCCTGATCGCCGCCCATGCCATGACGATCCTTGGTCCGACCGCCATCAAGATCGGCTACGTCATGCGTTTGCAGTCCTTCAATCGTCTGCGAAGAGAGGCAGCCGCTCATCTGCAAGGCTTCGCCCGATGATTGATGCTTCACCCACTTGATGTACCGGGTGAACACCCTTATCCCCATCAGCCCACTCCTTGCTGACAGGGACATTTCCCAAGCGCCCGCCACTCGTTTTTCTGGCGGGCGTTTTTTCTTGAGCTTCAACCCACCGCACCTTTGGAACCACTGAACACCTGCAGAAAAACCTCATGAAGAGTTTGCCCGGCATCACGAGTGCCGCGCGAGTTGCCGTTAGATAGCAAAAGCCCGGAAGAACAAATGTCTATCATCAAACGCTGCAAGCAACTTTTTTTATCGGATGCCATGGCCTGGTTAGCCGCCATCGCGGTCGGCAGCATGATCTTCATTATCAACACCACCCTGGACGCCGACGTCGTGCCGACGCTGCTCTACATCACCCTGGTGTTCATGTCGGCCAATATTTTTTCCATCCCCGTCTTCGTCACCGTCGCCATCACCTCCATCGCGTTCCTGACCTTCAGTTTTATCGTCGACGAGGGTTTTCGCGACGAAAAGCAGATCTCCGCGTATGTACGCTGTCTCGTCGCGCTGACCACCATCACCCTGCTGGCACTGCGCAGCAAACGCTCCTCGGAAAACCTGCGGCGCAAGGAAGCATTCTTCATGGGCGCGCAGAAACTCAGTCATACCGGCAGCATCGGTTTCATCATCGACAAGGATGAAACCATCTCCTGGTCAGCCGAATCGGCGCGCATTTTCGAGTATCCGCCGGAAGTCACGCCGACCGTTGCCCTGATCAAGGACCGCACCCACCCAGACGATCTGGCCGTGGTCGACGGCGTGTTGCAGCGCGCGGCGCGTCAGGAAAAACTCCTGGAAGCGGAACATCGCCTGCGGATGCCCGACGGGCGCATCAAGTACGTGCACATGATCGCCAACCCGCTGTTCAACCATGACGGGCGTGTCGAGTACGTCGGCGCCGTGAGGGACGTCACCGCGTCCCGGCAGGCCGAGGAAGCGCTGTTTCATTCCCAGGCGAAACTGGCCCATGTCACCCGCGTCACTTCGATGGGCGAACTGGCTGCCTCCATTGCCCACGAAATCAACCAGCCACTGGCGGCGGTGATCACCAGCGGCGAGTCCTGCAAACGCTGGATCAACCGCCCCGAACCGAACCTGGATGAAGCACGCCGCTCGCTGGACCGGATCATTCAGAACTCCTGCCGGGCTTCGGAAGTCATCGCCTGCATCCGCGCGCTCTCCAGACAGAGCGATGTGCAACGCAACATCGAAGTGTTCGATGGCATCGTCAGCGACTCGCTGAACCTGATGCAGCATGAGATTTCCAGCCATCAGGTGCGCCTGTCCGTAGAGGCCCGGGCGCAGAGCGCCTGTGTGAACGCTGACCGGGTTCAGTTGCAGCAGGTGATCATCAACCTGATCGTCAACGCCTGCCAGGCCATGGCCGAGATCCACGACCGACCGCGCACCCTGCGCATCGGCACTTCGGTGCAGGACAACGAAGCGGTGCTGGAAGTCGCCGACTGTGGCACCGGCATCGCCCAGGAAATCCTCGCCACCCTGTTCGATCCGTTCTTCACCACCAAACAGAACGGCCTGGGCATGGGGTTGGCGATCTGCCGTTCGATCATCGAATTCCATGGCGGCCGGATCTGGGTCGCCAGCACCGTGGGTGTGGGTACGCAGTTCATGTTTGCGATTCCCCTGTCGGCCCCGGGCGACCACAAGTAATCCTTCTCCAATGCTGTTTCGCTATGTGAAATCACACGAGGAAAGCAAAGAGTGTCTATCCATGAAAGGACCGAAAACCCTGCAAGCACCGGCAGTGAAACGCAGCCAGCGCGCAGCGTCGTGTTTTTTGCCTACCCGAAAATGGGTCTGCTGGATCTTACCGGGGCGCAGACGGTGTTCTATACGGCCAACCATATCCTGACCGAAAGCGGTTTGCCGGGTTATACCTTGCGCACCGCGAGCCTGGATGGCGGGCCGGTGCAAACCGCCGAGGGCCTGGTGGTGGACACCGAACGCCTGGATCAGCTGGCCGGCGTGGCGATCGATACCCTGCTGGTGCCCGGCACGCCGAACATTCGCCAGACCCTGGGCAATCACAACGCACTGGTGCAGGCCTTGCGCTGCGCATCATCCAGATCCCGTCGCACGGTGTCGGTGTGCAGCGGCACCTTCCTGCTGGCCGCCGCCGGATTGCTCGACGGCCTGCGCGTGGCGACCCATTGGCTGGTGGCGGATCTGTTCGAGCGGCTGTATCCCCAGGTGGAACTTGATCGCGAGGCCATCTTCATCCGTCAGGGCTCGATCTGGACTTCGGCCGGGGTGAGTGCCGGTATCGACCTGGCCTTGGCGCTGGTCGAGGCGGATGCGGGGCGGGATGTGTCGATGCAGGTGGCACGGCGCATGGTGGTGTATTACCGGCGGCCGGATAACCAGGACAAATGGGGGACGTTGCTGCAATCGCAGTACACCTGACCTGCAGGAGCGAGCACGCTCGCGATGGACGACCAGACAACACGGGAAACCAGACAGCCCGCGTTATCGTTAACGACCATCGCGAGCGTGCTCGCGCCTGCAGCAATTGTGTTTACCGGCGTTGCAGGAGCCACTGAAACAGACTGCTGCGCTTGACCTCCGCCGGCTTTTGCATCACCAGGGTTTCGCGGATTTCCTGGCGTTGGTCCTGCAGGTGGCTCAGGGCGCTTTTCAGGTCGCCCAGGTGTTCGAGCTGGTTGCCGAACACGTGCTTCTCGATGCGGAACAAGCGGCCGCTGGTGATGCTGCGAAACTCGCCCCGCGACGGTTTGTCGGCAAGAATCCCCTCCTCGCCCAGCACCTCGCCCGGCCCCATGCGCCCGGCTTCCACCAGCTTTTCATCGTCGTGGATCGCCACCGACACCACCCCGGTGCTGATGATCATCAGGCACTCGGCAATCTCACCGAAGGCCAGGATGACCTCATCGGCCTGGTAGTCCACCGGCGTCATTTCCCGGGCCACGCGGTCGCGCTCGTCGTTGCTCAGCGAGCGGAAAATCCGCACATCCTCGATCAACCGACGCTGACGGTTCCACAGCTGTTCTTCCTGGCCGAAACCCCAGCTGACACCGGCGGCTTCGAGGTGTCTGTGGGCGAGGTCGAACATCAGGTTGCACACTTCGTTCTTGTGCTTGGACGAGGCGATAAAACCCTTGAGCTCGTATTCGGTGTATTCCAGATGCGAGCTTTTTACCGAGACCTTGGCCGAATGGGTTTGCAACAAGGCCCGGGTGCCGCGCAGGGTTTTCTCCAGGGCATCGATCGCCCGGCGCGGGCGCACGCTGGCGGGTACGGCGATGGTCACGCTGATGCCGTTGACGTCCCCCGGCCGGCTGAAATTGATGATCCGCGCCTTCGCCGCCACCGAGTTGGGCACCACCGCGATGCCGCCCATGTCCGTCATCAGGTGCGTGGTGCGCCAGTCGATCTCCACCACCTTGCCCTGGGTGCCATCGATGGAGATCCGGTCATTGAGCTGGTAGGGCTTGGTGGTGTTGAGCACGATCCCGGAAAACACATCGCTCAGGGTGCTTTGCAGCGCCAGACCGACGATGATCGCCATCGCCCCTGAAGTCGCCAGCAAACCCTTGACCGGCAACTGCAACACGTACGCCGCGGCGGCAACAATGGCGATCAGGAAGATCACCGCGCCCATCAGGTCGTAGAGCAAACGCGCGCTGTGTCCGGCGCGGGACATCAGGCCATAGCCGAGGATGATGGTCAGGGTCCGGGCGGCGAAGATCCACCAGCCGATCCCCAGCACCGTCCCCATCAGGTTGAGCACGGCGTCATCCGGCCACAGCGGCGGTTGCAGGGGACTGATGCCGGCGGCGCTCATGACCGCGCTGAAGGCCACGAAAACGACGATGCGCGCACACAGGCGCAGGTTGTGCCGCGCGGGGCCGACCATTTGCCAGAGCGCAAGATCGATCAGGATCAGGATGACCCCGCAGATCAACGGATGAGCCTGCAGGAAGGTGAACATGAGTGATTTCTCCGCAAGCGCCGATTGTCCCTGCACTGTATGACGCCGTTTTGCGCGGGGCACTTCTACCTCAGTGCTAGCCACTCATACCCCGGTATGAGGAGCCTTAACCCATGTACTAGCCTGCCGTCCCGAAGTAGGAGTGTTCTCGCGCACGCGCAGACTTACGCTGGAGGCCTGGAATGAATCAACTCATCGCGCCGCGGCGCCGGTCTGGGGACGGTTTTCATGAACGCATTGAAAGGGCTGTACATCGTCAGTCATCCGTTACGCATCAGCCGTTATGGTGCGCACACCTCCTTGTCGACCGCCGAGCGCGTGGAAGTCATCGAAGCGCTGACCGATACCCTCGGCACCGCACTGACGCTGCTGGCGCAGCTCAAATGCGGCCAGCAGAAGCTGAGAAACGTCAGCTTCCTGCCGGTGCAGCAATTGTTCAATCGCCTGGTGCGCGCCAATACCCTTTATGTCGACTTTCTCGCCTCTGCCATCGGCGACCTTGGCGGTCACGCCGAGACCGAGGCGCTCTACCAGATCAATGACATCCTCGAACCTGCGTGTTTTGCCGACTGCATGACGGGCATCGCCCGCAGTGCCCGGCGGCTGCGGGCGGTCGACACCCTGCTGCGTGATTACCGCGAATGCGCCATCGATCGCAAGGACCCGGCCAGTCGGCGCCTGTTCGAAGACTGCACCCGGCACAACGCCCACTTTCTTACCCTGATCGAAGACCACCTGACCCACGAGCAATCCTGAAGCAATTCATTTCGCTTGTTGATATTGATAACCCGTCGCAGCGCCCGCTAAAAAAACAACCAAACATACGCACGTATACTGTTCCGCTTTTTTTGAGCGCGTATCTTGCAAGTATGGCGGGCGCCACTTAGCGCCACACGCAATGACGCAAGGTCTTTACATGTTTAACGCACCTGTTATTTCTGTTGTTGATGATGACGAACTCATTCTTGTCTCACTGGACAGTTTATTGCGCTCTTACGGTTACACAGTAAATACCTACAACAGTGCCTACGCCTTTCTTCAATCCAGTGGTCCTGCGCAGACCGACTGCCTGATTTCGGATATCCAGATGCCCGGCATGGGCGGTGTGGAGATGTACGAGGCGCTGGCCGCGAGGAACACCCATATTCCCACACTGTTCATAACCGGAAAGTCAGGCCTGCCGCCGAAGTTCAGCGCCAATGTACGAACACCCGAAGGCTACTTCGCCAAACCTTTCGATGCACGGGCACTGCTGGACTGTATTGAAACGATTCTCGAGCGCAGGACTTGATCACCGTTTAACAAATAAATCGCGTTTTGTTAGTTGCACAAACTCCCTCTTTTAATACAACTAAAACCTCAACCTGGAACAACCGTGCCATGGCAAAAGACAAACTGACTTCAATCAACGGCGCACCGGTCGCCGATAACTTCAATATCCAGACCGCCGGGCCTCGTGGCCCTGCCCTGCTGCAAGACGTCTGGCTGCTGGAAAAACTCGCGCACTTCGATCGCGAAGTGATTCCCGAGCGCCGCATGCACGCCAAGGGTTCCGGCGCCTATGGCACCTTCACCGTCACCCATGACGTGACGCGCTACACCAAGGCCCGGCTGTTCTCGGAAGTGGGCAAGCAGACGCCGATCTTCACCCGATTTTCCACCGTGGCCGGCGAGCGCGGTGCGGCGGATGCCGAGCGCGATATCCGTGGTTTTGCCCTGAAGTTCTACACCGAGCAAGGTAACTGGGACCTGGTGGGCAACAACACCCCGGTGTTCTTCTTCCGCGATCCGCTGCGTTTCCCGGACCTCAACCACGCGGTCAAGCGCGACCCGCGCACCGGCATGCGCAGCGCGCAGAGCAACTGGGATTTCTGGACCTCGCTGCCCGAGGCCCTGCACCAGGTGACCATCGTCATGAGCGAGCGCGGCATTCCGCGCACCTATCGGCACATGCATGGCTTTGGCAGCCACACCTTCAGCCTGATCAACGCCAACAACGAACGGCACTGGGTCAAGTTCACCTTCAAGTCGCAGCAGGGCATCGAGAACCTGAGCGATGCGCAGTCGGCGCAACTGATCGGCCAGGATCGGGAAAGTCACCAGCGGGATCTGTTCGACAGCATTGAAGCGGGCAACTTCCCGCGCTGGACCTTCTACATTCAGGTCATGACTGAAGAGCAGGCCCACGAGCACGAGGTCAATCCGTTCGACCTGACCAAGGTCTGGTCGCACCACGATTACCCGTTGATCGAGGTGGGCTACTTCGAACTCAACCGCAATCCGCAGAACGTGTTCGCCGAAGTCGAGCAGGCAGCGTTTTCGCCCTCCAACGTGGTGCCCGGCATCGGTTTCTCGCCGGACCGGATGCTGCAGGCGCGGCTGTTTTCCTACGGTGACGCGGCGCGTTATCGACTGGGGGTCAACCATCACCAGATCCCGGTCAACGCCCCGCGCTGCCCGGTGCACAGCTTCCACCGCGACGGCGCCATGCGCGTGGACGGCAACCACGGTGGTCAACTGGCCTACGTGCCCAACAGCCAGGGCGACTGGGCCGACCAGCCGGACTTCCGCGAGCCGCCACTGAAGATCTCCGGCGCCGCCGGCCATTGGGATCATCGCGTGGACGAGGACCATTTCCAGCAACCGGGCGACCTGTTCCGCCTGATGACGGGCGCGGAGAAACAGGCCCTGTTCGATAACACCGCACGCTCGTTGAGCGGGGTTTCCCAGGCGGTGCAGCAACGGCACATCAACCATTGCACCCTGGCGGATCCGTTTTACGGTGCAGGCGTTTCCCGTGCCTTGGCGCTGATCGCCGAGTAAACCCGAAGCCCGCTCCCACAGTTTTTTGCGCCGTCCACAAATTTTGTGCGCGACCAGGACCTGTAGGAGCGAGGCTTGCCCGCGAAGGCGGTCTTATAGACGCGAACATTTCGCAACAAACTATCCCCCACCGTGGCCAGGTGGCATTATCTGCGGCTGTGACGGTTTGATAGCCGTCTGACCGACCACGGAAAATCCCCTGATGCGAATGATCTCTCTGCCGGCCCTCGCCGGTTCGGCGCTTGTCTCATGACGGCCATCGTCCGGCCGCGGCCGATGCTGATTACTCTCGGGCTGTTACTGCTGCTGGTGTTCTGGCTGTCCCTGGCTCTGGGCCCTGTCAGCCTGCCACTGAGTGACACCTTGCTCGCCGGCCTGCGTCTGCTCGGATTGCCAGTGAACGGCAGCGACACGCAACAGGCGGAACTGATCCTCGGCCAGATCCGCCTGCCGCGCAGTCTGCTCGGCATCGCGGTCGGTTCGGTGCTGGCGTTGTCCGGCGTGGCCATGCAGGGATTGTTTCGCAACCCGCTGGCCGATCCGGGGCTGGTGGGGGTTGCCGGTGGCGCGGCGCTGGGTGCGGCCATCGCCATTGTTGGCGGCAGCCTGCTGGGAGGGTTGTCACCGGCGATCGAACCTTATCTGCTGTCTCTTTGCGCCTTCGTTGGCGGTCTGATCGTCACGGCGGTGGTGTATCGCTTCGGCCGCAGCAACGGCCAGACCAACGTCGCCACCATGCTCCTTGCAGGTGTGGCGATGACCGCCATGGCCGGTGCCGGGGTCGGTCTGTTCACCTACCTGGCGGACGACGCCACCTTGCGTACCCTGACCTTCTGGAACCTGGGCAGCCTTAACGGTGCCAGCTATCCGCGGTTGTGGCCGTTGCTGATCGTGGCAATCGGCGTGGCGTTATGGTTGCCGCGTCGCGCCGCGGCGCTCAATGCGATGCTGTTGGGTGAATCCGAAGCCCGGCATCTGGGCTTCAATGTCGAGCGGATCAAGCTTGAACTGGTGCTGTGCACGGCACTGGGCGTCGGTGCCGCCGTGGCGGCTGCGGGCCTGATCGGTTTCATCGGTCTGGTGGTGCCGCACCTGATGCGCCTGTTGGTCGGTCCCGATCACCGGGTGCTGCTGCCCGCGTCCCTGCTCGCCGGTGCCAGCCTGCTGTTACTGGCCGATCTGGTCGCCCGCCTGCTGCTGGCGCCGGCCGAATTGCCCATCGGCATCGTCACCGCGCTGATTGGCGCACCCTTCTTCCTCTATTTGCTGGTACGGGGGCGCACCTGATGCTGCGGGCGAACAACTTGCTGGTGCGCCGTGGCAATCGCACGGTGCTGGCGGACATCGATATCCAGTTGCAGGCCGGGCAAGTCCTCGGCGTCCTGGGACCCAACGGTGCCGGCAAAAGCACCCTGCTCGCCGCGCTGTGCGATGAACTGCCGGCCAGTGCAGGCACGGTCAGCCTCGACGACCGCGCCCTCGCCGACTGGCCCGGCCAGGAGCGGGCCAAGCGCCTGGCGGTGCTGCCCCAGAGTTCGAGCCTGAACTTCGCTTTTTCGGTCAATGAAGTGGTTGGCATGGGTCGTCTGCCCTACGCCACCGGACGCGCGCGCGATGCCGAAATCGTCGCCGAGGCGCTGCGTGCCGCCGACGCCCTGCACCTGGCCGGGCGCAGTTATCTGGCGTTGTCCGGTGGCGAGCGCCAGCGCGTGCACCTGGCGCGGGTATTGGCGCAGCTGTGGCCGGGCGCCGAAGGGCAGATTCTGTTGCTCGACGAACCGACCTCAATGCTCGACCCGCTGCACCAGCACACCATTCTGCAAGCGGTACGCGATTTCGCCGGGCGCGGTGCGGCGGTGCTGGTGATCCTGCACGACCTCAACCTGGCCGCACGCTACTGCGATCAGTTGCTACTGTTGCAGGAGGGGCGTCCCCACGCCTATGGTCCGCCGGATGAGGTACTGACGGCCGAGGCCGTGGAGGCGGTGTACGGGTTGCAGGTGCTGATCCATCGCCACCCGGAACGCGGCCACCCGTTGATCATCGCGCGCTGAGGTGCGCGGCAAGCCATCGCCTGACAAGGAAATCCGATGCGTATTGTGCTGCTGTGCCTGTTCAGCCTTTTGGCTGCCTGCCAATCCCATTTCGTCGCACCACCACCGGCGGCCATCGCACCGCAAGGCCGCGCCCACAGCGACCTTGGCGTGATCCGCGAACTGGCCACCGGGCGTACCCTGACGCCACAGGAACTGGTCGAACGCCTGGCCGCTGCACCACGGGTGCTGGTGGGCGAGCAACACGACAATCCGGATCACCATGCCCTTCAATTGTGGCTATTGCGCGAGCTGGCAAAACAACGCCCGCAAGGCAGCCTGCTGATGGAAATGCTCAACCCCGATCAACAGGCCAAAGTCGATGCGGCGCAGGCGGCGACCCGCGTCGGTGATCCGCCGGCCGATCCGTATCAGGCGCTGTCCTGGCAAGCCAATTGGGACTGGGGCCTCTATGGCGCGCTGGTCACCTATGCCCTGCGTCAGCCTTATCCGTTGCTTTCAGCCAACCTGGATCGGGCGCAGATCATGCAGATCTACAAGCAGCGCCCTACGCTGACGGGCAAGGCCTCCACCACCGAGCAGGTTCAGGCGACCTTGCTCGACGACATCCGCGAGTCTCACTGCGGCTTGCTTGCGCAGAAGCAGATGCCGGCGATGCTTGCCGTGCAACAGCAGCGCGACCGACGCATGGCCGAGCGCCTGCTGGCGGCGCCGACGCCGGCGGTGTTGCTGGCCGGGGCGTTCCATGTGCGCAAGGATCTGGGGGTGCCGCTGCACCTCGAGGATCTTGGGGCTGGTCAGGGGAATGCAGTGCTGATCCTGGCCGAGGTGGGCAGGACGGTGACGGCGCAAAGTGCGGATTATGTGTGGTTTACGGCGGCGCAGCCGGAGCAGGATCATTGTGCGGGGTTGCGGCGTTAGCAGGTCGCAAATGTGTGAGGCGACTATCGCCTTCGCGGGCAAGCCTTGCTCCTACAGGGTTTACGGTGCCGGGAAGGTCTGCAAATAGGCCAGCAGATCCTCGATCTTTTCCGGATCGCTCATCCCCCAGAAAATCATCCGCGTGCCCGGCACCACCGTCTTCGGCGCTTCGATGTAGGCCGCCAGTTTCTCCCGGGTCCAGACGATGCCCGATGACTTCATCGCATCGGAGTACTGATAGTCCGTGGTGCTCGCGGCCGGGCGCCCGACGATGCCGTTGAGCTGCGGGCCGAAAAAGGCCCGCGCCGACTCGCCGATCTGATGGCAGCCGCTGCAGAAGCGCTTGAACAGTTTCCCGCCCGCCTCGGCATCGCCCTCGGCATTCGCGTTTGCTGCGAACAGGCCCGCACCCAGGCACAGGACAAAGGTCATCACGGCCGCTTTGTTCATCGACAACTCCAGATCAGGCAGGGCCTGCGGCAAAAAAATGGCCGTCATTTGATCATGACCGGGCCGCCCTGCCGAAACTTTTCCGACGCGCCCTGCAAAATCCGACCGTCCATCCCGCCAGCACACACCCCACCGGGGCCGGCCTAGACTGGCGTATCAGAGCGCCGTTTGCGCAAGGCGCGCCGACTCATCCGGTGCGTGGCATGAGCCCTGCCACCGCACACCTGCGTAAAGAGGGACACTCATGAAAATTGTCGTCATCGGCGGCACAGGCCTGATCGGAACCCAGTTGTGCAAGCTGTTGCGTGAAGGCGGTCACGAGGTGTTGTCGGCCTCGCCCAGATCCGGGGTCAACGCCGTCACCGGCGAAGGTTTGCAGGCCGCCTTGCAAGGGGCCGAGGTGGTGGTGGACGTCGCCAACTCCCCCTCCTTCGAAGACGCTGCGGTGCTTGAGTTCTTCCAGAAATCCGGACGCAATCTCGCCGCCGCCGAGAAGGCTGCCGGCGTCAGTCATCACGTCGCGTTGTCGGTGGTGGGCACCGACCGCATGCTGGAAAGCGGGTATTTCCGCGCGAAGATGATTCAGGAGGAACTGATCGAGAGCTCCACGGTGCCCTTCACCATTGTGCGCGCCACGCAGTTTTTCGAGTTCATCGGCGCGATCGTCCAATACAGCATGCAGGGTGACACCGCGCGCCTGACCTCCGCAGCCCTGCAACCGATCGCTTCGGCGGATGTTGCCGCGGCGCTGGCGAAGATCGCCGTGTCGCCGCCCACGGACAACATTGTCGAACTGGCCGGCCCCGACAAGAAGCCGCTGGTGGCATTTGCCCGGACGTATCTGCAACACACCGGGGATCAACGCCAGGTGGTCACCGACGACAGCGCCGGTTACTACGGCGCGATCATCAACGACCAGTCGCTGACGCCGGGGGATGACCCGATCCTCGGCAAGACTCATTTCGAACAATGGCTCAAGAGTACCGGCGCCTAGGGCCTCGCCCTTCACGGCCCCTCCTCTCTGATCAGGAGCGTCCCATGAAAACTCGCGTTTTTCTCGCCCTGTTTGCGCTGTCATTCACCACCACGCCAGCCCTGGCTGCCGAAGCGCCGCACCCGGACGTCAAGGAGGTGTCGGTCACGGCGCTGCCCGACTACCCCGGCAAGGAAGTGATGATCCTCACCGTCGAGTACCCGCCGGGCGGCGCCGATCCGGTTCACCGTCACGATGCCCACGGCTTCGTGTATGTGCTGGAAGGGACTATCGTCATGGGGGTCAAGGGCGGCAAGGAATACACCCTGACGCCGGGACAAAGCTTCCACGAAGGCCCCGAGGACATCCACACCGTCGGCCGCAACGCCAGCAAGGACAAGCCGGCCAAGTTCGTGGTCTTTCTGCTCAAGGACCAGAACAAACCACCCGTGCTGCCGGCCAACTGACCGGCGCCATACCTTTGTATGGACGGTTAATACCTGGGTGCTGCGCGGGACAACCTATGCATGAGTGACGGGTTTTGTGCAGGCAATCAAGATGCAGGCTTCGAATGTCAGGGCGGCGACAGCCGGCATTCACGCCTGCCCGACTGTTGCTTGAACACTCCTGTGACTCACTAGGTGAACATGATGAACACCCCACGTCTTGCATTGGGAATCGCCCTCGTTTCAACCCTTGGATTTTTTGTAGCGAATGCTCATGCCGCTGAAGCGGGCGCCGGAACGGCCGGTGCCGATACGGCGGTGCACAACGCGGCTGAGAGTGGTGGGGATACCACTGTAGGCAGGCAGTTGGCTGAGGGTGGGGCTGATCGTCTGCGGGAGCGTCAGTTGGCTGAAGGTGGGGCGGATCGCCTGCGGGAACGTCAGTTGGCCGAAGGCGGAGCTGATCGTCTGCGGGAACGTCAATTGGCTGAAGGTGGGGCTGATCGTTTGAAAGAACGTCAGCTGGCCGAAGGCGGTGCTGATCGTCTGCGGGAACGCCAATTGGCATCGGACGGTTCCGACCGTCTCAAGCAAAACAGCGTCGCCGCCGGCTACAACTCCATGCGCGGCACCCGCGTGGCGGAAGGCGGCTCCGACCGTCTGCAGCAATATCATTACGCCGACGGCAGCAACGGCTACGACGCCAGCTCCGAAGTCATGCCCTACTTCTGCCTGGAATGCCGCTGATACCCGCCGAACTTGTGGGAGCAAGCTCGCTCCTACAGCGGATCGGATGCAGGAAACGAAAAAAATCCGGAGCCCTTTGCGGGGCTCCGGATTTTTTGTGGGGTCGATGATCAGCCTTTGAAATCAGTCGACAACGCCAACTCATTCCACTCTGCCAACTCCTGGGCGACGAAGCGGTTTTTCGCTTCGATGCGCGCGATGGTGTCGCTGCCCAGTGCCAGACGCTGCGGCGGTTTCGGGGCATTGACCAGCGCCAGCATGGCTTCGGCGAACTTCACCGGATCACCCGGTTGGGCGTGGTTGGCGGCTTCGGCGTGCTTGCGCATCGCGCCCACAGTGTCGTCATAGTCCGCCAGCTCCAGCGCGGTCTTCACCAGCGATTGCTCGTCGAGGAAGTCGGTGCGGAAGAAGCCCGGTTCCACCACCGTGGCGTGGATGCCCAGTGGCGCCAATTCCTGATGCAGCGCCTCGGTGATGCCTTCCACCGCAAACTTGGTCGAGCCGTACACACCCCAGCCCATGTAGGCCTGGTAACCGCCGATGGACGAGATGTTGATCACATGCCCGGACCGCTGGCGACGCATGTGCGGCAGTACCGCGCGGGTCACGTTGAGCACGCCGAAGACGTTGGTGGCGAACAGTCGCTCGGTCTCGCTGGCGCTGGTCTCTTCCACCGCACCCAGCACGCCGAAGCCGGCATTGTTGATCAGCACATCGATGCGACCGAAACGCTTGATGCCTTGCGCTACCGCCTGATGGGCTTCCTCCTCGCGGGTCACGTCCAGACGTACCGCCAGCAGGTTTGGATGTTCGCCGAGTTTGGCGATGACTTCTTCAGGTTTGCGGGCCGTTGCAATCACCGCGTCGCCGGCACGCAGAGCGTGTTCTGCGATCAGAGTGCCAAAACCACGGGAAGCGCCAGTAATGAGCCAAGTACGCATATCAACTCCTCCTGTCTGCGACCCGAGCGTTATTGCCGGGCCTTCTTGATGAGTTGACGCAACTTTAAAACTCCATTACTGATGTGATAATCCCAACAATTTTGCATGGCTTTGTGAAAGGCATTCACTAATGAAAGCTCCTTCAGCGGCTGATCTGTCGACCTTCCTCAGCGTGGCTACACACCTGAACTTCAGCCGCGCGGCGGTGGAACTGGGTCTCACGCCTTCGGCGCTCAGCCATTCGGTGCGCAGCCTGGAGAACCGGCTGGGAGTCAGACTGTTCAACCGCACCACCCGCAGCGTCGGGCTGACCGAAGCCGGCGAGCGTCTGTTCAACCGCTTGCGACCGGCTTTTCGCGATATCGACGACGCCCTGGAAGACCTCAACAGTTTCCGCGACAAGCCCTCGGGCAACCTGCGGATCACCGCCGGCCGCCAGGCGGCCGAACTGGTGTTGCTGCCGATCGCCGCGCGGTTTCTGGCGGCGTACCCGGATGTGACGCTGGAGGTGGTTGCGGACGATGGCTTTGTCGATGTGGTGGCGCAAGGGTTTCACGCCGGGGTGCGATTCGGTGTGCGCCTGGAAGCGGACATGGTCTCGTTGCCCATCGGCAGCTACATGCGCTCGGTGGTCGTCGCTTCACCGGCCTTCTTCGAAACACACCCCGTCCCGCAGAAACCCGAAGACCTGCACGGCCTGCCCTGCATCCGCCATCGTTTCCCCAGCGGCGTGCTGTATCGCTGGGAGTTCGAGCGCGGCGGCATTGCCCAGGAAATCGAAATCGACGGCCCGCTGACCCTGGGCGACGTCAGCCTGATGGTCGGCCCGGCGCTGCAGGGTGTGGGGTTGGCTTACATTTTCGAGGACATGGTCAAGGCGCAGATTGCCGACGGGAGCCTGGTTCAGGTGTTGGCGGACTGGTGTCCGTTTTATCCGGGCTTGCACCTGTATTACCCCAGCCGTCGACATGTGCCGGCGACGTTGAAGGCGTTCATCGAGTTTGTCCGTTCTTCAACCTGATCCTGCCCCGCGGTGGCAGGGCCTTCATCGCGAGCAAGCTCGCTCCTGCAGGGAGATATGCGTTCGCGACCCACCGAACGTAGTCTTGCAAGCTCGAGACCTGTTACAAATCGGCATCAACCGCTAATCCTCAAGGAGAGAAAAGATGATCACCTGCTACCTCAAATACGTGCTCGACCCCTATCAGCTCGACGCCTTCGAGCACTACGGCAAGCTTTGGATTCCACTGGTGGAGAAGTTCGGCGGCCAGCATCACGGTTACTTCCTGCCGTCCGAAGGCGCCAACAACATCGCCATGGCGATGTTCACCTTCCCGAGCCTGGCCGCTTACGAAACTTACCGCCAACAGTCGATGAAAGACCCCGAGTGCATCGCCGCCTTCAAGTACGCCGAGGACAGGAAATTCATTCTCAGTTACGAGCGCAGCTTCTTGCGACCGGTGTTCGGCGACAAGTAACCAGTCGACGGAACAAAGCGACGAATGACGCCCGTTCCGCCGCCTGCTTCGGCGCGCATCCGGAAGATTCGTACTAGGCTTCACCGCAGTCTCGAACAGCACATGGTCTCCTTTGTTTTTTTGAAAGGGGCTTTGCGCTATCCGGGCGCATGGTTGGGGGGGTAACTACTCGGATCATTGTTGTTTTCACTCAGTTTTTGAGTTTCGCGGCAGCAACGATCCAGCCTCGCGAAAGGAAACCGACTATGAAAGCGTATTCGCACCGCCTCAGATTTTGCGCAACATGCTCTTTGCTTTTGGCACTCAACGGCGTCGCACTGGCGGCACAAAGCGAAAAACCCAACATTCTGTTCATCGTCTCCGATGACACCGGCTACGGCGACCTCGGTCCCTATGGTGGAGGCGTCGGTCGCGGCATGCCCACACCGAGCATCGACCAGCTGGCGGCAGACGGCACCACCTTTTTCTCGTTCTATGCCCAACCCAGCTGCACCCCGGGCCGGGCAGCCATGCAGACCGGGCGCATCCCCAACCGCAGCGGCATGACCACCGTGGCTTTCCAGGGCCAGGGCGGCGGTTTGCCGGCGGCCGAATGGACCCTGGCCTCGGTGCTCAAGACCGGCGGCTACGAAACTTATTTCACCGGCAAATGGCACCTGGGCGAAGCCGATTACGCGCTGCCCAACGCCCAGGGCTATGACGTCATGAAATACGTCGGCCTTTATCACCTCAACGCCTACACCTACGCCGATGCCACCTGGTTCCCGGACATGGACCCGGACACCCGTGCGATGTTCACCAAAGTGACCATCGGTGCGCTGTCCGGCAAGGCCGGGGAAAAAGCGGTCGAGCAATTCAAGATCAACGGCCAGTACGTGGATACCCCGGTGGTGGATGGCAAACCCGGTGTAGTGGGGATTCCGTTCTTCGACAGTTATGTCGAGAAAGCCGCGCTGGAATTTCTCGACACGGCGGCCAAGTCCGACAAGCCGTTCTTCATCAACGTCAACTTCATGAAGGTGCACCAACCCAACCTTCCGGCACCGGAGTTCGTCCACAAGTCGCTGTCCAAGAGCAAGTACGCCGATTCCATCGTCGAGCTCGACACCCGCATCGGACACATCATGGACAAGCTCAAGGCGCTGGGACTGGATAAGAACACCCTGGTGGTTTACACGACGGATAACGGCGCCTGGCAGGACGTGTACCCCGATGCCGGTTACACGCCGTTCCGCGGCACCAAGGGCACCGTGCGCGAAGGCGGCAACCGGGTGCCGGCGATCATGGT
This sequence comes from Pseudomonas sp. C1C7, assembly GCF_013359595.1. GTDB lineage: Bacteria > Pseudomonadota > Gammaproteobacteria > Pseudomonadales > Pseudomonadaceae > Aquipseudomonas. The sequence continues at coordinate 10,908 of NZ_JABFMP010000053.1, read as the reverse complement.
CTGGCCCGGGCAGATCAAGGCCAACGCAAAGAACCACGACATCCTCGGTGGCCTGGACCTGATGGCGACTTTCGCCTCGGTGGCGGGGATCAAATTGCCGGAGAAGGATCGCGAAGGTCAGCCGATCATCTTCGACAGCTATGACATGACCCCGGTGTTGAAAGGTACCGGCCCGAATCCGCGCAAGGAGTGGTTCTACTTCACCGAAAACGAGCTGTCCCCGGGCGCTGCCCGCGTCGGCAACTACAAGGCGGTGTTCAACCTGCGTGGTGACGACGGCGCCCCTACCGGCGGCCTGGCGGTCGACACCAACCTGGGCTGGAAAGGTGCGGCGAAATACGTGGCGACGGTGCCGCAGGTCTTCGACCTGTACCAGGACCCGCAGGAGCGCTATGACATTTTCATGAGCAACATCACCGAACGCACCTGGACCATGGTGCCCATCAGCCAGGCCATCGCCAAACTCATGCAGACCTACATCAAGTACCCGCCTCGCAAGATGCAGAGCATGACGTACGACGGGCCGGTGGAGATTTCCAAGTACCAGAAATTCCAGTCGGTGCGGGAGGATTTGCAGAAAGAGGGGGTGACTATTCCGATTCCTAACTGACTCCAGGACTGCCATTGGATGACCACAAACCTGTAGCAGCTGGCGAAGCCTGCGTCCGGCTGCGCAGCAGTCGTAAAACCTGAGTGCGAGTTCTTCCTGAAAAACCGCATGCTCTGATTTTGCGACTGCTGCGCAGCCGGACGCAGGCTTCGCCAGCTGCTACACAGGGTGTGGTGATGCTCAGTTCTGCTTCAGGTCCAGGCAATAGGTGTAGTAACCGCTATCCCGTCCCCACCCCAGCGACTCATACAGCCGCTGCGCGCTGTGGTTATCAGTGGCAGTTTCCAGCGTCATGCCCTTGGCCCCCATCAACCGGGCAAAGTCGCGGGCGGTGTTCATCAGCAGTGTCCCTACCCCTTTGCCGCGCGCGTCCGGGGTGGTGAACAGATCGCCCAGCAGCCAGGTGCGATGGGCGTCGATGGAGGAAAAGGTCGGGAACATCTGCACGAAACCCAGCGCCTCGCCGCCCTCGTCCACCGCATGGAAAATCACCGACTCGTCGCGGGCGATGCGTTCGGCGATGAAGGCGCGCGATTGCGGCAGGTTCGACGGCTGGCCGTAGAAGCCGCGATAGGCGTCGAACAAGGGGGCGATGGTGTCGATATGCGAGGCGTCGGCGCGCAGGGCCAGGATAGCCATGAGGGTGCTCCATTGCGGTCTCAGGGAGACTGGAGCGTAGCAAAAAAACGAAGATCAACAGATCGCAGCCCGCAGTTCAGGGCTGCGATCTTTTGCTTTTGATCAAACCCGCACATTACGCCCCGGCAACGCCGAGCGCTGGCTATTCTCCCAATTCTCCACCAGCCCCACCGGCACCTCCGCCGCCGGCAGCATTGGCTTGCCGCGCACCAGATCCGATGCCCGTTCGGCGAGCATGATGGTCGGCGCGTTGAGGTTGCCGTTCGGTTCGGTCGGGAACACCGAGGAGTCGATCACCCGCAGCCCGGCGATGCCTCGCACACGCAGCTCCGAATCCACCACCGCCATGTCGTCCTCGCCCATGCGGCACGAACCGCAAGGGTGGTAGGTGCTTTCCAGGTTGGCCCGGACAAAAGCGTCGATTTCCTCATCGGTGGTCACTTGCGCCCCGGGGGCGATTTCGCCGTCGCGGAAACGATCCATCGCCTTCTGCCCAATGATTTCCCGGGTCAGGCGGATGCAGCGGCGGAAGCCTTCGCGGTCTTCTTCCCGCTCCAGATAGTTGAAGCGGATCTCCGGATGCTCATAAGGGTCGGCCGAACGCACCCGCACATAACCACGGCTCTTCGGCTTGTTGGGACCGGTGAGCACCATGAACCCGTGTCCCTTGATCGGCTTGTTGCCGTCGTAGCGCATGGCCGCGGGCAGGAAGTGGAACTGAATGTCCGGCCAGCGCAGGCCCTTGTCGGAGCGAATGAAACCGCCGGCCTCGAAGTGGTTGGTGGCGCCCAGGCCATCCTTGAACAGCAGCCAGCGCAAACCGATCATCAGCTTGCTCAGCGGGTCCATCTTGCTGTTGAGCGTCACCGGCTCCTTGCAGCCGAACTGGATGTACACCTCGGCGTGATCCTGCAGGTTCTCTCCCACGCCCGGCAGGTCGTGACGCACCTCGACCCCGGCCTTGCGCAGAACCTCGGCCGGGCCGATACCGGAGCGTTGCAGCAGGTGCGGCGAGCCGATCGGGCCGGACGAAATCAGCACTTCGCGGTTGCAATACACCTTATGGGTCTGGCCACCCTGATCGTACATCACCCCGACCGCGCGCTTGCCGTCGAGGAGGATCTGGCGGGTCATCGCATGGGTGATCACCGTCAGGTTCGGGCGGTCCATCACCGGGCGCAAATACGCGTTGGCAGTCGAACAGCGCACGCCGTTTTTCACGGTCATGTGCATCGCGCCGAAGCCTTCCTGCATGAAGCCGTTGCAGTCGTCGGTCTTTATGTAGCCCGCTTGCGCGCCGGCTTCGACCCAGGCCCCGTAAAGCGGGTTTTTCATGTGATTGCCGTTGGTGGTGCTCAGCGGCCCGTTCTGCCCGCGATAGCTGTCGCCACCGGACTCGAAACTCTCGGCGCGCTTGAAGTACGGCAGGCAGTTCTTGTAGCCCCAGCCTTCGGCACCCAGGGATTCCCACTCGTCGAAGTCACAGGCGTGGCCACGGATATAGACCAGGCCATTGATCGACGACGAACCACCCAGCACCTTGCCCCGCGGGCAGTGGATGCGCCGGCCATCGAGATAGGGTTCCGGCTCGGTTTCGTAGCGCCAGTTGTACTTCTTGGTGTTCATCGGAATCGAGAACGCACTGGGCATCTGGATCACCACGCTGCGGTCGCTGCCGCCGAACTCCAGCACCAGAACCTTGGTCGCCGGATCTTCGCTCAGGCGGTTGGCCAACACACAACCTGCCGAGCCTGCGCCGATGATGATGTAGTCGTATTTTTGCGTAGCCATGATTATCTCCGGACCGCCGATTCGTTGAAGACGGGCATTTTTGTTTTGGTCAGCGAGTCACCGGTGGTGTATTGCGGACAGGTTTTTTCGATCTGCTCAATGACGGCCTCTTCGCGCTTGAGGTCGATCGATCGGCTCAGCCAGTAGTACGCCAGGCCAGAAACGATCAGCCCCACCAGCCAGGCGATGTCGATGCTGCCCAGAGCCTTGGCCAGCGGGCCGACGTACACCTCGCGCTGCTCGACGCCGTCGAAGATGTAGAAGAACGGGATCATCGAGATGAAGCCGATGGCGTAGGCGATGATGCCGCGCAGGCCCCAGTTGCCGTAGATGTTGCCGTGCGGCATGAAGAAGTGCGGGATGGCGTAGCGGCCCTTGCGCACGAAGAAGTAGTCGGTGAGGTTGACGGAGGTCCAGGGCACCAGGAAGTACAGCATCACCACCAGGTAGATTCCCAGCACCGACAGGCCCTTGCCGGAACTCTGGATGCTCATGGCCACGCCCAGTTGCAGCAGGATCACGAACAGGATGGCGAGGATGCGCGCCTTGCGGGTCGGTTCGATGTGCCTGATCGAGTCGACGCAGGTCAGGGTCGTCAGCTTGGCGCTGTAGATGTTCATCGCGATCACCGGCAGGAACGCCAGGATGGTCACGACCACCACCGCGGTGCCCATCAGCGGCGACACGGTATTGCCCACCTGCCCCAGCGCCACCAGCACATCGGTGGAGTGCAGGTGATCGGCCAGCCAGCCACCCACGGAAATCATCCACGCACCGGACAGCGACGCACCGAGGAACACCACCGCAATCAGCTTGCCGCTGGAGGTGTTCTTCGGCAGGTAGCGCGAGTAATCGGACACGTAGGGGGCGTAGGCGATGTTGTAGCTGGCGGCAGCGGCGAACTGGGCGATGAAACCGGTCCAGTTGAAGCCCAGTGGCGCCGGGGCCACTTCGCCCTCGACCAAGGGTGGCAGCACCGCATCCGGCACCCAGCCCATCAGCACCGCCAGGGTCACCAGGCCGTACAAAGGCAGCGACAGGTACAACGCCCATTTGAAGGCGCGGTGCATCCAGTCGTGTCCGAGGATCGCCAGCACCGCCGCCGGAATGGTCACCGCCACTGCGATCACCAAGGGGTTGAAGCCGAACAGCGTGTGCAGCCCCTGCATCATCAGCACCAGGTTGACGATGTTGAAACCGGCGAACACGAACAGCGTCGCCAGCAGCACCAGGATCACCCCGCGATAACCGAACTGCGCGCGGGACTGGATCATCTGCGGCAGGCCCAGGTGCGGGCCTTGCGATCCGTGAAAGGCCATGAACAGCGTGCCGAACATGATGCCCAGCGTGCCGGCCAGAGTGGTCCAGAGCGCGGTCAGGCCGACGCTCGGGCCGACGAAGCCGATGGTCATGGTGAAGAAGGTGAAGTTGCCGAGAAACCAGAACGGGCCCTGGCTCGACAGTTTGTCGGTGCGCTCGCTCTCGGGGATGAAGTCGATGGAATGACTCTCGACCACGGACTTGTCGTCGAGCAGGGATACGTTCGCAACAGGCTTGGCGTCTATGTTCATGATGGACTCTTGTTCTTGGAAAATCATGACGAGATAACCGCATTGTTTCGGGTGAACGACGTCCGAATGCCTCCTTGCCGTTCCAATTTCTTCAACTACCCAGACCGGTCTCTGTAGGAGCGAAGCTTGCTCGCGAAAGCGCAGTTTCAGCCGACATCGATGTTGAATATGCCGACCTCTTCGCGAGCAAGCTTCGCTCCTACAGGGGCAGTGGCTGGCCTCAGGGCAGCGTAATCCACACCGCCTTGGTTTCGAGCAGGTAATCGAGCTGCTCCGCGCCCAGGTCCTTGCCGAACCCGGACTGTTTGTAGCCACCGAACGGCATCGACGGGTCGAGGGTGCCGTGGGCGTTGACGTAGACCGAGCCTGCCTTCAACCGTGGGATCAGGCTGTGCACCTTGCCCAGGTCGTTGGAGTACAGGGCCGCCGCCAGGCCGTAGGGCGAGTCGTTGGCCAGGGCCAGTGCTTCTTCCTCATCGTCGAACGGCGCGGTCACCAGCACCGGGCCGAAGATCTCCTCCTGGACAATGCGCATGTCGTTGCGGCAATGGGCGAAGATCGTCGGCTCGACGAAGAACCCCGGGCCCGCCACAGGCTGGCCGCCGTAGACCAATTCGGCGCCTTCAGCCTTGCCGGTTTCGATGTACTCGCTCACCCGCTGCTTCTGCAACGCCGACACCAGCGGGCCGATGAAGCAGTCCGGGTCCAGCCCCGGCGCCATCTTCAGGGTCCGGGTGTAGGCGACCAGCTCACGCAGGAATTGGTCGTAGACACTGCGGTGGACATAGGCCCGGGTTCCGGCGTCGCACACCTGCCCCGAGTTGAAGAACACACCGTTGGCGACCGCTTGCGCAGCCGCCGGAATGTCCGCGTCGGCCAGGACGATTACCGGTGATTTTCCTCCCAGTTCCAGGGTTAGTCGCTTCATTTCGTCGAGCGCGGCGCGGCCCACGGTACGGCCGACCGGCGTGGAGCCGGTGAAGGTCAGCTTGTCGATGCCCGGGTGGGTGGCCATGACCGCGCCGACCACGCTGCCGCGACCGGTGACGATGTTGATCACCCCGTCCGGAATCCCCGCCTGCTGCACCAGTTCGGCAAAACGCAGGGCCGACAGCGAGGTCAGCTCGGCAGGCTTGACCACCACGGTGCAACCGGTGGCCAGCGCCGCGCCGAGCTTCCAGGCCATGGTTTGCAGGGGGAAATTCCACGGCACGATGGCACCGACCACGCCCACCGCTTCCTTGCGGGTGTAGGCCAGGTAATTGCCCGGCAGCGACGGCTCGACGGTGCGCCCATGGAGCTTGGTCGCCCAGCCGGCGAAATAACGCAGGGTATCGATGGTGCCCTGGATGTCGACGCCCTGGGCGAAAGTCACTGACTTGCCCATGTCGATGGATTCGATTTGCGCCAGTTCCTCGGCGTTCTCTTCGATCAGGTCGGCCAGGCGCTGGATCAGCCGTTCACGCTCCGCCGGTTTGGCCTGGCTCCAGGCGCCGCCGTCGAACTGCGCACGGGCCGCTTGCACGGCGCGGTCCAGGTCCTCGGTGGTGCCCATGGGAATGCGCGTGATCAGGCCTTCGGTCGAGGGTTCGATGACGTCGGAGGTCTGGCCGTCGCCGGCCTCGACCCAGGCGCCGCCGATGAACATTTTCTGCACCTTGCTGAGGAAGGTCTGGGTGGCTTCGCTGACGCCGAATTTCTGCAGGTAGCTTTTGACGATCGTGTCCATTTTCTTCTCTCTGCCCGGCAGGCGGAGGCTGCCGGGTCACTGTGGTTTCGATGATCGGACCGGGCATCAGGCCGGCGTGGCTTCGCCCTGGGTCTGCCGCGCCTGGGCGCGCTCGTGGAAGATGAAGCCGATGCTGTTGAGCAGCAGTTGCGCGGCGAGGATCGAGGTCATGCCGGTCGGGTCGTACACCGGTGCAACTTCCACCAGGTCCATGCCGACGATGTTGCCTTTGCTGCGTTTGGCCAGTGCCTGGATGATTTCCAGCACTTCGTAGTAGAGGAAGCCGCCGTGGCTCGGAGTGCCGGTGCCGGGGGCGATGGACGGGTCGAAACCGTCGATGTCGATGGTGATGTAGTAGTTGATGTTCTGCGGGATCAGCGCCAGCACCCCGTCCACGCCCAGGCGTCGTACATCGCGCACCGAGAGGATCCTGGAGCCTGCGGCATGGGCGGCTTCGTAGTCGTCGCGGTTGGACGACGATACGTTGCGGATGCCCATCTGGGTCATGCCGACGATGTGGTTCATTTCCGAGGCGCGGCGCAGCGGGTTGCCGTGGCCGTAGCGCACGCCGTGGCGTTCGTCGACGAAATCCAGGTGCGCATCGAAGTGAATGATGTGGATCGGGCCGCGGCCTTCGAACGCCTGGATCACCGGGGCATGCACCGAGTGATCGCCGCCCAGCACCACCGGCATCACCCCGGCGTCGAGGATCTTGCGCACGGCGTATTCGGTGTTGTGGTTACTGGTGGCCATATCGGTGTGGACGATGTCGGCATCACCCACATCGACCATCCGTACGTCGGAGGCGGTCAGGTACATGACGTCGTCTTCATGGTCATAGGCGCCGGCATGGCCGAAGGAAAACAGCGTCGATGCCTCGCGGATGCCCCGTGGCCCGAAGCGTGCGCCGGAGCGCCACTGGGTACCCATGTCGTTGGGCACGCCAAGAATCGCCACGTCCGCGTCCAGCGCATCCCAGTCGGTGCACACCGGGGATTTGCCAAAGGTGCAATGACCTACGAATGGCAGGTTCAGGCGACCGGATTCATAACCGTTGTTCGACATTTGGGCCTCTCCACTTCTTGTTATCGGCTTGACGGACTGCAAGGCGACCGCCGTTGGAGAGACTATGGGCGCAGCTTTTCGTGGAAAAAATGCTAAACATCAGATACTCATATCGGCATTCCCGATGCATCCACCGGCGGAGGTTCAAGGTGATTCAACTGCACGATGTCGACCTGAAGTTGCTTCGGGTGTTTGCCACGATTGTCCGCTGCGGCGGCTTCTCCGCGGCCCAGGCGGCGCTGAATGCCGGCCAGTCGACCATCAGCGAGCAGATGACGCATCTGGAGACGCGGCTGGGGGTCAAGCTGTGCCAGCGCGGGCGCAGCGGCTTTCGCCTGACCGAGCAAGGGGTGGCGATTCATGAGGCCACCCAGCGCCTGCTTTCGGCGGTGGAAAATTTCTGCATGGACGCCGACGTGCTCAAGCAGCACATCAGCGGCAAGCTGAACCTGGGGATCATCGACAGCACCATCACCGACCCCGGTTCGCCCATCCCCCGCACCACCCAACGCTTCGTCTCCCGTGGGCACGATGTGCACCTGAACGTCTACGTCGGCACCCCGGCGGAGCTCGAAGAACGGGTGCTCGACGGTCGCCTGCACCTGGCCATCGGGCACTTCCCGATCCACGTGCCTGGGCTGCTGCACACGCCGCTTTACCAGGAAGCCATGGGGCTGTACTGCGGGCGCCGCCATCCACTGTTCGGCAGCCAGGCTGAGGGCGACGCACTACGTGAAGAGATCGGCGCCAGCCGCATCGTCGTGCGTGGCTACATGCAGCAATACGACCTCGAACACATGGGCATCAGCAAGGCGGCGGCGACCGTGGACAACATTGAGGCGATGGCGATCCTGATCATCTCCGGCGCCTACCTGGGCTTTCTGCCGGCGCACTTCGCGGCGCAGTGGATCAAGACCGGCGAGATGCACCAGTTGGCGTCGAAGAGCCTGCAACTGATGTCGCCGTTCGATGTGATCACTCGTCGCGGCAGTGCGCCGCCGCCGATTCTCCAGGCGTTTCTCGAGGACCTGGCGGCCTGTTCGGCAAACGCCCAGGCCAGGGAAAAGCCCTGACGACGCTGACTGGCAAATTCGACATACTCATCCCGTCATCACGCTTGCAGGCTCCCCATGCGCATCCACGTCACCTTCATCGACCGCGTCGGCATCACCCAGGAAGTCCTGGCCCTGCTCGGGCGGCGCAGCCTGAACCTGGACGCCGTCGAGATGGCGCCGCCCAACGTCTACATCGACGCGCCGACCCTCGGCACCGAGGTGCTGGAGGAATTGCGCGAAGCGTTTCTCGGAGTCGAAGGCGTGCAGGCGGTGACCATGGTCGACATCCTTCCGGGGCAGCGCCGGCGCCTGCAACTCGAAGCCCTGCTCGCGGCCAGTTCCGACCCGGTGCTGGCGGTGGATGATCGCGGTCATGTGCTGCTGGCCAACCCGGCACTGATCGCCCTGTGCGGCCGCGAACCGGCGGGCGAGTCGCTGGGCGCGCTGTTCGACGATCCCGACTTGCTGCCTGCGCTGATCGAGCACGGCTTTCGCCTGCCGATGCGCGAAGTCAGTCTCGCCGGCCATACCCTGCTGCTCGACGCCATGCCGGTCACTGACGCCGGCGCCCTGCTCACTCTGTATCAGCCCAATCGCATCGGCGAGCGCCTGTCGGCGCTGCACCATGACCATGCCGAAGGCTTCGATGCGCTGTTGGGCGAATCGCCGCCGATCCGCGCGCTCAAGGCCCGGGCACAACGGGTCGCGGCTCTCGATGCGCCGCTGCTGATCCAGGGCGAAACCGGCACCGGCAAGGAGCTGGTGGCCCGCGCCTGCCATGCCATCAGCGGCCGGCGTGAAGCGCCGTTCCTGGCGCTCAACTGCGCGGCGCTGCCAGAAAGCCTGGCCGAGAGCGAGCTGTTCGGTTATGCCACGGGCGCCTTCACCGGCGCACAGCGCGGCGGCAAGCTGGGGCTGCTGGAACTGGCGGACCAGGGCACGGTGTTTCTCGACGAGGTCGGCGAGATGTCGCCGTACCTGCAGGCCAAGTTGCTGCGGTTCTTGAGCGATGGCTGCTTTCGGCGGGTCGGCGGCGATCGGGAGGTGAAGGTCAATGTGCGCATCCTCAGCGCCACCCACCGCGACCTGGAAAAGATGGTCAGCGAGGGGCATTTTCGCGAGGACCTGTTTTACCGCCTCAACGTGCTCAACCTGCAAGTGCCACCGCTGCGCGAACGCGGCCACGACATTCTGCTGATGGCCCAGCACTTCATGGAACACGCCTGCGCGCAGATCCAGCGTCCGGTGTGTCGTCTGGCGCCAAGCACCTTCACCGCCCTGCTCGGCAACCGCTGGCCGGGCAACGTGCGGCAACTGCAAAACGTGATCTTCCGCGCCGCGGCCATCTGCGAAAACCCGCTGGTGGACATCGACGACCTGGACATCGCCCGCACGGCGGTGGAGCGGCAGAACGATGGTGAGGTGGGGAGTCTGGAAGAGGCTGTGGAAGGGTTCGAGAAGAAGCTGTTGGAGCAGCTTTACCGCAGTTATCCGTCGAGTCGATTGCTGGCGGCGCGGTTGCAGACGTCCCACAGCGCGATTGCGATTCGGTTGCGCAAGTACGGCATCCCCAACAAAGTTTAAAGCCTTGGACCGCTCCCACATTGGATGGGGTGCCATTCAAGTCGTGTGTAAATCGATACAGCGTATCGAATTCAAGACACCCACGCCTGGAACCTCGCCGGTTCAGGCTTCGCCCCCTCCTCCCTGTCCACCTGTATTGATTTCAATACAGCCCCTATCCCTACCAATAAACCAAAAACAACCTATCCAATTGATTTAAAACAAATAAACCAACCTGGCACCACCCTTGCTATCTCTCCTGCAACCCACCCGCAGCCCTCAGTGCAGCGGAAAAAACCAGAACAATGAGGAGTGGATATGAGCGAATTACGTTTCACCAACGATCACGAATGGCTGCGTTTTGAAAGCGATGGTCTGGTCACTGTCGGTATTACCGCCTTCGCCCAGCAGGCGCTGGGGGATGTGGTGTTCGTGCAACTGGCCGAACTGGGCGCGTTCAGTGCCGGGGTCGAGGTATCGGTGGTGGAGTCGGTCAAGGCGGCCAGCAGCATCGGCATGCCGGTGGACGGCGAAGTGGTGGAAGTCAATGAACAGCTCGATGGCGATCCGGAGCTGGTGAACAACGACCCGATGGGCGAAGGCTGGTTTTTCCGCATGCGCCCCGACGATGCCGCCGCCCTGGACAGCCTGCTCGACCAGGCCGCCTATGACCGCCTGATTCAGGATCAGACCGACGCTTGAGGATTGCCCCATGACCATCCGTCTCGACACCCATAACGAATTCGTCGCCCGTCATATCGGCCCTCGTAGCGATGACGAGCACAGCATGCTCGATTCCCTGGGCTTCGATTCTCTGGAAGCCCTGACTACCAGCGTCATCCCCGACAGCATCAAAGGCACCAGCATCCTCGGCCTCGAAGACGG
>NZ_JABFMP010000052.1 GCF_013359595.1 Pseudomonas sp. C1C7 | reverse complement strand
AAGAGGAAGAGGAGCTGGAAGGGATCACTTTGCGGTTGGGGCTGTTTTTTGATGGGACGGGGAACAATCTGGCGAATGCTGCGGCTACGGAACAATGTCGGCGTGAAGACCTGGAGCTGTTCGACTCGAGCCAGCTGGAAAGCATGGTCTTCTACTGCAAGAAGTTCGGATTCGATGGGTTTGATGGCGATGGCTTCAGTAGTGCACCGGATAATAGTTACGGGAATGCACCAAGTAATGTGGTGTATCTGTGGGAGTTGTATCCCGACCATGCTACCGAAAGCGTCCCGCCTGCCGCTGATATTGGCTATGTGCCGGTCTACCTCGAAGGCATTGGTACCCGCAGTAATGGCGAGGATTCACTTTTTGGTATGGCCACAGGTCTTGGGGAAACCGGAGTCGTGGCGCGGGTTGAGCAGGCCCAGGCCGCAATAGAGAAACAATGGGACCGCTTCCAGCAAACGAATCCCAATACCTATATCCGCCAAGTTGAATTCGACATTTTCGGCTTCAGTCGTGGTGCCGCTGCCGCGCGTCATTGTGCCAATGAGCTGCTCAAACCTGGACGCGGGCTGTTCAAAGAATTGCTGCAGGCCGGGCGGTTCACTCTGGTGACCACATTCGATCCGGCGGTGGACGTCAGCCTCAACTTCATCGGCCTGTTCGACACCGTAGCCGCCATCGGCGGCATTGACATGAACAACGTGGCGGACGATCACAACCCGGGTGTGAACCTGTATCTGCCACCCGGTTGCGCGCGTCGGGTCATCCAGTTGCAGGCTCGAGATGAATGCCGGCACAACTTTTCCCTCAATGGCGTGCACCACCACTATCGGCAAATCTGCCTGCCCGGCGTGCACTCGGACATTGGCGGCGGCTACCTGCCGCGCGCCCGGGAAAAGGTTTGGTTGACCAAACCTGTTGTGGTCACCCTGCAACCCAACCAATCGATGAAGTCTCTCGGGGAGTGGGCGCGGGTCAGCGCCCAATTGGATGTATTACGTGCCAGCGGCATCGCTGACGACGGCAAGCTCGAAATCAATACATGGCAGGCACCCAAAGCGCCACGTGGCGGTCCGGAATCTCGGGAGGAGCACCACCTACTGACGATTGAGCTCGATCGACCGGTGCGCGGCGAGTTGGCGCTGATCGCCCTGCGTGTCATGCGTGAATTGGGGGTGCTCAATGCCGTGCCATTCAAGGACGTTGAGGTACGACCAGATTTGGCACTTCCTGAAGACTTGCAACCCATCGCCGCGCGCATCCTCGATCAAGTGCTGGAGGGCAACGAAGTCAGCCTCGATCCCGAACAGGAACGCCTGTTGCGCCGTCGCTACATTCACCAGTCTGCGCACTGGGTGCCGAGCGCAAAATTCGTACTCGTCAGCAAGCCCGCGAAAGACAACAAACGCAGTGTTTATCCGAATCTTCCCCAGAAGGGGTATCCCCAATGAAGCGCCTGATCCTGCTCGTCGGCCTGCTGTTTAGCCTGTGCGCCTGTGCCAGCGGGCTCAAGCCTTATACGCCGCCCAAGCTGCCTTATCACAGTTGGTACATCGGCCTTGCTGCACCACGCCATATGGAAGTCTGGGTCGAGACCGTTGATGTACTCGATCAGCGGGGGGGGGCGTATTTTCGCGTAACTGCAGGCGTGGCTGGCTACACCCGCAAGCCGGAGGGGTGGCACAAGGGGGGAGGAAAGATGAAGCCAATAAACAATGTCGACCTGCCGCAACGAATCTTCCTGCGCTGGCAATCGCTGGTCGAGCCGCAAGCCTACAAGATTCGAATCCCGATCCCACAGTGGGTACGCGATGAGATGGTCAAGCCTGAGCGGGTGTTTTGCCCAGGCTCCCAAAAATGGAAGGTTGATTATCGAGATTCCATCACCCTAGGTATGGCCCCAGGCGGCATCGTGAAGGTCTGGGTGGGCGGAGCCTGTCTGGATTTCAAGGAAGTCGGGCGCTTTCAGGCGGAGATCGAGCCGCTAGGGCCTTACAGAGGCAAGAGCAATGGTCAGTACATCCGCATCGAGCCCGAGAACAAGGCCTATGTCGAGCAGCACGGTATTCCGTACGGGACTTGGTAGGTCATGTTTCGCGCCTAAATAATGCAGGTAATTTTATGAATGTTTTTGAAAAATACCACCTTGGTAAAAGTTCTAGTATTCAGCTTGTTAGAAGTTATAGGTCGATTCTGGTTGTGGTTTTGTTACTGCCTTCAACTGCAATGGCTAACGATTCGACTAGTTTTGCTTCGTATATTTTAACTTTTGCTCCTGGTGAAGTAACTAAAGAGGTTAGTTCGCCAAGTCGAAGTCCGCGATTTTCAAGGCAGGCCAAAGAGGATGCCGCAGCCTTTATTGCAAGCGACGGAGCTATCAGAGGTCCGTTTCTTGAAAGTGCCATCCATAAATTTCGCATAACGGAATCTTCGCGCTTAAATGATCGGGATATTGCCAGTTTCATATTCGGTGGTAGCTAATGCTCCTAGGTGTCTTTTGTTTCTATAGTTGCTCAAGCAGAAAAGCTCTGGATGTATGAATTGATTTGAAAAGGATTTTTAAATATGCAGATTCGAAATGTTCTATTCGCAATAGGCGCATCGCTTATTTCCGCTCTGTCGGCAGCTGACTCAAGCGATCTTGCAGGGCGTTACTACTTGCGAGGTGGCATGGAAATGGCTTCTGAATTGTTACTCAAGGAAGATGGCACGTTCGTCGGCCAGATTGTTTATGGTTCGGCGCAAGGACAAGCCAAGGGTGTTTGGCGGGTGGATGGTGATGCCGTTTTATTAGAAAGCGACCTGCACACTACGACCAGGGTTGCAGGTGATATAAGTTTCAGATTGGAGGATGAACTTAGTCTGGAGGAAGTAAAGGAATATCAAGACTATGATAACGAGCGTGGTTACAAGCTTGCGCAGAATAATTACGTTCTAGAAATAAAGCACGATCAGGAAATAGCTCCTCCAGCGATTGATCCCATGGATGTGGTTTTTGAGTTTTCGGATGGCTCTGTTAATCATTTAAGCTGGGAAGGTTGGACGGATTGGCGTCTGTCACTGCCTTTTGACCCGCAAAAAACTCTGAAAAAGATTGGCTTCCGTGATAAGCGAGGTGCTGGCGCCACTCAATGGTTTGAGGTTTCTGATACTACGCGCTGGCTTGGTATTGACTGGAAGAAAAAACTCGGTCGAAAAATATCGTTTGATCAGCCGTTTGAGCGTGATCTGGCGGAGGCTGAGTTTTACTATCAAAGTAATCCTGAAGAGCTGGAACATATCAGGGCGAATTATCTAATAGCTCTTTATTACGATAGTGAGCTTGTCAAGCCGCAGATCAACCCTGTGTATGTTCATTGGGTGTTTGAGGACGGCACTGTAAAAAAAGAACTCTGGAATGAAGCCAAGGGGCAGCTAGTGCACTTGCCATATGGAATGCGGAGAAAATTGCAAAAAATCGGGTTTCAAGAACAAGGCTCGAAAGGTCCCGTTCAGTGGCTCGAAGTCTCTCCAGAGGGGCGCTGGTTCAATATTTACTGGGCGGGGCATCGCCCCGATAAAAAAGACGATCTTTCAATGATGCTCAACGACTTGGCTTTAGAAATAAAACCCAACTGCCTGGTGTTTGATTTAGGCGTTAGGAAGGCGTGTTTTCGAAAGTAGTTGCTTTGTTCTTACGTGTTAATAGCAATCTGTTGTTTGAAGGATGGGGGGCATGTGGTCCTTCAAATTTTATGGGAAGTTAAAGGGAGCAGGCCGTGCAACAGGTCAAACATGCAGGAAGCACTAACCTTGCCGACGACACGATAATCAAGGTAGTCACCTCGGATAAATCGTTAACTTGGATTTCACCTGCCGAAAATGCAGTGTTCAAGATCACGCAGGATGCGCAACTACCCAGCATTGTCTTCGAGTTTCACAGCAAAACCGCCGGCGAATTCCAATGGTCATGGGTGATCGAGTGGGAGGCGAAAGTGAGAGGATTGCGGGAGCGCGCACGAAAGAACAGTGTTTTGCAAACCTTCAGCGAATCGGGGGCTTTTACCAGTAACAGCACCTCATGGACTGTTGATCTTTGCGGAAAGGTATTGGGCGGAACTTTAACGGTGAAAGTGAATGTTGGCGGGAAGATTTTGACGAGATCGGTACTTCTAAAAGGACAGAACCCCACCCGCGAGAGTATCGCCAGTTACGTGACTAGCCTGGAAGACATGTTCGGCTTCGAAAAGCTGCTTGAACAGGAGACGGGGTCCAAGCACTTCATTGATCTGGATGGCGAACCAATAACCGCTTTTGACAAAGGCTATGGCATCACGCAAATGACCCAGCCAGCGCCGAATTTCGAACAGGTGTGGAATTGGAAAGCCAACATCCTGGCGGGCTCTGCTGTTTACAAGGACAAAGTGCGTATCGCCAAAAAATATCTTGGGCAGTCGGGCAGGTCTTATACGGATGACCAATTGCAGCATGAGGTTTTCAGCCGATGGAACGGCGGCTCTTATCATGTTTGGGACTCTGCATCGGGGGCTTGGGTACGAAAGAAGAACATTTTGTGCGATTCCGCTACCGGCAATATCGGTTGGTCGATGGATAACGAGAAAAACAAGGAAAAGAGTGAGTCGGCGTTGCACGAAAGGGATAAAGGTACTTATTCAAAAGGTTCGAAAGGTCAATCTGAAGAGCACCCGTGGGAATACAAGGGGATGTGTTATGCCGATCATGTATTGGGTCAATAAGACGGTGCTCCTGACGCTGCTGAGTTTGGGGGCGATATTTAATGCTTTTGCCACGCCTGAAACATCTTGGGCCCGCGCCGGGGATGAACAGGTGCATATTGAAATGGCAAACGGTGCGGCTTACGACCTGAAAGTACCTTCCGACATCAGTGGCGTGTTTTATGACCGAGACATGCATGTAGTCGGGCAGGGTAACTACATTTCATTGTTCGGGCTTTCACCTTCGAATTCCGCAGCTTCCACGGGATTTTGTGGCGCGGGCAGCGAAGTGCAATTGTTTGTCTATCAAGTAATAGAGGAGGATTTAATCGAGAAAGAGAATGTGTTGGTGAGCAGTTGCCTGCGTTCGGTTTCATTGAAGAGTCAGAACTCAGGGCAAGCAACACAGGATCAAGATTTTTTTTCGGTCAAGTGGAGTGCACAGGGTTTTTCCATCGATTGGTTTGAGAATGTAGATAGGGCTGGACAATCTTTAAGTACAACCCATTTCGTGTTGCGTGACGGTTCTTTTGTGCGGCAAGACGTAGTGGAAACAGGCAATCAAAACAACTGATCGCGGGTTTATTTAAAGGAACTGACATGAACGGAATCATCCGTATTGGCGACAAAACCACTGGTGGCGGCCGCGTGCTTTCGGGCTCATCCAATATGAAATTCGGCGATATCGGTGTGGCTCGCGAGGGCGACCCGGTGCGTTGTCCGGTGCCGGGACATGGCCACACGGTGATCGCCGAAGGGAATCCGGCGTTTTGCGACAATGGCGTGCCGGTAGCGTTTGATGGTCATCGATGCGCCTGCGGTTGCACGTTGATTTCGTCGATGCCCGCAGCAGGCGCGAGCTGATCATGCCGGTCAGACTGGATCGGCTCCCTGCGCCGGCGCCGAGGCCTGCACGTCCGAGAATGCTGGTTTGGCTGCTCTTGCTCGCATTGTTTCTGACGGTGAGTGGGGGGCTGACGGTTCTATTCGGCACGCCAGCGTTGCACGAGCAAGCGATGGTTTTTTGGGAACTGGCCATCGGCGTGCCACTTTTCCTCTGGGCCATGCTCGGCCTCGGGCGGTCGATGCTTTACATGGCCCAGCACCGCGCTGCCGATGGCTGGGATGAAGAGCGTGAGCACGACTTGATCCGCAGGACCCGGCAGGGTCGACGCTCTCAACAATTGCTGGGTGTGAGTCTGTATACCGCTTGTCGAGATACGGAAGACTCTCCGGCGACGCAACTGAACACGTTGCTCAGTGGGGCTCAATCCCTGGAGGCTCGGCCGACTGAATCGGATGACGTATCACTGCGTCACAGTCGTTTATCGAGTGCCGTGAATGAAGACCCCGAAGATGTCCTGCTGCGTGTGCTGACGAAAGTGTTGGCTGACCTGGCGCAAACCCTGGCACCTGTGCCGGACGACAGGCCACTGGCGCTGTTGCTTGAAGTCGAAAGCCGCTTGAAGGAAGGACTGGTACGCCGGGTTTGGCAGCAGGCATGGCGCGACGCCGGAATTCGTCAAACGGCGGAGCCGGTTGAGGGGAATGGGCTGGCCGCATTGGATCTTTGGCTCGACCAGCGTATCGACGATCAGGCGATGCTCCTGGTGGTGGCAGTGCAGTTCGCGCCGGAACAACCCGAAGGCACGGCAGAAGTCGCCGTCGGGTTATTGCTGGGTAACCGCCTGACGCAAGACATTTTGTCGCCGATGGCCTACCTGCACCGTCCCGAACAGGAGCGCAGTCCAACTGGCGCCGATTTGCTCTACGCCGCGCGCCAGGCCCTCGACTGGGTACCGCTTGAGCCTCAGGCCGTCGAGCAGGTCTGGCGGGTGGGGATCGCTACGCAGCGTAATGCCGACTTGTCGACGGTACTGACTGAAGTACCCCTGCCACACAAGCACAAACAGGGTCTTTGCGATCTTGATCTGACGCTTGGATATCCGGGGCCAGTGTCACCCTGGCTGGCCATCGCCGCCGCGGCACAGGCCATTCAAAACGGCGCCGGACCGCAATTCACTTTCAGCGGCGGCGATGTCGGTGCTGGACTCTGGGGCACGGTGTTAATGCCAGTGTCACCCCTTTCGAAATAGGAAATCTCGAAATGCAGTTTCGACGCTCTATAGGGATGGATTTGCTGATGGCTGGGCTGTTGCTCACCGGCGTGGTCCTGGGTGTGCAGCTCTGGCGTCACCCTGAATCGCTGGGAATAATGTCCGGCAGTGCACGACATACGATCTGGCTCTCGGTGACATCGGCCACCACCTTCATCGTGCTGATTTTTTGGTGTGCATACCATCTGCTGGGAGGTCAGTTCGGGCGCTCGGAGTATCGCCGCAGCGAAGCAGATGATGTTCGCCAACCCGCGCCGGTATGTCCCGAAGAGCGTGCCGGCAAGGAAACGGCAGCAACACGTGCCGCGCTCAAAGCCTACCTGCGCGAAAACCACGGCCCCCTCTGGCGCTTCAAAGTCCGCCTGCTGCTGGTCGTCGGCGAACCCGAGCAGATCGACGCCATCGCCCCAACCCTCAAGGACAAAAAATGGCTCATCGGCCACGACACCGTCCTGCTCTGGGGCGGTAGCCCACAGCAGCCACTGGATAAAACCTGGAACGATCACTGGCACGGCCTGACCCGCCTGCGCCCGCTGGACGGCGTGATCTGGGCCCTCACTAAGGAGCAAAGCGCCTACCCTGCCGCCATGGACACCGGCACCCGCCACCTGCGGGAACTGGCGCAAAAACTGCGCTGGCAACTGCCGCTGCACCTGTGGCAGGTCTGTCACAGCAAATGGGAACAGGCCCAACGCCCGACCCAAGCCGTCGGCTGCCTGCTGCCATCACCCGCCACGGCATTGGCCGTGGACACTGCACTGGACAGCCTCATCGAGCCCCTGCGCCAATCCGGCTGGTCGCAAATCCGCGACGCGATCCCTCATGACTTCCTGCTGCGTCTGTCCCGCGACCTGCGAACCGAAGGCATCCCGCGCTGGCGACAGGCGCTGGGTCCGTTGTGGCGGGTATTTGCGCGGGGCGTGCCGCTGCGTGGCCTGTGGTTCAGCCTGCCATTGCCGGATCATTCCGGCAGCGACCATCTGTGGCACGCGACAGCGCCATGGGAAGGCGTGCTCGCCGACAAAAAAGTACGCCAGCGCCGCCTCGGCTGGAGCACACCGCGTATCGCCCACGCCCTGACACTGACCCTGATCGCCGTCTGGAGCGCCGGCCTGCTGCTGTCCTTCGCCAGCAACCGCATGCACTTCGCTGAAGTGCAATCCGCCGTCACCGCGATGCATCAGGCACAAAGCCCCGACCAACAGCTGCTGGCCTTCAACGAACTGACCCGCGAACTCGATCGCCTCGTTTATCGAAATCAATACGGCACCCCGTGGTATCAACGCTTCGGCCTCAATCGCAACGACGAGCTGATGACGACGCTGTGGCCGCATTATGTCCAAGCCAGCCAGCGCCTGCTGCGCGACCCGGTCGCCGCCACGCTGCAGCAGCAACTCAACGCACTCCTGAAACTGCCCCCGGACAGCCCCGAACGCCTCAGCCGTGCCGCCAGGGCCCACAGCCAACTCAAGGCCTACCTGATGCTGGCCCGCCCGGACAAAGTCGATCCGACCTTCCTCGCCCAAACCCTTGCCCAAGCGCAACCGCAACCCGCCGATGTCTCACCGGACCTGTGGCAATTCCTGTCGCCCACCCTGTGGCAGTTTTACGCCGACCAGTTATCCGCACACCCTGACTGGCGCATCGAGCCCGACAAACGTCTGGTGGCCCAGGTCCGCCAAGTCCTGCTCAACCAGCTGGGCCAACGCAACGCCCAAGCCAACCTCTACCAAAAAGTCCTCGACGACACCGCCCATCATTACCCGGCCTTGAGCCTGCAACAGATGGCCGGCGAGGCCGACGTGCAGGCGCTGTTTTTCAGCCGCGACAGCGTCCCCGGCGTGTTCACCCGTCAGGCCTGGGAAGGTCAGGTGCGCGGGGCCATCGACGCCATCGCCCAGGCACGGCGCGAGGAAGTCGACTGGGTGCTCAGCGACCGGCCCGCCGACATCGCCGCCGAGCTGACCCCGGAACAACTGCGCCAGCAACTGACCGAGCGCTACTTCGAGGACTACGCCGACGCCTGGCTGGATTTCCTCAACAGCCTGCGCTGGCAATCGGCTGACAGCCTTGGCGAGGTGATCGACCAACTGGCGCTGATGAGCGATGTGCGCCAGTCGCCGCTGATCGCGCTGATGAACACCTTGGCCTATCAGGGCCAGGCCGGTGCGCGCGGGCAGGCGTTGAGCGACTCGCTGATCAAGTCCGCGCAGAAACTGGTCGGTCAGGACAAGGTTCCGATGATCGAACAGCACACGCCAACCCATCCGCTGGACACCAGCTTCGGACCGTTGCTGGCCCTGCTCGGCAAGGACGCCGACGGCAAGAACGACGACCGCCTGAGCCTGCACACCTTCCTCAACCGTGTCACTCGGGTGCGCCTGAAGCTGCAACAGGTGAGCAACGCGCCCAACCCGCAAGCCATGACCCAGGCCCTGGCGCAAAGTGTATTTCAGGGCCAGAACGTCGAACTCACCGACACCCAGGCCTACGCCAGCCTGCTCGCCGCCAGCCTCGGCGCCGAGTGGGACGGCGTCGGCCAGACCCTGTTCGTGCAGCCGCTGGAGCAGGCCTGGCAACGGGTGTTGCAGCCCTCGGCGGCGGGACTCAACAGCCAGTGGCAACGGGCGATTGTCAGCGACTGGCAGAGCGCGTTCGCCGGCCGCTACCCGTTCGCGGCCACCGCGAGCGACGCCTCCCTGCCGATGCTTGGGCA
The DNA here is from genome assembly GCF_013359595.1 of Pseudomonas sp. C1C7. Taxonomy (GTDB): domain Bacteria; phylum Pseudomonadota; class Gammaproteobacteria; order Pseudomonadales; family Pseudomonadaceae; genus Aquipseudomonas. The sequence continues at coordinate 29,035 of NZ_JABFMP010000052.1, read as the reverse complement.
GATGATCCGCGCCGACTCCGGGCGCATCGAGCAATTCCTGCAACAGCAACTGGGCGGCGTGTTGCGCAAGGAGGGCAGTCGCTGGGTGGCCGATGTCCGGCACAGCCAGGGCCTGCGTTTCAACCCGCAGTTCCTCACGGCGATCAACCAGCTCAGCCAACTGGCCGACGTGCTCTACACCGACGGCGGCATGGGCATGAGCTTTGAGTTGCAAGGCAAAGCGGTGCGTGACGTGGTGCAGACCACCTTCATCCTCAATGGCGAAAGACACCACTACTTCAACCAGAAAGAGAGCTGGCAGCGCTTCAGCTGGCCGGGCTTCTCCAGCCATCCGGGCACGCGCCTGTTGTGGACCAGCGTCATGACCGGCGAACGCCTGTTCGGCGACTACGAAGGCACCTGGGGCCTGATCCGTCTGCTGGAAAAAGCCAGGGTCACGCCACTGACCGACAGCGGCAGCCAGGTTCGCCTGCAAATCCGGGCGCCGGATGGCATCGACTTGACCTGGTATATGCGCACCGAACTGGGAACGGGGCCGTTGGCGTTGCTCAAGCTGAGGAACTTCAAGTTGCCGACGAAGATTTTTATGGATGGGAACGATGCGGCGGTCGCGCAAAACGGGGGTGTCGAATGAGCCTGCGCACCCTGATCGCCCGCTGCCTGGGGGAACGTGATGCGCTGTCGGTAGCGCGGTTGCATGCCGAACCCTGGCAAGCCTGGTTGCAGCCCATCAGCGCCCAATCCCCGGTCGGCGATGACCCCGGTTACGACGAAGACTTCCAGCGCATGCGCGAGGAGGTCAACAAGCTGTCCGGCGCGGACGTCGATCTGGTGATGCAACTGGCGCGGACGCTGCTCACCGAACACTGTAAGGACTTGCGCGTGACCACCTACTACCTGTGGGCGCGCTTGCACAAGGACGGCGAGGCCGGTCTGGCCGATGGCCTGGAATTGTTGGCGGCCTTGATCGAGCGCTTTGCCGCAGAGGTGCTGCCCACACGGCCCAACAGTCGCAAGATGGCGCTGGAATGGTTGACCAGCGCCAAGGTGCTGGACTGCCTTTCGCTGTACCCGGAAGTGGTGAAGGACGAAGCGGAGCGCACGGTGGCCGCACTGGCCTGGCTTGAGCGTGGCCTGGAGGCCTGGCCACAGGATCAGCGTCCGGAACTGGGGGCGTTGTACGGCGCCTTGTCCGCTCGCTTGGCGCAGTCCGGCGGGGTGGATGCCGTGGTGCCACAGAACAGTGCCAGTCATGAGTCCACTGCTCAAGCGGGCGCAGCCGCTGCCACGGCCATCAAATCCGGTCGTGATCTGCTGGACACTGGCCGGGCACTCGCCGGGTATTTGCGCGAGCAGCCCAACGGTTGGCTGGCGGCCCATCGGCTGATGAAAAGCCTGCGCTGGGACACCGTGCATCAAGCACCACCTCAAGACGCCAATGGCATGACCCGACTGTCGCCGCCCCGTGGTGAATACCGGGCACAACTCAAGCGGCTGTGTCTGCAACAGAGCTGGAGCGAATTGCTCGATCAGGTAGAGCGGATCTACGCCGAGGGCGTGAACCATTTCTGGTTGGATTTGCAGTGGTACGCCTGTCAGGCGCTGAGCAAACAACCCGCGCCGCAGGACGGCTGGGCCGACATCGTCAAGCGTGATCTGGGGATGTTCATGGAACGGCTGCCAGGCCTGGAGGAGCTGTGCTGGAGCGACGGCTCACCCTTCGCCGATCAGACCACCCGCGAGTGGATCGCCCAGCACGTCGGCGGCAATCGCCCGCAGCAGTGGCTGCCCGCACCGTCCGCCGCACCGGTCAGTGCGGACACCGAGATCCTGTCGCTGGAAAGCGAAGCCCTGGCGCAAGCCGACAGCGACGGCGTCGAGCAGGCGCTGGCCTGGCTGGCGCAGCGTCCCGAGATTCACACCGGCCGTCAGCGCTGGTTGCTGCACCTGCTGATGGCGCGGGTGGCGGAGCAATACGGCAAGACTGATCTGGCCCTGCACCTGCTGGGCGATATGGATGCCACGGCTCAGCGCCAGGCACTGGCGCAGTGGGAGCCGCGGCTGTGTTTCGAGGTCAAGGCACGCCTGCTCAAGTTGTTGCGTTTGAAAGCCCAACGCCACGATGCCGACAAAACCGCCCTGGGCCAGCGAATGGATGCGCTGCTGGCGGCGCTGGTGGCCATCGATCCTGTACGCGCCGCCGTGTTGTGCGGCTGACCCTCATTTATCAGGAGAGATAGTGTGAACAAGGAAAATCTGACACTGCATTACTTCGACGCCGAAATGCGCTACCTGCGTGAGGCCGGCCAGGAATTCGCCGAAGCCTTTCCGGACCGCGCGGCGCAGCTGAACCTGGACAAGCCGGGTGAACCGGATCCGTATGTGGAGCGTCTGTTCGAGGGCTTTGCCTTTTTGATGGGGCGTTTGCGCGAAAAGCTCGACGATGATTTGCCGGAGTTGACCGAGGGCCTGGTCAGTCTGCTGTGGCCGCATTACTTGCGCACGATTCCATCGCTGTCGATTGTCGAACTGGCGCCGGATGTGGGGCAGATGAAGTGCAGCAAAGTGATCGGCAGAGGCTTTGAGGTGCTGTCGCAGCCCATTGGTCCGAAACGCACCCAGTGCCGGTACACCACCACTCAGGATCTGACACTGCGGCCGATTAGCCTGGATTCGGTGCGACTGGACCACGAGCCAGACGGGCGCTCGCTGCTGCGACTGCGCTTTTCTCGCAGCGCGATGGTTAAGTGGAGCGACATCGACTTCAGTTTCCTGCCGCTGTACCTCAATGCCGACGCGCCAATGGCCAGTGCATTGCATAAGGCACTGACCCTCAAGGCGGATGCCTTGTATGTGCGCATGCCAGAGGATGGCGAGCGATATCCGCTGGAGGGCTTTTTCTCGCCCAAGGGCTTCGCCGATGAGGATCGTTTGTGGCCCAAGGGCGACAGCGCCTTCAGCGGCTATCAGTTGCTGCTGGAGTATTTTAATTTCCGCGAGAAGTTCATGTTCGTGAACCTGCGTGGGCTGGAGCAATTCACCATCAAGCCTGGCGCTGCTTGGTTCGAACTGGAGGTGGCGTTGCGCGAACCGTGGCCCCAGGCATTCAACCTGAGCACCCAGCACATTCGCCTGCACGCGGTACCGGTGATCAATCTGTTCACCCTGGAGTCCGACCCACTGACGCTGCAACCGTTGCAGACTGACTACTTGCTTCGTCCCAGGCGTTTGCAGGACGGTCATACCGAGATTTATTCGGTGGATCAGGTCTCTGCATCGAACAATGGCGAACGCCAGGACTATGTGCCGTTCAGCAGTTTCCGCCACAAGGGCGGCATGTTGCGCGACGAATCTCCGGAACGTTATTTCCATACCCGGCTGAAGCAGGGCGCCAATGGCCTGCACGACACCTGGCTGATTCTCGGTGGCGAGGGCTTTGACCAAGACCTGGCACGCAATGACAAAAGCCTGTCGCTGAGCTTGACCGCCACCAACGGCCAACTGCCGCGCAAAGCCTTGCAAAGCACCTTGCTCGACACGCTGGTGCAATCCTCGAGTATCGGTCTGCGGGTGCGCAACCTGTGCAAGCCCACGCTACCGTGCTACCCACCGAACCGCGACCGTTTCCATTGGCGAGTGCTCAGCCATCTGGGCTCGAATTTCCTACCGTTGCTCGACAACGCTGAAGTGCTGCGCGGCACGCTGGCGCTGTATGACTGGACGGGCAGTGAAGTGAATCGTCGGCGTCTGGCCGCCATCGTCGAGGTCAAGCACCACCTGTTACAGCGATTCGAAAAAGGCTTTCTGCTGCGCGGCGTGGGCATCGACGTGACCCTCGATGCCAATGGCTTTTGCGGCGAGGGCGACATGAGCCTGTTCGGCGAAATGCTCCATCGCTTCTTCAGCCTGTACGCCGACATCCATCTGTTCAACCAGCTCACGCTGATCTTTCAACCTTCCGGGAAATGCGTGCGATGGAAAGAGAATCACAGTCAGCGTATTCCCGGCTGAAAGCCAGTGGATTGCTGCAAGCACTGGAGGGACAGGTGGCCGAGGCCAACCTGTATCGCTTTTGCCAATTGCTGGAGCAGGCAGTACCCGACCATCCGCCCCTGGGCAGCACTGCCCATCCGGCCGATGACCCGGTGCGTTTCAGGCCTGATCCCGGCATGGGGTTTCCCGCGGGTGAACTGCGGGCAATCGAAACCGACGACAACCATCCGCTGCGGCCGGCGACGGTGCGTACACGCCTGTTGGGGTTGTATGGCGTGGATTCGCCGTTGCCGTCGGCATTTGTGGATGACATCGCCCAGCGTCGGGAGGGGCATGAAGCACTGGAGGGCTTCCTCGATGTGTTCAACCATCGGGTCTTCACCCAGTTTTATCGGATCTGGCGCAAGTATTCGTACCCGGCCACCTTCGAAGCGGGTGGTGCCGATAAGACCTCGCAGTGCCTGCTGGGCCTGATCGGTTTGGGTATTCCCGGCACCGCCGAGCAGATTGCCACGCCGATATCGCGGTTTCTGGCGCTGCTGAGCGTGATGCAGCTGCCGACCCGCAACGCCGAGGGCATCACAGCCCTGGTGACGCTGCTGGCACCGCAAACCCGGGCGCGGGTGACACCGCACTGCCCGCTGAAAGTCGCCCTGGTGCGCGCCGCCGGCCTGTCCACGCGACACCCGGTGAGCCTGTCTCAGGGCACGCCACTTGGCGCCACGGGTCAAGACGCCAATAGCCAGTTGCATCTGGCGCTGTTCACCGAGGATCCGCAAGAGGCCCGGGGCTGGTTGCCGGGGGGGCAGTTGTACCTGGATCTGCTGGTGCTATTGCGGGTGTATCTGGGCTGGCGCTGCACTGCCAGGCTGCAGCTGTCGCTCCCCCTGCGTAGCTTGCCGCAACCGGTTTTGGCCGGCGAGCCCGTCTTGCTGGGCATGACTGGTGTATTGGGCAGTGGTGCCTGGCGGCAAACTGAACACGACACGATCACCATCAACCTGGGCCGCTATCAAGGCCTGGAACCCATTCCCGAAAAAAAGGAAGTACAGGATGACGCTTACCGTTTCTAACTCACTGATGATTGCCGCACTCAGCACTTTGCTGACCGGCTGCGGACTCACCCAATCGGTATCCGAGTCCACCGCATCCACCGCACACGGGATTTTCTACAAGCAGGTGAAAACCCTGCACCTGGATATCAGCTCCCGGGTCGCGATGAACCCCCATGTCACGGACATGAGCGGCTTGTCGGTCCCTACGTTGGTGCGCGTTTACCAGCTGCGCAATGGCAAGGTCATGGAAAAGGCCAGCTATGACAACTTGCTCAGCGACGACGACCGGGTGCTCGGCAGCGATCTGCTGGACACGCAGGCGGTGGTGGTCAAGCCGGGTGAAGGCGCGCAACTGAGCGTGCCGATGGACAAGGATGCGCAGGCTGTCACGGTGGTCGCGTTGTTTCGCCAGCCCGATACTGAACGCAATACCTGGCGCCTGACGCTGACCCGCGATGACCTGGAGCCGGATCGGGCGCGAGTCATCGAGCTGGGGGACAACCGATTGACCTTGCGTGCGCTGGCCGGGGAGTGACCCATGCCTGATTTGAATCCTTCGCTCTACGAAATGCTCCTGCAAAACTTCAACGGTGGCCTGGACCTGCATCAAGTCAGCGAAGAGGACCAGTACACGCTGTCGGTGCTGGACAACGTGCAGCGCATCCTCGACAGCCGTGCCGGCTCACTCGCGCATCTGCCTGATTACGGCCTGACGGACATGGGCCTGATTCTGGAAGGGCTGCCGGCAACGGCCCATACATTGATGCAGACCTTGCAAGACACCTTGCTCAAGTACGAACCCAGGTTGGCGACCGTCAGCATCCAGTTGCTGCCGCAGGTTCAGCCGGGGCATTTGGAGTATGCGATGGAGGCGCAGTTGCGCAGCGGCAGACAGGTGAACTTCGGCACGACCCTGGCGCCCGAGGGCAAGGTCCTGGTGCGTCACCTCAAGCGCCAGAACTGGCTGGCGCAATCGAACCTGTAAGGCAAAGGAGGCCTGATGACGGCGTTATTTGAGATGCGCGTGCGCGTGGGCGGTGATCCGCGCCACTTCAGTGAGTTTGTCGCGTTGTGCGAAGAGTTGGCCAAGTTGAATCACCCGGCCTGTCCGGACGTCTGTTGGGGCAGGGTGGAGCAGTGGTGCCTGGCGCTGTTTCAGAATAATGGCGCGGACTTGCAATCGGCGGCGGCGTTTACCTTGGCGCGTAGTCAGCGTCAGGGGCTGGAGGGCATGGTGCAGGGGTTGGCGCTGATGGATGCGTTGGCCAGCCAATGGCCAAATCTGTGGCCGGCCATGGAATCTGCGCGCCTGGAGATCCTGGGCTGGCTGTTTCACCAGCTGCAACTTACATTGCGCAGCCTGCCAATGGACGCCAGGAGTCAGCCATCGCTGGCACAGGTGGATACCGAACTGCTGCGCATGCAGCTGCGTCTGGATCGTCAGGTTCAATTTTCCCTGCCTGCGTTGCAGTCTCTGCGGCAACTGATCGAGGCCCTGACGCACCGCTTGCAAGGAAACAGCACGGCGGGCATTCCCATGCTGTTGCCGGCGAGAGCGCCCATTGCGCCATCCTTGGCGCCTGTTTTATCGCCTGTCTTGTCTCCTGTCTTGTCTCCTATAGTGATCTGGTCTGCCCAGCCTGCGCCGCCCATCGCACAACCCCGGCGTCACGGCCCATGGTTGGGGGCCATGGCGGTGTTGATTGTTCTGGTTGGCGGGCTCTGGTGGGGCGCCTCCGATGAGTCCCGGCAACGACTGGCGAGCGTCTTGCAACAGGAACCGGTGATTCCCGCTTCCGTGCGCCTGGACAGCCTGGCGCTGTTCGACGCCGGCAGCGCCGAGCTCAAGTCGGGTTCGACCAAAGTCCTGATCAGCGCGCTCATCGACATCAAGGCCCAGCCAGGCTGGCTGATTGTCATCAGCGGGCACTCCGATGATCGCGGCAATCCTGAACAGAACCGCCAGTTGTCCCACGCCCGCGCCTCGGCCGTGCGCGGCTGGATGCAGCGCATGGGCGACATTCCCGATAGCTGCTTTGCTGTGCAAGGCGTTGCCGCCAATCAACCCATCGCCAGTAATGACACTGAGTCCGGACGTGCTGCCAATCGCCGTGTCGATATCAGCCTGGTGCCGCAAGCGGGGGCATGCGGGCAACCGGCCTGAAAAGCTGCATATTCCTGTGTAGGAGCTGCCGAAGGCTGCGATTTTTTGATTTTGCTTTCAAAGATCAAAAGATCGCAGCCTCGTTACACTCGTCAGCTCCTACAGAGCCGCGTCAATAGCAACCATTCATTTACTCGATATCTATCATTAAAGAATGCAAGTTCTGTTTTTCTGTCATCAGAGGAAGATAGCTTCATATCGATCTCGCCTTTGAAGGAATCAGCGCGATGAAAATTTCGACCCTGTTGGCTTTTGTCGCCGTGTTCAGCACCAGCGTTGCCATTGCCGCTCCGGCTGTTGCCGCCGATCCCGCGTGCCATTTCCTGCCCATCGCCGACAGCGGCACCAGCTTGCAGAAGGCGAAAACCGTGGCGGTGCTCTACAGCGAAAACACCCTGGGGACCCAGGAGTACCTGGAGAACTACCACGCGGTGGCGGTCAATGGCGCGAAGAATCCCGAGATGAATCAGCAGATCGCCAAGGCGTTCGTCGACAGCTCCGATCCGCAGCGGGCGATCAACTGGTTGATGGGCTCGTTGCACAAGCAATTCGCGTCTGTGACCGTCTACGACAGCCTCGACGCGGCGGTGCAGGCCCATCCGGACGTGGTGGTGATGCTCGACACCTACAGCCGTCTGGTGTCCAAGCGCAACAACCAGGTCGAAGCGCGCTTCATGGCCAAATTCTATGACGCCAACCTGCAATACATCGGCCAGGCCGAAGGCTCACGGTCGCAGCAGATGCCGTCGGTGTGGATCAAGGGCAAGGCCGCACCGCAGATCGCCGCGCAGATCAACCAGCAGACCGAGTTGCAGGTCAATGCGTTGAAGCAGTTCGATGCCTCGTTGAAAGTGCTGATGACTTCGGGCACTGCCGACCACGTAGCCAGCAACTGACTCAATCCCTGTAGGCGCAGCCTTCGGCAGCTCCTGCACGGGTGGTGTTTTCAAAGGTGGGGTAGGGCCGTAGATAGGCGTTGCACCACTTCGAATTCGACGGCCCCTTCATTCCCGCCCGGGTGAAACACCGCGCAACTCGCCGATTTGTCCCCGTCCACACAGCGATAAACCGCCACCACGCTGCCAGGTCCAACGCCCGTATGCCCGCTTAACATCAGCCCGCCGCTTTCCCCACCTTGCATCAACCCCAACCCATACCCCGGCGTGGCCCATGGACGCCCGGGAATCGCTCCGCCAAGTCGGCGGACGGTCTGCATTTCGCGCAGAAGTTCCGGAGGGAGCAGGGCCCCGCTCAGCACGCGATCCAGGCACAAGGCCGCTTCATCGAGCGGGCCGACCAGCAGGCCGTGATAGACCCAGCCCGGGTCGTAGTCTGGCGCGCTGCCCATCTCCACGCCTTGCAGGTCGGCGCGGGTTTTGGCCAGGCGTACGCGGGAGAGGTGGAGGGGGGTGAATACTTGTCGGGTCAGGGCTTCTTCCAGCGCAAGACCGGTGACACGCTCGATCAGCCGCGTGACGTAGAGGTAACCGACATTGGAATAACGCCAGCCATCCCCCGGCGTGTAGCGCAGCCGGCGGGCATCGAGGCGTTCAAGGAGATCATCGGCGGGCCAGGGGGCGTCGTGGCGGGCGACGGCGGCGTGGTAGTCGGCGAGTTCGGAGTAGTCCGCCAGTCCCGCTTCATGGCGCAGCAGCTGACGCAGGGTGAAAGGCCCTTCGGCTACGGCGTCATCAAGACCGGTCAAACCATCGCGCACCAGGGTCAGGGCGGTGGCGGCGATCACGGTTTTGCCGAAGCTCCACCAGGGCACTGCTGTAGCGGGTTGAGCGGGCGTGACAAGGGTGCCGTTGGCGACAAGGGCGAAAACCATGGTGCGACTCTGCCGGGAGGGGGCCTGCAGAGTAGCGGGTTTTGCCGATCAGGTGTGCACCAGGGCGATGGTGAACGAGACCACGATCATGCAGGCGAAAGCGAAATTGAGATTCATGGCGACTCCATCCAGTACATTTTTGATGGCGCCATTTTGAACAGCGGCAGGGCAAATAAAAAATTCCGCTTCTTGATTTGAAAGATCGAAAGAAATGATACCTGGCACGCTTTTGCGCGAAGGGCGGTTTGTGTTTGCCCAATGGTTTGGCTAATCTCGCACGAACACGCAATTTCATGCATAAACGGGCGAAAACATGCACGAGCAGCATTCTCCGGCAGAGCTTCCTCATCTGCGCCGGCAGAAAATCCTCCTGATTCTCGAACGCGACGGCAAGGTCATGGCTTCGGAGTTGAGCCAGCACTTCGCCGTGTCCGAAGACACCATTCGCCGTGATCTGGCCGAACTGGATGCCGCCGGTTTGGTGCAGCGGGTGCACGGCGGGGCACTGCCGCGGCCCAAGGACACCGGCAAGGACTACTTCACCCGCGTCAGCGAAACCGACGAGGTGAAGACCCGGTTGGCGCAACTGGCCGCCAGTTGGGTGGAGAACGGCCAGACCGTGATGTTCGACTCCGGCACCACGACCTTGCAGATCGCGCGCTCGTTGCCGGCGGATATTCGCATTACCGCGGTCACGGCATCGCCCATGACGGCGATCACGTTGTCCGAGTACAAGGGAGTGAAAGTGATTCTGGCGGGCGGGCAGGTCAATCCGGCGACCATGTCGGCCGGCGGCCATGAAACCCTGCGTTTGCTTGAAGGGATCAAGGCCGACCTGTTGTTCACCGGAGTTTGCGCGATCCATCCGCAAGTGGGCATCAGCTCCCTGCATTTTGATGAAGTGCCGGTGAAACAGGCGATGCTCGACAGCGCGGCCCGGGTGATTGCCGTGACCACGGCGGACAAGCTGGGGGCGGTGGAGCCGTTCGTGGTCGCGCCTTGCACGCGATTGCATGCGCTGATCACCGAGCGGCAGGTGGCGTCGGGGAATGTCGAGGATTACCGGATGATGGGGATTGAGGTGGTGCAGGTCGATACCTGACGTTTGTGTTGAATGTACGGGCCTCATCGCGAGCAAGCCCGCTCCCACATTGGTTTTGTGTTGCACCAGAAATCGGGTACATCCCAAATCCCCTGTGGGAGCGAGCCTGCTCGCGATTGCTAGTTGCCCCGCCGCCAAACCTTGATGTAGTCCACACTGAAGGTCGACGGCAAGTCCGCATCATTGACCACCCCAAACCAGTCCCACATCGCCTCGCTGTCAAAGACGATCTGCATCGGAAAGAAGAAGTGGCTGTTCTTCGCCTCCCTCACCAACACCCCATCGACATACCAGCGCAAGGTATCCCGCTGCCAGTCCAGCCCATACACATGAAAATCCTCGGCAAAGCGCCACGGGCTGGTCCAGGTGCTGCCTTCAGCCAGGTGAGCGTTGCTGGTCGGGGTGGCCCAGACGTGGGCGTTCATGTTGTACATACGGTCGAATTTGGCATCTTTGGTCTTGCCGCCGATTTCGAAGATGTCGATCTCCGTGGCGTTGTCCGCAAGGCCGGTCCAGGCCAGCCAGAACGCACTGGAACCCGCCGAATTCATCGGTCTGGCACGCGCTTCGTAGTAGCCGTAGTCGCCACGTTCGAGGGTGCGGACCATGGCGCTGCTGTAGTCCTTGTAGCCAAGGCGCACGTATTTTTCGGGCAGGGTCTGCTTGCGAAAGACGATGTTCAGATACCCATCGTTGACCGTGGCGTTCTCGGGAAGGAACAGCGCCGGCTTGCGCCCCAGCGAATCGGTGCCGGTGGCGTTGTTGACGTGCCAGCGTTCGGGGTCGAGGGTGCTGCCGTTGAAGTCGTCGGTGAAGCGCGGGTCCGGCCGCCATTGGCCAACATTGGCCTGATCGGACAGCGGCAGGTCGGGATTGGTCCGCTGTGGCAGCGGGCCGAGGGGGCCGGTGCGGGTCCAGGCATTGGTTTGCTGCGGGGCGGCAACCTTCCACTTCTGCGTCAGATACTCGAACACAGCCTGGCGCTCGGCCTGAGTGGCGAGCGGGCGGTCGTAGACCAGCACTTCAGCGATGTCGCCCCGCAGAATTTCCGAGGTCCCCACCACATTGCGCCCGACGGCGAGCGGGCCGATGGGCACGTCGCTGGTTTCGAGGAAGGCCAGGGCGGGTTCATAGGCGGTAGTCTGTTGCACGCTGAGGCCGAAGTTCGGCGCCACGTTGTCGTTATCGGCCATCTGCGGGCGCGAGCTGAACAACCGCTGCCAGGCCTTGCCGCCGGCCTGTTCCGGCAATCGTCGCGACACGACGAACAGCGTCACCGGACCTCTGGCCGCGCGCAGGGCATCGGCACTGAACGCCGCCGTGCCACTCAAACGCACCACGCCGTGGCCGTTGAGGGCATTGCTGACGTACTCGGGCAACGCGCTGGTCGCGACATTGTCCGCGTTGACGTCGTTGCCGCGACCGGACTTGTCCTGCCAGCGCGTCACACGCCCCTGTTCATTACGCTTGACGTTCGAGGCATCGGCGGCGTCGAGCCACATCACCAGGCCCTCGGTGGTTGGTTGCGAGGGTGCGGCGGATGCTTCGAACACGGTGCTGATCAACAACAGACCCAGTAGACATTCCCTGATCATGGGCAGGCTCCATTCATTTCATGGCCATGGCTATCGGCATGGATGGGTGGGAGTGGTAACCAAAGGGATTGGATGACTGCCAACGCCAGGTGTCGGCGATCATCTGCTCCAGGTTGCGTTGCGCGTGCCAGCCCAGGTCGCGTTCGGCCTTGCTGGGGTCGGCCCAGCACTGGGCAATGTCCCCGGCACGGCGCGGGGCGAAGTGGTAGGGGATCCTGATCCCGGTCACGTCTTCGAAACTGTGGATGATCTGCAACACGCTGTAGCCGGTGCCGGTGCCCAGGTTCCAAATGTTCACGCCCGGGCTGTAGTGCAGCATCTGCAAGGCTTTCAGGTGTCCTTCGGCCAGATCGACCACATGGATGTAATCGCGCACGCAGGTGCCGTCGACCGTGGGGTAGTCGTTGCCGAACACCGTCAGTTCGGGAATCCGCCCGATGGCGACCTGGGTCAGGCAGGGCAAAAGATTGTTGGGCCGACCGTGAGGGTCTTCGCCGATCAGGCCGCTTTCGTGGGCGCCGATGGGGTTGAAGTAGCGCAGCAGCGCGATGCTCCAGCGTGGTTCGGACAGCGCCAGGTCCTGCAGCAGCTCTTCGATCATCAGCTTGCTGCGCCCATAGGGATTGACCGGATTGCCGGTGCCCAGGTCCTCGGCAATCGGGATTTGCGCCGGGTCGCCGTAGACCGTCGCCGACGAACTGAACACCAGCTTGAACACCCGTGCCCGGGCCATGGCCTGGCACAGGTTCAGGGTGCCGGCGACATTGTTGGCGTAGTACTCCAGCGGTTTGCGCACGCTTTCGGCCACGGATTTGAGGCTGGAGAAATGCATCACCGCATCGATGTCGTAGGTGTCGAAAATCTCGTCGAGCAACAGGCTGTCGCGCACGTCCCCCTCGATGAAATCGACATTGCTGTGGGTCAGTTGCTCAAGCCGGTGGATCGACTCCCGACAGCTGTTGCACAGGTTGTCGAGCACCACCACCGAGTGGCCGGCGTCCATCAGGGTCAGTACGGTGTGGGAGCCGATGTAACCGGCCCCGCCAGTGATCAGCGTGGTTTTGCGCATGATGGGCGTCCTGTCACAGAGAGATTGCGGGGAAATGGGTTCAGCGGGTGGTGAAGACCGACTTGAATTCCTGTGGCCAGCGCGGGTGCAGCAGGCTGTAGGCCAGCGCATAGGTCAGCGCGCCGATGCCGATGCTGCAGGCCAGATGGACAAAGCCGTGCACCTGCAAGCGCGGCATCAGCCACAGCACCAGCACGGTCATCACCAGCGCGGCCGTGACACTGCGGTAGCTGGAGGCAAAAAATGCGTGCCAGTCATAGCCGATGGCAGCCTTCAGCCCGCGAATCTGCAGCGGTGTGACGATCACCATCCGCAGCAGCAAGGCGAGGGCGGCGGCCATGGCGCCGTACAACGGGCCCAGGAAATAGACCAGCGCCAGCGCCAGTAAGGTCGTGCCCACTTCTGCCTTTAAGGTCAGGTGCGTGCGGTTGACCGCCACCAGCGCGGTGGTGGCGTACATCGCGGTGTTGCCGATGGCGGCGGTGCAGGCCAGCACCTGCAGCAGGGGGATCGCATCGACCCACTTGGCGCCGAAGATCAGCAGGATGATGTCGCTGGCAGTGACGGCGATGCCGATGAACACCGGGGTCAGCAGAAAGCCGCTGACGGCCGTCGAGTCGCAGATGAAGCCGATCAGTCGTGCAGGTTCCGCGCGGCGCCTGGCGAACGCCGGCAGGGCGTAGCTCATCAGGCCGTTGTAAAACGCCGTGCGCGGCAGGTCGATGATGCGCATCGCCAGGTTGAACATGCCGACGGCGTGGGTGCCGGCGGTGATGCCCAGCACCACGTTGACCCCGCGCTGCAGGGTCTGCGAACTCAGCGTGTTGACTGCCACCGGCAGGCCGGTCTTGAGCAGATCCCGCAGAAACGGACCGTCGATGACCATCGGCAGGCGGCGCCGGTCGCCGTTCATCAGCACCACGATCGACACCAGTTCCATGACCAGCGCCTGGGTTATCACCGCCCAGGCACCCAATCCCCAGAACGCTACGGCGATGCCGGCAACGCCGCCGAAGATCTTGCCCAGCAGGGTGCGCGAAGCGAGCATGCGGAAATTGCTGCTGCGACGCATCTGCGCCACGTACACCCGCGCCATCATGGTGAACAGGATCTTCACCGACGCCACCGCGGTCATCCATTGCAGATTGGCAGAATCGAGCCAGAGCACCGCCACGCCGCTGATGATCGCGATCGACACCAGGCTGGCCAGCACCGCCGCCCAGAACGCCGTGGCGATGCGCCGCTCGTCCAGGCGCTCGAGCCGCACCAGCGGATCTTCCAGCACCGAGGAGTAGAGGATGCCGATCACCTCGACAATGGCAATGATCACCGTGCCCACGCCCAGTTCTTCCGGCGACAGCAGCCGCGCATAGATGACGAAGGTGATCATCGACAGGAAGATCAGGCCGAATTTCTCGGTGAAGATCCAGGTCAGGGTGATGAGACGTTGATTGGCCATAGGGTTGAGCCCGGCGGAACGTTCAGGAGCACGGTTTCAGGAGCCGTCGGTTCAGGAATGCTTGAGCAGCGTTCTGAAGCGCGCGTAGAGGTAGCGCAGGGTCGGCTTGCCGTTGAACAAAATCAGCGTCTGCCAGGAATGACCGAGCATCTGCCCGAACACCTTGATCACCTGGGCGTGATCGCCGCTGCGGGAAAACGCATTGAGGAACTCGGCGTGGTTGGCCAGCACGAAATAAATGCGCTGTTGCCGGGTCAAGCGTTCGCCATAGCGCGCCAGATACAGCTCGATGAAGCGGACTTTGTACGGGTAATACTTCTGCGGTTGCGCGGTGATGTTGCCGCTGTCGACGTTACGCCGGTGCAGGATCTGCGGCACGGTGTGGATCTCCCAGCTCTCGGCGATCCGCGTCCACAGCAGGCGGTCTTCGGCAAAACGCAGGGACTGGTCGAAACCGTCCAGGGCGCAGACCGCTTCGCGCAACACCAGCACGCCGGAGGTGCCGTTGATGACGTTCTCGCGCATGAAGTCGGCGAAGTGGTCGCCGCTTTTGCGACGCTCTTCCAGTTGCTCGTGGCCGTCGCTGAACACGCTCTTCTGATAGCAATCGATCAGCCCTACCGAGCGCCCCTCGGCGGTCAGGCGATCGTAGAGCGCCAACTGCTTTTCAAGCTTCTGCGGATGCCACTCGTCATCGGCATCGAGGAAGGCGATGAAGGTTTCCCGGGCGGCAAACACGCCCTTGTTGCGCGCGCAGCCGGGGCCCTGATTGGCCTGCTGCAACAGGGTCAGCGGGAAAGGCGCGGCAAAGTCCCGGACCCGTTGCGCGCAGTCGTCGCTGGAACCGTCATCGACCACGATCACCCGATCGGGCTGGCAAGTTTGTTGTATCAGAGACGCCAGGGTCTTTTCGATGGTGCGGGCGGCGTTGTACATCGGAATGACCACGCACACCGAGGCGGGCGTCGCAGGTTTGCTGCTCAGCATGGGCTTTTCTCCTTGGGCACGACCCGGGCGGTCGCGCCATTGAACACGCTCTGTTGCGCTGCACGGGGCTCAACGCGTCGACTGGCAACGCCGTGCCTGACGTGGTGATGGCGGAAGGACAGGGCCAGGATGCAGAACACCAGGAACTCGGCGGAGCGGTAGTTGGGGATCACGTAG
Organism: Pseudomonas sp. C1C7; assembly: GCF_013359595.1. Taxonomy (GTDB): domain Bacteria; phylum Pseudomonadota; class Gammaproteobacteria; order Pseudomonadales; family Pseudomonadaceae; genus Aquipseudomonas. Next base: position 13,603 of record NZ_JABFMP010000052.1, on the reverse strand, counting down.
GCCACGTAGTTGGTGACGATGAACAGGCCGATGATCACCAGGGCGCTGGCCCGATACTGCGCCGACTGGTCTGCAGTCACGGCGCGGTACTGCTTGACCAGCGCTTCGGCCAGCATCAGCCCCAGCGCGATCAACTGCAGCATGCCGCCGTTGAGCAGGGTTTCCATGTAGCCGCTGTGGGCGTTGCCGATGTAGCCCCAGCGCGAGATGAACGCGTCGGCATCGGGGCTCGACCAGAAGGCACCGAAACCGTAGCCCCTGAGTATCTGGGCATCGATGAAGGGCGCCAGCAGCTCCCAGATCTGCATGCGGTCGGTGAGGGTCGGGTCGCGCCCGAGCATCTCCAGCAGCAGCGTGTAGTTGCCGTAGAGAAAGGCGCAGATCAGCCCGTACAACACCGTCGCGGCGAAGAACGCCAGCAGCGAACGGTTGATGCGCAGGCGGATCATGGTCAGGAAGTACCCGTAGCTCGCAGCACCCGCGCAAATCAGCGCCAGCCCCGTGGCCGATTGCGCCAGCCCGATGGCCACCAGCGAGCACAGGGCGCTGAACATCGCCCAGGGGTTGCGCCGACGGATCATCGGCAGCAGCAACACGATGGCGATGGCGTTGATCCGCGCCCCGGCGTTTTTCTCCGGGAATATCCCCTTGAACGCACCGTCGCGAATGCCGCCGGAAATGAAGGCGATGTCCGGCAGGATCAGCGCGCAGATCAGCCCGATGAACGCCGCCGCGCCGATGGTGCAGCCGAGCACGAAGCTGATCTTTTCGAGGCTGTAGTTGTAGGCGATGTAGCCGCCGAAAAACACCACGCTCATCAACGCGACAAAGCGCTTGAGGCTGAGCATCGGGTCGTGGGACCAACTGATCGACGCGGCGATGCACAGCACGAACAGCAGGAAAAACGCGTTCTGCCGGTAGAAGCATTTGCTGAGGAACACCTTGTGGCGGATGAAAAAGAACAGCGGCACCAGCAGAGTGATCAGGCCGCAGACCTGATTGACCAGGTTGCCTTCCAGATCGCGCTGGGCATCGTCCAGACTCGAAGCACTGCCCAGACTGGTGAAGAATGCGATCACCTGCATGTAAAACAGCACGCCGAACAGCGCGAACAGATCGCGCAACGTGGTGTAGCGCACGGGTAACGAGTTCATGGCGACGGACTCCCGAGCAAGGCGCTGAGGTAGGTCTGCACCGCCCGGCCATTCATGAAGCGGGCGGCGGCGTCGATGCGGATCTGCCGTCGGGTGTCGACCGGGGCGTTGAGTTGATCGCTGATGGCCAGGGCCAGCGCCGCCGGATCATCCACCGGCACCAGCGGCGCGACGAGACCATCCTGAAGAATGTCCTGCGGGCCGTGAGGGCAGCGGGTCGCGACCACCGGCGTGCCGGTGGCCAGGGCCTCGACCAAAGCATTGGGGCTGCCTTCGAAACGCGACGACAGCACAAAGCAGTCGGCCGCCGCGACCTGGGCCATGGGATCGCCGGTGTAGCCCGGCAGGTCGATGCGGTCTTCGACGCTCAGTGCGCGGGCCTGCTCGAGCAACTGCGCCCTGAGCGAGCCTTCACCGAAGATGATCAGACGCGTCGTGCGATCCGGCAGCCGGGCGAAGGCCTCGATCAGGGTGTCGAAGCCTTTCTGTAGGGCGAGACGCCCGACGGCGACCACCACCGGCGTGGTCTTGTCCTGCAACCAGGGATGCTCCGCAGCGGCGGGCGGGCGGTGGTGAAAGTCATCGTCCAGCACCGGATTGTCGGCAACGGTGACGTCCCGTTCGCGGGCGATGGTGGTGTCCACCAGATCCTCGGCCACCCCTCGCGATACGCAGATCACCGGGTTGGGGATCAGCCGGTACAGCAGCGGCGCCACCTCGTAGGCCAGGCGCACCCGCAACGACGGGTTGACGTGCTTGTCGTGGGAGAAGGCGTTGCGCTCGCTGACGTGCAGCCGTGACAGGGTGCCGGACAGCGCGGCGGCGGCAATCGCGATCACGTTGACGTGGGTGAGGGCGGCCAGTTGCGCATCGAAGCGGTTTTGTCGAAGAAAGCGCGCCAGGGCCGGTACGGCGTTGGCACTGCGGCCGCTGTTCAACTCGACCTGCTTGACGCGTGGGTCCAGGCCCCGGGCATTCACGCCGCCGCCGGTGAGCATCAACAGCGTCACGTCGTTGCCGGCATCGACCAGGGCGCCCGCCAGACGCGCCATCATTTTCTCCGCACCGCCGGCGCTGAGGTCATGCAGGATGATCAGCAGCTTCTTCATTGGTTCCATACCTGATAGTAGGCTGCGGCGGCCTGACGACTGCCGTATTGCTTGACCGCTTCCTCGGCGACCCGCCCGGTGGGCGTGGCGGCCGCGTCGGCGCTCAGGCTTTGCAGCAGGCCTTCAGCGAGTGCGGGCACGTCATTGACCTTGACCAGACGTCCGAGCCGGCCTTGGTCGAGCAACTCCCGAGGACCGGGGCCGCAATCGCAGGCCAGGGTCGGCGTTCCCAGCGCCAGGGCCTCGATCAGCACCGTGGGCAAGCCTTCGTGGAAGGAACTGAGGATCAGCAGCCGTGCATGGCGGATCAGCGGGTAGGGGTTGCTCAGGAAACCGGTGAAGTACACACGTTCGGCGATGCCCAACCGGTGTGCCTGTTCGATCAGTGCCTGGCGCTCCGGGCCGTCGCCGGCGATCACCAGATCCGGCACTGGCTGCGTGCCGGCCAACGCCATCGCGTAGGCATCGAGCAGCAGATGAAAGCCCTTGGGCTGCACCAGTCGGCCCACGCCCAGCCAGTAGCTGGCGGGTATCCCTTCGGGCAAGGGGGCCTGCGCGGCACTGAGCATGGATTCGGTGATCACGGCGTTGGGGCAGTAGCTGATGCGCTGACGACCCCAGGGCATCAGCTCCGCCAGACCTTGGCGCAGGCCATTGGAGACCGCGACCACCTTGCCGCTGCCGCACAGGTACAGGGCATAGAGCAGACGCAGGCTGGTGGGGCCGGTTTTCTGTTCCGCGCAATCGAGGGCGGCGTGACGGGCGTAGATCACCCGGCAGGAAGTGTTCAGCGTCGCAAACCAGGTGCAGATATTGGCCTGCTCCTTGGCGGCGATCAGGTGAGTCACGCCTTCGCTGCGAATGATCCGGCGCAGCATGAGGATGGACTTGAACAGCCCTGTGAGGCCTTCGCCCGCGCCGCGGAAAAACGTCGCGCCTTCCTGCTCCGGTGTATCACCGTTCATGACAAAGAATCCGACCTGCCGGCCTTCACGCAGAAATTGCCCGGCCAGCCGCTGCTGCACGCCTTCGACGCCACCGCCGGGAGTGAAGTCCTTGAGGATGAACAGGATCTTCATGTTCGCTTCCCGGCCTTCGGGGCGCAGCAGGTCGACGGTCACCTTGCGCCGGGCGATCAGCGCCCACAGCCGGACAAAGTTGCTCGGGTAGTTGAACAGGTAGCGCCGGATCGTGTGCGGCTCGCGGTACATGCGATAGAACGCGCGCAGGTGCAGGCGGTTGATGATCTCGGGGTAATAGTTGAGCGTGGCGGTGGCTTCCTGGCGGATGAAGCCGCCGCAGGTGAAAGCGACGCCGGTGTAGCCCAGGTTCAAGGCCTGCTCGACGAACTGCTCCTGCAAGCCGGCGCCGAGCCCGGTGATCAGGATGTCCGTGGTGTTGTCGCGAATGTCGGCCTGAATCTCCAGCGCCTGGGCCGCATCGAAGTAACCGTTGTGACTGCCGGCGATTCTCAGGTGCGGATACCGACCGCGAATCTTGTGCAGGAACAGGTCCAGTTCCACCTGCCGGGCACCGACGAAGTACACCCGCAGGCCTCTCTGTTCGGCGCTGCGCAGCACGGGATCGGCGATGGAGGTGAAGTCGAAACTGACCCTCTCTATTGGCTGGCCGGTCATGCGCGACATGAAGGTCGAGAGCAGCATGCCGTCGCAGAAGTAGTTGATGCAGCTGTCGTCATTGCGATCTAGCAAGCTGCCGATGGACGCGAAGTTGATGAAGGAAAAAGCCGTGTTGCTTTTAAGCAGATCGGGGGTGAACTGCTCGACGAGTTTGAGCCTGATCATTGCCGGATTCCTTCATCAAAGTGTCTGTCGGCCCACGGAGTAGTAGGTGAAGCCACGATGTTTCAGGCGCTGGGGGTCATACAGGTTGCGCCCGTCGAAAATCACCGGCTGCGCCAGGCGTTCGCCCAGCAGGTCGAAATCCGGCGCGCGGAACGATTGCCATTCGGTGGCGATGATCAGCGCGTCGGCGTTTTTCAGCGCCGCCTCCTTGGTGCCGGTCAGCAACAGGTCATCGCGCGAACCGTAGATGCGCTGGGCTTCTTCCATGGCCTTGGGGTCGAACGCCTGGACGCTCGCGCCGGCTTTCCACAAGGCTTCCATCAGCACCCGGCTGGGGGCTTCGCGCATGTCGTCGGTATTGGGCTTGAAGCTCAGGCCCCAGAGGGCGAAGGTCTTGCCCCGCAGTGCGCCGTTGAAGTGATCGAAGATCTTGCTGAACAGCGTGGTTTTCTGTTCGTTGTTGCGCGCCTCGACCGCCTTGAGCACCCGGGCGTCATAGTCGACGCCGTTGGCGATGCGGATCAGCGCCTGCACATCCTTGGGAAAGCACGAGCCGCCATAGCCCAGCCCCGGGTAGATGAACTGGTAGCCGATGCGCGGATCGGAGCCGATGCCGTGGCGCACCATTTCGATGTCGGCACCGAGTTTTTCCGCCAGGTTAGCCATCTCGTTCATGAAGCTGATCTTGGTCGCCAGCATGCAGTTGGCGGCGTACTTGGTCAGTTCGGCGCTGCGCGCGTCCATGACCACGATTTTTTCCCGGTTGCGATTGAACGGCTCGTACAGCTCGCGCATGACCGCCTCGGCTTCGGGGCTGTCGGTGCCGATGATGATGCGGTCCGGGCGCATGCAGTCGTCGACCGCGCAGCCTTCCTTGAGAAACTCCGGGTTGGAGACCACATCGAAGGTCAGATCCTTGCGCCCGGTATCGGCCAGCACCTGGCTGACGTGCGCGCGCACCCGGTCGGCGGTCCCGACCGGCACGGTGGATTTGTCGACGATGATCTGGTAGCGCCGCATGTGCCGGGCGATGGTGTCCGCCACGCTCAGCACGTATTGCAGGTCGGCCGAGCCGTCTTCGTCCGGTGGTGTGCCGACCGCGATCAGCTGCAACTGGGCGTGGTGCACGGCGGCCTCAAGATCGGTGTCGAATTGCAGGCGTCCGCTCTGGTAGTTCTCCCGTACCAGGCTTTTCAGGCCCGGTTCATAGAGCGGCAACGTGCCGTCTTTCAGGGCCTGCACCTTGCCGGCGTCGACATCCACGCACAGCACGTTGTGGCCGGCTTCCGCCAGCGCCGCCCCCTGGACCAGGCCGACATAGCCAATTCCGAATACGCTTACATTCATTGGAAAACCCCCGGGCAAAGTGGTCTTGATCCACGTCAGTAGATGTCTTTGGAAAACAGGGTGAAGGGCGTCTTGACCATGATCTTGATGTCCAGCCACAGCGACCATTGGTTGATGTAGTTGAGGTCCTGGGCGACGCGCATCTGCATTTTTTCCACGGTCTCGGTTTCGCCCCGATGCCCGGTGATCTGCGCCAGGCCCGTGATGCCGGGCTTGAGCCGGTGCCGGGCCATGTAGGCGCGGACCTTGCCGGTGTAATAAAGGTTGTGGGTGACGGCATGGGGGCGCGGGCCGACCAGGGCCATCTGGCCGAACAGCACGTTGAACAGCTGCGGCAGTTCGTCGATGGAGGAGCGGCGCAGGAAGCGCCCCAGCGGGGTCACGCGGTCATCGTCACGGGTGGCCTGGCGCACCTCTCGATCGTCGTGCACGCGCATCGAACGGAATTTCCACACCTGGATGATTTCGCCGTCATGGCCGTGACGGTTCTGCTTGAACAGCACCGGGCCTTTTGAGGTGACCTTGACCGCAATCGCCACGCCGATCAGCAGGGGGCTCAGAATCAGCAGCGCGATGGCGGCCAGGCTGCGTTCGAGCAGGTCCTTGCAGAGCAGGCTGCCGGGGTGCGAGCTGATCAGGCTTTCGTTGAGGTAGATCGCCGGCATGCGCTCGATTTCGGAGATCGACTGGTTGAGCAGCACCATGCTGCCCAGGTCCGGGATCCAGACCACGTCGACGTTCATGTCCAGCAGGTCTATGTACAGTGCCTCGATGAGGTCGGCCTGGGCCATCGGCAGGACGATGTAGACGCGGCGCACGTCCATGTTGGAGATGATCTCGCGGATCTCCGCCACCCGGCCGAGCAACGGTAGGACGCTGGGCGCCGGACCTTGCAGATCTTCAGTGGCGATGAAACCCAGGACCCGCGCGTGTTCGGGTTTGATCAGTTTTCTGGCCAGTTCGTCGGCGGTGGGGCAGGTGCCGATGATGATCGAGCGGCGCTGGTTGCACAGCTTGCGCGCATGCAATCGCGCCAGGCAGTGCAGCGGCACGAAACTCAAGGCCTGCACCACAAACCCCATGACCGCCCAGACGATGATCACCTGCCGGGAAAACCGCACGCTGGTCTGGGTGATGAAGGCGATGGCCATCAACACCGCCAGCAGAATCAGCCAGCCGGCGAGCAAACGCCCCAGGCCGTTCAGCAGGCCATGACGTTTGTGATAGACCTGCATCGCGCTGTAGATCGGCATCGAGCCGAGCACGGACAGGGTCATCAGCACACGGTATTCGCTGGTCAGGCTGCCAACCCGCCAATACACCAGCAGCATCAGCAGCAGGTTGACCAGCACCATCGCGCACAGCCACTGCCCCCAGAAGGTGAGCCCTCGGCGGTTCGCCATTTGATGGGTGATTTGTGGAGTCATGGCTCAATCTCTGAACAGTGGGGCGTGCGCCGCCAGCGAGGCTGGCGGCGGGGATCGGGTTGAGTGAGGTAAGGCACGTACCGCGGACCCTGTAGCAGCAGGCTTCGCCAGCTGCTACACGGGGCGGGGTGACCCCGATTCAGCGCGTGGCAAAGTCGTAATCGTGAAACGTCTGCGAGCTGTAGCCATACTTGCGCGCCTTGCGCAGGTCGACCTGGTTGAGCACCACGCCGAACACCGGTGCGTGGCTTTGTTGAAGCATCGCCAGGTGCTTCTGTACCTGGCCGACCGGCGTGCTGTCGGCCTTGACCACGTAGATCACCGCGTCCGAATGCTGGGCCAGCAGCAGCGCATCGCTGACCATTTCCGCCGGTGGGGAATCGATGATGATGTGCCGGTAGCGGGTCTTGAGCACTTCGAGCATGCGCGCCAGGCGCGGCGAGCTGAGCAGGTCCTGGGGTGGCGGCTGGCGCAGCGGATCGCCTTGAGCCAGCGGCGATGTCAGGCGCGGTGAACTGAACAGATCATCCGCGGGTGAGGCGAAATGCCCGGCGGTCAGCATGTCCAGATTGCCCACGGTGCGAATGCAGTCTTCCAGCCGCGCGGTGCCGGCGATCACGTTCGCCAGGCCCGGGCTTTGCGGCGGGAAGTCGAAATTCAGCGAGAGGGTGGGCTGGCGCATGTCGGCATCGATCAGCAGCACCCGTTCGAGCGAGGTGAGCGAGCTGGCGAGGTTGTTGGCGATGGTGCTCTTGCCTTCCTCGGGGACGGTGGAGGTCACCAGCACCACCTGCGAAGGCGCTTCGCTTTCCTGCAGCATCAGCCAGGTGCGCAGGTTGCGGATGGTTTCGGAGAAACGCGGGTTGTCGTTGTCGTCGAACAGCCGCGCCAGTTGCCGCCGGCTCTTCTTCGCCACCAGCGGCACCACGCTGAGCAGCGGAATGTTGAGAGTGCTTTCGATGGTGTCATCGGTCTTGAACGTATTGTTCAGGGCGTCGAACAGGAAGGCCAGGGCCACGCCGATCACCGCGGCGACCAGGGCGACAATCGCCACGATCAGGGTTTTGCGCGGCTTGCTGGCTTCGATCGGCGCGATGGCGGGGTCGACGATCCGTGCCTTGGTCGAGTCCATGTCCGAGGTGGCGGCGGTTTCCTTGAGCCGGGTGATGACGGTTTCATACAGCGCGCGGCTGGTGTCGACTTCCCGTTGATATTCGCGCAGCTGGAACTCCTTGCGCGAGATGTCCTGGATCTGCGCCTTGTTGGTATTGAAGGATTTGCGCAGGGCATCTTCGCTGGCCACCGCCAGCTGGTACTGATGCTCGATGCCGGCGATCACTTGCCGGACCTGGATACGCAAGCTCTCAGTGGCAGTGCGCAGCTCCGAACGGGCGGAGATCAGGGAAGGGTGCTTGGGACCATAACGCCCCGACAGTTCCTCGACCTTGGCTTGCGCCTTGGCCAGTTCCGCCTGGAACTGTTGCACCAGCGGGTTGCTCAGCACGGCGGGGACACTGGAGAGTCGGCTCAGGTCGCCATTGCTCAGACCCTGGACCTGACGGTATTGGCTTTCGGCCTCGGCGCGATCACGGCGGGCGTCGATCATGCGGTTGCCGGTCATTTGCAGTTCATTGGCACTGATGGTCGAGACCCCGTCGACATCCACCAGGCCCTGTTCCTCACGGTAAGCCTGAAGCTTGTCCTCGGCCTTGCGCAGGTTGTCGCGCAACTCCACCAGACGGGTGTTCATCCAGCTGGTGGTGGTCTGCGCGGATTTCTGGCTGGTGTCGAACTGGCTGTCGAGAAAACCCTGGGACAGTGCGTTGGCGGCGGCGGCTGCCAGTTGCGGGTCAGGCAACTCCACTTCTATTTCGATCAACTGACTCTTGCCGACGAACTTGACGCTGGTGCGGCGCATGAAGTCCTGGGTGACCAGATTGAACACGTCCGCTTCGCTGGGATTGGCCGGCATCGGCGTCAGGAACCCCAGCCCCGGCAGCCAATGGCCGGCGTTCAGATCCGCCAGCCACTGGCGCGGCTTGAACCAGGATTGCGGTTGCTGTCGCGGATCCGTCAGCGGGTTGGTGGTCAGCTTGAGCGTTCGCACCGCGCGCTCCGCCAGGTCCCGCGATTGCAGGAGCGCCAGCTGGGTCTGCAGGTAATCGGGCGTTGGCCCGCCCTTGTCGACCGTCTGCTGGAAATTCAGCGGCGGCGGGGCAGTGTCCTTGATCAGTAGGGTGGTGCTGCCGATGTACTGCGGGGTGATGCTCGACACCACCGCGACGGCCAGCGCGCTGCACAGCAGCACCAGCCAGCCGATGTTCCATTTGGCGCGCCAGATCACTCTCCACAGTTTGAGCAGATCAATGGTGTCCTTTTCTTCAATGTGGTGGTGCTGCGCGGGGGCAAGCGCCTGAAGCGGACGTTCGACGTAGGTGCTAGGGCTGTTGTCCATGATTAGAAAAAGCCTTGTGCAATGGAAATGGTGTCACCGGGAGAAATCACGGTGCTGCGTGTGATGTTGTCGGTCAGGGTCTGGCCGCCGTCGCCGCGCACGATCGTCACCCGCTTGATCGAGGCGCGTTCGGTCAGGCCGCCACCCAGGGCGATGGCCTTGTCCAGGGTCAGCCCCGGCACGAAGGGATAGCTGCCGGGTTTCTGCACCTCGCCGTTGATGTAGAAGGCGCGGTACTCGATCTGGCTGAGGCTGACTTTGGGATCGACCAGGTAACCCTGCTTGAGCCCGTCGGTGATGATCTTTTCGACCTGATTGGGGGTCAGGCCCTTGGCGGAAATTTCCCCCAGGAAGGGATAGGAGAAGGTGCCAGCGTCGTTGAGGCGGATTCGTTTGAGGCTCAGCTCCGGTTCGCCGAACACCGTGATGCGCAACACGTCACCGGCCGCCAGTTTGTACTGGGTGCCAGGATCGCCCGCATGGGCAACAGGGAGCAGGCACAGCATGAGCAAAAGGCCGGGTATGCGCATATTCATGATCGCAAATCTCCTCAGAGACTGATGTTGAAACTGATCTGGAACACGTTGCGTTTGTAGCTTTCGTCGTCGGCATCGGAGTCGTTGTCGCGGTAGCGATAGCCCACTTCGATGTCCATCCAGCGGCGCATCTCGTAGATCACGCCCAGGTGGTATTCGCGCAGATCGTCGGTGCGGTCCTGACCTTCGTATACGTTGCGTCCTGCACCGATTTCGGCGACGGAGGTGATGCGCTCGGTCCAGCCATGGCGCCAGCCGAGCTGGGTGAAGGTGGCCTTGACGGCATCCGAGCCGTCGTCACCTTCGGCCATGGCCTGGCGGGCCAGGAAGGTGAAGGTCGAATAGGTGCGGGGTTTCCATTGCAGGTCGACCTGCCAGGTCGGGTTGTTCAGGTCCTTCGATTCGCTGTCATCGAAGTTCTTGCGTTCGTAACCGACCCGGACCTTGCCCTTGGTGCGGGCGGTGAAGTCCCACTCGGCACCGCCCAGCAGGGCATCGGACTTGCTGCTGCGCGGGTTGCCCGACTGCACGTAGTCGAAGATCTTGTGGTCGTACTCCAGCAGACCGCGGGTGTTGCTGCCGATGCGGTGGTACCAGGTGCTGGTCAGTGCGGTGGTGTTGCGTTCCTTGTCGTCATTGATCCCCCCGGAATTGTCGTAGCGCAGCTGTGCGTAGTTGGCACCGAACTCCAGCTGGTTGTCGGCACTGCGCGCGCCGTAGGTGTACAGCCCGTTGACCTGACTGTTCTGGATCTTGTCGTTGACGCCATCCACCGCGGTGTCGGTGGTGCGCTCGTACTTGCGCCATTCCCCTTCGAGTTTGAGCCGATGGCGGTCGGTGAACTCCATGATGCTCGCCAGTTGCACACGCTGGGCGGTGAAGGAGGCGTCCGGTTCGTCGTGATAGATGTTGCGACTTGGTTGCCAGATCAGGCGGGTGGCGCTGTTGCGATCTTCGGCCTTGAGCTCGAAGGTGGGCATGATGCGCGTGACCATGGACGATTGCACATTGTGCTCAAGCTCGCGGAAGTTATCGTCGTAACTTTCCGAGATAAACAGTATCGGCGTGAAGTTGAACCCATAGATGTCAATGTTCTGAGGATCGAGGCACCAGGCATATCCCGGGTATAGCGTGGCCATAATAAGCGTGAAGTGATTAAAGGGCTTTATGACCATGTCATTGCTCCCGAAAATTGGGTGCCAAGGTGCGATAACCGGCGCTGTAGGCGGGACTGGTTATATGGATATAAGGGCCGGTTTCAATGCCTTCGATGGACTATGTTCAGGCGTTTTGTACGCTGGCGTTTTTATTGTTTTTATGAGGTTCCAGATCGCTGAGCGGAACAGTGATGCACTGTTCCCGATTCAGGAACTGAAGTAATAACATGACCCGCTCATCACCCATCATCGACAAAAAGACACCCTCCAGAGGCGACAGCGGCCCCCGGGTTATTTGCAATGTCTGGCCGGGTTGAAGTTCGGTCATATCTGACGATTCGAGGGTGAGGCAGCGCATGCGCAGATGCTCGATCACATCATCGGCAACCACGGCGGGGCCGCGATTGAACTCGACGAATCGGCTGACCCCGCGGGTGGAGCGGATCGGCGCCCAGTTGTCATCCTGGCTCAAGCGAATGAACAGATAGCCCGGAAACAGCGACTCGCAGACTTTCTGCGGTTTGCCGCGAACCAGGCGCTCGGTCGTGAGTTGCGGTCGGAAGCTGTCGTAGCTCTGTCGCAACAGGTTGATTTGTGCCCGGTCGTCCTGACGCGGTTTGCACTGGAGCAGGTACCAACTAGAGCCATCGGTGCTGTTAGTTAGCATGCTTGCAAACTCCGTACTTAGCGAAAGTTGAGCGCCGTTACCCGTTCTGGGCGGACCGACGCATTCAGGCTTGCTAGGCAGTGGTGGAGGCAGTGAACCCGGCGCAATTATTTTTATAGGCGAAAGTGTGTATCAATAATGAAGCACTTTACGCTCGGGTCTTGATCGGGATGCTCATTGTCGCAAGACACATAAGTACAGGCCGATCGTTATGCAGGAGTGATACGCCCAATATCCAGGCAAATGAACTTGAGTGTTCATCGACGTATTTGTCCAGGCCAAAGCTACCGCACGGTCCGTGTTATCCGGGCCCTTAACTCGATAGCTACATTAGTGTTTCCCTTGGTTCGGCGAACGCCGACTGGTGCTCCGATGTGAGCCTGTTTTTGCCAGGCCGGTCACAGTTATGTGCCAGTCCGAGAGACCTGTCAAACATTGCCTGTCAAAATGAATGCCTTTTATCCAGAAGTTTTTTTGCTGTCCGGCAAGCGATTGTTTTGAAGGATGAAAATTTTTTCATCGATTTAATTAAACTTTTTAAGCGTTCTGGAGTCGCCCACTTAGTGTCAGAGGACAAGTGGCGTCAATATGTCGTCACTGTATATTCATCCCGATGTAATTAACATGCAATGTCATTAACTTAAAGGATAAATGGATCTGGCCCTGTTGCATACACGGGTCTATAAGTTAACGCCACACCCCTCATCCAGGACTTCTGGCTGACCGACGGAGCTGATTATGAAGACGACTGCGCAACCTATCCGGATCACCCTTGGCGTGAGCGCGCCGGGGACCGGCTCGTGACCGTTCTGGTCACCGGCGCTGCCGGCTTCATCGGTTTTCATACGGCGAAACGTCTGGGCGAGGACGGCCATCAAGTGGTCGGCATCGACAACCTCAACGACTACTACGATCCCGCACTCAAGCGCGCACGACTCGAAGAGCTGGCGTCGGTGCCGGGGTTTCGATTCCAGCAGATGGACATCGTCGATAAACCGGCGCTGATGGCGCTGTTCGCCGAGCATCGCTTCAGCGAAGTGGTGCATCTGGCAGCCCAGGCCGGTGTGCGCTATTCGCTGGACAGTCCCGACGTGTACGGGCAGTCGAATCTGGTGGGTTTCCTCAATGTGCTCGAAGCCTGTCGCCACCATCGACCCGAACACCTGATCTATGCCTCGAGCAGTTCGGTGTACGGCGCCAACAGCAAACTGCCGTTCAGCGTCGAAGACCCCGTCGAACAACCGGTTTCCCTGTACGCCGCCACCAAACGCGCCAATGAACTGTTGGCCCACAGCTACTGCCATCTGTACGGCATCAAGGCCAGCGGCCTGCGCTTCTTCACCGTATACGGACCCTGGGGTCGGCCGGACATGGCGCTGTTCAAATTCACCGACGCGATGCTCAAGGGCCAACCCATCGATATCTACAACCAGGGCGAGCTGGCGCGGGACTTCACCTACATCGACGACATCGTCGAAAGCATTGCGCGCTTGCGCACGCGTCCGCCCGAGGAAGGTTGCAACCGGCTGTTCAACATCGGGCGTGGCGAGCCTGTGGCGTTGATGGATTTTGTTCAGTGCCTGGAGACGGCATTGGGGATGAAGGCGCAGCGCAATTACCTGCCGATGCAGGCGGGTGATGTACTCAAGACCTGGGCAGACACCCGGGCGCTGCAAGAGTGGATCGACTTCAGGCCACAGGTGAGTGTCGAGGCGGGAGTGGGGCGGTTTGTGGAATGGTATCGCGGGTTCTACGGCATCTAGAACCGGGGGGGCGGTGTAGGAGCTGACGAGTGAAACGAGGCTGCGATCTTTCAAGATCAAAAGATCGCAGCCTTCGGCAGCTCCTACACGGGACTGCTTTGGCTTTTGATCTTGATCCACCCGCCCCGTCGGCAGGCTGAGTGGAGGCGTTCATCCGGGGGTTAGGCGCGCAGCGCCGTGCGG
>NZ_JABFMP010000051.1 GCF_013359595.1 Pseudomonas sp. C1C7 | reverse complement strand
AGGTGTTCGCCAGCGGCGAAGCGCTGCCGGCGGATCTGGTGCGGCGTTTCATGGGTCAGCACCCGGCGGCGCTGGTCAACCTGTACGGCCCGACCGAAGCGGCCATCGACGTCTCGGTGTGGCGTTGCTCGATGGACGATGTGATCGTGCCGATCGGCAAACCCATCGCCAACCTGCGCCTGTACATCCTTGACGCGGCCATGCAACCGTTGCCCATCGGCAGCATCGGCGAGCTGTACATCGGCGGTGTCGGCGTGGCCCGTGGCTACCTGAAACGTGCGGACCTGACCGAGGAACGCTTCCTCGCAAGTCCCTTCATCGAAGGTGATCGCCTGTACCGCACCGGCGACCGTTGCCGCTTCCTTGCCGATGGCAACATCGAATACCTGGGCCGTCTCGACCATCAGGTGAAACTGCGTGGCCAGCGGATCGAGCTGGGCGAGATCGATGCCGCGCTGCTCGACCAGCCCGCCATCACCGGCGCCTGCACCCTGGTGCTCGATAACCGTCTGATCGCGTTCTACAGCAGCAACGCCCCGCAATCGGATCTGGGCGCACTGCTCAGCGCGCAATTGCCGGCCTACATGGTGCCAGCGGTGTGGGTCGAAGTACCGGCCCTGCCGCTGACCACCAACGGCAAGATCGACCGCAAGGCCCTCGCGGCGCTGCCCTTGCCGCAAAGCCAGGAAGCCCGCGTCGCACCGCGCAACGAACTGGAAGCGCTGTTTTGCCAGCTGTTCGGCGAGTTGCTGAGTGACATGCTGAGCAGAGGCCGCGAGGTCGGCACCACAGACAGCTTCTTCGCCCTGGGCGGTGATTCGATCCTCGGTCTGAAGCTGATTTCACGCCTGCGGGAACAGGGTTACTCGCTGACACCAAAAGACCTGTTCCGCTCGCCGACCCCGGCAGCCCTGGCCCAGGTGGCCAGCCCGCTGCTGACGCTGGCGGAACAAGGCGAAGTCACCGGAGCGATGCCGCTGATGCCGCTGCATCAATGGTTCTTCGATCAACAGCAGCCACACGCTGCGTACTGGAACCAGTCGGTGCTGGCCGACAGTGACCGTCGTCTGCAACCTGCGCTGGTCCAGGCAACCCTGGATCGCCTGGTGGCCCACCACGACGCCCTGCGCCTGCGCTTCGCCGAACAGGACGGACAGTGGCAGGCGCACATCGCGCCGGTCGACAAAGCGCAATTGACCCTGTGCGAACAACCCGGGCAACTGGAGCAAGTCGCCCGCAGCCTGAACCTGCAGGACGGCCCGCTGTTCGCCGCCGCGCTGCTGCAAGGCGAACCGCAGCGCCTGTATCTGGTCGCCCACCACCTGGTGGTCGATGCCGTGTCCTGGACGCCGTTGCTGGAAGATTTCCAGCAGCTGTACCAGGGCCTGGAGCGCGGCGAAACTCCAGCGCTGCCGGCGAAAACCACCTCTTACCGGCAGTGGGCCGAGCAGATGCGCGCCCACGGCGACAAGGTCGGCGCCGAACAGCGTTACTGGAATGTTCAAACGGCGCAGAACACAGCGCCTGCGGCCACGTTCGCCGAACGCCAGACCTTGTCCGCCCGTTGGGATGCCACCCGCACCCAGCAATGGCTGACCGAGTCCCACGCCGCCTATCGCACGCAACCGGAAGAGCTGCTGATCGCCGCCCTCGCCGCGACCCTGGCGCAAGCCGAGAAGCGCGAGGAGATTGTCGTCGATCTGGAGCGTCACGGCCGCGATGCGCCGTTCGAAGGCCTGGACGTCAGCCGCACCGTTGGCTGGTTCACCACCCTTTTCCCGCTGCGGGTCAAATCCAGCGGCGCCCCGGCCGAACGCGTGCGCGAGGCCAAGGAAGCCCTGCGCGCCGTACCGGGCAATGGCCTGGGCCACGGCCTGCTGCGCCAGCGCGGTGAGTTGCCGGCGAGCCGTGGCGATGTGCTGTTCAACTACCTGGGCCACGAGCAAGCGCCCGAGGGCTGGTTGCGCGCAAGCACGCTTAAGGCACCGGCGGAAGTGGCCGCGATCAACAAGGTCAGCCACGGCCGTGAAGTGGTGGCCTGGCTTGAGGAAGGCGTGCTGCACATCGAATGGCACAGCGTCACGCCCGATGCCGACAGCCGCCTGCCGGCGCGCCTGCTGGAACATTTGCAGGCGCTGGTCGCCCATTGCCTCGATCCGCAGTCGGGCGCGCTGATGCCGTCGGACTTCCCGCTGGCCAAGGGCATGAACCAGAAGTCCCTGGACATGTTGCTGAGCAAGCTCAAGACCAAACCGAATCCCCAAAGCTAGCGGGCGAGCCGGCGCGTGGGTGGAACTCGACCCACGCGCCCCTGCCTTCGCTCAACACGTTTTCAAGAATTAGCTACGGACCTGTCAAAGCATGAACAACATCGAAGACATCTACTCCCTTTCGCCAACTCAGCATGGCCTGTTGTTCCATAGCGTCCTCGAGCCGGATTCGCGGGTGTACTACCAGCAACTGAGCCTGGAAATCCAGGGCCCGCTGAACCTCGCCGCGTTCCGTGGTGCATGGCAGGCACTGATGCAGCGCCACGCGGTGATGCGCAGCGCGTTTCTCTGGGAAGACCTGGACGACGCCTATCAGGTGGTGCAGCAGGACCTCGCAGTGCCGCTGAGCCTGCTGGACTGGCGCGAGCGCGATGATCAACAAGTCGCGCTGGAACAGCTTGCACTGGACGAACGGGCCGAACCGCTGGAACTGAACGACGCGCCGCTGATGCGTGTGTCCCTGGTGCGTCTGGACGAACAGCGCTTTCACCTGACCTGGACCTTCCACCACATCCTCATGGACGGCTGGAGCGTGGGCATCGCCATCCAGGAATGGCTGGCGCTCTACTACGAACAGGCCCTGGGCCGCGCCGCCAACCTGCCGGCGACCCGCCCTTACCGCGACTACATCGCGTGGCTGGCGGAACAGGACATGGCCGCCACCGAAGCGTTCTGGCGCGAGCAGTTGCAGGACCTCAACGAACCGACTCCGCTGCCAGACTTCGCCGTGCGCCTGGAGCCACCGTCGAGCGCACCGTTCGCCGAGCGGGAAAGCCTGCTGCAAGCTGGTGAAACCGAGCAGCTGTCGAGCTTCGCCCGTCGCCATGACCTGACCGTCAACACCCTGATCCAGGGTGCCTGGGCGCTGCTGCTGGGCCAGCACGCCGGGCGCGATGACGTGGTTTACGGCGTGACCGTGGCCGGGCGTCCGGAGAACCTGAGCGCGGTCGAAAGCACCGTCGGCCTGTTCATCAACACCCTGCCGCTGCGGGTGCAATGGGCCGACAGCCCGACGCTGGTGGACTGGTTGCAACAGTTGCAGCAAGCCAACAGCGACCTGCGTCACCACGCCTACCTGCCGATCGGCAAGCTCAAGTCGATGAGCAAGATCGCAGCCGAGCGGGCGCTGTTCGATTCGATCCTGGTGTTCGAAAACTTCCCGGTCACCGACGCCCTCAATCAGGACGCCGATGGCCTGAGCTTCATCGCGCCGTCCAACGATCAGCAGGTCGACGGCATCACCCACACCCAGGGCCGCAACCACTTCCCGCTGTCGCTGATCGTGGTGCCGGGCGAGCAGCTGAACTACCTGTTCAGCTACGACCGCAAGCGTTTCAGCGATGCGGAGATCGCCGTGCTGTCGGCGCAACTGCGCGCGATCCTGCTGGCGATGACCGCACAGCCGCAATGCCGGGTTGCCGAACTCGACTGGCTGAGCACTGAAGAGCAGCAGCAATTGCTCGCCAAAGGCAGCGGCGCGAGCCTGCCGGTGCCGGAGCAATGCCTGCACCAGCGCTTCGAACAGCAGGTCGCCGCGAACCCTGAACAACTGGCGGTGCGCGACCGTCAGCTCGCCCTGACCTACCGTGAGCTCGATCAGCGCGCCAACCAGCTCAGCCAGCATCTGCGCGCCCAAGGCATCGGTGCCGACAGCCTGGTGGCCCTGGCCCTGGATCGCAGCGCCGATTTCGTCATCGCCCTGCTGGCCACCCTCAAGGCCGGCGCTGCTTACCTGCCGCTGGACCTGAAACAACCCGCCGGACGCCTGGCCGATGTGCTGGTGGACAGCCGCGCCGCGCTGCTGATCGGCGCTGCGCCTTCGGCTCAGTTGACCCGTCTGGCAGAGCATACCCCGGCGCTGTGGCTGACCGAGGCCGCGGCTGCAATCGCCACCCAACCGGACAGCGTGCCTTCCGTGACGCACAGCCCGGATGCTGCCGCCTACGTGATCTACACCTCGGGTTCCACCGGCACGCCAAAGGGCGTGGTGGTCGAACACCGGGCCATCGTTGACTACGTGACCGCCGTGCAGTCGGTGCTCAACCCGCCGCCAGCGGCCCGTTACGGCCTGCTGTCGAGCGTTGCCGCCGACCTCGGCCACACCCAGTTGTTCGGTGCCCTGTGCACCGGCGGCAGCCTGTTGCTGGTGGATGACGACAGCGGCTTCAGCCCGCTGGCACTGGCCGAACTGTTCAGCCAGCACCCGATCGATGTACTGAAAATCACCCCGAGCCATCTCGGCGGCCTGTTGCAGGCCTTGCCCGATGCCCGTCTGCTCCCAAGCGCGCTGCTGGTGTTCGGTGGCGATGCCCTGAGCCCGGCGCTGCTGGACAAGGTCAAAGGCCTGGCGCCGCAACTCAAGGTGTTCAACCACTACGGCCCCAGCGAGGCCACCGTCGGCGCTATTGCCACCGAACTGCCGACCGGTCTGCGCAGCATCGCCCTGGGCCGTCCCCTGCCCAATCGCCAATTACGGGTAGTCGATGGCAACAGTCAAGCGGTGGCGACCGGCGTGTCCGGCGAGCTGCTGATCGGCGGCGCGCTGGCTCGCGGTTATCTGCACCGTCAGGACCTCACCGATGAGCGCTTCATCGTCGACGCGCAGCAACAACGCTGGTATCGCACCGGCGACCGCGTGCGCTGGCTGGTGGACGGTCAACTGGCGTTCCTCGGCCGGGTCGACAGCCAGGTGAAGATTCGCGGCAACCGTCTGGAACTGGGCGAAGTCGAAGCGCAGATCAAGCGCCTGTCGCCCTTGATCGAACAGGCACTGGTGCGTGCCGTCGAACTGGACGGCGGCCTGCGTCTGGTCGCCTGGCTGGTGGCCAGCCAGTCGTTGTCGCCGGCCAAGTTGCGCGACGATCTGGCGATGCGCGTGCCGGACTACATGGTCCCGGCGCACTTCATCACCCTCGACGAACTGCCTCTGAACCGTAACGGCAAGGTCGACGCCTCGCGCCTGCCACTGCCGCAGAAAGCGGCCGACGACAGCGCCAGCCATATCGCTGCGCGCAACGAAGTCGAAGCGTTGCTGGCGCAGATCTGGCAGGACGTGCTGAAGCTCGATCGCGTGGGCGTGCAAGACAACTTCTTCGCCCTGGGCGGCGACTCGATCCTCAACCTGCAGATCATTGCCCGCGCCAACCAGCAGGGACTCAAGCTCACCCCGCGCCAGCTGTTCGAAAACCGCACCATCGCCGACATCGCCCGGGTGCTGGGTGCCGATGCCAGCAACGCCGTGGCCGAGAACCTGGCCGATGGTTATGAATTGCCCCTGGGGGCCGGTCAGTTGGCACGTTTGGAGCAAGGTTCGCTGGACGCCACCTGGCGTTGCGTGGCCCTCAGCCAATCCATCGACAGCGATCTGCTGAGCCAGGCGATCAGCGCCCTGCAACAGCACCATCAGGCCCTGCGCCTGGCACTGCAAGTCTCGCCTGAAGGCCAATGGCAGCAGCGCGTGATGGTGGCGGCCAAGGCGTCGGTGATCAGCCGTCAGACCCTTGAAGACCTCGACCAGACACGCCTGCAAACCCTGGCTCAGGCCGGCGTCGAGGCCCTTGAACTGAGCGCCGGACAAACCCTGCACGCCAGCCTGCTGGAGCATGGCGGCAAGCACTGCGTATTGCTCGCCGCCCACCCGCTGTGCGTGGACGAAGCGTCCTGGTCGCTGCTGCTGTCCGACCTCAACCTGGCGCTGGCGCAACTGCTGTACCAACGGCCGGTGCGCCTGGCTTACAACGGTGGCGACTTCACCCAGTGGACCCGCCATCAGCAGAGCCATGCACAAGGTGATGCGCTGGACGAGGCCTGGGAACACTGGCTGCAATTCGCCGGCATGGACGTGCTGCAACTGCCGGTCAGCCAGCAGGCCAGCGGTGTGATCGAACACACGTTGCCGGCGGACACCTCCAGCGACCTCAAGCGCCTGGGCGACGTGCTGCAACTGGACTGGAACAACCTGTTGGCCAGCGCCGTGGCCGAGCAATGCCGCGAAGTCGCCGGCGCCGGACTGATTGCCCTCAACCTGCACGACGCCCGCCCGGCAGCCGATCGCCTGCCGGTCAGCGCGCCGATTGCCGTGGCCGACCTGGACCCGGTACGCATCATCGGCGCCCTGGAACTGGCGGTGCCGTTCTACCTCCAGCCGCAGGGCGAAACCCTGCTGCAGCGCTTGCAGGCCACCGCCTCGCAGCTGCGCGCCTACCCGCAACACGGCGCCGACTACGGCGCCCTGCGTTACCTGTCGGACAACACCTACCTGCAGGAACCCCTGCGCGACCTGCCCGCCGCCCCTGTCGCCATCCGCTGGCTGGGCGACCGTGACGGCCATCGCGAACAACGCGCGATCCTGACCCAGGTCGAAGCGGCGCATCGGCCGTCGGCACCCCACTACGCACTGACCCTGGACGCCAGCTGGCAGGACGGTCGCCTGCACCTGCGCTGTGAAGGCACGCTGGCCGCTGACTGGGCACCACAACTGGTGCAACGCCTGACCGACCTCGCCGCCCTGCTCGCCCAGCCCGAGTTGCGCCCTGCCAGCGCGGCCTTCCCGCTGTGCCACAAGCAAGCGGCGACCCTGGCGGCCGAGCCGCTGGACTGGCCGAACATCGAGGACCTCTATCCACTGTCGTCGATGCAACAGGGCATGCTGCTGCACACCCTGCTGCAACCCCACAGCGGCATCTACCTGATGCAGCAACGCTACAGCTGGGACGGCGCCCTGCAACGCCCCGCCATGGAAGCGGCCTGGCAGCTGTTCCTCGACCGCCACCCGATGATGCGCACCGCGTTCTGGTGGCAGGAAGACCACGCGCCGCTGCAATGCGTGTTCCGCAAGACCGACCCGGCGTTCGACTGGCAGGACCTGCGCCACCTCGATGCCGAGCAGCAGCGCCTGGCCATGGACCAGGCCCTCGAAGCGCAGCGCCAGCAAGGCTTCGACATGGCCCGCGCGCCGTTGACCCACCTGCGGATTTTCCAGCTCGACGAGCGTCGTTTCGCCGTGGTGCGCAGCTTCCACCACATCCTCACCGATGCCTGGTGCTTCGGTTTGCTGATGGAAGACCTGCTGGCGATCTATCAGGCGATCGTGCGTCAGGAGCCGGTGGCGCGTCCGCTGTTCCGTTCGTTCCGTGGCTACATGAGCTGGCTGGAGCGCCACGACATGGCCGCGGCCCTGGCCTTCTGGCAAGCCGATCTCGCGGGCTTCAGCGAGCCGACGCCGTTGCACGTGGACAGCCCGCCGGCCCGTGCCGAGCAGGCGCCGGAAGCGGTCGGCGATCAGGACCGCACCCTGAGCATCGCCCAGACCCAGCGTTTGCAGCAGCTGTGCCAGCAATACCAGTTGACGCCCAACACCTGGATTCAAGGTGCCTGGGCCCTGTTGCTGTCGCGCTACAGCGGCAATCGCGACGTGCTGTTCGGCGTCACCGTGGCCGGTCGCCCTACCGATCTGGCCGGGGTCGAGGAAATGGTCGGGATCTTCATCAACAGCCTGCCGCTGCGGGTCGATGTCGACCCACAGGCGCTGGTCTGCGACTGGCTGCAGGCCCTGATGTCGCACAACGCGCAACTGCGCGAACACGAAAGTACCTCGCTGGTGGACATCCAGCGTTGCAGCGGTGTGCCGCGCGGCCAGCAACTGTTCGACAGCCTGGTGGTGTTCGAAAACGCCCCGCTGGATATCAGCAGCGTGCAACTGGACAACTTCAGCATCGACATCTACGAAGACCGGGTGCACACCAACTTCCCGATGACCGTGGTGCTCTACCCCGGCGATCGCCTGGGCATTCGCCTGTCCTACGACAACCAGCGTTTCACCGGCGAGACCGTCCAGCGCATGCTGGGGCATCTGGTGCAGTTGCTGACCAGCATGCTCGATGAGCCACATGCCACGCTGGGCAGCCTGCACATGCTGCCGTCGGCCGAGCGTCAGCAGTTGCAGGTGGAATACAACCGCAGCGCCGTGGATTTCCCGCTGGAGCGTGGTTATGCCGCGCTGTTCGCCGATCAGGTGCGCAACCGTGGGCAGCACATCGCCGCGGTCTGCCAGGGCGAATCGCTGACCTACGCCGAGCTGGACCGCCGCACCAACGGCATCGCCCGCGCGCTGCAAGCCAAAGGCGTCGGCCCGGAAACCCTGGTGGCGCTGTTTGCCGAACGCGGCCTGGCACTGTTGACCATGATGATCGCCACCCTCAAGGCCGGCGCCGCGTTCCAGGCGCTGGACATCCAGCAACCGCCTGCGCGCCTGGCGGAACTGCTGGAGCTGGGTGAAGCGCCGGTGCTGCTGGTGTGCGAACACGCCAAGGCGACCCTGGACAACGTCCTGCCGCAAATGGCCAGACAACCGACCTGCCTGATCACCCAGATCCTCTGGCAAGGCGCCGAGCAGCCGGCGGTCAGCTACGTCCACAATCCGGACCAGCTGGCCTACGTGATCTTCACCTCCGGCTCCACCGGCAAGCCCAAAGGCGTGATGGTCGAGCAGCGCGGCATGCTCAACAACATGTTCGGCAAGGTGCCGTCCCTGGGCCTGGGTGAGCACGACCGTATCGCCCAGACCGCCTCGGCGGCCTTCGATATCTGCGTGTGGCAGTTCCTCGCCGCGCCGCTGTTCGGCGCCACCGTGCACATCCTCCCGGATGCCCAGGCCCACGATCCGCTGGCCTTGCTCGATGCCGTTCAGGCGCACGGCCTGACCCTGCTGGAAACCGTGCCGGCGCTGATTCGCGGCATGCTCCAGGAAAGCCAGGCGCAACACGGTCTGAGCAGCCTGCGCTGGTTGCTGCCGACCGGCGAAGCCCTGCCACCGGCCTTGGCGCGAGACTGGTGCGCACGCTTCCCGAACATCCCGATGATGAACGCCTACGGCCCGGCCGAGTGTTCGGACGACGTGGCTTTCCATGCCATCACCCAGGCACCGGACGCCGATTGCCTGCATATGCCGATCGGCACGCCGACCGCCAACAACCAGATGTTCGTGCTCGATGCCGACCTGCGCATGGTGCCGATCGGTGTTCCGGGCGAGCTGTGTATCGGGGGGATCGGCGTCGGCCGCGGTTACCTGCGCGACCCGCAACGCACCCGCGAAGCCTTTGTCGATCATCCGTTCGAGCCGGGCGCGCGCCTGTATCGCACCGGTGACATCGGCCGGATGCGTGCCGATGGCGTGTTCGAATACCTGGGTCGTCGCGACCAGCAGGTCAAGATCCGTGGTTTGCGTATCGAACTGGGCGAAATCGAAAACCGCCTGATGCAGCACCCGGCAGTCAACAGCGCGGCGGTACTGGCCCTGCCCGACGCCCGTGGCGCGCTGCAACTGGTGGCCTGGTACGTGCTCGACAGCGCCGCCGAATTCACCAGCGAATCCGCGCAGCAGGTGCTCAGTGCCTACCTGGGCCAGCAACTGGCGGCCTACATGGTGCCGGCCCGCTGGCTGAATCTGGCGCAACTGCCGCTCAACCCCAACGGCAAGGTCGACCGCCGTGCCCTCGCCGCCCTGGACGTGCCGCTGGCCGAGCAGGATCAGCAACAACGCGTGGCGCCGCGCACGGAAACCGAGAAAGTCCTGGCCGAACTCTGGCAGGACATCCTCGGCCTGGACAGCGTCGGCGTGCACGACGACTTCTTCGCCATTGGCGGTCACTCCCTGTTGGCCACCCAGGTGCTGTCGCGGATTCGCCGTCGCCTGGAGGTCAATCTGCCGCTGCGCATCCTGTTCGAAGGCGGCACTTTGGAGCAGCTGGCCCAGGCGGTGGACCGCCAGCGTGAGGCGCAGAACGGGCTGGACAGCGAAAGCGAGATCGTCCCTGTCTCGCGTGACCAACTGCTGCCGCTGTCGTTCGCTCAACAACGGCTGTGGTTCCTCGACCGATTCGAAGGCCCGAGCGCGGCCTACAACATGGGTTCGGTGGTGCGAATGCGCGGTGCGCTGGACATCGGCGCGCTGCAAGCAGCCTTGCAGTTGGTACTGGAGCGTCATGAGTCGCTGCGTACCGCCTTCCAGCTCAAGGGCGACCAGCCTATCCAGGTCATCAGTCCGGCACCGACCGTCGACCTGACGCCGACCGATCTCTCGGCGCTGGCGGGCGATGCGCAGATGCAAACCCTGCAACGCCTGATCGACGAGCAGGCCGCGCGTGCGTTCGACCTGCAACAGGCGCCGATGCTGCGTGCCAGTCTGCTGCGCCTGGGTCAGGACGATCACGTGCTGCAAGTGGTGCTGCACCACATCGCCACCGATGCCTGGTCCATGGGCATCCTGATGCAGGAGCTGATCACCGGCTATCTGGCTTACAGCACTAGTTCGACGCCGGTCTTCGCGCCGCTGCCGATCCAGTACGCCGACTATGCCCACTGGCAACGCAGCGAACCGCAACAGCGCCTGCTGGCCCGCGCCATCGACTACTGGCGCCGTCAGCTGGAAGGCGCGCCGACCCTGATTCCACTGCCGCTGGACACTGCGCGTCCGGCCCGTCCGGATTATCTGGGCGCGTCCCTGCAACAACGCTTCACCCCGGCCCAGACCCGAGTGCTCAAGGCCTATGCCCAGGAACAGAAGGCGACGCTGTTCATGGTCCTGCTCAATGCCTTCAACAGCCTGATGCAGCGAGCCACCGGCGCCCACGATTTCATCGTCGGCACCGACCTGGCCAACCGCGAACACCCGGCGGTGGAGAACCTGATCGGCTTCTTCGTCAACGTGCTGCCGATCCGCGCGCGCCTCACCGAAGGCGAGGGATTCGACGCCCGCCTGCAACGCCTGCGCGACGACTGCCTGTCGGCGTTCCAGCACCAGCAGGTGCCGTTCGACAAACTGGTGGAAGCGCTGCAACCGCCGCGCACGCCGGGGGTCAATCCGCTGGTGCAGGTGCTGTTCGTGATGCAGAACACACCGGACACCAACGCCAGCCTGCCGGGCCTGGACATCGAGGAACATCTGCTGCCGGGTCAGGAGAGCAGCAAGTTCGACCTCGCGGTGTTCGTCGAGGAAGACGACGAGCAAGGCCTGAACGTGCGCTGGGTCTACCGCACCAGCGTGCTCGGCGCACCGACTGTCAATCGCCTGGAACAAGGCTTCGAAAATCTGCTGGAGCGTATCGTGACTGCACCTGAACAAGCCCTGCAAGACTGGTCGTGGCGCCTTGAGGGCAGCTCTGATCAAGCGCCTGCCCAAGCTGAAGCGCCGATGGACGATGCCGCCGCGCGCAGCGCCCGCAAGATGTCGAAGATGAGCAAGCTCAAGCAAACCCGCGCCTGTGGCGTGAGTCAGCTGGCCCATGAGCAGGTGCGCACCCGCATGCTGCTCGACGGCCAGGCGCTGCCGCTGGTGATCGAACCGCTGCTGGGCGATCTCGACCCGGTGCACTGGGCGCTGCAAGCCCGGCCGTGGATCAACGAACAGCTGCGCACCCACGGCGGCCTGCTGTTCCGCGGCTTCAACCTGCCCGACGCAGCTGCTTTCGAGCAGTTCGCGCAGGCCATCGAACCGGACCTGTACGGGACCTACGGCGACCTGCCGAAGAACACCTCCGGCAAGAACATTTACCATTCGACGCCGTACCCGGAGCAGCACATGATCCTGTTCCACAACGAGAGCTCGCACCTGCCGCAATGGCCGCGCAAGCAGTGGTTCTTCTGCGAGATCCCGGCGCCGCGCGGCGGCTGCACGCCCATCGTCGATTGCCGTCAGGTACTGGCACGCCTGCCCGAGGACATCGTTGCGCGCCTCAAAGCCAAAGGCCTGCTGTACGTGCGGCATTTCACCGACAAGCTGGACGTGCGCTGGCAGGACTTCTTCAAGACCGAAGTGCGCGAAGAAGTGGAGCGTCAGTGCCGCGAGACCGGCATGCAATGGGAATGGCTGGGCGCGGACAACCTGCGAATCGCCCAGCACTGCCCGGCCATCGTCGCCCATCCGGACACCGGTGAACTGTCGTTCTTCAATCAGGTACAACTGCACCACTGCGCGTGCCTGGAGCCTGAAGTGCGCAGCAACCTGATCAACCTGTTCGGCCTGGGCAACCTGCCGCGCAACGTCTATTACGGCGACGGCAGCGTGATCGAAGACGAGGTCATGGAGGTGATCGGCGCCGCTTACGAGGACTGTGCCGTGCGTTTCGCCTGGCAGAAAGGTGACATGGTGATGCTCGACAACATGCTGGTGGCCCACGCCCGCGACCCTTTTGAAGGCGAACGCAAGATCTGTGTCGCCATGGGGCAGATGATGAATCGTGAACAGCTCGACGCCGAGGTGCAGGCATGACCGCTTTCGAACAACGCGAAGACGCCTTCGCCCTGTCGCCGCAGCAACGCAGCCAGTGGTTGGCCGGGTTGCCGGCGGCGCGCCTGGAACTGGAGGTGTCCGGCGAGCTGGCGCTGGACCGTTTGCAGGAACGGTTGGCCGCTTTCAGCGCGGCCCACGAAGCCTTGCGCTTGCGGGTACGGCCGGAGCCGGGCTTGCAAGTGCCGTTGCAGGTCGCAGCGGCCGCTGCACCTGACGCCATCAGCGTCGAGGTGGAAAACCTGGCGAACAACCTGTACCGGGTGACCCTGCAACTGCCAGCATTGGGCGCCGACCGTGGCACCCTGCTGCGCTTGGCCGAAGCGCTGGGTTCGGGGTCTGTGCCAGCGTTCGATGACGAGGCCATGACCTACACCCAGTACAGCGCCTGGCTGCAGGACTTGCAGACTGATGAAGACGCCGCGCTGGGCCGGCAGTTCTGGTCTAGCCAGGCACTGGATGAGCAGGCTGGCAATGAGCTGCTTTATCGTCAGGTGCGCAGCGATCAGGCTGATGCGCCTGTTACGACTCGCCTGACGGCCAGCACCCTTTTGAGCACGGCACTGGACAGCTTTTGCCAGCGTCACGACGCGTCCCCCGAGCAGGTGTTGATGACCGCCTGGGGCGTGCTGCTGCAACGTCTGAGCACCGGCGACACGCCCGCCCTGACACTGAACTGGGTGCATGACTGCCGCGACGACTACGAAGAACTCGCCGACTGCTGGGGGCTGTTCGCCAAGGCCCTGCCCTTGCGCTTCGAGCCGGCCACCGACAGCCGCTTTGTCCAGGCGTTGACGGATTTGCAGGCACGTTGCGAAGCGGCCACGGAGTGGCAGGAGTACGGTGGCGCGGCCGAGGGTTCCCGTTATGGGTACCAGTGGAGCGCCAGCCCGGGTCAGCGCTTCGATTGGCTGGGCAGCAGTGCTGCGTCTTTCACGGTGCAGGATGTTCACGCCATACCTCCGGGCATCGAGTTGCTGCTGGTGGCTGAAGCCGTCGAGGGCGGCTATCGCCTGAACCTGTGCCATCTGCCGAACCGCTACAGCGAACAGGCGGCGCTGGTTCTGCTGGAGCAGTTGCAGTCGCTGGTGATCGATGCCGTCGGTGATGCCGGCAAGACCCTGGCCGAACTGTCGCTGCATTCGCCGACCTTCTCCATGACCCTGACTGAATTGCACGGCCCCGCTGCGGCGCAGGCCTTCGTCAGCGTGCCGGCGGGCTTCACTCGTTGTGCTGTCCAGTTCCCCGATCACTTGGCGCTGCGCGACCGGACTCAGCACCTGAGCTACGCCGAACTGGACGCGCGCAGCAATCAGCTGGCGCACTACTTGCGCGCCCAGGGCGTGGGGGCTGAAGACCGGGTGGCGTTGTATCTGGAGCGCTCGGCATCGATGGTTCTGGCGATGCTCGCCGTGCACAAGTGCGGCGCCGCGTTCGTGCCGCTGGACGTGCAACAACCGGCGCAGCGTTCCCTGGCGATTCTGCAACAGGCGCAACCGGTGTTCGTCCTCAGCGGTGCGGCCGGCAATGGCCCGGCCTTGCCTTCGGTGGGCAGCCTGGACTTGCGCGATACAGCGGCTTGGCATCAAAGCCCGATGACGGCACTGGATACCGAGATTCTCCCCCAGGACGCCGCCTATGTGCTGTTCACTTCCGGCAGCACCGGCACGCCAAAAGGCGTGATCGTCGAACATGGCCAGCTCGCCAGTTACATCGCCAGCGTGACCCGTCGCCTTGATTTGCAACCGGGGGAACGCAGCGCCGTGGTCACCGCGCTGGCGGCGGACCTGGGTTACACCCTGCTGTTCCCCGCCCTGCTCAGCGGCGGTGAATTGCACATTCTGGACAAGGACACCGCGATGAATGCCCAGGCTTGGGCGGACTGGCAAGCGGCCTATCCGATCGATCACCTGAAAATCGTGCCGTCGCTGCTCGATGCCTGGCTGCTGCACGGCCGCAGCGCCGCCGTGCTGCCACGCAAACAGCTGATCGTCGGTGGCGAAAGCTGCTCGCCGCGCCTGCTGCAAAGCCTGCGTGAATTGGCACCGTCGCTGACGATCTTCAACCACTACGGCCCCACCGAAACCACGGTCGGGGTGGCGATGCACCGGCTCGATCCGGCCTGCGATTACCGTCGCCTGCCGCTGAGCGATCGTCTGGACGGCATGCGTCTGTATCTGCTCGATGAGCAGCGGGAAGTGGTCGCACCCGGGGTCAACGCCGAACTGTATATCGCCGGCCCGCAAGTGGCGCGGGGGTATCTGGATGCGCAACAGAGCAGCGAGCGCTTTATCGAGGTGGCGGGCGAACGCCTGTACCGCACCGGCGACCTGGCCCGTTATCGCCATGACGGCAGCCTGGAAATCAGCGGCCGTGCCGACCGCCAGGTGAAGATCCGTGGTTTCCGGGTGGAGCTGGACGAGATCCAGGCACAACTGGCGAGCCTGCCGGGCGTGGCCCAGGCGGCGGTGGAATGCCTGGCCAAGGGTGAATGGGGTCAGCAGTTGTTCGCCTTCCTGACCCTGGCGCCGGGACAATCGGTGACCGTGGCGCAACTGCACGGCCAGGCCCAGGATCGCCTGCCGGACTACATGCTGCCGGCATTGCGGATCGTCGAAGCGCTGCCGCTGATGGGCAACGGCAAGCTTGATCGCAAGACCTTGCAGCAATGGGCCGACAAGGTGCTCGACAGCGTCGGCAGCGCCCTGCCGCGCACGCCGCTGCAAGCTCTGCTCGCTGAGGTCTGGGCGCAAGTGCTGGGGCTCGAACGGGTCGGTATCGACGATGACTTCTTTGAACTCGGCGGCCATTCGCTGGCGGCGGTGACCCTGGCCAGCCGCTTGCAGACCGTGCTTTCGGCTCCGGTGACGGTCAATGCCGTGTTCACCGCGCCGAGCGTTTCGGCGTTCGCCGCGCTGGTGCAGGCCGAGCTCAAGCTTTCGCCGCTGGTGAAGCTGGCGACGCAGGATAACGTCGCGGCGCCGAACCTGTTCTGCTTCCACCCGTCCACCGGGCACGTGCAGGACTACCGCGCGCTGCGCTCACCGTTGCCGGCGTGGAATCTGTGGGGCTTGCAGGCGGCTTATCTGACCGACGACAGCACGGCGCTGGGCGGCGATATCGACAGTCTGGCTGCGCTGTATGTCGAGCATCTGCGCGAGCAGCAGGCGCAAGGGCCCTATCACCTTCTGGGCTTCTCCCTCGGTGGATTGCTGGCGATTGCCGCCGCCGCGCACCTGGAGCGCGCGGGTGAACAGGTGGCCTTCCTCGGGATTGTCGATTCGCAGTACCAGCATCAGGCGCCGGAAGACAGCGTCGAGGCGCTGCTGGCCTCGGCCGTGCCGGCCCTGACCGCGGACAGCCAGACGCTGATGCGCCAGCTGCCACCGGCGGTTCTCACAGCATTGACCGCGCAACTGCAAGCCCTGGCACCGGCCGCTCGCCTGCCGGAACTGGTGCAGTGGGCGCGTCAGCAAGGCCTGCAACTGGATGGCGACAGCTGGGAGCACCTGCAAACGCGGCTGCGCTACCAGCAGCATACCCAGCATCTGTTGGCGACCTTCCAGCCGCCACGGCTAAGCTGTGACGTGCATCTGTGGTGGGCCAGCGACACCCTGGCCGACAGCGCCTTCGTCGACCCGCACTGGGAACGCCTGAGCAGCGGTCGATTGACCCGCGAAGTGATCCAGGCACAACACTTGACCATCCTCGAACAGACCACTCTGCATCAGCAGCTGGGTGCGCAGCTCGAGGCCTTCACCCCACGCGGAGCGGTTTGAAATGGATTTGTTGATTCTCATGGCCAAACGTTCATGGCGCGCGCTGCTGATCGCGACCCTGACCGGCCTGATCTGTGGCTTGGCGGCGGCGGGCCTGATCGCCTCCATCAACCACAGCCTTGAAGTGTTCGACCAGTTGCGGCCGGCCGATGGCTGGTATTTCGCCGGGCTGGTGCTGCTGGTCGCGGTGTCGCGGGTGATCGCCGATGTCAGCCTGCTGCGCCTGGGCCAGGGCGCGGTGCACGACATGCGCCTGCACCTGAGCGCCAAGCTGATCGACACGCCGTACGCGCAGTTGCAGCGCCTGGGCAAGCATCGGTTGCTGGCGATGCTGACCGACGACACCCAGACCATCAGCCAGGCGGTGGAGCTGGTGCCGATCCTGCTGGTCAACGCCGGGATCATCGCCGCCTGCCTGGGGTATCTGGGCTGGCTGAGCTTTCCATTGCTGGTGCTGACGCTGACGCTGATCGTGCTCGGTAGTCTGAGTTTCAACTGGCCGCAGCGGCGGGCGCTGACGTCGATCTCCAAGGCCCGTGAATTGAAGGATCAGCTGTTCGATCAGTACCGCCTGCTCACCGACGGCAGCAAGGAACTGCAACTGAACCACCCGCGCCGCCAGCATTTCTTCAGCCGCCTGCTGTTGCCGGTGAGCAAGCAGTATCGCCAGGACTTCGTGCGCGGCATGAGCATCTACGCCGTGGTGCTCAACTGGGGCAATGCGGTGTTCTACATGCTGATCGGTGTGGTGCTGTTCGTGGCGCCGCAGTTCATCGAGCTGAGCACCAGCCTGGTGACCGGTTTTATCCTGGCCATCCTGTACATGATCACGCCGCTGTCGGAGCTGATGCACGCCCTGCCCACCTTGGGCCGGGCCAGCGTTGCGCTGAACAAGATCCGCGCGCTGGAAGGCGAAATGGAGAGTGCCAGCGAGGTCGTCGAGTCGATCCCGCCGACCCAGGTGCGCAGCCTGGTCTGCCGCCAGGTCGCCCACACCTACTACCGCGAACGCGAGGACGGGCATTTCACCTTCGGGCCGGTCGACCTGACGCTCAATGCCGGGGAAACGGTGTTCATCACCGGCGGCAACGGCAGCGGCAAGACCACTCTGGCCATGTTGCTGACCGGGCTTTACCGTCCGGAAAACGGTGACATCGTGCTCGATGAGCAGGTGTCGTCAGCCAATGACAATCACCATTACCGCCAGCACTTCTCGGCGATCTTTACCGACTTCTGTCTGTTCGAGAATCTGCTGCATGGCGACGATCCGCAGCGCATACAGCAGGCTCAGGAGTACCTGGTGAACCTGCAACTGGACCACAAGGTGCAGATCGAGAACGGACAGCTGACCACCCTGGCCCTGTCCACCGGCCAACGCAAACGCCTGGCCCTGCTCAGCGCCTGGCTGGACGATCGTCCCTGCTACCTGTTCGATGAATGGGCGGCGGACCAGGACCCGGTGTTCAAGCACTTCTTCTACCACCGCATCCTCACCGACCTGCGCGAGCGCGGGAAGCTGGTGATCGTGATTTCACATGATGATGCGTATTTTGGCCTCGCCGATCGGTTGATCCGGGTTGAGAACGGGACGTTGAGCGAGATCACCCCTCGCACCCAGCCTCTTGAAAAAGTCCTGTAGGGGCGAGGCTTGCCCGCGAAAGCGTCAGTTCAGCCGACTGCAATGGCGACTGACACGCCGCCTTCGCGGGCAAGCCCGCTCCCACAGACTCCATGCCGCCACAAATCCTTCAAACAACCCAAAACCCTGTGGGAGCGAGGCTTGCCCGCGAAAGCGTCAGTTCAGCCGACTGCAATGGTGACTGACACGTCGCCTTCGCGGGCAAGCCCGCTCCCACAGACTCCATGCCGCCACAAATCCTTCAAACAACCCAAAACCCTGTGGGAGCGAGGCTTGCCCGCGAAAGCGTCAGTTCAGCCGACTGCAATGGTGACTGACACGTCGCCTTCGCGGGCAAGCCTCGCTCCTGCGGGGCCGGTGTAATGGGCTTACTCGTAGATGTAATGCAGATAACTGACCTGCTCCGCCAGCGGCAGGCGGTGCAGTTTGGGGCAGGATTCGCAGAGTACGGCGGGCTCGCCTTCGACCGGCGCGTGCAGTTGGTAATGCAGGCAGCAATGCCGGCGCAGCGGCAGTTGCGGGCATACCTCGGGCGCAGGGGATTGGACCATCCATTGCAGGCCGCGCAGCTTGAGGCGACCGTCATTGACCGTGACCGGTTCCAGACAGGCATGGGCGTCGGCGAAGCCGTCGCGGGACAAATCAGGGTCCATCCGGGCGAACGCGCCATCCCAGATCGCGACCATGTTGCCCCAGAGGATTTTCGGTGCCAGACCACCGGCAGCCGCCAGGGTGGCGAACAGCGGCGCCAGGTGTTCGTGGATCAGGCGCGACCAATAGGCGGCGCGGTCCTCAGCTGCCAGGACCGGCAGCGGCTCGGCCAGCCCCAGCGCCTTGGGCTGCCCGTCATCGTGAACCAGAACGA
This sequence comes from Pseudomonas sp. C1C7, assembly GCF_013359595.1. Classification (GTDB taxonomy): domain Bacteria; phylum Pseudomonadota; class Gammaproteobacteria; order Pseudomonadales; family Pseudomonadaceae; genus Aquipseudomonas. Next base: position 20,429 of record NZ_JABFMP010000051.1, on the reverse strand, counting down.
ATTCCCCGTTCCAGAAGTCGATCGCGCCACCGCGGGTCAACACACAGGCGAAAGTCGCCGGCAGGACGATGCTCATGTAGTTCATCGACCACTGGGAAACCACCGCCGCGCTGTTCACCCCCGGGTACAGCAGGGCAAAGCGCGTCAGCAGCGGTTGCAGCACTGCAGGATCGGCAAGTCGGTTCAGGGGAACGTCAGGATGATCGCCGGGTTCACGCTGGATGACCCGCTTTATTGGCGGCCAGGCCTGACTGAGCCATTCTGGAAATTCGATGACAGGTCTCCCGTGACTTTCCCTAATTATTGCAAACCATTAGCATTGGCCGATCCTATCGTCCCTCTCTCGCAAACTCAACGTCGCTAGCGACCGGGCCCATCACGACCTCATGCAAACTCTCCGCAATTTCTGGCGTCTCGCAGGGCCTTTCTGGGCCTCGGAAGAAAAGTACCCGGCGTTGCTGTTGCTGGTGGCCACGGTGGTGATGACCCTGTGCCTGGTGGGGGTCAACATCCTGACCAACTTCTGGAACCTGCACTTCTACAACGCCTTGCAGGCTCTGGATTACCAGGGCTTTATCGTCGGCAGCGTGCAGTTCATCCTGCTGCAGATCGGCACCGCCACCTTTACCGTCGCCGCGTTTCACTTCCAGCAGAAGCTGACGTTGCGCTGGCGTCGCTGGGCTACCCACAACCTGCTCGAGCAATGGCTGGGCAGCCAGCGTTACCAGAAGCTCAAACTGACCGAAACCGAAGTCGACAACCCCGACCAGCGGATCGCCGAAGACATCGATCTGTTCATCGTCAAATCGCTGAAACTGACCCTGGGCCTTTTGACCTCGGTGGTCTCGCTGTTCTCCTTCCTGCACATCATCTGGCAGGCTTCGGCCCTGGTCAGCGTGCCGTTCGCCGGTGATTCGGTGGTCATTCCGGGGCTGCTGGTGTGGATCGCGATTGTCTATGCGCTGGCCGGCACCGGACTGGCGTTCTGGCTGGGTCGAGCCTTGCCGCGACTGAACTTCCTGCAACAGCGGCGCGAAGCGGACTTTCGTTTCTCGTTGATGCGCCTGCGGGAGAACGCCGACTCGGTGGCCCTGTACAACGGCGAAGCGGTGGAGAACGAACGGTTCAACCAGCGTCTGGAAGCGGCGCTGGTGAACTTCTGGGCGCTGGTGAAAAAGCAGAAGCTGATCATGGGCTACTCGACCTTCTACCTGCGCAGCGCCACGGTCATCCCGATGTTCATCATGGCGCCGCAGTTCTTCGCCGGCGCCTTCCCCTTGGGTCGCCTGACCCAGATCAGCGCCGCTTTCGGCGAAGTGCACTCGGCCATCGCCTATCTGGTGGAAGTGTTCCCGGAACTGTCGGCGTGGAAATCGGTGATCGATCGGTTGATCGGTTTCCAGGAGCGGCTCGACAAGGTCCAGGTGCAGTCCAATGTGGTCGCCGGTCATCAGGTCGAAGGCCTGGAGATCAAGGATCTGGACATCTGGCTGCCCAACGGCCGCCGCCTGTTCGACGGCTTCAACCTTTCCCTCAAGCCCGGCGACAGCCTGCTGATCAGCGCGCCGTCGGGCTACGGCAAGTCGACCTTCATTCGCACGGTCACCGGGCTCTGGCCCCACGCCAGCGGCTGCGCAAGCTACGACCGAAGTCGCGCCCTGACCCTCTCGCAAAAACCCTACCTGCCCCTGGGCAGCCTGCGCGAAGCCCTGTGGTACCCCAACCCGCCGGATCGCGAAGCCGACGCCGCCCTGCGCCAGACCATGCAGCAAATCGGCCTGCAACACCTGAGCGAACAGCTGGATCAGGAACACGACTGGTCGCAGACCCTGAGCGTCGGCGAACAGCAACGCTGCGCCTTCGTCCGCGCCCTGCTCGCCCGGCCTGCGGTGCTGTTTCTCGACGAGAGCAGTTCGGCGCTGGATGCGGCGAACGAGGCGCGGTGTTATCAGTTGCTGAAGCAGACGTTGCCGGAGACGATTCTGATCAGCGTCGGGCATAACGCGTCGCTGGAGCGGTTTCATTGGCAGGTGCTGGAGTTGCAGAGCGAGGCGCGGTGGTTGCATCGCAGGGTTGAGCAGCCGGTCTGAACAACCAGCCAGTTGGCATACCTGTGGTGAGGGGATTTATCTGTGGCGACGTTTCGACAAGCCCCCTCGCCACAAAGTCTTCATTGCCTGGCAATTCGTTGTCTTCTCAGATCAACAACTGCAGCGTATCGAACAACTCCACATCCTCCACCCTCGCCGACCGCGCCCGCCGACGAATCACCTGCAACAGACAATCCACAAAACACTGCGCCGCCACCCCCAACTGCGCATTGCGCGGCGTGACGATGCCAATGGTGTCCGTCGCAAAACGCTCGACCAGCTCCAACCGAGCCACACGCTCGCGATAGATCGGCACAGTCAACATCGGCTCGGGAAAATAGCTGAGCATGTCGGTCTGCTCGATCAACGACAGCGTCAGCTGCGGCGAGTGCGCGCGATGGATATGCTGCATGTCGATCTGCGCGCCGTGCTGCCAGAACAGCTCTGTCATCAGGCCTTCGTGACTGGCATCGGGGTAATTGACCACCCAGTCCTGATCGAGCAGTTCGTGGATGGAACGGCTGGCGATGCGAGGATGCCCCCGGCGGGCGACCACGGCCATGGAATAGGAAAAAATCGGCTCGCTGACGAACTCCGGACGCGGCAGCAGCGACGAAACCAGCCCCACCGCGAACTCCATGGTGCCGTCACGCAAGCGCGGCAAAGTCACCGCCATCAGCCCTTCGAACACTTCCAGGCGCACCCGCGGCATGCGCTGGCGGAACAGCGTCACCACCTCCGGCAGCAAGGTCATGCCCATCCACGGCGAGATGCCCAGACGCAAATGCCCCTGAGCCTGATCGCTCAGGTGCGCCAGTTCCAGTTCGGCACGTTCCAGCTGGCTGAGCACCTGCCGCGCATGCTGCAACAGCGACTGACCGTACTGGGTCAGCACCACCCCGCTGGCGTTGCGCACCAGCAGCGGCAATTGCAGTTGCTCCTCCAGCTCGCGCAGGGCCTTGGCCACCGCCGTCTGCGACACGTCCAGTTGCCGCGCCGCCGCGCGGATGCTGCCACAGTCGGCAATCATCACCAGCGCGCGCAATTGATGCAGCTTCATCATTTCCTCCTGACGCCTGGGGTGTAAACCCTGGGTTTTCAGCCCCGCTTTTTTGCGACTGCCGCGGCTTTCGCCAACTGATTAGGATCGCAGGGTATCAGTCGGCCATCCGAAAACGACCAATAAAAACGAGGAATTTATGATGCTCAACCTGCCTGCGCTGCCCGGTATTCGTGCGCTCGAAGAAGAGATGATCGCCCTGCGTCAGCACATCCACGCCCATCCGGAGCTGAGCTTCGAGGAGTTCGCCACCGCCGATCTGGTGGCGAGCAAACTCGGCGAATGGGGCTACGAAGTGCACCGTGGCCTGGGCGGCACCGGCGTGGTCGGGCTGCTGCGCCATGGCCAGGGCAGCAAGATGATCGGCCTGCGCGCGGACATGGATGCGCTGCCGATCATCGAGAACACCGGCCTGCCCTACTCCAGCCGCCATGAAGGTGTGATGCACGCCTGCGGTCACGACGGCCACACCGCGATGTTGCTGGCAGCGGCCAAATACCTGGCCGAGAGCCGCGAGTTCGACGGCGCGCTGGTGGTGATTTTCCAACCCGCCGAGGAAGGCGACGGCGGCGCGCAACGCATGCTCGATGACGGGCTGTTCGAGCAGTTCCCCTGCGATGCGGTGTTCGCGATGCACAACATGCCGGGACTGCCGGTGGGCAAACTGGGCTTCCTGCCGGGCCCGTTCATGGCCTCCACCGACACCGTGACCATACGCATCGACGGCGTCGGCGGTCACGGCGCGATGCCGCACAAGGCGGTCGATCCGGTGCTGGCGGGCTCGTCCATCGTGGTGGCGTTGCAGAGCATCGTGGCGCGCAACGTCGACCCGCTGGACACCGGCGTGGTGACGGTCGGCGCCTTCCATGCCGGGATCGCCGCCAACGTGATTCCCGATCACGCCGAGCTGCAGTTGAGCGTGCGAGCCCTCAAACCAAAGGTGCGCGATGAACTGATCGCCCGCATCACCGCCGTCGCCGAAGCCCAGGCCGTGAGTTTCGGCGCACGGGCCACCGTCACTGTCGACGAAGCGCAACGCTTCCCGCCATTGATCAATCACGCGCAAAGCACCGCCTTTGCGCGCCAGGTGGCGCTGGAATGGGTCGGCGAGGACGGCCTGATCAAGGACATGAAACCGCTGACCGGCAGCGAGGATTTCGCGGTGATGCTCGAGCGTTGCCCCGGCTGCTACCTGCTGATCGGTAATGGTGACGGCGAAGGCGGCTGCATGGTGCATAACCCCGGCTACGACTTCAACGACAGCTGCCTGGCCACGGGCGCCAGTTACTGGGTACGGCTGGTGGAAAGCTTCCTGGTCTGATTCACCCCCGACAACCCGGTATCGCCCTCGCCCTCTGGAGTTCGCCCCATGTCTGCTCCCGCTACCAACGCTATCCCTGTCTCGAATGCCGTTGCGACAAGGCGCCCGATCGGCGCCCGCGCCATCGCCGCCATCACTATCGGCTCGGGCCTGGAGTTCTACGATTTTTCCGTCTACAGCTTTTTCGCAACGCTGATCGGCCGGCAGTTTTTCCCGGTGGAAAGCAGCCTCGGGCAACTGTTGCTGTCATTGGCGACCTTCGGCGTCGGCTTCGGCATGCGCCCCATCGGCGGCCTGGTGCTGGGCGCCTACGCCGACCGGGTCGGGCGCAAGCCGGCGATGATGCTGACCCTGTGGCTGATGGCCCTGGGCTCGCTGCTGTTCGCCATCGCCCCGACCTACGCGCAGATCGGCATCGCCGCGCCGGTGATCATCGTCCTGGCGCGACTGATCCAGGGCTTTGCCATCGGCGGTGAAGTCGGTGCTTCCACGGCGATGCTGATGGAGTACGCCGACGACAAGAGTCGCGGCTTCTATGGCAGCTGGCAGTTGTTCAGCCAGGGATTGAGCTTCCTGCTCGGCGCGCTGGTGGCCCTGGCCCTCAGCTCCTCCCTGTCCGCCGAAGCGCTGGACAGCTGGGGTTGGCGCCTGCCGTTCGTGCTGGGGATTCTGGTGATTCCGGTGGGCGTCTACATCCGTCGCCACCTGAACGAAACCGGCAGCACCGAGAGCCACGACGCGACCTTCAGCCTGCGCCTGATCTTCACCCGCTACGCGCGCACCGTCCTGACCGGTGTGCTGCTGGTGATCGGCAGCACGGCATCGAGCTACATCGTGCTGGACTACATGACCAACTACACGGTCACGGTGCTGCACCTGCCGATGAAGATGGGCACCACCGCCGCGTGTCTTGGCGCACTGGTGCAGATCAGTCTGTCGATCTGGGCCGGCCGCCTGAGCGACCGCATTGGCCGCCGCCGCACCATCGCCCTGGGTGCGATCCCTATGCTGTTGCTGATCTATCCGGCCTTCATGCTGATGAACCAGTACCCGACGCTGGGCACACTGCTCGGTGTATCGCTGTTCACCACACTGCTGCTGGTGTTGATCACCGTGCCGACACTGGTGCTGATCACCGAACTGTTCCCGCGAGCGATCCGCGCCAGCGGCCTGTCGATCGTCTACTGCCTGGGCGTATCGGTATTCGGCGGCTTCGCCCAGTTCTTCGCCACCGGCCTGATCGGCCTGACCGGCAACAACAACGCGCCGGCGCTGTACGTGATGTTGTGTGTGAGCCTGACCCTGATTGGGCTGGTGATGGTCAGGGAGACGGCGGGCAAGCCGCTGGAGTGATCGATTTGGCGATTGGTCTGCGATAAACACACTGTGGCGAGGGGGTTTATCCCTCGCCACAGGCACTTCCTTTCACACAAATATGTGCCTGGAGCTACTGCACCACCCCCACCTGCACCCGCCCCCGACGCGCCAACCCTGCCTGCAACACAAAAGCCACCACCACCGTCGCCGGCGCGGAAAAGCTGCTCAAGCCACCAGCCGAAAACATCAGCGCCAGCCCCAGCGCCGTACCACCAAACCACGCACTCAGCCCCACCGGATTGAACGCCGACACCCGCTCCAGCGCTCCGGCGTCATAGCGTCCATAGACAATCTGCGCCAACGCCACGCCCACCCAGGCCACCACGAAGATCCCCTGATAGGCCAGCGCCTTGAGCAGGTAGGCAAACACGTCCGCCAGCATCAGCCCGTAGACGATCACACCCACCGCCAGCGCCCACACCAGGTACGAGGCACGCAAGCCGAAACGGGCGAAGAAGGCCTGCATGTTCAGGGTCGCCAGGTAGTAGTTGGCGGTGTTGATACGGGTTTGCGTGGCCCAGACGAACAGCAGCCCCCACAGGCCCATCAACTGCAGGATCGCCATGACCACCGACACCTCGTTCAGCGCGCCTTCGTGGGGAATGCTGCTGACCAGGTAGATGCCCGCCGCGCCATTGAGCAGGAAGGTCACCATGTAGAACGGCATGCCGAAGTTCCAGCGACCGTGGTACTCGGCGTCTTCGGGTTTGCCGAAGCGGGCGTAGTCGAAGGTGAACAGCATCAGGATCCACACGCCCATGTAGGCCACGAAGCAATCCCACCAGCCGAACGCGGCGGGTGTCGCCGGACCGAAATCCAGCCATTGCGGCTGGTAGCCGTAACGGCTGATCGACAAGCCCACCGCCACCAGCAGGCCGCCGAGGTACACCGGCAGCAGCACGCCATTGAGCTTGTCCAGCCAGTGCTGCACGCTGCCCAGGATCATCGGCACGCTGTACAGCACCACCAGCAGCGCGGCCAGCGGATACACCATCTCCGGGTACAGGTGATTGAGCGCCACGGCGATCACCGAGCCCTCGAACACCGCGTAGTAGATCGCCGTGGAGAAGAAGATCAACGTCGCCAGGCACGCACCGGTGCTGCCGAACAGCAGTCGCGAGAACAACGCCACCGACAAGCCGCTGCGCACCGCGAAGCGGCTGAGCACACTGTTGACCAGCCCGTAGCTGATCACCGACAACACCATGCCGATCAGCGCATTGCGCGCGCCGTAGGACAGCGCCAGGGAGGCGCCGACCACGATGTAGAACATCGCGCTGCACACCGCCCACCAGGCCATGGTCAGCGACAGTCGACCCATGCGCGATTGAGTTGGAACGGGGTGATTGGCCGGGTCCTGCCCGGTTTGACTCGATTGCGATAAAGCAGCCATATGCGTGATCTCCAAAACCAGTCCAAGGTTGAAGCGCGGGCAGCCGCCACCGCACCGAAGTGCGGCGTTGGCTTGCCTTTTGGCTTTACCCGCGCCGTGCGGCGGGCAGCATCAGGAAGGGAACAGCTTGCTCAGGCAGCTGAGTTTTTTCTTGTAGGAGCGTCGGGCTTCCAGTGCCTCTTCCAGGGTCACCGCGACGAAGCGGGCCTTCTGGTTGGGTTGCATCTGGCCGATCAGGTCGAGGTCGGCGCTGATCACCGTGCCGATCATCGCGTAGCCGCCACCGGACACCGCATCGCGGTGCAGCACGATGGGCTCCAGACCTGCCGGCACCTGGATCGAGCCGATCGGGTAGCAGCTGTCGACGATGTTCGAAGGATCGGAACCGGCACCGAACGGCTGCTCGCGAGGCTGAAAGCTCAGCGGGCTGCCGCCCTTGAAGCGATAGCCGATGCGATCCGCTTCCGAGCCGACGGTCCAGGCTTGGGCGAAAAAGCTGTCCGCCGCCGCTGGGGTCAAGCGGTCGTAGTACAGCCCCGGCACCACCCGCAGGGTGATCTCCCCGCCCAGCGACTGACGCAGCGCCATGGGCAGACTCGCCCCGACGCGGCCCTTGCCGCTGGCGACGCCCACCGGCAGTTCGTCACCGACCGCCAGCCTGCGCCCCTGAAAACCGCCCAGCGCCCCCAGTGCATAGGTGGAACGGCTGCCGAGCACCACCGGCACATCGATGCCGCCGGCCAACGCCAGATAAGCCCGGGCGCCCGCCTTGGGGAAATCGAAACGCAGCACTTGCCCGGCCTTCACCTCGAAGGCGGTGTCCAGGTGCATGTCCACGCCATCGACCTTCGGCGTCATGTGCGCACCGCACACCGCCACCAGCGCGTCCTCTGTAAATTCCAGCTCCGGCCCCAGCAGCGTGCACTCCAGCGCCGCCGAATTGGCCGGGTTGCCCACCAGTTGGTTGGCCGCGCTCAAGGCGTACTGGTCCAGCGCTCCGGAAGGCGGGATGCCCAGGTGGTAATAGCCTTCGCGGCCAAGGTCCTGTACCGAGGTGGCCAGACCGGGTTTGAGTACCTTGATCATGCCAGCACCTCCTGCAGCGACTTGGGATAGCCGATCGGGTCGGCGAGGAACGCATCGAGCGAGAATTCCACCGGACGGATGCGCAGATCGAAACGCCCCGCCTCGACTTCGGCCACCGCCTGGTCATATGCCTCGCGGTCCATCGGCTTGAACTGCACGATGTCGCCGGGACGGAAGAACACCATGTGCTCCTTCAGGTACGCCAGGTTCTGCTGCGGGTCATAGATCGGTGCCGGGGTGACGCCGAACATCTGGTAGCCACCGGCGCCACGCACCGAGTAGATGCAACCGAAGCAGCCGCCATGGCCCAGGGTCAGTTTCGGCGTGTCGGTGCGCGGCCGCAGGTATTTGGGCACCTGCAACTGGCGTTCTCGCTCGACCATCTGGAACATGAACGGCAGGCCCGCCACGAAGCCCACCATCGAGACGAACCACGGCGCACCACTGTGGGCGGCGATGAACGCCTCGACGTCGGCCAGGCCGTTGATCCGTGCGGCGTATTCCAGGTCTGTGGCGCTCGGGTCCTGATGGCGGTCGCGAAAGCGCATCAGGGTTTCGTGGGTCCAGGGATCGTTGTAGAGCACCGGGATTTCGATGATCCGGGTGTGCAAGGTACGCTCGGCCACGGCCTCGGCTTCGGCGCCCTTCACCGCTTCAAGCAGATCGGCCGGGGCGATGCGGTCCGGGTCGAAACGGATCTGGAACGAAGCATTGGCCAGGCACACGTCGAGCACGCCATCCAGCGCCAAACGCTCCACCGCACGGGTGACCGCCATGCCCTTGAAGAAGGCTTCCAGGGACATGCTGTCGCTGACTTCGGCAAACAGGTGTTCGTCGGCGCCAAAGCTGTAGCGAATCGGACTGCTCATGCTTCACCTCCGCTGCGGCGCTCGGCCAGCCAGGTTTCCAAAGTGCCGGTGTGGAAGTCGGCGGTGTGCAACCAGGGTTGCTCCAACAGCTCGCCGTGCAGAGCCAGGGTGCTGGCCATGCCGGTGAGCGTGGTCTGCTCCACGGCCAGTCGTGCCCGGGCCAGAGCCTCGGCGCGATCGCTGCCATGGACGATCAGCTTGGCCAGCAGCGAGTCATAGTATGGCGGCACCCGGTAGCCTTCATACAGATGGCTGTCGACGCGCACACCCTCGCCTTGCGGCCAGTTCAGCGCTTGCACAAGACCCGGGCTGGGGAAGAAATCCCGGGCCGGGTCTTCGGCGTTCAGGCGCATTTGCAGGGCGGCACCGTTGAGCCGGATATCGCTTTGCTTGAGGCCCAGCGGTTCGCCACCGGCGATGCGCAACATGGCCTGGACCAGATCGATACCGGTGATCAGCTCGCTGACCGGGTGTTCCACCTGGATCCGCGTGTTCATCTCGATGAAGAAAAACTCGCCGGTGGCGTCGTCGTACAGATACTCAAGGGTCCCCGCGCCCTGATAGCCCAGGGCCTCGGTCAGGCGCACGGCACTCGCGCAGAGGATCTCGCGCTGCTGCGTGTCGAGGACCGGCGACGGTGCCTCCTCGAAGATCTTCTGCCGGCGGCGCTGCAGCGAACATTCACGCTCGAACAGATGCACCGCATGCTTGCCATCGCCCAGCACCTGCACTTCGATGTGCCGGGCCTTGCCGATGAAACGCTCCAGATACACCGCGCCGTTGCCGAAGGCGGCCTGGGCTTCGCGCTGGGAGCGGGGGAATTCTTCGCTCAGCTGCTGCGGGTTTTCCGCCAGGCGAATCCCGCGCCCGCCGCCACCGGCCGAGGCCTTGATCAGCAGCGGGAAACCGACGGATTCGGCGGCTTTGAGCGCCGACGCCACATCGAACAGTTCATCCGGGGAGCCGGGCACCACCGGCACACCCGCCGCTTGCGCGGTGCGCCGGGCTTCGGCCTTGTCGCCCATGCGCCGGATGGTCTCGGGGCTTGGACCGACGAAAATCGCCCCGGCGGCTTGCACCGCTTCGGCGAATTCGGCGTTCTCCGAGAGAAAGCCGTAGCCTGGGTGCACCGCGTTGGCGCCGGTGGCCTTCAGGGCGCCGAGCAGCGCCTCGACATTGAGGTAGCTCTTGTCGGCGCGGGCCGGGCCGAGGATGTGCACTTCGTCGGCCATGCGTGCGGCCTGGGAGTCGACGTCTGCTTCGCTGCACGCCGCCACGGTGGGGATCCCCAGCGCTTGCGCGGCGCGGATGATCCGCACGGCGATCTCGCCGCGGTTGGCGATCAGCAATTTATGAATGCCTTGAGTCATGGTCGTGCCCTCACGCGTCTTCGAGTGTGGCGATGACCTGACCCGGCTCCACCGGATCACCGTCTTCGACCAGAAACGCGTCCAGGCGCCCTGCCGTGCCGGCGGTCAGTTCGGAAAACTGCTTCATGACCTCGATCAGGCCGATCACCGTGTCGGCGCTGACCTGGGCACCGGCCTCGACGTAGTTCGGCGAGTCCGGGGTGGCTTTGCGGTAGAAGGTCCCCGGCAACGGGGTGATGACTGTGTGCTGCGCCATGTCTGTTCCTCTTGGAATAGTTGTAGAAAGGCAGGCAAAAAAATCTGTGTGTTAAGCAATACCTGGCATCTGCGTGCCAGGTGGCTCTTGTTGGTTATCGCGGTGCGCGCACCTTGATCCCCGCGCCGTCCAGCGCTTTGCGGGTGGCCTCGACCAGCGCCAGGGCGCCGGGGGTATCGCTGTGCAAACAGATGGAATCGAACTCGATCGACAGGTCTTCGCCCTCCACGGTGCGCACCACGCCCTGCTGACAGGCACGCAGTACCCGCGCCGCTACCTGCGCCGGGTCGTAGGCACGCACGTTGCGGGTGAAGACGATGGAGCCGCTGAGGTCGTATTCGCGGTCGGCGTAGAACTCGCGGATCACCGGTTGGCCCAGTTCCGTGGCGATACGCCAGATCGCCGAGTCGGGCATGCAATACAGCAGCAGCTCGGGCTCCAGGCGCTGCAGGTTTTCCACCAGCAAACGCGCCGCTTCCTCGTCCCGGGCCAGGTGCATGTACAGCGCGCCGTGGGGTTTGATGTGTTGCAGGGCTACGCCTTGAACCTTGGCGAGTTCACGCAGGGCGCCCAGCTGATAGAGCATGTCGTCCACCAGCTCCTGGGCCGGCGCATTGATGTGGCGACGGCCGAAACCGACCAGGTCGCGAAAGCCCGGATGGGCACCGACAGCCACGCCCAGGCGTTTGGCCTGCTCGACCGTGCGACGCATGGTGCCGGGGTCGCCGGCATGGAAACCGGTGGCGATGTTGGCCGAGCTGATGAAGCCCATCAGTTCGTTGTCGACGCCGTCACCGATGGTCCACGGCCCGAAGCCTTCGCCCATGTCCGAATTGAAATCTACTGCCTGCATGACGCTTGCTCCTGACGCTTGTGACTTCATGCAGGCCACGTTAAATTCCAGCCGACCCCTTGGGAAGATCTATTATCAGAGGGGCCATCTTCTGAAAAACAGATAGCTCTGAAAATCAGATAGCTTCTGAAAAACAGATACCCAGTCGACCGGAGCTTTCATGTCACTGACCCTGCGCCAGGTTCGCTATTTCGTCGCCACCGCCGAGATCGGGCAGATCTCCCAGGCGGCGATCCATTTGAATATTTCCCAGTCGGCGGTGACCACCGCAATCAAGGAGCTGGAGGGCATGCTCGGCACGCTGCTGTTCCAGCGCTCGGCCCAGGGCATGAGCCTGACCGATGCCGGGCGGCATTTTCTCAATCGGGCCTACGTGATCCTGCGCAGCGTCGACGATGCGCTGAACAGCCCGCTGCCGGACGTGCGCGCCAGCGGCCTGCTGCGGGTGGCGGCCAGCTACACGGTGATCGGCTACTTCCTGCCGCACCATCTGCAACGCCTGGAACACTGGCACCCGGACGTGGCCATCGAAGTCCACGAACGGGAACGCCAGGCCATCGAGCAAGGCCTGCTGGAGGGCGAATTCGACATGGCGGTGGTGCTCACGGCGAACCTGACGCACCCGGACATCGTCTCCGAAACCCTGTTCAACTCCGAACGCCGGCTGTGGCTGCCCAGCCATCACCCGCTGTGCGAACGCTCGGCCGTGAGCCTTGCCGATGTGGCGAGGGAGCCGTTCATCCTGCTGACCGTCGACGAAGCCGAACAAAGCGCCATGCGCTATTGGGAACACGCCCATCAGCAGCCCAACGTGCGAGTCCGTACCAGCTCGGTGGAAGCGGTGCGCAGCATGGTGGCCAACGGCAGCGGCGTGGCAATCCTCTCCGACCTGGTGCACCGCCCCTGGTCGCTGGAAGGCAAACGCATCGAAACCGTGACCATCACCGACAAGGTCACCCCCATGAGCGTCGGCCTGGCCTGGCACCGCGAGCGCGAATTCAGCCCGGCGATGCAGGCGTTTCGCACCTACTTCCACGACGCTTTCCTTGCGCCGCAGCAGCATTCGGCACGCCGCTGAAGCTTTTGTAGCAGCTGGCGAAGCCTGCGTCCGGCTGCTACAGGGGGTGCGTTATGGTGCGAATTGCCTAACAATCGGGGCTTCCACTTTCGAGGATGATCCCGGCATGACCACCCACGACACCTCCCTTCAAGACACGGCAGCCCCCGACGGCGTCTGCTACGGCTGCGGCGGCAGCAATCCCCACGGGCTGCACATCAAGAGTTACTGGCACGAGGACGGCACCCATGTCGTGGCCGAGCATGTGCCGCAGGACAAGTACTGCGGCTGGCCGGATCTGGTCTACGGCGGCCTGATCGCGATGCTGGTGGACTGCCATTCCAACTGGACCGCCATGGCCTGGCACTACCGCGCCGAACAGCGCGAAGTCGCCAGCCTGCCACGCATCAACTGCGTCACCGGCAATCTGGGCATCAAGTTCATCAAACCCACCCCCATGGGCGTGCCGCTGACATTGCGGGCCAGAGTGGAAGGCGACGTCGGGCGCAAGACCCGGGTGATCTGCGAAGTGTTCGCCGGCGAGGTGCTGACGGCGGTGGGCGACTCGGTGTTTGTGCGGGTCGATGCCGGGCAATTGGCCGATGCGGCGCATGGTCGATAGGTTGCTTGCGGATTCGGGGCAAGGACTGGGGAATTTGCCCCAAATCTGGCTATTGCGCCCCGGTGCAAAACCTCTCCTTTGCCCACCTGCCTTCGCTCAAGGGCTGACGGCTCTGGCATCGGATCTGGCCGCCGATTTGGCATGAACCATGCTCCAGTAACTACAGGCTTGAAGTACAAGCCCTGATTGCTGCACAGGGAAACGAAACACTGACAGGACATTCCCCATGGCTGCCATTTCAGCACTGTTCAATCGCCTGCCCCGGGGAGCCGCCGACGCCATCGCGCCGACGCGGCAATTCAATCTTCTGCGCTGGTTTTCGCTGATCAGTTTTTTTCTCGTCAGCATCATCGCCTTTGGCCTGGGTACGGTGTCGACCCAGTATCTGGTGATCGAAAGCCTGGAACGCGATGCGCTGCTGTCAGCGCAATTCATCCAGACCATCGCCGCCGGCGAGATCCGCCATCACGGGCTCACCGGGATGCGGGTGGCCGATGTGCTGGCGGCGCCTCCGTATGGCGTGCTTTCCCATGAATTGACGCAGAACCGGCTACGGGCGCGCTCGGAGTTTTTCGATCATCTGTCGCACCTGCCCGATTCTTTGCTGATCAGCCTCTACTCGCCGCAGCGGACGGTGATCTGGTCGACCAATCCCGAGCTGATCGGCAAGCAGTTTCTCAACGACGAAGCACTGGAAGCCGCCTTCCAGGCCAAGGACCGTGTATCGACCAAATACAGCGCGGCTGAAGAAGCGCGCCCCGAGCAGCAGTTTTTGCATCCACCGAAAGCGTTCTTCATCGAGAGCTACATCCCGCTGATGGACGACCTGGGCAACACGCTGGTGATGGTGGAAATCTACAAGGAGCCGTCCGACCTGGTCGAAAGGCTCGAGCGCGGCCACTGGATCATCTGGCTGTCCACGGCGCTGGGCGGTGTCCTGCTGTACTTCGGGCTGTACTGGATGGTGCGACGGGCGTCGGCGCAACTGGCGTCGCAGGAGGCGCAACTGGTGGCCAACAAGACTTACCTGGGGCTGATCGAGATGTCCACGGCGGTTGCCCACAGCCTGCGCAATCCGCTGGCCTGCATTCGCTCCAGTGCCGAGCTGGCGGATGAAGCGGAGGGTCAGCCCGCGCGCAAGAACATCGCCGATATCGTCAGTCAGGTGGACCGGATGTCGAAGTGGGTGCATGAACTGCTGCTGTGCCTGCGACCGATTCGCGGAGAAGCCGAACTGGTGGAACCGATGATGGGGGTACAGGCCACGCTGGGCACTTTCGCCACGCAACTGGGTCAATCCAGGATCCAGGTGATTTTCAGCAACGAGCCGACGCCCCGTGTAGTTAGCAACCCGCTGCTGCTGTCGCAGATTCTCAACAGCGTGATCGCCCATTCCATCGAGGCGATGCCTGGCGGGGGAACGTTGACCATCCGCGCCGAGCTGGATGAAACCCAGCAATGGCTGCATCTGACCCTGCATGACACCGGATACGGACTGTCCAGACTGCAGGAAATGGCGGCCTTCAAGTCCTTCTACACGACCAAGGACGGCAGGCTCGGCATCGGGCTGATCATGGTCAAGCAGATCATGGAGAGCTTTGGTGGCGAGGCGACGTTGAGCAGTCTTGATCAGAAGGGAACGTTGGTGCGACTGACGTTCAAGGTGGTTGAACGCAAGGAAAGTGCGCAGCGTAAAACGGCGTAGAAACCAAACTTTTGTGAACACCGCATACAGGGATCGTGTTTTGACGCTTCGGGACATGTGCTACCGTGCGGCCATCCTCACGCGCAAGCCACCGCCCATGTCTATCTTCGACAGCCTGCTCGCCTTCACCCTCGCCGCCACGGTACTGACCCTGACTCCCGGCCTGGACACCGCCCTGGTCCTGAGAACCGCCACCGTGGAAGGCCGACAACAGGCGTTTCGTGCCGCACTGGGCATCAATGCCGGCTGTCTGCTGTGGGGCGCCGCTGTCGCCTTTGGCCTGGGCGCCCTGATCGCAGTCTCGGAACTGGCATTCAACCTGCTCAAGTACTGCGGCGCCGGATACCTGGCCTGGCTCGGGCTGAACATGCTGCTGCGCCCTCGCCGCTCGCTCTCCCCCGTCGAAACCGATGGCAAGCCGAACGCCAACTGGTTCCTCAAGGGCATGCTGGGCAACGTGCTCAATCCCAAGGTCGGCATCTTCTACGTCTCCTTCCTCCCCCAATTCATTCCCCAGGGGCAAAACCTGATCGCCTGGACCTTCGGTCTGGTGAGCATTCACGTGGTACTCGGCCTGATCTGGTCCGCCACCCTGATCGGCGCAACCCAACCGCTGGCCAGCGTTCTGCGACGCGAGCGCGTGATCAAGTGGATGGATCGCACCACGGGGATGATTTTTGTGCTGTTTGCGGCGCGGTTGGCGTTCGGTCGGCGTTGAAGTCCATCAACAAAGATCGCGCCTTCGGCAGCGACTACAGGGCGCGGCATGCGGGGTGAAGAAGCCTACACTTCTTGAATGGAGGCAGCGGAGAACCCATCCCATGACAAAAGACGCAAAGGTCGACTCAAAAGACGCGACGTTCATCGCGCATCACAATGAGCCTCTGTTCGAATCCACCCCTCCGATCGATGAGCATCGAAATGGCAGCTGGGGGGCTCGGTTCTGGGCGCGGCAGCTGAGCAACTCGACGCGCTTTGTGATCATTGCGGCTGTGATCCTCGGGTTGACCATGTTTTCCGTGGGCAATCTGGTGAGCGAAAACATCGAAAATGCCGCGGTGAACAGCGCCGCGGCCGCGGGCGCGCAATACATGGGGACCTTTCTGGAGCCCTTTGTGCAGGAAATGAGTAACAGCAATACCCTCTCCGAATCCAGTGTCCAGGCCCTGGACCGGCTCACCCAGAGTCATGCGCTCAAGCAGCACATCGTTTCGATCAAGATCTGGCGGGCCGATGGCACGGTGGTGTACAGCACCAACAAGGCCATTACCAATCACAAATTCCCGTTGGAGCATGTCGGCGAGGCGCTCAAGGGCAGGGTGGTCACCGACGTCGAGGACCCGTCCCAGGACGAGAACGAGTGGGAGCGCAAACTCGACCTGCCCCTCTATGAAATTTACGCGCCCCTGCGCGATGCCGGTTCCAGCAAGATCGTTGCCGTGGGCGAATTCTATGAAAAAGCCGAGAGCCTGAAGGTCGAGATCAATCGCATCCGCAAGGAGGTCTGGACGGTGGTCGGCGCCGCGACGCTGGCGATGCTGACGCTGCTGTTCTTCATCGTGCGCCGTGGCGACAAGATCATCCAGCGCCAGCAGGTGGCCCTGCGCCTGCGCTTGCAGGAGCAGACCCGCCTGCACATCAGCAACGCCGAACTGCAACGCAAGATGGCCACGGCGACCCAGGAGTTTTCCCGGGTCAACGAACTGACCCTGCGCCGCATCGGCGCGGACTTGCACGACGGCCCGGCGCAGCTGTTGACCCTGATTCTGATCCGCCTCGACGATCTGGCCGAGAACTGCTCGAACGTGGATCAGGAGTCGATGGAAACCATTCGCGGCGCGGCCACCGACGCCTTGCGTGAGGTGCGGGATCTGTCTCGAGGTCTGGCCCTGCCGGAAATCAACGATCTGACGCTGGTGGAAGAGTTGCATCTGGTGGCGCAGCGGCACGAGCAACGGACCGGCACCCAGGTGGCCCTGAACATCGGAACGCTGCCGAAGGTCACCTCGATGCCGCTCAAGCTCTGCCTGTACCGTTTCGTGCAGGAAGTGCTCAACAACGCCTACCGCCATGCCAACGGCGAGGGTCAGACGGTCCAGGCGAAGTACATCAACGGGATACTGAACATCAGCGTCCGGGACAGTGGGCCGGGCCTGTCGGACGACGCCTTCGAGCTCGATAAATCAGGCAGGAGCCGGCTGGGGCTGGCCGGCTTGCGTTATCGCGTCGAATCATTGGGAGGGTTGTTCAGCATTGACTCCAGCGCCGCCGGCACGTCGGTCAATGCGCAATTTCGACTCTAGTCAGCGTCCTGGGAGGTTTCTTCGGCGGCGAAGCGAAGTCGCTCGACCGCTTCGTGCTCCCAATACCGCCGCAGGACGGTGACCGCTTCCACGCGATTTCGCGCATTGAGTTTTTGCATCACGCAGCCCATGTGGTGCTTGACGGTCTTTTCACTGATCAGCAGCTTGCTCGCCACTTCCCGGTTGGTCAGCCCTTTTGAAACCTCACGAATGACCTCCTCCTCACGCGGGGTCAAATCGAACTTCGGCATTTGCGCTTCGTGCTTTTTGGTGTTGCTCAGCAGTTTGTCCGCAAGCTCGGGGGAGATGAAGGTTTCGCCCCGGGCAATCGCCCTGATCGCCTCGACCAGTTGCGGCCCGCTGATCCCTTTCAAGACATAGCCGCTGGCGCCGGCCTCGAGCGCCAGGAAGGCATCGTTCTCGGACTCGGAAACCGTGAGCATCAGCACTTTCACATCCGACAGCTGAGTGGTGATGAAACGCACCGCGGCGAACACGTCGCCGGGCATATTGACGTCCATCAACATCACATTCGGGCTCACCCGTTCGGCGATTTCCCTGGCATCGTCCGCACTCGCGCCCTGCTCCACCACCTGAAGGTCCGGGCGTCTTTTCAAGGTATTGGCAACGCCCTCGCGCAACAACGGATGGTCGTCGACGATGCCGATACGCACGGATGGATTCATGACACGCTCCCCGAAAGATTTGCATTCCTGCACCCTAAATTAATAGCAGGGAACCTGGGATAACGCCGGACCGACGGCCCACAAAAAATCGCGCGACCGATGAAATGTCGGTCGCGCGTGCGGGATCAGCTTTCCAGGATGGGCGCCAGCGCCGCTTGGATCCTCGACATCTGTGCCGGCGTCGTCATGCTCGTCAGCAGCTTGCCGAAGTGTGCATGCTGCACGCCGGAGACGATGTACTGCCAACGGTAGGCCCCCAGCAGGCCATCGCTGATTCGCGCGCGTTCATCGGCGCTGAAGGTGCGCGAAACGCTGCGGATGAAGTACTCGGTATCCGCCGCCGACTGGGCCTGCAGGATGCCGTCCACGGCCGTCACCAGGACAATCAGGTCATCCACTGCCAGGTCGCGCTCGGCCGGCGAGAGCTTGGCGTGTTCGGCCTGCCACTCCAGTTCGTCGAGCACCACGTGCCGGCTTTCATCCTTCCAGTGGAACTTGAACACGTCCTTGAACAGCGGGCACAGCTCTTCGCGCGGGGCGATGCTCTGGCTGTAGTGGGTCTGCACGAACAGCTCGATATGGCAGGTCAGTGCCAGCACCGACCAACTGCTGGCCGCCAGTACCGCACGGGCCACCTCGTTGGGATCGGCCACCTGGCGATAGCCGGCCGGCAATTGCTCACCCATCATGATTTCAATGCGCCGGAACAGCTCCTGATGCTTGATTTCGTCGTTGGAGAAACGCACCAGCGCCTCCAGCGCCAACTGATCGTCGAACACATGGGCCCTGCCCTGATCAAGCATCTTGGCGCTGATGAAACGCTCGACCAGGCCGAACAGATACGCATAGGTGCGCCCCTGGATCTGGCTGAGCAGGCGTGCTTCGTCGACGCCGAGAAAGCTCAGACGGTCGACCTGTGACAGACCGTCGGGGAGGAATTTGCGCGAAAAATCAAAGCGGCGGTCCTGTAGCAGATCGCGGTCGATCTGCCATTCGGCTTTCTTCGATGCTTTGACCATTTGCGCATAGCGATCGACATTGGCGGCAGCTTTGCCGAGTAAGGAGCTGGGTACGGTCACGACGGTATTCACATTGATCTCCGGATTGCCTGGTCGAATAGGGATGTGCCAGTTAGCGATAACGCCGGAGCCAATGACCCTCGATGAAGGCCGCCGATGGCGCCTGGATCGCCGGTTCCGCGTTGGTGCTAATCTAGGCCTCGCCATTGCGGTGTTGAATGACCGATGCGCCGGAATACCTGCTCCGGCGTCCGGAACCGAAACCGAGAGCTGAGACTGAGGTCTGGCCAATGCTCGATGCGCTGTCCGATGTACTGCGTGTCATCCGGCTGTCTGGAGGGGTGTTCCTCGAGGCCGAACTCACCGCGCCCTGGTGCATCAACGGGCGGATGTCGGAAGAGGATTGCAAACCCTTTCAGCAGGCGCCCCGGCATGTCATCGCATCGCACTTCGTCGCCGCCGGTTGCATGCAGATCCGGGTCGAAGGCGAGACCGCTATCGACGTGCAGGCCGGCGAACTGGTGCTGCTGCCGCACAACCACACCCATACCTTCGGCAGCGACCTGAGCATCGCCCCGATGCCGGTGAAAGACGTCATCCAGCCGCCCGACGTCGGTGGCATTTCCCGCATTCGATTCGGCGGAGGCGGCGAAGTGGCCACGCAGTTGCTGTGCGGTTTTCTCGGTTCCGAAACGCCCTTCAGTCCGTTGCTGTCGTCGCTGCCACCGTTGTTGAAACTGGACCTGCGCGCGACCGCCTCGGGCACCTGGATCGAAAGCTCGTTCCGTTTCGCCGTCAGCGAGATCGCGGCGGGACGGATTGGCTCGACGACGGTGATCGCCAAGCTGTCGGAACTGCTGTTCGTCGAAGCCGTCAGCCAGTACGTCGCCAGCCTGCCGGCCGAGCGCCGCGGTTGGCTGGCGGGCCTGCGCGACCCGCAGATCGGCCGCGCCCTGGCCCTGCTCCACGCCCGCCCGACCGAAAACTGGACGGCGGAAGGTTTGGCCGTTGAAGTGGGCATGTCGCGCTCGGTGTTCGCCGAGCGATTCACCACCTTGGTCGGGCAACCGCCGATGCAATACCTGACGCTCTGGCGCATGCACGTGGCCGCGCAGCAGCTGCGTGAAGGCCGGGGGAATGTGGCGCAGATCGGGTTTGCGGTGGGGTATGAGTCGGAGGCGGCGTTCAGTCGGGCGTTCAAAAGGCAGTTCGGCACATCGCCCGGGATGTGGCGCAAACAGTAGGCGTAAGAACGGGCCACATTGGTGGACCTGCCGCAGGACCTGTAGGGATGGGGTTTAAGCACTAGCCAATCTGCGGGCCCACTTCCCCCAATCCCCCCCCGACTCAGGGGCTTTGCCC
>NZ_JABFMP010000050.1 GCF_013359595.1 Pseudomonas sp. C1C7 | reverse complement strand
CCCGCCACCCCCACCGCCACCCAGCAAAAGGCCGATGCCTATCAGCTGTGGCAGGGGCATGCGGTGATCACCGTGATCGACGGCAACATGACCGCGCCGCAGGTGGTGCAGGATCGGGCGGAGGGGATGTTGAAGGGCATCAAGCCTTAAAGTCGTGGATCAACACACATCACTGTGGGAGCTGTCGAGTGCAACGAGGCTGCGATCTTGTAAAGGCAAGATCGCAGCCTGCGGCAGCTCCTACACAGAATCTGTGGACCAACCCAAATCACTGTGGGTTTTGCGGGTGCCTTGGATCGGAGGCTGGAAAGGCACAAACTCGGTGACTTGCAGATCGAATCCCGACACGGCCTTGTAGGGCACCGGGGAGCTCATCAGGCGCATTTTGCGGACCTTCTGGTCGCGCAGTATCTGGGCGCCGATGCCCAGGGTGCGCTGCGGGAACTGTGGAGTGCGGGGTTTGGCCCCGGTGCTGAGGCGCAACTGTTCGAGCACGCTGTCGGCGGTTTCCTTTTGTGCCAGCAGCACCAGCACGCCACAGCCCGCCGCCGCGATGCACGCCAGCGAGCGCTCCAGGGTCCACTGCTGCGCCCCGCCCTCACTCTCGCAACCCAGGGCATCACGCAAGGTCTCGATACTCTGCACCCGCACCAGCACCGGCTCGGCGCTGTCGATCCGGCCCTTGACCAGAGCCAGATGCATCGCGCCCTGATACGTGTCCTGATAGGTCGTCACCCGAAACTCGCCATGGCGGGTATGCAAAGGATACTCACCGCCACGCTCGATCGTGCCCTCATGAAGAATCCGGTAGTGAATCAGATCGGCAACGCTGCCAATCCTC
Organism: Pseudomonas sp. C1C7; assembly: GCF_013359595.1. Taxonomy (GTDB): domain Bacteria; phylum Pseudomonadota; class Gammaproteobacteria; order Pseudomonadales; family Pseudomonadaceae; genus Aquipseudomonas. The sequence goes on along the minus strand of NZ_JABFMP010000050.1, from coordinate 40,435 downwards.
AACCCATGCCGCCAGGCAAAGGCATGCAGCTCGGCGCCACGGGCCAGTTCGCCCTCTTCATTGAGAATCCCCACCAGCGTCGCCGCCGGCTGTAGTCCCGCCAGCCGCGTCAGATCACACGCCGCCTCGACATGCCCGGCCCGCTGCATCACCCCGCCCGGCAAGGCCTGCACCGGAAAGATGTGCCCCGGCTGCACCAGGTCCGCCGGCCCGCTGGCCGGGTCGACCGCCACCTGAATCGAGCGCGCCCGGTCCGCCGCCGAAATGCCGGTGGACACCCCGGTCGCCGCCTCGATGGAGCGGGTAAACCCCACCCCATGCCGGGCCCGGGAATTGGGCACCATCAGGTCCAGCCCCAGCGCCCGGCAACGTTGCTCGGTCAGGGCCAGGCAGATCAATCCTCGCGCCTGCACCGCCATGAACGTGACCGCATCGGCCCCGGCCTGCTCGGCGGCCATCAGCAACGAGCCCTCGCCGTTTTTCTCGTCGTCGGTGATCACCACCATCTGCCCGTCGGCAATGGCCTCGATCAACCGCGGCACACTGTCGAACACAAACTCCGCCGCGCCGTTCAATTGAGTGCCCCGCGGACATCAGCCGCCGCTTCGGACAACACCCGCGCCGCGCCCTCGACAAAAGGCGCCATGCTGATGAATCCGTGGATCATGCCTTCACAGCGTTGCACCCGCACCGCGACACCCGCCTGCTGCAAACGCGCGGCAAACGCCTCGCCCTCATCGCGCAACGGATCGAACTCGGCGGTAATCAAGGTGGTCGGCGGCAACCCCGCCAACGACTCGGCCCGCAACGGCGAGGCCAGCGGATCATCGCCCTGCCCGGTGTCCTGCAGATACTGCTGCCAGAACCAGTACATCATCGCGCTGCTCAGCAGATAACCCTCGGCGAAATCCTCATAGGAACGGCTGTCGCAACGGGCATCGGTCACCGGATAGAACAGGCACTGATAGCTGATCTTCGGCCCCTGGCGCTGCGCCGCCAGTTGGCTGACCGCCAGCGCCAGATTGCCCCCGGCGCTGTCCCCGGCCAACGCCAGGCGGCTGGCATCGACGCCCAGCGCGGCGGCATGCTCGACCAGCCAGCAGGTGGCCGCGTAGCAATCGAGCGGCGCCGCCGGGAAGTGATACTCCGGCGCCAGGCGATACGCCACCGACACCACCACCGCTTCCGTCTGGCGAGCCAGCGAGCGGCACAGATTGTCGTGGGTATCGAGATTGCCCATGACAAATCCGCCGCCATGGAAAAACACCAGCAGCGGCAGGTTGCCCTCCTCAGACGGCCGATACAGCCGCGCATCCAGCTCACCGTCCGCGCCGGCCACCCGCAGTTCACGCACCTCGCTCATCGGATCGCCGGGAATGGCCGGCAGCAGGTTGTCGGAAAACTGCCGGTACTGCACGGCGTCCACCTGGCTGAAATCAGGTTCCGGCAAGTCGCGAAACTGCTGCAGCACCGTCGCGATCTGTTTATCCAGCGGCATGGGCATCGTCCTCTACATCGGTCATTTGAAACAGTGGATTGGTCTCTTGCAGGATGCTCTGCACCCGCCGCTCCAGGGCCGGTTTGAAGCCCTTGTGCGGCAGGATCCAGAAGCGCTTTTCATCGATGGCGGCGAACACCTGGGCCGCAAGCTCGGCCGGGGTCATGCCCTGGCGAATGGTGTTGTCGAGCAGCTGGCTGAAGGACGATCCGGCTGAATCGGCAACTTGATTGGAAGCCATGATTTCACTGGCCACCGGCCCCGGGCACAGCACCGAGACGGTCACCGGCGCACCGAGCATGGCCAGTTCGTAATGCAGGGTTTCGCTGAGGGCGACCACCGCCTGCTTGGTTACGTTGTAGGGCGCCATCAGCGGACTGCTGACCAGGCCGGCCAGCGATGCTGTATTGATCACGTGGGCTCCACGGCCCTGGCTCAGCAACAGCGGCACAAACGTGCGGATACCGTTGAGCACCCCGCCCAGATTGACGTCGAGCATCCGCTGCCACTGCGCATCGGTGATCTCCCAGCTGAAGCCGGTCTGCATCACCCCGGCGTTGTTGAACAGCAGATCCACCCCACCGAACTGCTCGACGGCGCAGTCACGCAAGCGCTCGACCTGCTGCACATCGCCGACATCGGTGACGCAGGCCACCGCCTGTACACCGCCCGCTTTCAGTTCATCGCACAGGCTCTGCAGCCCCGCCGCATCCCGATCCGCCAGCACCAGGCGCATGCCCCGCGCGGCCGCGTGCCCGGCCAGGCCGCGACCGATGCCGCTGGCGGCCCCGGTAATCACCGCCACCGGCCCTTGTTCATTATTCATCGCCAACTCCTGCCATGGGTCCAATGGCGCCAGTAGAGCCGGCCGGGGTTTGGCGGCCATCGTCCATTCAGACGATGCCGGCTTTTACAGGGGCGGCAGAATCCGTTACATGCGCCAACCCCGTGATCCCTTGGGAGAATAATAAGATGAGTAACCTGCACCGCATCGAAGCCAAACTGCTGGAAGACCGCTATGCCCGCGGCTGGCATTGCCTGGGCCTGGCCGCGCAATACCGCGACGGCAAGGCCCATCGCCTGGAGGTGTTCGGCACCAAGCTGGTGGCCTTCCAGGGTGAAGACGGCGAGCTGCATGTTCTCGATGGCTATTGCCCGCACATGGGCGCCGACCTGAGCACCGGTTGCGTGGAAGGCAACTCGATCCGCTGCCCGTTCCACGCCTGGCGCTGGGGTGCGGACGGCGTGTGCGACGACATTCCCTACGCCAAGCGCATTCCGCCACGGGCCAAAATCAAAAGCTGGCCGATCATGGAAGAAAACCGGCTGCTGTTCGTCTGGAACGACCCGGAAGGCAACCCGCCGCTGCCCGAGCAACGCATCCCGCGCATCGACGCCTGTTTCAGTGACGAGTGGGCCGCCTGGGAAGTCGCCGAATTGCAGATCGGCACCAACTGCCGCGAGCTGATCGACAACATCGCCGACATGGCGCACTTCGGCACGGTGCACGGCGCGCCGGTGGACGAGTTCATCAACGTCTTCGAAGGCCACCTGGCCACGCAGATCATGAGAGCCCGCAGCGAGCGCCTGTCCGGTGACAGCGTACTGAGCACCGAGGCCACCTATTTTGGCCCGGCCTATCAGATCACCGAGATGACCGGCGCGATGAACGGCCAGCCGATTCATTCGATCCTGCTCAACTGCCATGTGCCGATCGATCTGGACAGTTTCACCCTGCGCTACGGCGTGCTGGTGAAGAAGATTGCGGGGCTGAGCGAAGAACAGAATCAGGCGATGGCCAAGGCCTACGTGCAACAGGCCCAGGCCGCTTTCTACGAAGACGTGGCGATCTGGCACAGCAAGACCCGCGTCGACAACCCATTGCTGTGCGACGGCGACGGCCCGGTCTATCAGTTGCGCCGCTGGTACGAGCAGTTCTACACCGATGTCGCCGCGCTGTCGGCGGACGTGGCCGAGCACAAGAAGTTCGTCGTGCGCGCCTGCGAAAAGGCCTGATCCGCAGCCCGTCGCGCTCCCGCGGCCTGACCGGCAGCCGCCCGTCAGGCCCCGGGTCCGAGCGTTGCAAGGAGTCGATAACGGCGCTTATTCTCGGCCACCGCCAACGCTAATAATAAAAATGGTTTTACCTATGCAACAAAGTCTCTGCCTCGATACGTTCAGTGATTTGATCGGCAACCTCTATCAGGGCCCGCTGGAAACCATTCCATGGGCCACCTTTCTCAATCAGCTCAACGTGCACCTGAACAGCAAGTACGTGACCTTCATCCTGCGCCCGCCCAGCGCCCATGTGGACGGGCTGATGGTCAACACCACCGGCACCTCGACCGAGGCGACCGCGTCGTACAACACGCACTTTTTCAGCCTCGACCCCTTTGTCGGCCTGCCCAACCGGCAGGTGGTGACGTCGGCCGAATTCCTCTCCACCGACGAGTGGCTGCAGTCGGAGTTCTACAAGAACTTCCTCGAGCCGGTGGGGGTGTTCCACATTCTCGGCGCCGACATCAACACCAACGATGGCGCGCAGTGCCGGATCCGCATCAGTCGCGGTCGCGAGGACAAGCCGTTCGGCGATGAAGAAAAGGCGGTGCTGGCGCAGTTCATTCCGCATCTTGAGCGTTCGATCAAGATTCACATGCAGCTCAACCGCATCGAGGCCGAGCGCAACCTGTACGCCGGCGCGGTGAATCAGATGGCGGTGGGCACGATCATTCTCGATGAGTCGGGCAAGGTATTGCAGACCAATCAGGTGGCCGACCGGCTGATCCAGGAGAAGGATGGCATCAAGCTGGTCAACGATGGTTTGCAGGTGGGCACGGCGCGCGATACCCAGGAGTTCCGGCGCCTGGTCAAGCAGTCGCTGCTGTCGCAGAAAAGCAGCAACCCCTCGGTGGTCGAAGCACTGCGGGTGCAGCGGCCTTCGGGCAAGGCGGATCTGGGGATCATCGTGCGCTCGGTGCCGCTCACGGATTGGAGCGAAGGCAAGCAGTGCCCCACCGTGGCGATTTTCATCAGCGACCCGGAGCAGCAATCCACCGCGCCTCAGGAGATTGTCCGGGCGCTGTTCGACTTCACCCCGGCGGAGACTCAGTTGGCGATGTTGTTGGCCAACGGCCTGACCCTGGATGAAGCCTCGGAAGAGCTGGGCATCAGCCGCAACACTTCGCGGGCGCATCTGCGTTCGACCTTCTCCAAGACCGGCGTGACTCGCCAGACCATGTTGGTACGGCTGATTTTGCGCAGCGTGGCGACGCTCGGCTGACCGACTTGTTTGTGCAACGATGACCGCCCTCGTCCGCTTGGACGATGGCGGCCCAGGTTGTACGGCGCACAGTGGCCATGTCCCAAACGGGGGTACGACCCATGCGCAACTGTCCAACCATCCTCAAGACCGAACTGCTGGCCGAGAGCGGCCATTTTCAGATCGAAGCCCTGCACCTGCAATTCAGCAACGGCCAGCGACGGGTTTACGAACGCCTGCGCGGCACCGGGTATCGCTCGGTGATGCTGGTGGCGATGCCTGATCCGGAGCATGTGCTGCTGGTGCGCGAATATGCGGTGGGCGTGGAGAAAACCATCCTCGGCCTGCCCAAGGGCGGCGCCGAGCCCGATGAAGATTACCTGCAGGCGGCGCAGCGCGAACTGGGTGAAGAAGTCGGCCTGCGTGCCGCGCAACTGACCGAACTGGGCGAACTGACGCTCGCGCCGGGGCACCTCTGTCATCGTTACCAGGTCGTCCTGGCCGAACACCTGAGCCCCTGCCAACTGCAAGGCGACGAACCCGAAGCCCTGGAATGCCTGCGCATCCCCCTCACCCAAATCCCCGACCTCGTCGCCCGCGGCGAACTCCACGAAGCCCGGGCGATTGCGGCGTTGTTCATGGCGATGGGGGCGTTGGCGCAACGTGGCGCCTGACACACCGCCATCGCGGGCAAGCCCGCTCCCACAGGTTTTGTGACCACCGCCGGCTTTGTGTAGGAGCTGTCGAGTGCAACGAGGCTGCGATCTTTTAAAGGCAAGATCAACAGATCGCAGCCTGCGGCAGCTCCTACAGTGGTCTGGGTAGTCCATTCGGACGAAGCCCCTTGCACCTCGCCGCAATACCCTGCTTCTACAACAATAAAACCGTACCGAGGCCGCCATGCGTAAAGCCACTTGCGCTCTGTTCATCATCGTCTGTGCCGGCAGTTCCGCCAGTCTTTGCCAGTTGTTCAAGAACGAGGCCTATCGCCCGGCCACGGCGTATTTCAGCTGTTCGAGCAATGCGATGAGCTGCTACCCGCCGCTGGTGCGCAGTCTGCTGCCTTGAATAAACCGCAAGACATAAAAAAACCACCGAATCACCGGTGGTTTTTTATTGCCCGCAACGATCAGGTCGGCAACACGCCCCGGGCCCGCGACAGGGTCAGGGCCAGGTCCTCGATCATGTCTTCCTGACCACCCACGGTCCCGCGACGCCCCAGTTCCACCAGCAGCTCACGGGCGGCGATGCCGTATTTCTGTTCGGCGCGCTTGGCGAACAGCAGGAAGGAACTGTAGACCCCGGCATAACCCAGGGTCAGCGCATCGCGGTCCAGGCGGATCGGCTGGTCCATCATCGGCACCACCAGGTCTTCGGCCACGTCCATGATCCTGTACAGATCCACGCCACTGTTGACGCCCATGCGCTCCAGCACCGCGACGAACACCTCCAGCGGCGTGTTGCCCGCCCCCGCGCCCAGCCCCGCCACCGAGCCGTCGATGCGCGCCGCGCCCGCCTCGATCGCAGCCAGGGAGTTGGCGATGGCCATGCCCATGTTGTGGTGACCGTGGAAACCCACTTCAGTCCCGGCACTCAGGCCCGCGCGCAGGGCGCCGATCTTCTGCGTCACTTCATCGGGCAGCATGTAGCCCGCCGAGTCGGTGCAATAGATGCAGTTGGCGCCATAGCTCTCCATCAAACGCGCCTGCTCCAGCAGCTTTTGCGCGCTGACCATGTGCGCCATCATCAGAAAGCCTACGGTATCCAGGCCCATCTTCGCCGACATGCCGATGTGCTGCCCGGAGACATCCGCCTCGGTGCAGTGGGTGGCCACGCGAATGGTCGAGACGCCGTGCTCATGGGCCATCTTCAGATGGTCCAGGGTCCCGATCCCCGGCAACAGCAGCGCCGAAACCCTGGCCTGCTGCATCTTCGGGATCACCGCGGCGAAATATTCCTCGTCGCTGTGGGCCGGGAAACCGTAGTTCAGCGAAGCCCCGCCCAGGCCATCGCCGTGGGTGATTTCGATCAATGGCACGCCGGCCACATCGAGCCCTGTGGCCACGGCGACCATCTGGTCCAGGCTGATCTGGTGCTGTTTGGCGTGCATGCCGTCGCGCAGGCTCATGTCGTGCAGACGGACGCGCTTACCTTGCAAATTCATCGGGATTCTCCACTCAACGGACAGGCAGTTGCAGGGTGCCCTTGTGGGCTTCTTCGGCGAACATCTCGGCGGTGCGCAAACCGGCGGCAGTCATGATGTCCAGGTTGCCGGCGGACCTGGGCAGGAAATCGCCCAGGCCCTCGACCTCGATGAAGATCGACACCTTGCGCCCGTCGAACACCGGCCCGTTGATCAGCTTGTAGCCGGGCACATAGCGCTGCACTTCACGGACCATCTGCAACACCGACGTGCGGATCGCATCCTGGTTCGGCTCCTCGTCGGTCAGGCAATGGATGGTGTCGCGCATCATCAGCGGCGGCTCCGCCGGGTTGATCACGATGATCGCCTTGCCGCGCCGGGCACCGCCGATCTGCTCCACGGCACCTGCGGTGGTGCGGGTGAACTCGTCGATGTTCTGCCGCGTACCGGGGCCGACCGAACCGGATGACACCGTGGCGACGATCTCGCCGTAAGCCACCGGCTGCACCCGCGAGACCGCCGCCACCATCGGGATGGTCGCCTGGCCACCGCAAGTGACCATGTTGACGTTCATCGCCAGGCTCGAGGCGTGCTCCTTGAGATTGACCGGCGGCACGCAGAACGGGCCGATGGCCGCCGGCGTGAGGTCGATCATGATCACTCCCAGCTCGTTGAGTTTGCGGCTGTTTTGCGCGTGCACGTAGGCCGAGGTGGCATCGAAGGCGATGCGAATGTCGTCGTCGAGAACGTGAGGCAACAGGCCGTCCACGCCCTCGGCGGTGGTCTTCACGCCCATCTCCCTGGCCCGCTTGAGGCCCTCGGATTGCGGGTCGACGCCGACCATCCACACCGGCTCGATCCATTGCGACCGACACATTTTCATCAGCAAATCGGTGCCGATATTGCCCGGGCCGATAATGGCCGCTCTGAGTTTCTTGCTCATCCGGTTAAAACCCCACAAGTCAGGCGCAGAAAGACACCCGGGCGCTGCCCAGGCCGTCGATGGTCAATTCGAAGCGGTCGCCGGCTTTGGCTGGCTCCAGCGGTACCAGCGAGCCGGACAGAATGATTTCCCCGGCCTTGAACGGAATGCCGAAGGCGCCCAGGGTGTTGGCCAGCCAGGCCACCGCCGTCAGTGGATTGCCCTGCACCGCCGAGCCCAGGCCTTCGCTCAACGGCGCGCCGTTCTTGAACACGCGCATGCGCAGGTTGGGCAGGTCCAGCTGCCGTGGATCGACCTGGCTGTCGCCGAGCACGAACACACCGCAGGAGGCGTTGTCGGCGACCGTGTCCTGGATGCGGATGCGCCATTCGTGAATCCGCGAGTCGACGATCTCGAAGCACGGCATCACGCACTCGGTGGCCTCCAGCACGTCGGCTTCGGTGATGCCGGGGCCGACCAGATCACGCTTGAGCTTGAAGGCGATTTCGCCTTCGGCGCGGGGCTGGATCAGCTTGTTGGCCGACAGGGAAATCTGCGCGTCATCGGCAAACGACATCTGCCGGGTGATGAAGCCGAAATCCGGCTGGTGCACGTTGAGCATCTGCTGCACGGCCGCCGAGGTGACGCCGATTTTCTTGCCGACGATCTGGTCACCGGCCGCCACCCGCCGCTCAATCGCGTAGAGGGAAATGTGGTAGGCATCTTCGATGCTGATGGCCGGCCAACGCTCGGTCAGCGGCGCCAGTGTCGAGCCGCTGAGCAGCGCCTGATAAAGCTCTTCGCCGAATTCACGGCGCAATTGCACGCTCATCCGCGGGCCTCCTGAAGAAACGCCAGACACTGGCGATTGAATACATCACGGTGCTCGACCTGCACCCAATGCCCGCATTCGCTGAGCATCACGAAACGGATGCGCGAGCAGTGTTCGAGCATGGTCTGCGCCCCCGACGACGGGCAGAACTTGTCGTTCATACCCCAGAAACCGAGGATCGGGCATTGCAGTTCGGCCAGGCGCGCGGTCATGTTCGGCACCTGCATGGTCGACAGCACGCACACCGGTTGCTGCTGCACCACGACCACCCGCTCGTTGACGGTTTCGTCGCTGATCAGGCTGGCATCGAACAGTTGCAGCGCCAGCAGGCGACGCATGCCCGACGCGTCGTTCAGCTCACCCTTGGCAAAGGCGGCGCCCATCTTCTGGATGCCTTCCATTTGCAGGTAGTACTGCTCCTTTTCCATCAGGCCACCGGGGGCCATCAACACCAGGCGGCTGACCCGCTGCGGCTGGTCGAGGGCCAGCTTGATGGCGATCGCGCCGCCCAGGGAGTTGCCCACCAGCACGCAACGCGGGATGTCCAGGGCGTCGAGCAGACCGCTCAGGGCGCTGACGAAGAAATCGAGGGTGTAGAGGGTGTCGGGCTTGTCCGAAGCGCCGTAGCCCGGCAGGTCCGGGACGATGACCCGATAGCCCGCTTCGGCGAACACCGGATAGTTCTGCTTGAAGTTGCTGTGACCGCTGGCGCCCGGCCCGCTGCCATGGATGAAAATCACCGGCTCGCCGCTGCCGCCCGTGTCCAGATAGTGCAGCTGCAAACCTTCCGGCAGCGTAACGAAGTGCCCTTGCGCTGAAGCGCCCATAAGGTGTCCTCCCGGCCTGTTGTTGTCGCCGGATTATTCCGAGGGCCCGGGTGCTCAACATCGTCCGAGAGGACTACGCCGCCCTAGTCTTTTCGGACGTTGGCCGCGCGGTGCGCCAGACCTAGCATCGACAGCATTCCCGAGCCAGACAACGAGGCATCCCATGCTTGATCCGATGGACTTTCGCGGCAAAGTGGTACTGGTCACCGGCGGTGGCAAAGGGGTTGGTCGCGGCATCAGCCAGCGCTTTCTCGAGTGCGGCGCCGAGGTGGTGATCTGTGGTCGCGAAGCGCCGGCCAGCCTGCCGGCCGGTGGTGGACGCGAGGCGTTTTTCGTGGCTTGCGATTTGCGTGATGTGGAGCAGAGTGCAGGACTGATTGCGCAGATTGTCGAGCGTTTTGGTCGCCTGGATGTGCTGGTCAACAATGCCGGCGGCTCGCCGAATGCCGATGCCGCCACGGCCTCGCCGCGGTTCAGCGAGGCGATCATCCGCCTGAATCTGCTTGCGCCGCTCAATCTCTGTCAGCAGGCCAATCAAGTGATGCAGGGTCAGGTGGATGGCGGGGCGATCATCAATATCTGCAGTGTCAGTGCGACCCGCCCTTCTCCCGGTACGGCGGCTTATGGCGCGGCCAAGGCCGGGTTGCTGAACCTGACCACCTCGCTGGCGGTGGAATGGGCGCCGAAGGTGCGGGTCAATGCCGTCACTGCTGGCCTGATCCTCACCGAGCAGGCGGCGATGCACTATGGTGACGAAAACGGTCTGGCCCGAGTCGCGGCGACCATCCCGTTACAGCGCCTGGCAACCCCACAGGACATCGGCGATACCTGCCTCTACCTGGCCTCGCCCCTGGCCCGTTACGTCAGCGGCGCAGACATCGCCGTTCACGGCGGCGGCGAACGCCCGGCCTTCCTCGATGCCGCCGGCCCCTTGTAGGAGCTGTCGAGTGAAACGAGGCTGCGATCTTTTGATTTTCTCAAAGCAAGTTCAAAAGATCGCAGCCTGCGGCAGCTCCTACAGAATTCATGGTCACCACGGATCCGTTGCGATCTTTTGACAAACCCACCCAACACAAGGCCCCCAGACATGTCCGCAACCGCCAGCCACAGCCTGCTCCTCAACCTCCCCCCACAAACCACCTGGGCCAAACTCAGCAACCTGAGCCTGGCCCCACACTACGTCCCCGGCCTTACCGGCAGCCACTTCCACCCCGGCCCCAAAGAGGGCGTGGGCGCCAGCCGCCGGGTATTGCGCAGGGGCGGTCAGTACCTGGATGAAAGCGTGGTGCAATGGCAGGAAGGTACGGGATTCGTGCTGCGGTTGCACAAGGACAGCAACGACTCGCCCTTTCCGTTTCGCCAGGCAAGTTTCAGTTATGCCTTGCAGCCTGCGGGACAGGCGACGCGCATCACCCTGCAAATGCACTACAGCCTGCGCGGTGGCAGGTTGATGGAGAAGCTTTTGGGCAAGGCATTCGACAAGGTGGTGCGGCAGATTGCCGAGAACCTCAAGGCCTACTATGAGACGGGCCGGACCCAGAACACCGATCTCAAGCCTGCCACGGTCCCGTGAAATCATCTTCGCCTGACAAGCCGCCTTCGCGGGCAAGTCGAATCGTCGCACCGCCGCTCCCACAGTTTTTTTCTATGCAGAACGTGGGCCGATGTTGCTTTCGCCCCAATAGGCTTTCATCGAGCGGATCTTGCCGTCGGCGTTGAACTCCATCACATCGATCACATGCAGCGAGCACGGCTGTCCGCCCCACTCCATGTCAACGCGAAACGGCATTGCGCCGCAGCCGTTGGAAGTGACGCGTACGGGGCCGGTGCGGGTGGCCGAGACTTTCATTGCGCCCAATCCCTGGCGATAGAAACCCGCGATCGCTTCGAGGCCTTGCAGGGGCACCTGGCCGACGGGATCTTCGACAGTCGCATCCTGCGCATACAGCGCAACAATCCCCTCGATATCACCGGCATCGACCAATTCCACATAGCGTTCCATGGTCGACTGAATCTGCTGGACACTGATCATCACACCACCTCGAACAGCGCTGCCGCGCCCATGCCGCCGCCGATGCACATGCTCACCACCACATAACGCACGCCACGACGCTGGCCTTCGATCAGCGCATGGCCGACCATCCGCGCCCCGGACATGCCGAACGGATGACCAATGGCAATCGCCCCGCCGTTGACGTTCAGACGATCGCCTGGAATGCCCAGGGTGTCGCGGCAATACAGGACCTGGCAGGCAAAGGCCTCGTTCAGTTCCCACAACCCGATGTGCTCCATGGTCAGGCCGTGGCGCTTGAGCAGTTTGGGAATGGCGTACACCGGGCCGATGCCCATCTCGTCGGAATTGCAGCCGGCGACCGCCATGCCACGGTAGATCCCCAGCGGTTCGAGGCCACGCTTCTCGGCCATTTTCGCGCTCATCAGCACCGAGACCGAGGCGCCATCGGACAGCTGCGAAGCATTGCCGGCGGTGATGAAACGGCCCTTGTCGCTCCACTGGCCACCGGCCCACACCGGCTCCAGCGCATTCAGGCTTTCAAGCGTGGTGTCCGCACGATTGCACTCGTCGCGCTGCAGGGTGACCAGTTCATGACGGGTCTCACCGCTGGCCTTGTCGAAGATCGCCTGGCGGCTGGTCAGCGCCGTCAGCTCGCGGTCGAAGCGTCCGGCGCTCTGGGCCAGGGCGGTGCGCATCTGGCTCTGGTAGCTGTACTCGTCCTGTTCCTCGCGGGAGATGCCGTAGCGCGCGGCGACGATCTCGGCGGTTTCGAGCATCGGGATGTAGGCGTGCGGATCAAGATCGATCACCGAACTCGACTGGTTGCGGTAAAGGTTCTTGTGCTTGTTCTGCACCAGGGAAATCGACTCCAGGCCGCCGGCCACGGCAATGTCGATTTCATCGCACATGATGCCTTTGGCAGCCATGGCGATGCTCATCAGGCCCGACGAACACTGGCGCTCCACCGCCATGCCGGCGACCGATGTCGGCAGGCCGCCGGCAATCGCGCACAGGCGGCCCAGGTTGTAGGACTGGGTCCCCTGCTGGGCAGCGGCGCCGATGATCACATCGTCCACCTCCCCCGGCTCGATCCCGGCCCGGCGCACGGCTTCGCGCACCACGTGGCCGCCCATTTGCGGCGCTTCGGTGTCGTTGAACGCGCCGCGAAAGGCTTTGCCGATGGGCGTGCGGGCGGTCGAAACGATGACGGCTTCTTTCATGCTCAATTCCTCGAAAATGCTGACTCAGGCGGGGTAGTAACGGCTGATGGTGTCGACCACGCAGCCGGGGCGCTCTTCGCCCTCGATCTCGACGCTGACGCGGATGGTCGCCTGCACGCCGCCCTTGACCTCTTCCACCGCCATCAACTGCGCGCTGCCACGCACCCGCGAACCGACGCGCACCACGGACGGAAAACGCACCCGCTCGCAGCCGTAATTGACGCCCATGGCCAGGCCACGGACCTCGACGATCTGCGGCAGGAACAGATTGACCAGCGACAGGCTCAGGTAGCCGTGGGCGATGCAGGTGCCGAACGGCCCGCTGGCAGCTTTCACCGGGTCGACGTGAATCCACTGGTGATCGCCGGTGGCATCGGCGAACAGATTGATCCGGTCCTGATCCAGCAACAGCCAGTCGCTGACGCCCAGCGCTTGGCCTGCCGCTTCGAACAGGGCCATCGGCGTGTCGAAAATACGCGCCATCTTCAAGCCCTCTGGCTGGACACCGACAACACTTCGCCGGTCATGTAGGAGCTGTAGTCACTGGCCAGGAACATCATCACGTTGGCCACTTCCCAGACTTCGGCGGCACGCCCGAACGCTTCGTTGGCCGCCAGTTTGTCGAGCACGGCCTGGGGCGCGGATTTGCGCAGGAAATCGTGCAGGGCGATGCTCGGGCTGACCGCGTTGATGCGGATGCCATGTTCGGCGGCTTCCACCGCCGCGCAGCGAGTCAGGGCCATCACCCCGGCCTTGGCGGCGGCGTAGTGGGATTGCTCCTTCTGCGCACGCCAGCCCAGCACCGAGGCGTTGTTGACGATGACTCCGGCGCGACGCTCGATCATTTTCGGCAGCATGGCGCGGGTCATGCGCATGGTGCCGGTGAGCGTCACGTCGATGACCCGGTGCCATTCCTCGTCGGCCATTTCCACCAGCAAGCGCGAGCCGCCAAGGCCCGCGTTGTTGATCAGCACATCGACCCCTTGCAGCTCACGTTCGGCACAGGCGATCAGCTGTTGCACCTGGGCTTCGTCGGTGACATTGCACACCTGGCCGAACACCGCCTGCAGGCCGGTGGTTTCACGGATTTTCAGCACCGCCTCGGCCAGCCGGCCTTCGTGGATATCGCTGATCATCAGCGCGCGACAGCCCTCTTCGGCGGCGCGCACCGCAGCGGAAAAACCGATCCCCGCCCCCGCCGCCGCGGTGATCAGCACCGACTTGCCGCGCAGCAGGCCGCGCCCTTCGACATATTGAGGTACAGACATGAACTCTCTCCTTTCAGGCGCGCGGGCGCGGCTCCTTGGGCATTCCCAAGGCGCGCTCGGCTATGATGTTGCGCTGGATTTCGTTGCTGCCGCCGTAGAGGGTGTCGGCGCGGCTGAACAGGTACAGCGACTGCAATCGGGTCAGTTGATAAGGGCCGGCTTCGAGCAATTCGGCCTGCGGGCCGAGCACGTCCATCGCCAACTTGCCGAGGCTGGCATGCCAGGTCGACCAGAACAGTTTGTAGATGGTCGCCTCCTTGCGCAGTGAACCGTCCTGGCTGCCCGAGAGCATGCGCAGCGAGTTGTAGCGCATGATCCGCAGCCCGCCCCAGGCTTCGGCCAGGCGCTGGCGCAGGATCGGATCGCGGTCGGCGCCGTTGGCCCTGGCGATGGCGATGATTTCGTTCAGCTCATTCTGAAACTGCATCTGCTGGCCGAGGGTCGACACACCGCGCTCGAAGCCCAGCAGCGCCATGGCGATCTTCCAGCCATCGCCTGGCGCGCCGATGATGTTGGCCGCGTCGGTGCGGGCATCGTCGAAGAACACTTCGTTGAATTCCGAGGTGCCGGTCAGTTGCTCGATGGGTCGCACAGTGATCTGTGCCTGGGCCATCGGCACCAGCAGGAACGACAGGCCGCGATGGCCCACGCTGCCAGGTTCAGTGCGGGCGATGACAAAACACCAGTCCGACTCATGGGCCAGGGAAGTCCAGACTTTCTGGCCGCTGATCAGCCACTGCCCGGTCGACTCGTCCAGCACGGCGCGGGTCTTGACGTTGGCCAGGTCCGAACCCGCTCCCGGTTCGGAGTAACCCTGGCACCAGAACTCGTTGCCGCTGACGATCCCCGGCAGGAAACGCTGTTGCTGCTCGGCGGTGCCGAAGGTCGCGATGGTCGGCCCGGCCAGGCCTTCGCCGATATGCCCCATGCGTCCGGGGCCGCCGGCGCGGGCGTACTCTTCGTGGAAAATCACCTGACGGGTGATCGACAAGCCGCGCCCGCCATGCTCCGGCGCCCAGCCGACACAGGTCCAGCCACCCTCGGCGAGTTTGCGTTCCCAGGCTTTGCGTTCCTCGGGAAACATGTGCTCGTCCCCCGGTCCGCCACGAAAGCGCAGGGCCTCGAACTCGCCGCAAAGGTTGGCGCTCATCCAGTCGGCGACTTCCTGGCGGAAGCGTTCGTCCTGCTCGCTGAAACTGATTTTCATGGCTGCTCCCCGAGAATCACCGTGGCAATCCGCTCGCGATGCCAGGCCGGCAGCCCGAGGAAGCTTTCGCTGGCACGGGCGCGTTTGAAGTAGAGGTGCGGGTCGTATTCCCAGGTGAAACCGACGCCGCCGTGTAGCTGGATCGATTCGGATGCGCAGTGGAAATAGCTTTCCGAGCACTGCGCCTTGGCCAGCGCCGCCGCCAGCGGCAGCTCGCTGGCGACCTGCGGATCACCCTCAGGGTCAAGGACTTCCTGGGCCACGCAGGCCGCGTAATAGCTGGCCGAACGCGCGCATTCGACTTGCAGCATCATGTCCGCGGCACGGTGCTTGAGGGCCTGGAAACTGGCGATGGGACGGCCGAACTGCTGGCGCTCCTGCATGTAGGCCACGCTGAGGTCGAGCACCTGTTGCGCGCCGCCGGTCTGCTCGGCGGCCAGGCCCACGCAGGCCAGTTGCAGCACCTGCTCCAGCACCGGCCAGCCCTGGCCCGCTTCGCCCAGCAGGCAGTCGGCTGAAAGGTACAGGCCATCGAGTTGAATTCGCGCCTGACGCCGGGTCTGGTCCATGGTCGGCAGCATTTGCCGTTCGATGCCGGCCTGATCGGCCTTGACCGCAAACAGGCTGATGCCCTCCTCGCCGCTGGAGCCAGGCAGGCGCGCGGCAACGATCAGCAGGTCGGCGCCGTGGCCGTCGAGTACGTGCTTGAGGGTGCCATCGAGAACAAACCCGTCACCTTCGGCGACCACCGTGGCCTGCACGTCGTCGGCCGCCCAGCCGTTGGCGCTGCTGAAGGCCAGGGTCGCGGTGACGCTGCCGTCGGCGATCTGCGGCAGCCAGTGCTGTTTCTGTTGCTGATTGCCGGCCAGCAACAGGGCCGGCGTGGCCATGCAGGCGGTGGCGAAAAACGGCGAGCACAAGAGGCGTCGGCCCATCTGTTCCAGCAGGATCGCCAATTCGACAAAGCCCAGGCCCAGGCCGCCGTAGGTTTCGGGGATGTGGATCGCCGGCCAGTACATCTCCTGGCACAAACGCTGCCAGAGGGCTTCATCGAAACCCCGTTCACTGACCATGGCCGCGCGTACGGCGGCAGAATCCGAGACATCGGCGAGGAAGCCCTCGGCCGATTCGCGGATCATTTCCTGTTCGTCGCTGAATGCAAACTCCATCGCGGCGCCTTCTGCTCGTTGGACGGGGCGCACGAGAAACGACGCCCCCTTTGAGCAGCGAGTTTGGCGGTGGGGAGATGTGGCAGAATCGTTAGCCTTGCCTAGTCCGAATGGGCGATGCCGCCTGCATTCAAGGCCTGCATGCAGGCAATGCTCGACTAACCTCGTTGAACGAGGTCTTATTAGCCGTGATTTTCCAGATCAACCGTTAGTGAGGTTCAAGACACTGTGAGCACCGAGCAAGAAACCACCTTCGACGAACCGCGCCTCAACAGCACCGAAATCCGCATTCTCGGTTCCCTGATCGAAAAACAGGCCACCAGCCCGGAATCCTATCCGCTGACCCTCAATGCCCTGGTGATCGCCTGCAACCAGAAAACCAGCCGGGAACCGGTGATGAACCTGACCCCGGGCCAGGTCGGCCAGAGCCTGCGCGCCCTCGAAGGCCGCGGCTTCGCCAAACTGGTGATGGGTAGCCGCGCCGACCGTTGGGAGCACAAGGTCGACAAGGCCCTGGAGCTGGTGCCGGCCCAGGTGATCCTGACCGGACTGATGTTTCTGCGCGGCCCGCAGACGGTCAACGAACTGCTGACCCGCAGCGGGCGCATGCATGAATTCGAAGATACCGAACAGGTAGTGCACCAGCTTGAACGCCTGATCGCTCGTGGGTTGGCGGTACTGATTCCGCGCCAGGCGGGCCAGCGCGAGGACCGTTACACCCATGCCATGGGTGATCCGGCGGATGCCGAGGCGATCATGGCGGCGCGGCAGAATCCGGTGGAGCGCAGTGGCGGGGGCGGGGTTTCGGTGGAGCGGATCGAAGAGCTGGAGGCGCGGATTGCGGCGCTGGAGGAGCGGTTGGCGCGGTTGGAATAAAGTGGTTTGCCGGTGCATTGATGCTGGATGTACCGGCCTCTTCGCGGGCAAGCTCGCTCCCACAGGGTTTTGTGTTGATCACATAATATGTGAACACCATCGCCCACTGTGGGAGCGGGCTTGCCCGCGAAGAGGCCGGTACATACAACACAACAACCAGCTGACTACTCACCCTCCCAATAATCGACACCCTCCTCCTGCCGCGCCACGGCGACGAATCCCGAGGCATTGCCCTCGGCATCGACCTTGAAATCATCCATCACCGCATACTTCCCGGAATCCGGGTATTCGCAGATCTCCGGCGATTGCTGGGTACTGATCGCCAGATAGCGCAACTCGGCATCACTGGTATTGATGATCTGATGCGCCTGTTCCGGACCACCCGGCGGGCAGGCAATCACGTCACCGGCGCGGATCGCGAAGCGCTCGGCGCCCAGGCGCACTTCACCCCGCCCGACCACCACATAGAACATCTCTTCATTGACCCGGTGACTGTGGAACGGGCTGCCACGCATTCCCGGCTCCAGCACATAAAGGCGGTAACCCAGCTTCTGCGCGCCCAGTTGCTGACCAATGAGCGCCTGGCGCTGTTGGTAACGACCGGCGGTTTCACCGGTCGGGGCGAACGCTTCGGGCAAGGGTTCCAGTACGACCTGATCCAGATTGAGAATCGGAGGGTGCATAGAGACCTCGATCACTGTGTAAACCGTTTACTGTAGGCGCTGGTGCAAGTTCAGCCTGCCCGCGCAAACGCCACCGCCTTCTGAAACTGCTCATCCGTCGGCCGCACACCGGTGTACAGCACAAACTGCTCCAGCGCCTGGATCGCGATCACCTCGAGCCCGGTAATCACCTTCTTGCCCTCGGCCCGACCGCGCACGATCATCGGCGTTTCCGAGGGAATCGCCACCACATCGAAGATGATATCCGCTGTCTTGATGACGTCTGCCTCGAACGCCAGTTGCCCGGCCTCGGGTCCGCCGTCCATCCCCACGGGCGTCACGTTGACCAGCATCTGCGGCCGACGCTTACCCAGTTCCGCCTGCCATTCGTAGCCCAGCGAATCCGCCAGGGCACGCCCCGCCGCTTCGTTTCGCGCCACGATCAGGCCGTTTTTGTAGCCGCCGTCACGCAAGGCGCTGGCCACGGCCTTGCCCATGCCGCCGCTGCCGCGCAGGGCGAAGGTCACGTCCTTGGGCACCGCGTGGGTCTCCAGCAGCTGGGCGACGGCGATGTAGTCGGTGTTGTAGGCCTTGAGGTGGCCGTCGGTATTGACGATGGTATTGATCGATTGAATCGCCGCGGCCGATGCGTCCATTTCGTCCACCAGCGCGATGCAGGCTTCCTTGAACGGCATCGACACACCGCAACCGCGAATGCCCAAGGCACGGATGCCGCCCACCGCGCCCGGCAAGTCCTGGCTGCTGAAGGCCTTGTAGTAGAAATTCAGGCCCAGTTGTTCATACAGGTAATTGTGAAACCGCAGGCCAAAATTGCCGGGGCGCCCGGAGAGCGACATGCATAGCTGGGTGTTTCGGTCGGGGTTCATCTGCATGTGAATCTCCTTGCAATGCACTTTCAGATGGACGGGATTAGCCAGCCCATCGTGTTCTGTTCGATCATATTCCCGAGCCCGAATGCCGGATTGAACGTCGGTAAACGAGCCGGTACAGACCTTACACAAAATTTACCTTGCAGCTGTGCTGATTTTCAGAAAAACGCTGTCTTAGAAGTATCCCCGCGACGATCCATGGGTCTATTGCAGAGCCAAGCGCCGGGTCGAAGAACCGAGGAATTATCATGATCCGTAAAATCCCCACAGTTGCCTTGCTGATCGGCGCTCTGGCTATCGCAGGGCAGGCAGAAGCACACGGCGGTGGCGGTTGGGAAGGCCCGGCGGTCTTTGGCGCGATCGTTGGCTCGGCCATCGTCGGCTCGGCACTCATCAACGCCAACCGGCCGGTCTACGTCGCACCGCAGCCTGTCTATGCGGCGCCACCACCGGTCTACTACGCACCACCGCCGCCACCGGTCTATTACCAGCCGGCGCCGGTGTACGTGCAGCAACCGATCTACTACCGCCCGGCTCCGGTCTACTACGGACCGCCCCGCGGCTACTACGGCCCGCCTCGCGGTTACTACGGCCGTGGGTATGGTCACTACTGACAGGTAGCAGGCACAAAAGCCCCGCCGGAAATGGCGGGGCTTTTTATTGTGCGAGATCCTTGTGGGAGCGAGCCTGCTCGCGATGAACGCCCGGACATCGCGGGGTATCAGATACCCAACGTTATCGTTGACGACCATCGCGAGCAGGTTCGCTCCCACAGGACTATCACAACCGTTCGTCGGGTTTGGTCTGGATACCTCTCGTCGGTGTCGCTATCGGGACAGTTTCGCCCGTGCAAACGGTCATATTGGTGTCATGTCGGATCCGCAAGCTTGAGCCTGTCCGCCAACAACAGGTTACTTACAACAAGGACGCCCCCATGCCCACACAGAACCCGCACCACATTGTCGGTCTGTGCACCTCGAGCAAGGTGTACAACACCCTCACCGAGCTCAAGCAGCTGGAAGGCCATCGAACGGCCAAGTTCCTCTCGCTGCTGACCCAGAATCTGGTGCGCAAGGGCCTGCTCAACGAGCGTGAAGTGGTGCATATGCTCGATCAGGTGGTCGACTGAGCGACAGACGGTCGCAATGCCTCAACGGCGTCAATGACCACTATCGAAAACGGTGATTGTCGGAAATTTCGCCGGGCTCGTAAGGTATCTCCATAGATTGATGGAGAGCCCGAAATGTCCCAAGTTCAGATCATGTCCGTAGTCGGCAGCGCCGTTCCCGCAACGCTCAGAGCATCGGGCCTGCTGGCCTGCTGGTATCTGGTGCTCGATGGCGAACAGGTCAGCGGCCCGCTCACCTCGCTGCCGGCAGCCCAGGCCATGTCGCAACGCTACACCTCGGAACACGCCGGCAAGCTCAGCGCCTAAGGCAGCTGAACCCGCGGCTTGGTTTCCAGGAAAATGTCCCAGCTCGACATGAACAGCGCCGCGATCAGCGGGCCGATGACAAAGCCGTTCAGACCGAAAATCGCCAGGCCCCCCAGGGTCGAGATCAGGATCATGTAGTCCGGCATCTTCGTGTCCTTGCCCACCAGGATCGGGCGCAGCACGTTATCCACCAGACCGATCACAAACACCCCGAACAGCCCCAGCACCACGCCCTGCCAGACCGCTCCGGTGAACAGAAAGAAGGCTGCCACCGGCGCCCAGACGATCCCCGCGCCGACCGCTGGCAACAACGACAGGAATGCCATCAGCACCGCCCAGAGCAACGCACTGGGAATGTCCAGAAACCAGAAAATTGCCCCGCCCAGCGCGCCCTGGGTGATCGCCACCAGCAGGTTGCCTTTGACGGTGGCCCGCACCACGCGGTTGAACTTGAGTTGCAGACGACGTTTCTGCTGCTCCTCCAGCGGCACGGCAGCGCGCACCCGGCGCGCGAGATCGGCGCCGTCGCGCAGAAAAAAGAACAGCAGATACAGCATGATGAAAAAGCTGACGATGAACTCGAACGTGCCTTGGCCGAAGCTGAAGACCTGTGTCGCCAGCACCTGGCCGCCTGTGACCGCACTTTTGATGATCTTTTCGCGCATCGCCTCCAGCCCGCCGAGCCCCAGGCGATCGAGCATGTGCTGGAAATACGGCGGCAGGCTGTGTTTGAACTGCTGGACATAGCCGGCGATGTCCAGCTCGCCGTTCTCGATGCGCTGGTAAACCGCCGCCCCCTCCTGGACCAGCAGGATGCTGATGATGATCACCGGGAGAATGGCGATCACCAGGCAGATGCTCAGCGTGAGCAACGACGTGAGGTTGCGCTGCCAGCCGAGCTTGAGTTGCAGCCGCCGTTGCATGGGGGCGAACAGGATCCCGAGAATCACCGCCCAGAACACCGCGCCGTAGAACGGCAGCAGAATCCAGATGAAGGCGGCGCTCACCACGCCCAGCACAATTGTCAGGGACTTGTTTTGTACGGTTTCTTCGTTCATGTCCGATCCACGCCAATGCGCCGCAACGCCCGCGTGCGCCTTGATGCTTAGGCCACAACCGCTCGCGCGAGTGCCATCGCTTTGTGCAACAAGCATAGATCCAGATCAATAAATCCTCGGGGCAAGGCGTATACACTGCGCGGCTTTTGCGACCTGGCCCGCCATGAACCTCATCGCCCCCGAATTGCTCGCCCCCGCCGGCACCCTGAAAAACATGCGTTACGCCTTCGCCTACGGCGCCGATGCGGTCTACGCCGGCCAGCCGCGCTACAGCCTGCGGGTGCGCAACAACGAGTTTGACCATGCCAACCTCGCCCTCGGTATCCGCGAGGCCCAGGCTCAGGGCAAGCGCTTCTACGTGGTGGTCAACATCGCGCCGCACAACGCCAAGCTCAAGACCTTCCTCAAGGACCTGGCGCCCATCATCGCCATGGCCCCCGATGCGCTGATCATGTCCGATCCCGGCCTGATCATGCTCGTTCGCCGGCATTACCCGCAGACGCCGATTCACCTGTCGGTGCAGGCCAACACGGTGAACTGGGCGAGTGTCGAGTTCTGGCAGCAACAGGGCCTGAGCCGGGTGATCCTGTCCCGGGAGCTGTCCCTTGAGGAAATCGCCGAGATCCGCCGCGAAGTCCCGGCCATGGAGCTTGAGGTGTTCGTCCACGGTGCGTTGTGCATGGCGTATTCCGGCCGTTGCCTGTTGTCGGGCTACATGAACAAGCGCGACGCCAACCAGGGCAGTTGCACCAACGCCTGCCGCTGGAAATATTCGGCGCAGACCGCGACCGAAAACCAGGTCGGCGAGATCGTCCAGCCGTATCAGCCGGAACCGACCCTGGGCATCGGCGCGCCGACCGAGCAGCTGTTCCTGCTGCAGGAGGCCAATCGCCCTGGCGAATTGATGCCGGCCTTCGAAGACGAACACGGCACCTACATCATGAACGCCAAGGATTTGCGAGCCGTGCAGCATGTCGAGCGATTGACGCAAATGGGCGTGCATTCGCTGAAGATCGAAGGAAGGACCAAGTCGCACTTTTACTGCGCGCGGACGACCCAGGTTTATCGTCGGGCGATTGACGATGCGGTGGCGGGTCGCGAGTTTGATCGCAGTTTGATGACCGATCTTGAGTCGCTTGCCCAGCGTGGCTACACCGAGGGCTTTTTGCGGCGGCATGTGCATGACGAGTATCAGAATTACCAGAACGGCAGTTCGGTGTCGGAGCGCCAGCAGTTTGTCGGTGAATTGACCGGTGAGCGGCGGGATCGGCTGGCGGAGGTGAAGGTGAAGAACCGATTCGGTTTGGGCGATCACATGGAGTTGATGACGCCCAAGGGGAATTTCCATTTCGATCTGCATCAGCTGCAGAACGCCAAGGGCGAGCCGATTGATGTGGCGCCAGGGGATGGACATACGGTGTATCTGCCGATTCCGGATGCCGTGGATCTCGATTTTGGCCTGCTGATGAGAGACATCGGCATAGCCTGATCCCTTGTAGGAGCTGCCGAAGGCTGCGATCTTTTGATTTTTGAAGATCAAAAGATCGCAGCCTTCGGCAGCTCCTACACAAAGCAGATCGTGTTCAGGCAGACACAAAGCACACCGTGGTCAGGCAAACTCCTCCCGCAACATCGCCACAAACGCCTCCCGCGCCGGATGCACCCCGGCGTTCTCATGCCAGTAGAACAAATTGTCGATCGCCGTCAGCTCCGCAAATTCATACCCCACGCACCCAGCGCCCTTGGCGTACTGATCGAACACCCCCTTTGGCACCAGCGCCACGCCGGCTCCGGCGCTGACGCAGCCGACAATCGCGCCATAACTGGCCAGGCTGACAATCGGCAGCGCCTGCCCCTGGCGCAGCAACCAATGTTCCAGCGCCGCGCGGTACGGACAGCCCTGTGGCCACATGAAGACAGTCTTGTCCTGCAAATCGGTGATGTCGCGCAACGGCCCCAGCGAGGTCGAGGCGATCAGCAGCAGGTCTTCGCGGTACATCGGCGTGCGCTTGAGGTGCGAGCGCTCCACATCCACGGCGACGATCGCGCCGTCCAGACGATGGTTGAGGGTGTCGTCGAGCAGCTGGCCCCAGGCGCCGGTGGTCAGCTCCAGCGCCACCGCCGGATAGCGCTTGTGGAATTTCGCCAGCAGGCGCGGCAGGCGGCCGGTGGCCGAGGACTCGATGGCGCCGATGCGCAACGGCCCGGAAGGTTCGGCGGCCGGGTCCACCGCGCGTTTGGCCTCGGCGGTCAGGGCGAGGATTTTCAGGGCGTAGGCCAGAAAGGTCTGACCCGAGGGGCTGATGCGCAGCCCGCGACCCTCCCGCAGAAACAGCGCCACCCCCAGCTCCGCCTCCAGCGCCTTGATTCGCGCCGTGATGTTCGACGGCACGCAATGCAACACTTCGGCGGCGCGGGCGATGCTGCCGACCTCGGCGACGGTCTTGAACATGCGGATCTGCGACAACTCCATATGCATCACTCAAAGTGAACGGTTTGCGCAGTATAAGTCAGTTGTGGCGAATGATTCGAGTTCGGATACTTCGTGCATCTGCCATCCGGTGCCCCCCCATGAACGCCCTGACACCCTC
Source organism: Pseudomonas sp. C1C7 (assembly GCF_013359595.1). Classification (GTDB taxonomy): domain Bacteria; phylum Pseudomonadota; class Gammaproteobacteria; order Pseudomonadales; family Pseudomonadaceae; genus Aquipseudomonas. Next base: position 16,564 of record NZ_JABFMP010000050.1, on the reverse strand, counting down.
CCCCGCTTCGCCCGTCAAAATCGTCCTCGCCATGGCCTTCGTGGTCGCCTGCTGGGGTTACTCCCCGAGCGGCATCCACATCGGCTTGCAGGCATACGATCCCGTGCACCTGGCGCTGGCGCGCTTTCTTCTGGCGTCGCTGTTCATGGCACTGGTCGCGGTGTTCAAGGGCATTCGCCTGCCGACACTCCGCGATGTACCGCTGTTGATGGGGCTGGGTTTCTTCGCGGTGAGCCTGCATCACGTGGCGATCAACTTCGGCCAACAGGGTGTGAGTGCCGGGGCGTCGAGCGTGCTGGCGCAGACCACGCCGCTGTTCAGCACCCTGCTGGCGCGTTTTGTGTTCAAGGATCGGGTCAGCGTCTGGCGCTGGGGTTGCGTGATCCTCGGCCTGATCGGCGTGGTGATTGTGGTGGCGGGCGATCGCGGGCTGGGCAGCATCGATGCCCATGGCTTGCTGATCCTGCTGGCGGCGTTGTCCTGGAGCCTGTACTTCGGCCTGCAGAAGCACCACAGCGGGCGTTATGACGGGCTGACTCTGGTTTGCTACACGGTCTGGTCGGGGACGTTTTTGCTGCTGATTTACCTGCCGGGTTTGATGGAGCAGGTGCTGAACGCGCCAGTGCGGGTGCAGTTGGCGGTGTTTGCCCTGGGGATTTTTCCAAGCGCCCTGGCGTATCTGGCCTGGGCGTATGTGCTGGCCCATGTGGATTTGAGTCGGGCGACGATGACGCTGTACCTGGTGCCGCCGACGGCGATGGCGATTGCCTCGATGACCCTGGGGGAACGGCCGACCTTGATGGTCGCGGTGGGGGGTGTGGTGGTGTTGATCAGTGTGCTGGCGTTGAATCTGGAAAGGCGGCCTTTGATCCAGACCGCCCGCGCCTGATCACCACAACCCCTGTGGGAGCGGTACGCCATAAAAAGGGGGGGATCATTGGGTCAGCAGCCAACTTTTGAACGCAGCCATCGCCGACGTCTCCGGCCGTGATTGCAAGCGGGTCAGCCAGTAACTGCCCGTGGTGATATGAATCGGAAACGGCTGGCAAATCGCATCCGCCGCCAGTTGCCGCGAGAACATCAGCGGCGGCGCCAACGCCACCCCCACGCCCTGCTGGGCCGCCTCCATCATCGCCAGCGACGAATCGAAAACAATACTGCGGGGCGACACCGCCAGATTCGACAACCCCGCCGCCTGAAACCACTCCGGCCATTCATCGGCGCGATAGGACCGCAACAGCGTCTGCTGCAACAGATCAGCAGGCTCGCGCACTTGCCGCGCGATATCCGGGATGCACAGCACCGATAGTGGTGCCTCGATCAAGCGCACCGCTTCGATCCCGTGCCAGGCCCCGGCGCCGAACCGAATGGCGTAATCCAGGCCCTCGGCGGCGACGTCCACCCGATTGTTGTTTGTCGACAGCCGCAAATCTATGAACGGATGTTTCGCCTGAAAGTCCGCCAGTCGCGGCAACAGCCAGCCCACGGCAAAGGTCCCCACCGCGCCGACCGTCAGTACTTCGCGCAAATGCCCGCCCTGAAAACAGGCCAGGGTTTCGGCGATCCGGTCGAAGCACTCGCACAGCACCGGCAGCAGGGTTTCCCCTTCACGGGTCAGCATCAAGCCGCGAGGCAGACGCTTGAACAGAGTCACTCCCAACTGCGATTCAAGCCCCTTGACCTGATGACTCACCGCCGCCTGGGTGACGCATAATTCCACCGCTGCCCGGGTGAAACTCAAGTGCCGCGCCGACGCTTCAAAAGCCCGCAGCGCATTGAGCGGTAATTGCGGCCGGATCATGACCACTCCCTAATTTTTCTAATGGCTCGCGCAAAATATCATCGGTTGTCCCACATCGAAAGACTGCATAGATTTGCCTGCTCCCGGCTCCCCGACAACTCATGGAAGTGACTCCGTCATGTCTCGTTTCAACCTGAACAAGTTCTCGTCCTACAGCACTTTCCTACTCCTGCTCGGCGCCAGCCAGTGCATGGCCGACGATCGCCTGCAAGGCATCGTCGATGCGGCCATGAAACCTGTGATGCAGGAACAGCAGATCCCCGGCGTGGCGATCGCCGTCACCGTGAAAGGCCAACCGCATTACTTTAATTACGGTGTCGCCTCGAAAGAAACCGGCAGCGCCGTCAGCGAAAACACCCTGTTCGAGATCGGCTCGGTGAGCAAGACCTTCACCGCCACCCTCGCCGCCTACGCCCAGGCCAGCGGCAAACTGGACCTGTCGGCCAAGGCCAGCCAGGTCCTGCCGGCGCTGCGCGGCAGTGCGTTCGACAACATCAGCGTGCTGCAACTGGGCACCTACTCCGCCGGCGGATTGCCCCTGCAATTCCCCGCCGAAGCCGACACGCCGGACACCATGCTCGGCTACTTCCAGCACTGGAAACCGACCTTCGCCCCCGGCACCCAACGCCAGTATTCCAACCCGAGCATCGGGCTCTTCGGCTACCTGGCCGCACAAAGCCTGGGCGCCCCGTTCGATGAGGTTATGGAAAAGACCCTGCTGCCCAAACTTGGCCTCAAGCACACCTTCCTCAAGGTGCCGAAAGACCAGATGAGCCTTTACGCACAGGGCTACAACAAGGACGACAAACCGGTGCGGGTCGGCCCGGGAGCATTGGATTCGGAAGCCTACGGGGTGAAAACCAGCGCGGCGGACCTGATCCGCTACGTCGAGGCGAACCTGCAACCGGCCCAACTGGAGAAACCTCTCCAACAGGCCATCGCCACCACCCACACCGGTTACTACAAGGCCGGCAGCATGACCCAGGGCCTGGGCTGGGAGCTCTACCCCTACCCGGTCAAGCTTGAGCAATTGCTGGACGGCAACTCCGCGCAAATGGCCTTCGAACCCCAGCCAACGGAGTGGATCACCCCACCGCAGGCGCCGCAGCAGAACGCCCTGCTCAACAAGACCGGCTCCACCAGCGGCTTCGGCGCGTACGTTGCGTACGTGCCCGAGAAGCAGATCGGCATCGTGATTCTGGCCAACAGGAATTATCCGAATGCGGAGCGGATCAAGGTGGCTTACCGGATTTTGAATGCCTTGAACGATTGATTCGAAAGATCAAAAAATTGCAGCCTGCGGCAGCTTCTACACGGGAAACGGCGTTTCCTGTGGAGCTGCCGCAGGCTGAGATCTTTGTTTTATGCCATGAGGTGCGGAACCACACCGTAGCAATTTGAGACTTTTACCTGAGTATTTCAGCAAATGAGGCGTACAAATTGTTCTTTACTGAGTACCGTTGCATTTGATGTAACTTCCAGATCCACCCATTGCTTCGAGTCAATCCATGGCAGGGAATGACATAATGTGCGCCTCACCACTCAAGCTGACTGACATCCAAAGGGCGTTGTAATGGAAATTTTCAATTTTGGGCTCGAGGATGTTGGCAGATTCCGCAATTTGACCATTCACCTTGCCCCCACTCCCAAACATCGCTCTAACGTGACTGTCCTGGTGGGAAACAACGGCGCCGGTAAAACCACTCTTCTAAAATCGATGGCCACCTCTTTGAGTTGGCTAGTGGCTCGAATTCGAAGTGAGAAAGGTAGTGGCAGCTACCTCACAAATGAAGACATACGAAACGGCGCATCAGTCGCTATCGTTTCGATAGCCGTGGTCGACGACAGCTACGCGAATACCAACCCTTCTGAGCTCTCCCCTGAAGAAATTCTGTTTGTGTGGAATACCGCTCGCGGAAAGAAGGGGCGTAATACCGCTGTACACAGCGAGCTATCACATGCGACTCGCCTCGCTAATCTTTACCGCACGCGACTGACTGCTGACGAAAAAGCCTCCCTTCCATTGATCGCCTACTATCCGGTAGAACGCTCGGTTCTGGAAATCCCGCTGAAAATTCGTACCAAGCACACTTTCGATCAACTCGACGGATACGACAATGCGCTGAATCGCGGCGTCGACTTCCGCCGTTTCTTCGAATGGTTCCGTGAACGCGAGGACAGCGAAAACGAATCCGGTGTGTCCGACATCGCTCTGGCAGAAATTTCCGCGAAATATGGGAAGGACAGCGATATCTGGAAGACGCTTTCCAACCTGAAAGCTTCATCCCGTGATCGTCAGCTGACAGCCGTTCGCTCCGCCATCGCTGCATTCATGCCCGGATTCAGCAACCTGAGAGTGCAGCGAAAACCACGACTGCACATGGCCATCGACAAAGACGGCGAAACACTCAATGTCTCCCAACTGTCGCAGGGGGAAAAGTCGATGATGGCGCTGGTTGGCGACATCGCGCGCCGCCTGGCAATGATGAACCAATCCTTGGATAACCCGCTTGAAGGTGACGGCATCGTCCTGATCGATGAAGTTGACCTGCATTTGCACCCGAAATGGCAGCGCAGTCTGATTCGGCAGTTAAGCGAGACCTTCCCAAACTGCCAATTCGTCCTGACAACCCATTCACCGCTGGTCATCAGCGATGCAAAAGATGTGTTGTGTTACGTGCTCAATGACGGGGAAATTCAGGAGCACAACGGCCTTTACGGACTTGATGCCAATCAGGTGCTTCTGGAAGTCATGGACACCGATATTCGTAACAGCGACGTGCAGAAGCGTTTGAATCGATTACTGGAACGTTTGCAGGAGGGTGATCTGGACTCGGCCAAAACACTTTTTTCCGAACTTTCGCTTGAATTACCTCAGGGACATCTGGAGCTTGCGAAAGCCGCGCTGTTGATTCGCAAATTGGAGTTACGTCGTGCGTAAGATCGACAAAGGCATGGAGCCACCCTCGTTGACTCGCTTCAAACGTTCGGACAACACCCTGCGCTACCGGGATTTACCACCGGACGAGAGCCGATCCATCCGATCATCGTGCATCACGGAACAATACGGCTTATGTGCGTACTGTTGTCAGGCCATCACGATCGATGACGCGCATAACGAACACATCGAAGCTCAAGATCGAGCGCCAAACCGGACACTGGATTACTCCAACATCGTCGCCAGTTGCCACCGCCACAATCAATGCGGGCATGGTCGCGGTACGCAGCCATTGCCTCTCACACCGCTGATGGTCGAGTGCGAAACCGAATTGAAGTTCTACCTGTCCGGCCTGGTATCCGGAAGCGAGCGGGCGATGGTATCCATCAGGGCACTGAATCTGGGCCATACCCAGGACAGCAACCGAGGCCTTGTCGGTGCACGCAAACAGATGGTTGATGCGCTGATTTACAGTCAATGCGTGCATCCGGAAGACTTGCAGTTTGAAGATGCAGACTTTCTGGCGTTGCTTATGGACGATCTGCAAACACCAAATGCACAGCAGTGCCTTCAGCCTTTCTCACCCGTTCTGGTCAATGTCATCCGCCACGTTTTGGCCCCAACCCTGTAGGAGCGAGCAAGCTCGCTCCTACAGACGGAAACCAGCCTCAATCATCCGGCTGCTCTGGCGGCTTGGTCGGTTTCGCCGGCTTCGCAGGTTTGGCATTTTTGGCACCCTTGGCCGCAGGCGCCGCTGGCTCGGCCGCCACGGGAGGTGGTGTCGGCGCGGCCATTTCCTTCTCTTCGGCCGGCAACGCATCGATGGTGGCGAAGATCTTCTTCAGATCCACCGTCTTCGAATCTTCCCCCGAAGTCTCAAGCTTCTTCTCGCCGTCCTTGCCCAGCAGAATCACTTTCGGCAACGCCCCGGCCCCCATCTTCAGCGAGCGGATCAGGGCCATGGTGTCCTGTTGACCGAGATCCTTGCCGTCGAGTTGCCCCGACATGTTCAGCACGCTGTAGACCTTGATGTTGCGATCAACGACTCCCTGTTTGTTGGCCGGATCTTCCAGGGACTTCTTCAGGCCCACCCAGACCGGATCCACGGTGCTCGAGGCAATGACAACCAGGGGACGGTACAGGCCTTTATTGATGTCCAGTGGTGAATCGCCATCGTTGGCGAACAGGGGGCCGGCGAAAGCCAGCAGGGTAGCCAGGGTCAGTGACCTGATGAGCATGCGCATCTCCTTTTGATATCCACGCTCTAGTGATTGCGCATCGCGGCGTTCGTTCCAGTGACGCTTCGCGAATGTGTTTCGCCTTGTTCAAAGCTTAGGTCAGGGCGGTCATTGCGCAACAGGCTGGCGCTACCAAGAGAGTTGCCCGACACCATTGTGTAATGTCCCCGCTCCGCCCGGCCATGTTGTCATTGGCTTCGCGGGCAAAGCAGGCAAGCACCCTGGGCCAGACATTGCCACGCACCACCGATGTCCACGCTCCGAAAAGGAGCCATCCGTTTGCGAGGCTGATCATGTTATTACCTCTGTCCACCTGGTCCGAGATCGAGCTGTTTCTTGAGCGCTCACGCACCATCGTCATTCCCATCGGCTCCAATGAGCAGCACGGGCCGACCGGGCTTCTGGGCACCGACTGGATGTGCCCGGAAATCATCGCCCACGAGGCGCAGAAATCGGCGGACATCCTGATCGCGCCGACCTTCAATATCGGCATGGCTCAGCACCACCTCGGTTTTCCGGGGACCATCACCCTGCGCCCGTCGACCTTCATCGCCGCTATCGGCGACTGGACGCGCTCGCTGGCGGCCCATGGTTTCGAGAAGATTTTTTTCCTCAATGGTCACGGCGGCAACATCGCTTCCATCGAAGCCGCCTTTTCGGAGCTGTATGCCGAGGCCAGTTTCGCCCGGCGCCGGGCGGGCTTCGCCTTGAAGCTGTGCAACTGGTGGGACCTGGAAGGCGTGGGCGCGCTGGCCAACCAGCAATTCCCGACGGGCCACGGCATTCATGCCACGCCTTCGGAAATCGCTGTCACCCAGTGGGCCTATCCCGATTCGATCAAGACCGCCGACTACTCGCCGCAAATCGCCAACTGGGGTCCGATCCGTGAAGCCGCCGACTTCCGCGCCCGTCACCCGGACGGCCGGATGGGTTCGGACCCGGCCCTGGCGTCACCTGAAAAAGGTCACCAACTGGTCACACTGGCCGCGCAAAGCCTGATTCGGGAACTGGAGACGTTCAGCCAGGAGCGGGCGCCCCGTTGAAACACCGCACCGCGGTTATCGCGCGAGGTGCGGAACTCGTCTAACAAGGGCTAACAGCGGATAACTGGTGATCGACCGGCAAAGGCATCACTCTTGAGCCTGACCACTGAACGCATGGCAACCCGGGTCCCCGGCCGTTGACCGTGAGCAGTTGAACTGATGGCTCAAGAGGGACCCGATCATGGCCGAAGATTATCGCCCAAGCAGTCTGTTCAACGTTGACCGCCCCGGAAACGAGGAACTGTGCGCCTTGATGGCCGATGCTCTTGCGCATGACACGGCCGCCTCCCTGCAACTGATCGCGACCGTCACCCCGCTGCTGCTGGCCTTCTTCGAGGGGCAGCAGCAGGCCGGGCGGATCGAACATGAAAGCGTCGGCGATCTGGTTCGCGAAGCCTTCATCACGCTCCATCGACGCCGCGCCGAATATGACTCTCATACCCCCTTTCGCGCGTGGCTGATCGAAATGGCGCGCTGCACGTTGCTGGAACACCTGCACAGCCTGCAAGAAAAAGACATCGCCTCGCCTGCATCCGCCCCGAACCGTCGCCAGGTTCTGCAAGCCATCTGAACGCCTTTTCCGACGTCGTCTCCGCCTACCAGGAAATGTCCATGATCAGCTTTGAAAAAGTCCTCTACACCAGCCACACCTACACCACTGGCGGTCGAGAGGGAGCGGGACGCAGCCTGGATGGCCGGCTGGATCTCAAACTCTCGCCACCGGGCGCCCCCGGAAACGGCACCAACCCGGAACAGTTGCTCGCGGTCGGCTGGTCGGCCTGTTTCCTGGGGTCCCTGCGCCATGCCTGCAATGCCCGGAAAATCGGTTTTCCGGCAGATGCCGCGGTCGATGCGCAAATCGATCTGGTCCATGGCGAACAAGGGTTTTTCCTGCAAGCGCGGCTGGCGGTTTCCCTGCCTGAAATCGCACCGGACATCGCGCAACAGCTCATCGATGCCGCCCACCAGAATTGCCCCTACTCCAAGGCGACCCGCTCCAACATCGACGTCAGCCTCACGCTTGCCTGAGACTTGCCTCACAAATGCCCGCGCAATGCTCTGATCCGCCATGCCCGGAGCACTTGATCGTTGAATCAAAACCCCTATGATGCAGACTTACGCGCACTATTCGCCTTCAGCGAACACACGATCCCCCTCGCAGAGAACCCTTCCAGTGGATTGCGTCCCGGACGATTTGCATGAACCCCTGAGCCTGCAACTCGCCTTCGGACCCTTTTGCGTTACGCCGGGCAAACGCCTGCTCACCAAACACGGTACGCCGGTGGACATCGGCGGTCGCGCGCTGGATCTGCTGATTGCCCTGCTCGAGCGCCCCGGGCGCGTGTTGTCCAAGTACGATCTGATCAAACTGGTCTGGCCCGATATCGTCGTCTCGGAAGGCAGCCTGCGTTTTCACATGACCGGCCTGCGCCGGATCCTCGGCGATGGCGAAGACGGCGCACGCTACATCTCGACCCAGGTGGGCGTCGGTTATGCCTTCGTCGCCCCCATCGAACGGCTGCAGGCCGATCATCATCTACCTGTCACCCAAGCCATTGCGCCCCCGGCCCACGGCAAGCGCCTGGCCAGCGGCGTCGGCAGCCTGCCGCCTCGCGCCAGGCTGGTGGGCCGGGACAACGATGCGCAAATGCTCGTCGACCGTTTGCTGCAGCCCAAGCTCTTCACCATCGTCGGCCCCGGCGGCGTCGGCAAGACCAGCCTGGCCATCGAAGTCGGTCACCGCATCTGTGCCGGGCACGATGACCGCGTGCGCTTCGTCGACCTGGCCCAGGTCGAGGATGCCGCCCTGGTGCCCTCCGCGCTGGCAGGCGCGCTGGGCATTGCGGTGCAGGCCGAGGACCCGATGCATGTGCTGCTGGCCCATCTGCGGGCGCGCAAGCTGATCCTGATCATCGACAACTGCGAGCACCTGATCGACGCCATTTCGGCGATTGTCGAACAGATCCGAGAAGCGGCACCCGACGTTGGGCTGCTGGCCACCAGCCGCGAACCGCTGCGCACTTTGGGCGAACACATCCATTGGCTCAGCCCCCTGGGTTTTCCGGGCGAGCCGCAAGCATTCAGCGTCGACGAACTGCTCACCTTCCCGGCGGTGAAACTGTTCGTTGAACGCGCCTCATCCGGTAACGCATCACTGGCGCTCGGCCCCGGCGATGCCCTGATGATCGCCGACATGTGCCGGCGCCTGGAGGGCATGGCGTTGCCGATCGAGTTGGCCGCCATGCGCGTGGCCACCCACGGCGTGCAGGCAACCCATGCGCTGCTCGGCGAGCGTTTTTCCCTGAGCTGGTCCGGGCGGCGAACAGCGCTGCCGCGTCACCAGACCCTGCGCGCGATGCTCGACTGGAGCTACGCCCTGCTCAGCGCCCGGGAACACCTGGTGTTCGATCGCCTGGCGATTTTCGTCGGCCCGTTTTCCCTCGATGCCGCGTCGCGGATTCTCGCCGATGTCCGGATCGACTCGCTCACCGCTGCCGCTGCGCTGGACGAACTGGCCTCGAAGGGGCTGGTCACCGTCGATCACAATGAAGCCATCGCCACCTATCGCCTGCTGGAGATGACCCGCGCCTACGCCCGGGAAAAACTCGCGGTGCACGGGGAGGTCGAGGCGCATGCGCTGTCCTTCAGGCACGCCGCCTACTTCACCGAGCTGCTCAGCCACCCCGGCGCCACGCCCGACGAGATTTTCGAGCGTTCCTCGCGGCTCGCCAGCCAGCTGGGCAATATCAGGAGTGCGCTGGAATGGAGTTTCGGCCCTCAGGGCGATCCGGGACTCGCGCTGCCACTGGCTGCGGCCAGCGCACCGTTGTTCCTGCACTTTTCCCTGATGGTCGAATGCCGCGCCTGGTGTTCCCGGGCCACGGAATTGCTGGAACTGGGTTACTTCGGCACGCCGACTGAAATGGAACTGCAGGCCGCCCTGGGGCTGGCGCTGATGTTCACCCGGGGCAACAGCGAAGCGGCGCACAAGGCGCTGCTCAGGGCACTGGACATCGCCCAGGCGCTGGACGATCACTGGTCGCAGCTGCGTTTGCTCGGGCGCCTGCAAATATTTTCCGAACGCATCGGCGACTTCCCCTCCTCGCTGGCCTGGGCCAGCAAAGCCGTGGAAGTCGGGGATCTCATCGGCAAGCCCGAAGCCATCGCCGTGGCCGCTTCATTGGCGGGCATTTCCCACCACTTGCTCGGCAATCAGCAACTGGCGCGCCAGGAGCTGGAAAAGTCACTGCGCTACAGCCTGCCATCCGAACGCAGCAGTACCGTTCACTACGGCTTCGACCACCGCAACCGCACCGGCCTGGCGCTGGCGCGCACCCTCTGGCTGCTGGGCTTTCCCGATCAGGCCCGACGCTGGGCCGAACAGGTCGAGGCCGAGGCCGCCGCGCTGGACCATTCGGTGACTTTTTGCATCGCACTGGTGTGGACACTGTGCATCCACATCTGGACGGGGGATCTGGACAAGGCCACGGCCGGCCTGGACACCTTCATCAAGGTCGCCGAAGCCAATGCACTGGCGCCCTATGTCGCCGCAGCCCTCGGCATGCAGGCAACGATCGCCATCCGCGCCGGCCAGCCGGGCAATGCCGTGGCCCTGCTCGAAGAGAGCCTGGCGCGACTGCAAGGCATGCGCTACGAGTTGCTGACCACCTCCTTCGAAACCTCGCTGATCGAAGGCCTGATCCTCGGCGGCCAGCACGAAAAAGCCCTGTGCCAGGCCGAGCGCACCATCAGCCATTGCCGCCAAAGCGGCGACGCTTATGCTCTGCCGGAACTGCTGCGCATCAGGGCGGGCATCTTCAACACCCTGGAACCGACCAACACCCTCGCCACCCATGACCGGCTCATGGAAGCGATCACATTGAGTCGCCTGCAAGGCGCCAGATCGTGGGAGCTCAGGGCGTCGATGGACCTCGCCCAGCTGTGGCTGGAGCAGGGTCAGGCGCTACAGGCCCGGGAACTGCTGGCCGAATGTCGCGAGCAGATGACCGAAGGCAACGACACCCTGGACAGGCGTCAGCTGGAAGCGCTCTGGCAGCGCGCGCAGATCGAAGAGGCCGGCGCGTAAGCGGCGGGCCGGCACCCGCCTTTCAGTCGAGTGGCGGCGAGAGCTGCGCCACTTTTTTCACCAGGTCCGCCAGGGACCGGGCTTTCATCTTGCGCATGACCTTGCCGCGATGGGCCTTGACCGTGATCTCGCTGATGCCCAGGTCCGAAGCGATGACCTTGTTCATGCGCCCTTCGACGACCATGTCCAGGACCTCCTGCTCTCGGGGCGTCAGGGTCGCGTGGGCCTCGCGCAGCACTCGCAGATCGCCTTCGCGATCCAGCGCCGCACGGCTGCATTCCAGCGCATCGGCGATGGCGTTGAGCAGGACTTCATCGTCGAACGGCTTGGTCAGGAACTCCACGGCACCGGCTTTCATGGCCCGCACCGTCAGCGGCACATCGCCGTAACCGGTGATGAAGATGATCGGCGTTTGCGACTGGTCACCGGCAATCACGTTCTGCAGGTCCAGCCCGTTGAGGCCCGGCAGGTTGATGTCGAGCACCAGGCAATTGGGCACCTGTGGCCGGGGCTGGGCGAGATACGCCGGGGCGGAGTCGAACAGTTGCGGTCGCCACTGGGCCTGGTCGATCAGCAACTCCAGCGACTCGCGAACGGAAACATCGTCGTCGACCACAAACACGATGGGCAGGTTATTCATCGTTGCTGCTCCAGTTTTCGGGGCTGACTCATTGATGACGTGCAACGGACCACCTCCTTGTGAATGGCTCGACACTCAGTCCACCGGCAACGCGGCGCTGAGTGCCTTGAGCAGCTCCGCTTCACTGAACGGTTTCATCAGGCAGTCCACCGCGCCCTGACTCATCAGGTACGGGCGCCGGCTCTCATCGCCCAGGGCGGTAATGAAAATGATCGGGATGCGGTACTGCTGCAACGCCAATTGTTTTTGCAGCTCGGGACCGGACATGCCGGGCATGGCGAAATCCAGTATCAGGCAGTCGGTCTGGCTGACATACCCGGACGACAGAAAAGCCTGCGCCGACGAAAACGCCTGCACCGCAAAGCCGAACTCCCTGAGCAGATCCGGCAAGGCCTCGCGCACCGACTCGTCGTCATCCACCACCGAGATGAGCAAAGGCGTCTGCATCACAGGCCCTCCCTGGCGGGATCGACGTCGTGCCCGGACGGGTACGGAATTGAAAAACGAAAGGTCGCACCGGGCCCGATATCGTTGGCCCGCGCCCACAGACGACCTTCGTGCCTGTCGATGATCGAGTGACTGACCGACAGCCCGATGCCCATGCCCGATTGCTTGGTCGTGTAGAACGCGTTGAACAGGCGCTCGGCGTCCTGTGGATCGAAGCCGGTGCCGTTGTCCCGCACTTCAAGAAAAACGTGATGATCCAGTTGTCCGGTACTCACTTGAAGGTGCCTTGATCGATCGCTAATGGTGCTCATCGCCTCTTTGGCATTGAGGATAAGGTTGAGAATGACCTGTTGCAGCTGGACACGATCGCCCTTGACCGGCGGCAGCCCTTCGGCGAACACGGGATTGAGGATCACCCTGCCCCGCTGCAGTTCGCCGAGCAGCAGCGCGATCACCTCCCGCGCCGCTTCGTTCAGATCGACGTCCTCCAGAGTGATGCTGTCCTTGGAGAACAGGACGCGCAGGCGCTTGATGACATCGGCCGCGCGGTTGCCATCGCGAATGGTGCGCCGTGCGGTTTCAAGGGCTCCGTCGACATTCGGCGGACTCGCGCCGAGCATGCGCAGGCAGGTGCTGGCATTGGTGATGATGCCGGCCAGGGGCTGGTTGACTTCGTGGGCAATCGAGGCGGTCAGCGCCCCCAAGCTCGCCACCCGCGCCAGGTGCGCGAGCTCCGAGCGGACCTCGCCGAGCGCCGTTTCCGACAGGTGCCGCTGAGTCACGTCCTGCAACGCGGCGATGTATTCCGGTTGCCCCTGCCCATCGCAGATCCCGTGGGCAACCAGGTGCACATGCTTGATCGTGCCGTCGGGCAGCTGCAGGCGATGTTCGTGTTCGAAGTCGCGGCCCTTCTGGCCTTGGGACCGGATCATCTTCTTGTAGTGGGCCAGATCGTCCGGATGGATGCGGGTATAGAGCAGGTCGAACGTGGGCTTAACGCCCGGATCCAGGTCGAGGATCCGATAGATTTCTTCCGACCAGGTGATGTCGTCCGAGCCTGCGCGCCAGGAAAAGGTGCCGGTCGAGCTCAGCCGCTGCGCCTTGGCCAGGAAAGCTTCGCTCTGACGCAGCGCCGCCTCGCCACGCGCCCGGTCGATGGCGATGCTGGCCAAATGAGTGAATTGGGCGATCAGGTTCTGTTGGGTCGGGTCCGGCGTTGCCGGTTTGCGGAACAGCAGCGAGAGCACGCCCGTCACGCTGCCGTTGTTGGACGTCACGGGAGTCGACCAGTTGGCCCGCAGGCCGTGGTTCAAGGCGATCGCCCGCCACTGTGGCCAGCGGGTTTCGAGCGTCAGATCCCGGGCAATCACTTGCTGGTTGTCGATTGCGGCCAGAGCGACCGGGCAGCGCATCGCGTCGGCGGGACGCGCGTCGAGTACGGCGGCCAGATCAGCCGGCAGGTTCGGCGCGGCACCGGCCATCATGTTCGGCGCGCTTTCCGGTACCCGATGCCCATGCTTGGGGTCGACCTGCACGATGCTGCAGATCCCGCCCTCGAAACTCGCCTCGACCAGCTCGCACAGGGTGTCGAGTATGAGTCGCAGCGAGGTGCCGCCGGCGATCAGGCCAAGCAGGTGCTTTTCTCCTTCCAGCAGCATCTCGGCGCGCTTGCGGTCTTCGATGTCGGTATTTTCCCCATACCAGCGCACCACCCGCCCGGACGCATCGCGCTCCGGCACCGCGCGGATCAGAAACCAGCGGTACACACCGTCGAAGCGCCGGATTCTGGCCTCGAACTCTCCCGGCTCAGCCGAATCCAGCACTCGCCGGTAGGACGCCAGCGTGCCCTGATCGTTCGGATGAACCGCCGCCATCCAGCCATTGCCGCAAGCCTCGTGCAGGGCGATACCGGTGTAATCGCACCAGCGCTGATTGAGGAAGCTGACATGGCCGTCCGGTTCGGCGCTCCAGACAAAACCCGGTACGGCGTTGATCAGGTTGCGAAAGCGCGCCTGCGAGGCACTGATCTCGACCAGCTTGCGCGCGATCAATGCCTTGTCGCGCTGGTGCTCGTCCTCTTGCGGACAGGGGCTTGGGGCCATCAGCGAAACCAGTGCGGGAATGCTGTCGATCAGTGCACGCCATTCGGGCTCGACCGCAGGCGCAGGCGGGATGGCGACGCAGTGATCCTCGATGTCGGCGCTGATTCCGCACCACTTGCGGATGTGGCCCTGGGCGTCCCTCAAGGCGGTCGAACGCAGAATGAATCGACGATAGACGCCGTCGGCGCGGCGCAGACGGGCCTGCATTTCACTGGGCTCACCGCTGGCGATGATGCCGCGCCAGTGCTCCGAGACCACGGGACGGTCGTCAGGATGCAGGAACGACAGCCAGCCCGTTCCCAGTGCGTCGTCCAGGCCACTGCCGGTGAACTGGCTCCAGTACTGATTGACGTAGTCGACACTGCCATCGGCGAGCGCGGTCCATGCCACGCCCGGCAGCCTGTCGATCACGCGGTCGATCTCGTTGTCCATGTCGATCCTGTCTGTACGGTCGCCCTTCGGGGAGGATGCCCCTGCCAGCGTTTGGCCGCCATCATACCTTGGTGTCGCATGCTGCCATCAGTGTCGCGGCAACTTCCGGCGACTGCCCGACCGGTCCTGAAGCCGCCGACACCTTGGTGCAATAGACCCTGCCCCGCGTTGCCAATCAACCTGAGCCAGTAAACATGAGCCGGGCGGCCTCGTGCCCGCGCCGAGCGCCAGCACCGCCCAACAATCGTGAGGAGCAGACCATGAAAAAACTGACCAGTGCCGCCGGCGCCCCGGTGGTCGACAACAACAATTCACAGAGCGCGGGCCCCAGAGGCCCCCTGCTGCTGCAGGATGTGTGGTTGCTGGAGAAGCTGGCGCATTTCGATCGAGAGGTCATTCCCGAGCGCCGCATGCATGCCAAGGGATCGGGCGCCCATGGCACGTTTACCGTGACCCATGACATCACTCGCTACACCAAGGCCAGGCTGTTTTCGCAGGTCGGCAAAACCACGGACATCTTCGTGCGTTTCTCCACCGTCGCCGGCGAGCGCGGGGCCGCCGATGCCGAACGGGACATTCGCGGGTTTGCCATCAAGTTCTATACCGAGCAAGGCAACTGGGACCTGGTGGGCAACAACACGCCGGTGTTCTTCCTGCGTGATCCGTTGAAATTTCCCGACCTCAATCACGCGGTCAAGCGCGACCCGCGCACCAACCTGCGCAGCGCCAATAACAACTGGGACTTCTGGACGCTCCTGCCCGAGGCCCTGCATCAGGTCACCATCGTCATGAGCGACCGCGGCCTGCCGCAGTCCTACCGGCACATGCACGGCTTCGGCAGCCATACCTTCAGTTTCATCAGCGCGGACCACCAGCGTTACTGGGTCAAGTTCACCTGGAAGACCGAACAGGGCATCGCCAACCTCACCGATGCAGAGGCTGGCGCCGTGATTGCCAGCGACCGGGAAAGCGCCCAGCGCGACCTGTATGAAAGCATCGAGCGGGGCGACTTCCCGCGCTGGAAACTGTTCGTGCAGGTGATGCCCGAGGCGGATGCCGACACCTATCCGATCAACCCGTTCGACCTGACTAAAGTCTGGCCCCATGGCGATTATCCATTGCTCGAGGTGGGTGTTCTGGAGCTCAATCGTAATCCCGACAATTACTTCGCCGAAGTCGAACAGGCGGCGTTCAACCCGGCGAACGTGGTGCCCGGCATCGGCTTCTCCCCCGACAAGATGCTGCAGGCGCGGCTGTTTTCCTATGGCGATGCCCAGCGTTATCGGGTGGGGGTCAATCATCACCAGATCCCGGTGAACGCAGCCCGCTGCCCGGTGAACAGTTTTCATCGGGACGGGCAGATGCGCACCGACAGCAACGCCGGCAGCACGCCCGGCTACGAACCGAACAGCCACGGGCAATGGGCCGAGCAACCGGACTTCCGCGAACCGCCACTGCGTTTGCAGGGCAGCGCCGATCACTGGAACCACCGTGAAGACACGGACTACTTCTCCCAGCCTGGGGCGCTGTTCCGCTTGATGGATGTGGCGCAGAAGCAGGCGTTGTTCGACAACACGGCGCGAGCGATCCACGGGGCTTCGGCGCAGGTCAAGCAGCGTCATGTCGAGAACTGCGCGGCGGCTGATGTGGAGTATGGAAGAGGTGTGGCTCTGGCAATCGAAGCGCTGAGTCACTAGCCCCTTTGTGGGGAGCCTGCTCGTGATGCTTTTGGGGACATATCCATTTCTGCGGTAACGGCTACTTATGGTTCCGCTCTTACAGCGGGTTACTTGGAAGAGCGCCAAGTAACCAAGCGCTTTTATCCCCTGACGTACG
>NZ_JABFMP010000004.1 GCF_013359595.1 Pseudomonas sp. C1C7 | reverse complement strand
GCGCCGCCACCGCACACCCGGCCTTGGTATGGGTATGCAACACACACTGCGCATCTTCCCGAGCCCCGTGAATCGCACTGTGAATCACAAACCCTGCCGGGTTCACCGGATACGGCGAAGGCTCCACCGCCCTTCCCTGCAAATCGATCTTCACCAGATTCGACGCGGTGATTTCATCGAACATCAGCCCGTAAGGGTTGATCAGGAAATGATGCTCCGGCCCCGGCAACCGCACCGAGATGTGGGTGAAGATCAGATCAGTCATGCGCAAATGCGCAATCAGGCGATAACAGGCTGCCAATTCTTCACGCAGTCGTTGTTCTGTCGGATTCATGCCTTGGCAACCTCCTTCACCGAGCAAGCCTCAAGCCCTTGCGCCAGCGCTTCCCAGCCATCGAACCCACGACGCGCGATGAATACCAGACGCGACCCGTTGGCCCGCGCCTCATCCCCCGCCGGCAGAAACTGACTGCGGGTGCCGACATGCTGCAACCAGTGCGCCTGGTCACCCTGCACCAATCGCACCAGCCCCTTGACCCGGAACACATCACCGGGCAACGCCTGCAACCAGCCACGCAAACCATCAGCGTCCAGCGCCACGTCGCTCTGCCACAGCCAGCTGCTGAACATCTCACCGTGATCACCATCGGCCACCCGTGTCAGCGGCTTCAGTGCACGAGGCTCAAGTTCAAGCTCGGTCTCCAGCCACAACGCATCCGGCAACTGCGCCTGCACGCTCTCGTGGATACGCGTGCGCAGCCCCAAGGCCTCGCGCAGCGCCCGCAATTGATCCTCGTCCACCAGGTCAGTCTTGTTCAGCAGCAACAGATCAGCCGCTGCCACTTGGGCCCGGGCCAGTCGCGCATATTCGCCTTCAAGCTGTAGATGACGCGTCGCATCGACCACAGTAATGACCATGTCCAGTTGCATCTGGCTGCGCAGTTGCGGGTAGGCCAGGGTCTGCACGATGCGCTGGGGATCGGACACGCCGCTGCATTCGATGACGATCCGCTCCAGCCGTGGCTCCAGCTGGGCCAGGCTGCCCAGTTGCGCCAGCAAGTCTTCCTGCACAGTGCAGCAGATGCAGCCGTTTTGCAGGCTGTACACCGCATCGGTGACTTCCGAAACGATGGCCGCATCGATGTTCAGCTCGCCGAAATCGTTGACGATCACGGCCAGTCGGCTGCCCTCCGCACGGCGCACCATGCGGTTGAGCAGCGTGGTTTTGCCGGCGCCGAGAAAACCCGAGACGACGGTCACGGCGATGCGTGGGGCGCTCATTCGGATTTGCCCTCCAGCACCGGTGGTTCGCCTTTCCAGACGGCCTTGAGACCGACGGATTCCAGGGTCGAGTTGCGGTCATAGACCAGTTGCCCTTCGACGAAGGTCAGCAACACCTGGGTCTTGTGGATGTAGTTGCGCGCAGGCGCGGCGAACAGGTCGCGATCGATCACGATCAGGTCAGCCGACTTGCCCACTTGCAGGCTGCCGGTGCTCTGCTCCAGGCCCATGGCCACCGCGCCGTTGCTGGTGATCACGCTCAGCGCCTGTTCGAGGCTGATCGGGTCGCCGAAGCAGGCCGGATCGTCGTTCCACGGGTTCTGCCGGGTGATCATGGTTTCCAGCGCCAGCCACGGGTCGATGGATGCCACCGGCCAGTCCGTACCCATCACCGCGGTGCCGCCCGCCGCCAGCACGCCCTTGAAGTCGTAGATGCGCTTGAGTCGTTCCTGGCCGTAGCCGGAGCGCGCACCGCTGGCGAACGGCGTCGGGTACCAGGCCGCCGGGGAAAACTCGGCGATGACGTTGAGTTCCTTGAAGCGCGGCAGGTTGCCCGGATGCAGCAAGGTGCTGTGGGCGCACTGGTGGCGCACGCCGCTGAAACCGTTGCGGCGACGAGCCTCGGCCACGGCATCGAGGAACACGTCGGAGGCGCCGTCACCGGTGCAGTGGGCGATCACGCGGATGCCCTTGCGGTCCATGTCCACCACCATGTCGGTGATGTGTTCCGGGGTCAGGTTGAGCTTGCCACGCCAGCTCTTCTCTTCCGGCCATGGGGTCAACAGGTAGGAAGATTTCGGCTCCACGGTACCGTCGAAGTGGAACTTCACCGCGTTGGCGCTCAGGCGCGCACTGCGGTAGTAGTGACGCTCGCCGGCCAGCAGTTCCCAGCGACGACGCACCGGGAAGATATCGTCCTGCCAACTGATCGCCGCTTCGATGCGCACGGTCAGCTCGCCGCTGTCGTCCAGTTCCTTCAGGGCTTGCAGACGCTGCTCGCAGACGTGCACGTACTTGCTCGCGGTCACCCCACGGGAGCTCTGGAAGTGCACGCCGTCGCGATAGGCACGACGCAGCACGCTGACCGGAGTCGGCGGCATCGCGGCATGGATCATCGCGTAGGCGCCGTCGATCATCAGGCCGGTGGGTTCGCCGGTCAGTTCGTCACGCTCGAAATAGCCGTTGCGCGGGTCCGAGGTGTGACGATCGATTCCCGCCAATTCCAGGGCTTTGGAGTTGACCATCATGGTGCCCCACATGCGGTCCAGCAGGGCCACGGGTCGATCCGGCATGACGCTGTCGAGCCAGGCGCGACCCGGGGTCAGGCCGGCTTCGCGGAAGGTATAGCGCACCCAGTATTGGCCGTAGATCCAGCCGTTGCCCGGATGGCTGTCGGCATAGGCGAGGATGCTTTCGCGCAGCTGCTCGGGGGTCGGGTCTTCGATGCCGACATCCAGGTCGTCGCTGTAGCGCGGCGCCAGGGCCAGGTCCGGGTGGGTGTGCATGTCGTGCAGGCCCGGCATGCAGAACGCGCCTTGCAGGTCATGCACCCGGGTGTTCGGGCCCTTGAACATTTCGATCTGGGCAAGGCTGGCAACGCCGATCAACTTGCCATCGCGAATCGCCACGGCCTCGGCCCACGGGTTGGCCGGGTCCTGGGTGTAGATGCGACCGTTGGCGAGGATCAGGTCGGCGTAGGTCCCCTGCACGGAATGGGTAGAGGAAAAGTTATCGGACTCGGCCATGTAAGCCACCTTTGAGTTCAGGAGGTTGAAAGGTCCACCGGGCGCTGCGGCACGGGGACCTGAAAAATTGTTGTTGTTTTAGTCAGCCAGGAAGGTCGCGGCGTCGACTTCGATCATCACCGGTTCATCGGGGCTGCCGAGCTGGCCCAGCAATTCGCGCAGGCGCTGCAGATCGCTCACGCGGTGATGGGCCACGTGGCAGCTTTGCGCGAGTGCGGCGAAGTCCGGGGTGAGAATGTCCACCCCCAGCAGCGGCACCGAGCGGGCGTTCATGTAGTCGCGGATTTCGGCGTAGCTGCCGTTGTTCCACAGCAGCAGGATCACGCCGACGCCCGCCTCTCTGGCGGCGATCAGTTCGGCGCTGGAAAACTGCAGACCACCGTCCCCCACCAGCGCCACCACCGGGCGCTGCGGCTGCGCCAGCTTGGCGCCGATAGCGGCGGGCAAGCCGTAACCGAGGGTGCCGTAGCCGCTGCCGGCGTTGAACCAGCTGTAGGGCGTAGGCGCGCGATAACCCAAGGCACCCTGATACACCGGTTGCGTCGAATCGCCGACAATCAGCGGCTCGGGCAAGTGATCGCGCACGGTGTCGAGCAGCGCCTGCATGCGGCTCTGTTTCGCCGTCCAGCCAGCCAGCTCAATGCTGTTGACCTGAGCCACTCGCTCGCCGGCCCAGTTCGCTTCAGCCTGGCGTTGCGACAGTCGCGCCAGCAGCGCGCACAAGCCTTGCTCGGCATCACCCAGCAGGCCCACCGCCGCTGGCTGTACGCCGAGCACCTGCATCGGGTCGATGTCGAGGCGAATCAGCGGCGCCTTGAACGACAGCGCGCCCAGGCCGAAGATGTCGTAATCGGTTTCCCCAAGCTCGGTACCGACCGCCAGCACCACGTCGGCTTCGGCGATCAGCTCGCGGCCATGGGCCGAGGACTGTACACCGTCCAGCAGCAACGGGTGATCAGGGGCCAGCAGGCCGCGGGCATTGGTGGTCAGCGCCACCGGGGCCTGCAAGCGTTCGGCAATCGATGTCAGGACTTGCGAGCAACGGCGCGCGCCACCGCCGGCGAGGATCAACGGCCGCTTGGCCTTTTCGATCAGGGCGACGGCGGCATCGATGGCTTGCGGGGCCGGAGCCGCTGCTGCGGGCAATGGACGCGCGGACAGGTCCAGGTCATCTGCGGACATTTCCAGCACATCCAGCGGAATCTCGATGTGCACCGGTCGCGGCCGTGTGCAGCCAAACAGCGCAAAGGCCCGTGCCAGCACTTCCGGCATTTGCGACGGATGCTGCAGGGTATGACTGAAGGCACAGACGCCTGCGACCAGCGCACGCTGATCCGGCAGTTCGTGCAGGTGACCATGGCCCAGGCGCAGCTGCTCGCGGCGGTTGCAGGTGGAGATCACCAGCATCGGCACCGAGTCGGCGTAGGCCTGGCCCATGGCGGTGATGATGTTGGTCATGCCGGGGCCGGTGATGATGAAGCACACCCCCGGCTTGCCGCCGGCGCGGGCATAGCCGTCGGCCATGAACCCGGCGCCCTGTTCGTGGCGCGGGCTGACGTGCTTGAGGCGGCTGCCGTGCAAACCGCGATACAACTCGACGGTGTGCACGCCCGGAATGCCGAAGACGGTTTCAACGCCGTAGCCTTCCAGCAACTGAACGAGCGCCTGGGCACAACTGGTCATGCAGCACCTCTTTTATCCATGAAATCTGCGCATCCGATCAGGGCTGCGTGGTGACGAATGGGGCTAGTATTGTTGAATCAACCAATACAACAATCGATTTTTTTTGGCTTGACTGTTCAATTTCCGTCACCATATGCGGCATTTCCAATCACAACGGATGACTTATGCGCTTTCCTTCGATGACAGCCCTGCGCGCGCTGGATGCGGTGGCCCGCTCGGGCAGCGTGTCGGTCGCGGCCCGTGAACTGAACCTGACCCGCAGTGCGATCAGCCACCAGATCAGCAAGCTGGAAGAGTGTGTGGGTTTTGCCCTGACCGAGCGGATTGGCCGAGGCATCGGCCTGACGTATCAGGGCGAACGTTATGCGCGGGAGGTCCACGGGATTCTGTTGAACCTGCTCGACGCCGGGCAGGCGATCAACGATCAGGAAATCTCCGGGCGGCTGTGCGTCAGTTGCGCGCCGGGGTTCGCCACTTATTGGCTGTGTCACCACATCGGCGCTTTCCTGCGCCAGTACCCGCAGGTGCAGTTGCAGCTGATTTCCCCGCGCACGCCGGATGACATCAACAACCCGAGCGCCGATCTGTTCATCGCCTACGGGATTGGCGACTGGCCGGAAATGGTAGTCGAGGAGATCGTCGCCCTGCGCTTCTTCCCGGTGTGCAGCCCGCGCCTGATCAACGCCCTAAGCGGCCTGAAAAACCCGCAGGAGCTGAGCAATTTTCCGCTGCTGCACATGACCGACTACTCGGACTGGCGCGTCTGGCTGACCGCTGCCGGCGCCTCAGGCGTCAACGCCATGAACGGCATCCTGTTCTCCGACGCGCACTGCGCACAGTCCGCCTGCATTGCCGGCCAGGGCATCGCCATCGGCGACAACCTGATCAGCGGCGATGCCCTGTCCAAGGGTCTGCTGGTGCGCCCGTTCGATATCACCATCGACCTGCATCGCGGCTATTACCTGGCCGCCGACCCGCAAAAGGCCGATCGCGCGGTGGTGCAGGCGTTCAGTAATTGGGTGAAAACGCAGTTGCAGTCGTCCCACCAGACCTGGCAGGACACCCTCTGACAGCACACAGAATTGGGTAAAAAAACTAACCAATACGAGCAAAATAATTCCATTGATGTAGCGATATTTTTAACAATAATAGGTCCCAAAGCCCATTTCGGACCCAGCTCCGTCCTCGTACGTTTTATGGGCAATAAAAAGAGGAACTCATAAGTGTCCAGCCATTCGGCGATTCAGCTCAGTGCTCAAGGTATCAGCCAGTATTACGGCCGTTTCGCGGCGCTGGATAACGTCGATCTCGACGTTCGAAAAGGTGAATTTCTTACCCTGCTGGGCCCTTCCGGCTCGGGCAAGACCACCCTGTTGATGATCCTGGCCGGCTTCTTGAGCCCCACGGCGGGCAAGTTGATGGAGCAAGGCGTCGACATCATCAAGCGCCCGGCCGAACAGCGTAATTTCGGCATGGTGTTCCAGGGCTATGCCCTGTTCCCGCACATGACCGTCGCCGACAACGTCGCCTACCCGCTGCGCATCCGCAAGGTGCCGGTGGAAGAACGCAATCGCCGGGTCAAGCACATCCTCGAAGTGGTCGGCCTCGGTGCGCAGATGCACAAGAAGCCTGCCGAAATGTCCGGCGGCCAGCAGCAGCGCGTGGCGATCGCCCGGGCCCTGGTGTTCGAACCGGAACTGCTGTTGCTCGACGAGCCGCTGTCGGCGCTGGACAAGAATCTGCGCGAACAGCTGCAAACCGAGCTGCAACGCATCCACCGTCAGGTCGGCACCAGTTTCGTATTCGTCACCCATGACCAGAACGAAGCCCTGGCGCTGTCGTCGCGCATCGCGATTTTCAACCACGGCAAGCTGACTCAGGTCGACACCCCGGAAAACATCTACAACCGTCCCGAGAGCCGTTTCGTCGCCGAATTCCTCGGCAAGATGAACCTGTTCCCGCTGGACAACCTGACCCGCAACGGTGCCACCGCCAGCGGTCGGTGCGGCACCAGCGTGCTGCACGCCCAGGCGCCGAACGTACTGAGCCAGGCACCGATCGTGCTGGCGGTGCGTCCCGAGCACATGGAACTGCACAGCGACTGCCCGACTCGCGATGGCTACAACGTGATGCCCGCGCAACTCACCGACAAGGTTTACCAGGGCTCCAGCACTCAACTGGCGCTGAAAGTCGGTGGCGAGACTTCGCCGATCAACCTCTCCGTGCCCGGCAATCACCCGGGCGCCTCGATGCCCAGCGGTGCGCCGGTGTGGCTGAGCTGGCCGGTGCAGCAAAGCTTCCTGCTGCCGGCCTGAAACCGGCTTCAAAGATAAAACCCGAACTACAAAGCTCTCTTCCAACGACAACAAAAAGGGCCGGTGTCCTGCGCGACACCCGCCGATTGAGGACTTGCCCATGGGCCCGGATCACCAGCAAGACTGCATCGAAGTACTTATCGAGAAGGCCCGCGGCGGTCAGATCAACCGTCGTACATTCATCCAGGCCATGGGCCTGCTGGCGGCCGTGCCGCTGGCGCTGCGCAGTGGCATCAGCTGGTCGGCGGACAAGCCGCTGGTGGTGGTCAACTGGGGTGGCGACGCCCTGAACGCCTTCCGCTCGGCCTGGACCGACACCTTCACCAAGAACACCGGCATCCAGGTGCGCATCGACGGCGCCGGCCCCACCGAGGGCGCGATCCGCTCGCAACTGGCCAGCGGCCAACCGAGTTGGGACGTGGTCGACGTCGAGAGCTACAGCGCCATCGTGCTGGGCCGGGAAAAGATCCTGCAGCCGCTGGACTACAACGTCATCAAGCGCGATCAGGTAGCACCGGCCCTGGCGTCGGACTTCGGCATTGCCAGCTACCAGTTCAGCTACGTGATGGCCTGGGACAGCGCCAAGTTCGGCGACAACGGACCGAAGACCTGGGCGGATTTCTGGGATGTGAAGAAATTCCCCGGCAAGCGCACCCTGTACAAATGGATGAACGGGATGCTCGAGGCGGCGCTGCTGGCCGACGGCGTGCCGGCCGATCAGCTCTATCCGCTGGACGTGCCGCGGGCGATGAAGAAGATCGACGAGATCAAGCCCCACGTGCTGTCGTTCTGGAGCTCGGGTGCCGAGAGCCAGCAATTGATGGTCGATGGCGAAGTGTCGGTGGGCGCGATCTGGCACACCCGCGCCAAGCTGCTCAGCGAAGACACCGACAACCGCGTGCGCTGGAGCTTCGACAACGGCTTCATCAACTCCAGCAGCTGGGCCGTGCTGTCGGGCAACCCGGCGGGCACCCAACCGGCGATGCAGTTCATCCAGCAAGCCTTGCAGCCTGAAGGCCAGCTCAAGCTGTTCGAACTGCTGGGCAACGGGCCGTCCAACAGCGCCACCGAGAAGCTGATGTCGGCCGAGCAATTGCAAGCCAACTGCGCCTCGGAAGAGAACCTGAAAAAGCAGATCGCCCTCAACGCGCAATGGTATGCGGACAATTATTCCAAGGCCCTGGAAGAGTATCTGACGCGGTTGTCCAAGTGAGCCTCAGACCATGACTACGACCCTGACCTCAACCCTGTCCAGCCCCAAGCCCCGCGTTCGTTCGCAGAACTTCGAGCGCGGCCTGCTGCTGTTTCCGCTGCCGGTGCTGCTGTTGGTCTTCTACGTGCTGCCGTTCCTTGGCGTGGTCGGCTGGAGCTTCACCCTGCCGGAAACGGGCCTGGGGCAATACGAGCGCATCGCCACGGACCCGGCGATCCACGACATGCTCTGGCGCACCCTGCGCCTGTGCATGACCGTCAGCTGCCTGGCCCTGGTGATCGGGTATCTGCTGGCGTATTGCTGGGTGTTCAGCCCGCCGTTCTGGCAGCGGGTGGTGGAGATCTGCATCTTCATCCCGTTCTGGATTTCGGTGCTGGTGCGCGCCTTCGGCTGGTTGATCACCCTGCGCAGCAACGGCGTGCTGAACAACAGCCTGATGGGCATGGGCCTGATCGATCAGCCGCTGCAGCTGAGCCGCAACGAGATCGGCGTGGTCATCGGCATGCTCCACGTGATGATTCCGTACGCGGTGTTCCCGCTGCTGTCGACCATGCGCCAGCTGGACCAACGCGTGCTCATGGCCTCCCGTGGTTTGGGTGCCGGAGCCCTGCGGACCTTCTGGGAAGTGCTGCTGCCGCAGACCCTGCCGGGCATGCTGGGGGCGTTCATCATGGTCTTCGTGTTCTGCCTGGGCTTCTTCATCACCCCGGTGCTGCTGGGCGGCGGGCAAACGGTGATGATTGCCGAATACGTTTTCCTGCAGATGTTCCAGACCAGCAACTGGGGCCTGGGCGCGGCGCTGAGCGTAGTGCTGCTGGCTCTGGTCAGCGCATTGATCTGGGTGCTGTTGAAAATGACCCGCGTGAACCGACTGGTAGGCTGAGATCACTATGAATACCCATCGCACAAGCCCGAGTACCCGGCTGCTGGCCGTGGTCGCCATGGCCTTCATGCTGTTCCCGCTGCTGACGGTCATTCCGGTGTCGTTCACCAGCAAGCGTTTCCTGTCGATGCCCGAGGGCAACTGGTCGCTGCGTCACTATGAGGCGCTGGTGAGCAATCCGGACTGGTTCCACGCGATCAGCCAGAGCCTGACCATC
Organism: Pseudomonas sp. C1C7; assembly: GCF_013359595.1. Taxonomy (GTDB): domain Bacteria; phylum Pseudomonadota; class Gammaproteobacteria; order Pseudomonadales; family Pseudomonadaceae; genus Aquipseudomonas. Next base: position 241,982 of record NZ_JABFMP010000004.1, on the reverse strand, counting down.
GCCTTTGCCACCAGCGTCATCGCCACGGTGCTGGCGGCGAGTTTCAGCCTGGGCATCTGGTACATGCGCTCGAAACTGGCCACCGCGCTGATCGGCCTGGTGCTGTTGCCGATGGCGATCCCGCCGGTGATTTCGGCGCTGGTGCTGTACTTCATGGAAACCAAGCTCGGCCGCTTTGCCCCGGGCATGGGCTACGACACCCTGCCCGGCGTGGTGATTGCCCACGTGATCATGGTGGTGCCCTATGGCGTGGTGACCATGCTGGTTGCCCTGAGCCAGATCGACCGCCGCATCGAACTGGCCTCGCGCAACCTCGGCGCCAGCCTGATGCAGACCACGTTCATGGTGATCCTGCCGAACCTGAAACTGGGCCTGGCCTCCACCGCGCTACTGGGTTTCGCCCTGTCGTGGGAAGAAGTGGCGGTGACTCTGTTCATCACCAGCGTCAACGTCGATACCCTGCCCAAACGCATCTGGAGCGGCCTGCGCGACAACGTCGACCCGAGCGTGGCGGCGATTTCGGTGATCCTGATCAGCCTGACCCTGGCAGTGCTGATTGGCCGGCTGGTGGTTCAGCATCTGGCGGACAAGCGGGCGCAGAAGTTGTTGCATTCCTGATCGCGCCTCAACAAAAAGCCCCGCTTCGTCATGAATGCGGGGTTTTTTGCTTCCTGTCCCTCCGGTTTCACGTCGTACCCGTGTAGGAGCTGCCGAAGGCTGCGATCTTTTGATTTTGTTTTTTAAAAGCCAGATCAAAAGATCGCAGCCTTCGGCAGCTCCTACAGGGGGGTTGTGCGTTGCATGAAACTGTCCATCCGGCCATTGCTCCGTGACAACGCCGCCACGGTCCAATAAATTAGTCGGCCGGAAAAAGCCCCTGCGCTTTCTCGCCCTATTCAAGCTGAAAAAAGTAGTGAAATTTCAATGTCCGATTCCAATACCGCTGAAACCGTAGTCACCCTGTCGTCCAAAGCGGAATACGAAAACTCCATCAATCTTTCACAACACGTCTCCCAGGCCAAAACCATCAGCGAGATGGTGCTGGACGCTTTCCAGTCCAGCCGCGAAAGCGAGCAGATTCGCGAGCTGCGTGCCGCGATTCGCCAGGCGCACGACAGCTTCGACGATGACCGCGCCTATGAACTGATGGGCCAGCTCAAGCAGCTCAAGGACGCTGAAGCGGCCGATACCGCGGCCCTGGAAGACCTGAGCAGCAAGTTCTCGATCAGCCGCATCCTGTCCAGCTTCAAGGACGACCCGGCGTTTCAGGAAATCGTCTACGGCCTGGCCCTGAAGGTGCTGAACCAGACCCACCAGGCCATCAGCAACCCGGGTGGCGGCAAGAGCAAGGCCGCACGGGTCAAGAAAGAAGCCGAAGTGTTCACCATCAGCAAGGACGGCATCAGCGTGACCCTGCCCCTGCGCACCCCGCGCTCGCGCCTGAACGTCGACCGCGAAGCCCTGGAATTCCTCGGGTTCAACTTTGTGGGTGAAGGTGAAGAGGCGGAGCTGGAAAGCGAAACCTTCGTTGATAACAGCGGTGCGGAACAGGCGGCGAACCGCAAGAACATCATCACGGCGCTGCAGCAGCAGACGGCGTTTGATGGCTATAGCATCGCTGCGCAGTAACAAACGCCGCGCAGAACCGTGTCATGGCCTGACTGATTGCCAAGAGCCCCGCCCCGTGCGGGGCTTTTTATTGCCCGCGATTCGGGCAAATACGCGATTAATCTTCCAGTATCGACGGCAGTACTTCCCTTTACCCATCAGCACCACGGGTCCGCCTGCGGGGAGCGCCTTTCTACTTTCCAGCCCAGACCTCAGTGGTGCGACTGCTGAGGTCATCATGAACACGACTCCGTTGTACCGCCAACTGGCCAATCACTACCTGGACGCCATTCGCAGCGGCACCCTGAAAACCGGTGAGCGCTTTCCCTCGATCCGGCTGATGATGGAAAAACACGCCGTCAGCCTGTCGACGGCCGTGCAGGTCTGCCGCGAGCTTGAAGACTATGGCGTACTGGAAGCCCGCCCGCGCTCGGGCAACTACATCCGCCAGCCCGACACCCCCGCCAAACCCACCGCAAGTCCCTCGCCCCCGCCGCTGGATACCGGCGCCTACGTCGGTATTCATGAGCAAGTGTCGGCGGTGCTCAAGGCCAGCCAGCGTGCGACGGTGAAGGTCAATTTCGCCAGCGCCTACTGCGCGCCCCAGCTGTATCCGATCAAGGCCCTGCAGGACAACATGATCAAGGCCCTGCGCCAGGATCAGCACCTGTTCGAAACCACCGGCACCACCGCCGGCAACATCGCCCTGCGCAACGTGCTGGCCCGCCGCGCGCTGACCAGCAAGACCCACGTGAGCGCCGAGCGCATCGTGATCACCAACGGCGCCACCGAAGCGATCAACCTGGCGTTGCGCGCGGTGACATCCCCCGGCGATACCGTGGCCGTGGAGTCGCCGACCTTCCATGGTCTGCTGCAAATTCTCGAGAGCCTTAACCTGCGGGTGCTGGAGATCCCGGCCTCGAGCCACAGCGGGATCAATCTGCCGGCCCTGCAACAGGCGCTGCAAGGCCCTGAGCGGATCAAGGCGCTGATCGTGATCCCCAACCTGCACAACCCGCTGGGCAGCATCATGCCCGACCCCAACAAGGCGCGACTGGTGCAACTGTGCGCCGAGCACGACACAGTGCTGATCGAGGACGACACCTATGGCGATCTGGTGGACAGCGAGCAACCGCTGTCCACGCTCAAGCACTGGGACCGCAGCGACAATCTGATCTACTGCGCCTCGCTGAACAAAACCCTGGCCCCCGGCATGCGCCTGGGCTGGATCAGCGCCGGCAAGTGGCACGAGCGCGTGGAGATGCTCAAACACACCCAGTCCCGTGGTTGCGAGGCGCTGACGCAACTGGCGGTGAGCGCGTTCATGGGCACGCCGTCCTATGAGCGTTACCTGCGGCGTTTGCGCAACACGCTGGCGCAGCAACGGTTGCAAATGAGCATCGGTATTTTGCGCAATTTTCCGCCTGGCACCCGGGTGAGCACCCCGGAGGGCGGGACCTTGTTGTGGGTGGAATTGCCGCGGGAACATTCTTCGATGGCGTTGTTTCAGGCGGCGTTGAATGTGGGCATTCAGATATCCCCGGGTGGGATTTTTTCCAATGACAGGCGGTTCGATCACTTTGTGCGGATCGGGTGTGGGGCGCCGTATTCGCCGAAGATTGATGAGGCATTACAGACCCTCGGTCGTCTCCTCAAACACCCAACGCCGACACCCAACCTGTAGGAGCTGCCGCAGGCTGCGATCTTTTGATTTTTGTTTTTCAAGATCAAAAGATCGCAGCCTGCGGCAGCTCCTACAGCGATCACCGGGGATTTTCGTGGAGGCAGATGATATGCGGGTCATCGTTCCAATGCGCAAAACGCTCGGCGATCTGCGGATCGTGGCCGGGGATGACGTGGTCTTCGCTGTCGGCCAGACGATCGATTTCGGCGAAGGCCTCGAGGGTTTGTGACAGGTCATCGAGGATCGGAAACGGGCTGCGTTCGCGGATGTTGACCCACAGATGCGCCGCATCCGACGCCAGCACAATCCAGCCCCGCGCCGTGTTGACCCGCACCACCTGACTGCCCGGTGTGTGCCCGCCCACCGCATGCAGGGTCACGCCGGGCAACACCTCGGCGGTGCCACGGTGCAGGCGCATGCGCCCTTCGAACAGCGGCGGCAGCGCCGACATCACGTCCTCGACCTCATAGGTCTTGTTCACCGTGCGGTGGGCCATTTTCGGCCCGGTGCAGAAGCGCAGTTCGGCCTCCTGCAGATGCACCGTCGCCTTGGGAAACAGGGCGAGATTGCCGGCATGGTCCCAATGCAGATGCGTCAGGATCAGTTGCTCGACCTGCGTCGGATCGATGTCCAGTTGGCGTAGGGATTCTTCCGGCAGACGAAACATCTGACGGTTGCGCCGATCGGCCGTGGCCGGTTGAAAGCAGGTGTCGACCACGATCACCTGCTGCTGATTGCGGATCACCCAGAAGTAGTAATCCAGCGGCATCGGCGCATTCGGATCACCACAGCAGGCGTCGTAGAGAAAATTCTCCCTGGCGGTGCGCTGGGCGTTGGCGCCGACACGGATGGCGAACACTTCGTACTCGGGAACGGACATACGACTCTCCAGATTCAGGCGGCGGCGTTGGTTTTGAGGGTCGGGCGGAAATCGAAGTCGATCTGCTCGCTGATCCCGAGGTCCTGGGCCAACTTATGCAGGCCGCTGTAGTCGCGCATGATGGTTGCGTTCTTGCTGCCCTCGCGGGTGTCGGCAATGATCTGCGCCGCTTCCTCGACCCCGAGCTGAGTCAGAATCGCCTCCCACATCGAGTAGTCCTGAGCGACAAAGGCACTCAGCGCCACCGACAAGGTGCGTGCGAAAAATCCCTGCTGCTCCGGCTGCATGTTGGCGTACATGACCTTGGCCACTTCGGCCAGCACCTTGCTGTGGGCGTACTCGTCGCGGTTGTGCAGTTCGGCGACGCGACGGTTTTGCGGCTGAATGCTCTGGTCATCCGCCAGCAAGTCCAGATAGGCGTTGACGCTGATCTCGGCCACCACCGCGAAGGTGATTGCCGCCAGGTCTTTCTGCCATTGCTCGGCCAGGGTTTCGCGCAGGGCCTGCAAGCGCAGATAGGTCACCGACGGTGGCAGGTCCAGGTCCTGATCGATGGCGCGCTCCAGCTTGGTTCGCTCGATGGCCCGCAGGTGCATGAGCGTGTGGTAGTGCTCGTCGATCAGCGTCTGCTGCATGGCCTCGCGAAAATGCCAGTTGTCCTTGCCCAGGTATTGATTGGCGATGACGCTCAGGGCCGGGTTGACCACGTGTTCCTCGGCAGTGACGGTGCGCAGGTTGTAGCCGATCCAGCCCCAGGTCACCACGTTGCTCTTGAGGTCGTCGCTCAAGGCCTGGAATCTGGGGTGATGAAAAAATGGCACCATCCGCTCCGGGTAATCCGGGCGGGCCGGGTCGAAGACTTCCTCGACCGAGGTCTTTTCCGGCGAGCAGACCGTGGCCCGTCGGGTCCAGGCCTGATTGAGCCGCACGACCAGTTGATGATCGACCTTGGCGATCTCGATTGCTGTTTGCATGACGCGATACCTGTAGGACGCGTACCCGCTGGCGGGTACGCAAAAAAGAAAAATAAGCGCCGGAAAAATCAGGCCAGCCAGTAGCGGGTCAGGTGCCGCGCCGGGTCGGTGTAGCGACTGCGGGCGTGGATCATCCGCCAGTTGTCCCAGATCAGCATGCAGCCTTCGGGGATCAGCACCGGGGTGTTGTGCTCGATGAAATACGCCTCGCCAAGCACCGCGAATCTGGCCAGCGGCGAGCTGTTGTTGCTCACCTGGGACTGCTCCAGCGCCTGCTTGGAAGGGTTCACATCGCCGTAATGAAACTGGTTGTAGCTGAAGCGGAAAATGTCGCCGTCCTCAGTGGGCGTGAGGATGTATTCCCTGACCCGGGTTTGTGCAGGCTCACCCGGTTTGGCCGTGGCGACGAACTCCACCGGCGTGTCGTCCAGCCACTCGCGCAGCTCCGGCTCGCTGCGCTCCAGCGACTTCAGAAACTCATAACCGTCCACCAAACCCGTGTGCCCGCCACCGCAGGTCGCCTGCTTATGGCAATGCAGCGCCAGATAGCGCGGCGGCGGGCCGTACACCGGTGCCTCGGTGTGCGGGCCGATACCGTTCATGCTCTGGGAATACGGCAGATCTTCGTAGCCCGGCTTGCGGGTGATGGCGAAAGCGGTCTGGCCATTGAACTGCGGAATGACCGGACCGAACTCGTGCAATGTTCCTACAACGTCATGGGCGAATTCGCCGGGGGTCAGGACAGTCCAGCCGCGGGACGACAACTCGTCATGGCGATGGCCCAGCGAAACGTAAGGTTTGGACGCAACAATCCCTGGATTTGACATGGTGAGATTCCTGGCGGTTTATCCGGCGTTGACGGTTGAGGTGTAGGCGGCAATCAGTTCGCGGCAGGCATTGCCCGGCTGATAGTGATGCTCGTCGATGCTTTGCACGGGCGTGACTTCGGCGGCGGTGCCTGTCAGAAAACACTCATCGAAGTCGCCAAGCTGTGTAGGCAGAATCGTGGCCTCGACCACCTGATAGTCCAGGGCCTTCGCCAGCCCGATGACGGTCTGACGGGTGATGCCATCGAGGAAGCAATCCGGCAGCGGCGTGTACAGCGTCCGCCCTTTGACGAAGAACACATTGGCGCTGGTGGCTTCGGCGACATGCCCGCGCCAGTCAAGCATCAGGGCATCGTGGAAGCCGTTGTCTTGCGCGTCGTGCTTGCTCAGCGTGGCGATCTGGTAATGCCCGGACGCCTTGGCTTCAAAGGGGCTGCTGTTGGGTGGCGGACGACGCCACGCGGCGGTCTTCAAGCGAATGCCGGCCATGCGTGCCGCCGGGTCGAAGTAGCTCGGCCACTGCCAGCAGGCGATTGCCACATGGATGCGATTGAAGCGCGCCGAGGTGGAAATCATCTCGCTGCCGCGCCAGGCCACCGGCCGCAGGTAGCCTTCGACCACCTTGTTGCGCTTGAGCAATTCATGGCTGGCCGCTTCCAGTTCCTCGATGTCGTACGGAATGACGAAATCCATCAACTGCGCCGAGCGATACAGGCGCTCGGTGTGTTCGCGCAGCTTGAAGATCCTGCCGTTGTACACCCGCTCCCCTTCATAGACCGTGCTTGCGTAGTGCAAGCCGTGGGTCAGTACGTGCAGACGCGCCTGGGACCACTCGACGAACTCGCCGTCGAGCCAGATCAGCCCTTCGCGTTGATCAAACGGGATACTGCTCATGTCCTTATCTCCCCATTGTTCTAGAAATTTCCTACGCCGTTTGCAGCAGCACCGGTATCAATTCCGGCGTCTGTTCGAGCAATCGCTCAGGCTCGGTCTGAAAGAAAAAACCGCGTTCGCCGAAGGCCGGGCGCAGCTGATCGAACCAGGTCGCCTGCGGGTCGAAACGCGCATAGAAGGTGCGCAACACCCATTGCGGGTCCCGGGCCTGGAGGAACTGCAGCACGAAGACTTTTTCCCCAGCGACGGTCTCGATGCCGTTGATCAGTACCTTGCCGTAGAAGGTGCTCATGGACGGGCCGCGCACCGTGCGCGCCAGCCCCGACACCGTGCGGTACGCCGCCTGGAAGATCTCGAACGCCCGCGCCAGTGGCATCGCGAAGTAGTGGCTGGGGCCGGTGTCGCGCTCGACGAACATGTAATAGGGCACCGCCCCCAGGCGCACGCCTTCGGTCCACAACGCCGCCCAGTCTTCCGGGTTTTCGTTGATGTGGCGGATCACCGGCGCCTGCATGCGCACCGTTGCGCCGGTCGAACGAATGCGTTCGACGGCTTGCCGGGCGATGTCCTGGCGCAGCTCCACCGGGTGGTTGTAGTGGCCCATGACCGAGAGGTTCTTCCCCGCCGCGACGATCCTCCGAAACAGCTCAAGCAACTCCGGCGCATCCTTGTCGCTGACAAATCGCTGCGGCCAATAGGCCACGGATTTGGTGCCCAGGCGGATGCTTTTCAGATGCGGCAGCTCCAGCAGCGGCTCGATGTAACTGGCCAGCGAACGGGTGTTCATGATCAGCGGATCGCCCCCGGTGATCAGCACGTCGGTCACTTGCGGATGCACCCGCAGGTAGCTCACCAGCTCCTGGGATTCCCGGGCGTTGAATTTCAGTTCTTCCTCGCCGATGAACTGCGCCCAGCGGAAACAGAAGGTGCAGTACGCGTGACAGGTCTGTCCGGCGCCGGGGAAAAACAGCACGGTCTCGCGGTACTTGTGCTGAATGCCCGGCAGGATTTTTCCGTCGAGGGTCGCATTGTTGTGCGTCAGCTGCCCGGCCGGGTGCGGATTCATGCGCAGCCAGATCGCCTCGATCTTGCGCTTGATGGCCGCGCTGTCGTCCAGCTCGATCAACTGCTTGAGCGCGGCGTATTCGTCCGGCAGCAACATGTCCTTGTGGGGAAAGGTCATGCGGAAAATCGGGTCGTCGGGAATGTTGTCCCAGTCGATCAGCGTCCCCAGTACGTATTCGTTGGTGCGAAACGGCATGACCCGAGCCACCACGTCCATGGCCTCCTGCAGCGCAGGCGTGAGCTTGTTCCAGTACGGCGTGTCGCGAATGGTGCGTGAGTTATAGGGTTTGTATCTTTCGTGCTCCGACAGTCCCTGCATGGCAGCGCTCCTGGTATTGGCTGGCGGTGGCCTTAGAAATTCAAGAGCGGATGGCCGGCGCTACGCGCTCTATGTCCATCCATGCCCGAACGCTGTCGCGGTCCCATTGGCGGCGCACGTAGGCCGCAAGCCGGGCCGGCACCGGATCGCCATTGGCCACCAGGCGGTTGAGCATGATTGCCAGGTCGGTGTCGGCGATGCTCCAATTGCCGAACAGGTTCTCGGCGCCCTCCTCCAGCAAGCGATCGGCGACGAAGAACAGGCGCTCCGCGGCCGCTCGGGCCTCATCGGAAAGCGCGGTGTCTTTCTTGCCGAAGTACACCAGGTCAAACGGGCGCTCCTTGCGCACCACCAGCAGATCGCTGCGCAGCCAGGCTTGCAGCTGACGGGCACGGGCGCGCTGCTTGAGGTCCTGGGGGTAGAGTTTTTTATGGCCCGGGGAGAGTTCTTCCAGGTATTCGGCGATGGCGGAAGACTCCGACAGAGCGAAATCATCGTGAACTAACGTGGGGACTTTGCAGGTCAGCGAAAGATCCCGGTAATTACCTTGATAGTTCTCTTTGACTTTCAAATCCACCTTTACGAAGTCGAATGAAAGTTGCTTTTCCTTGAGTGCAACAAAAGCCGACATCGCAAACGCGCTAATAAAGTCCGCACCGACATACAGTTTGAGTTTTCGGTTTTCCATAGAACACTCCATTGCAATGGCTGCATTGATAAATCTGCATTGGAAGTGATCGTATTAAGTTGGCTGGGGGCTGGATAGATACAGAATTTGCGAGTTTCAATCGATACAGAAAGTTTGTGGACGAAGCGATTTGTAGCCGCAGGCGGAGCCTGCGTCCGGCTGCGCAGCAGTCGTGAAATCAGGGCACGCGGTGGTTCAGGTAGATCGTGCAGGCAGGTTTTACGACTGCTTCGCAGCCGGACGCAGGCTTCGCCAGCTGCTACATGGGACCGTGCAGAAGCTGGCTTTTGGGGAGGGGAACGGGTTAGAGGGAGGCGTTGGAGAGTTGGGCCATTTGCGGCATGTTGCTCATGTTGAGCATGGCCAGAGGCTCGGTTTTGCTGGTGTTGACGAATCCGTGCCGGGTCCAGGCCGGTACCAGCAGCACGTCGCCAGGGCTGACGCTGACCTCATCGGCACCTTCCAGGGTCAGGGTGCCGCTGCCGGCCTGGATGATGAACAGGTGCCACCAGGCGTGGGCATGACCGTCCAATGTCGAGCCTGGAATCAGCCATTGCATGGAGACCGCCATCCCCGGCGTCAGCCTGCATCCTTCGGGGCTGTTGTCGTGGGCCAGCGCGACGATATCGACGTCGCTGTCCGCCAGACGCTGACGTATGTCCGTCAGTTCGCCCTGTTTCCAAACCCGCGCACCGATTGGCGGATTATTCAAACTCTGGCGAAAATCCTTATATGAAAAGAACCCACCTTGAACGTTATTCATCGGCAAATACCAACTGTCTGGTGACTTGAATCACCAGACACTAGGACAACAACTTTCAACTGTAAAGCCGAGACTTTCATCAATTACAGAACTGCAGGACGCAGCGCCGCAATCATATCAACTTCCACAGCGGCATTTTTCGGCAACTGATAAACACCGACCGTGGTTCTCGTATGTTTACCGGCATCACCCAGCACATGGCTGATGACATCCGAGGCGCCGTTGGCCACGTCACTGAGATCGACGAAATCCGCGGTGCACTTCACGTACACGTTCATCCGGATCAGCGCCTTGACCTTGTCCAGCGAACCCACGGCATCGACGATCAGCGCCAGGCCGCGCAACGCACTGATGCTCGCCGCCGCCTGCGCGTCCGCCATGCTCAGGTCCAGGCCGACCCGGCCCGGATAGAGGATCTTGCCATCCATGCGCGGCACCAGGCCGCTGATGTACAGCTCATCGTGGTGGCGGATCAGCGGGGTGTAACGGCCGCCAACGGTGTTCTCGCCATAGATGTCGAAACCGAACTCCTTGGCCAGGGCGATGAAACGCTCATCACAGGTCATGTGTTCAATCATTTACCCAATCCTCTTGATCAATACTGCTGAAAACTTCGATCCCTGTGACTTAACCTGCGGCCCTCACGGGCGGCTCCAGACTGGTGATCCCGACGTTCGATTCAATGGCCTGCGCCAGACGCGACAGGTCTTCGCTCAACTGTTCGTAGCGCTCGTTGAACAGCACGATGTGGCCGATGAACGAGAAGTTGTCCTTCACCAGCGCGGACACCGAATCACCGATGCGCTTGGCGAACTTGGCCTCCACGACTTCGATATTCAGCGAGCGGGCCAGGACCTCGACATCGGGTATCGAGCGCAAGATGCCGCCGGCCGGCGCCCTGAGCAGGCGTATGCCGCAATAGCCGCGAGCGACCGGCGCAAAAGGCTCGATGTGGCCTTCCACAGCCCAGCGCACCCAGCGTTCCCAAGGGTTGAAATCGATGAAGGCGCGGCGCGCCAGATCCCAGATGTGCATGCCACCGGGACGCATGTTGGTTTCCACGGCGGAGGTCAGATGGTCGGCGCGCAGGAACACTTCGTTGTGCCAGGCGCCGTTGTCCAGCGACACCAGGTCGGCCATGTGCCGGCCGGCGTCGAGCAATTGGGTCTGTACGGCGTCCGGCAGAGGCGCGGGCACGACCTGCTGGATCTCCGCGCGGTAGGCGCCTTCGGTGGTGGTTTTCTCGGTGATCCAGGTGCTGCCGGCCACGCAATCCCAGCTGTATTCCCGGGCGTTCTGGATCAGCTCTTCGATGACGATGCCGCCTTCGCGGTAGGGCTTGAGCGCCTGCCAGACTTCATCGCATTCGGACGGATGATTGATGACCCGGCAGCCCCGGCTCGCGCCTTCGCAAGCCGGCTTGATGAAGGCTTTTCCGCCCAGCTCGACAACCCGCTGGCGCAGTTCGGAAAGGCTCTCGACCCGCGTGGAGAACACCGGGCGATAGTCTTCGGGCGACTGGGTGGCCATGACTTCCAGGCTGCGGAAGATCTGCTTGTCCAGCCCTGCCCGCGCTTCGGCCGGGGTGATGCCCGGCAGGCCGAAATGACTGGCCAGCGCCGCACCGAGCAGCACGCCGCGATCGGAAAACGGCAACACGCCGATCAGCTTCCACAGATCGGCGTTCAGGCAACCCACCACCAATTCCAGGGACGCAGCCACGTCCTGTTCGGCGAACGATGTCGTGCAGACGTGATCGGCCACTTGATCGTCATTGGGCTGAACCTGCTCGACCAACAGGATCAGCCGCGCGTTGTAGAGCGACTTGCACAGCTCTCGCAGCTTCGGGATATCGTGAACCCGACTACCGTTGTAACCCACCACTACGACGCATGAAGTCGTATTCATAATGCCCCCGACTTGCAAATTGAAACCCGCACCCGCGACGACTCAGTCGTGTAACGACGCTTGGGATTTACGGTTGAACCAGTACCAGGCCAGGATCCCGCCCGCGCCGATGGCCGCCAGCACCAGCGCGTTGTACGGCGCCGGCACGACCCGCATGATCAGCACGGTCAGACCGGCACCCACGCCCAGGGAAACTTCCTTGACGAACATGTTGTTCTGCTTGACCGAGAAGTAATCGAGGTAGCTGAAAGCGCATTCGGCCAGCGACAGCAGCGCGACCCAGATCAGCGCGCCGACCAGGGTTTCGACGTGGAATGCGGCAGGTGACGACAGCACCGCGAAACCGCCGGCGATGATCCCGATCACCGCCAGCACCTTGAAGCGACCGGTGCGCTCGATCAGCTTCATCATTGGCACCTGGGCGAACACCACCACGGCGCTGTTGAGGATCAGCATCAGGCCGTACCAGGCCGGCAGTTCGCCGGTCTTGAGCAGGATCGCCTGGGGCAGGATCGAGAACACCCCGAACAGCTTGATGCCCATGATGATGCCGGCGATCACCCACGGCAGTTTGTTGCGCCAGCCGCTGCCGTCATGGGTGACGGGGCTTGCGGTTACAGGTTCCGAGGTGAAGGTCGCGCCATGGGCGATCGGCAGGCACAGCAGCACGAAGGCCGCGGCGCCGATGAAGAACATCGTCGGGGTGAGCATTGGCGACAACAGGATCAGGCCGGCCAGCAGGCTGCCCATGTTCATCGCGACGCGGTTGTAGGCCGCGCCTTCCTTGGTCTGCGCCGCCTCGCTCTTGATCAGGTAGCCGGCAATCGCGATGCCGTAGGCGAACAAGGCGGCTGCGAACATCACCACGCCCTGGTTGCGGGTCACAGCCAGCAGTACCAGGCCTGCGGCCGCGCACAGCAAGGTAACGCTGAGGGAACGGCGGCCCAGCACCAGCAAGGTCAGCGGCAGCAGCAACAGCAAGGCGCGATAGCCGAGGGCGAGGATGCTGTTGGTGGCGGTGTCGAGCCAGACGTTGGCCTTGCCCAACACAGCAAACAGCGACACGGCGGTGATGATGCGGATCGCAAACAGGCGAATGTTGATCACCGGTTTGGCGATGGCGGCTGTCGTTTGAACACTCATGCAGCACCTCTGAAACCATTGACTGTTCAGGGCTCGAACGCCCACAGTCAGGAAAGTCTGTAAGCTGATGTTAGAGACAGAGGCTTGTTTTCATCAGAGCAAGTTCGTATAGAATCCAACGAACTTTACTGCCGGAGAGACCAGTAAAATGCAGGTTCAGCGTGCCGTCATCGCCGCCTTCGAGTTCCAGCCAGGTGTGCCGCTGGTCCAGCAGATCGTCGATCAACTGTCAGTCGCCATCAATCAGGGTGGCCTTCCACACGGCTCGCGGCTACCGCCGATTCGCGAACTTTCCGAGCTGATGAACGTGGGCAAATCCACCGTGGTGGATGCGCTGGATCGCTTGCGGGCCAAGGGTCTGGTGGTGTCACGCCAGGGTTCGGGGCACTACGTTCACCGCTCTTCTACCCCGATCAGAAGCGATGCCGGGCCGGACCTGCAGCCCCAGGACACCCTGAGCGTGGTCCGCCGCGCGGTGCTGCAGGACACCGGCGCATTGCGCCCCGGTGCCGGTTTCCTCCCCTCCTCCTGGCTGCCCGCCGATGAACTGCTCAAGGCCGTGCGCGCAACCGTGCGCGCGACTTCTCTGCAGATGGGCGAATACGGCGTCGCGGCCGGTTACCTGCCATTGCGCGAGGCGTTGCGGGTCAAGCTGTCGGCAATCGGCATCGAAGTGCCGGTGGACCAGATCGTCACCACCGCCAACACCGTGCAGGCCATCGACATGCTGATGCGCCTTTTGGTCAAACCCGGCGACACGGTGCTGCTCGACGATCCGTGCTACTTCACCATGCACACCAATCTGGCGCTGCACGGTGCCAAGGTCATCACCGTTCCCCGCGCGGCCGACGGCATGGACATGGAGACGTTCGAGCAAGTGGTCAGCACCCATCGTCCCGTGCTCTACATGACCAACAATGTCCTGCACAACCCGACCGGACACTCGTTCTCCCCGGCGCAGGTTTATCGCTTGCTGGAGCTGAGCCATCGCTACGGTTTCCACATCGTCGAGGACGATCTGTACTGCGACCTGCAACAACGAATGACCCCGCGCCTGGCCGCCGGTGGCCTGGACAATGTCAGCTACGTCTCGGGATTCTCCAAGACCCTGACCGCCAACAGCCGCGTCAGCTTCGCGGTGCTTTCGCCACAACTGGCAGCCCGCATGGTCACCCTGAAAATGGCCTGCGGCGGCATGACCTCGGAACTGGCGGAACAGATCATCTGCGCCATGCTCAGCGACGGCAGCTACGCCAAACACACCCGCCGCACCGTGGACCGCCTCTACGAATCGAGCAGCCGGGTTTCCACATGGCTGATCGACGCCGGTTGCTCGGTGTCCTCGTTACCTCACGAAGGCCTGTACATCTGGACCCGACTGCCTCAAGGGTTGCACGCCGAAACACTGGCGAGAAAGGGCCTGGACATCGACCTCGTATTGGCCCCAGGCACCTTGCTCAGCAAAGCGCCGGATGCGAGCCAGTTTCTGAGATTCAATGTGGCGCACAGCGATAATTTTCAGGTGCGGGAGCGGTTCCTGCGCTTGCTCGACAACTGACCTGCGATCCCTTGTAGGCGCTGCCGAAGGCTGCGATCTTTTGATTTTGAAAAGCAAGATCAAAAGATCGCAGCCTTCGGCAGCTCCTACAGGGGTTCGGTAAATGGACCGTACTGAGGTGCACGGGAGTTCGCGTTAGTACGTTTCCCAAATGCCATGCAGCATTTTCCGAAATATACGAAGGCAGACTTTGATCGCCCCTACGCACCGCAAGCAATCAAATGACATCAACCACGCCTGCTGAATCCCACACAACAAAAAACCCCGCACCTTCTCTCAAAGGTGCGGGGTTTTTCTTACAGCAATCCGACGCTTACGGCGCGTACGTCAGCAACAACTCGGTCGGCACTTTGAAGTCCAGGGACATCGCGACGCTCAACGCGGTGATGGTGAAGATCGAGAACACGAACAGCTTGCGTGCCCAGACCGTGTCATCCACCGCCTTGTAGCCGGTCCAGGCCATGTACAGCCAGTACATGCCCATGGCCGCGGCGACGGCAAGGTAGCTCATGCCGGCGTAGCCGCTGAAGGTCAGCATCAGGGTCGCCACGAGGAAGGCCAGGATGTAGATCAGGATGTGCTTCTTGGCCACCTGGATTCCGCGCTTCACTGGCAGCACCGGAATCGATGCGGCCAGGTAATCGTTGAAGCGGAAGATCGCGATGGCGTAGGAATGCGGCATCTGCCACAGGCTGAACATCACCAGCAACGTCAGTGCAGCCACGTCGAAGGTGTTGCTCACCGCGACGTAGCCGATGACCGGCGGCATGGCGCCCGACAGACTGCCCACCAGCGTGCCGTGAACCGACTTGCGCTTGAGGTACAGGCTGTAGAGACCGACGTAGATCACGAAGCCGATCACGGCGAACAGTGCGGCCAACGGGTTGGCCACCTTGTACAGCAACGCAACGCCGGCGACACCCAGGACGGTCGCATAGGCCAGGGCCAGTTTCAGGGAGATGAGGCCCTGGACCAGCACACGGTTCCTGGTGCGTTCCATCTTCAGGTCGATGTCGCGGTCGATGCAGTTGTTGAACACGCAACCGGAGGCGACCACCAGGGACGTGCCGATCATGGCGGCCAGGAAGATGGCCAGATCGACATGCCCTTTGGAGGCCAGGAAGAATCCGCCTGCCACAGAAAGCACGTTACCGAAAATGATCCCCGGTTTGGTGATTTGGATAAAGTGCTTGAAGGACATGCGGATTTACCTCACTTCGCCATCATGAACGTGTGGATGCTGAACATGATCCAGATCGACAGACCAACCAGCAGGACAATCACGATCGCGGCAAAGACAAACGCGATGACGTTGTTACGCTGTGCGGCCGAGCGGTCCAGGTGCAGGAAGTACACCAGGTGCACCAGCACCTGGATCACTGCGAATGCCAGGACGATCATCAGCGTGATCGACTTCGGCAGTGTCGGGTACATCACCAGACCGAACGGAATCAGAGTCAGGATGACCGACAGGATGAAGCCAATGCCGTAGGACTTGACGCTGCCGTGGCTGCCGTCGTCGTGGTGGTCATTGTGGGAATGAGCGTTAGCCATTTACATAGTCCCCATCAGATAAACAACGGTGAATACGCAGATCCACACCACGTCCAGGAAGTGCCAGAACAGGCTCAGGCAGCTCAGACGGGTCTTGTTGGTCGCCGTCAGGCCGTGCTTGTTGACCTGGTACATCATGATCGCCATCCAGATCAGACCGCTGGTCACGTGCAGACCGTGGGTACCGACCAGGGTAAAGAACGCGGACAGGAAGCCCGAACGGTTAGGACCGTAGCCCTCGGAGATCAGCAGGTGGAACTCGTTGATCTCCATGCCGATGAAGCCGGCACCGAACAGGAAGGTCATGGCCAGCCAGCCCAGGACCTGCTTCTTGTTGCCACGGAAGAACGCCAGCATGGCGAAGCCGTAGGTGATCGAACTGAACAGCAGCAGAGCGGTTTCGCCCAGTACGTATGGCAGTTCGAAGATGTCGTGGCCCGACGGGCCACCGGCTACGTTGTTAACCAGCACCGCGTACACCGCGAAGATCGACGCAAACAGAATGCAGTCGGTCATCAGGTAGAGCCAGAAACCGTATACGGTCATCTCGCCCGAGTCGTGGTGGTGGTCATCATGCCCATGGTCATGACCATGGGCGTGTCCAGCATTGGTCACTAAGTTCGACATGGTTTAAGCCTGTTCCAACGAGGTTTCAACACGGGTGGTGGCGGTGGCCCGGACTTTGCCGGCCGCTACCAGACGCTTGTGCTGCTCGGCTTCGATGCGTTCGATCACGTCGACCGGCACCATATAGCCTTGATCATCACGGGCCGCGTGGATCGCGAAGTAGATCACGGTGCCAGCGAGGCTCGCGATTGCCAGCCACCAGATGTGCCAGATCATCGCGAAACCGAACACCGTCAACAGAGCACCCATGACCAGACCGGTCGCGGTGTTGTTCGGCATGTGGATCGGCGAGTACTTGACCGGAGTCTGGTACGCGGTGCCGTTTTCCTTCGCTTCGGTGAACGGATCGACGCCATCGGCTTTCGGCAGCACGGCGAAGTTGTAGAACGGAGGTGGCGAGGAGGTCGACCATTCCAGGGTGTGTGCATTCCACGGGTCGCCGTGTTCGCACATGTTCTCTGGCTTGTTGCGGTCACGCACACTCACGTAGAGCTGGATCAGCTGGCAAGCGATACCGGCGGCGATCAGGATCGCACCGAACATGGCGACGTACAGGTACGGCACCCACTCCGGGTTGGTAGTGGCGTTCAGACGACGGGTCATGCCCATGAAGCCCAGTGCATAGAGCGGCATGAACGCGACGAAGAAGCCGCTGATCCAGAACCAGAATGCTGCCTTGCCCCAACCTTCGTGCAGCTTGAAGCCGAACGCTTTCGGGAAGTAGAAGGCGAAACCTGCGATGTAACCGAATACCGCACCGCCGATGATCACGTTGTGGAAGTGCGCGATCACGAACAGGCTGTTGTGCAGAACGAAGTCGGCACCCGGGATGGCCAGCAGTACGCCGGTCATGCCACCGATGGCGAAGGTCACCATGAAGCCCAGGGTCCACAGAACCTGGCTGGTGAAACGCAGACGGCCCTGGTAGATGGTGAACAGCCAGTTGAATAGCTTCACACCCGTCGGGATGGAAATCAGCATCGTCGCCAGACCGAAGAAGGCGTTGACGCTGGCACCCGAACCCATGGTGAAGAAGTGGTGCAGCCACACCATGAAGCCCAGGATCGAGATTGCGCCCGATGCGTAGATCATGGAGTGGTGGCCGAACAGTTTCTTGCCAGAGAAGGTCGATACGACTTCGGAGAAGATACCGAACGCCGGCAGAATCAGGATGTAAACCTCAGGGTGACCCCACGCCCAGAACAGGTTGACGTACATCATCGGATTGCCACCAAGTTCGTTGGTGAAAATGTGGAAATCCATGTAACGGTCAAGCGTCAGCAGTGCCAGGGTAGCGGTCAGGATCGGGAACGAAGCCACGATCAGAACGTTTGCCCAGGTGCAGGTCCAGGTGAAGATCGGCATGTCCATCAGCTTCATGCCAGGTGTACGCATCTTCAGAACGGTGGCCAGGAAGTTGACCCCCGTCAACGTCGTACCCAGGCCCGATAGCTGTAGCGCCCAGATGTAGTAATCCACACCCACGCCCGGACTGTATTGCAGGCCCGACAGCGGCGGATAGGCAACCCAACCGGTCTTGGCGAATTCGCCGACGCCCAGGGACAGGTTGATCAGCACCACACCGGAAACCAGCAGCCAGAAGCTCAGGGAGTTCAGGAACGGGAAGGCAACGTCACGCGCGCCGATCTGCAGCGGCACTGCAAGGTTCATCAGGCCGGTGAAGAATGGCATCGCCATGAAGATGATCATGATCACACCGTGAGCGGTGAAGATCTGGTCATAGTGTTCAGGTGGCAGGTAGCCAGGCGAACCTTCGGTGGCCATGGCCAACTGGGAACGCATCATGATGGCGTCGGCGAAGCCGCGCAGCAGCATGACCATGGCGACGATGATGTACATCACGCCGATTTTCTTGTGGTCGACCGAAGTCAGCCACTCGGTCCAGAGGTAGGTCCACTTCTTGAAGTAGGTGATACCCGCGAACAGTGCCACACCGCCGAGCGCGATCATGGCGATGGTCACCATCACGATCGGCTCGTGGAAAGGAACTGCTTCCCAACTTAATTTACCAAACATCGTTTACTCCTCTGCCCCGGCAGCTGAATGCGAGTTCATGTCCGTAGCGGCCACTTCTTTCTCTTTCTCTTTCTTCTCGTGGTGCACCTTTGGACCTGGTTTCATGCCTTCGTACTTGTCGACGATGATCTGGAACAGGTTCGGCGTAACCGAGGAGTAGAGTTCGACTGGGTTGTTCTGGCTCTGCTTGGCAAGGGCTGCGTATTCAGCTGATTCGAGCTGCTTAGGCGACTTCTTGACTTCGCTGACCCAGGCGTCGAAATCTTCCTGAGAAGTTGCGATCGCTTTGAATTTCATTCCGGTGAAGCCCGCGCCGCTGTAGTTGGCGGAGATACCGTCCATTTCAGCGTTTTCGTTGGCGATCAGGTGCAGCTTGGTCTGCATGCCCGCCATCGCGTAGATCTGGCCGCCCAGCGCAGGGATGAAGAACGAGTTCATCACGGCGTCAGAGGTGATACGGAAGTTGATCGGGGTGTGCGCCGGGAACACGATCTTGTTGACCGTGGCGATGCCTTGTTCCGGGTAGATGAACAGCCATTTCCAGTCCAGTGCGACCACTTCGATGGTCACAGGCTTGACGTCGGATTCCAGAGGCTTGTACGGATCCAGGGCGTGGGTCGACTTGTAGGTCACGTAACCCAGGGCAATGATGATCATGATTGGCACAGCCCACACCGCGATCTCGATCTTGGTGGAGTGGTTCCACTTCGGCGTGTAGGTGGCGCTGGTGTTGGAGGCGCGATATTTCCAGGCGAACAGGAAAGTCATCACGATCACCGGAACCACGACCAACAGCATCAGCAGCGTTGCGGTGATGATCAGGTTTCGCTCATCCAGACCGACCTGGCCCTTGGGGTTGAGCAAGGTCATGTTGCAGCCTGACAGCAACAACATGCCGATCAGGGGCACTAAGCCTAGTAGTCTGGGGTACCTGTTTTTAATCATCTCACGACCTCTAAAGCAGCTTGCGCCATGCAGTTGGGTTTTGATCGCCAACACTTCACCCTGCCAAGGGTTGGCATTTTTTCTTGGATTGAATAAGGGCTGGCCCGTCGTGCGTCAGACGCGTTTCGACAAATCCTGGGCTAGCGTTGAGTTCTTATTCGATTCGTGGTCAAAGGCCTTGTTACAGACCAATTCCATTTGGTGCGGATGGTTGCAGCACCGACACCTGGGAGTCTCATGAAGCCAACCGGCCCCTTCGACACCCTTCCCTGCTCAAAGACCTGGTGAGGGTGAGCAGCGCCGGGGATTCAGTGCGGGCGATTGTAGGTTTTTCGACTTTGTTAAACCATGTCTCATCCCGAAATAATTTATATCCCGAGCCGCAACAATTCTTCACGGAACTCGTAAAAGTGCGGCATGTTATCGAAATTGATTCTCAACAAAAACACCAAAATAAGTAGGTCTACCTACCCGCATTTCAGACAGCATCGGATGCCCGATCGCTGTGGGTGATGGCGCCAAAGCCCCCATATGACGGGGGCTCTGGCAAATTGCCCAAGCCTGTTAAAACTGCCTGTTCGAGCCTGATGGCAACGAAATGGCCAAGTAGAAAAGCGGGCCAATTTCGTTGCGCGCTCGCGCACCAATTCGCCCCCTTGAAAGTCGGTGCGACACAAAAGCTGTGACAACATGTCGCACACTTGTCACACCTCTGATTGCCGCATATCACGATGTTTTAACGCGGCCTCTGAAAACGCAGAAACGCCCCGGCCCTTTTTCAGGAACCGGGGCGTTTTCGTGTGCGACGCAGCGTTGCCTTGCAACGACCTCAGCGCAGGTTTTTGCGGTTACGCACCGTGAGCAGCGGCACCAGAATCACCACCAGCACGAAGGCCACCAGCGCCCACTGCGCCAGGGACAAACCGAGGATCGGCGGGTACGGCGTGGAGCAGAATCCGTCGACCTGGAAGCCCAGCGGGAAGATCTTCGCCAGCGGCAAATCATCGACGATCGGCTGCAGCACATCGATGCCACAGCTGACCGCAGGATAGAACTGGGTGTACACGTGATGCCCGGCCACGCCGACGCCTGCCAGGGCGCAGATCACCACCAGGGTTTCGAAGGTGGTGATGCTGCGACGGCTGCTCATCGCGGCGCCGATGAAGGCGAAGATGGCGATCAGCAGCAAGGCGTAGCGTTGCAGGATGCACAGCGGGCATGGCGCCTCGCCGAGGACGATTTGCATGTACAGCGCGCCGCCGATCAGCGCCAGGCAGATGATGCCCAGCAATACCAGATAACGCCGCTCACGACCCAACCGCAGTGTTTCCTCGCTCATCGCGTTTCCCTTCAAGATATCGATTGCCCGCCAGTCTACACGCTGCTCCCGCTCTTGGAGAGCCTGAGGCATGTCGCGGGGTATCGGGGGAGAAGACGCTCGGCGGGTTAAGGAGGGATTAAATTTCGGGGGATTTTCGGCTTTGGAGCGAGGCTTGCCCGCGAAGAAGGCAGCGCGGTGAAACCGGCTCACCGCGCTTGATCGATCACTCCAGCGCCGCAGCCGGCCCGAAGAACTCGTAACGGCTCTGCTTCTCAGGCACACCCAGCGCCTTGAGGTGACGCTTGACCGCCGCCATGAAACCCTTCGGCCCCAGGAAGTAAGCATCCAGATCACGCTCGGCCGGCAGCCATGCGTTCAACAGCTCCTGATCCAGGAAACCGACGCTGTGCGCCGCCGGGCTCACGCCGTCATCTTCGGCGTAGCAGTAGAAGCGCTTGAGTTGTGGATGACGCGCCGCCAACCCTTCGATGAAGTCGCGGAAGGCGTGGACCTTGCCGTTGCGCGCGCTGTGGATAAAGTGCACCGGACGCCCGGTTTCCAGGGCCGCTTCAAGCATCGCCAGAGTCGGAGTGATGCCGACGCCGCCGCTGATCAGCACCAGCGGTTTGTCGCTGGCTGTCAGGATGAACTCGCCCGATGGCGGGAACAGCTGGATGCTCTGGCCTACATGCAGTTCATCGTGCAGGTGGTTGGATGCGCGGCCACCGGTTTCACGCTTGACGCTGATTCGGTACTGACCGTTGTTCGGACGGGCCGACAGCGAGTAGTTACGACGGATTTCTTCGCCATCGAGGAACAGTTTCATGCCGATGTACTGACCTGGCTCTGCTGCCAGAATCGGGCCTTTGTCAGCAGGTTCGAAGTAGAACGAGGTGATTTCCGCGCTTTCTTCTACCTTGTTCACCACGATGAATTCCCGCGCCCCGCGCCAGCCGCCCGGTGCCTGTTCCTTCTGGTCATAGATGCTGGTTTCGGCACCGATCAGAATGTCAGCCAGTTGGCCGTAGGCCGCACCCCAGGCCGCGATCACTTCCGGGGTGGCGATTTCTTCGCCCAGCACTTCAGCGATGGCGCGCAGCAGGCAGGTGCCGACGATCGGGTAGTGTTCCGGCAGGATCTGCAGGGCCACGTGCTTGTTGATAATCTTCGCCACCAAGTCGCCCAACTGGTCGAGTTGGTCGATGTGGCGTGCATACATCAGTACGCCGTTGGCCAGGGCGCGCGGCTGGTCACCGGTGGACTGGTGGGCCTGGTTGAACAGCGGGCGAACTTCCGGGTACTCGGACAGCATCATGCGGTAGAAGTGAGTGATCAGCGCTTCGCCACCGCTTTCCAGCAGGGGTACGGTGGATTTGACGATGGCACGGTCTTGAACGCTAAGCATAAGGTGACTCCTGAACATCGAGGGTTTGTAAGGGACTGCCCTATGCTTATCAGCATTCATGCCAACTTTTATTTCCTTATAAATCAATATCTTAAAAATAAAGTAGTCATATCGACACAAGCACCCTTATAGTCATACCGACTACACGGAGTCACTATGACTGCAAAATCCCTGCTTACCGCCCTGCTCCCCCTGGTCTCGGACCTGTCACGCGAACTGCCTGAAGGCGAGCGTTATCGACGCCTGCTTGAAGCCATGCGCGCCCTCCTGCCCTGCGATGCCGCCGCCCTGCTGCGCCTGGATGGCGAATGGCTGGTGCCGCTGGCCGTCGACGGCCTGAGTACCGACACCCTCGGCCGACGCTTCAAAGTCAGCGAACACCCGCGCTTCGAAGCCCTGCTCAGCAGCCCCGGCCCCACCCGCTTCGCCGCCGACAGTGACATGCCAGACCCCTATGACGGTTTGGTCGATGGCCTGGATGATCACCTGGAAGTCCACGACTGCATGGGTTGCCCGCTGTTCATCGACGAACGTCCTTGGGGTCTGCTGACCCTCGACGCCCTCGATCCAGAGCGCTTCGAGCCGATCGAACTGGACGCCCTGGAAGCTTTCGCCAGCCTCGCCGCTGCCACGGTCAACGCCGCCGAGCGCATCGAGCGCCTGAACAATCGCGTCGAGGACGAACACCAGCGCGCCGAGGTCTACCGTCAGGCCAGCGGCCAGCAAAACCGCGAAATGATCGGCCAGAGCAAGGCGCACAAGCGTCTGGTGGAAGAAATCAATCTGGTGGGCGGCAGCGATCTGACCGTGCTGATCACCGGGGAAACCGGGGTCGGCAAGGAGCTGGTGGCCCAGGCCATCCACGCCGCCTCGCCCCGGGCCGACAAGCCGATCATCAGCCTCAACTGCGCCGCGCTGCCCGACACATTGGTGGAGAGCGAGCTGTTCGGTCACGTGCGTGGCGCCTTCACCGGCGCGCTGAACGACCGTCGCGGCAAGTTCGAACTGGCCAACGGCGGCACGCTGTTTCTCGATGAAGTGGGCGAACTGTCACTGACGGTGCAGGCCAAGTTGCTGCGGGTATTGCAAAGCGGCCAGTTGCAGCGCCTGGGTTCGGACAAGGAACATCAGGTCGATGTGCGATTGATCGCCGCGACCAACCGCGACTTGGCCGAAGAAGTGCGCAGCGGCCGCTATCGCGCCGACTTCTATCATCGCCTCAGTGTGTATCCGTTGATGGTGCCAGCCCTGCGCGATCGGGGTCGCGATGTGCTGCTGCTCAGCGGTTACTTTCTGGAACAGAACCGCTCGCGCATGGGCCTCAACAGCCTGCGCCTGAACAACGACGCCCAGGCGGCGCTGCTGGCGTATGACTGGCCGGGCAACGTGCGGGAGCTGGAACACCTGATCGGGCGCAGTGCGTTGAAGGCGCTGGGTAATTGCAAGGAGCGGCCGAAGATCCTGAGTTTGAATGCAACGGATCTGGACTTGCCCAATGGCGGGATGGAGGTGGCTGCCGAGCAGCCGGCCGCAGCCGCGGTTGCCCTGGTGACCGGGGATTTGCGCGAGGCTACGGAAAACTATCAGCGTCAGTTGATCGGTGCTTGCCTGGAGCGGCATCACAATAACTGGGCGAGCGCGGCGCGGGAGCTGGGGCTGGATCGGGCGAACCTCGGACGGATGGCGAAGCGGTTGGGGATGAAATGATTTCCCTGTAGCAGCTGCCGAAGGCTGCGTCCGAGGACGCAGTCCTCGCCTCTGTTTATCTGATGGACTGTGTGCACAGGATTTACGACTGCTTCGCAGCCGGACGCAGCCTTCGGCAGCTGCTACAGGGATGGCCTCCGGTCACGCAACCGGGGAATATCGCTAAAGCCTGCCCCCATCAAGTCGATAACCCGGCATCGATAGCTGTTGGCGATCCTCGCGGTCGTCCGTCACCTTTTTCCACAGAAGGTACTTATGTCCTCCACCAAAGGCCGCGCGGATTCACTTTCGCTTCTGCTGTTTACCCTGCGTAGCGGCAAGTTGATGGCGATCAACCTGCTCAAAGTCAGTGAAATCATCCCCTGCCCACCGCTGACCAAATTGCCGGAGTCGCACCCTCATGTAAAAGGCATCGCCACCTTGCGCGGGGCTTCGCTGTCGGTGATCGACCTCAGCCGCGCCATCGGCGAGCGTCCGCTGGAAGATCCCAACGGCGGCTGCCTGATCGTCACCGACGTCAGTCGCTCCAAGCAGGGCCTGCACGTGCAGGCGGTGAGCAAGATCGTCCATTGCCTGACCACCGACATCCGCCCGCCACCCTTCGGCTCCGGTGGTTCGCGCGCCTACATCACCGGTGTGGCCTCGGTCGACGGCACGCTGGTGCAGGTGCTGGACATCGAGAAAGTCATCCACGGCATCGCGCCAGTGGAGATCGACATGGCGCCGACCGAACTCACGATGGAAGATGCCGAAATACTGGGTACCGCTCGCATCCTCGTAGTCGACGATAGCCAGGTCGCCCTGCAACAGTCGGTGCACACCCTGCGCAATCTCGGGCTGCAGTGCCACACCGCGCGCAGTGCCAGGGAAGCCATCGAGTGCCTGCTGGATCTGCAAGGCACCGCCCAGCAGATCAACCTGATCGTCTCCGACATCGAAATGTCCGAGATGGATGGCTACGCCTTCACCCGCACCCTGCGCGAGACCCCGGACTTCGCCCACCTCTATGTGTTGCTGCACACCTCGCTGGACAGCGCGATGAACAGCGAAAAGGCCCGGCAGGCAGGGGCCAATGCGGTGCTGACCAAGTTCTCCTCGCCGGAACTGACCCAGTGCCTGATCACCGCGGCCAAGGCCGTGGCCGCCCAGGGTCACTGAGTGTTGGCCGGAGCCTATTGCTGGTTGATGCGGCGCGACCTCAGCGAGGTCGTGCCCGGCTTCGACTGGCCAACCGGCATTCGATTGACCCATTACCGCCCGGAACTTGCCGCCGATGTGCATCACCTGATGGCCCTGGGTTATCTGGACGGCGGTGGACGCGTGCCCGCGCTGGAGGTGTGGCAGCAGCGGTTCGAAAGCGATCCCGAATATGACCCGACCCTGTGTTTCGTGGCGCAGGACGCCGAGGGTGTGGTCGCTGTTTGCCAGTGCTGGACCAGCGCCTATATCAAGGATCTGGTGGTGCATCCACGGGCTCGGCGCCTGGGGTTGGGGCGTGGGTTGCTGCTGCAGGCGTTCGGTGAGTTCCGAAAGCGTCGCGAGGGGTTTGTGGATTTGAAGGTGCTGGAGGACAACCTGCGGGCGCGTCGGTTGTATGAGAGTGTCGGGATGTATGAGGTTCGTCGGGAATTGGTTCCGGACTGATCCACCGCCTCAATGCCGGTCGCACACCCTGTGGCGAGCCACAAATATGTGTTCACAACTCTAGCTCCTGCGCAGGGTGCATCGCACTTTTACGGACCGGCATACTCCAACCTTGGCCATGACCTTCCAAGGATGCTGATCGATGAAAGCTGTCACCCTGACTTTGCTCTGCCTCACCGCCCTCGGCACCCAGGCTCAGGCCTCCAGCCCCGACGCCTGGGCTGCCTATGACAAGACCGTGCTCGCCAGTTGCACCAAGGCCAGCGGCCTGAAGAATGCGAAACCGGTCGGTAACGCCGCGCAGTTCGATGATCGCGTCGGCTACACCGCCGTCCTGTTGCAGGGCCAGTACCCGCAAAAGCACATGAAAGGCGCCCAGGGCACCGAGCTGTGCCTTTACAACAAGCAGAGCAAAACCGCCTATGTGACCGAATGGGACTCCATCCGCCCGACCGCCAAGGCACAGTGAGTGGCGCATAACTTGCTTCGACAGGGCTTTTGCGGCGGTTTTCTGTCGCCGTTTCATGCCTTTGGATGCGACTGTGCGCTCAATGAATACAACGTTTTCCTGCGTAGGTTGTGGCAAATGCTGCCATGACCACCATGTCTCCCTGACCCTGCCGGAAGCCCGCATGTGGGCCGCCGATGGCGGTCAGGTGATCGTGCTGGTGGAAGCCTTTCTGAGCAACGGCCTGGGCTTGCCGGCTGAGCAACATGACCACGCCAGACGCCGTTCCGCGCCGGTTCGCAGCGCCGACGCCGAGGCTTTCGTCGCCATCACCTTTGCCGCCTACAACGCCGGCGCCTGCCGAAACCTCGACGAAGACAACCGCTGCCGCATTTACGACCGCCGGCCGCTGGTGTGCCGCATTTATCCGATGGAAATCAATCCGCACATCCCGCTGAACACGGCGGTGAAGGAATGCCCGCCCGAATCATGGGAAACCGGGCCGCAACTGATTGTCGGTGGCGAACTGGTGGATCGGGAACTGGCGCAACTGATCCAGCAATCCCGTCAGGCGGACCGTGACGAGATTCTGATGAAGGATGCGATCTGCGCCTTGCTGGGAATTCGCACGACGGCGTTGAAGGGTGATGGATTCACCGCTTATCTGCCGGACATGAACGAGTTCGTCAAGATCATCGATGAACTGCAGGGACAGACACTGCCGGAGTGGGAAAGCGAGTGGCAGTTTCATCTGTCGAGTGAAGAGGTGGCCGGGCAGGTGCAGGCGACGGGGGCGCTGGTGGCGGGGGATGCGCCCAATTATGCATTCATTTCTCTGCGGGCGGCTTGATCCGAAATCTACGGTGTTTTTGATGGCCTCTTCGCGAGCAAGCCCGCTCGCACATTGGAACTGTGTACGCAGTACTAATGTGGAAGCGGGCTTGCTCGCGAAGACGGCAGTACTGTCACCGCAAAATCAGGATCTCAGCGCTTACCCATCGACCGCCGAGTCCCCGGCGGGGCCATGCCCGGGGTCTTGGTGTGGCCATTCTTGGCGCCATTCTTGTACCAGGGCTGGCTGGAGCCTTTGGCACCCTGCAATTCACCCGGCTTGAACGGAAACTTGAACGCCGGGATCGCGGCTCGGGTTTCGCCTTCGACAGTCTCAGGCAGCTCGGCCTGCTCCTCGCTCGGGGCGTCGGCGAGCGGTGGTTGTTTCGGGGAAGTCATGCTGGCTCCAGGGGATGCGTAGGGCGCGATTATAGCTGGAGGGCAGCTGTGAGCTTCAAGCGGCGAGCTCAAGTTAATAGCAGCCCAAGCGACTTTTAGACTTGCGGCTTGCCGCTTGAGGCTAGTAGCTTGCTAACCATTCTCACTCGCCGAGCCCGCCTCCATGAAAAAAACCGTCCTCGCCTTCAGCCGTGTCACGCCTGAGATGGTCGAACGCCTGCAACAAGACTTCGACGTCATCGTGCCGAATCCGAAAAACGGCGACATCAATGCCCAGTTCAACGAAGCCCTGCCCCACGCCCACGGCCTGATCGGTGTCGGTCGCAAGCTGGGTCGCGCGCAACTGGAGAACGCCGCCAAGCTGGAAGTGGTGTCCAGCGTTTCGGTGGGCTACGACAACTACGACGTGGCCTACCTCAGCGAACGCGGGATCATGCTGACCAACACCCCGGACGTGCTCACCGAAAGCACCGCAGACCTGGGTTTTGCCCTGCTGATGAGCAGCGCCCGCCGCGTCGCCGAACTCGACGCCTGGACCAAGGCTGGCCAGTGGCAGGCGACCGTCGGTGCGCAGCTGTTCGGTTGCGATGTCCACGGCAAGACCCTGGGCATCGTCGGCATGGGCAACATCGGTGCGGCGATTGCCCGTCGTGGTCGCCTGGGCTTCAACATGCCGATCATCTACAGCGGCAACAGCCGCAAGGTCGAGCTGGAACAGGAGCTGGGCGCGCAGTTCCGCACGCTGGATCAACTGCTGGCCGAAGCCGACTTCGTCTGCCTGGTGGTGCCGCTCAGCGAGAAAACCAGGCACCTGATCAGCCATCGCGAACTGGCGCTGATGAAGCCAAGCGCAATCCTGGTGAACATCGCACGCGGCCCGGTCGTCGATGAACCGGCCCTGATCCAAGCGCTGCAGAACAACCGGATTCGCGGCGCGGGGCTGGATGTGTACGAGAAGGAACCGCTGGCCGAGTCGCCATTGTTTCAGCTGAAAAACGCCGTGACCCTGCCGCACATCGGCTCGGCCACCCACGAAACCCGCGAGGCCATGGCCAACCGTGCCTTGAGCAACCTGCGCAGCGCATTGCTGGGTGAACGACCTCAGGATCTGGTCAACCCGCAGGTCTGGAAGGGCTGATATCAAGGCGGCACGTCCCGGTCGACGTGCCGCCTTTTAACGCTTTAAACACCGGTGCAGCAACGACATAACTTGCAAATCAGTGCCCCGGCCCAATGGCGGGAAACGGCTATAGACTCCGACGAAATAACCGCACTTTGCGTGTATTCGGAGCGTATTTGCATGAGCAACTTCACCACCGCCGGCGTTATCAGGCGAAGCAAAATAGTCGTCGTCCTGATGGCCGCACTTTTCGGTCTGATGACCCTCACCAACAATTTCACCGACTACGCGGCCTACTCCGACTACATCGGTCGAATCATCAGCATGAGCAATACCGAGGGCAACGACTCCCGGCAATATCGAGCCATCAGTTCAACGCTGTTCCACCACCGTTTTTACTGGGCAATCATCACCCTGGAGATCATCTACACCTTCAGTTTCCTGGTCGGCACTTATCATCTGTACCGCAAACTTGCCGCGCCTCGCGGCGAATTCCACGAAGCCAAGAAGTTCGCCATCATCGGTTTCAGCACCGCGCTTTTTGTTTATCAAACGCTCTACGTGATCATTCTCAACGAATGGTTCGACATGGAGTATTCCGCGCAGCGCAATGCCTTCGACTGGGCGCGAAGCAACATTGAGTACATGTTCCTCGGCCTGATTTATCTGTTGGTGGGCAAGGACAACTGACCCACTCGCCGATCAAGCCAGCTTGCCCGCCCCGGCATTCATCGCTGGCCTGGGTTTGCGGAACACCAGCACGTTACCGAACATCACCATCACCAGCCCGATCAGCGCCGGAGCGGTCCACTGGTAGCCTTCGACGAATGCCGAGACATTCAGCGCCACCACCGGAAACAGCACGGTGCAATAGGCGGCGCGCTCCGGGCCCATGCGTCCGACCAGGGTCAGGTAAGCGGTGAAGCCGATCACCGACCCCGGAATCACCAGATACAGCAGCGAGCCGATGTAACGGGCATTCCACTCCATGTCGAACGGAATGCCCTTGACCAGGCACCACACCGACAGCATCGCCGCCCCGTACGCCATGCCCCAGGCATTGGTGGTCAAGGGCTTGAGCCCGGCTTTCTGTTGCAGGCTCGACAGCATGTTCCCCGCCGAGAAACACAAGGTCCCGCACAGGGCCAGACCTAGGCCGAGCAAGGTCTGCGGGCTGGCGGTGTGGCCGACCAGTTCGGGCCAGAACAGCAACCCCAGGCCCATCAGGCCCAACGCGCCACCCATTAACACATTGCGGGCGATCTTCTGGCCGAAGAACACCCGCGCATTGAGGGCGTTCCACAGGGTCGCGGTGGAAAACACCACGGCCACCAGACCGCTGGGAATCCATTGGCTGGCGGTGAGGAAGCACATAAAGTTGACGCAGAACAGGCACAGGCCCTGGGCCAGGCAGATCAGGTGCCCGCGACGGTTCATCACTTGCAGCTTGCGGCTGAGCAGCAACATTGCGAACAGCACCAGCGCGGCAAGGCCGAAGCGATAGACAATCGACACCGGGATAGCCACCACACCCAGTTGCCACTTGAGGGCAATCCAGGTGGTGCCCCAGATCAACACGGTCAGCAAATACAAAGAAAGGTTCATGGCGCAGGCTCCTCGATAGGTCACCAGTGTCCTGCGGCGCTGGCCTGCGCACTTGCATAAACTTGCGCTTTTGTCGCACCACGGGCTGGCAGGCGCAGGTCTACGGAGTAGGATGCAAGGCGTCGGAGAGAATCGATCATGGCCGCCCTGGATACCCTGCAAGTCTTTCAAGCCCTCAACCGCTCGCCCAATGCTCGCCTGGAGCACTGCGCCGAGCTCGGTGACGGCTTGTCCGCGGCCTTGTGGAGCAATCATCACGACGCCCAGGACTACGAAGCGCCGAGCCATCACACGCTGTCGTGCTACATCGATGGCGGCACCGGCACCTTTCGCCGCGACCAGCCCGGCACCAAGGGCGGCCCGGACAAGCTGTGCATCCTGCCCGCCGACCATCAATCCGGCTGGGTGATCAACGGCGACATTCGCCTGGCCCACCTGTATTTCAGCCCCGAACAATTCGCCCTTGGTTGCGTCACGCTGCTGGATCGCGAGCCTCGGGAGTTGCAACTGCGCGAGCAGACCTTTCTCGAGGATCCGCAACAGGCGGGACGTTTTCGGCAGTTGATTGCCCTGAACTGGGACGAACCGGGCGAGCGCCTGCTCACCAGCAGCCTGGCTCACGAAATCCTCAGCCACGCCCTGCTCAGCCAGGTCGGCAATCGGCCGAACCTGCGTCTGAAAGGTGGGTTGGCCGCGCATCAACGGCGGCTGTTAGTGGAGTACATCGACAGCCATCTGGACACGGCCATCAGCCTGGGGCAGCTGGCGGCGTTGTGTTCGCTGTCCGAATACCACTTTGCGCGGATGTTCCGCGAAAGCTTCGGCCTGCCGCCGCATCAGTATGTGCTGGCACGCCGCCTGAACCGGGCGCGGGAGCTGCTGCGCTGCACCTCGCAGCCGCTGGGAGAGATTGCACTGGCTTGCGGGTTTGCCAGTGCCAGCCACTTTACCAATCGGTTTCGCCAGGCATTGGGCGGGACGCCGGGGGAGTATCGGCAGGCGTTTTTGCGCTGAAGCAAAATCAAAAGATCGCAGCCTTCGGCAGCTCCTACAGGGAAACGCAAATCCCCTGCAGGAGCTGCCGAAGGCTGCGATCTTTTAGCTACCGCCTCAGAACTCGAGGGTGCTCGACAGCACCACCTGCCGTGAATCCCCCATCGACACGAAGAACTGGCTCGCCGCCGAGGTGTAGTAGGTGCGGTCGAACAGGTTCTTCACGTTGAGCTGAAACTTGACCTTCTGCCCGTCCAGCTGGGTGTCGTAGGTGGCGAAGGCATCGGCCACGGTGTAGCTCGGCAGGTCGAAATCATTCACTGCGTTGCCCGCCCGTTCCCCGACATAACGGGCACCGGCGCCCACCCGTAGCTGATCGCCGCCGATGATCCGGCCGAAGTCATACACCGCCGACAGCGAGCCGCTGTTCTTCGCCACGTTCTGCAATCGCTTGCCTTCGTAGTCCGGGTCCTTGGTGACCTCGGCATCGGTGTAGGCATAGCTGCCGATCAGGCTCCAGCGGTCGCTGAGTTGCCCGCTCAGGTCCACTTCGAGCCCTCGGGAACGCACCTCTCCAGCAGCGCTGTAGATCGTCACCGGCCCTTCCGAGTTGGCGATCAGCACGTTGCGTTTCTTGATATCGAACAGCGCGATATTGCCCGTCACCCGGCCCGGCAGGTCCAGCTTGGCGCCCAGCTCCCAGGACTTGGCCTCTTCCGGCGCAACACTGCCGTCGAGTACGGCGGTGCTGCCGCTCAAGGGCGCGATGGTCGAGTTCGGCTTGAACGATTCGGTGTAGCTGCCGTAGAACGACAAGGCATCGGTGTAGCGATACACCAGGCCTGCGCGCGGCACCCACTTCTGGCCGTTGCTGTCGGTATTGGCGTGGAACGGCACGCCCTTGCCGGCGTACTGGTCGTATTCCTGGAAGCGCGCGCCTGCCACCAGAATCCACTGGTCGTTCAGGTGGATCGAGTCCTGGAAGAACACCGAATCGCTGCGTAGCAGATCGGTCTGCGCGCTGTCGGCCGGGCTGACGGTGGTGCCTTCGACTTCACGGCCATAAACCGGGTTGAGGTAGCTGAAGGTGGTCAGGCTTTTCTGGCGGATCAGGTCTTCGCGGTAGATCTTGCGGTATTCGTCGTCGATGCCGAACACCAGGTCATGCTGCATGCCCAGCACGTTCACCTTGCCTTCGAGGCTGGCGGTAGTGAAACGGTCGGTGCTGATCGCGTTCTGCGTGCCGTCCATGCTGCGAGTCAGGGTGCCTTTGTTGGTGTCGATGGCGGTCACGCGCACCTGGCTGGCGTCGTAGGTTTCGCGGTTCCAGCTGTAGCCGAAGTGGGCATTCCAGTTGTCGTTGAGTTCGTGATCGGCCTCGAAATGATAGAGGTCCGAGCGCCCTTCCATGTTGTTGAAAGGCTCGTCGAGACGGCGATCGCGGGAGATGTCCAGCGGATGGTTGTCCCGGGGATCGATGATCGTGCCGCGGTCGAACGGGGTCAGGAACTCCCGGTGTTCGTAGGCGAACAGCAGCTTGGTGCTTTCGCCGAACCAGGCCAGGGACGGTGCAACCAGGGTCTCGCGGTGCACGCCGTAGTTGCGCCAGTAATCTTCGTCTTCGTGGTCCAGCACCATGCGATAGGCCAACCCCGAAGTGCCCAAGGCGCCGGTGCTGTCGAAGGTGCCGCCGCTGCCGTTCTTGCCTTCGCCATAGGTCGAGCCACGCAGGGTCAGGGCGTTGTACTGCGCAAGCTCGGGCTTCTTGCTGACCATGTTCACCACCCCGCCCGGGTCCTGAATGCCGTAGAGCAACGATGCCGGCCCCTTGAGCACCTCGACCCGATCCACCGTGGCGTTCATGCCGCGACCCTGCACGATGGGCATGCTGTCGCGCATGATCGAACCGTTGCGGTTGTCGCCGAAGCCGCGGGTCATGACCGAATCCTGGGTGCTGCCCAACGTGTTGCCCTGGGTGATGCCGCTGACGTTGGCCAAGGCGTCATCCAGATTGCGCGGCGCCTGGTCGCGAATGACCTGAGAGGCGACCACGTTGATGGTCTGGGGGATTTCCTGGATCGGCGCCGAGGTGCGCGCCACCGAACTCACGGGCGGCGGCTGGTAGCTCTCGGACTGTTCCACCACCGAAGTAATGGTGGTCGCGCCAAGGTTCAGGGCGCCTTCGGTGGGCAGCGGTTCAAGGGCCATGGTGTGGCCATCGGTACGGCGGAAGGTGAAGCCCGATCCGCTGAGCAAACGTTGCAACGCCTGTTCGGCGCTCATCTGGCCGTTGATCGCCGGGGCGTTGAGGCCGTAGGGCGTCTCGTCGGTGTAGACGACGCTGATGCCGGTGGCCCGGGTGAAGTCGCTCAGGGCCTGGGGCAGTGGCTTGGCGGCCAGGGAGAAATTGAACTGCCCGCGTTGCTGACTGCTGCCCGTGTCAGCGGCCATCGCCACGCTCAGGGGCAGCAACGCCAATACCGAAAAACCTAACGCAGAAGCACCCAACCACTGTTTGACCGAACCGGATTTTGCCCTGGACTTCATGACTCATGACCTGTGTAGAACCGCAACGGATGCGAATGATTCGCTGTTTCAGTCACTACACGGATGGGGTTTGGGTTTACCTCACCGGGATCTGAAAATATTTTTTTGAAGATCAAAAGATCGCAGCCTTCGGCAGCTCCTGCACGGGTTCGCGTTCAACCTGTCGGAGCTGCCGAAGGCTGCGATCTTTGCTTTTACTTTCACCGCAAAATTATCAGATGCCCCAACACCTGATGCTGCTCAAACCCCATCACCCCCTGCAATGAACTCAACACCGCCTGTGGGTTGCGGCTCGGAAAGCTGCCACTGACCCGCCGCCTGCCCAACTCATCGCTGAGCAACACAATCCGCCCGGGGTAATAACGCCGCAGATCCTGCACCACATCGGCCAGGGGCGCCTTGTAGTAATTGAGCCAGCCCTGGCGCCACGCCAGTTGCGCTTCGCTGTCTACCGTGTGCAACGGTTGCGCCGCACCCTCGCCATAGGCCACCTGCTGGCCGGCAGTAAGGATTTGCTGCGGAGCATCTTTATCGGCGGTCACGCCAACGCGCCCGGACAACACCGTCACCTGCGCGCCATGGGGTTGCAGACGCACTTCGAATTGCGTGCCCAGCACCCGCGCCTGACCTTTTTCCGCGTCCACCACGAACGGCTCGCCGGTGTGGGTCACGCTGAAGAAACCCGCGCCACGCCGCACCTGCACATGCCGCTCGCCGCCGCTGAAATCCACCGCGATAGCGCTGTCGGCGTCGAGGGTGACTTGCGACTGATCGGCCAGGGTGACGGTGCGGATTTCCCCCGGCGCCGAGACGTAATCGGCGCCCAGATCGTCCAGCCAGCGCAGAGGCTGCCAACCGGTACCGAGGCTGACCATCAGCAACAGGCACGCCGCCATCGCCAACGCACCGGACCAGCGCCGCACGCTGGAACGTCGCGAACCGTTCATGGCATTGAGGTAACGCTGCAAGGCCAGGGCATCTTCATCGGCCAGGGTGCGAGCCGGCCCTTCGCTCAATTCCCACAACACCTGCGCGCGGGCATAGGCTTCGGCATGGGCCGGGTCAGCCTGCAGCCACTGACTGAAGGTGGCCTGGTCTGCGCTTGTGGGCTGGTCATGCAACAGACTCAGCCAAGCCAGCGCCTGCTGCTCCTGATCGGGCGTCGGAGTGACGCGTTCGAGGTTGTTCACGGTGCTTTCCCTGGCGTACGCGGTGACGCTTCCCGCAGGCTGGCCTTGCAGGCTTCGAGCGCGCGCATCATATGTTTTTCCACGGCACTTTGGGACAGGCCCATGGCCTTGGCGATCTCGGCGTATTTGCGGCCATGGATGCGATTGAGCAGGAAGATCTGCCGCGTGCGCTCGGGCAAGGCGCGCAACGCCGCCTCGACATGGCGCAAATCGTTGCCGGCCTCCAGCGCCGCCTGCGGTTCACTTCCCATGCCGTCCGACGGCTCCACCATCAAGCCTTCGCTGGCCCGCGCCCGCGTGCCTTCGCTGCGCAGATGGTCGATGGCGATGTTGCCGGCGCAACGCAGCAGGTAGGTGCTCAGTTCCTCGACCTGCACCAGAGGCCGCCGCCAGAATCGCAGGAACAGGTCCTGCACCAGGTCTGCGGCGGTGGCGCGGCAACCGACGCGGCGATTCACCAGTGCTTCCATCTGCGACTGTTGCGAGAGAAATACCTGAAGAAAATGCGCACGGTCGCCACGCGGTTCGTCGTGCTCGCGGGGCTCCAGGTCGCAGGGTTCGGGGGGAAATTTGATCATCGATTCAAAGGATCGCGAACGCGGCAATCGGGCTGAGCAGCAGGCCAAACGCCGCCAGCGACAACGCCAGGCGCGGGCGATACGGCATCAGCAGTACCAGCAACAAGGCGCTGAGCATCAACACCGCGAACCATTCCACCAGTCCGAATTCCCAACCGGTGGTCGACACCGTCGCCCACAGCGACACCCCCAGCAACGACCATCCCGCGACCTTCATCCACCGACGCAGCGCCAGCGATGACTTGCGCCCGAGCAACTCGACATGGTGCCGATCCATGGACAGACACAGCGCGGTGAATCCGCCGTAACAGAGCAAGCTGGCCAGCAACATTCAGTTGGCCTCCTGCTCAAGGTTGATCGCTTGTGCGCTGTGCCGTCCGGCCTTTTCAGCCTGCCCGGCGCGGCGCATTTTCCACGCGGCCCACCCCAGGAACAGACCGCTGCCCAGACACGCCAGATCGAAACCGGCCATGATCCAGTCGCCCGTGGCGAACGCGTTGCCCAGGTGATACGGCGTGGTCAGGGCATTGAGCAGCGGCACCGCGCCCAGCAGCAGCGCGGCCAGGGTCAACTGCTCGACCCAGGCCGAGCGACCGCGGCGCAGCATGGTGTGCAACAGACTCAGCCCCCAGGCGATAAAGAAGCTGTTGACCTCCCAGTCCGCCCGCCCGGCCATGTCCACCGGCAACAGCCGATTGCTCCAGAAGAACACCGCCACCGCGATGACCAGCCCCGACATGCTGGCGATGTTCAGCACGTCCACCAGCCGCAATTCGAAGGGCATCACGCCGCTTTTGACATGCTTGAGCTGGCGCTTGCCGAGCCAGATCACCAGCCCGGTGCCAATCATCGCCGTGCTCGCCAGACCGCAGATAAAGTAGAGCCAGCGCAACAGCGGACCGGCGAAATGGCCCATGTGCAAACCGTAGAAACCGCCGGCGATCGCCCGTGGCAGCCCAGGCTCCGGGGCCGCAGCCAGCAATTGCCCGGTGGCGCCGTTGAAGGTCACGGCGCTGCCGAAATCGTGGACCACGCGGTCGGCGCCATCCCGCGCCAGTACCACCGAGGCGTTCGCATCACCGGGATTGTTCACCGTCACCCGCACGGCGCTACCGCCGGACCACTGCTCCCGGGCCTTCTCCTGCATCGTCGCCAACGGCAACAGCGGTGCCGGATTGCCGGAGGCTTTTGTGTTGCTGGACGCTGGAAACAGCTCGCTGTAGAAGGCCTGCACGTCGCCTTTGTAGGCGGCGACGATGCTCGCCGGCATTACCATGGCCATGAAGATCACCAGACTGCTGTAGGTGATCATCAGGTGAAACGGCAACACCAGCACACCCACCGCGTTGTGCCCGTCGAGCCAGGAGCGCTGGCCCTTGCGCGGGCGGAAGGTGAAGAAGTCCTTGAAGATTTTCTTGTGGGTGATGATCCCGCTGATCAGCGCGACGAACATCACCATCGCCGCGATGGTCGACAGCCAGCGGCCCCAGGGATACGGCATCTGCAGTTGGAAGTGGAAGCGATAGAAGAATTCGCCGCCCAGGGTCTCGCGGCCCTGCACCTCGGCACCGGTTTGCGGATCGAGGCGTTTCTCTGTGAACTGTCCGCGTTCACCAGGCTTGGCCGGCGCCGGCTGCCAGCGCACGGTCAGGCCAGGCTCGCGAACGCCGGGCAGGTCGATGATCCAGCGCGAGGCATTGGCAGCGTGTTGTTCGAGATACTGCTGGGCCAGGGTCAGGCTGGCTTCGCTGGACACCGAACGCAGGGGGATTTCCGGCTGCATCCAGTGAGTGGTCTCGTCCTTGAAATAGGCGAGCGTGCCGGTCAGGAAAATCGCGAACAACAGCCAGCCGAACGTCAGACCGGCCCAAGTGTGCAACCAGGCCATGGCCTGGCGAAATCCCTCTTTCATGGGCGGCCCATCCAGTAAGTCAGGCCGGCGGCTGTCGCGAGAATCAGCGCAGGCACGATCAACCCCAGCCAGGCCCGCCAGGCGGTGCGACAGGCGAAGCACCAGATCACCGCCAGCAGATAGACCAGAAACGAACTCATCATCCCGGTCACCACCGCTTCGGCGCGCGCCATGGGCACCCACAGCGTCAGGCAGACACTCGACAGCGCCGTGATGACATAACCGCCGAGCACGGCAGCCAGCACCCGCGAGAAAACCGCCAGTCGATAGGAAACGGGGAGCGTGTTGCGTTTGGCTTTCATGTCGCGACCTGAGTGAGCCGCCGTGAATGTCACAGTGGCCGGAGGGGCGCAATATTAATGATAAATATTCTCATACGCAAAGCCTGCGTCCTGTAGGAGCGAGCTTGCTCGCGATGGAGGCAAGACATCGGCGGGGTGTCAGTCAGCCAGGGTCATCGTTGGCGACCATTTGCGGGCAAGCCTCGCTCCCACAGGGTTTTGTGCCGATCGCTGACTCGGCCAACACCACCGGACACTGTGGGAGCGGGCTTGCCCGCGAAGAGGCCGGCACATCCAGCATCGATGTCGACTGCCCTGATGCTTTCGCGAGCAGGCTCGCTCCAACAGTTCTGCGCAAAACAAAACGGGCCTGCATTGCAGGCCCGTTTTCATTGGGAAGTTAAATCAGGCTTCACCCGTTTTGGGCGGCCTGTTCGTTTTCAAGAAATTCTTCTTCCAGCAGTTTGTCTGCATGTGGCCGGCGCTCGAAGGGCACTACGGCGGCGCGTGGTTTGCCGCGCAGTTTGCCGAACAGGTGTTCCAGTGCGTGTTCGAGTTTCTCGGCAGCTCCGTCGATGGCCAGTTCCAGATTGGCGGCTTTGTGGGTGACGGAAATCGGTTGATGGCCTTTTGGCCGCGCTTCCAGTTGGCAGCGTAGATCGTGAGGGCCGGGCTTGTCGCCGTTCTCATCCCGCAGGTGAACTTCGACCCGGGTCAAATCCTCCTCATAACGTTCGAGCGTGCTCTCAATGGTTGTACGTACCCACTCCTCCAGTCGGATGCTGCTTTGAATATGGTTATCGCTATTGACTTGGATTTGCATAGTTCATCCCTTATTTCAGCTAGCTCGCGAGAGGCCGGTCAGTCGAGCCCTGGGGCGTCCTCACCGTGACCTCTTGCTGACACAATCGGTCTGTACGCTGAACAATTCAACCCCTGAAAAAAGATAAATTTGTAAACACAAATAAAACCGGACAACCGTTCAAAGCGCTGGTAAGGTCGGGAATTCACTCGCCCAGGCCCAAGTCGAAAATCCTTACATTTGCCCCTCGCCCAGCGGGTGCAAAGCACGAAAAATCCCCGCCTCCTCCACCAGCCAGTCATGCACCGCGCGCACGCCCGGATGGCTCAGCGCACCCGGCGCGTAGAGCAGCATGTAGCGTTTGTGATTGGGCACCGCCAGGCCAAATGGCACGATCAGCGCCCCGCGTTCCAGCTCATCGTTCAACAGGGTTCGCCGGGCGATGGCCACGCCCATGCCGGCGATGGCCGCTTCGATGGTCAGGTGATTGCGATTGAAGGTGTGCCCGCGCCGTACATCGGCCCCCTGGAAGCCGATGGCATTGAGGTAGAACTCCCATTCCGCGTATTCGTAACTGCCGCGCCAGGCGGTGATGTCGTGCAGTAGCGCAAAGTGCATCAGGTCCGCCGGGCCATGCAGTGGCGGACGCCCGCGCAGCAAGCCCGGCGCGCAGACGGGGAAAATCTGTTCATCGAGCAGGGCTGTGGATAACAGCCCGGGGTAGCTGCCGTCGTTGAGGTCGATGGCCAGGTCGAAATCGCCTTCGTGCAACGGCACGCTGCTGTCCTCGGCCACCAGACGCAGCTGGATGTCGGGAAAACGTTGCTGCAGACGCGGCAGGCGCGGGGTCAGCCATTTGCTCAGGAATGACGGAATCGAACGCACCCTCAGAGTGCCGCTGATCATCCCGGCGTCCAGCCGGCGCAATTCCGCATCGATGCTGCCATAGGCCTCGTTGACGGTGATGGCCAGTCGCTGGCCTTCAGCACTCAACTCCACCCCACGCGCGCGCCGATGAAACAGGCGAAAACCCAGGCGCTCTTCCAGTTGGCGAATCTGCTGGCTGACCGCGCCTGGCGTGATGTGCAGTTCTTCGGCGCAGCGGGTGAACGACAAGTGCCGGGCGGCGCAGGAAAACACCTGCAGCCACACATAGGTCTGGGCATGTAATTGACGGCTCATCGTTTAGTCCTGCTAAAGGCTCTCTTAGGAAGTTTCGTTGGTCACAGGGGACCGTGCTTGGCAGTATCGCTGAAAGTGCGCTTGTCCTACAGAAATGGCAGCGATTCATCTTCCATTTGAGGAATAGGCTTTAGCATGGCTATCAGTGTTTTCGATCTCTTCAAAGTCGGCATCGGCCCGTCCAGCTCCCATACCGTTGGGCCCATGCGTGCAGCGGCGACCTTCGCCCAGGCGCTGCTGGATCAGGGATTTTTACCTGACGTGCGGCGGGTAGAAATCCGACTTTACGGCTCCCTGTCGGCCACCGGTGTCGGCCACGCCACCGACCGCGCCTGCGTCATGGGCCTGATGGGCGAGTGGCCGGACCGCATCGACCCGACCACCATCGACAGCCGCATCCACACCCTGCGCGAAACAGCCCAGCTGTCTCTGGCCGGTCAGGCGACTATCGCCTTCGAATGGTCCCGGGACCTGCTGTTGCTCGACGAGAGCCTGCCCTACCACCCCAATGCCATGTCCCTGACTGCGTTCGGCGACACCGGCGAGCTGCTCGAACAAACCTACTATTCGATCGGTGGCGGTTTCATCGTCGAGGCGGCCGAGGCCGAGTCCGGCGTCGCACCGGCCAGCGATGTGGTATTGCCTTACGATTTTTCCAGCGCCGTTGAATTACTTGAGCTGTGCAACAAGCATGGTTTGCGGGTTTGCGAACTGATGATGGCCAACGAACGGGCCTGGCGCAGCGATGAAGAAATCCGTCAGGGCCTGTTGCACATCTGGTCGGTGATGCGCGAGTGCGTCGAGCACGGGTTGCAGCACGAAGGCATTCTTCCCGGTGGCCTGAAGGTTGCGCGCCGGGCGGCGAAGCTGCACCGCAACCTGCTGGAAATGGGCAAGCCGAACGTCATCACCTCAACCCTGTCGGCCATGGAGTGGGTCAACCTCTATGCCCTGGCGGTGAACGAGGAAAACGCCGCCGGCGGACGTATGGTCACCGCGCCGACCAACGGCGCGGCGGGGATCATTCCGGCGGTGCTGCATTACTACATGAAATTCAATCCGGATGCGTCGGACGATGATGTGGTGGCCTTCTTTCTGGGCGCCGCGGCCGTGGGCATCCTGTGCAAGAAGAACGCTTCGATTTCCGGCGCCGAAGTCGGTTGTCAGGGCGAGGTCGGTTCGGCCTGCGCCATGGCCGCCGCCGGCCTGGCCGAGGTGCTGGGCGCCACGCCGGAGCAACTGGAGAACGCTGCGGAAATCGGCCTGGAACACAACCTCGGCCTGACCTGCGACCCGGTGGGCGGCCTGGTGCAGGTGCCGTGCATCGAGCGCAACGCGATTGCCGCGGTGAAGGCGATCAACGCCACGCAAATGGCCCTGCGCGGCGACGGCAAGCACTTCATCTCCCTGGACCGGGTGATCCGCACCATGCGCGATACGGGTGCGGACATGCACGACAAGTACAAGGAAACGTCGCGCGGTGGTTTGGCGGTGAATTGGGTGGAGTGTTGATCGCTTTAGAGGCACAGCAAAGTTTTATGCCCTGAAATGAACCCGTACCTGTGGCGAGGGGGCTTGTCGAAACGT
Source organism: Pseudomonas sp. C1C7 (assembly GCF_013359595.1). GTDB lineage: Bacteria > Pseudomonadota > Gammaproteobacteria > Pseudomonadales > Pseudomonadaceae > Aquipseudomonas. Next base: position 200,956 of record NZ_JABFMP010000004.1, on the reverse strand, counting down.
CGCACCGCCACAATGTCTGCGTCGCCAAGGGACTTATTGTCCGACAATCCAACCGGCATGCCCCTTGCTACATCCCCCTGTGAAAGCACGTCATGAAGGCCGATGGTCCGGCATCGCGAACTAATCCCGACATCGACCGGTCAACAACTGCACGTTCAATCAGGCGGTGACGCATCATGGACAACCCTTTTCAGCTCATTACCGATGCGTTTGCAGCGGATTACCACGTTAACCTGAGCATTCAGGGCCTGGACGGCAGCATCATGCTGACCCTCTCCGACAACGGTCGCATCGTTGCCAAACGCATGATCAGTGCCGAACAGCGCAACAACCCCGACCGCCTCAAACGCCTGGTTCAAAGCATCCAGTTCGGCATCGCCATCGAGCAGGGTCACAGCGCGGTCGCCATCCTCGAGGCCATGACCGAGCGCAGCCGGGGCAACCTGCCACCACCCTCGGTGAAAGGCCGGCCCCGACCCGCCATGGGTTTTTGAATCTCAGGGCTTTAAATCTCGCCCTTCTCTACCTCCGGATGTTCACTGGAACCCGCACCGGTCTTGCGATGCGGGTTTTCAATCTTCACCGATGGAAATTGCGACGACGCGTAGCGCACCACCAGAATCGCAAACGCCAGCAGCAGAATCCCCCCGCACAGGTAAATGATCCCCAGGTCCGGCGGGTTGTGATGCGACACGTTGGAGATCAGCAGGCGGGTCAGCGCGGTGATCGCCACGTAGATCAGAAAGCGCACCGGCATGTGGTTGGTCTTGAAATAAATCCCGACCATCGCACCCAATTCCAGGTAGATGAACAGCAGCAGGATGTCGTCGATCTTGATGTGCCCCTGCTCGATCATCCCCAGGAATTCCATCACCGCCGCCCAGGCGGTCACCGCGCCGATGGCGAACAGCGCCAGGTAGTGAAAGGTCTCGACGAACAGGTTGCCCAGGGTCTCCGCCAGTTCGTGCACGGATTGCCGCAGGTTTTCGGCCCAGTTGATTTTCACGATGATGCTTCCTTAGGTCGGCTCGACCGGATAATGCGGGTTGGACGTGACGGTTGTTCTGCATGCAGCAGCTGCTTTTGATGCAGGGGCCATACCATCATGGCGAGCCCTCGCGAAACGCGCGCCGTGGCGTTTTGCCGCGCCTCGACCCTGCAGGAGCAGAGCTTGCTCGCGAAAGCGGCGTATCAGGCGATATCAATGTTGACTGACACACCGCTTTCGCGAGCAAGCTTCGCTCCTACAGTGGTTCGATTGGTCTACATTAAAAAGCCACTACCCAAACCCCAATGATTCGCTTATTCTTTGCCTGTATATAAATACAGTAGTCGAATCAGACAACCAAATTTGAAGGCATGTGAGGTGGTGAATGGCCGTCGAAGTGGTATACCGCAGCAGCCGAGATCTGGAGCGCTTGTTCATGGATAAAGCCGAAGCTGATCGTCATGACAAAATGCTCGAGCTGGCCGAATTGCTGGCCGAAGTGTTGCAAAAAGCCGTTCCGTCCCTGAACGAACAGCAAGTGGAAGAAGTCGGGATCTACATGGCGAAGAATCGCGATGTGTTCGCCAAGGCCTTCAAGAGCCAGCCGGATGCCCTGTCCGAGTTGCTGACGGCGCCAGTGGAAGCGCCACAAGCCGTGGCAGAACCGGTTGAAGAAGTGGTTGAAGAGCCGGTTGCTCCGGCCAAGCCAGCCAGGGGCGCCAAAGCCGCCAAGTAAATCAAAGGATCGCAGCCTTCGGCAGCTCCTGCACGGTCCAAATGCAGGAGCTGCCGAAGGCTGCGATCTTTTGCGTTTCTATCGATACAGAACCCTCTCCGCCAACTCATCCGCCACCCGCGCCGGCGAGCGCTTTTCCGCCTGAGCATGGGCGAAGACTTCGGTCAGTCGCGAACTGATTTTCGACAGGTGTGCAGTGATGGTTCCCAATTCTTCGCCCCGGTGCTTGAGCGACACGTAGATCAAGCCGCCGGCATTGATCACGTAGTCCGGCGCATACAGGATGCCCCGCCGCTCCAGTTGATCGGCGACGTCCAGATGGGTCAGCTGATTGTTCGCCGAACCCGCCACCGCCGAGCAGCGCAGTTGCGTCACGCTGTGACTGTTGAGCACCCCGCCCAGACCACAGGGCGCCAGGATGTCGCACGGTGTGCTGAGCAGCGCATCGTTGGCAATCGGATGAGCGCCCAATTGCTCCATGGCCAACTGCACCTTGCCGTGATCGATATCGCTGACCAGCAGTTCCGCACCCGCGGCATGCAGCTGTTCGGCCAGCGCATAACCGACGTTGCCCAGGCCTTGAATGGCCACGCGCAAGCCTTCGAGATTATCGCTGCCCAACCGTGCCATGGCCGTGGCACGAATGCCGGTGAACACGCCCATCGCGGCATGGGGTGCGGGATCGCCCGCCGAGGTGGTGCTGGTGACGTGCTGGGTCTGTTGGGCGATGCAGTCCATGTCCGCCACCGAGGTGCCGCTGTCGATGGCGGTGATGTAGCGCCCGTCGAGCTGATTGATGCAGCGCCCGAAGGCCTCGAACAGTGCGGCGCGATTGGCCACATGGGCGGGCCGGATAATCACCGCGACGCCGCCACCCTGGGCCAGCCCGGCCAGTGCGGCCTTGTAACTCATGCCTTTGGCCAGGCGCACGGCATCCTCGATCGCGGACTCGTCGCTTGGATAGGCAAGGTAGCGACACCCTCCCAGGGCAGGGCCCAGGCGACTGTCATGAATGGCAATGACCGCCTTCAACCCGGTGGCCGGGTCGACGCTCAGATGCAGCGATTCAAGGCGAGTGCTTTGCATGAGAGCGAACATCGTAAAGGCTCCCGAATCCACTTCTTGTAGTCGCCAGTATAGGCTTGCGCGCAAAAATTGCCGGAGCGCACAGGAATAAGCAAAGCAGCCGTTAAGGCATTCGGAAATATCCCTCGAGCCGTCTGGCCGGCACTGGACGGATGGCCCAGACGAGGCTAAAACGAGGCATTGCCCGGAGATTTTCATGACCCCGCGCCAATCGTTTTTCGCCTGTCTGCAACGCTCACCGCCCGCGCTGTTCGAGGCGGCGTTGTGGATTGCCGCCGAACATGACAGCGAAGTGAACCCGCAAGCGCTGCTGGAAAACTTCAAGACGCTCAGGCAACGGATCAGCGGCAGCCTGCCGATGCTGCCGGTCGGTGAACTGGCGCAACCCTTGTTGCGCGGCATGAATGACCTGGGATTTGCCCAGGACGACTCCACCCCCCTGCGCGCGCAGGCGGCACTGCTCAATCGGGTGCTGGAACGTCGGCGCGGGCAACCCCTGGCCCTGGGACTGATTGCGCTGGAACTGGCCAGAGGCCTGGAGATTCCACTGGTGGGGGTCAACTTCCCCGGTCATTTTCTGTTGCGGGTGCCCGGCGCCGATCATCTGCTCGACCCCTGCGGCGGCCGACGCCTGTATCCCAACGATTGCCGCGAACTGCTGCATCGTCAGTACGGCCCCGAGATGAAACTCGGCGCCGATCACCTGGCCACCGCAGAACCGCTGCAAATGCTCCAGCGCCTGTCGCGCAATCTGCGCCAGCTGCACCTGGCCAACGACGATTACATCGGCGCCCTGATCGACGCCGAGCGAGTGCTGGAACTGGGCAACGGCACCACCGCCGACTACCTGGCCCGGGCCAGTCTCTATCAACGGCTGGACTGCCCCAATGCCGAGCGCTTCGACCTGGAACATGCCCTGCTGCTGACCGACGATCCGATCCAGCGGATTCGCCTGACGGAGCGGCTGGGGCATCTGCCGCCCAATTCCATCGTGCACTGACCGCCCATCCCCCCCAGTTCCCTGCGGGAGCGAGCCTGCTCGCGATGGTCGTGAACGATGACGCGGCGCATCAGACAGCCCGCGTTATCGTTGGCCACCATCGCGAGCAGGCTCGCTCCCACAGTGGTCAGGCGTAACGGCGGAGGTTGCGTCCGACGGCGAACGTACCTGGATAATCAACAACGCCGCAATCACCGCCGGTATCGCGCAGAAGAAGAAAATCTGCTGCACCGGCAAATGCATCGCCAGCAGCAGGCTGCCGAACAGCGGCCCCAGAATCGAGCCGAAACGCCCTACTCCCAACGCCCAGCCGGTGCCCGTGGCGCGAACCTGCGCCGGGTAGAAATTGCTGACAAAGGCATTGAGGGTCAGTTGCCCGCCGATGATGCAGAAGCCGGCGGCGAACACGCAGGCCACCAGATAGCGCGGATTGTCATGGTTCAAACCCAGCAGGATCGTGCACACCGCCGCGCCCGCCAGTACGCATGACAGCAGGCGCACTTTGCTTTTCAGGCGGTCGGCGATCCAGGCCATGCCAATCGCGCCGAGCGTGCCGGCGAACAGGAACATCGAGGTCACCAGGTTGGCTTCGCTGAGTTTCAGGCCACTTTCCAGCAGCAGCGTCGGCAACCAGCTGATCATGAAATACAACAGGATCAGGCTGACGAAGAAGGTAGCCCAGATCAGCATGGTCGGCCGCGCATAACCACTGCGCAACAGTTCCACCACCGTCAGCTTGCTGCCCTGCTCCTTCTCGTTCTGCTCAATCGATGCCGCAGGCGGCTGCCAGTCCGGCAGCATCCGTGCGGTGACTTTGCGCAGACGAGCATAGGGCGGCGCATCGCGCAGCAGACGTGGCAGGGATTCGGGCAACAGCCAGAACAGGAACGGAAACAGCAGCAGCGGCGTCACGCCACCGGCGAGAAAAACCGCTTCCCAGCCGTAGCTTTCGATGAACCCGGCGGCGACAAACCCGCCCGCCGCACCACCAAAGGAAAACCCGCACGCGGCCAGCGTGACCATCAGCGTGCGCAGGCGCGGTGGCGAGTATTCCGACATCAGCGCCATGGCGCTGGGCATCGCGCCACCCATGCCGATGCCGCAGATGAAACGGGCGGCCATCAGCGTGTCGAGGGAGTTGGCGAACACCATCAGCACAGTCAGGCAGGCGTAGATCAGGACGCAGCAGAGCAAGACTCGGCGTACACCAAAGCGATCCGCCAAGGGCGTTACCGCCAGCGAGCCGAGGGTCAGACCCAGCAGGTTGGCGCTGAACACCGGGCCGAACGCGGCTTTTTCCAAACCCCAATCCTGGGCCAAAGCCGGCACCACGTAGCCGAGCACCTGGGCGTCGTAGCCGTCGGTGACCAGCAGCAAAGCGAGGAGCAGCAGGATCAACCATTGATAACGGGACACGGGACGGGCATCGAGTGCCGCGCGGAAGCTGGCAATCTGGTTGTGCATGGCAAGGTTCCTGTTCTTGTTTTAGGTGCACGCTGCAGGAGCGAGCATGCTCGCGATGGACGACAGGACACCGCGGGGTGTCAGGCTGCCAGCGTCATCGTTAACGTCCATCGCGAGCGTGTCGCTCCTACAGGAAAGCGGTGTTACGGGGTGTCCGGCTGGTTGGCGGGGTGCGCCTTGATGAAGGCCGGGTGCATAGCCGCCAGCGCCGCCACACGGCGAATCCGTGGATAAGCCTCCAGGGAAATGTTGAAACGTTCGGCCGCATATAGTTGCGGGATCAGGTAAACGTCCGCCACACCCGGCGTATCGCCAAAGCAAAAGCCGTCATCACCAATCAATTGCTCGACGCTGGCCAGCCCCTGGCTGATCCAGTGACCGATCCACTCGGTCACCTGGGTTTCATCGTGCCCCAATTGCCGCAACCGGTTGAGCACGCTGACGTTGTGCAGCGGGTGCACGTCGCAGCCGATCAGCGCCGCCACACCGCGTTCATGGGCGCGGGTGGCGAGGTCCCGGGACAGCAGCGGCACCTGTGGATAACGTTCCTCCAGGTATTCGATGATCGCCGGAGACTGGATCAGCAGTTCACCTTCATCGGTGCGCAAGGCCGGCACCCGGCCCTGTGGATTGATGCCCAGGTACGCGGGCTGGCGATGTTCGCCACCGGGCGGCGCGATCAGGTTGACCGGCAGCGCCTGGTAATCCAGGCCCTTCAGCGCCAGCGCGATGCGCACCCGATAGGACGAGGTGGAACGGTAGTAGGTGTAGAGCTCCATGACCCCTTCCCCTTAGCGCGCCGGCAGCACTTTGCCACGGCATTCGCCGAATCCGATGGAGGCAAAACCTTCACGGCTGCAACGGCCGCGCAGGATGATTTCGTCGCCATCCTCCAGGAACTTGCGCACTTCGCCCGACGCCAGCTCAATTGGCTTCTTACCGCCTTCGGTGATTTCCAGCAGGCTGCCGAACTGACCGCTTTCAGGTCCCGACAAAGTGCCCGAACCGAACAGGTCACCGGCCTGCAACTGGCAGCCGTTGACACTGTGGTGCGCGACCATTTGCGCCACGGTCCAGTACATGTGTTTGGAGTTGCTCAGGGTCAGGCGATGGGGCGGCAGGTTCTTCTCGCGCATGGCTTCGGTGAGCAGCAACACTTCCAGTTCGATGTCGAACGCGCCAGCGGCCTGATCACGCTTGTCGAACAGGTACGGCAGCGGCTGCGGATCACCTTCCGGACGCGCAGGCTGGGCGCGACGGAACGGCTCCAGCGCTTCGGCGGTCACGACCCAGGGCGAAATGCTGGTGATGAAGCTCTTGGACAGGAACGGCCCCAGCGGCTGGTATTCCCAGGCCTGGATGTCCCGCGCCGACCAGTCGTTGAGCAGGCAGAAACCGGCGATGTGATCGGCGGCGTCACCGATGGCGATGGCGTCGCCCATCTCGTTGCCGCGACCGATCCAGATGCCCAGTTCCAGTTCGTAATCCAGACGTGCGCACGGGCCGAAGGTCGGCTCGCTCTGCCCGGCCGGCAGGGTCTGGCCTTTCGGACGACGCACGTCGGCGCCGGAGGTGCGAATGGTCGAGGCGCGGCCGTGATAACCGATCGGCACGTACTTGTAGTTCGGCAGCAAAGGGTTGTCCGGGCGGAACAGTTTGCCGACGTTCTGCGCGTGTTCGATGCCGACGTAGAAGTCGGTGTAGTCATTGATCTTCGCCGGCAGGTGCATCTGGCAATCCGCGGCCAGCGGCAGCAGTTTGGCGCCCTGGGCTTCGAGCTTGCCGTGCAGGGTGCTGCCTTCGCCGAGCAGTTCCAGCAGGCGTTCGCGCAAGGCGACACGCGCCTCGCGGCCCAGCTCGAAGAAAGCATTGAGCTGGCCGCCACGGGTGGCTTCGACGGCGGTTTTCGCCGCCCCCTCGAACAGGCCGAAATCCAGCGCGGCCTCCAGATCGAAAATACGCTCACCGATCGCCACGCCACTGCGGGGCGCCGAACCTTTCACGCTGAACACGCCCAGCGGCAGGTTTTGCAGCGGGAAATCGGCATGGCCGTTGGCCGAGGCAACCCAGCTGCGAGTGATGGAAGTCTGCGTCATGGGTTATCTCCGGGTCGGGTCGAAAGTGGCTGGCAGCGTGGACCAGCAAGCGTCGTAGTTGGTTTGCAAATGCGGGCAATCGAGGGCGAAACGGCTCGGACGCAGCACCTGGCTGGTCTCGAACATGAAGGCCATGGTGTTGTCGATCTTGGCCGGTTTCAGGTCTGCGTTCATCGCTTTGGTGCAGGTCTCGCCGTCCGGGCCGTGGGCACTCATGCAGCTGTGCAGCGAAGCACCGCCGGGAACGAAACCTTCAGCCTTGGCGTCGTACTCGCCCTGGATCAGGCCCATGAATTCGTTCATCAGGTTGCGATGGAACCACGGTGGACGGAAGGTTTTCTCGGCGACCATCCAGCGTGGCGGGAAGATCACGAAATCGAGGTTGGCCAGGCCGTGCACGCTGGTCGGCGAGGTCAGCACGGTGAAGATCGACGGGTCCGGGTGATCGAAGCTGACCGTGCCGATAGTATTGAAAAGTCGCAGATCGTATTTGTACGGCACGTTGTTGCCGTGCCAGGCGACCACGTTCAGCGGCGAGTGATCGAGCTGGGTGCCCCACAGTTGGCCGAGGAATTTCTGCACCAGGATGGTCGGCTGCGCGAGGTGTTCGTAATGAGCGACCGGTGTCAGAAAGTCCCGCGGGTTGGCCAGGCCGTTGCTGCCGATCGGCCCCAGGTCCGGCAGGCGCAGTGGCGCGCCGTGGTTCTCGGCGATGTAGCCGCGGGCTTGCGGGTCGAGCAGTTCGACGCGGAACTTCAGGCCCCGTGGCAATACGGCGATTTCCAGCGGTTCCACCTCCAGCACGCCCAACTCGGTGGCGATGCGCAGGCGGCCCAGTTGCGGCACCAGCAGCATTTCCCCGTCGGCATTGAAGAACACCCGCTCCATCGATTGGTTGGCGCGGTACTGGTAGATGCTGATGCCGGCCGGCTTATCCGCCCCGCAATTGGCGGCCATGCTCACCAGACCATCGACGAAATCCGTAGGTTCAGCAGGAATATCGAAGGCGTTCCAGCGCAGGCGATTGGGCGTCACTTCGCCCAACGGGCCGCCGGCCAGTTGCCGATCGAGCTTGATGAAGGCCGGGTGATTGGCCGACGGCTGGATACGGTACATCCAGGTCCGCCGCGCTTCGCTGCGGGCCATGGTGAAGGCGGTGCCGGAAAACAGTTCGGTGTAGAGACCGTAAGGGGCTTTCTGCGGGGAGTTCTGGCCGACCGGCAATGCGCCGGGCAACGCTTCGCTGCTGAATTCGTTGCCGAAGCCCGACTGATAAGCCAGCGCTGGCGTCGTGGAATCAAGGTTCATGAAGCCTCCTGAACAGGAAACAGGTCGTGACCTTTTCGCTCTGCAACAGAGGCCGAGGCACGCCAGAATTGTTTTTATCGTAATTCAATTACGAATAACGTAATTTGAATGCTGTCGAGCGTCAAGCTATAAAGACGCCCATTCACCCCGCTCCTCACCCTATTGAACGACGGCGCCACCATGGAAAAGCCCACCAGCGACAGCAACGGTAAACAGAAAGTCCGCTCCGCCGAGGTGGGTACCGACATCCTCAAGGCGTTGGCCGAGTTGTCGCCCTCGACGTCACTCTCGCGCCTGGCCGAACACGTGCAGATGCCGGCCAGCAAGGTTCACCGCTATTTGCGGGCGCTGATCGCCAGCGGTTTTGCCGAGCAGAACACCGCGACCAACCACTACGGGCTGGGCCGTGAAGCCTTGCGCGTGGGGCTGGCGGCACTCAACAGTATGGACGTGCTGAAAGTCGCCGCGCTGCCGCTGGCCGAGTTGCGCGACGAGCTGAACGAAACCTGCTTTCTGGCGGTGTGGGGCAACCAGGGCGCGACCGTGGTTCACATTGAGCCTGCGGTGCGCGCGGTGACGGTGGTGACGCAATTGGGTTCGGTGCTGCCGCTGCTCAGTTCTTCCACCGGCCTGGTGTTCGGCGCCTATCTGCCCAAGCGGGAAACCGTAGACCTGCGCGAACAGGAACTGCAGGCCCATGGCGCCCATCCACTGGCGGACGATCAGGTGTATGCGGCCATGTGCGAGCAGATACGTGCACGCGGGCTGCATCATGTGCATGGCTTGCTGATGCCGGGTGTCGATGCCTTGTCGGCGCCAGTGTTCAACGCGATGGGCAATGTGGTGGCGGTGTTGACGGTGGTGGGTCCGACTTCACTGTTTCATGCCGATGAAGATGGGCCGGCGGCGAAACGTTTGCTGGCGGCGGCGCGTGCGGTCAGTTGGCGGATGGGGTTTGAGGTCGCGGAACCGACATGGTCCATGTAGCCGCTGGCGAAGCCTGCGTCCGGCTGCGCAGCAGGCGTAAACCCGGATTGCAAGTTTTACCTGAAAGACCGCGATGACTGATTTTACGACTGCTTCGCAGCCGGACGCAGGCTTCACCAACTGCTACAGGTCCAGGCCTTAGCCTTGCGCTATCAGCCCCAGCTTCTTCGCCTTGGCCACTGCCTGGGTCCGGCGTTCAACACCTAATTTGCTGTGAATACGCCGCGCATGGGTTTTCACCGTGTGCAACGAGATGAACAACTGCTCGGCGATCTGCTGATTGGAATTCCCTTGGGCGATCAGGCCCAGCACCTCCAGCTCCCGCCCGCTCAACGGGTTGTCATCCAGATGCACCGCAGGCTCGTCGTCCATGCCCAGGCGAGCGAGCAAAGTCGGCTGGCGCAGCCGCAGATCGGTCAAGGCTTGTTGCAGATGGCAACGCCTGACCAGCGCCAGCCCCGCCTGCAGGGCCGAGGTCGCCAGATTCGACTCGCCAAGCAGGTCGGCCACTTCGCCAATAGCCAATTGCAATTCGCTTTCCAGCGCCAGCATCCCCTGCCGTTGCGCGTGACCGAGCAAGACCTTGAGCTGCTGCAACGGATGCTTCGCCGTTTGCAGGTGGGTTTCGGCGAGGATCAGCAGGTATTCGATCCGCGCAATCAGCTCCACAGTGGCCGGCGGCGCCTGTCGGGCATGGGGCCCGCGAAAGTGACGCAACACCCGGGTCAGTGCCTCCTGGACCAGTTCCGGACGCCCCTGCTGCAACCAGAAGTGACTGCTGATTTGCAGCAGGACGCTACGGTACACGGTGTCGGGAATCTTGCGCTGCTGCATCAAGCGCTCGGCTTCACGCAAGCGATCGAACGCAAGGGCGTAGTCCTGTTGATTGGCCGCCACCTGGGCCTGTCCGAGAAAGCCGTACAGCGCACGTTTGTCCTGGCTGTACAGGCAATCCTGCAGGCCGTTGCGGAAAAACTCGGCGGCCATTTCATCCTGCCCCTGACACAGCGCCAGACGCCCGCGGCGCAATGCAATGCGCCCCAGCAGCGGCGTCGGGCGATCGGCCTGGCGGCTCAACAACTGGTGAATATCGGCCAACAGGCTTTCGGCACGATGGGGCGCGCCACGATGTTCGAGCAACTGCGCATGGTCGAGTTCGAGCAAGCCTTCGAACAACAACGATCCTTGAGCCCGCGCCAGGCACAACGCCTCGCGGTTGAGTGCCTGGGCGGCATCCAGTTCGGCATTGAGCAGCGCCTGTTGGGTCAACCCGGACAGGCACAACAAACGTGCCGGCCAAGCCTCTGTCGCCAGCGCGGCCAGTGCCTCGACAAAGTGCTCGCGGGCCGCCGCCATGCGCCCCTGCAAATGCAGCAACCAGCCCTGTTGCGCCTGCCAGCGCGCGAGCAGTTGCCGCTGGGACGCCGCCGTCGGTTGCGGAGCGAAGCGCGCCATTTGCTCGATGCACACCGCTGCCTGATCGAAACGCCCGGCAAACAGCAGCGCCGCCGTGGTCAGACCAACCAGTTGCGGCGAACCGAGGGTCAACTCCTGCCCCTGATGCTCATGCAGATCCAGTAACAGGCGCACATTCTCGCGGCGGAACAAATGCTCGAAGTTGAAGTGCTGCAACAGGCTCACCGCCGCCTCGAACTCTTCAGCCATCAACGCCTGCTCGAAGGCGCCCTGCCAGTCTTCTTCGGCACAGAACCATTGGCAGGCGCGTCGATGCCAGGAACGCCCCACGACTCCCGGCTCATCACGCATGGCCAACGCCAGCGGCACGAACACCCGCAGCCAGTCGGCGGACTCTTCCCAGGGCTCGATAAAGCAGCCCATGTCCTGCAACGCCTGCAGCCATTTCGCACCTTCGCCGACGCCGAACAGATGCTCGCAGAGGCCAGCATTGAAGCGCGGCAAATGGGCCAGCACCTGCCAGGCTTCGACCAGTTCCGGCGACAAGGTGCTGAACAATTCGTGTTGCAGATAATCGAGCAACGTCGCCGAGCGCCCCTGCCGCTCCTGCCCCGCCGCCCACGGACAGCCCTCGAGCAGGGCAATGCGCACACCGGCGCACCAACCGCCGCTGCGCTGGACCACGCGGCGGGCCAGACTGGCCGCCTGGGAGGGTTCGACATGGCCGAGCAGTTGTTCCACTTCAGCCTCGGTGAAGGCCAGCGCCGGGCCGTCGCACTCGTACAACTCATCGTCCAGCAACAACCGTGGCCAGTTGCAGGACGGACGCCGGCGTGAAGCCAGCCACCAACTCAACGCCGGGTTGCTGAGGGCCAGCAGGCGATCAAGGAGACGGTCCAGTTCAGGGTGGGCGACGCGACAGTAGTCATCGATGAACAGCCAGGTCGGCGTCCGCAACCGGGCCAGGTGCTCCAGCAATGCGGACTCATCCGTCGACGCCAGCCCGAGCACTTGCGCCAGTCGCTGAAGGAAGTCGCCGACACTCGACGACGCCCCTGCCAAGGGCAGCCAATGCACCCGGCAATCCGCCGGCGCGCGCAAAAGGCATTCGGTGATCAGCGCACTCTTGCCGCTGCCTGCCGGCGCGCAGAGCAACTTCACCCGCGCCGTGGCGGCCAGCAAGGGCTCGACCAGTCGCTCGCGGGACAGGTGGTGGGAAGACAAGCGAGGCAGAAATCCAGGACGGTCCAGACACGTCGTCATGGCAGTCATAGTGGTGCGCCTTTTTATCGTTGTGGCGCCACCCTAGTCCCCTCCGCAGCGCTTGTTGAAGAAGTATTCAGCAGGCTGATTGACGGCCATAAAAAAGGTGACCACAGGGTCACCTTTGTGTGTAGGAGCGTGTAGGACTTTTACCTCACACCTGTACTCCGCAGGGCTGCCGGCGTGTAGTCCCCGGCTTTTGCCGCGATGTTGAATTCGAAGCTGCGTTTCTCTTCGTTCTTCATCCCCAAGGCGATGTAGCGACCGGCGATCAGGTCATACAGCGCTTCGACGGTGTAAGCCGGCACCTGATGATCGTAGTAGAACTGCGCATGCCCCTCAGCCACGCGCCAGAGCTGGCCGCGACCGTCGTAGTGATCGGCCAGCGCCACCTGCCAGGTGTCCTCGTCGATGTACATGTGGCGCTTGGCGTACACGTGCCGCTCGTTGGGCTTGACCGTGGCGACCACCTCCCAGACCCGGTGCAGCTCGTAGCGGGTCAGGTCCTGGTTGATGTGTCCGGCCTTGATCACATCGGTGTATTTGAGGTCAGGCGAATCGAGCTTGTAGCTGTTGTACGGGATGTACATTTCCTTCTTGCCGATCAGCTTCCAGTCATAACGATCCGGCGCGCCGGAAAACATGTCGAAGTTGTCGGTGGTGCGCAAACCATCGGACGAGGTACCGACGCCGTCATAAGCCACTTGCGGCGCTCGCCGCACACGACGCTGACCGGCGTTGTAGATCCAGGCCTTGCGCGGTTCCTGGACCTGATCGAGGGTCTCGTGAACCAGCAGCACGTTGCCCGCCAGACGCGCCGGCGCCGTGACTTCCTGCTTGAAGTAGTTGAGCACGTTGTCATCGCTGCCCGGTTTCAGATCCCCCAGCAGCGACGGCACGGCCACTTCATCCTTGAAGCGGATCACGGTGAAATCGCCATTGGCCTGCGGCGTGGCCTGGGTAATGGTGCGACGCAGGTTGCCGCCGTGATAACGGGTGATGTGGTTCCAGATCACCTCGACGCCGTTCTTCGGAATCGGAAACGCGTAGTAGCGGTTGCCGGTGAAATTGGCCAGGCCGTTGCCGTCGTTGATCGGCGTCACGTTCAACGCACTGCGCTTGGCCGACTCGTAGATTTCCGCTGGCAAGGCGGCGGTGCGGTGGGTCGGATACACCGGAATCCTGTAGGTTTCCGGGTAGCGCTTGAACATCGCGATCTGCCCGTCGGAGAGCTTGTCCTTGTACTTGTCGACGGTGGCCGCCGTGATCACGAACAGCGGTTTTTCATTGGCGAACGGGTCGGCCAGAAAGCCCTTGCTGTCCACCGCGCCAGCGTTTTTCGGGATGCCGCCGGTCCAGGCCGGAATCGAACCGTCGGCATTGCCGGCCTTTTCGGCGCCCAATGGCGTGAGGCTGGTGCCAAGCTTGTTCGCCTCTTCCGGCGACACCGCGGCCATGACGTTGACGGCCAGCAGCCCGAGGGCCAGGACACCGCATTGCAGAATCATCTTGCGCATGGAAATCATCCTTCTAAAGACGGGTCAGAAGTTCACGCCAAAGCTCAACGCCACGAAGTCGCGGTCCTCGAGCGTGTTGTAGTCGCCACCGAAGAAGTCGGTGTAACTGAGGCTTGCGGTGTAGGTGTTGCGGTAGTCCGCATCGACACCCAGGCTGACGGCCTTGGCGCCTTCGTTGAACAGACCGTTGGGGCCGTAACCCGTGACGTCGTGGGACCAGGACAAGTTGGGCTTGAAGTTGATCCCGGCGATGACGTTGTTGTAATCGAGGATCGCCCGGGCGCGATAACCCCAGGAAGTCGAGGTCACGAAGCCGTCGGTATCGCCGCCGAAACCGTACTGGCCATACACCGAATCGCGGCCGTAGCGCAGCTTGCTGCGAGACTCCAGGCCACCGACATGCACCACCGCCGCTTCGCCCACCAGGGTCAGGCGGTCGGCGCCGGCGACCTGATCGATGAAGTGCGTGAGGGTGCTCTGGATCTGCGTGATTTCCTTGCGGCGATAGCCTTTGTTGTCGGCGCCCGGCGAAGTGGCGATAGGCGAAGCGGCGCCACCGGCGATGGGGTTGAGCATGGCCAGGGTCAGGTCGTTGGTGTTGACCTGCACCGGTGCGTTGGGGCGATAGCTGATCTCGCCGGTCCACGCCGTACCGGTGGACAAGGTGGTGGAGAAACTCGCCCCGTACAGGCGAATGTCTTCCGGGTATTCGAGGTAGTACTGGCCGCGACCGAGCATCACGCTCTGGGCCAGCCCCGCGCCGCTGCCCGGAGCGATGCGGTTGGCAGTGGCGATAATCCCCGGAAGGCTGGCCAGGGTGGACAGGCCGGCGGTGGTGGTGCCGACGTTGGGCGTGCGGCTGTGGTAGTTCATGAAGTACAGGCCGTACTCGGTGTCATCACCCAGCCAGCGCAATGCCGTACCCCACTGCCCCGAGTCCCGGGCATCGCGGTCGCCACCACGGGGAACCACCACACCTTCGCGGGTGACTTCGAAACCCTGGCCGAAGGCCGCGGCAATCGGCTGCAACGGTGCAATGGCCGGGCTGGCGACGGTGTAGTTGTTGTCGCAGCCGTCGGCCACCACGTCGTTGCCGAAGAAGGTGCCGCAGTTGTCGACGACGGTCTGGTCCCACTCCAGTTGATAGAAGCCTTCGACCGTCAACTTGTCGGTCAGGCCCTGGGAGGCGAACAGCATGTTGACCGGAATCAGGCCTTCCTTGATCTCGGCGCCGGGACGGCGGAAGGCGGAAACGTCGACCGGGTTGATGCTGTTGATCGAGTTGCCGATGAAGGTACTTTCACCCCAGCTGACCACCTGCTTGCCCGCACGCACGGTGCCCGGCAGGTCGGCGATGGAATAGTTGTGATAGACGAAGGCATCGAGGATCTGCCCGCCCGAGGACTTGGCGCCTTCCTTGCGGTTGTGGTCGCTGATGGGCTTGAACGGCCGGTCTTCGTCTTTGAGCTCGAAGTCGTACCAGTACTTGCCCCGGACGAACACGCCGGTGTCGCCGTATTTGAGTTCGAGGTCGTGAATGCCCTTGAAGATCTTCGAGAAGGTTTCGCCCTTGCCGAAGTTCAGGCGCCCGTCGTCACCGGTCGAGGCCTGCCCGCTGCCGCCATTGGGAATCCCCACCAGCGATTTGTCCGCATCGCGCATGCCCCAGCTCGCGCCCACCGACAGCGACGAGTCGAACGTGCCCTCGATTTCCCCGATGTTGAAAGAAACAGCCTGCGCCTGGGCACAGCAACCCAAGGCCACCGCAACGGCCAGCGCCTGCGGTGTGAAGATGGCGCGCATTGTTGTTTTTGTCATGCGTCTTCCCCGGTGAGTGACAGAAGGCCTCACCCTACTGCCGCCCGCCGGGTGCGATAAGCGCACCAAGGAGGTATTCGTGATGTACCTCCAAAGGATTACCAAGCCTGGGGAGCGGGGATTTGCACGGTGCATGAATGAGTTCGATGGCGAGCCATCACCCGAACGCATGAACCCACAAATCCCTGTAGCAGCTGCCACAGGCTGCGTCCGGCTGCGAAGCAGTCGTAAATCCTGCATGCACGATTTACGTGATTAACCGGGTTAAGGACCTGGCGACTGCTACGCAGCCGAACGCAGCCTGCGGCAGCTGCTACAGTGAATGCGCGAGGACAGGCGACTGTTGTCCGCCCTGTAATAGTGCATGTCAGGAATCGCTGTTTTTCCGCCGACTGCAAAGCCTTACCCTGACTGCGCTTTCACAAGACATTGAAAGCCCCGACAGCGACAGGCAATCCGCCCTCGCCGCCGGCAACAGATTTCAGGTGATTTGAAGTTTTCGACTCACCGCCCCGTGTACACCGACGTTGATTTGTAGCTCCTGGATCCAACGTCTTGCTTGGCCGCTGCCTTTGCAGCGGCCTTTTTTATGGGTGATGGTTTTGGGATGGCAGTCGGTTTCAACTGGCTGTTTAACATATGTCCTACAAGGCCCTTCCTGTAATTGCATAGGAAGTATCTTTTTACGCAGAGGACTTTCTCGACTTTTTCTCAACATTATCGAAATACCTCTCAATACCCCATGTAAATTCCCGCACTTTTCTCAGACCCCAAATTTTTCATATCGCTGTAACTTTAATTGGCGCGACGGAACAAATGTCAGCTCACGCTCGACAACGAAAACTTGTCTGCAATGACGTGCCAATTCAAAAGGATATGAAAATGCAAAAACCGCCAACAGGCATAAGATTGAAAGAGAAAAGACCTGGCTATATTGAATTTGAAACAGGGATCGAAATAACTGGGGTCGCACCACCGACACCAGGAAATCCCCAAAAAAGTATAACGCCGGAGAATTCGGATTCCCGCCGGGTGCCAGTCGAGTAGCAAGCAAAATAACGCACACCATCCGGACAGCTACAAATTACTGACGTCGACCTTCGCTATTACACTCACGAGCTACGAGAGCTAGAGCGCTACAGAACACTCGGTTACTCCGACAACGTTTCGCCTCCCGATGACTCGCCAGTCTGGAACAATGCCCACACTGCTACACTGGATGACTATATGTACGGATGCTTCCGGCCCGAAATGTCACATGGCGAACTGGTAAGTGTTTACAACTTTCTTTTCGAGAGTGGGGAGCAAGTGACGAAAATGGGAAAACGGTCAAAGCCCCCAACTGGACTGCATCAAACTTCTTTAAAGAAAAGCGATACGTTTAGTATATTTTAAGAAATCGCCAAGCCGCCTAAACAGCGGCTTGGTTTCACCGCCTGTTAAAGCGAATACTTCTGCAAATTCCCCATCATTTCCTTCAGCGCTTCAATATTGTCCTTCGGATGCGCCGCCCCTTCGAAATCACAAATCTGCGACCAATGCTCCGCCACGTCTTCCGGTGAGAACCCGGCCCGTGGGTCGAAGCCGACGCCGAGGCTGCGTTCCCAGCGCACCTTGCCCATCCAGCCGCCGCCGACCTCGAACAGGCCCGAGGTGTCCTGGCAGTTTTCGCTGGCCAGGTACACCACCAGCGGGCTGACCAGTTCCGGCTTGAGTTGCTCGAACACTTGCGGCGGGATCAGGCCTTCGGTCATGCGGGTGCCGCCGGTGGGGGCGATGGCGTTGACCAGGATGTTGTTCTTGCGCCCTTCCAGGGCCAGGGTGCGGGTCAGGCCGTAGAGGCCGAGCTTGGCCATGCCGTAGTTGGACTGGCCGAAGTTGCCGTAGATGCCCGACGTGGAGGCGGTGAAGATCACCCGTCCGTAGTTTTGCTCGCGCATGTGCGGCCAGGCGGCGCGGGTGACCTTGTAGGCGCCTTCGACGTGGACGCGGTAAACCAGGTCCCAGTCGGCGTCTTCCATCTTGTGGAACGTCTTGTCGCGCAGGATGCCGGCGTTGTTGACCACCACATCGACGCGGCCGAAGGCGTCCATGGCGTGTTGGACCAGTTTGTCGCCGTCGGTGACCGAATCGTGGTTGGCCACGGCGGTGCCGCCGGCGTCGCGGATTTGCGCCACCACACGGTCGGCCGCCGAAGCGTTGGCGCCTTCGCCCTGGGTCGAGCCGCCCAGATCGTTGACCAGAACCTTGGCGCCCTGTTTGGCGAACAGCAGTGCGTGCGCCCGTCCCAGGCCGCCACCTGCACCGGTGATGATCACGACTTTATCTTCGAAGCGTACAGATTGACTCATGGGGGGACTCCAGCAGGCCTTGGGACGATGGGTCCGAGTGTCAGGCACGGCGCTGCGGGTCACAATGAACACGAGGGAGTCTGAATAGTGCGCGATAAGGCTGGGGGATGATGAATTCTGATGGATGTTTAAAAGATCGCAGCCTTCGGCAGCTCCTACACAAGGCCTGCCGAAAGCTGCGATCTTTTCAGGAACACGCGACCTTGAGCGCAGGTAATGTCAGCCGGTCGCGAAACTCCAGATAATGCTTGAGCACCTGGCACGGCGCTTCGATCTGCGGGTAATGGCCGATGTCGTTCAGCAACACCGTGTCCGGCTCGGCAATCAGCTCGCGATAACGCGCGACCATGTGTGCGCCGGAGATCGGATCAACCTCGCCGTCGATTACCCGCAGCGGTACCTCGCCACGCTGCATCGCGCCGACCCAACGATCGCGCTGCACGCGGCGCTCGGGAATGTAGGCGATCAGTTTGTGCATGACCCGCGGCCCACGGTTGCTCTCGATCAGGCTCCAGAAATCATCGATCACGCTTTCGCTGGGACGGGTTTTCGGGCCGAAAATCTGCCGAAAACTCTTCACCAGAGCATCGCGGCTGAACGCGCGGCCGATCATCCAGCCCAGGGGGCTGAGCAGCAGTTTCTGCATCAGCACCGGGCGATGGGTTTCCGGAAACAGGCCGCCATTGAGGAACACGCAGCTGGCGATTCGGATGTGCGATTCGTAATGCCGCGCCAACAGTTCCTGGGCCACGCTGTCGCCATAGTCGTGGGCCAGCAGGTGCACCGGCTCCACGACATTCATGTGCGCCAGCAACGCCTGTTGCAGATCGGCCTGTTCAAGAAGGCTGTATTCGTGATCCACGGGTTTGGCTGAATCGCCAAAGCCGAGCATGTCGCAGGCAATTACGCGATAGCGCTGGGTCAGCGGCTGCCACAGGTAATGCCAGTCCCAACTGGCGCTGGGGAAGCCATGGATGAGCAGCAGCGGCTCACCCTGCCCTGCCGTCCAGTAACGGATGGTCTGGCCACGGAAGCTAAAGGTGCGGCTGCGCTTTCGCCAGGCCGACAGGGGAATTTCCGCGAGTGCCATTAGAGTTTGTACCCCGGGTCCAGTTTATCGAGTTTGCGCAGCAGCGCTGGCCAGGCCAACGCGCCACCCATGCCTTGGGCACTTTTGGTAACGCCGGCGATCATCGCCTTGGCTCCTGCCAGGATCTGCGGTTCGATGGCGATCAGCTCCGCGCCACCGGTCTGCGCCATGACCTGAATGTCACAGGCGCGCTGGAAGGTGAACATCATCAGGAAGGTGTCGGCGATGCTGCTGCCGCAGGTCAGCAGGCCGTGGTTATGCAGCATCAGGAAATTGTTTTCCCCGAGGTCGGCTTGCAGCCGCGCCTTTTCTTCGTGATTGAGTGCCACACCTTCGTAGGCGTGATACGCCAGGCTCGACAGCACGAACAGCGACTGCTGGCTGATCGGCAACACGCCCTGTTTCTGCGCCGACACCGCGACACCGGAGGCGGTGTGGGTGTGCAGTACGCAAACCACGTCGTGACGGACTTCGTGCACCGCGCTGTGGATGGTGTACCCGGCCGGATTGATCTCGTAGGGACTGTCCATCAGCTTGTTGCCGGCCTGATCGACCTTGACCAGGCTGGAGGCGGTAATTTCGTGGAACATCATCCCGAACGGATTGATCAGGAAGTCCTCGGTGCCGGGCACCTTGGCGGAAATGTGGGTGAAAATCAGATCATCCCAACCATGCTGGGCCACCAGACGGTAACAGGCGGCGAGGTCCACACGGGCTTGCCATTCGGCAGGGCTGACCAGGTCTTTGACACTCTGAGGCGATTGAACGGGGGCTACGCTCACGGCAGGGGAACCTCTATTTTTATTATGGAGTGTTTCCAATGACTACCGAGTCTAGTCAGCCCACCCCGTTCACGGAGTTGCATTGGCAGCCAGCTTGATGGCCGAACGAGTCAGCGGCCAAAACAGTTTGGATCCATGTCAAAGGGCCGTCGCCATAGAGGATGCGGGGCGTGCTGTGAGCCGCCCCGTCAGAAGCATGACGAACGCCGTTGCAGCGTTCGTATCGGTCGGTCAGCCCTTGAGCGCGCCGACCAGTTCCGCGAGCCAGGGCTCGGCGTCCGCTTCCGGGTTGACGCTTTCGCTGGCGTCCAGACGCAACATCGGCAGTACTTCACGAATGCCCAACTCACCGAACAGCTCGCGCATCAGCTCGCCGCCGCCGCAGAAGGTATCGCCGTAACTGGCATCGCCCAGGGCGATCACCGCGCCGGGCAAACCACGCCAGGCCGCCGGCAACTGGTCGCGAATGGCGAAATACAGCGGCTGCACGTTATCCGGCAATTCACCCATGCCGGTGGTGGAGGTCACGGCCAGAAAGGCCTCGGGACCGAATGCCTGGAGATCGGCGAGGCTGGCACGGGGGTTGTAGGAGGTTTCGAAACCGGCGGCGTTCAAAAGGCTGGCGGCGTGACGGGCGACTTCCTCGGCCGTGCCGTATACCGAGCCGGAAATGATGGCGACTTTCATCAATCTGATCCTGGAGCTGAGTCAAAGACCCGGATATTAACAGCAGGGTCCCGATTGTTCTTTTAGAATGCCTCCAATCCCCCACAAGGAAGGGTTTCACCGATGATCAACGCCAAGCTGCTGCAACTGGCCATCAACGCCTCCAACGACGGAATCGTGATTGCCGAAAAGGAAGGCGACCAGGACAAGATCCTGATTTACGTCAACCCGGCCTTCGAACGCCTGACCGGTTACACCAGCGAAGAAATCCTTTACCAGGATTGCCGTTTCCTGCAATCGGGCGACCGCGACCAGGACGCCTTGCCAAAAATTCGCGACGCGTTGAACAGCGAAGGCTCGTGCCGGGAAATCCTGCGCAACTACAGGAAGGACGGCACGCCGTTCTGGAATGAACTGTCCCTTTCGACAGTGAAAAACCCGAACGATGGCCAGGTTTACTTCATCGGCGTGCAGAAAGATGTGACGGTGCAGGTCAAGGCACAGCAGCGCGTGGCGCAGCTCGAAGCGCAGTTGGCGAAGGTTCAGGCCGAGCTTGCTGCACTCAAGGCGACGAACGGCGCAAACATTTCACAGAATTAGTTGTCACTAACTACAATCACCAATGACTTTGTAATTATATATTTCGAGCTAGCCATGCAACGCGACGCGCTCCTGACCCAGGATGAACTGGATTTTATCCAGACCATGCAGCACAACCCGGCTCTCAACGTACGGGATGCGACGTCGAGTTTGCTCGTCAATGGCGGCTCGCAGATCCGTGACTTGCTCACGCGCCTTGCTGCCCATGAGCAGGTCACCATTCAAGCCAACTTCGAAAACCAGCAAATGACCTTCCCACTGCATCTGGTGGAAGACGAGTTTCATGCGCTGCATCTGCGTCTTGGCGTGCCCAGCATCTACGAAGACGGACCGCTGGTCCGGCCATGGCGCCTGGTGCTCGACGAGCCCGTCGCCCTGGAAAACTCCAAGGGGCAGCCGGGCTCGATGTGGGTACACGAAGTGTCGTTCAAGGGTGTTCTGCTGGAAATGCGCAGCAAGACCAAGGCGCCGAAGCATTTCGCGTTGTGGTTCAGCCCTTCGGGCTACGAGCGGATCGCCTTGCGCGGCACCCTCGAGAAGGAAACCGAACAGGGCTTCCATGCCTATCATCTGAGCCAGCACGATACGGATGAAACCGAGCGCCTGCGCCAGTACATCCTGCAACAGCACCGGTTGACCCATCCGGCACTGCATCTCTAATCGGCCTCAAGTATCGAGATTGCCCGCCAGGAACTGTTTCAGTCTCTGGCGCATCACCGCACCTTCATTCCCCAGGCAACCGATCGACGATCCCGCCAGGCTCTGCTGAGCCAGATCCGACGCATCGCCCGCCAGCAACACCGGACAATCCACACTCATCGCCAGCCGATTCAGCCGCCGTGGCAGTTCGGGGCCGGGCACGTGATTGGAAAACAGCACCAGCGCCTGGGGCTTGATCCGTTCGCAGACCAGGGTCAATTCGTCGAGCGGCTGGCCGATGGTTAACACCCGCACGCCGGTTTGCCCGCCGCTCAGGAACAGCGCGGCAATCAGCAATTCCAGCTCGCGGCACTGGCCCGCCAGGGCACTGACGATGACACGCCGGGGTTTGGTGTCGCGCACCAGCAGCAAGCGCTGCAACACCCGGGAACGCAGGAAACCGTCGAGGAACAGCCATTCGCTGGTGCGGCCGAAGGAGTCCTGGCGCTGCAGCAATTGTTTCCACAGCGGCAGCAGGATGTCCTGGAACACGACGGGCTGGGTGTAGGTGGAAAAAATCTGCGAGTAGACCTGGTCCAGTTGTACATCGTCGAACGCACTGACCGCCGCCTGGATCTGCGACTGCCATTGCGCGTAATCGGCCTGGACCAGTTTTTCGGGAATGATGTGCGACAGCGCCTGAAGCGGCGATGCCTTGGCGAGAATTCGGCCGATCTTGCTGACGGCCACGCCGCGCTCGATCCAGTCGAGGATGCTGCGCACTCGCTCGATATCGGCCATGGAATACAGGCGATGCCCGCTTTCGGTGCGCGTGGGGACGATCAGGCCATAGCGCCGCTCCCAGGCGCGCAGGGTGACCGGGTTCACGCCTGTCAGACGCGCCACCTCGCGAATCGGGAATAGCTCTTCCCGCTCGAGCGAAAGGAGATTCGACTCACCTGGGGCAATGTCAGTGAGGACAGGCATTTGGCGATCTACATCCGTGTGTGATTTGGAGACTATTGTAACGCCCTCCTCTCACCCACTTTCAAGGCCTGGTTTGTCCTGAGGGCGATTGAATGTCGCAGGGACAGCGCATGAAGGTCGCAGGTAGAATCGGGAATATTCCTTGCTTGCCCCCAAGACGCAGCCCACTACCCCGGCGCTGCGCCTGGCGAAACTCCTATCCGGAGCGACGCATCTGCTTTTGGAGATACACAAATGTCTACCTCTCCCGTCACCCTGATGGTTGCGCGCCGCGTTGCCGATGGCCGCTATCAGGACCTGATCGCCTGGTTGCGCGAAGGCGAACAACTGGCCACCGACTTCCCCGGTTATCTGGGCTCCGGCGTACTCGCGCCGCCGCCTGACGATGACGAATTCCAGATCATCTTCCGCTTCGCCGACGGGCAGACCCTGCACGCCTGGGAGCACTCCGCTTCACGCACCGCCTGGCTGGCGCGGGGCAGCGACCTGTTCGCCCATCCGACCGAACATCGCGTCAGCGGCATCGAAGGCTGGTTCGGCGCCGCCGGCCAGCGCCCACCTCGCTGGAAACAGGCGGTGGCGATCTGGCTGGCGTTCTTCCCGGTTTCCCTGCTGTTCAACTTTGTCCTGGAGCCGTTGCTGGGCGAGATGGCGCTGTTGCCCAAGGTGTTTATCAGCACCCTGTGCCTGACGCCTTTGATGGTTTATTTCTTCATTCCGTTGTCGACGCGGCTGCTCGCAGGCTGGCTCAACGCTGCGCCGGCGCGGCGGTTGCCGGCCGAGACCGCCCCGCAAAACCAATGACACCCCCTGCTTCTGTAGGAGCGAGGCTCGCCCGCGAAGAACGCTGACGCGGTGTATCTGTAAATCCGCGTTATCGTTCTTCGCCGGCAAGCCTCGCTCCTACAGCAAGCGGGATGCAGGTGAACAAGAGGGGCATAGGTGAACGCGGCGAAGCGCTGTTATAGTTTTGCTCTTACCGCGACCCGAGCCGTTCATGACTTCTTCCGCAGCTCCCATCCTCATCACCGGTGCCGGCCAGCGCGTTGGCCTGCACTGTGCGCAGCGATTGCTCGAAGACGGCCATCGCGTGATCTTCAGCTACCGCAGCGAGCGCCCCGGCGTGCAGGCGCTGCGCGATCTGGGGGCGACGGCGGTGTTCGCCGACTTCTCCAGCGAAGCGGGGATCCTCGATTTCATCCGCGAACTGAACACCCATACCGACAGCCTGCGGGCCATCGTGCACAACGCGTCCGAATGGCTGGCCGAAACCCCGGACACCGACGCGCAGGCGTTCACCCGCATGTTCCACGTGCACATGCTGGCGCCCTACCTGATCAACCTGCATTGCGCCGACCTGCTCGAGCGCTCGACCCCGGCGGACATCGTGCACATCAGCGATGACGTGACACGCAAGGGCAGCAGCAAGCATATTGGTTACTGCGCCAGCAAAGCCGGGCTCGAAAGCCTGACCCTGTCCTTCGCCGCCAAATACGCGCCGGGCATCAAGGTCAACGGGATCGCCCCGGCCCTGCTACTGTTCAACCCTGACGACGACGCGGCCTATCGCGCCAAGGCGCTGGCCAAGTCCGCGCTGGGCATCGAGCCCGGCAGCGAGGTGATCTACCAGAGCCTGCGTTATTTGCTCGATAACCCCTATGTCACCGGCACGACCCTGACCGTCAATGGCGGAAGGCACATCAAATAAGTGTCCCGCGAGGATTTACCATGACGTTATCCCTGCCTCAGAACGATCAGCCCCAGAACGACCTGGCCGAAAGCTATCGCGAAATCCTCATCGGTCTGGGTGAGAACCCCGACCGCGAAGGCCTGCTCGACACCCCGGTGCGCGCGGCCAAGGCGATGCAGTACCTCTGCCACGGCTACGATCAAAGCGTCGAAGAAATCGTCAACGGCGCACTGTTCGCCTCCGATAACGACGAGATGGTGATCGTCGACAACATCGAGCTGTATTCGCTCTGCGAACACCACATGCTGCCCTTCATCGGCAAGGCACACGTGGCTTATATTCCAACGGGCAAGGTACTGGGCCTGTCGAAGATCGCGCGACTGGTGGACATGTTCGCCCGACGCCTGCAGATCCAGGAAAACCTCACCCGGCAAATCGCCGACGCGGTGCAGCAGGTGACGGGCGCGGCCGGTGTCGCGGTAGTCATCGAAGCCAAGCACATGTGCATGATGATGCGCGGCGTCGAGAAACAGAATTCAACCATGAACACCTCGGTGATGCTCGGCGCCTTCCGCGAGTCGAGCAACACCCGCCAGGAGTTCCTGCAATTGATTGGACGGAGCAAGTAGTAATGCCACAACTTCAACCAGGCATGGCGCGCATCCGGGTCAAGGACCTGTGCCTGCGCACCTACATCGGCATCAACGAAGATGAAATCCTCAACAAGCAGGATGTGTTGATCAATCTGACCATCCTCTATGCGGCCCAGGAAGCGGTGCGTGACAACGATATCGATCACGCGCTGAACTACCGGACCATCACCAAGGCGATCATCGCCCACGTCGAAGGCAACCGCTTTGCCCTGCTCGAACGCCTGACCCAGGAAATCCTCGATCTGGTCATGGCCAACCCATCGGTGCTGTACGCCGAAGTCGAAGTGGACAAGCCCCACGCCTTGCGCTTTGCCGAATCGGTGTCGATAACGCTTGCAGCGAGCCGCTAGCTACAAGCTTCAAGCGGCAAGCTGTAGACTTCGACCCACCGCAACCCATCTTGCAGCTTGAGCTTGCCGCTTGCAGCTGTCTCAAAGAGACCCCCATGACCGATCAAGAACGCCTCGAACTCGAAGCCGCCGCCTTTCGCCGGCTGGTGGCCCATCTGGACAGCCGCAAGGATGTGCAGAACATCGACCTGATGAACCTCTCCGGTTTCTGCCGCAACTGCCTGTCCAAGTGGTACAAGGCGGCCGCCGATGAACGCCAGATCGAGGTCAGCCTCGATGACGCCCGCGAAGTGGTTTACGGCATGCCGTACGCCGAGTGGAAAGCCCAATACCAGAAAGAAGCCAGCGCCGAACAACAGGCGGCGTTCGCCAAAGGAAAACCCAATGAGTGATTTGAACACCCTGCGCGCCAGCCTCAAGAGCGGCGAACACGTTTTCGCCGACACCCTGGCGTTCATTGCCGCCGGCTACGATTACCAACCTCAGGCCTTCAACAACGGCGGCGTGGAAAACGCAGCCGGGCAGAACGAAGGTTCGTGCAAGACCCTGGGCCTGGCGCTGCTGGAAGGCCTGAGCGATGAAGAAGCCCTGCTGGCGTTCGGCGAGCATTACCGTTCGGTGGTGGCGACGCCTGAAGGCAGCGACCACGGCAACATCCGCGCGCTGATCGCCCATGGCCTGGCCGGGGTGAAATTTGCGCAGCAGCCGTTGACCCGTCGCTGATCAAACCTGCGCCTGAACCCTGTGGGAGCGAGCCTGCTCGCGATGAAAGCTGGAACACCGCAGGGTTTCAGGTAGCCAGCGTAATCGTTGACGACCATCGCGAGCAGGCTCGCTCCCCCAGGGTGAAAACACATCCCGACTTTTAAGATTGACCCGTCCACTTTATTTCGTTTGCCCGCCACCGCTGCTCACGGCTTAGATAAAAAGAAGTCCTCCTTCTTCCGAGCCCGCCCTTCATGCACAGCGAAACCATCAGCCAGTCGATCAACATCGTTCACCCTGTCACCCTCAGCCACGGCAAGAACGCCGAGGTGTGGGACACCGACGGCAAGCGCTACATCGACTTCGTCGGTGGTATCGGCGTGCTGAACCTCGGGCATTGCCACCCGCGCATCGTCGGCGCCATTCGCGAGCAGGCCACGCGCCTGACCCATTACGCCTTCAACGCCGCACCCCATACGCCGTACCTCGAGTTCATGGATCGCCTGGCGGCGTTCATCCCGGTCGAGTACCCGGTCAGCGGCATGCTCACCAACAGCGGCGCCGAGGCGGCGGAAAACGCGCTGAAGATCGTCCGTGGCGCCACCGGCCGTACGGCGGTCATTGCGTTCGATGGTGGCTTCCACGGGCGCACCCTGGCCACTCTCAACCTCAATGGCAAAGTCGCGCCCTACAAACAGAAAATCGGCGTGCTGCCGGGGCCCGTGTATCACCTGCCCTTCCCCAGCCAGGACAACGACGTGACCTGTGCCGAGGCGCTGAAGGCCATGGAGCGCCTGTTCAGCGTCGAACTCGACGTCGAGGACGTGGCCTGCTTTATCGTCGAACCGGTGCAGGGCGAGGCGGGTTTCCTGGCGATGGATATCGAGTTCGCCCAGGCCTTGCGCAAGTTCTGCGACGACAAAGGCATCCTGCTGATCGCCGATGAGATCCAGTCCGGCTTCGGTCGCACCGGACAACGCTTCGCCTTCTCGCGCCTGGGCATCGAGCCGGACCTGATCCTACTCGGCAAAAGCATCGGCGGTGGCTTGCCGCTGGGAGCGGTGGTCGGGCGCAAGTCGCTGCTCGACAACCTGCCCAAGGGCGGGCTGGGCGGCACCTACTCCGGCAACCCCATCGCTTGCGCCGCCGCGCTGGCGACCCTGGACGAAATGACCGATGCCCATCTGCAGGCCTGGGGTGCACAGCAGGAAGAGGCGATTGTCAGTCGTTACCAATCCTGGCGTGAGCGCAAGCTGTCACCGTTCCTCGGGCGCATGACGGGCGTGGGTGCGATGCGCGGGATCGAGTTGGCGAATGCCGACGGCACACCGGCGCCAGCGCAGTTGACGCAGTTGCTGGCGTTGGCGCGGGAGGCGGGCTTGTTGCTGATGCCGAGCGGGAAGTCGCGCCATATTGTTCGGTTGCTGGCGCCGTTGACCACCGAAGCGGCGGTGCTGGAGGAAGGGCTGGACATCTTTGAAGCGTGTCTGCAGAAACTGACCTGATAACACCATCCCCTGTGGGAGCGGGCTTGCTCGCTCCCACAGGGGAACATGATCAGGCATTAAATCGTGGGCACAAAAAACCGGCTAAAAAGCCGGTTTTTTCATTTCAACGCCGCAGAATCAAGCGTTCTGCAGGCCGTCGAGGTAACGCTCGGCATCCAGTGCCGCCATGCAACCGGCGCCGGCCGAGGTGATGGCCTGGCGGTAGACGTGGTCAGCCACGTCGCCGGCGGCGAAGATGCCTTCCAGGTTGGTGGCGGTGGCGTTGCCGTCACGGCCGCCGTGCACGACCAGGTAGCCGTCTTTCAGAGTCAGCTGGCCTTCGAACAGCGAGGTGTTCGGGGTGTGGCCGATGGCGATGAACACGCCGTCGACTTTGACTTCGTCGAAGCTACCGTCGTTGTTCTTCAGGCGAGCACCGGTCACGCCCATGTTGTCGCCCAGAACTTCGTCCAGGTTGGAGTTGAGCTTGAGGATGATCTTGCCCTCGGCCACGCGAGCGTTGAGCTTGTCGATCAGGATCTTCTCGGCGCGGAAGGTATCGCGACGGTGGATCAGGGTCACGGTGCTGGCGATGTTGGCCAGGTACAGGGCTTCTTCGACCGCGGTGTTGCCGCCACCGACCACAGCCACTGGCTTGTTGCGGTAGAAGAAACCGTCGCAGGTCGCGCAGGCCGAAACGCCCTTGCCCATGAACGCTTCTTCGGACGGCAGGCCCAGGTAACGAGCGCTGGCGCCGGTGGCGATGATCAGGGCGTCGCAGGTGTAGGTCGCGCTGTCGCCGGTCAGGGTGTAAGGCTTGGCAGCGAAGTCCACGGCGTTGATGTGATCGAAAACGATCTCGGTCTCAAAGCGCTCGGCGTGCTCGCGCATGCGCTCCATCAGCGCCGGGCCGGTCAGGCCGTGGACGTCGCCCGGCCAGTTGTCGACTTCGGTGGTGGTGGTCAGTTGACCGCCGGCTTGCATGCCGGTGATCAAAAGTGGCTTGAGGTTGGCACGGGCGGCATAGACCGCGGCGCTGTAACCGGCAGGGCCGGAACCAAGAATAATCACTCGCGAATGACGGACTTCAGACATGACCTGCTCCTGTTGACCGGCCCGGAACACCTGGCGCGGTACGCCGGTTTGCCGGCGAGAATAAAAAAGGACCGTTCAAAGCACTTTGGGGAAGGCTTTGCTTGCACAGCCCTGTAAAAGAATGGCTGCAGCGTATCGAGGGGGCGAAGATTAAGGAAATACGGTTTAACAATCCAGCTCATAGGTGGTCTCTATCCCGACACGGTGTGTATTCGGACGCCTTTGTTACAGTTAATGTCGATACCGCCACCGCGCTTTCGCGCCTGTCGCAAAGCCGGTAAGGTCGGCGCGATTTCCCTTGCTCGGAGCACGTTATGCCCGCCCCTGTTCTGTCAGGCCCGCAATACCTGCGTGAAGGCCTCAACCTGGTCTTGAGTCCAAGCCTGCGTTTATTCGTGTTGTTGCCGCTGGCCATCAACCTGGTGCTGTTCGTCGGATTGATTTATCTGGCCGGCCACCAATTCAGCCTGTGGGTCGATACCCTGATGCCGACGCTGCCCGACTGGCTGGGTTTTCTCAGTTACATCCTGTGGCCCTTGTTCGTGGTGCTGGTGCTGTTGATGGTATTTTTCACCTTCACCATGCTCGCCAACGTCATCGCCGCCCCCTTCAACGGCTTCCTCGCGGAAAAGGTCGAAGTGGTGGTGCGCGGCACCGATGACTTCCCGGCCTTCAGCTGGGGCGAACTGATCGCCATGGTCCCGCGCACCTTCGCCCGGGAGATGCGCAAGCTCGGTTACTTCCTGCCCCGGGCGATCGGCCTGTTCATCCTCTCGTTCATTCCCGTGGTCAACATCATCGCCGCGCCGCTCTGGCTGCTGTTCGGGGTGTGGATGATGGCCATCCAGTACATCGACTACCCGGCGGACAACCACAAGCTGGGCTGGAACGAGATGCTCGCCTGGCTGCGCCAGAAGCGCTGGCAGAGCATGAGCTTCGGCGGCATCGTCTATCTGGTGCTGCTGATCCCGGTGGTCAACATCCTTATGATGCCGGCGGCGGTGGCCGGTGCGACGCTGTTCTGGGTCCGTGAACGCGGTGCCGAGAACCTGGTGAGCCAACGCTGATCCGGTCATAAATCCATCATCTGAACGTCACAACGTCGACATGGCCTCAGCCGACACTGATGCCATGACGACAGCTCTGCATATCACCCTGATCACCGAAACCTTCCCTCCCGAAATCAACGGCGTGGCCAATACTCTTGGCCGCCTGTGCGAAGGTTTGCGCGCGCGCGGGCATCAGGTGGAACTGGTGCGTCCGCGCCAGGGTTGCGATCAGTCGGCGGGCAGCGACGATGAATTGCTGCTGTGCCGGGGCTGGCCGCTGCCGGGTTATCCAGGCCTGCAATGGGGTCAGTCGTCGATGCACAAACTGTTGCGACGCTGGAAGCGCCATCGCCCGGATGTGTTGTACATCGCCACGGAAGGCCCGCTCGGCTTGTCGGCCCTGCGCGCGGCGCGACGCCTGGGGATTTCGGTGGTCAGCGGTTTTCACACCAATTTCCAGCAGTACTCCAGCCAGTACGGCCTCGGTTTGCTGACGCGCCTGCTGACCCATTACCTGCGCTGGTTCCACAATCGCTCCAACCTGACCCTGGTGCCCAGCGTCAGCCAGCGCATGGAGCTGGAGCGCCGGCAGTTCGAGCGCTTGGCGCTGTTGTCCCGTGGCGTCGACAGCCAGCTGTTTCATCCGGCCAAACGCCTGGATGCGTTGCGTGCGCAATGGGGGCTGGGCGAGAAGGATATCGCCGTCATGCATGTCGGGCGCCTGGCCCCGGAGAAAAACCTCGGCCTGCTCAAGCGCTGCTTCGACGCCCTCAAGGCCAGTTATCCACAACGCACCCTGAAGCTGATCGTGGTGGGCGACGGTCCGCAACGCCTGCAAATGGAAAGCGAAATGCCCGAGGCGATTTTCTGCGGCTCACAGCGGGGTGAAGCCCTGGCCAGCCACTATGCGTCGGGGGATGTGTTCGTGTTTCCGAGCCTGACCGAGACGTTCGGCAATGTCGTGCTCGAAGCGCTGGCTTCCGGGTTGGGTGTGGTGGCTTACGATCAGGCGGCGGCGGCGCAACACATTCGTCATGGCTACAACGGCGTGCTGGCGATGCCTGCGGATGAAGAGGCGTTCTGCGATGCGGCGGTGTGGATGCTGGAGCAGGACGAGACTTTGCGCTGCATGCGGCTCAATGCGCGGCAGCATGCGAGTCGCCAGGGATGGGAGGCGATTGTCGAGCAGTTCGAAGGGCAGTTGCGGGGGGCTTGTGTGAGGGAGTTGGGGGTGCCGAATGTGCCGACCTTGCCTTGATTCTTTTTGACCTTAAGTCCGTCATCGCGGGCAAGCCCGCTCCCCCAGGGTCCGTGGTGTACACAGAACTTGTGGGAGCGGGCTTGCCCGCGATGAGACCCTGACAGACGCCGCTTAAACCAAGGTCATCAACGCATCACGGCTGAACGGCAGGATGTCCTGCTCACGGCCTTCACGCACTTTCTGCGCCCAGTCCGGATCCACCAGCAGCGCGCGGCCGACGGCCACCAGGTCGAACTCATCGTTGTTCAGACGCTCCAGCAGCTTTTCCAGGCTCGCCGGTTGAGCGACCTTGTCGGTGTTGACCATGAACTGCAGGAACTCGCCGTCCAGGCCGACGCTGCCCACGGTGATGGTCGGCTTGCCGGTGAGCTTGCGGGTCCAGCCGGCCAGGTTCAGTTCCGAACCGTCGAACTCCGGCTCCCAGAAGCGGCGGGTCGAGCAGTGGAAGATATCCACACCGGCATCGGCCAACGGCTTGAGGAACGCCCCCAGCGCTTGCGGCGTTTGCACCAGGCGTGCGGTGTAGTCCTGCTGCTTCCACTGGGAGAAGCGAAAAATGATCGGGAAGCCTTCGCCGACCGCGGCACGCACGGCCTGGATCAGTTCGATGGCAAAGCGCGAACGGTTGGCCAGGTCGCCGCCGTATTCGTCGGTACGCTGGTTGCTGCCTTCCCAGAAGAACTGGTCAATCAGATAGCCGTGGGCGCCGTGGATTTCCACGCCGTCCATGCCGATGCTTTTGGCATCCTTGGCCGCCTGGGCGAACGCGGCGATCACGTCCTGGATGTCCTGCTTGCTCATGCCGTGGACCACGACCTGATCGTTCTTGATCTTCTCCGACGGACCGTAACCCGGCACGCTGGCATCCGGCTCGGTGCCGATGCGGCGCACACTGCCGACGTGCCACAGTTGCGGAACGATCTTGCCGCCTTCGGCGTGGACCGCGTCGACCACTTTCTTCCAGCCCGCCAGCGCAGCTTCGCCGTAGAACTGCGGCACGTTCGGGTAGCCGTTGGAGGCCTTGTGCCCGACGGTGGTGCCTTCGGTGATGATCAGGCCAACACCGGCCGCGGCGCGACGACGGTAGTACTCGATCACTTTGGAATTGGGGATGCCGCCTGGGGAGAACGAACGGGTCATCGGCGCCATGACGACGCGGGTCGGCAGTTCGAGGGTGCCGAGGTGGAACGGTTTGAACAGGGCTTGAACGGGCATGGGTGCGCTCCACGGGGATAAACTTTATGACGGCGATAATATGGAGAGCGCGACGAGATTAACAGCACTATTGATTTGGGTGATTAAGGATCAAAAGACTGTGGGAGCAAAGCTTGCTCGCGATTGCAGTCTGTCGGGCTACATCGGGATTAAATGTGCCGACGTCATCGCGAGCAAGCTTTGCTCCTACAGAGGGGGGATGTCAGCTCAGGGCTTTTTCGATTGCCTGAACGACGCTCGGATCATCCGGCGCCGTGCGAGGCGAAAACCGCGCCAGCACGCGTCCATCCTTGCCCAACAGGAATTTCTCGAAGTTCCAGGTGATGTCACCGGGGAATTCAGCGCCCTCGCCCGCCAGCAGTTTGTACAACTGATGCCGGTCATGGCCGTTGACTTCCAGCTTGCTGGACAACGGAAAGGTCACGCCGTAGTTGAGGCTGCAGAACTCCTGGATCTCCTGTTCGGAGCCCGGTTCCTGGCCGGCAAACTGGTTGCACGGCAGGCCCAGCACACTGAAACCCTTGCCCTTGTATTGCTGGTAGAGGTTTTCCAGCGCCGCGTACTGCGGCGTCAGGCCGCACTTGGAGGCCACGTTGACCACCAGCACGACGTGCCCCTTGAACGGTGCCAAAGGCAGCGCCTTACCATCCAGGCCTGTCAAATTAAGGTCGTGAAAAGCACTCATGACGTACTCCAGATTCCCGTGTTTTTCTCGAAACAACGATTTGGCGGTGTCGCCTGGGACGGCCGCAGACTAAAAAGGCGCCCTCGGGGCGCCTCTCCAGTTATCTGAGCTTAGCGCAGAAATCAGTGGTGATGGCCACCTTCGCCATGGATGTGACCATGAGCGATTTCTTCCTGGCTGGCATCACGGATGCTGACGATCTTGACCTTGAAGTTCAGGCGCTGACCGGCCAACGGGTGGTTGCCGTCGACGGTGACGTCGTCGCCGTCCAGATCACGGATGGTCACGATCTGCATCTGGCCGTCCGGCGCGGAAGCGTGGAACTGCATGCCCACTTCCAGCTCGTCGACGCCTTCGAACATGCTGCGGCTCAGGGTGCTGACCAGCTCGGCTGCGTATTCGCCGTAAGCGTCTTCAGGCTCGACGGAAACGTTCAGTTCGTCGCCGACTGCCTTGCCTTCCAGAGCCTTTTCCAGGCCAGGGATGATGTTGCCTGCGCCTTGCAGGTAAACCAGCGGCGCGCCGCCGGCGGAGCTGTCGATGACCTCACCAGCGTCGTTGGTCAGGGTATAGTCGATGGAGACAGCCTTATTGGCGGCGATCAGCATGGGGCGAGACCTTTTGCAAAAGAATAATGAAAGACCGAGTTTAGCGAAGCAATCGCCCGAAAGCGAACACAACCCGGACAGACGGGGTGCGACCATCACGGGCTTTCATCAGGACGAGGACGGGCACTGGGTGGCCGAACTTTCCTGCGGCCACACCCAGCACCTGCGCCATCAGCCACCATGGCAATCGCGCGCCTGGGTCATGGATCCTGCGCAGCGTGATGAAAAAATAGGCCAACCCTTTGATTGCGGTTGGTGCGCACAGGGTTCGGTTAGCGATAACCTTGGCGACTGAATTTCGGTAGACGGCCAGCCAAAGGCCTTCACCCTTGCCATGCTCCTTCAGAGAATCCGCATGCAAACTTTTTTCATCGCACCCACCGATTTTGGCGTGGGTCTGACGTCCATCAGCCTCGGCCTGGTACGCACGCTGGAACGCGCCGGCCTCAAGGTCGGCTTTTTCAAACCGATTGCCCAGCCGCATCCGGGAGACACCGGGCCTGAGCGCTCCACCGAACTGGTAGCGCGCACCCACGGCCTGAAGCCGCCACAGCCTTTGGGTCTCGCCCACGTCGAGCGCATGCTGGGCGACGGTCAGCTCGATGAGTTGCTCGAAGAAATCATCACCCTCTATCAACAGGCCGCCATCGGCAAGGACGTGCTGATCGTTGAAGGCATGGTGCCGACCCGCAGCGCCAGTTATGCCGCGCGGGTCAACCTGCACCTGGCCAAGAGCCTGGATGCCGAAGTGATTCTGGTGTCGGCGCCGGAAAACGAAGTGCTCACCGAACTGTCCGGTCGCGTGGAGTTGCAGGCGCAATTGTTCGGCGGCCCGAAAGACCCGAAGGTCCTCGGCGTGATCCTCAACAAGGTCAAGACCGACGAGAGCATGGACGCCTTCGCCGCGCGCCTGAAGGAACATTCGCCGCTGTTGCGCAGTGGCGACTTCCGTCTGCTGGGCTGCATTCCCTATCAGCCGGAACTGAACGCCCCGCGCACCCGCGACGTGGCCGACCTGATGGGCGCCCAGGTGCTCAATGCCGGCGACTATGAAACCCGGCGCATGACCAAGACCATCATTTGCGCCCGCACCATGCGCAACACCGTGGACCTGCTAAAGCCCGGCGTGCTGGTGGTGACCCCCGGCGATCGCGACGACATCATCCTCGCGGTGAGCCTGGCGGCCATCAACGGCGTGCCCCTGGCCGGCCTGTTGCTGACCAGCGACACCCTCCCCGATCCGCGCATCATGGAGCTCTGCCGTGGCGCCCTGCAGGCCGGCCTGCCGGTGTTGTCGGTGAGCACCGGTTCCTACGACACCGCCAACCTGTTGAACGGCCTGAACAAGGAAATCCCGATCGACGACCGCGAGCGTGCGGAGATCATCACCGATTTCGTCGCCGGCTATCTGGACGCCAACTGGCTGCATCAGCGCTGCGGCACGCCACGGGAAATGCGCCTGTCGCCGGCGGTGTTCCGCTATCAACTGATCCAGCGCGCCCAGAGTGCCAACAAGCGCATCGTCCTGCCCGAAGGCAGCGAGCCGCTGACCGTGCAGGCCGCAGCGATCT
Source organism: Pseudomonas sp. C1C7 (assembly GCF_013359595.1). Lineage (GTDB taxonomy): Bacteria > Pseudomonadota > Gammaproteobacteria > Pseudomonadales > Pseudomonadaceae > Aquipseudomonas. The sequence continues at coordinate 165,793 of NZ_JABFMP010000004.1, read as the reverse complement.
GCCAGGCCCGTGGCATCGCCCGCTGCGTGTTGCTGGCAAAGCCCGCCGATGTCGAAGCGGTTGCCCGCGCCCAAGGCATCGACCTGCCGGCGGGGCTGGAAATCCTCGATCCGGATCTGATCCGCGAACGCTATGTCGAGCCGATGGTTGCCCTGCGCAAAACCAAGAGCCTCAACGCGCCGATGGCCGAGCAGCAACTGGAAGACCCGGTGGTGATCGGCACCATGATGCTGGCGCTGGATGAAGTCGATGGTCTGGTGTCCGGGGTCATTCACTCTACCGCCAACACCATTCGCCCAGCCCTGCAACTGATCAAGACCGCGCCGGGCTGCACCCTGGTGTCGTCGGTGTTCTTCATGCTGTTCCCCGAAGAGGTGCTGGTGTACGGCGACTGCGTGATGAACCCGCACCCAAGCGCCAGCGAACTGGCTGAAATCGCCCTGCAAAGCGCGGACTCGGCAGCGGCCTTCGGCATCACGCCACGGGTGGCGATGATCAGTTACTCCAGCGGCGAGTCGGCCACGGGCGAAGAGGTCGAGAAAGTCCGTGAAGCGACGCTGCTCGCCCATGAACAGCAACGCTCGCTGCTGATCGACGGTCCGTTGCAATACGACGCCGCCGCCAACGAAACCGTGGCCCGGCAGCTGGCACCGAACAGTCAGGTGGCCGGTCGCGCCACAGTGTTCGTGTTCCCCGACCTGAACACCGGCAACACCACGCACAAGGCCGTGCAGCGCAGCGCCGATTGCGTCAGCCTCGGGCCGATGCTGCAAGGCCTGCGCAAACCGGTGAACGATTTGCCACGTGGCGCTCAGGTCGATGACATCGTCTACACCATCGCCTTGACCGCGATCCAGGCAGCCAACCGACCTATGGATGTTTAAATGCTGGACTTTCTACCTGCACCGCTGCGCGGTGTAATCGCTTCGCTGTTGTTGGCCCTGAACACGATTCTGCTGTGCTCGTTTCTGTTCTGCGTGGCGCTGGTCAAGGCACTGCCATTCGCCCTCACCCAGCGCATTGCCGGCTGGCTGATGAGCCACACCCACGAAGCCTGGATCAGCCTCAACAAAGGCTGGATGAACCTGGTGCGTCGCACCCGCTGGCACATCAGCGGACTGCACGGCCTCGACTACCAGCACTCCTACCTGATCACCAGCAACCACCAGAGCTGGGTCGACATCCTGGTGCTGCAATACGTGCTCAACCGGCGCATCCAGCCGCTGAAGTTCTTTCTCAAGCAGGAGCTGATCTGGGTCCCGGTGATCGGGCTGGCGTGGTGGGCGCTGGGCTTTCCGTTCATGAAACGCTACTCCAAGGCCTATCTGGAAAAGCACCCGGAGAAGAAAGGCAAGGACCTGGAAACCACCCGCAAAACCTGCGCGAAGTTCCGCAACAACCCGGTCGGGATTTTCAACTTCGTCGAAGGCACGCGCTTCACTGACGGCAAACATGCCCAGCAGAAATCACCGTTCAAATACCTGCTCAAACCCAAGGCCGGCGGCATTGCCTTTGTGCTGGATGCGATGGGCGAGCAGCTGGAATCGATCGTCAACGTGACCATCCACTACCCCGCCGGACGCCCTGGGTTCTGGGACCTGCTGTGCGGGAATGTGAAGGATGTGGTGGTGCACTTCGAAGAGCTGAAGATCCCGCCGCAGTTCATCGGCAAGAACTACGACCAGGATGGCGAGTATCGCATGCAGTTCCAAGGCTGGATCAATCAGATGTGGCAGGACAAGGATGCGTTGCTGGAGCAGATGCATCGGGAGTATCCGGGGAAATAAAGATCAAAGGATCGCAGCCTTCGGCAGCTCCTGCATTGGAATGCGTACCCCTGTAGCAGCTGCCGAAGGCTGCGATCCTTGACCCTCTGACAGACACAAAAAAGCCCGCAGACAGTCACCTGTCCGCGGGCTTTTTCCTGCAGCTTGAAGCTAGAAGCTTGCCGCTGCTTTCAGCTTAGATCGCACCACGCTTGCGCAGCAGATCCAGCACTTGCTTGACGCCTTCTTCCAGCGAAACCGACTGGGTGTCGATCACCAGATCAGCATCCAGCGGCACGTCGTACGGGAAGGATTCGCCCGGGATGTTATCCCCGGCCGCCGCGTACAGGCCTTGCGGGTCACGCTCGGCGCAGACGGCTGGCGAGGCCTGTACGTAGACCGTCACCAGACGATCCTTGCCGATCAGGTCCTTGGCCTGCTCGCGACCTTCGGCGCTTGGCGCGACGAAGGCGGCCAGGGTCAGCAAACCGGCTTCGTTGAACTGACGCGCCACGTGGGCGGCACGACGCCAGTTCTCGGTACGCCCGGCGCGATCCTGCGGCAGACCCTTGTTCAGGTCGTGACGCAGGTTCTGGCCATCCAGTACGAACACCGCACGACCAAGGTCGAACAGCTTGCGCTCCACAGCGTAAGCCAGGGTGCTCTTGCCAGCGCCCGACAGGCCGCTGAACAGCACGGTGGCCGGCTGCTGGCCGAAGCGCAGTGCACGTTCCTCGGTGGCAACGTGAGCCAGTTTACCGTGGTGAGTGCTGGTGCCGTGGGCAACCGGCTGGGCCACGATCATGCCGGCGCCAACGGTGCCGTTGGTGAGGCGGTCGATGACGATGAAGGCGCCGGTGGTGCGGTTGCTGTCGTAACCGTCGAGGGCAATCGGCGCATCGAGCGCGATCTTGACTTTGCCGATTTCGTTCAGCTGCAACGCACTGGCCGAACCTTCTTCCAGGGTGTTCACATCGACCTTGTGGACGATGCTGGCAATGGAGCCCGGCACGTAGCTGGTGGCGCGCTTGATGTCGTATTTCTTGCCCGGCAGCATCGGCTCTTCAGCCATCCACACCAGCATCGCTTCGAAGCTGTCGGTGACTGGCGGCACGTTGTCGGCGTGAACCAGCAGGTCGCCACGGGAGATGTCGATTTCGTCTTCCATGGTCAGGGTGACCGCCTGACCTGGACCGGCGTGCTCCAGCTCACCTTCGAAGGTGACGATGGATTTCACGCGGCTGCTCTTGCCCGACGGCAGCACCACGACTTCGTCGCCTTTCTTGACGATGCCGCTGGCCAGGGTGCCGGCGAAACCGCGGAAGTTCAGGTTCGGACGGTTGACGTACTGCACCGGGAAACGCATGTCGGTGAAGTTGCGGTCGCCCGCCACTTCCACAGTCTCGAGAATTTCCATCAGCGACTGGCCGGTGTACCACGGCGAGCGCTCGGACTTGTTCACCACGTTGTCGCCTTTCAATGCCGACATCGGCACGAAGTGCATGCTGGTCGGCTTCATCTTCAAGCCTTCGGCGAACTTCAGGTAGTCGGCCTTGATCGACTCGAACACGCCCTGGTCGAAGTCCTTGAGGTCCATCTTGTTGATGGCGACGACGATGTGCTTGATGCCCAGCAGGGAGGCGATGAAGCTGTGGCGACGGGTCTGGGTCTGCACGCCGTAGCGGGCGTCGACCAGGATGATCGCCAGGTCACAGGTGGACGCACCGGTGGCCATGTTGCGGGTGTACTGCTCGTGGCCCGGGGTGTCGGCGATGATGAACTTGCGCTTGGCGGTGGAGAAATAGCGGTAGGCGACATCGATGGTGATGCCCTGCTCACGCTCGGCCTGCAGGCCGTCGACCAGCAATGCCAGATCGATGTCTTCGCCGGTGGTGCCGACTTTTTTCGAGTCGCGGGTGATCGCTTCCAGGTGATCCTCGTAGATCATCTTGGAGTCGTGCAGCAGGCGCCCGATCAGGGTGCTCTTGCCGTCGTCGACGTTACCGCAGGTCAGGAAGCGCAGCAGCTCTTTACGTTCGTGCTGGCCCAGGTAGGCGAGGATGTCCTCGCTGATCAAATCAGATGCGTGCGACATGACAGCCCCTTAGAAATAACCTTGACGTTTTTTGTCTTCCATCGAGCCTGCGCCATCGTGGTCGATGACACGGCCCTGGCGCTCGGAAGTTCGCGTCAGGAGCATTTCCTGAATGATGTCCGTGAGGCTTTCGGCCTCGGACTCCACCGCGCCCGTCAACGGGTAGCAGCCAAGGGTACGGAAACGCACTTTCTTTTTGACGATGCGGGCTTTGTCTTCATCGCTCAGGTGCTCGAGGATGCGCTCGTCGTCGATCATGATCAGGGTGCCGTTCTTCTCGATCACTTCACGCTCGGCGGCGAAGTACAGCGGCACGATCGGGATGCCTTCGAGGTAGATGTACTGCCAGATGTCCAGCTCGGTCCAGTTCGACAGCGGGAATACGCGAATCGACTCGCCCTTGTTGACCTTGCCGTTGTAGACGTTCCACAACTCCGGACGCTGGTTTTTCGGGTCCCAGCGGTGCTTGCTGTCGCGGAACGAGTACACACGCTCCTTGGCGCGGGATTTCTCTTCATCGCGACGCGCACCACCGAAGGCGGCGTCGAAGCCATGCTTGTCCAACGCCTGCTTCAGGCCTTCGGTCTTCATGATGTCGGTGTGCTTGGCACTGCCGTGGGTGAACGGGTTGATGTTCTGCGCCACGCCATCAGGGTTGATGTGGGTGATCAGGTCCAGGCCCAGATCCGCCACCATCTTGTCGCGGAAGGCGTACATCTCCTGGAATTTCCAGCGGGTGTCGACGTGCATCACCGGAAACGGCAGCTTGCCGGGGAAGAATGCCTTGCGTGCCAGGTGCAGCATCACGGCGGAGTCTTTACCGATGGAGTACAGCATCACCGGGTTGTCGAACTCGGCGGCCACCTCGCGGATGATGTGGATGCTTTCCGCCTCCAGCTGTTTCAGATGCGTCAGTTTGTCGACCATGGCTACTCACGAAAACTTTCTTATGAACGGCCAGCGGGCCGTGTTCGAGGGGCGATCCTAGCACAGCGTCCCGCTTCTAATCAGGGCGCGGGCTAGATCGAAAGGGCATATGAATATGCCCCTGCGTTTGGGGTCCTCTGTAGGAGCGATGTCAGATCGGGTTCGGGCAATCGATGAAGATGTGCTCGAGAGCAAAGCGTCGCGCCAGGTAATCGCCCAGCGCCTGGACGCCATAGCGCTCGGTGGCGTGGTGACCGGCGGCGATGAAGCTGATGTCGTTTTCCCGGGCGCTGTGGAAAGTCTGCTCCGAGGCTTCACCGCTGAGGTACAGATCGACACCGGCAAGAACCGCCTGATCGATGTAGCCCTGGCCGCCACCGGTGCACCAGCCGACGCGCCGGATCATCGAACTGCCCTCGATGACCAGCGGCTCACGGCCCATGACTTCCTGCACACGGCGGGCGAAATCCCGGGGCGTGGCCGGCTCGTTGAGCGATCCCACCAGGCCGACGACCTTGAGGTTATCGGGATCCAATGGCCCCTCGACGGTGATGTCGAGCTGACGCGCCAGCTGCACGTTGTTGCCGACCTCAGGGTGCAGGTCCAACGGCAGGTGGTACGCCAGCAGGCTGATGTCGTGCTTGAGCAACGTCTTCAAGCGGCGCTGTTTCATGCCGGTGATGCACGGGTTCTCGCCCTTCCAGAAATAGCCATGGTGCACCAGCACCAGATCGGCATTGGCCTCCACGGCGGCATCGAGCAACGCCTGGCTGGCGGTGACCCCGCTGACGATGCGCATCACCTGCGGCCGGCCCTCGACCTGCAGGCCGTTGGGGCAGTAATCGGCGATCCTTGCAGCGTTGAGGTAACGGTCGGCTTCTTCGACGAGTGTGCTCAGGGCGACGGCCATAAAAGACTCCTAAATATCCCGTTCAGAGGCACGCGCGGCCTCGTATAATGCGCGACATTATGAGCGGTCTCTTACCGCCTGCAACTCTCTCAGGACGTGCTTAATGCTCAAGGCGCTGCGTTTTTCCGGCTGGCCGCTGTTGGCCGGCGTGCTTGTCGCTCTGTTAATCATCCAGCGTTACCCGCAGTGGGTCGGGCTTCCAAGCCTCGACGTCAACCTGCAGCAAGCCCCGCAAACCACCAACATGCAGGAAGGCCCTGTGTCCTATGCGGACGCGGTGACCACTGCCGCGCCGTCCGTGGTGAACCTGTACACCACCAAAGTCATCAACAAGCCCAGCCATCCACTGTTCGAAGATCCGCAGTTCCGCCGCTTCTTCGGCGACAACTCGCCCAAGCAGAAACGCATGGAATCGAGCCTGGGTTCGGGCGTGATCATGAGCCCGGAAGGCTACATCCTGACCAACAACCACGTGACCAGCGGCGCCGACCAGATCGTGGTGGCGCTCAAGGACGGTCGTGAAACCCTGGCCCGGGTGATCGGCAGCGACCCGGAAACCGACCTCGCGGTATTGAAGATCGACCTGAAGAACCTTCCGGCGATCACCGTCGGCCGCTCCGACAACATCCGCATCGGCGACGTCGCGCTGGCCATCGGCAACCCGTTCGGCGTCGGCCAGACCGTGACCATGGGCATCATCAGCGCCACCGGCCGCAACCAGCTGGGCCTGAACAACTACGAAGACTTCATTCAGACCGACGCGGCGATCAACCCCGGCAACTCCGGCGGTGCGCTGGTGGATGCCCTCGGCAACCTGACCGGCATCAACACGGCGATCTTCTCCAAGTCCGGAGGCTCACAGGGCATCGGCTTCGCCATCCCGGTCAAGCTGGCGATGGAAGTGATGAAGTCGATCATCGAGCACGGCCAGGTGATTCGTGGCTGGCTCGGTATCGAGGTACAGCCGCTGAGCCAGGAACTGGCAGAGTCGTTCGGTCTGTCGGGACGTCCGGGCATCGTGGTCGCGGGGATTTTCCGCGACGGTCCTGCGCAGAAGGCGGGCCTGCAATTGGGTGACGTGATCCTCACCATCGACGGCGAACCGGCCGGCGATGGTCGTCGTTCGATGAACCAGGTCGCGCGGATCAAACCGACCGACAAGGTCACGATCCAGGTGATGCGCAACGGCAAGGAGCTCAAGCTCACGGCGGAAATCGGCCTGCGTCCACCGCCTGCGCCGATGAAGGAAAAAGAAGAGGAGTAAGCCTGACCCGAGAATCTCGGGTGATTGGCAGACATTCTCATTAGACATGTTATATTGTTTCAACTCTTGAAATTGGAACAACATAACATGTCGTCTCGAACAAAGGCCTCCCTCGCCGGTTTCGCCTTCGGCCTGCTGGGAAATCCGGTCTTCGCCGAAGAACCCCGCCCCCTGGAACTGGACGCCATCAGCGTCACTTCCGACTATCAGTCCCCCACCGGCCCCGTCGATGGCTATCGCGCCACCCGCTCTTCGACCGCGACCAAGACCGACACCGCCATTCGCGACATCCCGCAATCGATCAGTGTGGTTCCCGTCAGCGTGCTCAACGACCTGGGCAGCACCAGCGTCGAGCGCGCACTGGACTTTGCCGGCGGCGTATCCAAGCAGAACAACTTCGGTGGCCTGACCCTTTACGAATACAGCGTGCGCGGCTTCACCACCTCGGAGTTCTACAAGGACGGCTTCAGCGCCAATCGCGGTTACCCGAGCACGCCGGACGTGGCCAATATCGAACGCATCGAAGTGCTCAAGGGCCCCGCCGCCAGTCTCTACGGCCGAGGCGATCCGGGCGGCACGGTGAACATCGTCACTAAAACCCCTCAACCCGAAGCCTTCACCACCCTGCAAACCAGCGCCGGCAGTTGGGATCGCTATCGCACGGCAGTGGACGTCAACACGCCGCTGGATGAGCATGGCGATGTCCTGTCCCGGGTCAATCTGGCCGTGGAGGACAACCACAGCTTCCGCGATCACGTCGACAGTCAGCGGGTGTTCGTCGCGCCTTCGTTCAGCTGGCAGCTCAATCCCGACACCCACCTGCTGGTGCAGAGCGAATTCGTCCGGCACAGCTCGACCTTTGATCGCGGCATCGTTGCTCCGAATAACAAATGGAGCAGCGTCTCCCGCTCGACTTTCCTCGGCGAGCCCGATGACGGCGACATCGACAACCACAACAATCAACTTCAGGCCGCCGTCGAACACCAGCTCAACGACCTTTGGCAATTGCGTCTGGCCAGTCACTACAAGGAAGGCCGGCTCTGGGGATTCGCCTCCGAACAGCGCGCGCTGAATGCCGATGACCACACCGTCAACCGTCGCTATCGCGAGCGCGACAACAACTGGCACGACAGCATCACCCAGCTTGAACTGCGCGGCTTCTTCGACCTTGGCAGCTGGCAACACGAACTGCTGATCGGCAGCGAGTACGAAAGCTACCGCAAGGACGAACGGGTCACGACCATTGCCGGCGCCCCCTACGCCATCGACATTTATCAGCCGGTCTACGGCCAGCCGAAACCCGATGGCGCACGTTCCGGAACTGACTTTTTCGAACACGTCGAAAGCCGCGCGCTGAACCTGCAGGACCAGATCATCTTCACCGACAAACTGCGGGGCATGCTCGGTGCGCGCATCGAACAGTTCGAGCAGCGCATCGACGATCACACCCGCGGCGCCAGCAGCCATCAGCGTCACGACGCCCTCACCCAGCGCGCCGGCCTGCTCTATCAACTGACGCCCGACGTCGGCCTGTTCGCCAACGCCTCCACCTCGTTCAGACCGAACAACGGCCTGGACGCCGCCGGCAAATCCTTCGACCCGGAAGAAGGCGTCGGCTATGAAATCGGCATCAAGAGCGAGCTGTTCGACGAGCGCTTGAGCAGCACCCTGGCCGCCTTTCACATCGAGAAGGAAAACGTCCTCGCACTCGATCCGGCCACCGACACCAGCCGTGCCATGGGCAAGGCGCGCAGCCGCGGTTTCGACCTGCAAATCGCCGGACAAATCAGTGATGCGCTGAGGGTGATCGGCGCGTTCGCCTACATCGACGCCGAGGTCACCCAGGGTGACTCGGTCATTCCCACAGGCAGCCGGATTCTCGGCGTGGCCAAACGCAGCGGCAGCCTGCTGGGGGTTTATGAATTTCAGGACGGGCGCTGGCGCGGCTCGGATGTCGGGGCGGCGTTCACTTACGTTGGCGATCGCTCGGGCGAGGCCGGCGGCGACTTCGAATTGCCGGCCTATCACACCGTCGACCTGCTCGCTCATTACCAGGCCACGGACAACCTCAAGGTCGGCCTGAACCTGAACAACGTATTCGACGAGAAGTACTTCGAGCGCTCGTACAGCAACTACTGGGTCAACCCCGGCGAGCCGCGCAATTTCACCGTCAGCCTGACACTCACTCTGTAAAAGGACGCCCCATGCACGCTCTCAAACCCCTGGCCCTGCTCGGTTTGCTGTTCGCCACCGAAGTCTCGGCCCACGGCCTGTGGACGGAACAACGTCGCGGCAACATCGAAGTGATTTACGGCCATGGCGCCGAAGACAATGCCTTCAAGGCCCGCAAGATCAGCGGCGCCTGGGCCTATGACAAAAACGGGAAAATGATTCCGGTGACGGTGCAGCGCCTGGTCGATCACGCCCGCCTGCAACCGCTAAAACCACCGGCCGTGATGGCGGTGGCGCTGGACAACGGCATGTGGTCGCAGACTGCGGACAAGAAGTGGATCAACGAAGGACGCAGCAAAGTACCGGGAGCGATCGAGTCGACCCAGACCTTCAAGTACAGCCTGGCGATTTATCAACCGGGGGCGAAGTTGCCGAAACTGGATCAGATCAAATTGCTGATCCTGCCCGAAACCGACCCACTGCTCGTCGGCCCCGGCCAGTCATTGCCGGTGCGGGTGCTGCTGGATGGCAAACCGGCGGCGGGTGTGAAGTTGATCGGCGATTACCGCAGCGCGCCCAACACCTTGACCACCGAAACCGACAAGGACGGCCGTGCGCAGGTACTGGTGCGTAATGAGGGGTTGAATGTGATTGCGGCACAGGTGGAAGTGCCGGTGAAGGACAGTGCGGATATCGGAAGTAGAGGGTTGTTCAGTTCGCTGACGTTCCTGGGCGAGCCGCATCACGAATAACCCACACCGCCTGTAGGAGCGAGGCTCGCCCGCGAACAACGATAACGCGGTGTACCTGTTGCACCGAGTCATCGTTGTTCGCGGGCGAGCCTCGCTCCTACAGGTTCGGCGGTGTTTAGAGGTCGCCCAGGCCCTCGATCAACGCCTGATTCTGCTCCGGCGTACCAATCGAAATCCGCAGGAACTGCGCAATCCGCTCCTGCTTGAAGTGACGGACAATCACGCCCTGCTCACGCAGCTTCGCCGCCAGTCCTGCCGCATCGTGTTGCGGGTGACGGGCGAAGATGAAGTTCGCCGCCGACGGCAGCACTTCGAAGCCCTTGGCTTGCAACTGAGCGGTCACCCATTCGCGGCTTTCGATGACCAGGTGGCAGGTCTTGTCGAAGTATTCGCGATCTTCGAATGCGGCCGCCGCACCGACGTTCGCCATGCGATCGAGCGGGTAGGAGTTGAAGCTGTTCTTGATTCGCTCCAGCGCCTCGATCAGATCCGGATGACCCACCGCCAGGCCAACCCGCAGGCCGGCCAGCGAGCGGGACTTGGACAGGGTCTGGGTCACCAGCAGGTTCGGATAACGGTCCACCAGACTGATCGCGGTTTCGCCGCCGAAGTCGATGTAGGCCTCGTCCACCACGACCACCGAATCCGGGCTGGCCTTGAGGATCTGCTCGACCGCTTCCAGCGCCAGCAGGCAGCCGGTCGGGGCGTTCGGGTTGGGGAAGATGATCCCGCCGTTTGGCCTGGCGTAGTCCGCAGGGTTGATCCGGAACTGTTCATCCAGCGGCACCGCATCGAAGTTGATGCCGTACAACCCGGCGTAAACCGGATAGAAGCTATAGCTGATATCCGGGAACAGCAGCGGTTTGTCGTGCTGCAGCAAGCCGTGGAAAACATGCGCCAGGACTTCATCGGAACCGTTGCCGAGGAACACCTGATTGCTCTTCACGCCGTAGTAGCTGGCGACCGCGTTCTTCAACAGATCGCTGTTCGGGTCCGGGTACAGGCGCAGGTTGTCGTTGAGCTCGGTCTGCATCGCGGCCAAGGCTTTTGGCGATGGACCGTAAGGGTTTTCGTTGGTGTTGAGCTTCACCAGCTTGGCCAGTTTCGGCTGCTCGCCCGGCACGTAAGGCACCAGGTTCTTGACGAACGGGCTCCAGAATTTACTCATGTTCAGTTCCCCTGCCCTGGTACGAAGTCTTTATCGAGAATGCGGTATTCGGCGCTGCGTGCGTGGGCGCTCAGCGATTCGCCACGAGCCAGCACCGAAGCGGTCTTGCCCAGCTCGGAGGCACCGGCTTCGGAGCAGAAGATGATCGAGGAGCGTTTCTGGAAGTCGTACACGCCCAGCGGCGACGAGAAGCGAGCGGTGCCGGAGGTCGGCAACACGTGGTTGGGACCGGCGCAGTAGTCGCCCAAGGCTTCGGAGGTGTGACGGCCCATGAAGATCGCGCCGGCGTGGCGGATCTTCGGCAACCAGGCGTGCGGGTCGGCGACCGACAACTCCAGGTGCTCCGGCGCGATGCGGTTGGCCACTTCCATGGCTTGCTCCATGTCACGCACCTGAATCAGCGCACCACGGCCGTTGATCGAGGTTTCGATGATGGTGGCGCGGTCCATGGTCGGCAGCAGCTTGGCGATGCTGGCGGCCACCTTGTCGAGAAACTCGGCATCGGGGCTGACCAGGATCGCCTGGGCGTCTTCGTCGTGCTCGGCCTGGGAGAACAGGTCCATGGCGATCCAGTCCGGATCGGTCTGGCCGTCGCATACCACGAGGATCTCCGAAGGACCGGCGATCATGTCGATACCGACCTGGCCAAACACATGGCGCTTGGCGGTGGCGACATAGATGTTGCCCGGACCGACCACCTTGTCGACCTGCGGAACGCTTTCGGTGCCATAGGCCAGGGCAGCTACCGCCTGGGCGCCGCCAATGGTGAACACGCGGTCGACGCCGGCGATGCAGGCAGCGGCCAGCACCAGTTCATTGACTTCGCCACGCGGGGTCGGCACCACCATGACCACTTCGGCCACGCCAGCCACCTTGGCCGGAATCGCGTTCATCAGTACCGACGACGGGTACGAGGCTTTGCCGCCCGGCACATACAGGCCGGCGCGATCCAGTGGCGTGACTTTCTGGCCCAGCACCGTGCCGTCGGCTTCGGTGTAGCTCCAGGAGTCCTGCTTCTGCTTTTCGTGGTAGCTGCGCACGCGGGCCGCGGCTTTTTCCAGGGCTTCGCGCTGGGCCACGGTGATTCGGGTCAGGGCCAGTTCCAGGCGCTCGCGCGGCAGGATCAGGTCGGCCATGGACGCAACGTCCAGGCCGTCGAACTGGCGGGTGTAATCCACCAGCGCCGCATCGCCGCGCTCGCGCACGTTCTTGATGATGTCCAGCACTCGCTGATTGACCGAGTCGTCAGACACACTTTCCCAGCTCAGCAGATGATCCAGATGATGCGCGAAATCCGGGTCAGCAGCGTTGAGTCGGCGAATTGCAGTCAGTGCGGTCATAGCGAGAGCCTCATAGGATTGGCAAAAAACTCAGGCGCCCGAAGCTAACATCCGATCCGCTTGGGCACCTGAGAATTCTGGCTATGAGGCGGATAGACGGCGCGGCTCAGAGCCGCGCGAGTGAATCAGCCGCGGTGTCGAGACTCCACTGCCTTGCGCAGGGTGTCGATCAACGCCTGGATACGAGCGTGTTGCATTTTCATCGAAGCCTTGTTGACGATCAGCCGGGAGCTGATGGCGGCGATGAAGTCCTGTGGCTCCAGGCCGTTGGCCCGCAGCGTGTTACCGGTGTCCACCACGTCGATGATCTTGTCGGCCAGACCGATCAGCGGCGCCAGTTCCATCGAACCGTACAGCTTGATGATGTCGACCTGGCGACCCTGTTCGGCGTAGTAGCGCTTGGCAACGTTGACGAACTTGGTGGCGATACGCAGGCGGCCCTTGGGCTCGACCGCACCGACCTTGCCGGCGGTCATCAACTTGCACTTGGCGATTTGCAGGTCCAGCGGCTCGTACAGGCCCTGGCCACCAAATTCCATCAGCACGTCTTTACCGGCGACACCCAGGTCGGCGGCGCCATGCTCGACATAGGTCGGCACGTCGGTGGCACGCACGATCAACAGGCGTACATCTTCCTGGGTCGTGGGGATGATCAGCTTGCGGCTCTTGTCCGGATTCTCGGTCGGCACGATGCCTGCTTCAGCCAGAAGCGGCAGGGTGTCGTCAAGGATGCGGCCCTTGGACAGTGCGATGGTCAACATGGGTAACGTCAGTCCTTATCAAGGTACTCATGCCCGGTCACAAACGGCGCCGGACATACATCGAGCCGGATACCCGGCTCGACTTGAAACAAAACCTGTCGGACACGTCCCTGTGCCCATCTGCAATGACTAGCCCGGAACGCGACGGATCTTGGCGCCCAGCATCTGCAGTTTCTCTTCGATGCACTCGTAACCACGGTCGATGTGGTAGATGCGGTCGATCAGGGTATCGCCTTCGGCGACCAGCGCCGAAATCACCAGGCTGGCCGAAGCACGCAGGTCGGTGGCCATGACTGGCGCGCCCTTGAGCTTTTCGGTACCGGTCACGATGGCAGTGTTGCCTTCGACCTGGATCTTGGCGCCCATGCGGTGCAGTTCGTAAACGTGCATGAAGCGGTTTTCGAAGATCGTCTCGATCACGGCACCGGTGCCTTCGGCAACGGCGTTGAGGGAGATGAACTGCGCCTGCATGTCGGTCGGGAACGCCGGATAAGGAGCGGTCCGCACGTTCACGGCCTTGGCCCGCTTGCCGTGCATGTTCAGCTCGATCCAGTCTTCGCCGGTGTTGATCTCGGCACCCGATTCACGGAGCTTTTCCAGCACCGCTTCAAGGATGGTCGGATCGGTGTCCTTGACCTTCACGCGACCGCCGGTCACGGCGGCGGCAACCAGGTAGGTGCCGGTTTCGATACGGTCAGGCATCACTTTGAAGGTGGTGGTGTGCAGACGCTCGACGCCATCGATGGTGATGGTGTCGGTGCCGGCGCCGGAAACCTTGGCGCCCATGGCGTTCAGGAAGTTCGCCAGGTCGACCACTTCAGGCTCGCGCGCGGCGTTCGCCAGGACGCTGCGGCCCTTGGCCAGTGCAGCGGCCATCATGATGTTTTCGGTACCGGTCACGCTGACGGTGTCGAAGAAGAAGTGCGCACCGCGCAGGCCGCCTTCAGGGGCCTTGGCCTTGATGTAGCCGCCTTCGACGTCGATGATCGCGCCCATGGCTTCCAGGCCACGGATGTGCAGGTCAACCGGACGCGAACCGATGGCGCAACCGCCTGGCAGCGCGACTTCGGCTTCGCCGAAACGGGCGACCATCGGGCCCAGCACCAGGATCGACGCACGCATGGTTTTAACCAGTTCGTACGGAGCGACCAGGGTCTTGATGGTGCGCGGGTCGATTTCGACGGCCAGCTTCTCGTCGATCACCGGCTCAATGCCCATGCGACCGAACAGCTCGATCATGGTGGTGATGTCGTGCAGGTGCGGCAGGTTGGCAACGGTCACCGGGCCATCGCACAGCAGCGTGGCGGCCAGGATCGGCAGGGCAGAGTTCTTTGCCCCGGAGATGCGGATCTCGCCATCAAGACGAGCGCCGCCAGTAATAATCAATTTATCCATAAGAATCTCGACGCCCTTGGGCTCAGGTGCGCTCGGCCCAGGCCGCGCTGCTGAAAAATTTCATAGTGACCGCATGGATGCTGCCATCGGTGATCCACGGGTTCAAATGGGCATAGATCTGCTGCTGACGCTTGACCGGACTCAATGCCGCCAGTTCATCGCTAATCACGTTCAGCTGGAAATTGCAGCCTTCGCCTTCAACTTCCACCTGAGTTCCTGGCAGCTTTCCTTCAAGGAAGCTTTTAACTTCTACGGCCTGCATGCTCAACCTCAATCGGCGCCCTGTGCGCGCGGGTCGGACATCATACAAAAAAGCCCCGCGCCTGCGAACCCCGCGGAGCAGGACTCTGACGGGGGGCTTGTCTGTCGATGCGGTTTAGGGATTGGCCAACAACTCGGTCAACTCACTGACCTCGGCGATTTCACGCATGTCTTCGGGCATTGCGCGGATGGTCAGCGCCTTGCCGGCCGCCCGCGCATCACGCATGAAGCACAGCAACAAGGATAGCCCCACGCTGCTGGACTTGGTCACTGCGGAGCAATCGACCACCACGGTCGCGGCCTTGCTCGCCTTGATCAGCGCCTGGCCCTGCTCACGCAGGCCAGGGCCGGTGCGATAGTCCAGCACGCCGCTGAGCCGCAGCTCACCGGCTGCATCCATCAGGACTGCCGACTCACTCATTGGGCTTTCTCGGGGGATTGCTCTGCGGTCTGCTTGGCCTTGGCGACTTCACCGGCCCAGCCGTTGATGGTCTTGTCCAGGTCGTTGCCATTGCGCTGCATGGCGTCGGCGAACTGATCGCGGAACAGCTTGCCGATGTTGATGCCGTTGATGATAACGTTACGCAGCTTCCACTCGCCGCTGACCTTTTCCAGGGTGTAGGACACCGGATAGATCGCGCCGTTGCTGCCCTTGACGGTCATGCCGACGCTGGTGCGGTCTCCCGATTCGTCCTTGGCTGGATCGACGGTGATGCCCTGGTTGTTGTACTCCAGCAAGGCGTTGCCATAGAACTGGAACAGACCGCGCTTGAAGTTCTCTTCAAAGGTCTTCATCTGTTCAGGGGTGGCTTTGCGCGAGTACTTGACCGTCATGATGCTCTTGGAGATGCCCTCGGCATCCACCACCGGCCCGACAATGTTGTTCAGTGCCGCATAGAAACCGTTCGGATCCTGTTTGTACTTCTCTTTATTGGCCGCCAGGTCCGAAAGCATCCGGTTGGTGGTGTCCTGCACCAGGTCGTGTGCGGAAGGGGACGCCACGGCGTTAGCCATCAGCGGCAAGGCCGCGAGCAATACCAACAGGCCACGTCGCAAGATAGAGATCATTTCTAGGCTCCTCATTTAGCGTCTTTGCTAACGGTGTTGAGCAGGAATTTACCGATCAGGTCCTCGAGCACCAGCGACGACTGGGTGTCATGGATGGTCCCGCCATCGGCGAGCAGTTTTTCTTCGCCGCCCACACTGATGCCGATGTATTTCTCGCCCAACAGGCCAGCAGTCAGGATAGATGCAGTGGAGTCGGTCGGCAGGTTATCCACCCGTTTTTCCAGCTGCATGGTCACTCGACCGGTGAAACTGTCGCGGTCCAGATCGATCGCCGTGACCTTGCCGATGGTCACACCGGCCATGGTCACTTTAGCTCTGACCGTCAAACCGGCGATATTGTCGAAATACGCGTAAAGTTTATAAGTGTCGGTGCTCGGGCTCGGGGACAAGCCACTGACCCGCAGGGCCAGCAGCAGCAAAGCCAGGATGCCAGCCAGCAAGAAAAGGCCGACACCGATTTCCAGGGTGCGGTTTTGCATCAGAAATCTCCAAACATCAAGGCGGTCAGAATAAAGTCCAGACCGAGCACTGCCAGAGAGGCATATACCACGGTCTTGGTGGTGGCACGACTGATCCCCTCGGAGGTGGGCTCGCAGTCATAGCCTTGGAATACGGCGATCCAGGTCACGACAAAGGCAAAAACCATGCTTTTGATGATGCCGTTGAGCACATCGTCGGCAAAGGTCACGCTGTTCTGCATGTTCGACCAGTAGGAACCTTCATAGACGCCCAACCAGTCGACGGCCACCCACGAACCGCCCCAGATACCCACCACGCTGAAAATCATCGCCAGCACCGGCAGGGAAATGAAGCCGGCCCACAGGCGCGGGGCAACGATGTATTTGAGCGGGTCGACCCCGATCATTTCCAGGCTGGACAATTGCTCGGTGGACTTCATGTTGCCGATTTCCGCGGTCAACGCCGAACCGGCACGCCCGGCAAACAGCAGGGCCGTCACCACCGGGCCCAGTTCACGCAGCAGCGTCAGCGCAACCATCTGCCCGACCGCCTGTTCCGAACCGTAGCTGGAAAGAATGTTGAAGCCCTGCAGCGCCAGCACCATGCCGATGAAAATCCCGGAGACCACGATGATCACCAGCGACATCACGCCAACGGAGTGCAATTGCTTGACCAGCAGGCCGAAAGCACCGCCGATGCCGCCGCGACCGAGCAAGGCGTGAAACAGGAACAGGGTCGAGCGACCGAACACCGACACGGTGTCGATCCCGGCCTGGCCGAACCGGCGTATGCGTTCTATCAGTGAAATTCTGCGCATCAGCGGCGCTTCCCCAGAAGATCTGCGCGGTAATCCGTCGCTGGAAAGTGGTACGCAACCGGGCCATCGGGTTCGCCGGTCATGAATTGACGAATTTTCGGCTCATCCGAGTTCATCAGCTCCTCAGGCGTGCCCTGCCCCAGCACTTGCCCATCGCCCACTACATAGATGTAGTCGGCAATGCTCGCGGTTTCGGCCAGATCGTGGGAAACCACGATACTGGTGATGCCCAGCGCGTCGTTGAGCAGGCGGATCAGGCGCACCAGAACGCCCATGGCGATCGGGTCCTGGCCGACAAAGGGCTCGTCGTACATGAGAATCTGTGGATCCATCGCGATGGCCCGCGCCAGGGCGACGCGGCGCTTCATGCCACCGGACAGCTCATCGGGCATCAGCTCGATCGCCCCGCGCAGACCCACGGCCTGCAATTTGAGCAGGACAATGTCACGAATCATTTCTTCGGGCAGATCGGTGTGGACGCGTAGCGGAAACGCGACGTTCTCGAAGACATCGAGATCGGTGAACAGGGCACCACTCTGAAACAGCACGCCCATGTGCTTGCGTGCGTCGAACAGATCGCTGCGCGAGAGTTTCGGCAGGTTCTGACCGTTGACCCAGACTTCGCCCGTGGTTGGTCGCAGCTGCGCGCCCATCAACCGCAGAAGCGTCGTCTTGCCGCAACCGGAAGGTCCCATGATGCCGGTGACCTTGCCGCGCGGAATACGGATATCGACGTTATTGAAAATGCTGCGCGTACCGCGCTTGAAGGTCACTCCCTTCAGCTCGACCGCGTAGGCGTTATCGGCACTCATCTAAACTCCTTGCGATGCAGTCTCTCCCTCGGACGCCTGACTTTCTGACGAAAGCACATACCTCCGGGCGGGCCGAACTGGCGGCGAACTATATCACTGCAAACCCCGGGCGCCCAAGGTCATTACCGCGTCATATTCTTAGGTATGACAGGCAGAAACCTTCATTTAGAGGGATTTACCGGACAAGGAATGACAAAGCGCGACGAACTAGCGTGAGGGTTTCGATCATAACCGCTATAATCGCCGCCTTTTCATCAGGCTAAACGATTTCTGACATGAGCCAATCCAGCGACCTGATTCAGTCCGCCCAACGCACCATCCGCCTCGAAGTCGAAGCCGTACAAGGCTTGATGCCGCAAATCGACGCGGATTTCGTACGCGCCTGCGAGATGATTCTGGCCAGCAAAGGCCGCGTGGTCGTGGTCGGCATGGGCAAGTCGGGGCATATCGGCAGGAAGATCGCCGCCACCCTGGCCAGCACCGGCACCACGGCGTTTTTCGTCCATCCGGCTG
This sequence comes from Pseudomonas sp. C1C7, assembly GCF_013359595.1. GTDB lineage: Bacteria > Pseudomonadota > Gammaproteobacteria > Pseudomonadales > Pseudomonadaceae > Aquipseudomonas. The sequence goes on along the minus strand of NZ_JABFMP010000004.1, from coordinate 147,313 downwards.
AAGCCAGCCATGGCGACATGGGCATGATCACTCGCGACGACATCATCCTCGCGCTGTCGAACTCCGGCTCCACCAACGAAATCATTACCCTGCTGCCGCTGATCAAGCGCCTGGGCATCAAGCTGATCAGCATGACCGGCAACCCCGACTCGCCGCTGTCCAAGGCCGCCGAGGTCAACCTCAACGTCAACGTCGGCCATGAAGCCTGCCCGCTGAACCTGGCGCCGACTTCCTCGACCACCGCCGCCCTGGTCATGGGCGACGCCCTGGCCGTGGCGCTGCTGGACGCTCGCGGATTCACCGCCGAAGACTTCGCGTTCTCCCACCCAGGCGGTGCGCTCGGCCGGCGCCTGCTGTTGAAAGTGGAAAGCGTCATGCATGCCGGCCAGGAGCTGCCGCAGGTCCAACGCGGCACCCTGCTCAAGGACGCGTTGATGGAAATGACCCGCAAGGGCCTGGGCATGACCGTCATTCTCGAAGCCGACGGCAAGCTGGCCGGGATCTTCACCGACGGCGACTTGCGTCGCACCCTGGATCGCCCTATCGACATTCACAGCGTCACCATCGACGAAGTGATGACCGCCCACGGCAAAACCGCCCGCGCCGAGATGCTCGCCGCCGAAGCGCTGAAAATCATGGAAGATCACCGAATCAACGCACTGGTCGTCGTGGACGATGAAGACCGCCCGATCGGCGCCTTCAACCTCTCCGATCTGTTGCGCGCAGGAGTCATGTAAATGAGCAACGAACTGTTGCAACGCGGCAAAGCGATCAAACTGGCGGTTTTCGACGTCGACGGCGTCCTCACCGACGGCCGCCTGTACTTCCTTGAAGACGGCAGTGAATTCAAGACGTTCAACACCCTCGACGGCCAGGGCATCAAGATGCTGATGGCGGCCGGCGTGCAGACCGCCATCATCAGCGGCCGCAAGACCCCGGTGGTCGAACGACGCGCGAAGAATCTCGGCATCCCTCACCTGTACCAGGGTCGCGAAGACAAACTGGTGGTGCTGGACGAGCTTCTTGGCCAACTCAACCTAAGCTATGAACAGGTCGCCTACCTGGGTGACGACCTGCCTGACCTGCCGGTGGTTCGCCGCGTCGGCCTGGGCATGGCGGTGGCCAATGCCGCCAGTTTCGTGCGCGAACACGCTCACGGCGTGACTCAGGCCCGTGGCGGCGAAGGTGCCGCCCGCGAGTTCTGCGAATTGATCCTGCGCGCCCAGGACCGCCTCGATGCGGCAAACGCCGCGTACCTGTGAGCCTGACCATGTTTAGCAAAAAACTTCGCAATGCCGTGCTGCTCACCTTTATCGCCGCGATTCTGGTCGCGGTCGGTTACTGGAACATCAGCCCGGAACGCTTCCTCGACAAGCCGCCGGCCAAGACCACCGAAAGCCCGATCGACTGGTACGCGACCAACACTCACACCCTGCAGTACCTCGAAGACGGCAAGGTGCAGTACGAAATGACGTCCGACAAGGCCGAACACGTCAAGGCCACCGACGTCACCCTGGTCACCAAGCCTGACCTGAACATGTACCGCGGCACCGAGTTCCCGTGGCACGTGACCAGCGAGCGCGGCGAAGTGAACCCGGGTGGCACCGAGGTCGAACTGATCGACAACGTGCGCGTCAAGCGCACCGATGAAAAGAACCGTGATGTGCTGATCACTTCCACTCGCATGACAGTGTTCCCTCAGGAGCAATATGCGCAGACCCAGCAACCCGTTAGAATCGACGGCGCTGGCGGCGTATCGACTGGCGTAGGAATGAAAGCGTATTTGAAGGAAAGCAGGATTCACCTGCTATCGAACGTAAGAGGACAGTATGAGGCTCGTTAAAACTCTCCCTATTTTGCTCGGACTGAGCGCAGCACTGGGAAGCGTGAGCGCCTGGGCTCTGCCGAACGATCAGCAGCAGCCAATCCGTATCCAGGCCGACGATGCCCAGCTGGACGACAAGAACGGCATTGCCACCTACACCGGCGACGTGATCATCACCCAGGGCTCGATGAAGGTGACCGGCAATAAAGTGACCATGACCCGCGCGCCCAATGGCGACATCGACGTGGTGACCTCGGTGGGCAACCTGGCCTACTTCGAACAACTGCAGACCGCGGGCGATCCCAAGCCGGTGCAGGGCTGGGGTGTGACCATCCAGTACCACGCCCAGCAGAACCGCGTGGTGCTGATCGATCGCGCCAAAGTGATCGACAAGGACAACAACACCACCCAGGGCGAGAAAATCGTCTACGACACCGTCAAGAAGCTGGCCAGCGCCGGTCGCGCCACCGGCAGCAACGTCACCGAGTCGCGTCCACGCATCGACATGGTGATCCAGCCGAAAAAGAAAACCGACGAGCAAAAGGCCCAGTAAATGGCAACTCTGAAAGCTCAGCATCTGGCCAAGAGCTACAAGAGCCGCCAGGTCGTGCGTGACGTCAGCCTGTCCATCGACAGCGGTCAGATCGTCGGCCTGCTCGGCCCTAACGGTGCTGGCAAGACCACCTGCTTCTACATGATTGTCGGCCTGGTCAGAGCCGATCAGGGCCGCGTGCTGATCGACGACCTGGACGTCAGCCACCAGCCGATGCACGGTCGCGCCAAAGCCGGTATCGGCTACCTGCCGCAGGAAGCCTCGATCTTCCGCAAGCTCTCGGTGGCCGACAACATCATGGCGATCCTCGAGACCCGCAAGGAGCTCGACAAGGCTGGCCGTCGTCGCGAACTGGAAAGCCTGCTGCAGGAATTCCACATCAGCCACATCCGCGACAACCTCGGCATGAGCCTGTCCGGCGGTGAGCGCCGTCGCGTGGAAATCGCCCGTGCACTGGCCACCAACCCCAAGTTCATCCTGCTCGACGAACCCTTCGCCGGCGTGGACCCGATCTCGGTCGGCGACATCAAGCAGATCATCCACCACCTCAAGGCCAAGGGCATTGGTGTGCTGATCACCGACCACAACGTCCGCGAGACGCTGGACATCTGCGAAACCGCCTATATCGTCAATGATGGGCAGCTGATCGCAGAAGGCGACTCCGAGACGATCCTGGCCAATGACCTGGTCAAGGAAGTGTATCTGGGCCACGAGTTCCGCCTCTGAGCACTGTGCGAGGCTGGCCGAAAGAGCGTTTGTCGCGATAAAAATCAACACTTTTTTATTGTTACAGCGCTCTAGGCAAACACTGCAATATCAGGCATATAATTTGCTTATGTTTGGCGCTCCGGCGCCCTGTAGTGGATGGCGCATGTGCGCCGGAATAAGGTGTTAAGCCCCTGCCATGAAACCATCGCTAGTCTTGAGAATGGGCCAGCAGCTGACGATGACACCGCAGCTGCAACAGGCCATCCGCCTGCTCCAATTGTCGACCCTGGACCTGCAACAGGAAATCCAGGAGGCCCTGGAGTCCAATCCGATGCTCGAACGCCAGGAAGAAGGCGACGACTTCGACAACTCCGATCCGATGGCCGACAACGTCGAACAGAAGCCAAACACGGAAATCCAGGAACCTTCCTACCAGGAAAGCGCGCCAACCGTCGACAACCTCGATGAAGGCGACTGGAACGAACGCATTCCCAACGAACTGCCCGTCGACACCGCCTGGGAAGATGTCTACCAGACCAGCGCCAGCAGCCTGCCCAGCAACGATGACGACGAATGGGACTTCACCACCCGCACGTCGGCCGGCGAAAGCCTGCAAAGCCATCTGCTGTGGCAATTGAACCTGGCGCCGATGTCCGACACCGACCGCCTGATCGCCGTGACCCTGATCGACTGCATCAACAATCAGGGCTACCTCGACGAAACCCTCGAAGAAATCCACGAAGCCTTCGACCCGGAGCTCGACATCGAGCTGGACGAGATCGAAGCCGTCCTGCATCGCATCCAGCAATTCGAACCCGCCGGCATCGGCGCCCGCAACCTGGGCGAGTGCCTGCTGCTGCAACTGCGCCAGCTGCCCGCCAAGACCCCATGGCTGACCGAAGCCAAGCGCCTGGTCACCGACTTCATCGACCTGCTCGGCAGCCGCGACTACAGCCAGCTGATGCGCCGCATGAAGCTAAAGGAAGACGAGCTGCGCCAGGTGATCGAACTGGTCCAGAGCCTCAACCCGCGTCCGGGCTCGCAGATCGAGTCCACCGAAGCCGAATACGTCGTGCCCGACGTGATCGTGCGCAAGGACAACGAGCGCTGGCTGGTGGAACTCAATCAGGAATCGGTGCCTCGGCTGCGGGTCAACGCCCAGTACGCCGGTTTCGTGCGCCGCGCCGATACCAGCGCCGACAACACCTTCATGCGCAATCAGTTGCAGGAAGCCCGATGGTTCATCAAGAGCCTGCAGAGCCGCAACGAAACCCTGATGAAAGTGGCCACCCAGATCGTCGAGCATCAACGCGGCTTCCTGGAGTACGGCGACGAGGCCATGAAGCCGCTGGTCCTGCACGACATCGCCGAAGCGGTGGGCATGCACGAGTCGACGATCTCCCGGGTGACCACCCAGAAATTCATGCATACCCCTCGGGGCATCTACGAGCTGAAATACTTTTTCTCCAGCCACGTCAGCACCTCTGAAGGCGGAGAATGCTCGTCCACGGCGATCCGCGCGATCATCAAAAAACTGGTTGCCGCTGAAAATCAGAAAAAGCCGTTGAGTGACAGCAAGATCGCTGGTTTACTGGAGGCACAAGGCATTCAGGTGGCTCGCCGCACCGTCGCCAAGTACCGCGAATCCCTCGGGATCGCGCCTTCGAGCGAACGCAAGCGGTTGATGTAGGGCCACGCCACAGCGTTCCAGTGGCAGGTAATCAGTGCCTGCCGCTTTATGCACTGGCAACGAAGGAGAAGCTGTATGCAAGTCAACATCAGTGGACACCAATTGGAAGTGACCGAACCTCTTCGCACCTACATCGGCGAAAAACTCGAACGATTGGAGCGACATTTCGACAAGATCACCAACGTGCAGGTCACGATGACCGTCGAAAAGCTGAAGCAGAAAATCGAAGCCACCCTGCATATTCCCGGCAATGAAGTGGTCGCCAACGCGGAACATACCGACATGTACGCGGCGATCGACGCACTGACCGACAAGCTGGACAAACAACTCAAAAAGCATAAGGAAAAGACCCAGAGCCTGCTTCAAGGCGCTACCGGTCGTTAACACTCCCTACCCATGATCCGACTTGAAAGTATCCTGACCCCCGGCCGTTCCCTGGTGAACGTGCCGGGAGGCAGTAAAAAGAAAGCCCTCGAACAAATTGCCAACCTTATCCACCGCAGTTTTCCGGATCTGGAGATGCAAGCTGTCTTCGAGGCATTGATTGCCCGTGAAAAACTCGGCTCTACGGGTTTTGGCAACGGCATCGCCATTCCTCATTGCCGTCTCAAGGGTTGCACCTCGCCCATCAGTGCCTTGATGCACCTGGATGCCCCTATCGATTTCGACGCGATCGATGGCGCCCCGGTCGACCTGCTGTTTGTCCTGCTGGTCCCGGAAGCTGCCACCGACGCCCATCTGGAGCTGTTGCGCCAGATCGCCAGCATGCTCGACCGCAAGGATGTGCGCGACAAACTGCGCAGCGCCCCGAGCAATGAAGCCTTGTATCAGGTTGTCCTGGACGAGCAAAACAGGCCGTAACCATGCGCTTGATCATCGTCAGCGGCCGCTCCGGCTCAGGTAAAAGTACCGCCCTCGATGTACTTGAGGACAACGGCTACTACTGCATCGACAACCTGCCCGCCGGCCTGCTGCCAGAACTGGCCGAACGCGCGCTGATCCATACCGAACTGCCGCAACCGATGGTGGCGGTGTCCATCGACGCCCGCAACCTGCCCAGTCATTTGTCGCGCTTCCCGGAGCTGTTGGAAGAAGTCCGCAGCCGGCACATCCAGTGCGATGTCCTGTACCTGGATGCCGACGACGAGACCCTGCTCAAGCGCTTCTCGGAAACCCGTCGCCGCCACCCGCTGAGCAATGCCGACCGCTCGCTCGCAGAAGCGATCACCGACGAAAAGATCCTGCTGGACCCGATTGCCGACCTGGCGGATCTGAAACTCGATACCACCAACCTGAACCTGTATCAGCTGCGCGATTCGATCAAGCTGCGCCTGCTGAACCAGCCGGAACCCGGCACAGCGTTCCTGGTGGAATCTTTCGGCTTCAAGCGCGGCATGCCGGTGGACGCCGATCTGGTGTTCGATGTGCGCTGCCTGCCCAATCCTTACTGGAAGCCGGAGTTGCGCGCGCAGTCCGGTCTCGATTTACCGGTTGCCGAGTACCTGGCGGCACAGCCGGATGTTGAAGAGATGTTTCAGGACATCTCCACTTATTTGCTCAAATGGTTGCCCCGCTTTGCTGCCAGTAACCGCGCCTATGTCACCATTGCCATCGGCTGCACCGGCGGGCATCACCGCTCCGTCTATCTGACCGAGCGGCTGGCCAAGACCCTGCAGCAATCCCTGAAGAACGTCCAGGTCCGCCACCGCGACCTCAGCTAAAGGATTCACATCGCGATGCCTGCTCGGGAAATCGAAATCATCAATAAACTGGGTCTGCATGCCCGGGCATCTGCAAAATTCGTCGGGATCGCCGGCCAATTCAAGGATTGCACCATCAGGGTCGGCCGCACGCCGGAATCTACCGTGGACGGCAAAAGCATCATGGCCATGATGATGCTCGCCGCCGGCAAGGGAACCATGATCCATCTGAGCACGGAAGGCGCGCAGGAACAGGAAGCGATGGATGCGCTGGTGGCCTTGATCAACAATTACTTCGACGAAGGCGAATAACACCGCAGCCCCTGTAGCAGCAGGCTTCGCCAGCTGCTACAGGGTGCGTGTCAGCCCAACGCCGTATCCATCACCATCATCAGGCAAAAGCCGATCAACACTCCAAGGCTGGCCAGCTTGTCGTGACCATTGCGACGCGACTCCGGGATGACCTCGTGAGTCACCACCAGCAACATCGCTCCCGCCGCCAATGCCAGGCCCAATGGCAACAGCAATTCAGCCAGGCTCACCAGCCACGCGCACAGCAGCGCGAACACCGGCTCGACCAGACCTGACGCCGCACCGATCAGGAACGCCTTGAACCGCGACATCCCTGCCCCGGCCAATACCAAAGCAATCACCAGCCCCTCTGGCACATCCTGCAGGGCAATGCCCATGGCCAGACTGTCGGCGTCCGGCATGCCGCCACCGGCGGACACGCCCACTGCCATGCCTTCGGGAATGTTATGGGCAATGATCGCGAACACGAACAGCCAGATCCGTGGCGGGATGACCGGCCGCTCAAGGGTGCCGATGAGCTCTTCCGGGGATGCGCCGGACACCTTGCGATCGACCAAGAACAGGCCGAACGCACCGAGCATGATGCCGAAACAGATCAGGCTACTGGCGCCCCACGGGGTCATGCCGAGTTTTTCCGCCGCGGCAATGCCGGGCACGATCAGCGAAAACGCGGTTGCCGCCAGCATCACGCCGGCACCAAATCCCAACAACGTATCGCTGAGCGCCTGGGGCATGCGCCGGATCACCAGTACCGGCACAGCCCCGAGCGCGGTGCCGAGGGCGCAGATTGCACCGCCCTGCAGCGCCCTCGACAACCTCGGCTCCAGATTCATCCACTCCAGCCCGTGCGCCACCAGCAAGCTCATGCCCGCCAGCACTAACAGCGATCCAAACGCGTAACGAAACATTCGTCCACTTCCGATCGCCAGTGTTTCAGTGCCCATATTCAGCCTTGGATTGTGTGCGGGTGGACTTAATTCAAAGCAGCCTGATAGCGCGCAGCGACTTCGGGCCAATTGATCACGTTGTAAAACGCGCTGATGTATTCCGGGCGACGGTTCTGATATCGCAGGTAATAGGCGTGCTCCCAGACATCCAGACCGAGAATCGGCGTGTTGCCGTTCATCAACGGGCTGTCCTGGTTACCGCTGCTCTCCACCACCAGAGTCTTCTGCGGTGTGACGCTGAGCCATGCCCAGCCGCTGCCGAAACGGGTCAGCGCCGCTTTGGTGAAAGCTTCCTTGAAGCTGTCCAGACCGCCCAGTTGCTCGTCGATGGCCTTGGCCAGAGCGCCTTCCGGCTTGCCGCCGCCGTGGGGCGCCATGACTTCCCAGAACAGCGAATGGTTGGCGTGACCGCCGCCCTGGTTGATCACCGCTGCACGCAGCTTCTCCGGCAGTTGCTGCACCGCGGCGACCAGCTTCTCCACCGGCCATTCGGCGAACTCGGTGCCTTCGACGGCGGCGTTCAGGTTGTTGATGTAGGTCTGGTGATGCTTGGTGTAGTGAATCTCCATGGTCTGCGCATCGATGTGCGGTTCCAGGGCGTCGTAGGCGTACGGCAAGGCGGGCAAGGTAAAAGCCATTTCAATGAACTCCATGATGGTGAGGCGCAGGCGCAGCGGCATCGACGTGCAGCAAGCGATGGGTGCGCGGGTATTCGCCGTGTTCGCTGATGAAACTCAGCAGCTCGACATAGGTCTTGCTGCTCTGACGCAACGCGGCTTCGCGCAAGGCTTGCGGCAGCCGCGGGTCCTGCATGGCCTGCAAAAGCCGTTGGTGGATGGCGCACAGGTATTCGGCGCTCTCCTCCGGCTGGTTCAGGCGCAAATGCAGATCCGCCAGGTTGTGATGGGAAATCACGCAGGCCGCCACCGCTTCGTCGGCATTCGCCCAGCGCTCGAACAGCACCTGAGCCAGAGCCAGTGCCTGCAAGTAAGCCTCGCGGGCATCGACCAGTTCACCTTGCATGAAAAAACGATTGGCTCTTTCGATCGTGCGTTTCCAGTGCTCCATGGTGTACCTCCAAAGCGGCAGCGGTGTGTTACACGCCGCCTGCGGTGAGTTTTTCCGGGTTGAGCAGTTCTTCCAGCTGCCCGCGCGACAGGTCGGTGTGCTCCAGCGCGACATCGATCACCGGACGACCCTGGGCATAGGCTTTCTTGGCGATCTCGGCAGCCTTCTGGTATCCGATGATCGGGTTCAGTGCGGTCACCAGAATCGGGTTGCGCGACAGGGCTTCCTTGAGACGGGAGTCGTTGACCTTGAAGCTGGCAATGGCCTTCTCACCCAGCAGGCGGCTGGCGTTGGCCAGCAACTCGATGCTGCTCAAGAGGTTCTGGGCGACGATCGGCAGCATCACGTTCAGCTCGAAGTTGCCCGACTGGCCGGCGATGGTGATGACTGTGTCGTTGCCGATCACCTGGGCGGCGACCATGGCGGTGGCTTCCGGGATCACTGGATTGACCTTGCCCGGCATGATCGAAGAGCCCGGTTGCAGCGCTTCGAGTTCGATTTCACCGAGGCCGGCCAAGGGACCGGAGTTCATCCAGCGCAGATCGTTGGCGATTTTCATCAGCGATACCGCGGTCGCCTTGAGCTGGCCGGAGACGGCGACGGCAGTGTCCTGGGAACCGATCAGGGCAAACAGATCCACGCCCGGGGTGAATTCCACCTTGGTCAGTTGGCTCAACTGCTGGCTGAAACGCGCCGCGAACTCGGGATGCGCATTGATCCCGGTGCCCACCGCCGTGCCGCCCTGCGCCAGGGATTGCAGGCTTGGCTGCAGGCCTTGCAGATGACCGATGTTGGCCTTGAGCTGCTGCGCCCAGCCGTTGAGCACCTGGCTCAGGCGCACGGGCATGGCGTCCATCAGGTGGGTGCGGCCGGTCTTGACGTGGTGATGCACCTGGCCGGCCTTGTGTTCGATCACCTGCACCAGGCCGTTCAGGGCCGGCAGCAATTGTTCGTGCAGCGCCAGCGCGGCGCTGACGTGGATGGTGGTCGGGATGATGTCGTTGCTGCTCTGGCCGCAGTTGACGTGATCGTTCGGGTTCACCGACTCGCCCAGGAGGCGGCTGGCCAGGGTGGCGATCACTTCGTTGGCGTTCATGTTGGAACTGGTGCCGGAACCGGTCTGGAAAATATCCACCGGGAAGTGCTGCATGAAATCGCCTTCGAGCAGACCTTGCGCCGCATCGACAATGGCTTTGCCCTGGGACGGACTGATCTGCTTGAGCTCGATGTTGGCCCGGGCGGCCGCGGCCTTGGCCAGGATCAGCGCGCGAATGAACTGCTCCGGCATCGGCTTGCCGCTGATCGGGAAGTTATCCACAGCACGTTGGGTCTGCGCACCGTAGAGGGCGTCTTCCGGGACCTGAAGCTCGCCCATGCTGTCGCGCTCAATACGTGTCTTGGTCATCTGTAAATCCTTGCACCAGTTCGATAAGAGGGATGGAGGGTTGCAACTCGCAGGTCGCCAGTTGCCAGGTGTAGCTCTGCCAGCGTTTGAGCCGGCACTTGCAGAGGGAGAGGCGCTCCAGCTCGCGCAGCGGACGCCAGGCCTGATCCAGGCAGTAGGTGCGCCAGTGCCAGGGCAGCGCCACATCGGCGGCGGTGTCGAGCAGCAAGCGGAAAGAGGTTTCAGCGACGGTCCAGGCAGAAGTGGCCGTGCAACACGCCAGATACCGGCCTTCGGCCAGGTAGTGTTCGATCAGGCGGGGTTCGTCGGGATCCATCGCGCAACGGATCTGGCGACTCATCCAGCGCCAGTTTTCGAGGTAGGGCTGCTCGTGCAAGGCAGAACTCATGATCCGGGCTCATTCGATAATGAGATTTATTATTAGATGATAATGAGAACCAAAACAAGAGTAGCGGCGCGCTGAGAACTTTGCGAGAGCGGGTTTATCCGAGATGTTTTTGGTGGTTGTGATGGCCTCTACGCGAGCAAGCCCGCTCCCACAGGGTTTTGTGGGGGGGCATGAAAAAGGCGCGCCACCCGATGGGTGGCGCGCCTTTTTTGTACAGCGGGGAGGCTTAGCTGCCGGCGACCATCATCCGCTCGATCAGCACCGACCCCGTGCGAATGTTGCTGCGCAGCTCCAGGTCATTCCCCACCGCTACGATCTGCTTGAACATGTCGCGCATGTTGCCGGCGATGGTCACTTCCTGCACCGCGAACTGGATTTCGCCGTTTTCGACCCAGTACCCCGCCGCGCCGCGGGAGTAGTCACCGGTGACCATGTTCAGGCCCTGCCCCATCAGCTCGGTCACCAGCAGGCCACGGCCCATGCGGCGAATCAATGCCGCCTGGTCTTCGTCGCCGTGAGTTACGAACAGGTTGTGCACGCCACCGGCGTTGGCGGTGCTCGGCATGCCGAGTTTGCGGCCGGAATAGGTCCCGAGGATGTAGGACACCAGCTCGCCATTTTCGACGAACGGTTTGGCGTAGGTGGCCAGGCCATCACCGTCGAACGCCGCACTGCCCAGGGCACGCATCAGGTGTGGACGCTCGTCGAGAGTCAGCCACTCAGGGAACAGCTTCTGCCCCAGGGTGCCTTCGAGGAACGACGACTTGCGATAAAGACTGCCGCCGGAAATCGCCGACAGGAAACTGCCGAACAAGCCACCGGCCAGTTCTGCAGAAAACAGCACCGGTACTTCGCAGGTCGGCACCGGACGCGCGCCCAGGCGACTCGCCGCCCGTTGCGCAGCACGCTGGCCAATGCTCACCGGGTCCGCCAGCAAGTTGCCAATGCGGTTAACGTCATACCAGTAGTCGCGCTGCATCTGACCTTCGGCCTCGGCGATCATCACGCAGCTGAGGCTGTGACGAGTCGAGGCGTAACCGCCGATGAACCCGTGGCTGTTGCCGTAGACGCGGCAACCCTGGTGGGTGCTCAAGGTGGTGCCGTCGGCGTTCTTGATCCGCGCGTCGGCATCGAAGGCCGCGGCTTCGCAGAGCAAGGCTTTCTCGATGGCTTGTTCCGGGGTGATGTCCCAGGCGTGGAACAGGTCGAAATCATGAAGATCCCGAGCCATCAGCGCGGCGTCAGCCAGGCCCGAGGCTTCGTCTTCGGAAGTGTGTTTGGCGATGGCCAGAGCGGCGGCGACGGTTTCACGAATGGCGTCAGGACCGCTGGCCGAGGTGCTGGCCGAGCCCTTGCGCTGACCGACATACAGGGTGATGCCGAAGCCCTGATCGCGGTTGAACTCGACGGTTTCGACCTCGCGCTGACGCACCGACGTCGACAGCCCCTGCTCCAGGGACACCGCCACCTCGCAGGCGCTGGCGCCCTGACGCTTGGCTTCAGCGATGATCTGCTCGACCTGTTCCTGCAGTGCCGGCAACGCTTGTGGGCCGACGCTTTCAACTGCACTCATGCTGTTCTCCACTCAAATTCTGCTTTCGGTGACGGTCATCGAGCGACCGGGCCGGACAAGCGGCCCCCGACTGGTTATCATGGCGGCGTTTCTTTGCGGACGGCCACCATGGTTGATTCTTACGACGACTCCCTCGATACGGGAGAAAAAAGCAAATCCCAGGTCAAACGCGAGCTGCATGCTCTGGTTGACCTCGGCGAGCGCCTTACGACACTCAAGCCCGACCTGCTGGCAAAACTGCCTTTGACCGACGCCTTGCGCCGGGCTCTGGCCGATGCGCCCAAGCACGTTGCGCACATCGCGCGTAAACGGCACCTTCAATTCATCGGCAAACTGATGCGCGATCAGGACACCAGCGCAATTCTGGTCCTGCTCGATCAACTCGATGCCTCCACTCGCCAGTACAACGAGCGTTTCCATAACCTGGAACGCTGGCGTGATCGCCTGATTGCCGGTGACGACGCGGTCCTGGAAAAATTCGTTTCCGAATACCCGGACGCCGACCGCCAGCAGTTGCGTTCCCTGATCCGTCAGGCTCAGCACGAGGTTGCGCACAACAAGCCTCCTGCTTCGAGCCGTAAAATCTTCAAGTACATCCGTGAGCTGGACGAGACTCAGCGCGGTCTGCGCTGATCTGACGCCCATCCCCTGCTTGCAGGAGCCGCCGCAGGCTGCGATCTTTTTCAAGATCAAAAGATCGCAGCCTTCGGCAGTTCCTACAGGTTACGACCCCGTGCCACCCACGGTGATCGCATCAATCTTCAGCGTTGGCTGACCGACACCCACCGGCACCGACTGCCCGTCCTTGCCGCACGTCCCCACACCACTGTCCAGCGACAGGTCGTTGCCGACCATCGACACCTTGCTCATGGCTTCCGGACCGTTGCCGATCAGCGTCGCGCCCTTGACCGGCGCGGTGATCTTGCCGTCTTCGATCAGGTAGGCCTCGCTGGTGGAGAACACGAACTTGCCGCTGGTGATGTCCACCTGACCGCCGCCCAGGTTGGCGCAGTAGATGCCCTTCTTCACCGAGGCAATGATTTCCGCCGGATCGCTTTCGCCACCCAGCATGTAGGTATTGGTCATGCGCGGCATTGGCAGGTGCGCGTAGGACTCGCGACGGCCGTTACCGGTGCGGGCCACGCCCATCAGGCGCGCGTTGAGCTTGTCCTGCATGTAACCCTTGAGCACGCCGTTTTCGATCAGCGTGGTGCACTCGGTCGGGGTGCCTTCGTCGTCGACGCTCAGCGAACCGCGACGACCGGCCAGCGTGCCGTCATCGACGATGGTGCACAGCTTGGAAGCGACCATTTCGCCCATGCGCCCGCTGTAGGCCGAACTGCCCTTGCGGTTGAAGTCGCCTTCCAGGCCATGGCCGACCGCTTCGTGCAGCAGTACGCCCGACCAGCCGGAACCAAGGACCACCGGCAAGGTGCCGGCCGGCGCCGGAATGGCTTCCAGGTTGACCAGCGCCTGACGCAGCGCTTCGCGGGCATAGCTCATGGCACGGTCTTCGGCGAGGAAATAACGGTAATCGGTACGACCGCCACCGCCGTGACCACCCCGTTCGCGACGGCCGTTCTGCTCGACGATCACACTGACGTTGAAGCGCACCAGCGGTCGCACATCCGCTGCCAGACCGCCGTCGGTGGACGCCACCAGAATCCGCTCCCAGACACCGGCCATGCTCACGGTGACTTGCTGGATGCGCGGATCGAGCGCGCGGGTGGCGGCATCGATGCGCTTGAGCAACTCGACTTTCTCGGCGCGGGTCAGCACTTCCAGGGGATTGTCCGGTGCGTACAACTGCGCAACGTCCTGGGTGCTGAACGCCTGGACAGTGCCGTTCTGACCGGCACGGGAAATCGAGCGCGCGGCACGGGCAGCAGCGCCCAAGGCTTCGAGTGTGATTGCATTGCTGTAGGCGAAACCGGTTTTTTCACCGGACTGCGCGCGGACGCCGACGCCCTGGTCAAGGTTGAAACTGCCTTCCTTGACGATGCCGTCTTCCAGCGCCCAGGACTCAGAAATCTGCCCCTGGAAATACAGGTCCGCGGCATCGATGCCCGGGCCGGCCAGGTCGCCGAGTACGCCTTGCAGGCTTTCGATGGTTACGCCACCAGGCGCCAGGAGGTGTTCACTGACTGAGGACAACAACTCGCTCATATGCTTTACGCCTTAAATTCGTCGTTCTGATGCAGGTCGCTGGGCGCCCTGCGAGAAAAAGCGCCGGTGACTGGACACCGGCATCCGCGCCCGGATGGACGCCTGTTCGCTGCTGTCGCGTTCGGCCAGCAGCACGGCCTCGCCTTGATCCTGTTGCGCCAGCACCCTGCCCCAGGGATCGACGATCGCCGCATGACCCCAGGTTTCCCGCGGCCCCGGATGCGTCCCGCCCTGTGCGGCCGCGAGCACGTAGCACTGGGTCTCGATGGCCCGCGCGCGAATCAGCACATCCCAATGTGCGGCGCCGGTCACGGCGGTGAAGGCCGACGGTGCAGTAATGATTTGCGCACCGGCGGCACGCAATTCGCTGTACAGCTCCGGGAAGCGCAAGTCGTAGCAGACCGTCAGGCCCACTCGCCCGACCGGCGTGTCCGCCACCACCACCCCACTGCCATAAGCATAGTCATCGGATTCGCGATAACGCCCGCGATTGTCGGCAACGTCCACGTCGAACAGGTGCAGCTTGTCATAGCGCGCGACCGTTTCCCCCTGATCATCGACCAGCAACGAGCAGGCATGGGATTTGCCCTCCGGCTGATCCGCAGGCGGCAAAGGCAAGGTGCCGGCGACTATCCATAACTTGAGGTCACGCGCGGTCTGTTTCAACCAGGGCAGGATCGGACCCTCACCCAGCGCTTCGGCGCGGCCGATGTCAGCGACATCGCGACGGCCCATGGCGGCGAAGTTTTCCGGCAGCACCGCCAGCTTCGCCCCGCCGGCCGCGGCCTGCTCGAGCAGCTGACGGGCCTGGGCCAGGTTGGCCAGCACATCGCTCTGGCTGACCATTTGAATCACGGCTAAAGACATGACCTTTTCCTTGTAGGAGCGAGCTTGCTCGCGATGGTGGTCAACGGTAATGATGGTTGCCTGATGCCCCGCGGCGTTCTCGGGTCCATCGCGAGCAGGCTCGCGCCTATAGGGGGCGGTGGCGTTAGGGCCATGCTACTCCATAGGTCCGGGGATCGGGTTTTCAAAAAGGCTTGTCGAAGGTGATTTTCGGGTCTTTCCACGGGCCTTTGACCGTGTATTTCACGCTGGCAAAACGGGACACGCGGTCGCCGATCAGCTTGTCGATCAGGAACAAGGCCCCACCGACCGCCGGTGCACCGACAAGCAGCGCGGCGATCGGCAGGTTGTTGGTCACCGGCAAGGTCACCAGCAGTTTCGCGTCGATCTGATCGGCCACCATGTTCAGGGTGCCGTTGAGTTCCAGGGTGCTGGACGGGCCGGTCACGCGAATCGGTTCACGGGTGACGTATACGCCGTTGGTCGCTACCAGCAGACCTTTGACCCGGTCATAGCTCAGGCCTTTGCCGAACAGGTCGGAGAAGTCCAGGCGCAAGCGGCGACCGATGGAGTTGAAGTTGAGCAGGCCAAACACCCGCAGGGCCTGGGCACTGCCTTCGACCTCGACGAACTGCCCTTCGGTCAGCGATGCATCGAGGGTGCCGGAGAAGCGCTTGGTCGCCAGCCAGGCCGGTGACCCGGGCCAGTTCCCGTCGACGTCCATGTGGAATTCCTTGCTGGTGACGCTCGGCGCAAAACCCCAGCCCTTGAGCACATCGGCGAGGTTCTTGCCGCTGGCCCGCCCCTTGAACCAGCTGGTACTGGCTCCCGGCATGCCCTCCCAACCGCCATTGCCCTGCAACAGAATGCCCTTGAGCCCCATGTCCAGCGAGTTGAGTGCGATGCCCTTGGGTGTCGGACGCACTTTCAACGACCAGCCGCCGACCAGGTCATTGCCCTGGAACAGCTGGTTGACGGTGATATCCATCGCCGGAATCTTGCTCGGGTCGACCGAGGCCAGAGGATCAGGGGAATTCTCGTCGGCCAGCACCTTCGGATCCGGAGCCGGCAGGCGCACGGTCTGCAGGTTGATGGCGATCGGCGCAGCCTTCGCATCGGGAAGATTGGCATTGCCCTTGACCTGCTGGCTGTCGAGTTGCAGCGCCCATGCCGAGGGTTTACGGGTGAGCTGCACGGAAGCCTGATCCAGGGTGGTGCCCATGGCCGTGAGCTTGTCGACCTTGAAATCGGCACCGCTGAGCAACTGCTTGGCGCTGCCGCCGGGATCGTTCCCGGCATATTTGCTCACCAGATCCTGCCAGGGGCCGACGTCCAGTTCCGACAGCACGCCACGGATGCGCAAGCCTTTGTTGCCCGGCAGCACCGCCTCGCCATTGCCCAGGAACAGCTCACCACGGCCATCGGCGAAATTGCCGGTCGGCGCGGCGAAAGTGAAGTTGGCCAGCTCGCCATAATTCACCCAATAGCGCCGCTCGGGGCCCTGCAGGGTCATGCGGAAGGTCGTGTCACGTCCCGCATCCGCGGTCATGCCGAATGGTGCCGGCAGATCGACCGCAACGCCCTTGAGATTGGAATTGACCATCAACTGGCTGTCCGCGCCGTCCAGGGTCAGTTGCAGTTGATAGGGGATCAAGCCACTCACCGGCAGCGGCTGGGTGACGCTCAGCCATTCGCTGAGCTTCTTGACTTCAATCTGCCCCGAAGCGTTTACCCGGGTCTTCATTTTGCCCGGACCGCCCTCGGCGAAAATCTGCGCGCTCACCGGCTTGTCGAAGGCTCGGGCGGTGATGTTCTGCCCGCTCAGGCCCTTGTTGCTGTCGAAGCGGAAATCGCCTTTGAGCTGAGACAACTCCAGCGCAGGCTCAGGCAGTTTCAGGCGGGACTTGGCGGTCTTGAAGTCGACGAGGATCTTCGGCTGCTCACCCTTGGACAGCGCAATATCCAGTTTCAACTTGCCTTGCAGCTCACCCTCGCCCTCCCAGCCGGCGAAGGTTTCAGCGGTGCCGATTGGCGCTTCCTTGAGGATTTTCAGGCCATCGCCCAGTCCGCCGGAGAATCCGCCGTCGAGGAACAGGCGAACGGTCTGTCCGTCCGGCACGTGAGGAATATTGACGTAGACATCGCTGACCTGGGTATCGAGCAATTGCCCCTTGCTGGCCAGGACCCGCACACCACTGTCTTCGACGAACACATCGCCGGTGACCTTGCTGACATGGGGCCAGCCGGGCTGGAACGCCAGTTCGGCGTCATGCACCTTGAAAAACAGGCTGATGCTGCGTGACTCAGGCGTCGCGCCGTGGTTCAGCGACCCTTGGTACTGGAAGAAACCCTCGTCCACCGCGCCCTTGAGAATCGCCGTGCGCAACCATTCGTCCAGCGCCGGGCTCAGCACCGCCGGCAGGTACTTGGCGGTGTAGCGCCCATCACCGTCCACCATGCCGACCCGCAGGTCCATGTAATCTTCCTGGGTGTGATCGAAATGCAGACGGATCAGGAAGTCGCCGGCAATCTTGCCCTCCTCGCCCAACACTTTCAGGTACGGCGCGATCAGGGTGAAGCCTTCCTTGTCCAGCCTCCAGGTCAGGCGCGCATTGGCCTGCAGGTAATTCCAGGGTTTGGCGAAAATCGGGTCCAGGTGCAGCATGAAATCCTTGGTGTCCATGCGCAGTTCGCCATGGCCCAGGTCGCCGCTGATGCTGCCCGTCACGTTTCGAGCCGCCGGAGCGCCGTGATAGGCGTCGAAACCCACCTGTTCGAGGTTGGCGGCGAAACTGAATTTGCTGTCGTCGGTGGCATTGGGCCGAATGTCGATCAGCACATTGCGCAACCCGCCCTGGACCTTCAGGCGCTCGACCACCGTGGCAAAGCCTCCAGGCAAAGGCGCCAGGGCGTTGAGCAAGGGGGTGAGCGGCGTCAGGTCGAGACGATCGGCCTGCAAGTGCCAGAGTTCTTCGGCCTTGTCGCTGGCGGCGGTCTGTTTGACTTGCAGACGGGATTCCCAGCGGGTTTCGCCAAGGCTCATCGCCAGGGAATCCAGGGTCACCAACATGCCTTCGTCGCTGCGCTGGAAATAGCCATTCAGCGCCAGGTTATCGATCTTCACCGGCTTGCGATCAGCATAGGCACCCTTGAGTTGCGGAGCGTTCAGACGAACCGCAGCACTTTGCAGCAGGCCCTTGCCCCAGGTCGCCCACAGCTCGCCACCGGCCTTGATCTCGGAAAAATTCCATTGCTGACTGACGCGCTCGGGCAACCATTTCGACCAGTCACTCTGGGGCAGGCTCAGGTAAACCTCGGCCTCGCCGTCCTTCCACTGGCTCGCGCGAATACGGGTGCGCAAGCTCATGGCCACTGGCTGGCCGTCGGGCAGGGTCAGGCGGGCATCGAGGCGTTGGCGAGAAATACCGGTTTTCAGGTTCAGGCCAACGTAAGTGAGGGTCAGCGGCGATTCACCCCAAGGCTGCAGGGTCACCTGGCTGTCGAGCACCGACAGTTGCTGGATCATCTGCATGCGATTGAGCAGCTGTTCCGGATCGAGGGGCTTGTCGTCCTTGACGACCGGCAAGCCTTCGAGCGCCCACTCGCCGTCATCGCCTTGCTTGAGGCTGATCTTCAGGCCATTGAGCGACAGATGGGCGATGCGCACTTCACGGGCGAGCAGACTGGCCCACAGGTCCGGCACCGCGCGCACGGTTTCCAGATGCAGGGCATTGGCGCCCTCGCCCACCGTGACATCGTGAGCCGAGACAATCGGCGCGAAACCGCTCCAGGAGCCTTTCAACTCACCGATCTGCAGCGGCATGCCCAAGGCCTCGGTGGCCCGGGTTTCGACTTCGGTACGGTATTCGGCGACCAGCGGCGCCAGTTCCCGGCCAAGGCTGACGTACAGCGCCATCAACACCAAAACCAACGCGCACAGGCCCAGCCCCCAACGGGTCAGTGCGGCCAGAATGCGTGTCAGACGCTCCATGTCAGTTGGCTCCCATGGCAAAAGTTTTGCAAAAAGCTGAGGCCAGCCGTGCAGGATAAGTGGTGACGCCGCGTATCAGAGCAGCACCACGTCGTATTGTTCCTGGGAATACATGGTTTCTACCTGAAACCGAATGGTGCGTCCGATGAAGCCTTCAAGTTCGGCAACGTTGCCCGATTCCTCGTCGAGCAGGCGGTCGACGACTTTCTGGTTCGCCAATACACGATAGCCTTCCGCCTGATAGGCGCGAGCCTCGCGGAGGATTTCGCGGAAAATTTCGTAGCAAATCGTCTCAGGAGTTTTCAGCTTGCCGCGCCCCTGACAGCTGGTGCATGGCTCGCAGAGGATCTGCTCCAGGCTTTCGCGGGTACGCTTGCGGGTCATCTGCACCAGGCCCAACTCGGTGATGCCGATGATGTTGGTCTTGGCGTGATCGCGCTCCAGTTGTTTCTCGAGGGTGCGCAGGACCTGGCGCTGATGCTCTTCATCTTCCATGTCGATGAAGTCGATGATGATGATCCCGCCCAGGTTGCGCAGGCGCAGTTGGCGAGCGATGGCGGTGGCCGCTTCGAGGTTGGTCTTGAAGATGGTCTCTTCGAGATTGCGATGGCCGACGAACGCCCCGGTGTTGACGTCGATGGTGCTCATGGCTTCCGCCGGATCGACCACCAGGTAACCGCCGGACTTCAGCGGGACTTTGCGCTCCAGGGCTTTCTGGATTTCGTCTTCGACGCCGTACAGGTCGAAGATTGGCCGTTCGCCGGGGTAGTGTTCCAGACGATCGGCGATTTCCGGCATAAGCTCGGCGACGAACTGCGTGGTTTTCTGGAAGGTTTCCCGGGAGTCGATGCGAATTTTCTCGATCTTCGGGCTCACCAGGTCGCGCAGGGTACGCAATGCCAGGCCGAGATCTTCGTAGATCACGCTGGGCGCGCTGATGGTTTTGATCTGCTCGCTGATCTGGTCCCAGAGCCGGCGCAGGTAACGAATGTCCATGAGGATTTCATCGCCACCGGCACCTTCGGCCGCCGTGCGCAGGATGAAACCGCCGGCTTCCTTGATCCCTTCCTTGGCCACGCAATCGCTGACCACCTGTTTCAGGCGCTCACGTTCGGCTTCGTCTTCGATCTTCAGGGAAATGCCGACATGTGCAGTGCGCGGCATGTACACCAGATAACGCGACGGGATCGACAACTGGGTGGTCAGACGCGCGCCCTTGGAACCGATCGGATCCTTGGTGACCTGCACCACCAGGCTCTGGCCTTCATGCACCAGCGCGCCGATGCTTTCCACCGCCGGACCTTCACGCAGGGAAATCTCCGAGGCGTGGATAAACGCGGCACGATCCAGGCCGATGTTGACGAAAGCCGCCTGCATCCCCGGCAAGACCCGAATGACTTTGCCTTTATAGATATTGCCGACGATCCCGCGTTTTTGCGTCCGTTCGACATGGACCTCTTGCAGCACACCGTTTTCGACCACCGCCACGCGTGATTCCATCGGCGTGATGTTGATCAGGATCTCTTCACTCATGGCAGGGTCTCGTTCAGGCATGTTCACGATAGTGGCCGCATCTGTTCAGCACGGCGCTCAGCGCGCGGCTGGGGTTTGCCAACAGGGTATGCCGAAATGGCCCAGCAGTTGCGCGGTTTCGCACAGCGGCAATCCAACCACCGCCGAGTAACTTCCATTGAGCGCGGCGACGAACACCGCGCCCAGGCCTTGAATCCCATAACCACCGGCCTTGTCCCGCGGCTCACCGCTGGCCCAGTAGACGGCCGCCTCGTCGCTGCCGATTTGCCGAAAAAGCACGTTGCTGGTGACGACCCGCGACTCGCAGCGGTCGCCTTCGAGCACGGCAATGGCGGTCAGGACTTGATGCTCTCGCCCGGACAATATCTTCAGCATGGCGCAAGCATCAGCTTCATCAACCGGTTTGCCGAGAATTTTGCCTTCGAGCACAACGGCGGTATCGGCGCCCAGTACGCAGAACGGTGCATCGGACACCACGACATTGCGGCCGGCCGCAGCCTTGCCGCGCGCCAGACGCTCGACGTAGGCCGATGGCGATTCGTGATTCAGAGGGGTTTCATCGATGTCCGCACTGACGGCGGTGAACGGCACGCCAATCTGCGTGAGCAGTTCACGCCGACGTGGCGAGCCTGAGGCAAGGTAAAGCGATTTCATCAAGACATCTCCCTGTCGAGGTGGCAAATGCCTGACCGAATCAGTTGATTTTGTAGCGGCGACGCAATCCACGCAAACCGAAGCTGATCCATGGCCAGAGCAAGGCGCTGACCAGTGCCGGCAATACCAGCGCCAGCGTCGGCTGACGGTTGCCGGTCAGGGCGCTCAGCCAGAGTTGAACGAGCTGCGCCAGACCGAAGATCACCAGGATCACCAGGCTCTGCTGCCACATCGGGAACATCCGCATGCGTTGCTGCAGCGCCAGCACCAGGTAGGTGATGAGGGTCAGGATCAATGCGTTCTGGCCCAGCAACGTGCCGTACAGCACGTCTTCAGCCAGGCCCAGGCACCAGGCGGTGACCATGCCGATCTTCTGCGGCAGGGCCAGGGCCCAGAACGCCAGCAGCAGGCCAAGCCACAGCGGGCGGAGGATCTCCATGAATTGCGGCAACGGCGAGACGCTGAGCAGCATGCCGATGGCGAAGGTCAGCCAGACGATCCAGCCGTTACGGGAGGCTTTGACACCGACCATTATTCTTCTCTCTCCGTGTTAGCCGGCGCAGAGACAGGCGGTTTGGCAGCCGGCTTGGCGGGTTGCGTTACCGCAGGCTTGGCTGGCGGCTTGGACGCA
Source organism: Pseudomonas sp. C1C7 (assembly GCF_013359595.1). Taxonomy (GTDB): domain Bacteria; phylum Pseudomonadota; class Gammaproteobacteria; order Pseudomonadales; family Pseudomonadaceae; genus Aquipseudomonas. Next base: position 125,323 of record NZ_JABFMP010000004.1, on the reverse strand, counting down.
GCGGAATGGGACGCGGCCGGTTTGGCCGGTGTGGTCGCCGGGGCCGTTGCCGGCGCTGCGGGCGCTGCTGGAGTCGCCGGAGCAGCAGGTGCCGCCGCCGCAGCCGGAACCAGCGCGGGCTTCGGCACGGTCGCCGGCATCATCGGACCACCACCCTGCGCATCCAGTGCTTCCTGGGCCTGCGCGGCGTCATTGGCGCGCTCTTCCGCGGTGCGGTTGTCGCTGAACACCAGCAACAGGTAACGGCTGCGATTGAGGGCGGCGGTCGGCACGGCGCGGACGACGGCGAACGGCTGGCCGGTGTCGTGCAGCACTTCCTTGACCGTGGCCACCGGATAACCCGCCGGGAAACGCTGACCCAGGCCGGAGCTGACCAGCAGATCGCCTTCCTTGATGTCGGCGGTGTCCGCCACGTGACGCAGTTCGAGACGTTCCGGGTTGCCAGTGCCGCTGGCAATCGCCCGCAGGCCGTTGCGATTGACCTGGACCGGAATGCTGTGGGTCGAGTCGGTCAGCAACAGGACACGGGAGGTATAAGGCATCAGCTCGACCACCTGCCCCATCAGACCACGGGCATCGAGCACCGGCTGGCCGAGGACCACACCATCACGCTCACCTTTGTTGATGATGATGCGATGGGTGAAGGGGTTGGGGTCCATGCCGATCAGTTCGGCCACTTCGACCTTTTCATTGACCAGCGCCGAAGAGTTGAGCAATTCGCGCAGGCGAACGTTCTGCTCGGTCAGGGAGGCAAGCTTTTGCATGCGCCCCTGCAACAGCAGGTTTTCGCTCTTGAGTTTTTCGTTTTCGGCGACGAGTTCGGTCCGGCTGCCAAACTGGCTGGCCACGCCTTCGAACAGCCGCTGCGGCAGGTCGGTGATCCAGTAGGACTGCATCAGCACCAGCGACATCTGGCTGCGCACCGGCTTGAGCAGTGTAAAGCGGGCATCGACGACCATCAGCGCGACCGATAGCACGACCAGCACCAACAAGCGCACGCCCAACGATGGACCCTTGGTGAAAAGCGGTTTAATAAGCCGCTCCTCCCAGGCAAATGTTCTCTTTATTCATAGGCAGACCGGCCTGGATGAAAACTGACAGAAGATAAACGCGAACAGGCAGCACTGCAAAGTGCCGCCTGCGCGCTCAACAGCATAGAGGCAATCCGGCGACTTATTCGCTGGAGAGCAGATCCATGGTGTGCTTATCCATCATTTCCAATGCACGGCCACCGCCGCGAGCTACGCAGGTCAGCGGGTCTTCGGCGACGATCACCGGCAGACCGGTTTCCTGGGCCAGCAACTTGTCGAGGTCACGCAGCAAGGCGCCACCACCGGTCAGGACCAGACCACGCTCGGCGATATCGGAAGCCAGTTCCGGAGGCGATTGCTCCAGAGCGCTCTTCACGGCCTGAACGATAGTGGCCAGGGACTCTTGCAGAGCTTCCAGCACTTCGTTGGAGTTCAGGGTGAATGCGCGTGGAACGCCTTCGGCCAGGTTACGGCCGCGAACGTCGACTTCACGGACTTCGCCGCCCGGGTAGGCAGTACCGATTTCCTGCTTGATGCGTTCGGCGGTGGATTCGCCGATCAGGCTGCCGTAGTTGCGACGCACGTAGGTGATGATCGCTTCGTCGAAGCGGTCGCCGCCAACGCGTACGGATTCGGCGTAAACCACACCGTTCAGGGAGATCAGGGCGATTTCGGTGGTACCACCACCGATGTCCACGACCATCGAACCGCGGGCTTCTTCAACCGGCAGGCCGGCACCGATTGCAGCGGCCATTGGCTCTTCGATCAGGAATACTTCACGGGCACCGGCACCAAGGGCCGATTCACGGATGGCACGACGCTCGACCTGGGTGGATTTGCACGGAACGCAGATCAACACGCGAGGGCTAGGCTGCAGGAAACTGTTTTCGTGAACCTTGTTGATGAAGTACTGCAGCATTTTTTCGCAGACGCTGAAGTCGGCGATCACGCCGTCCTTCATCGGACGAATGGCAGCAATATTGCCTGGAGTACGGCCCAGCATGCGCTTGGCTTCGGTGCCGACAGCGACGACACTTTTCTGGTTACCGTGTGTCCGAATGGCCACAACCGATGGCTCATTCAGGACGATACCGCGCTCGCGCACGTAAATAAGGGTGTTGGCAGTGCCCAGGTCAATGGAAAGATCGCTGGAAAACATGCCACGCAGTTTCTTGAACATGGGAAAGGGACCCTAGGCAACGCGTGGGTAAAAAAGTGCGGCAAACTCTAACAACGACAGGGATTTTGGGCAAGGCGCCAATATGTTAAATTGGCCGCTTTTCTGCGCACCAAGCCCCACAATCGCGGCCTTATGACCGTAGAAGTGCGGTTGCGTTCCGACAAACTAACACACGGACAGTGTCCGTTTTGTTTTCCACTGGAGAACCCCAATGGCTCTAGAACGCTCCGACGTGGAAAAAATCGCTCATCTGGCCTGCCTTGGCCTCAATGAAGCCGATCTTCCAAACGTCACTTCGGCCCTCAACAGCATTCTCGGACTGGTCGACGAAATGCAGGCCGTCAATACCGATGGTATCGAACCGCTGGCCCACCCACTGGAAGCCAGCCAGCGCCTGCGTGCGGACGTCGTGACCGAGACCAATAATCGCGAGGCCTACCAGTCCATCGCACCAGCGGTCGAAAACGGCCTGTACCTGGTTCCGAAAGTCATCGACTAAAGGGAAAGAGCCTGCAATGCATCAATTGACTCTGGCCGAGATCGCCCGCGGTCTCGCCGACAAGAAGTTTTCCTCCGAAGAGCTGACCAAAGCCCTGCTGGCGCGCATCGCCCAGCTCGATCCGCAGCTCAACAGTTTCATCAGCCTCACCGAAGAGCTGGCCCTCAGCCAGGCGAAAGCCGCTGACGCGCGCCGGGCCAATGGTGAGGACGGCGCCCTGCTCGGCGCGCCGATCGCCCATAAAGACCTGTTCTGCACCCAGGGCATCCGCACCAGCTGCGGCTCGAAGATGCTCGACAACTTCAAGGCGCCCTACGACGCCACCGTGGTCGCCAAGCTGGCCGCTGCCGGGGCTGTGACCCTGGGCAAGACCAACATGGACGAATTCGCCATGGGCTCGGCCAACGAGTCGAGCTACTACGGCGCGGTGAAAAACCCGTGGAACCTGGAGCACGTACCGGGCGGTTCGTCCGGTGGTTCGGCCGCCGCGGTTGCCGCTCGTCTGCTGCCCGCCGCCACCGGCACCGACACCGGCGGTTCCATTCGTCAGCCCGCTGCGCTGACCAACCTCACCGGCCTGAAACCGACGTACGGTCGCGTTTCCCGTTGGGGCATGATCGCCTACGCCTCCAGTCTCGATCAGGGCGGTCCGTTGGCTCGCACCGCCGAAGACTGTGCAATTTTGTTGCAAGGTATGGCCGGCTTCGATCCGAATGACTCCACCAGCATCGACGAACCCGTGCCGGACTACAGCGCCGGCCTAAACGGCTCGCTGCAGGGCCTGCGCATCGGCGTGCCGAAAGAGTACTTCGGCGCCGGTCTCGACCCGCGCATCGCCGAGCTGATCCACAACAGCGTCAAGGAGCTGGAAAAGCTCGGCGCCGTGGTCAAGGAAATCAGCCTGCCGAACATGCAGCACGCCATTCCTGCGTACTACGTGATCGCCCCGGCTGAAGCCTCCTCGAACCTTTCGCGTTTCGACGGCGTGCGCTTCGGCCATCGTTGCGAGAACCCGGTCAACCTGAGCGACCTGTACAAGCGTTCCCGTGGCGAAGGCTTCGGCGCGGAAGTGCAGCGCCGGATCATGGTCGGCGCCTACGCGCTGTCCGCCGGTTACTACGATGCCTATTACCTGAAGGCACAGAAGATCCGTCGCTTGATCAAGAACGACTTCATGGCTGCCTTCAATGAAGTCGACATCATCCTCGGCCCAACCACGCCGAACCCGGCCTGGAAGCTCGGCGCCAAGAACAGCGACCCGGTCGCTGCGTACCTGGAAGACGTCTACACCATCACCGCCAACCTCGCGGGTCTGCCGGGCTTGTCCATGCCTGCCGGTTTCGTCGACGGTCTGCCGGTCGGCGTGCAGCTGCTCGCCCCGTATTTCCAGGAAGGCCGCTTGCTCAACGTTGCGCACCAGTACCAGCTCAATACTGACTGGCACACCCGCACCCCAACCGGCTTCTGAGGAGAAACACATGCAATGGGAAGTCGTGATCGGGCTGGAGATTCACACCCAGCTCACCACCCGGTCGAAAATCTTTTCCGGTAGTTCCACCACGTTCGGTTCCGAGCCGAACACCCAGGCCAGCCTGATCGACCTGGGCATGCCTGGCGTTCTGCCGGTGCTGAACCAGGAAGCGGTGCGCATGGCCGTGATGTTCGGTCAGGCGATCGACGCCGAGATCGGCCAGCACAACGTGTTCGCCCGCAAGAACTACTTCTACCCTGACCTGCCCAAGGGCTATCAGATCAGCCAGATGGAATTGCCGATCGTCGGCAAGGGCCACCTGGACATCGCCCTGGAAGACGGCACGGTCAAACGCGTCGGCATCACCCGCGCGCACCTGGAAGAAGACGCCGGCAAGAGCCTGCACGAGGAATTCGGCGGCGCTACCGGCATCGACCTGAACCGTGCCGGCACGCCGCTGCTGGAAATCGTTTCCGAGCCTGACATGCGCAGCGCCAAGGAAGCCGTGGCCTACGTCAAGGCGATCCATGCGCTGGTGCGTTACCTGGGCATCTGCGACGGCAATATGGCCGAAGGCTCGCTGCGTTGCGACTGCAACGTGTCGATCCGTCCGAAAGGCCAGGCCGAGTTCGGCACCCGCTGCGAGATCAAGAACGTCAACTCGTTCCGCTTCATCGAGAAGGCGATCAACAGCGAAATCCAGCGTCAGATCGAGCTGATCGAAGACGGTGGCAAGGTGATCCAGCAGACCCGCCTGTACGATCCGAACAAGGACGAGACCCGTCCGATGCGCAGTAAAGAGGAAGCCAACGACTACCGTTACTTCCCCGATCCGGACCTGCTGCCGGTGGTCATCGAGCAATCCTTCCTCGATGAAGTGCGCGCGACCCTGCCGGAATTGCCGCCGCAGAAACGCGAGCGTTTCCAGGCGCAGTTCGGTCTGTCGGTCTACGACGCCAGCGTGCTGGCCACCAGCCGCGAGCAGGCAGACTACTTCGAAAAAGTCGCCAGCATCGGCGGGGACGCCAAGCTGGCGGCCAACTGGGTGATGGTGGAGTTGGGCAGCCTGCTCAACAAGCAAGGCCTGGACATCGAAGAGTCGCCGGTTTCGGCCGAGCAACTGGGCGGCATGCTGCTGCGCATCAAGGACAACACCATCTCCGGCAAGATCGCCAAGGTGGTGTTCGAAGCCATGGCCAACGGCGAAGGTAACGCTGACGAGATCATCGACAAGCGCGGCCTCAAGCAAGTGACCGACACCGGCGCCATCTCCGCCGTGCTGGACGAAATGCTCGCGGCCAACGCCGAGCAGGTCGAACAGTACCGCGCGGCAGACGAAGCCAAGCGCGGCAAGATGTTCGGCTTCTTCGTCGGCCAGGCCATGAAAGCCTCCAAAGGCAAGGCCAACCCGCAGCAAGTGAACGAATTGCTGAAAAGCAAGCTCGAAGGCTGACAAAGATGGAGCCAGTTTTCAAACCTGGCTCAAAACCTTGCAGGAGCGAGCTTGTGTGGCGAGGGGGCTTGCCCCCGTTGGGTTGCGAAGCGACCCCGAAGGCTGAACTTGCGGATTATCTGACAATCCCAGTATTCAGTTTTGGGACTGCTGCGCAGTCCAGCGGGGGCGAGCCCCCTCGCCACATAAACCGCTTACAGTTGCTTCGGGGAATCCGTTTATGAAGCGTCTACTCGGCGCCTGCGCCCTGCTCTCGCTGCTTGCCGGCTGCGCCAGCACCGACACCGTCGACCCGCATGGCTATGACAAGACCGGCATAGCGTCCTATTACGGCGCCAAACATCAAGGCAAACGCACCGCCAGCGGCGAGCGTTTCGACAAGAATTCCCTGACCGCCGCCCACCGCCAACTGCCCTTCGGCACGCGGGTGAAGGTCACCAATCTGAGCAACGACAGATCCTGCGTGGTGCGCATCAACGATCGCGGACCTCACACCCGCGGCCGTCTGATCGACCTGTCCCACGAAGCCGCCGAACGCTTGGGGATGCTCAGAAGCGGCACCGCACGGGTTCGCGTGCAGGCCCTCGACTGATACGGAGCCCCGACTATTTTCGGACTAGCCGACATTCCGCTGATCAGCCTGATCGAATTGATCAGCGGCCTGGTGCTGCTGATCGCCGGCGCCGAACTGATGGTCCGCGCCGCCGTGCGTCTGGCCGCTCGCCTGCATGTCCGCCCGCTGATCATCGGCCTGACCATCGTCGCCCTCGGCAGCAGCGCACCGCAGATGGCGGTGAGTTTGCAAGCGACCCTGGCGCACAACGCCGACATCGCCGTTGGCAGCGTGATCGGCAGCAGCATTTTCAACATCCTCGTCACCCTCGGTCTGTCGGCGCTGATCATCCCGTTACGGGTGTCGCGCCAACTGGTGCGCCTGGACATTCCCCTGATGATCGGCGCCAGCCTGCTGGTGTTCGTGTTGGCCTGGAACGAAGACCTGACCCGCACCGACGGCATGATTCTGCTGGCGGCATTGCTGCTATATCTGGGCCTGCTGCTGCGTCAGTCGCGGCACTCGGTGCGCCCGGTATCGAGCCATGAGCAAAGCGGACCGGCACCTTGGATCAGCAGCCTGCTGATGATCGTTGCCGGTCTGGCGATGCTGGTGTACGCCGGGCACCTGCTGCTCGGTGCGGCCGTGTCGGTTGCCACCGATCTCGGGCTGTCGGAGCGAATCATCGGCCTGACCATCGTCGCCGTCAGCACCTCCCTGCCGGAACTCGCCACCTCGCTGATCGCCGCATTGCGCGGTGAGCGTGAGATCGCCGTGGGCAACGTGGTCGGCAGCAACCTGTTCAACCTGCTGGGTGTGCTGGGTGTGACGGCGTTGATCGCGCCAGCGCCGCTGTCGGTATCGCCCAACGCCCTGGATTTCGACCTGCCGGTGATGCTCGGCGTTACCGCGCTGTGCCTGCCGGTGTTCTATTCCGGTTACCGGGTGACCCGCGCCGAAGGCTTGCTGTTTCTCGGCTTGTACCTGGCTTACGGCCTGCACGTGGTGTCGTTCACCACCGGGATGCCGCTGGCGGGCAAGCTTGAGCACCTGATGCTGTTTTTCGTCCTGCCGGCGCTGGTGGCGTTCCTGCTGTTCACGTCGCTGCGCGCCTGGCGTCGCCAACACCACAAGAGGGAATTGCCATGACCAAGAACAAGAAATCCGGCGTTGAAGTACGTCGCCAAGTGATGGGCGATGCCTTCGTCGACCGCGCACTGGGCAATGCCACCGAGTTCACCCAGCCGCTGCAGGACTTCGTCAACGAACACGCCTGGGGCGGCGTCTGGAACCGCGAAGGCCTGCCACTGAAAACCCGCAGCCTGATCACCCTCGCCGCCCTGACGGCACTGAAGTGCCCGCAGGAATTGAAGGGGCACGTGCGCGGTGCGCTGAACAACGGTTGCACGGTGGAAGAGATTCGCGAGGCGTTGCTGCACTGCGCGGTGTATGCGGGCGTGCCGGCGGCGATCGATGCGTTTCGGGCGGCGCAGGAAGTGATCGATACCTACCAGAAATCCGAGTGATAGATCTGACGCTTTCGCGGGCAAGCCTCGCTCCTACAGGTTTTGAGGTGTGACACGCCGCCCCTGCAGGAGCGAGGCTTGCCCGCGAAGAGGCCCGCAAAGACACCACAAATCCCGGGCCTAGATCCACCCACCCCACTGCAACAAAAAGATCCCGATATTGGTGGTCACCGCCGCCATCAACGTGGTGATCACGATGATCGCCGCCGCCAATTCATGATTACCATCCGCCGCCCGCGCCATGACGAAACTGGCCGCCGCGGTCGGGCTGCCGAAGTACAGAAACAGAATCCCCAGCTCCGCCCCACGGAATCCCCACAGCCACGCGCCCAGCGTCGCCAGCACCGGCAGGCCGAGCATTTTCACCAGGCTCGAGCTGAGCGCCATTTTGCCGCTTTTGCGCAGCGCCGCCAGCGACAGCGTGCCGCCGATGCAGATCAGCGCCAGTGGCAAGGTGGTTTGCGCCAGGTACTGGCCGGAGGTTTCCAGCCACCCCGGCAAGCCGATGTTGAAATAGGCAAAGGGCGCCGCCGCGATCACGCTGATGATCAGCGGATTGCTGACCACGCTTTTGCAGATGCTCCACGGATCGGACTTGATCACCGGGCTGTACACCGCCAGGACGATGGTCGAGAGCGTGTTGTAGAACAGGATCACCAGTGCCGCAAGGATCGCGCCGAGGGAAATCCCGTAGTCGCCGTACATGCTCGCCGCCAACGCGAGGCCGATCACCCCGTTGTTGCCGCGAAAGGCACCCTGGGTGTAGATACCGCGGTCTTCGCGCGGGCAACGGAAAATCGCCCAGCCCCAGGCGATGGCAAAGCACACCAGGGTCGCGACGCAGAAGTAGATCAGCAGCGCCGGCTGCAGCGCGGCGTGCAGGTCGGCATGCAGGATGCCCAGAAACAGCAACGCCGGCATGGTGACGTTGAACACCAGGGCCGACGCTGTGTGAATGAAATTGTCGTTGATCCAGTCGATGCGCTTGAGCAACACCCCCAGAAACAGCATGGCAAACACCGGAGCGGTGATGTTCAGGGTTTCGAGGAAGATTGCCAGCATGCCGGGGAGGACCTTGAGGTGGGTGTCGTTAGTGAGCTAATGATAAGCCACAGAGGACGTTGGCGTCTGGTAGAAAGCCTTCGCGAGCAAGCCCGCTCCCACAGGTACAGCGCATTCCATGTGGGAGCGGGCTTGCTCGCGAAGCAGGCGACTCGGTCTCAGGTGATCGGCGCCGGATTGAACAGGGTAATGTCGTTGTACAGCTTGTGCCGCTCGGCCCAGGTCTGCGCCTTGCCGCTGGCCACATCCAGGTAGTAGTGGAACAGCTCCCAACCCAGCTCCTCGATGGAAGCACGACCGGTTGCGATGCGGCCGGCGTCGATGTCGATCAGGTCCGGCCAGCGCTGGGCCAGCTCGGTGCGGGTCGAGACCTTCACTACCGGGGCCATGGCCAGCCCGTAAGGCGTGCCGCGACCGGTGGTGAACACGTGCAGGTTCATCCCCGCCGCCAACTGCAAGGTCCCGCAGACGAAATCGCTGGCCGGGGTCGCGCAGAAGATCAGGCCTTTTTCCTTGAAGCGCTCGCCAGGGCCAAGCACGCCAGTGATCGCGCTGCTGCCAGACTTGACGATCGACCCCAGGGATTTCTCGACAATATTCGACAGCCCGCCCTTCTTGTTGCCCGGCGTGGTGTTGGCGCTGCGATCCGCTTCGCCCTTGGCCAGGTAACGGTCGTACCAGTCCATTTCCCGCACCAGTTCCTGGGCGACGCTTTCGGTTTTCGCCCGGGACGTCAGCAGATAGATGGCGTCACGCACTTCGGTCACTTCGGAAAACATCACCGTCGCGCCCGCACGCAACAACAGGTCCGAGGCATAGCCCAGGGCCGGGTTGGCGGTGATGCCGGAAAACGCATCGCTGCCGCCGCACTGCATGCCCAGGATCAGCTCGGACGCCGGCACGGTTTCCCGACGGCGCTGATCGAGCTTCTTCAGACGGGTTTCCGCCAGCTCCATGATCTGCTCGATCATCTCGGTGAAACCGTGGCTGGAGTCCTGCAGGCGATACAGCCACGGCTCGCTCAAGTCCACCGAGGCATCGTCCTCGTGCATCACCTGCCCGGCCTGCAACTTCTCGCAGCCCAGGCTGATCACCAGCGCCTCGCCACCCAGGTTCGGGTTGCGCGCCAGGTTGCGCACGGTGCGAATCGGGATGTAGGCGTCGGTGGCGGTGATCGCCACGCCACAGCCGTAGCTGTGGGTCAGCGCCACCACGTCATCGACATGCGGATACTTGGGCAGCAACTCGTCCTTGATGCGCTTGACCGCGTGATCCAGCACACCGGTCACACACTGCACGGTCGTGGTGATACCGAGAATGTTGCGCGTGCCGACGGTGCCGTCGGCGTTGCGATAACCCTCGAAGGTGTAACCCTCCAGCGGTGCCTGCGCGTCCGGCACCTCGGTGGACAGCGGCAGGCTGTCCAGCGGTGGCGCGGTCGGCATACGCAGTTGATCTTCCTTGACCCAGCTGCCGCGTGGAATCGGCTGCAACGCGTAGCCAATGACCTGGCCGTAACGAATCACCTGGCCGCCCTCGGGAATGTCTTCCAGGGTGACCTTGTGGCTCTGTGGCACGAAGTCCACGGTGACCAATCCATCGGCAAACGCAGTACCGGCCGGTACGCCCTGATCGTTGACCACGATCACTACATTGTCCCGCTCGTGCAGGCGGATGTAGCGCGGCGAGTCGGAATGTTCAATCAACTGCATGACGCCGCTCCTCAGGAATGGGCTTGAGACAATTTGTTGTTGGTTTCAGGACCGTTCACCGGTGGCTCCTTGAGTACCACACGCTTGATCGGACCTACGATGACCAGATAGCTGAACACCGCAACCAGCGCGTTGCAACCAACGAATACCAGCGCCCACTTGAACGAGCCGGTAGAGCTGATGATGTAGCCGATGACGATCGGGGTGGTGATCGATGCCAGGTTGCCGAAGGTGTTGAACAGGCCACCGCTCAGACCGGCGATCTGTTTAGGCGAAGTGTCGGACACCACCGCCCAGCCCAGTGCGCCCACGCCTTTGCCGAAGAATGCCAGGGCCATGAAGCCGACCACCATCCATTCGATGTCCACGTAGTTGCACGCCACGATGCTGCTCGATACCAGCAGGCCGGCGATGATCGGTGCCTTGCGGGCGAAGGTCAGGGAATGGCCCTTGCGCAGCAGGTAATCGGAAATCACCCCGCCGAGCACACCACCGATGAAGCCGCAGATGGCCGGCAAGGACGCGATGAAACCCGCCTTGAGGATGGTCATGCCACGCTCCTGCACCAGGTACACCGGGAACCAGGTCAGGAAGAAGTAGGTGATGCCGTTGATGCAGTACTGGCCCAGGTACACGCCGAGCATCATGCGGTTGGTCAGCAGTTGGCGGATGTAGTCCCACTTCGGACCGTCGGCCTTCTTGCCCTTCTGGTCCATGTCGACCATGCCGCCGTTCTCGGAGATGTGCTTGAACTCGGCATCGTTGATCCGTGGGTGTTCACGCGGGCTGTAGATCACTTTCAGCCAGACCAGCGAGAAGATGATGCCCAGGATACCCATGACGATGAACACGTGTTCCCAGCCGAAGGAGTAGACGATCCAGCCCATCAGCGGCGCGAACAGCACGGTGGCGAAGTATTGCGCCGAGTTGAAGATCGCCGAGGCCGTACCGCGTTCAGCGGTCGGGAACCAGGCGGCTACGATGCGGGCGTTACCCGGGAAGGATGGCGCTTCGGCCAGGCCTACCAGGAAGCGCAGCATGAACAGCGCAACCACCGCCGTGGACATGCCGAATTCACCGACGAAGCCTTGCAGCACGGTGAACAGCGACCAGGTGAAGATGCTCAGGGCGTAGATTTTTTTCGAGCCGAAACGGTCCAGCAGCCAGCCACCGGGAATTTGCCCGGCCACGTAGGCCCAACCGAATGCGGAGAAGATATAGCCAAGGGTGACCGCGTCGATGCCGAGGTCTTTTTGCAGGCTGGAGCCGGCGATGGCGATAGTCGCCCGGTCGGCGTAGTTGATCGTGGTCACCAGAAACAGCATGAGCAGGATCAGGTAGCGGACGTGAGTCGGCTTTTGGGTCGATTGCATGTAGATGTACTCCCACTGATTATTTTTATGCGCGGGTGATTCTTTTTTTGTTCCTGCAGGAGCTGTCGAGTGAAACGAGGCTGCGATCTTTTGATTTTTTAAAGCAAAGATCGCAGCCTGCGGCAGCTCCTGCAGGGTGTCGCGGTGTATCAGGAGCCGATGTAGCTGGTCTTCACGACTGTGTAGAACTCTTGCGCATAGCGGCCTTGCTCACGTGATCCATAGGATGAACCCTTACGCCCACCGAACGGAACGTGGTAATCCACGCCGGCGGTCGGCAGGTTGACCATCACCATCCCGGCCTGGGAGTGGCGCTTGAAGTGGTTGGCGTACTTCAGGGACGTGGTGGCAATGCCCGCCGACAGACCGAATTCGGTGTCATTGGCCATGGCCAGCGCGGCTTCGTAATCGGCCACGCGAACGATGTTGGCCACCGGGCCAAAGATCTCTTCGCGGCTGATGCGCATCGACGCTTCGCTGTCGGCAAACAGCGTTGGCGCGAGGAAGTAGCCCTCGGTGTCGCAGGTCACCAGGCCACCGCCACTCACCAGGCGCGCGCCTTCGGACTGGCCGATGTCGATGTACTTCATGTCCTGTTCAAGCTGAGCCTGGGAAACCACCGGACCGATATCGGTGCCGGCCTTGAGTGCGTGACCGACCTTGATCGACTTCATGCGCTCGGCCATGGCTTCGACGAACTTGTCGTGAATCCCGGCGGTGACGATCAGGCGGCTCGAGGCGGTGCAACGCTGGCCAGTGGAGTAGAACGCGCTCTGCACCGACAACTCGACGGCCTGCTTGAGGTCGGCGTCATCGAGGATGATTTGCGGGTTCTTGCCGCCCATTTCCAGCTGGACCTTGGCCTGACGCGAAACGCAGCTGACCGCGATCTGACGACCCACACCCACGGAACCGGTGAAGCTGATGCCGTCGACCTTCGGGCTGTTGACCAGCGCATCGCCAACCACGCGACCGCTGCCCATCACCAGGTTGAACACGCCAGCCGGGAAGCCTGCGCGGGAGATGATTTCCGCCAGCGCCCAGGCGCAGCCCGGCACCAGATCCGCCGGCTTGAGCACCACGCAGTTGCCGTAGGCCAGGGCCGGGGCGATTTTCCACGACGGAATGGCAATCGGGAAGTTCCACGGCGTGATCAAGCCGACCACGCCCAGGGCTTCGCGAGTGACTTCAACGTTGACGCCAGGACGCACCGACGGCACGTAGTCGCCGGACAGACGCAAGCATTCGCCGGCGAAGAACTTGAAGATATTACCGGCGCGGGTCACTTCACCGATGGCTTCCGGCAGGGTCTTGCCCTCTTCCCGGGCCAACAGGGTGCCGAGCTCATCGCGACGGGCGAGGATTTCGGTGCCGACCTTGTCCAGTGCATCGTGGCGCGCCTGGATACCGGAGGTGGACCAGGCCGGGAATGCGGCGCGGGCGGCATCGATGGCGGCGTTGACCTGGGCCAGGTCAGCCTTGGCGTAGTCGCCGATATTGTCGCTCAGTTCGGACGGATTGATGTTGGCCGAGTAATCGGCACCGGCAACCCACTCGCCGTTGATGTAGTTGTCGTAACGTTTTGCATTTGTCACGGGACTGCCCTCGAAACAAAGAGATCTCACGCAAAAGGCCGCTGAATACTCAGCGGCCTCGTTAAAACGGGTGTGTTACTGGGCGCCCTGCTTGTCCATGAGCGCGGCGAGCATTTCGTACTCTTCGCCGGTCAGGTCGGTCAGCGGGGTGCGCACAGGACCTGCGTCGTAGCCGGCAATTTTTGCCCCGGCCTTGACGATGCTCACCGCGTAACCGGCTTTGCGGTTACGGATGTCCAGGTACGGCAGGAAGAAGTCGTCGATGATCTTGGCAACGGTGGCGTGATCGTCGCGAGCGATGGCGTGGTAGAAGTCCATCGCGGTTTTCGGGATGAAGTTGAACACCGCCGAGGAGTAGACCGGCACGCCCAGCGCCTTGTAGGCCGCGGCGTAGACTTCAGCGGTCGGCAAGCCGCCCAGGTAGCTGAAGCGATCGCCCAGGCGACGACGGATCGACACCATCAGTTCGATGTCACCCAGACCATCCTTGTAACCGATCAGGTTCGGGCAACGCTCGGCCAGACGCTCCAGCTGCACCGCGTTCAGGCGGCAGACGTTGCGGTTGTAGACCACCACACCGATGTTCACCGATTTGCACACGGCTTCAACGTGGGCGGCAACGCCGTCCTGGCTGGCTTCGGTCAGGTAGTGCGGCAGCAACAGCAGACCCTTGGCGCCCAGACGCTCGGCTTCCTGAGCGTATTCGATGGCCTGACGGGTCGAACCACCGACACCGGCCAGGATTGGCACGCTGGTAGCGCAGGTGTCGACGGCGGTCTTGATGATTTCCGAGTATTCGCTGGCGGCCAGGGAGAAGAACTCACCGGTGCCGCCGGCGGCGAACAGGGCCGAGGCGCCGTACGGGGCCAGCCACTCCAGACGCTTGATGTAGCCAGCGCGGTTGAAATCGCCCTGGGCATTGAAATCGGTGACCGGGAAAGACAGCAGACCGGCAGAGAGGATGGACTTAAGTTCTTGTGGATTCATTGTTCGAACACCCTGGATTGCGACGTTTGTGTGTGGAGACCGTTCAGCCCGACGCTGAAGTTGTAGGTCATCGTACAACTTAAAATACAACCGTCAACTGCATTTCATCGTCAGAGGTGAAAATTGTTCGACAAGATGGATTGATAGCCCATGGATACGGGGGTTTCAGGATGTGAGGAATAGGTCGGGTTACGCGATCAACGGTTTGATAGAGATACGTTGTCGGAAGATTTAGTAGGAGAAATCAGAGGATTGCGAAATGGCTAATGGCCTCTTCGCGGGCAAGCCTCGCTCCCACAGGTTTCGTGTTGATCTGATCGATCCAAAAACCTGTGGGAGCGAGGCTTGCCCGCGAAGACTGCCGCAATGTCGACAAATGACTTGGGATGGAAACTTACCCCCGCTGCGCCTCAGCCTCTTCATGGGCATGGCGCAACCGCTCGCGGCTGTTGGTCAAGTGCAGGCGCATCGCGGCTCGGGCAGCGTCAGAGTCCTGGCGGGCGATGGCTTCGTAGATTTCTTCGTGCTCGCGGCTCAGGCGATTCATGTAATGCTGCTGATCGTCATGGGCCAGGCGCGCGGAGTTCAGGCGGGTACGCGGGATGATGCTGGTACCCAGGTGGGTCATGATGTCGGTGAAATAGCGGTTGCCGGTCGCCAGGGCAATCTGCAGGTGGAACTGGAAGTCCGACGCCACCGCATCGCTGGCGTGGGCGACGCTTTCGTTCAGCGCATCGAGCGCTGCGCGCATCAGGCCAAGCTGCTCGGTGGTGCGGCGTTGCGCGGCAAGGCCGGCGGATTCGGTTTCGAGGCTGATGCGCAATTCCAGAACGGCCAATACGTCACGCAAGGTGACCACGGTGGCCGGGTCGATGCGAAAGCCGCTGGGGCTTGGGGTGTCGAGCACGAAGGTGCCGATGCCGTGGCGGGTTTCCACCTGGCCGGCTGCCTGCAAACGGGAAATCGCCTCGCGCACCACGGTGCGGCTGACGCCATGGGCATCCATGATCGCCGACTCGGTGGGCAACTTGTCGCCGCGCTTGAGGTGACCGTCGCGGATCTGCTCGGACAGCACCGTCACCAGTTCCTGAGCGAGGCTGCGGCGCTTGCGAGGTAGGCGTGGTGCGTCGTTCGGGTTTTCCATGGTGAACATCTGTCTCGAAGAATCGGCTGAAATCGCATCATAGCTCAACGGGGTTGTACGATCACCTCTACCCCTACACTGCCCGCTCCTACAGGGGGTCGGTTCAGGCAGTCACGGTCTGATCCACCAAATGCCCGTTGTCGATCCGCACATGCCGCGGATGGAAGCGCTTCAGGCTGCTGCGGTGGCCGACGCTGACGATGCTCAATCCCGGCAGCTCATCGATCAATGCCTGGTACAGCGTCGCTTCGTCTTCCTCGTCCATCGCCGAAGTCGCTTCGTCCATATATAGCCACTGCGGTGCGTACAGCAGCGCACGGGCGAAGGCCAGACGCTGCTGCTCACCCGGCGACAACATGCGCTGCCAGTGATTGGCCTCGTCCAGACGCCCGATCAGATGCGGCAAGCGGCAGGTTTCCAGAACCTGCTCGTAACGCTCGTTCGGGTAGGTGTCGCCGGCTTGTGGATAACTCAACGCCTCACGCAGCGTGCCAATTGGCAGGTAAGGTTTTTGCGGCAGGAACAGATATCGCGCCGCCGGCAGGCGAATGCTGCCGTGCCCCGCCGGCCACAGGTGACCCATGGCTCGCAACAGCGTCGACTTGCCGCTGCCGGAGCGACCGCTGAGCATCACGCGCTCGCCCTCCTCCACAGTCATGTCGGCATTGGTCAGCAGATGACGACCATCGACCAGATCCAGGCCCAGGTTGTGCACTTTCAACGCATCCCCCTGGTTCTGCACATCGATGGCCGGTGCCCGTTGCTCGTTGTCGGTCATGGCCTGACGGAAGCTCAGCAGACGATCGCAGGTCGCGCGCCACGAGGCGAGGCTCTGGTACGCGCTGATGAACCAGCTGAAGTTGTCCTGGACATTGCCGAATGCCGAGCTGATCTGCATCAGTTCGCCCAGCTCGATCTTGCCGGCCAGATAACGCGGCGCGGCCAGCATGAACGGGAAGATCACCGCCGCCTGCTCGTAGCCGGAGGTGAAGAAGGTCAGGCGCTTGGACACCCGCATGATGTCCCAGAAGTTGTGCCAGACCATCGAGAAGCGATTGTTCAGCCGGCGATGTTCATTGGGTTCGCCGTTGTACAGCGCGATGCTTTCGGCATTCTCGCGAATGCGCACCATGGAGAAACGCAGGTCGGCTTCGAAGCGTTGCTGGCGGTTGTTCAAGCCAATCAGGCGACGACCGATCAGGTGCGTCAGCCAGCTACCCACTACCGCGTACAACAGCACGCCCCAGAACATGTAGCCGGGAATGGTGATACCGAACAGTTCGATGCTGCCCGAGACGCCCCAGAGGATGATCGAGAACGACACCAGGCTGACGATGTTGCGCAGCAGGCCGATGCCCAGGCTCAGGGTGTCGCTGGTGAAGTTGTTAAGGTCTTCGGAAATCCGCTGGTCCGGGTTATCGGTGTAGCCGCCCTGCTCCAGCTGGTAGTAGTTCTTGTCCGCCAGCCAGCGACCGAAATGCTTTTCGGTGAGCCAGGCCCGCCAGCGGATCGTCAGCATCTGGGTCAGATAAAGCCGATACACCGCGCCGAGAATCGCCACGGTGGCAATGCCGCAGAAGTACAGGATCAGCTTCCAGAACGCCGCTTCGTCCTTCTGCTGCAGGGCGTTGTAGAAATCCTTGTACCAGCTGTTGATCCACACCGAGATCGCCACGCTGAACAGCGACAGCGCAATCACCGCGATCAGCAACGTCCAGGCCTTGCCCTTCTCTTCGCTGCGCCAGTAGGGCGTGATGATCGCCCAGACCTTGCGAAAAAACTGCCCGCGCACAGCATCGTTGACCGCGCAATACTCAGCGTTCTGATTCATGGATAAGGCTCGATAAGAAAAAGTACAGGCACGAACCGATCATAGATGATCGGTTCGGATTGTTGCGAGGAACGACCTGCATCTGTTCAGCGCAGGTTCAGCGGCGAACGGGACGTTTCTGCAGTTTGCGCTGCAGTGTGCGGCGGTGCATGCCCAAGGCGCGGGCGGTGGCGGAGATGTTGCCTTCGTGTTCGGTCAACACGCGCTGAATGTGTTCCCACTGCAGGCGGTCCACGGACATCGGGTTTTCCGGCACCAGGCTGTCGAGGTCGGCGTGTTCGGACAACAGCGCGGCCAGCACGTCGTCGGCATCGGCCGGCTTGCACAGGTAGTTGCAGGCGCCGCGCTTGATCGCCTCGACGGCGGTGGCAATGCTCGAATAGCCGGTGAGAATCACCACGCGCATTTCCGGATCCATTTCCAGCAGCTTGGGCAGCAGCACCAGGCCCGAATCGCCATCCATTTTCAGGTCCAGCGCGGCGTAGTCCGGCAGGTCGCCCTGGGCCAGGGTCAGGCCTTCTTCGGCGGAACTGGCGGTGCTGACGCGAAAACCGCGGCGAGCCATGGCGCGGGCCATGACCCGGGTAAAGGTCGCGTCGTCGTCGACCAGCAGCAAATGCGGCAGCTCTTCGCCTTCAACCTGGATGTCGTCACTCATGTTCGTCTCCTCGTGCGCCATGGGGCAGACGCAGCTCGGTGAGCGTGCCGCCTTCCTCATGACTATAGAGTTTCACTGAGCCGCCGGCGCGTGTCACGCTGGCCTTGCTCAAAAACAGGCCCAGGCCGAAACCTTTGCCCTTGGTGGTAAAAAACGGCTTGCCGATCTGCTCGGCGATGGCCAGCGGCACACCGGCACCGTGGTCGCGGATGCTGATGGTCAAGTCTTCGGGATTCCAGTCCAGGGTCACTTGCAGCCCTTCGGGACAGGCGTCGGCGGCGTTGTTCAAAAGATTCAGCAACGCCTGGGTCAGGTCCGGCGGCGGCGCCATGCGCGGCACCGTGCCCTGGCCCAGACGCTGGAAGCGGTAACTGGCCTCGGGGCGCATCAGGTGCCAGCGGTTGAGCGCTTCGTCGAGCCAGTCGGTGACGTCCTGCATTTCCACCGCCAGTCGGCGATTGGCCTCGGCGGCGCGCACCAGCTGCTGCAAGGTCTGTTTGCAGAGTTTGACCTGATCCTGCAGCACGCTCAGGTCGTCCTGCAGCATCGGGTCGTGATGGTCCTGACGCATCTCCTTGAGCAGTACGCTCATGGTCGCCAATGGCGTGCCCAGCTCGTGGGCGGCGCCGGCGGCCTGGGTCGCGACGGCCAGCAACTGCTGATCGCGCAGGCCTTCTTCGCGGCGAATGGCCCGCAGTTCTTCCTGGCGACGCAATTCCTCAGCCATGCGCGCGGCGAAGAAAGTGATCACCGCGGCGGCCAGGGCGAAGCTCAGCCACATTCCGTAGACCTGCAGGTTTTCCCGGGCGATCGGGAAGGTTTGCAGTGGATAGAAGCGCGCCAGCAGCAGGGTGTACATCGTCAGGGCGATGCCCGACAGAATCACCGAATAGCGCCAGGGCAGCGTCACGGCGGCGATAGTCAGCGGCACCAGATAGTAGGAGACGAAGGGGTTGGTCGAGCCACCGGAGAAATACAGCAAGGCGCTGTGGATAAACAGGTCGCAGGCCAGTTGTACGGCATATTCGAGCTCGGTCACCGGCCAGCTGGTGCGCAGGCGAACCGCCGTGAAGGCGCAGAGCAGCATCGAGCAACCCAGAGTCGCGGCCAGCTGGAACCACGGCAGCGGCAGCAGTTCGAGCCAGTAGGCCAGGCCCACGGAGCCGGCCTGGGCGGCCAGGACCAGGATGCGGATGAATGTCAGCCGCCAGAGGTTCTGGCGAGTGGCGGAAGTGATTTGAACGGGGGCGAGCATGAGCTCTCCTGATGAGCGCTCCAGGCGGATCGCAGGGAGTATAACCAAGCGCGGGGGCTGACAGGCAAAAGTGCGGCAAAGCGACACATGGGAGCAGCTGCAAGCCGCAAGCCGCAAGCTTTTAACTTGTAGCTTGTAGCTTGCAGCTTGAAACTTGCCGCTGCCCCATAGAGTCTGATGGTTGCACGCAGGCACGGACTATTGCCTGTGTATCATCTTTAGGAGCCTTCATGCACACATTCCGCCGCAGCGCCGCCCTTCTCGCCCTGAGCCTTGGCACCGTCGCCAGCCTCCCGGCCCTGGCCGCCGACGAACTTCATTACAACCAGATTTCCCTGCGCGCCGAAGTCAGCCAGGAAGTGGCTCGCGACCTGATGATCGTGACCCTCTACACCGAAGAACAGAACACCGACCCTGCCAAGCTCGCCGCCGACGTCAGCACCACCATGAACAAGGCGCTGGCCCAGGCCAAGCAGGTCAAGGACATCACCCTGCGCCAGGGCAGCCGCAACAGCTACCCGATCTACGACGCCAAGGGCCAGAAAATCACCGGCTGGCGTGAGCGCGCCGAACTGCGCCTGGAAAGCACCGACTTCGCCGCTCTGTCGAAGCTGACCGGCGAACTGCTCACCGACCTGAAGATGGGCGGCATGGACTTCGCCATCGCCACGCCAACCCGCAAGGCCAGCGAGGACACCCTGCTCAAGGAAGCCGTGACCGCATTCAAGGCCCGCGCCCAACTGGCCACCGATGCCCTGGGCGGCAAGGGCTACAAGATCGTCAACCTGAACCTAAACAGCAACGGCTTCCCGCAACCGTACATGCGCGCACCGATGATGATGAAGGCAGCCAGCATGGATGCGGCCCCGGTAACACCGGAAGTCGAAGCCGGCACCAGCCAGGTTTCCATGACCGCTGACGGCTCGATCGAAGTGCTGATGCCCTGATTCGGTAGCGGCACACAAAAAAGGCGATCACCCGGGGGTGATCGCCTTTTTTTCTGCAAACTGCGTCTATGCTCAATCTCGGGACGGGCAGTTCAACCCCAAAAAACGACATCAGTTGCACTTTGTACAACTCGCTGTCGAAGAACGATTGCGGTGCAACGATAACCACTCCCATTCAGCCCCACAGGACCGGGTTTAAATAGGTAACACCCCCGCCCCGTCCACGGGCAACCCAAGGCCGGAACGCACCAGAAAAGTGCACGAAATGCACTGCAAAAACGCCTCGCAAACGGTTAAATGCGTCAAAAATTATACAAATGCGACATTAAGGTACGTTCGTGCCACCGTTTAAGGCTTATAAACGCTCTGCATCTTGCATTGGGTATGGCCCCTGCATAAGTATCCGCAGGCACGACTCACGAGGTCGTCCTCAAAATCAAAAAATGACAACAAATCATGAGGCCACCATGCTCAAACAAGCGGTCATTCCGTTTTTAGTCGGCGCCAGCCTGTTGGCTAGTGCACCGTTCGCTCAAGCTGCGACTAACCTGGTGTTCTGCTCCGAAGGGAGCCCGGCCGGTTTCGATCCAGGTCAATACACCACCGGAACCGACTTCGACGCCTCTGCAGAAACCATGTTCAACCGCCTGACTCAGTTCGAGCGTGGCGGCACCGCCGTTATTCCTGGCCTGGCAACCAGCTGGGACGTCTCCTCCGACGGCCTGACCTACACCTTCCACCTGCGTGAAGGCGTCAAGTTCCACACCACTTCGTACTTCAAGCCGACCCGCAACTTCAACGCCGACGACGTGCTGTTCACCTTTAATCGCATGATTAACAAGGATGACCCGTTCCGTAAGGCGTACCCGACCGAATTCCCGTACTTCACCGACATGGGGATGGACACCAACATCACCAAGGTCGAAAAAGTCGACGACAACACCGTCAAGTTCACTCTGAAAGAAGTTGATGCCGCGTTCATCCAGAACATGGCCATGAGCTTCGCCTCTGTCCAGTCCGCCGAGTACGCTGCCCAGCTGCTCAAGGAAGGCAAGGCCGCCGACATCAACCAGAAGCCGGTCGGCACTGGTCCGTTCGTGTTCAAGAGCTACCAGAAAGACTCCAACATCCGCTACACCGGGAACAAGGACTACTGGAAGCCTGACGACGTCAAGATCGACAACCTGATCTTCGCCATCACCACCGACCCTTCGGTGCGCATCCAGAAGCTCAAGAAAGGCGAGTGCCAGATCACTCTGTTCCCGCGCCCGGCCGACCTGAAGGCGCTGAAGGAAGACAAGACCCTGAAAGTGCCTGACCAGGCTGGTTTCAACCTGGGTTACATCGCCTACAACGTGATGCCGCAGCTCAAGGGTCAAACCACTCCAAACCCGCTGGCCGACCTGAAAGTGCGTCAAGCGCTGGATATGGCGGTCAACAAGCCACAGATCATCGAATCGGTCTATCAGGGCGCCGGCCAACTGGCCGTAAACGCCATGCCGCCGACCCAGTGGTCCTACGACACCACCATCAAGGATGCCAAGTACGACCCTGAGAAAGCCAAAGAGCTGCTCAAGGAAGCTGGCGTGAAAGAAGGCACCGAAATCGTTCTGTGGGCCATGCCTGTACAGCGCCCATACAACCCGAACGCCAAGTTGATGGCTGAGATGCTGCAGTCCGACTGGAAGAAGATCGGCCTGAACGTCAAGATCCAGAGCTACGAATGGGGCGAATACATCAAGCGCGCCAAGGGTGGCGAACAGCAAGGCATGCTGATTGGCTGGAGCGGTGACAATGGTGACCCCGATAACTGGCTGAACGTGCTGTTCGGTTGCGACTCGCTCGAAGGCAACAACTTCTCCAAGTGGTGCGACAAGAAGTTTGACGACCTCGTCAAGCAAGCCAAGCGCACTTCGGACCAGGCCAAGCGCACCGAACTGTACAAACAGGCGCAACACGTCCTCAAAGATGCTGTTCCATACACACCTATCGCTCACTCGACGGTGTTCCAACCCATGCGCGCCGAAGTACAGGACTTCAAGATCAGCCCATTCGGCTTGAACTCCTTCTACGGCGTCAGCGTCAGCAAGTAAGTTATTGCAGCGGCGACGTTTCTGACGTCGCCGTTGCATTTGTCTGCCGAGAAAGCAGGAAATCGCCTACATCCAAATCGTCTGCTGCCTACAGTAGAGCGCTAGGACACGTCGTCTTTTCCCACACGTCTTTCGGACTATTCGTATTTACTGCCGGGCTCGCGGTACTTACCGTCGGGACCCGACCAGCTCATGCGTGGGTCATCGGTCACTACTGCTGTACGTCAATGGCTTGAAACCAGTGAGGCCTGCACGTTCCCGGACGGGACGAAGGCCCATTGTCAAAAACTGAACAAGAGGGAGCGTCATGCGCCATACCTTGGTTTTATCCGCATTGCTGGGCACCGGCCTGTTGGCCGCCACCTCCATGAGCCAGGCCGCCAATAACAGCCTGGTGTTCTGCTCCGAAGGCAGCCCCGCCGGTTTCGATACGGCGCAGTACACGACCGCGACCGACAACGACGCCGCCGAGCCGCTGTACAACCGCCTGGCAGAGTTCGAAAAGGGCGCGACCAATGTCGTACCTGGCCTGGCGACCAGTTGGGATATTTCCGAGGACGGCCTCAAGTACACCTTTCACCTGCGTCCCGGGGTGAAATTTCATACCACCAAGTACTTCACCCCGACCCGCGACTTCAACGCCGATGACGTGCTCTTCACGTTCAATCGCATGCTCGACCCGCAACAACCTTTCCGTAAGGCTTACCCGACTGAATTCCCGTATTTCAACGGTATGAGCCTGAACAAGAACATCGCCAAGGTCGAAAAGACCGGGCCGCTGACCGTGGTCATGACGCTCAACAGCGTGGACGCCGCGTTCATCCAGAACATCGCCATGAGTTTCGCCGCCATCCTCTCCGCCGAGTACGCCGACAAGCTGCTGGCCGAGGGCAAGCCGAGCGATATCAACCAGAAGCCGATCGGCACCGGGCCGTTCGTGTTCAAGAGTTACCAGAAAGACTCGAACATCCGTTACACCGCTAACAAGCATTATTGGGACCCGAGCCGCGTGAAGCTCGACAACCTGATTTTCGCGATCAATACCGACGCCTCGGTACGTGTGCAGAAACTCAAGGCCGATGAGTGCCAGATCACCCTGCACCCGCGCCCCGCCGACGTGCCCGCGCTGAAGAACGACCCGGCCCTGCAACTGATCGAGAAGCCCGGATTCAACCTCGGTTACATCGCCTACAACGTGCGCCACAAGCCATTCGATCAGCTCGAAGTGCGCCAGGCGCTGGACATGGCGGTGAACAAGCAAGGCATCCTCAACGCCGTTTACCAGGGCGCCGGCCAACTGGCGGTCAACGCCATGCCGCCAACCCAGTGGTCCTACGATGAAACCATCAAGGACGCCGCCTACAACCCGGAAAAGGCCAAGGAACTGCTCAAGGCTGCCGGCGTGAAGGAAGGCACCGAAATCACCCTGTGGGCCATGCCCGTGCAGCGCCCGTACAACCCCAACGCCAAGCTGATGGCCGAAATGCTCCAGGCGGACTGGGCCAAGATCGGCCTGAAGGTGAAGATCGTCAGCTACGAATGGGGCGAGTACATCAAGCGCACCAAGAACGGCGAGCACGACATCAGCCTGATCGGCTGGACCGGTGACAACGGTGACCCGGACAACTGGCTCGGCACGCTCTACAGCTGCGATGCCATCGGTGGCAACAACTACTCCATGTGGTGCGATCCGGCTTACGACAAGCTGATCAAGCAGGCCAAGGTCGTGACCGACCGCGAGCAGCGCACCCAGCTCTACAAACAGGCGCAGCAGTACCTCAAGCAGCAGGTACCGATCACGCCAGTCGCCCACTCGACGGTCAACCAGCCGTTGAGCGCCAAAATCGAAGGGTTCAAGGTCAGCCCGTTCGGTCGCAACGTGTTCTCGGGTGTCAGCATCGAAAAATAACAAAACCGTGTAGCCAAACGCTGGGGGCGCAATGCGCCCTCACGCAAGCGTATTGCCGTAATTCGCCCATTCGGCACCGAGCAAACGTTTGCAATGCGTAAATGAGTTCCAAAGCAAATAGCCGGATCACCCAATAAGACCGGCATAAAAAAAAGAAAGTAAGGAGCTTCACCCATGAAACTGAGCAGCACCGCGATACTGGCCCTGGCCATCAGCAGCGTGACCGCAACGGCTTACGCTGAGACCCAAAGCCAGGCGTTCACCCCGGTTACCGTCAATGAGAAGAGCGCTCAGGCGGAAGCGACCGGCTTCGTTGAAGGCCAGTCGATCACCGGTACCACCCGTAACTGGTACGCCAACGAGCAGCTGAAACGTGGCGGCAAGTTCGCCTACAAGAAAGACGGTGTATCGACCCCGACTGATCGTCGTATCAACTGGGTTCAGGGCACCATCGTCAAGTACAACTCGGGCTTCACCGAAGGCACCGTCGGTTTCAGCACCGAAGTGGCGGCCTACAACGCCATCGCCCTGGATCAGGACCGCAAGGACCTGGCGTCCAACAACGGTGGCGCACCGGGCACTCGTCCTGGCGCGGGCAACAACCGTACCCTGACCCGTGAAGGCGGTGACGCTGTCGGCCAGTGGAGCAAGCTGGGCCTGGCCAACGTCAAGGCCCGCGTCTCGAACACCACGCTGACTGCCGGTCGCATGAACTTCAGCAGCCCGATGGTCGACGTCATCGGTAACCGTGCGCTGCCATCGAGCTTCGAGGGTGTGGCGATCCACAGCGAAGAGCTGAACAACCTGCAATTCGACCTGGCCACGTTCGATCGCAACTCGCCGCGTACCGAAGAAAGCCAGCGTAAATTCCGTACCGAATATGCCAACGGCATCGTCGAGACCGATCACGTCTACACCGGCGGTATCACCTACACCCCGTTTGCCAGCCTGACCACCAGCCTCTGGGCCACCCAGGCCGAGGACATCTGGAACCA
The DNA here is from genome assembly GCF_013359595.1 of Pseudomonas sp. C1C7. Taxonomy (GTDB): domain Bacteria; phylum Pseudomonadota; class Gammaproteobacteria; order Pseudomonadales; family Pseudomonadaceae; genus Aquipseudomonas. The sequence continues at coordinate 100,049 of NZ_JABFMP010000004.1, read as the reverse complement.
GTACTACTTCGGCGCCACTCACGTACTGGGCGACAGCCAGGTACTGAGCCTGACCACCGGCCTGAATTACTACAAAACCCAGGACGAAGGTAAGAAGCTGATCGGCGACATCGACAACGACACCTACTCCCTGTCGTTCGGTCTGACTCACCAGGCCCACACCCTGACCCTGTCGTATCAGGAAATCAACGGTAACGAGTACTTCGACTACCTGCACGAAACCAACGGTATCTACCTGGCCAACTCCCTGCTCTCGGACTTCAACGGTCCGAACGAGAAGTCCTTCCAGATCGCCTACGGCCTGAACATGGCCGAGTACGGCGTACCGGGCCTGAAGTTCAACATCTACCAGGCACGCGGCTGGGGCATCGACGGCACTCACTACACCGGCAACGGTGGCGTGGCAGGCAAAGGCTACGACGGCGTTCAGTCGATGGACGGCGAACACCACTACGAATACGGCATCGGTGCTTCCTACGCCGTACAGAGCGGCCCGCTCAAGGCCACCACTGTTCGCGCGACCTACACCGCTCACCGTGCCAGCGAAAACCAGGCCGATGGCAGCATCAACGAGTTCCGTCTCGTGACCACCATCCCGTTCAACATTCTGTAATGCACCGGCCGAACGGCTGATTCGACGAAGAATCGGCCGTTCGGCTTTTGTCCTTTAACCGATTGCAGAGGGTTCTTGATGAAAATGCTTCCCCTACGTGCGGCCATCGCAGCCGCCTTGCTGAGTGTCGCGGTTGGCGTGTCGGCCAAGCCGCTGGTGGTTTGCACCGAGGCCAGCCCCGAAGGCTTCGACATGGTCCAGTACACCACTGCAGTCACAGCCGACGCGGTGGCCGAGACCATCTTCAATCGCCTGGCGGACTTCAAGCCCGGCACCACCGATGTGATTCCGGCCCTGGCCGAATCCTGGGACATCAGTGAAGACGGCCTGAGCTACACCTTCCACCTGCGCAAAGGCGTCAAATTTCACACCACCGAATACTTCAAGCCGACCCGCGACATGAATGCCGACGACGTGGTCTGGAGCTTCCAGCGCCAGCTGGACCCGAACCACCCATGGCACAAACTGTCGAGCGTGGGCTTCCCGTACTTTGAAAGCATGGGCTTCAAGGAACTGCTCAAAAGCGTCGAGAAAGTCGACGACAACACGGTCAAATTCACCCTGACCCGTCAGGAAGCGCCGTTCCTGGCCGACATCGCCATGGCGTTCTCCTCGATCTACTCCGCCGAGTACGCCGACCAGTTGCTCAAAGCCAACAAGACCGGCGATCTGAACAGCAAGCCGATCGGCACCGGTCCGTTCGTCTTCCAGCGCTACAACAAGGACGCCCAGGTTCGCTTCAAGGCCAACCCGGACTACTTCCGCGGCCAGCCACCGGCTGACTCGCTGATCCTGGCCATCGCCACCGACAACAACGTGCGCCTGCAGAAGCTCAAGGCCAACGAATGCCAGGTCGCGCTGTATCCCAAGCCCGATGACATTCCAAGCATCAAGAAAGATGCGAAGCTGAAGGTCGACGAACTGAACGCGATGACCGTTTCGTACATCGCCATGAACACCACGCACAAGTACATGAGCGACGTGCGGGTGCGCAAAGCCATCGACATCGCCTTCGACAAGGAGGCTTACGTCAACGCGCTGTTCGGCAAGGGCAACGCTACCGTCGGCGTCAACCCGTACCCGGACACCCTGCTGGGCTACAACCACAGCCTGAAAAACCCGGCCCATGACCTGGACAAGGCCCGCGCCCTGCTCAAGGAAGCCGGCGTTCCGGAAGGCACCACTTTCACCCTGTTCACCCGCAATGGTGGCGGCCCGACCAACCCCAACCCGATGCTCGGCGCGCAGATGATGCAGGCTGACCTTGCCAAGGTCGGGATCAAGATCGACATCCGCGTGATGGAATGGGGCGAAATGCTCAAGCGCGCGAAAAACGGCGAGCACGATATGGTTTCCGCCGGATGGGCGGGCGATAACGGCGACCCGGATAACTTCCTAACGCCTATGCTCAGTTGCGAAGCGGCCAAGAACGGCGAAAACTACGCACGCTGGTGCAACGACAAATTCCAGGCCCTGATCGATCAGGCCCGGGAAAAAACCGACCCGGCCGAACGTGCTGCGCTGTACGAACAGGCTCAGGTCATTTTCAACCAGGACCAGCCATGGATCAGCATGGCGCACACTAGAATGTTCACCGCAATGCGCAACAACGTAGAGGGCTATCACATTAGCCCCCTCACCACGAATAACTTCGCCACCACCCAGGTGAAGTAAATAAGAAAACTCCCGGCAGGCCTGACCCAGGGCTGCCGGGCACGCCTAACCGGCTGATGAGGTACAACCCACGATGTTTAGTTTTATTGCCCGCCGACTGGGGTTACTGATCCCCACGTTCTTCGGCATTACGCTGCTGACCTTCGCGTTGATTCGCATGATTCCCGGCGACCCCGTGGAAGTCATGATGGGAGAACGTCGGGTCGATCCCGAAATGCACGCACAGGCAATGGAACGCCTTGGTCTGAACAAGCCTTTGTATGTCCAGTACCTGGATTACGTCGGCAAACTGGCCCACGGCGATCTGGGTGAATCCCTGCGTACCCGTGAAAGCGTCTGGACCGAGTTCACTTCCCTCTTCCCCGCGACCCTGGAACTGTCCATGGCCGCACTGCTGTTCGCCGGTATCCTGGGCCTTCTGGCCGGGGTGATCGCGGCACTCAAGCGAGGATCGCTGTTCGACCACGGGGTGATGGGCATCTCCCTGGCGGGCTATTCGATGCCGATCTTCTGGTGGGGCCTGATCCTGATCATGTTCTTCTCGGTGTCTCTGGGCTGGACCCCGGTATCCGGGCGGATCGACCTGCTGTACGACATCGAGCCGCGCACCGGCTTCATGCTGATCGACACGCTGCTGGCTGACGAGCCAGGCGCGTTCGCCGACGCCCTGCACCACCTGATCCTGCCGGCCATCGTGCTGGGTACCATCCCGCTGGCGGTGATCGCGCGGATGACCCGTTCGTCGATGCTCGAAGTGCTGCGCGAGGACTACATCCGTACCGCCAAGGCCAAGGGCCTGTCGCCGGCGCGCGTGGTATTCGTCCACGGCCTGCGTAACGCACTGATTCCGGTACTGACCGTGGTCGGCCTGCAAGTCGGCACCCTGCTGGCCGGTGCGGTCCTGACCGAAACCATCTTTTCCTGGCCGGGCATCGGCAAATGGCTGATCGAAGCCATCGGCGCCCGTGATTATCCAGTCGTACAAAACGGCATCCTGTTAATCGCTTGCCTGGTGATCCTGGTCAACTTCGTAGTGGACATCCTCTACGGCTTTGCCAACCCACGCATCCGTCATCAGCGCTGAGGTCAATATTCATGAGCACTCCAACTACTTCCTCAGTAGCCACCGCCGCACCTGCCGCGGATCAAAGCCTGCTGTATCCATCGCCGTACAAGGAATTCTGGCAAGCCTTCGCCAAGAACAAGGGTGCCGTCGCCGGCCTGCTGTTCATGCTGTTGGTGATTTTCTGCGCCATCTTCGCCCCGTGGGTGGCCCCCCATGACCCGAGCGAGCAGTACCGCGACTTCCTGCTGACTCCGCCAGCCTGGCTGGAAGGCGGGCAGATTCAGTTCCTGCTGGGCACCGATGAATTGGGTCGTGACCTGCTGTCGCGCCTGATCCAGGGTTCGCGCCTGTCGCTGCTGATCGGTCTGTCGTCGGTGATCATGTCGCTGATTCCGGGGATCCTGCTGGGTCTGTTCGCCGGTTTCTTCCCGAAAATGATCGGCCCGACCATCATGCGTCTGATGGACATCATGCTGGCCCTGCCGTCACTGCTGCTGGCCGTGGCGATCGTCGCCATCCTCGGCCCAGGCCTGATCAACACCGTGATCGCCATCGCCGTCGTTTCGTTGCCGTCCTACGTTCGTCTGACCCGCGCCGCGGTGATGGGCGAGCTGAACCGCGACTACGTGACCGCCGCGCGCCTGGCCGGTGCCGGCCTGCCGCGCCTGATGTTCGTGACCGTGCTGCCAAACTGCATGGCACCGCTGATCGTTCAGGCCACCTTGAGCTTCTCCTCGGCGATTCTCGATGCCGCCGCCCTGGGCTTCCTCGGCCTTGGCGTACAACCGCCAACCCCTGAGTGGGGCACCATGCTGGCCTCGGCCCGCGACTACATCGAACGCGCCTGGTGGGTAGTGAGCCTGCCTGGTCTGACCATTTTGCTCAGCGTGCTGGCAATCAACTTGATGGGTGACGGCCTGCGCGACGCGCTGGACCCGAAACTCAAGAACGCCGCCTGAGGAGATTCCCATGTCATTGCTAGAAATCAAGAATCTCAACGTTCGCTTCGGCGACAAGAACGCCACGCCAGTGGTCGACGGTCTCGACCTGAAAGTGGACAAGGGCGAAGTCCTGGCCATCGTTGGCGAGTCCGGTTCCGGCAAGTCCGTGACCATGATGGCGCTGATGGGCCTGATCGAGCACCCGGGGATCGTCACCGCCGACGCCCTGAGCTTCGACGGCCAGAACATGCTCAAGCTGAGCAATCGTCAGCGTCGGCAGATCGTCGGCAAGGACCTGGCCATGGTGTTCCAGGACCCGATGACCGCGCTGAATCCGAGCTACACCGTCGGTTTCCAGATCGAAGAAGTGCTGCGCCTGCACCTGAAATTGTCCGGCAAGGCCGCGCGCCAGCGTGCGATCGAGCTGCTGCAAAAGGTTGAGATCCCGGGCGCGGCCAGCCGCATGGACGCCTACCCGCATCAACTGTCCGGCGGTATGAGCCAGCGTGTCGCAATCGCCATGGCGATTGCCGGCGAACCGAAACTGCTGATCGCCGACGAACCGACCACCGCTCTGGACGTGACCATCCAGGCGCAGATCATGGATCTGCTGCTGGCGTTGCAGAAAGAGCAGAACATGGGCCTGGTGCTGATCACCCACGACCTCGCGGTCGTGGCCGAGACCGCCCAGCGTGTGTGCGTGATGTACGCCGGTCAAGCGGTGGAAGTCGGCCAGGTGCCGCAACTGTTCGACATCCCGGCGCACCCGTACAGCGAAGCGTTGCTCAAGGCGATTCCGGAACACAGTCTGGGCGCCTCGCGCCTGTCGACCCTGCCGGGTATCGTGCCGGGCCGCTACGACCGTCCACAGGGCTGCCTGCTGTCGCCGCGCTGCCCATACGTGCAGGACAACTGCCGCGCGCAGCGTCCAGCCCTTGACCCGAAAAGCAACAGCCTCGCCCGCTGCTTCTACCCGCTGAACCAGGAGGTGGCGTAATGGCCGTCGTACTTACCGCCCGCGACCTGACCCGTCACTACGAAGTGTCCCGTGGCCTGTTCAAGGGTCACGCCACCGTGCGCGCCCTCAACGGCGTGTCGTTCGAGCTCGAAGCCGGCAAGACCCTGGCGGTCGTGGGTGAATCGGGCTGCGGCAAATCCACCCTGGCCCGCGCCCTGACCCTGATCGAAGAGCCGTCCTCGGGTTCGCTGAAAATCGCCGGCCAGGAAGTGGCCGGCGCCGACAAGGCCCAGCGCAAGCAACTGCGCAAAGACGTACAGATGGTGTTCCAGAGCCCGTATGCCTCGCTGAACCCGCGTCAGAAAATCGGCGATCAGCTGGCTGAGCCGCTGTTGATTAATACCAATCTTTCCGCCACGGAACGTCGCGAGAAAGTCCAGGCGATGATGAAGCAGGTGGGTCTGCGTCCCGAGCACTACCAGCGTTATCCGCACATGTTCTCCGGCGGCCAGCGCCAGCGGATCGCCCTGGCCCGCGCGATGATGCTGCAACCGAAAGTGCTGGTGGCGGACGAACCGACCTCGGCACTGGACGTATCGATCCAGGCGCAGGTGCTAAACCTGTTCATGGACATGCAGCAGGAGTTCAACACCGGTTACGTGTTCATCTCCCACAACCTGGCGGTGGTGCAGCACGTTGCCGATGACGTGATGGTGATGTACCTCGGTCGCCCGGTGGAAATCGGTCCGAAGGAGGACATTTACGCCCGCCCTCTGCACCCCTACACCCAGGCACTGCTTTCGGCGACACCGACCATCCACCCGGATCCGTCCAAGCCGAAAATCAAGATCGTCGGCGAGCTGCCCAACCCGCTGAACCCGCCACCGGGCTGCGCGTTCCACAAACGCTGCCCGTACGCGACCGAGCGTTGCATGGCCGAAGTGCCGGAACTGCGACCGCTCGACAACCGCCAGGTGGCGTGCCACCACGCGGAGCAGTTCTTGTAGAAGCGCCGAAAAACACTGTGGGAGCGGGCTTGCTCGCGAAGGTGTCAGTCGACTTGTTTAGCGCCTGACACACCGCTTTCGCGAACAAGTCGAATGGTCGTACCGCCGCTCCCACAGTTGATTTGCGTACACCCCACCCCTTCTACTTCGATTGAGCCTCAGTCGAGGCAGAAGGGGTTTTCTTTTACGGGCAGTGCCCAAGCGAAACGTCACGGAAGCCGCCATACTGGCTCATTCGTGTTAAACAACGCCGCTAAAATGCAGCCCCAAAAAACAAAAGGAGCGAGACATTGGACAAGGAGCTTTCAACGGATTTTGAGCAGTTCGTCGAGACGCTGACGCGCTTGAGCAACAAGAACGGTTTGACCCTTGGCCGTTTGAATCGTCAGGAGCTGGCGGTCATGCTCTTGTACATCAGTTCTGCGCTCAAGCCCGGCGAACGCTATAGCGAACGCGAGGCGACCACGCGGCTGGATCAATGGAAAAACCGGTTCGCCCCCATGCTGCGAAGCGATGTCGTGGAGTTGCGGCGGACGCTGATCGATAGCCACTACTGGATTCGGGAACCCGACGGGCGCGGTTATGAACTCGACGTGACCGTTGTCGGCAATCCGGTATTCATCCGGCTGGTTGAGGAGCAACTGCCAACGCGCATCGCCGAACAGCTGCTGGCGTCCGCCCGCGTGCGCGAAGAGCGCAAGACAGCAGCGCTGCGAGGCTGAAACGGGTCAGGGAGGAGAACTCCTGACGTTCTCCTCCCTGATCTGGCCTATTGCACTCTGCAGGTTCACTTGCAGGATTTGTTGCAAGCCAACCAATCGTTGATGACGGTGTATTTGATGAAGGCTGAGCTAAAGACATTCTGGACAACCAGTACAGCCTGGGTTTGGAGGTCGGCCTGGAAGCAATGGCTGCGCCATGCTCATGAAAGCGAAATCCCAGCCCTGATCCAGTTTGCCAAGCGGCTGAAGGGGTACTGGCGAGGCATCGTGAGCCGGGTTCGCTGGCCGATGCATACCGGCCAGTTGGAAGGAATAAACAATCGAATAAAGGTCATCAAGCGGATGGCGTACGGTTACAGGGATAGCGAATTCTTTTTCATGAAGATCAAGAGCGTGTTTCCCGGTAATCCGTGAAGAACCTTTATTTTGCCTGCGATTTACGTCTGGCTATCACCTTCCTCATCGGAGTCCGGCTCATCGGTGGTCGAGTCGTCATCGCCTTCGCTGCCACCCTGCCCCTTGTCACCCGGTTCCGACTCGGACTTGGCAATCATCATCCCACCGTGACTCACCTGCCCGCTTGACGCCTGGGTCTCATGATCCTCGCATTCGGCCCATGCCATTGACGCCCCGAAGGACAACATCACCAACACCTTCAGCAGCAATAAAACGCGTAACAATCTGTTCATGACCGACTCCATCCGTTCGCGGGTGAGACATGTGTGTAACCGGTTGACCTCAATGAAATCTAGTTCCGATCGGCCGGGTTCTCCAGATAGGGCGCTAACGAACAGGCGGAAAATGCCGTGGATACAGAGACTGGTTTTGAATAAGGTGTATTCCCAAACTTACTAAATAACTGTCTCGTTCCTTAGAGAGGAATCAGCAACTGGAGGGGCAGTGCCAAGACGTGTCGCCAGGTAAATCAACGGCATGGAAAAAATAGCCAAAGCAGCGTTTACCGCCCAGACACTATGCCCGCCAAAATGCCCATACAAATGACCGCCGAGTGTCGGCGAGACTAAAACACTGGTACTCCAGCACATGGAAAAAATCCCAAAGTAAAGGCCGCTTTTCCCTGCTTGCGCACGCTGCATAACCAACATGTTCAGCGTGGGCATGAAAAAAATTTCCCCAAGCGTCCAAACAACCGTCGATACACTGACATAAAAGAGCCCCGTTCCCCATGGCAACATCCCAAAACCACAAGCCAGCAACAACGCGCCTGCCAGCAATTGCCGACGCGCGCCCCATGATTCACTTAGATGCGAAATCGGGATTTGCAGCAAAACCACGAGCAACGCATTGAGAGCAAATTGCCAGCCAATGACTTCGGGCCCCAACCGATAATAGTCAAGCAAATAGTTTCCCAACACGCTGTAGACCGGCTCGAATGCAAGACCGAGTAAAACAGAGGCTGCCAGCAACCAGAGAAATGGCTTGTCTCGAAAAGCGGTGCCCTGTCCTGAAGCTGTGTCTTGAGTTGCTTCCGAGTTCACTGTTTGTCGATGAATTGTCGCCTGGATAAACCAGACCAAGGCCAACAATGTCATCATCGCACTGACAAAAAAAACCCAGCGAAAATCACTTTGCGCCAAAACCCCACCTATCACTCCAGCAACCGCCATACCGAGGTTACTCGCAACACGATTTAAAGACTGTGCACGAACACGCTGGGCTACTTGGCAATACTCCATGATCAAACGCTGATGGAGCGTACGAATTGCTCCATCGATAGCGCCACCGAACAGCAGCAACCCAGCCAGTATTGGTACGTCAGTAACCAGCCCCAATAAAACCAAAATCCACGCCGAAGCAAAAAACAACCATGCAGTAAGCCGCGACGGAGAGAAATGATCACTCAGGAGCCCACCACTCATTGACCCCACCAGCAATCCTGCTCCGTAACCGGACAACAACCATCCAACCGTTTCAAAAGGCAGCCCCAGTGCCTGACGCAAGTACAGCGCAATGAACAACTTCGCCATGGCGCTCAAGCGACTGATGAAGATCAGCGTAGCGAGAACCCAGGCCATATAACAGAAATAGCCATCCGGCTTGATGAGATGAATAAACCGACTATCCATGCCACTGATCCAAGTTACGAAACACTTGGCTGTGAATACCCTTTGAGGCGTAAGGAATATCTGAACGAACCTCGTGATTCGCGTCGAAAAAATATTGAGCCTGGAGCCGACCATCAGCGTCCAGGCCTATCAAAGGGTTGTTGATCAGAAATTTTCGGACTGAAGCACAAAGAGCAGGTACTCGAATCAGTATTCGCCACTGCCCAAAGGCGTTCTCTGGGATGACTGCTTGAGCCCCAAAGCGCTTTTTGTATTGGAAAGTTCCTTTACTTAAAAATGGCTCACAGCCTTGAAAGTCGACCCAGTCAATGGATGATTGATTGGAGGCCCACTCAAGGATCGAGTGATAAACAAAATTTTGCGCTCCGTTTGCACGGTAAACTGCACTCCCGTCTCTCATCCCGATCAAACGCGCATTTAAAGTACGCGCTGGCCAGTCAATCTGAGAGACACTGCCCGCGACCCAATCAGTATGCTTTTTTATACGAAACAACACACCCCGTTTAAATAAACTCGAAAAAGCGTCCTGTTCTTCCACACTTCGAGCGAAAGCACCGTAGCGAGCACTCATCGTCGGAACATGCATGGTGCGATAAAACGAGAAAAAATCCGCATCCGCAATTGACACGTCAAACTGAAAACCTTGATTTATCGATTGAGTTCTACGTTTGACTTCACGATGAGAGAGTTGCCCAAGTACCTGCTCCCAACCAGCAGAAACGTCGACCTTCTGGTGAATTCTGCTGAGTCCGACAATATCGCCCTCCCGTTGATATTGCTGGACGACGTCCAAAGAAGCCATCAGCAAACTGATCTCAGCTTTATTTTGTTTTACAAAGCCACCAATTTGCTCCCACTCCATCAATCCTTCTTGAACTACAGACGGTTCCTCAAAAAAGCCTTGGGCTACAAAAGGAGCAATGTACTGCAATCCTTCTTTCACCCCAAGGTACGTAAACCGAGCCGGTTCTCCAGCTCGGGAGCACCCACTGTAGATGCGAAAGTGGCAGACTGTTTTCTGGCTCATTCGCAGATCAGCGCTCATCGTTATTTCGGTTACGAAGAGCCTCTATCATCTCGTCGGCATCTTGTATGAATATCAGCCCGTCATGCGGAACGACCTCATAATCCCCAAGACAGTAGGTACCTGACGCATGAATGGTGTAACCGTCCACGCCCTCCAATAGCTGCCGATCTATCGCATTCAAACAACCGGTCATTGCCATCACCAACGACCACTCCTTCAGGTCGCGCGGATCCTTGGGCAATCTGATAGGGGTATTGGCGAGCAACTGCACGCATTCGCTGTAGCGTTGCATGCACTCATGCAGCGAAACGACAACTCCAGAGCCACCGCTGGCCTTGATATGCCGGGTCATTTCCACAGCGGTAGGTGGCAAGTGCGTGTAAAAAGTGGGTTCGAGGGTCTCGTCAGGGCTCCAAGTCGTAGAGGGAAAATGCGCAGATTCCGATTGCTCCCACAAACCGTTTTCAGCCTGCTTATAGGGTGGAGTGGAACCCCCTTCAAAATTTCCATCGAGTAAATGTAGAACCATGTCACTGGTAGCCAAGTGTTGAACCAATAGAAACGAAGGAGTGGATACCTTTTTTCTCAGACGTTTCAGTACGTCTACACCAGAGCAATACCCCAGAAGCCCATAGGCGCTCGATACCGCATGCACGTGCACTGTCTTGCGATCAGTGTCCCAGGCATCACCATACTCGAAATCAAAAAAGGCCCGGACCTGATCAGAAAACCGGTAATTTTCCAGTCGTAGGGAATGCCATAACTTCGACCCAACCGCTGGTTCGTTTTTGAAGAGTTCCTTGAATTGACGCCCAACAACCTTCACCGCTTCCGGCGAGTCGGTATCAAGGACAAATATAGGATTCAAGGCACGCAACCGAAGGTCATCGTAGAGTTCTGTTCTACGTAACTTCTCGATCGTCTGTGCAGGTGTCAGCGTAACGATTCTTAATTGTTCGGGGTGAACCAGCCTGGCTTTCAGCGCCCGCAGAACTGCATCTCTTAACGCAATAGCCTTGTTGCCGGACGAAGGGGAAAATAACAGGATGCTTTCGCCAGTCTCCTGAATATGTCGAACGGCCCGAGCGACAATCAAAGTCGACGCAAAAGTCTTGGTCGTTTGCGTGTTTTGGTTTTGCCTCAAATCAAACAAGCGCAGCGGTATATGTCGATAGTGACCCAACTCAAAAAATTGCGCAGTCGCAACCGAGAGAAAAGACTGCATGCGGGTATCAAGGGCAGGCAACCTCATGGATGGCTCGAAGCCGTCGTCGTTGCTGACTAACTCGAAATCGGATGAGCTGCCGACTATCAGATCGTAGTAACGCTCAATAACAGATACAGGTACCTCAGGTCGGCTGCCTGATATTGCATTTGAATCGGTATTCATCACATCCATTTCCTTGTGCTCCCGAGCTTTGAAAGTCACTACTCGCAAATTCCTGTTCAACGCTAGGTACAAAGAAATTACTTGTCACGGGTAATAAACCCCAAAAAAATGAAAACCAGAATCAAACTACAAAACTCGAAATAAGGAACTACAGAAATATCTGACACGAGGATCAACGCGAACGGGTTCCAAATTCGTCAGCAGGGCACAGTAACGGTCAGACGCAAAAAAGCCCCGAGGTTTTCACGTCGGGGCTTTTTGTATATTGCAGCTCAGCGCTTAGTGATGCTCACGCGTTGCGCGGAATTTCACGTCCGGCCAGCGTTCTTCCATCAGGGCCAGGTTGACGCGGGTCGGGGCCAGGTAGGTCAGGTGACCGCCGCCGTCCAGTGCCAGGTTTTCCACGGCCTTGTTGGAGAATTCCTCGAGCTTCTTCTTGTCGCTGCAATCGACCCAGCGCGCGGAGTAAACGGTGATCGGCTCGTAGGAGCACTCGACCTTGTATTCCTCTTTCAGGCGGCTGGCCACCACATCGAACTGCAGCACACCGACGGCGCCGAGGATGATGTCGTTGCTGCGCTCAGGGAAGAACACCTGGGTCGCGCCTTCTTCGGCCAGCTGTTGCAGGCCCTGGCGCAGTTGCTTGGATTTCAGCGGATCGCGCAGACGCACACGGCGGAACAGTTCCGGGGCGAAGTGCGGGATGCCGGTGAAGCCCAGGCTTTCGCCTTCGCTGAAGGTGTCGCCGATCTGGATGGTGCCGTGGTTGTGCAGGCCGATGATGTCGCCGGCATACGCCTCTTCCAGCTGCTCACGCTCGGAGGAGAAGAACGTCAGGGCGTCGCCGATGCGCACGTCCTTGCCGGTCCGCACGTGGCGCATCTTCATGCCTTTTTCGTACTTGCCCGAGCAGATACGCATGAAGGCGATGCGGTCGCGGTGCTTGGGGTCCATGTTCGCCTGGATCTTGAAGATGAAGCCCGAGAACTTCTCTTCCACCGGCTCCACGGTGCGCTCGTTGGCCACACGCGGCAGCGGACGCGGCGCCCAGTCGACCACGGCGTCGAGTACGTGATCGACACCGAAGTTGCCCAGTGCGGTACCGAAGAACACCGGGGTCATCTGACCGTCGATGAACTCCTGCTGGTTGAATTCATGGCAGGCGCCCTGTACCAGTTCCAACTGCTCGAGGAAACGCTCGTACTCGTCGCCCAGGTGCGCGCGCGCCTCGTCGGAGTCGAGTTTCTCGATGATCTTGGTTTCAGTGCGTTCGTGACCGTGACCGGCGGTGTAGACAATGATGTAGTCGCCCGCCAGGTGATACACGCCCTTGAAGTCGCGGTAGCAACCGATCGGCCAGGTGATCGGCGCCGCCTTGATCTTCAGGACTGCTTCGATTTCGTCGAGCAGTTCGATCGGGTCGCGGATGTCACGGTCGAGTTTGTTGATGAAGCTGACGATCGGCGTGTCACGCAGACGGCAGACGTCCATCAGGGCGATGGTCCGTGGCTCTACACCTTTACCGCCGTCGAGCACCATCAGCGCCGAATCCACCGCGGTCAGGGTGCGGTAGGTGTCTTCGGAGAAGTCTTCGTGACCCGGGGTGTCGAGCAGGTTGATCATGTGCTCGCGATACGGGAACTGCATGACCGACGTGGTAATCGAGATGCCCCGCTGCTTTTCCATTTCCATCCAGTCGGAGGTGGCATGGCGGTCGGACTTGCGGGATTTCACCGTACCGGCCACCGCAATCGCCTTGCCCATCAGCAAGAGCTTTTCGGTGATGGTGGTTTTACCGGCGTCGGGGTGGGAAATAATGGCGAAAGTGCGGCGTTTCGCGACTTCGGCGGCCTGTCTGGTCATGGGAAATCGCCTGGCGGTGATCAAAAAAGGGCGGCGAGTATAGCTTAAAAAGTAACCGACGGACCACCGCTCATAGACGACCCATCACCTGTAGGAGCTGCCAAAGGCTGCGATCTTTTGATCTTGCTCTTAAAAACAAATCAAAAGATCGCAGCCTTCGGCAGCTCCTACAGGGGGTAGTCAAATGTTTCGAAATATGGAACCTTTTAAAAGGTGAAGACGTCCACTCCCCTGTTACGACCACTCGTCAGGGAAGCTGCAACATCCGCAAGTCAGCCTGACGAGGCTGTGCTCATGGCTCATTGAGCCGCTTCTCGCGAACGCCCTGCCCGGCAGCCAATGACGGCCTGCCACACGGGACTGCGTTCGCCGACAAAGAAAAAAGGAGTCCGCCTGTGGCTATCCACCATGGCAAAGGGCTGATAGGAGGCGCGCTGGTAATCGCCCTTCTGGCCCTGCTGATCCATTGGATCGGCGTCGAAACGATCGAACATTACCGCGACGATTTGTTGTTTTACCTGCAAGCCCATCTGCTGCTCGTCCTCGCGTCCATGCTGGCCGCCCTTGTCGTGGGCCTGCCTGCCGGCATCCTCCTCAGCCGTCCGGGCATGATCGGCCGCGCCGAACGCTTCATGCAGTTCTTCAATATCGGTAACACCGTGCCTCCTCTCGCCGTTCTGGCCATCGCCCTGGGCATCCTCGGCATCGGCAGCGGCCCGGCGATCTTCGCCCTGTTCCTCGCCTCTTTATTACCCATCGTGCGCAACACCTTCGAAGGCCTGAAAAACGTTCCGGCCTCGCTCAAGGAAGCCGCCACCGGCATCGGCATGACTCCGCGCCAGGTGCTGTGGAAAGTCGAATTGCCCAACGCCGTGCCGATCATCGTCGGTGGAGTGCGGGTGGCGTTGGCGATCAACGTCGGCACCGCACCGCTGGCGTTCCTGATCGGCGCCAACAGCCTGGGCAGCCTGATATTCCCCGGCATCGCCCTGAACAATCAGCCGCAATTGCTGCTCGGCGCGGCCTGCACCGCGTTGCTGGCATTGCTGCTCGACGGCCTGGTGACAGTCGCCAGTCGCCTCTGGCTCGAACGCGGTTTGCGCCCGTCTTAAGCCCAGGCAAAGGAATAAATCATGAAAAAAGTATGCTTGATTCTAGGCGGCCTCCTGCTGCTCGCAGGATTTGCCCAAGCGGCTGAACAGCCCCCGATCCGCATCGGCGCCCGGGTGTTCACCGAACAGACCCTGCTGGCGGAAATCACTTCGCAATACCTGCGCGCCAAGGGTTACGAGGTGCAGGTGACCGGCGGTCTGGGCAGCAACCTGGCCCGCAGCGCCCACGAAAGCGGCCAGCTGGACATGCTCTGGGAGTACACCGGGGTGTCGCTGGTAGCCTACAACCACGTCACCGAAAAACTCGACAGCGAACAGTCCTACGCCCGGGTGAAAGAACTCGACGGCAAAAAGGGACTGGTCTGGCTGACCCCGTCGAAATTCAGCAACACCTATGCCCTCGCCCTGCCAAAAACCGTCGCGGACAAGTACCCGCAGGTCAACAACATCAGCGACTTGAACAAGGAGCTGCGCGAGCAAGACAACAGCAGCAACCTGGTGGCGCTGGACACCGAATTCGCCAACCGCTCCGACGGCCTCGACGGCATGGTGCAGCTGTACGACATGAACCTGTCGCGCAAGAACATCCGCCAGATGGACGCAGGCCTGGTCTACACCGCACTGCGCAATGGTCAGGTGTTCGCGGGACTGGTCTACACCACCGACGGCCGGCTCAACGCCTTCAAGCTCAAATTGCTGGAAGACGACAAGCACTACTTCCCGGACTACACCGCAGCGCCGGTTGTCCGCCAGGCCACCCTCGACGCACACCCGCAACTGGCCGCACAGCTCAAGCCGCTGGCTGAACTGTTCGACGACAACACCATGCGCGAGCTGAACGCGCGGGTGGATGTCGACCACCAGAGCCCCTCCACCGTGGCCGCGGATTTCCTGCGCCAGCACCCGATTAATTAAGAAGGAAAAGTCATGGAATTCTTCAACGCCTTTTCCCACCTCGACTGGTCGCAAGTCCTGCACCTGACGTGGCAACACATCACCCTGGTGGGTATCGCCGTGACCCTGGCGATTGCCGTCGGTGTGCCGCTGGGCATTCTGATGACCCGCTTCCCGAACCTCGCCGGTCCCTTGCAAGCCAGTGCCACGGTGCTGCTGACCGTACCGTCGATTGCCCTGTTCGGCCTGCTGCTGCCGTTCTACTCCAAGTTCGGCCAAGGCCTGGGACCGATGCCGGCCATCACTGCGGTCTTCCTTTACTCACTGCTGCCGATCATGCGCAACACCTACCTGGCCCTGACCAACGTAGAGCCGGGCATCCGTGAAGCCGCGCGCGGCATCGGCATGACCTTCGGCCAGCGCCTGCGCATGGTCGAACTGCCGATTGCGGTGCCGGTGATCCTCGCCGGCGTGCGCACCGCCGTGGTGATGAACATCGGCGTGATGACCATCGCCGCCACCATCGGCGCCGGCGGTCTGGGTGTGCTCATCCTCGCCTCCATCAGCCGCAGCGACATGTCGATGCTGATCGTCGGCGCCGTGTTGGTCAGTGCCCTGGCGATCTTCGCCGACCTGATTCTGCAACTGCTGCAACGCTCGTTGACCCCAAAAGGACTCCTGAAATGATCGAACTTCAAAACCTCAGCAAGACCTTCCAGAGCAACGGCAAAGACGTGAAAGCCGTGGACTCGGTGAGCCTGACCGTCAACGAAGGCGAGATCTGCGTGTTCCTCGGGCCATCGGGTTGCGGCAAGAGCACCACGCTGAAGATGATCAACCGCCTGATCAAACCGACCTCGGGCAAGATCCTGATCAACGGAGAAGACACCACCGACCTGGACGAGGTGACGCTGCGGCGCAACATCGGTTACGTGATCCAGCAGATCGGCCTGTTTCCCAACATGACCATCGAGGAAAACATCGTGGTCGTGCCCAAGCTGCTCGGCTGGGACAAACAGAAATGCCACGATCGCGCCCGCGAACTGATGAGCATGATCAAGCTCGAGCCCAAGCAATATCTGCATCGTTACCCGCGCGAACTCTCCGGCGGCCAGCAACAGCGCATCGGCGTGATC
The DNA here is from genome assembly GCF_013359595.1 of Pseudomonas sp. C1C7. Lineage (GTDB taxonomy): Bacteria > Pseudomonadota > Gammaproteobacteria > Pseudomonadales > Pseudomonadaceae > Aquipseudomonas. The sequence goes on along the minus strand of NZ_JABFMP010000004.1, from coordinate 83,559 downwards.
CGCGCGCTGGCGGCGGAGGCGCCGCTGCTGCTGATGGACGAACCCTTCGGCGCGGTCGACCCGATCAACCGCGAGATGATCCAGAACGAGTTCTTCGAAATGCAGCGGGCGCTGAACAAGACGGTGATCATGGTCAGCCACGACATCGACGAGGCGATCAAACTGGGGGACAAGATCGCGATCTTCCGTGCCGGCAAGTTGCTGCAGATCGATCATCCGGACACCCTGCTGGCCCATCCCGTGGACGACTTCGTCAGCAACTTCGTCGGCCAGGACAGCACCCTCAAGCGCCTGCTGCTGGTGAAGGCCGAAGACGCCGCGGACAACGCGCCGTCCGTCAGCCCGGAAACGCCGGTGGCCGAAGCGCTGGAGCTGATGGACGAGCATGACCGTCGCTACGTGGTCGTCACCTGCGCCGAGAACAAGGCGCTGGGCTATGTAAGACGCCGCGACCTGCACCGCCAGACCGGCACCTGCAGCCAGTACCTGCGCGAATTCAACGCCACGGCGGCGTATGACGAGCATTTGCGCATCCTTCTGTCGCGGATGTACGAGTTCAACCGGGCGTGGTTGCCGGTGATGAATGCGCAGCGAGTGTTTCTTGGGGAGGTGACGCAGGAGTCGATTGCCGAGTATTTGAGTTCGGGCAGGTCGCGTGGGGGCAAGACAAGTATCGTTTCGCCTGCGCAGATTGCGGTCGCCTGACTTAAGGGCTTCCCGGGCAAGCCTTGCTCCTGCAGGTTTCGAGTCGTACACAAATTTTGTGCACAACACACAACCACTGTGGGAGCGGCGCACCGCCGCTCCCACAGGTTTTTGTGCAATTTTCAGGTATTTCACACACCGGAAAGAAATATCAACACCCGCGACCTCAAACACCCTCTCAAACCATCCTCCGTACGACCCAAATCCCCGCCCACAGACCCTTCTCGCCGCCAACGTCGTCGATATGCACGCCATCGTACTTACCAACGATCCAGCGCACATAATCGTCGAACGTGCAGGTATTTTTAACACTTAAAAAATACCGGGGAACATCTGTCCGTCATCTCTGTCCGCTACAAAGAGTGATGTCCGCCACGCACGTCAGAAGAGTGCAAAAACGCGACATTTTTTGTTGATCTCAGGCCCCTCACGCCCTAAAGTTCGCGCCGAACGTCCATGCTGGAAACGATCCATCCGGCTCAAGTACTGACGACGAGACAGCAAGGCCAAGGGAAAGCTGCACTTCCCATGGCCTTTTTGCTTTCGGCGACATGCCTTGGGAAGTAGGCGAACCAAAGTGGGGATACGGAGGACGTTCATTTGCACCCATTGATTTTTCGAGTTTGCCAATAGGAGCTCCCAAGTATGTCGATCCAGGTCGAAGACTATTTCGCGCGCGAAACCTTTCAGAAAATGAAGGCGTTCGCCGACAAGCAAGAAACCCCGTTCGTGCTCATCGACACCCAGATGATCAGCCAGGCCTATGACGACCTGCGCGCCGGTTTCGAATTCGCCAAGGTCTACTACGCGGTCAAGGCCAACCCGGCCGTGGAAATCATCGACCTGCTCAAGGAAAAAGGCTCGAGCTTCGACATCGCCTCTATCTATGAGCTGGACAAGGTGCTCGGCCGTGGCGTCGGCCCGGACCGCATCAGCTACGGCAACACCATCAAGAAGTCCAAGGACATCCGCTACTTCTACGACAAGGGCGTGCGCCTGTTCGCCACCGACTCCGAAGCCGACCTGCGCAACATCGCCAAGGCCGCACCGGGCTCGAAAGTCTACGTGCGCATCCTGACCGAAGGCTCGACCACCGCCGACTGGCCACTGTCGCGCAAATTCGGCTGCCAGACCGACATGGCCATGGACCTGCTGATCCTGGCCCGCGACCTGGGCCTGGTGCCTTACGGCATCTCCTTCCACGTGGGTTCCCAGCAGCGCGACATCAGCGTCTGGGACGCCGCGATCGCCAAGGTCAAAGTGATCTTCGAACGCCTGAAAGAAGAAGACGGCATCGAACTGAAACTGATCAACATGGGTGGCGGCTTCCCGGCCAACTACATCACCCGCACCAACAGCCTGGAAACCTACGCCGAGGAAATCATCCGCTTCCTGAAGGAAGACTTCGGTGACGACCTGCCGGAAATCATCCTGGAACCCGGCCGTTCGCTGATCGCCAACGCCGGCATCCTGGTGAGCGAAGTGGTCCTGGTCGCCCGTAAATCCCGCACCGCCGTCGAGCGCTGGATCTACACCGACGTGGGCAAGTTCTCCGGCCTGATCGAAACCATGGACGAAGCCATCAAGTTCCCGATCTGGACCGAGAAGAAAGGCGAGACCGAGGAAGTCGTGATCGCCGGCCCGACCTGCGACAGCGCCGACATCATGTACGAAAACTACAAGTACGGCCTGCCCCTGAACCTGGCCATCGGCGACCGCCTGTACTGGCTGTCCACCGGCGCCTACACCACCAGCTACAGCGCAGTAGAATTCAACGGCTTCCCGCCGCTGAAATCGTTTTATATTTAAGAGCAGCCGTTAGCTTCAAGCGGCAAGCTGCAAGTAAAAAGCCCATGACATGTCATGGGCTTTTTTGTGCCTTCAAGAACACCACGCTCCTACAGGGGTTCAAGCTCAGCTTGGCGGCGGGCGTAGTCTTGCGCCAATGTGCGAATGCGGGGGTCGGTGGCGCTGGCCAACGCTGGTGCCGCGACGCGCAGGAAATTCAGGTTTCCTCCCGCCAGCGCCTTGTGCAGCCAGACTAGCGCCTCATCGACATTGCCCTCACCCGCGAGCACTGCGGCGTAGCTGAACTGCCCACGGAAATCACCGCCAACCGCGGACCGTCGATACCAGTTGCGGGCCGCCAATGGATCCGCCGGACACACCCGCCCTTCTTCCAGATAACGCCCCAACAGGTTCATCGATTTCGCATGACCCAACTCGGCTGCCTGTTGATAAAAACCCAAAGCCTGCAGCTGATCCTCGACCACACCACGCCCGGTCGCCAGCAGGTTGGCGAGGTTGTACATCGCCCAGTCCAGGCCGCCTTGTGCAGCGATCCGGTAATGCCGCGCGGCAACTGAAGCGTTTGCCTCACAGCCCCAGCCATGTTCATGACAACGGCCGAGCATGTTGCGCGCCATCAGGTGCCCCTGGCGGGCGGCGATGTCGAACCAGCGCAGCGCCAGCGGTTGATCCTGCGCGATGCCCTGCCCGTCCAGCAGGATTTGCCCCAGCAACGCCTGAGCTTCGAGCACCTCTTCGCGAGCGGCGACAAGGATCGCCTGGGCCGCGCGGGCCGGGCTTTCGTCGAGCATGGCCTTGAGGCGTTCGCCGTCGAGCGCCTCTTCGCGGCGCAATTGGTAACTCATATCTCACCCCTCATACATCAACCCAACGGCGCAGCAGGTTGTGATAGGTGCCGGTCAGGCGGACCAGCGAGGGGTGGTCGGGCACGTCCCGGGTCAGTTGGCGGATCGCCCCGTCCATCTCGAACAGCAGCGCGCGCTGGCTGTCTTCGCGCACCAGACTCTGGGTCCAGAAGAAGGAGGCGTAGCGGGCGCCGCGAGTCACCGCATTGACCTTGTGCAGGCTGGTGCCGGGGTACAGCACCATGTCGCCGGCGGGCAGTTTCACTCGCTGGGTGCCGTAGGTGTCCTGGATCTCCAGTTCGCCGCCGTCGTAATCCTCGGGCTCACTGAAGAACAGGGTGGCCGACAGATCGGTGCGCACCCGCTCGACGCTGCCCTTGGGCTGGCGCACGGCGTTGTCGATGTGAAAGTCGAAGCTGCCACCGGCGGTGTAACAGTTCACCAATGGAGGAAAGACTTTGTGCGGCAGCGCGGCTGACATGAACTGCGGATTTTTCCACAGGCGGTCCAGCATCGCCGCGCCGATCTCCTTGGCCAGCGGATGCCCTTCCGGCAGCTGCAGATTGTGCTTGGCCTTGGCCGACTGGTAGCCGGCGGTGATCTTGCCATCGGCCCAATCGGCCTGCTCCAGAGCCTCGCGAATGCGCTGCACTTCTTCTTTGTCGAACACGCCGGGAATATGCAGCAGCATGGAAAGGACGCCTGAAATCCAAAGGGCGCCAATGGTATTGATTCTTATTGCCTGTGTAAAACCCGGCAGACGAATGAAACTGTAAAAACCGTAAGGATAAATTGTAAAGAATGTAAATTATCTGCGAATAGTAACGTTTCGCAATTGATACAAATACGCGTCTCCCCTATATTCCGCGGCCTCAAATCCTTGGGGAAGGGGAATCAAATGTCACGGCAATACCCACAACTACCGGTCAGTGCACCACGTCTGCTCGCCTCCGCCATTGGCGTGGCCATCACTGCCGGTTCTGCGGGCCACATGGTCTTCGCTGCTGAACAAACCGACGAGAAAGCACCGCGCAGCACCCTGTCGCTGGGCGCTACCGCGATCACCGGCGAGGCCCAGGACGAGACCTCCTACAACGTCGAGAAAGCCTCTTCGCCCAAGTACACCGCGCCGCTGGTCGACACTCCGCGTTCGATCACGGTCATCCCGCAACAGGTTCTGAAAGACACCGGCGCCCTGAACATGCAGGACGCACTGCGCACCGTTCCAGGCATCACCTTCGGTGCCGGTGAAGGCGGCAACCCGCAGGGCGACCGTCCGTTCATCCGCGGCTTCGACGCCCAGGGCGATACCTACCTGGACGGCGTGCGCGACACCGGTTCCCAGAGCCGCGAAATCTTCGCCGTCGAATCGATCGAAGTCAGCAAGGGCCCGAACTCCGCCATCGGCGGTCGTGGTGCAGCGGGCGGCAGCATCAACCTGGTGAGCAAAAAAGCGCACCTGGGCAACTCCTTCGACGGTGGCTTCACCTGGGGTTCGGACCAGACCCAGCGTTACACCCTGGACGGCAACTACCAGTTCTCCGACACCGCCGCCGGCCGTCTGAACCTGATGAGCCACGAAAGCAACGTCGCCGGCCGCCAGAGCGTCGATTACGACCGTTGGGGCGTCGCGCCTTCCCTGGCTTTCGGCCTGGGCACCGACACCCGCGTCAACCTCGACTACTACCACCTGGAAAGCAACGACACGCCGGATTCGGGCATTCCGTACTCGATCCCGACCGGTGGCTCGGCTGCGCGTACCAAGTCCAACCCGGACAAGCCGCAGGACGGCGGCGACAGCAGCAACTTCTATGGCTTGACCGATCGCGACTTCCGCAAGGGTCGTACCGACACCGCGACCATCGCCATCGAGCACGACCTGACCGACGCGCTGACCGTCAAGAACACCCTGCGTCACGGCTCCAGCATGCAGGACTACATCCTGACCCAGCCGGACGACAGCAAGGGCAACGTCAACAACGGCAGCGTCTGGCGCCGGGCCAACACCCGCGTGAGCAACACCGAGACCACCACCAACCAGACCGATCTGTTTGGTGATGTGTACATCGCAGGCTTCAAGAACAGCTTCGCCACCGGTATCGAGTTGAGCCGCGAGGAAAGCGAGAAGTCCTCGTACAACGTCAACACCGACACCACGCCGGGCACCGCAGCCGCCACCACCAACTGCTCGCCTGCGCTGATCGGCGCGCCGAGCGGCTACAACTGCACCTCGCTGTCCAACCCGATCCCGAGCGATCCTTGGAACGGCGCGATCTCGCGCAACTACGCCGGCACCGACACCAAGGCCAACACTTACGCTTTGTATGTGTTCGACACCCTGGAGCTGTCCGAGCAGTGGCTGGTCAACATGGGTCTGCGTTACGACCACTTCGACACCGAATACAAGACCTACACCGCCGCCGGCGCCACCACCGCCAAGGGCGATGACGTCAGCGAATTCGTGACCGGTCAGTTCGGCGTGGTCTACAAGCCGGCGGAAAACGGCAGCATCTATGCCTCCTACGCCACCTCCGCCACGCCACCGGGCGCGACCCTCGGCGAAGGCCAGGAAGGCAACCCGCTGGGCGGCACTCCGGATCGCAACGGCAACCTGCTGAGCAGCGACATGGAGCCGGAAACCACCAAGAACTACGAGATCGGTACCAAGTGGGACCTGTTGAATGATCGTCTGTCGCTGACCGCCGACATCTTCCGCACCGAGAAAGAAAACGCTCGTGTGCAGACCAACACCACCACCTACGAAAACGTCGGCAAGACCCGCGTTCAAGGTTTCGAACTGTCGGCCACCGGCAAGCTCACCGACAAGTGGCAAGTGTTCGCCGGCTACGCCTACATGGACAGCGAGCAGGTTGACGGCGGTGATCTGCCGGCCAACCGGGCGAACAATGGCAACGAGTTGCCGAACACGCCGAAGAACAGCGCCAGCCTGTGGACGACCTATCAGGTCACGCCGAAGCTGACCATCGGTGGCGGTGCGTTCTACGTCGACGACGTCTTCGGCAGCGTGGCCAACACCACCATGGTCGACTCCTACGTTCGTTACGACGCGATGGCAGCTTACAAGCTGACCAAGAACATCGACCTGCAACTGAACGTGCAGAACCTGACCGACGAGACCTACTACGACAAAGCCTTCTCGACCCACTTCGCCAACCAGGCGGCGGGCCGTACGGCGCTGTTGAGCACCAACTTCCACTTCTGATGCAGGAGCGGCGCAGTACCTGTGGGAGCGAGCCTGCTCGCGATGGTCGTCAACGATAACGCTGGCAGCCTGACACCCAGCGGTGTCACGACCTCCATCGCGAGCAAGCTCGCTCCTTCAGGGATCTGGTTGAGCCCCGTTCATTCAGGTGAACGGGGCTTTCGTGTGTAAAAAAGAATGTTTCTCGACAACCCGCGGCAGCATAATGCGCGCCGTGATGACTATCTTCGAATGAACAAGGCGAGCGACGTGTTGAAGAAAACCCTGTTCCAGTTGCACTGGTTTTTTGGCATCAGCGCCGGACTGGTCCTGGCCCTGATGGGCATCACCGGGGCGACGGTGTCGTTTCAGGATGAAATTCTGTACGCCATGAACCCTTCGGTGTTGCAAGTGCAGAAGCAGGTCGCCGGTGTGCTGCCACCCGCCGAACTGGTACAGAAGGTCGAAGCGGCCACGGGCCTGAAAGTCGCCATGCTCTCGGTGGACATCGACAGCGACGTTGCCGCCCGCGCCTTCTTCACCCCGGCACCGGGCGAGCGTCGCGGCCCGATGCGCTTCTTCGATCCGTACACCGGCGAGCTCTTGGGCGACGCCACCGGCCAGCAGTTCTTCGGCCTGATGCTGCAACTGCACCGCTTCCTCGCCATGGGTGACACCGGCCGCCAGATCACCGGCGCCTGCACCCTGATCCTGGTGTTCTTCTGCCTGTCCGGCCTGTACCTGCGCTGGCCCCGCCAGTGGAACAGTTGGCGCGTCTGGCTGACCCTCGACTGGAAGAAAAAAGGCCGCAGCTTCAACTGGGACCTGCACTCGGTGGCGGGCACCTGGTGCCTGGTGTTCTACCTCCTGGCGGCGTTGACCGGCCTGACCTGGTCCTACGAGTGGTACAACAAGGGCGTCAACCGCCTGCTCTCCGATTCGCCGCAGAACGAACGCGTTCGCGGCGGTCGTGGTCCTGCGCCAAGCGGCCCGGCGCCGACCGCCGACTACTCGGCAATGTGGAGCAGCATATACAGCGCGGCCGGTCCCGACCTCAGTTTCTACAACACCCGCATGCCACCCGTGGCCGGCCAGCCGGCGACTGTTTATTACCTTTTGAAAGACTCGCCCCACGACCGCGCCCTCAACCAGATCACCCTGGACCCGGTCACCGGCGAGATCAAACGCCATGACCGCTACAGCGACAAGAGCTTCAAGGCGCAGTTGCTGACCAGTGTCTACGCGCTGCACACCGGCAGTTATTTCGGCATCGGCGGTCGGATCATCCTGACCATCACCGCCCTGACCATGCCGCTGTTTTTCGTCACCGGCTGGATGCTCTACCTCGACCGTCGACGCAAGAAGCGCCAGATCAAGGACGCGCGCAAAGGCCTGGCGCAACCGGGCAGCGATGCTCCGGCCTGGCTGATCAGCTTCGCCAGCCAGAGCGGCTTTGCCGAACAACTGGCCTGGCAAACCGCCGGCCAATTGCAGGCCGCCGGTTTACCGGTGAAGGTGCAGCCGCTGGCGAGCACCAGCGAGCAGGACCTAAAGGATTCGAGCAACGCACTGTTCGTGGTCAGCACCTTCGGCGACGGCGAGGCACCGGACAGCGCCCGTGGTTTCGAGCGCAAGGTGCTGGGTCGGGCGCTGAGCCTGGACAGCCTGAACTATGCAGTGCTGGGCCTCGGCGACCGTCAGTACCAACACTTCTGCGGCTTCGCCCGTCGCCTGCACAACTGGCTCGCAGAGCACGGTGGCAAGACGTTGTTCGCACCGGTGGAAGTCGACAGCGGCGATCCGTACGCCCTGCGCCACTGGCAGCAGCAACTCGGCCTGCTGACCGGCCAGGCGCCGGTGGATACCTGGCAAGCCCCGAGCTACGACAACTGGACCCTGACCCGTCGCGAGCTGCTCAACCCGCAAAGCGCAGGTTCACCCGTGTACCTGCTGGGCCTCACCGCACCGACCACCAGCAGTTGGCTGGCTGGTGATCTGGTGGAAGTGCTGCCGCGCAACTGCCCGTGGGCCATCGAGCATTTCCTCGAAGGCCTGGGCATCGACGGTCGCGCAAACATCACGGTCGATGGCTTGTCGCAACCGCTGGAGCAAGCCCTCGCCAGCCGCCAGCTGCCCGAAAACCGCAGCCATCTGGTCGGCCTGCACGCCCAGGCGCTGGTCGATGCTTTGGTGCCGCTGGCGATGCGCGAATACTCCATCGCATCGATCGCCGCCGACGGCATTCTCGAACTGATCGTGCGCCAGGAAATGCACCCGGATGGCAGCCTCGGCGTCGGCTCCGGCTGGCTCACCGAACATGCGCCAGTGGGCGGCAGCATCAGCCTGCGGGTGCGTCGCAACAGTGGTTTCCATCTGCCGAACGAAGCGGTGCCGATGATCCTGCTGGGCAACGGCACCGGCCTTGCCGGACTGCGCAGCCTGCTCAAGGCGCGGATTGCCGATGGTCAGCAACGCCAATGGCTGCTGTTCGGCGAACGCAATCGCGAGCACGATTTCCTGTGCCGCAGGGAGCTGGAAGACTGGCTGATTGAAGGCGACCTGCAGCGCCTGGACCTGGCGTTTTCCCGGGACCAGGCGGAAAAGATCTACGTCCAGGATCGCCTGCGCGAATCGGCCGGTGAACTGAAGAAATGGCTGGCGGATGGTGCCGTGATCTACATCTGCGGCAGCCTGCAGGGCATGGCTTCAGGGGTGGATCAGGTGCTGAACGAGATTCTCGGCGCTGCCGAGGTCGAGCGCCTGATCGAACAGGGCCGCTACCGCCGGGACGTTTACTGACACGACGCCGTCAATGTGGGAGCGGGCTTGCTCGCGAATGCGGCGTGTCATTCAGCATCATTGTTGACTGACACACCGCATTCGCGGACAAGCCCGCTCCCACAGGGTTCAGCGTGATCCTTCAGACCGGTTGCAGCTTCTGCTCAAACACCAGAACCCCATCCAGATCCCGCAACACCACGCTCATCTCCCCGCTCTGCCCCTCGATGTTCACCTCACCGAAAAACTGAAACCCGGCAAACGGCGAAACGTTCTGCGCCGTCGGTGCTTTCTGGAACACCACCTCCGGACCAAAGGTTCTGTCCAGCGGATTGGGCCCGAATGTCCCGGCGTTCAAAGGCCCCGCGACAAACTCCCAGAACGGCTCGAAATCCTGAAACGCCGCGCGATCCGGGTGGTAGTGATGGGCCGCGCAGTAGTGCACATCCGCCGTCAGGAACACGAAGTTGCGCACCTGCTGCGCCCGCAGAAACCCCAGCAACTCCGCCACTTCCAGCTCTCGCCCCTGGGCAGGTCCCGGGTCACCGTTGGCCACCGCTTCCCAACGAGCCACACCGGGACTGTCCTCGCCATCGGGCACGCCGAGGCCGATGGGCATGTCGGCGGCGATCACCTTCCATTGGGCGTTCGAGGCCTTGAGCGACGCCTTCAACCAGTCCAGTTGCTCGCGCCCCAGGAAGGGTTTGGCAACGCCCAAATTGTCGTCGTTGGCGCCGCGATAACTGCGCATGTCGAGCACGAACACATCCAGCAGCGGCCCATAGCTGAGCTGACGATAAATGCGCCCGCCAGCGTCGGCGCTCCGCAAACGCATCGGCGCATATTCGAGCCAGGCCTGCCGCGCGCGATCCACCAGGCTGTGGATATCCTTGCTCTTGTAGCGTTCATCCAGCTGCTTGCCCGGCGACCAGTTGTTCACCACCTCGTGGTCGTCCCACTGCCAGATCTGCGGCACTTCGGCGTTGAAGCGGCGGATGTTTTCGTCCATCAGGTTGTAGCGGTAATTGCCACGGTAATCATCGAGGGTTTCGGCGACTTTGCTCTTGGCTTCGGTGGTGATGTTGCGCCACACCCGCCCGCTCTCGGTGACCAGCTGCGCTGGCACAGGGCCGTCGGCGTAGATGGTGTCGCCGCTGTGGATAAAGAAGTCCGGCAGGCGCAGGCGCATGGCTTCGTAGATGCGCATGCCGCCGATGTCCGGGTTGATGCCGAAGCCCTGGCCGACGGTGTCGCCGCTCCAGACGAAACGGATGTCGCGCCGGGTCTGCGGCACGCTGCGCAGATGGCCGAACCAGGGTTCGCTGGCGACTCCGCTCTGGGCGTCTTCGAATTGCACGCGATAGAAAATCGCCTGGTCGGCGGGCAGCCCGGTCAGCTCGACCCGCGCGGTGAAGTCGGTGCGGGCATCGGCCAGCGGCGAGACGAATCGACGGGGATTGGGAAACAGGCTGCGGGTGTCCCACTCCACCACCATCCGCGCCGGACGATCGCAGCGGCTCCAGATGATCGCGCGGTCACCGAGCAGGTCGCCGGCCTGCACGCCATCAGTGAGTGTTGGACGATCCTTGACCGAAGCGATCACCGCCGGCGCCAGTCCCGGCAACAACAGCCCGGCGCCGACGGCCTGCACGACACGGCGACGTCCGAGGTTGAATTCGCTCATGGTGTTCTCCCTGAAAAAGGAAAAACTTAAGCATGGCTGGATGTCTCACAGATGACACACCCCTGACCCTGCAGGAGCGAGGCCCGCGAAGACGGTGTGTCAGGCGACATGGATGTCGGATGTGCCGACCCATTCGCGGGCAAGCCTCGCTCCTACAGGGTCATGCGCTGACGGGCTCGACCGCCAGCTCCACCACCTCCGGCCGCTTGACCAGCGCATACACCACCGCCGTCAACAAACTCCCCGCCACGATCGCCAGCAGATACAGCAACGCATGATTGATCGCGTTCGGTATCGCCAGCACAAACAGGCCACCGTGGGGCGCCATCAGCTTGCAGCCGAAATACATCGACAAGGCACCGGTCAGCGCGCCACCGGCAATGCTCGCCGGGATCACCCGCAGCGGGTCCTTGGCGGCAAACGGAATCGCGCCTTCGGAGATGAAGCACAACCCCAGCACCAGCGCCGCTTTCCCGGCTTCACGCTCAGTCTGGGCGAACTTGCGCCGGGCGATGAAGGTCGCGATCCCCAGGCCAATCGGCGGCACCATACCCGCCGCCATGGTCGCGGCCATCGGTGCATAACTCTGCGACGCCAGCAGCCCCACGGAGAACGCATAGGCGGCCTTGTTGATCGGCCCGCCAAGGTCGACGCACATCATCCCACCCAGCAACACGCCGAGCAGAATCGCGTTGGTGGTGCCCATGCTGTCGAGGAAATGCGTCAGCCCTTCGAGCATCCCGGCCACCGGTTTGCCGACCACGTAAATCATCACCAGACCGGTGAACAGACTGGCCAGCAACGGGATGATCAGAATCGGCTTCAGCGCTTCGAGACTCTGCGGCAAGCGCGCATAACGGTTGATCGCCTGGGCCGTGTAGCCGGCGATGAAGCCAGCGATGATCCCGCCGATGAAGCCGGCGCCTAGGGTGCTGGCGAGCAGACCGCCGATCATCCCCGGCGCCAGGCCCGGACGGTCGGCAATCGAGTAGGCGATGTAACCGGCCAGCAACGGCACCATCAGCTTGAACGCGGTGTCGCCGCCGATCTGCATCAGGGCCGCGGCAAGGGTGCCCTGCTCCTTGAACGCGGTGATGCCGAACACGAACGACAGCGCGATCATCAGACCGCCCGCCACCACCATCGGCAACATGAACGACACACCGGTCAGCAGGTGTTTGTAGATCCCGGTCTTCTCTGACTTGGCCGGGGCTTTCGCGCCGGTCGATGCGTTTTCCTGCACGCCTTCGGCCAGCGCCTTGTTCAGGGTGGCCTCGGCCTGCTTGAGGGCGATGCCGGTGCCGCAACGGTAGATTTTCTTGCCGGCGAAACGCTCGGTGGCGACTTCGATGTCCGCCGCCAGCAGCACCACGTCGGCCTCGGCAATCGCTTGGGCGCTCAGCGGATTGCGCGCGCCGACCGAGCCCTGGGTTTCCACCTGCAGGTCATAACCCAGGCGCTTGGCCGCCTGCTGCAAGGCTTCGGCAGCCATGAAGGTGTGGGCAACACCGGTCGGGCACGCGGTGACTGCCACCAGCCTCGCAGCGTTGGCGGTGACCGGCACAGGTGCGGCGACAGCTTCAGGTGCGTGATAAACCGTCGCCTCTTCGGCGCCCCGGCGCAGCACCGCTTCCACGTCCTGCAGGGCCTGGGCCGGGGTGCTCTGGTAGACGCGCTTGCCGACGAATCGCGACATGTCCACCGGGGCGCTGGTCACCAGCAACACCCATTCGGCCGCCTCCAGCGTGACCGCCGACAACTGACGCTCGGGATGTGTTGCATCGCTGACTTCGACGCAGGTCATCCAGCCCTGGCGCTGGGCCGCCGCGTCCAGCAGACGGGCGCACAGCACACTGGTGACCATGCCGTTGGGGCAGGCAGTAACAATGGCTAACTTCATGACCAACCCTCTTATTGTTCTGTCAGGGGGCGCACGCGCACACCCTGTTCAAGCAGCGCCAGTTGCGCCGTATCGCCAATGCCGAAACCGATCTGGGTCACCGCCATCGCGGCAATCGCCGTGGCCGTGCGCAGGGTTTGCGCAGGGGGGGCGGCACTGAGCAATCCGTGGAGCATGCCCGCCAGCAGCGAGTCGCCCGCGCCCACCGTACTGGCGACGCTGACCTTGGGCGGCGTGGCATGCAGCGCCGAGCCGACGCCGAACCAGTTCACGCCATCGGCACCGTGGGAAACCACGACATGTTCGATGCCTTGCGCATGCAGACGATTCGCGGCCTCGGCCTGTGCCAGCACCGACACCACGTCCTCGCCGAGCACTTCGGCCAGCTCTTCGGTGTTGGGTTTGATCAGCCAGGGACCGGCCTTGAGCGCGGCGGCCAAGGCCTCGCCACTGGTGTCGAGTGCGACCTTCAAACCGAGGTTTTTCAAACGCAGGATCAAGCCCTGCAACCACTGCGGGCTGACGCCTTGGGGCAGGCTGCCGGCGACCACCACCGCGTCATGCTGCGGGGCGATCTGCTCCAGACGTTCGAGCAAGGCCTGCTGCGCCGCTGCACTGACCTTGGGTCCGGGACCGTTGAGATCGGTGATGCGCCCGTCGCTTTCCGCCAGCTTGATATTGCTGCGGGTCTCGCCGGGCACGCGGATGAACGCGTCGGTGAAACCGCGCCTGGCGAACAGGGTTTCGAACGCCTGCAGGTTGTCTTCACCGAGAAAACCGCTGACCGTCAGCTGATGCCCGAGGTCCGCCAGCACCTGCGCCACGTTCACCCCTTTGCCGGCGGCGTGGGTGTGCATGACGTCGCTGCGGTTGACCTGACCGGGCTCCAGGCGCGGCAGCTGCACCGTCAGATCCAGCGCCGGGTTGAGGGTCAGGGTCAGAATCCTGGCCATTACAGGGCCTCCACTAAAGCACGTACTTCATTGGCGCTGGCCACGGCAAGCGCCGCTTGGGCGAGATTTCTGGCCTGGCCCAGGCTGAGTTCGCGAACCCGCGCCTTGACCTCGGGGATGCTGCGCGCGCCCACGCTCAGCTCATCCACTCCCAGCCCGACCAGCACCGGCACCGCCAAGGGATCGGCCGCCAGCTCGCCGCACACGCCCACCCATTTGCCATGGGCATGGGCCGCGCGCACGGTGATGTCGATCAGTTGCAGTACAGCCGGATGCAGGCCATCGGCCTGGGCCGACAGGGTCGGATGACCGCGGTCGATGGCCAGGGTGTATTGCGTCAGGTCGTTGGTGCCGACGCTGAAGAAGTCGACCTCCTTGGCCAGCACCGGCGCCAGCAGCGCAGCCGACGGCACTTCGATCATGATCCCCAGTTGCAGGTCCGCCACCGGGATTTCCTTGCGCAGGCGCTCGGTCATGTCCCGGGCCTGGCGCCACTCGTCGACGCTGCCGATCATGGGGAACATGATGCGCAGCGGACGGTTGTCGGCGGCCCGCAGCAGAGCGCGCAATTGCGCTTCCATGATCGGCGGCCGTTGCAGGGTCAGGCGAATGCCGCGCACGCCGAGGAACGGGTTTTCTTCCTTGGCGATCGGCCAATAGGGCAAGGGTTTGTCGCCACCGACGTCGAGGGTGCGCACCACCAGCGGCCGCCCGGCGAGGCCATCGAGCACGCGACGGTATTCGGCTTCCTGGGTGGCTTCGTCCGGCGCTTGTGGATGGGCCATGAAAATCAGTTCGGTACGCAGCAGGCCGATGCCTTCGGCGCCCTGCTCCACCGCCGCCGCCACCGCTGAGCTTTCGCCAATATTGGCCACCACTTCGACGGCATGTCCGTCAGTGGTCAGCGCCGGTTGATGACGTTGTTCGGCGGCCGCCTTGAGCCGTTGTTCGCGGGTGTCGCGCTCTTCGGTGGCACGCTGCAAGGTGTTCGCGTCGGCGTCCACGTGCAGTCGACCGCGCTGGCCATCGAGCAGCAACGGCGTGCCCGGCGCCAGCAACAGCACCGCCGCGCCAGCGCCGACCAACGCCGGAATGCCCAGGGCACGGGCGACGATGGCGCTGTGGGCAGTGGCACCACCGCGCGCGGTGAGAATGCCGGCGACCCGGGCCGGATCCAGGCGCGCCACGTCGGACGGGCCCACTTCATCCATCACCAGAATGTACGGCTGCTCTGGTTCGCTCGGGGTTTGCACGCCACACAATTGCGCCAGCACCCGACGCCCCACATCACGCAAATCAGCGGCGCGTTCGGCGAGCAGCGCATCGTGCAGGGCTTCCTGCTGCCGGGCGGCCGCTTCGATCACCGACATCCACGCCGCTTCCGCGCTTTCGCCCTGCTTGAGGCGAGTGTCGACTTCATCGGTCAGTTCCGGGTCGTCGAGCATTTCCTGGTGGGTGATGAAAATCTCGCGAATCGCCTTGGCCTTGCTGCGTTCGATCAGGCCCTGAATGTCGGCACGCACCTGCACCAGCGCCTGCTTGAGACGCTCACGCTCGACAGCGGCGGACTCACCGCGCAACGGGTAATCGATGGCCTGCTGCACCTGAATGTGCGCCGGACCAATGGCGATGCCCGGCGCGGCGGCAATGGCCTGAATCAGGCTGCCGGAGGCCGGGGCGAGCAGCACTTCGGCCACATCGGCTATCTCTTCAACCGGCTGGCTCACCGCCGGCAATGGCTCGACTTCTTCGCCCAGGCCTTCTTCGATGGCGGCCAGCAACGCGGGCAACGCATCGGCGGCGATGCTCGGCTCGGCGATGATTTCCAGCACCTGCCCGCGACGGGCGCCGAGGCTGAGCAGCTTGCTCAAGCTCTTCACTGATACGGCGCTGTCCTGGCTATCGACGATGCGGATGCGGATTTCGCCTTCGAAACTCTTCGCCAGTTGCGCGAGGATCTTCGCCGGCCGCGCATGCAGGCCATGGGCGTTGGCCAGGGCGATACGGGCACTCGGCCAGTCCGCCGGCAGTTCACCGCCGAGCACTTCGAGCACCGCGCGGCAACTGGTGGCGCGGCCCAACTCATGGCCGCGACCTTCAATCAGCAGCGCGCACAGGCGCTCGAGCAAGGCCTGATGCGCCTCGCCCAGGCTGGCCAGACAGAACAGGCCGTTCAACGGCTGGCCGAGGTAGCGCAAGGGTTTGTCCGGGGTGACGAAGGCCAGGCCCGGGCGCTTGACCGTCTGCTCACTGTGCAGCCACCACAGGCCATCGCCCAGCGGCAACGCTTCGACTTGCTGCAACACGGCGGAGAAACCGTTGCTGACGCAATCGGCCTGGCGCAACAGACGCGCGCCGCGCCACACCAACTCTTCGAAATCTTCGGCAGCAACGGACAGGCCGATCATCTGCGCATCCAGCGCCAGTTCCTGGGGCGCGCCTTGCAGCAGTTTCAGCAGCGCTTCGGGGGAGCTGGCGCGGCGCAGGGCCTGGCCCAGGTCGGTCTCGCCGAGGGCGCGGGTCAGCAGTTGCAGCAGGCGCAGGTGTTCGTCGGACTTGGCCGCGATACCGATCGCCAGGTAGACGATCTGCCCGTCGCCCCAATCCACGCCCTCGGGGAACTGCATCAGGCGCACGCCGGTGGTGAACACCTGATCGCGGGTTTGCGGCGTGCCGTGGGGGATGGCAATACCTTGACCGAGAAAGGTCGAGCCCTGGGCTTCGCGTGCCTGCAAGCCGGCGAGGTAACCCTCGGCGACCAGGCCGTCGGCCACCAGGTGCCGGGCCAGCAACTGCAACGCTTCGGACTTATCCACAGCCGACTGGCCCATGGATATCTGCTCCACAGTGAGCTCGAGCATGCTTTCTCCTTTTTGGCGCCCTGTGGACACCAGGTATTGTTTTGAATGATTCAGCTTAGGCGCCTGTCTCAGGACAAGATTTGGCAGTTTCACGGCAGAACAGGGCTCAAATCACAAAAGGACACCAATAACCTTGAAAATACGCTTGCTGAAACGTTTAATCTAGCATGATTGGCACGTTAATCGATAACCGTGAAATCGGGAAGCCCAATTGTCGGATGTGCTGCGACGAGGGTCGACTACCTGAATCGGTTAGGATTGGCGAAACTGTCGGGCAAGCTTTAAAAAAACAAGGAAACAACGGGTTGAAACTCAGTGATATCGCCCAGTTGGCCGGTGTGTCCGTTACCACCGCCAGCTATGTCATCAACGGCAAGGCCGAACAGCAACGCATCAGCAGCGCGACCGTCGAGCGCGTGCGCGCGGTGGTCGATCAGCACGGCTTTACGCCCAACCCCCAGGCCGCCGGGCTGCGCAGCCGGCATACCCGCACGTTGGGCTTCATTCTGCCGGACCTGGAAAACCCCAGTTACGCGCGCATCGCAAAGTTGCTGGAGCAAGGCGCAAGGGCACGCGGCTATCAGCTGCTGATCGCCAGTTCCGACGATGCGCCGGATAGCGAACGGCAACTGCTCAAGCTGTTCCGCGCCCGGCGCTGTGACGCGCTGATCGTCGCCAGCTGCCTGCCAGTCGGTGATGACAGCTATCGCCAGTTGCAAGCCAAGGGCATCCCGATCATTGCCGTCGACCGGGTGATGGAGCCGGAGCACTTCTGCTCGGTGATCAGCGACGACCGCGAGGCCAGCCTGCACCTGACCCGCAGCCTGCTGGACCCGCTGCCCAAACAGATCGCCCTGATCGGCGCCCGCCCGGAACTGAGCATCAGCCAGGAACGTGCCGCCGGTTTTAAACAGGCGTTGAGCGGTTACACGGGTGAAATACTGATCGAACACGGCGAATCCTTCAGCCGCGAATGCGGCAAGCAATTGATGGAGGAAATGCTCCAGCGCGTCGGCCATTTGCCGGAAGCACTGGTGACCACCTCCTACGTGCTGCTGCAGGGCGTGTTCGATGCCTTGCATGACTTCCCGCTGAAAACCCGCCCGCTGCGCCTGGGCACCTTTGGTGACACACAACTGCTGGACTTCCTGCCGTTGCCGGTCAACGCCATGGCCCAGCAGCATCAACTGATCGCCGACAAAGCCCTGGCCCTGGCCCTGGCGGCCATCGAGCAGTCCGATTACCAGCCCGGTGTGCAGGCCATCGCCCGTACCTTCAAGCAGCGTATTCGCCAGGATTGAATCGTGGAGCTGATCGACACCCACACCCATCTGGACTTCCCGGACTTCGACGCCGACCGTCAGGCGCTGATGAGCGAAAGCCGCGCCCTGGGCGTGCGCCAGATGGTGGTGCTGGGGGTTTTTCAGGGCAATTGGCAGCGGGTCTGGGAGTTGGCGCAAGACGATCCGGACCTGTACGCCGCATTCGGCCTGCACCCGGTGTATCTGGACGATCATCGCCCCGAGCACCTGACTGAACTGGGTGACTGGCTGACGCGCCTGGCCGGTCATCGGCAGCTGTGCGCCGTGGGCGAAATCGGCCTGGACTACTTCATCGAAACCCTGGACCGCGCTCGTCAGCAGGCGTTGTTCGACGCACAACTGCAACTGGCGGCGGACTTCAATCTGCCAGCACTGATCCACGTACGCCGCAGCCATGCGGCGGTGATCGCCACGCTCAAACGCTTCAAGCTCAAACGCGCCGGCATCATCCACGCCTTCGCCGGCAGCCGCGAGGAAGCCCGGGAATACATCAAGCTGGGTTTCAAACTGGGATTGGGCGGCGCCGCCACCTGGCCGCAGGCCTTGCGCATGCATCGGGTACTGGCCGAGTTGCCGCTGGAGTCGGTGGTGCTGGAAACCGATTCACCGGACATGGCGCCCGCCATGTTCCCCGGTCAACGCAACAGCCCGGCGCACTTGCCGGCGATCTGCGCGGCACTGGCCGAAATCATGGCGATCAGCCCCGAGCAATTGGCCGGCGCCAGCACGGCCAATGCGCGAGAGCTGTTCAACTGGTAGTCAGTCCGCGTGGGCCTTGGCGGCCTCGAGAATCAGCGTCATGTGCTGACGATGGCGGGCAAATCCTACGGCGACGAAATAAACGAAAATCGCCAGCAATGAGTAATTCAACTGCTCGACGACGCTGATCAAACCCACCCACTCCAGCACCAATGCGACCAGCAGCGCGGTACAGATCATCACCAGCAGGCTCGCCTTGAACATGGCCAGGGAATCGAGGGATTTGAAGCGCTTGATCTGCTTCGGATCGCGCAGTTCCAGGGCTTTCTGGCAGTTGGAACAGGTAAACGACTCGTTGATGGAGATGGCATTGAGCTGCCAGGGTTCGAGCGTCATCGTACGCTGGCAATGAGCACAGCGACCCTGAATTCCAAGCGATGCAACAGCCATGACCCTGCCTCCTTTTTGTGTCAGTGAACTGAATCATCTTTCATTGAAGACGAAAAACCAGCGCGCGGATGAAATCAGGAGCTTGCCTACTGACAGAGGGCAAAAGTACTACAGGAAATTCGGAGATCTGACCTGTGGGACCTGACCTGTGCGAGCCTGCTCGCGATAGCGGCTTTGCAGCCAACACAATGTTGAAGCTGAAAACGCCCATCGCGAGCAGGCTCGCTCCCACAGTTTGAGGTGTAGTGTCCGTTTAAACGCGGAACGCACCGATCAGTTGCTTGAGCTCCACCACCTGCATCGACAGCGCACGGCTGGCATCCTCGGTCTGGTGCGCGCCTTCTGCGGTGCGCTCGCCGGCGCGGTTGATCTCGACGATGTTCTGGTCGATGTCGTGGGCCACAGCGGTCTGCTGCTCCACGGCCGCGGCGATCTGCTGGTTCTGATCGACAATCATGCCCACCGCGCCGAGGATGTTTTCCAGGGCCTGCTGGACCTTTTCCGACTGCCCCACGGTGCCATTGGCCATTTCATGACTGATGCCCATGGCCTTCACGGCGGCGCCGACACCGCCGTGAAGCCTGGCGATCATCTGTTCGATTTCTTCGGTCGATTGCTGGGTGCGCTTGGCCAGGGTCCGCACCTCGTCCGCCACCACGGCGAAACCACGCCCCTGCTCCCCGGCCCGCGCCGCTTCGATCGCCGCGTTTAGCGCCAGCAGGTTGGTCTGTTCGGCGATGCTCTTGATTACTTCCAGCACACGGCTGATGGACTGGCTGTCGCTGGCCAGTTGATTGATCACCAGCACCGATTGATCGATCTCGCTGGCCAGCGCGGCGATGCTGCCCTGCTGGGACTGCACCAGGCCACGGCCGCTGATGGTTTCGTCATTGACGCTATGGGCGCTGCTGACCGCCGCGGCGGCACTGCGCGCCACCTCAAGCGAGGTGGCGGACATCTGGTTCATCGCTGTGGCAACCTGCTCGATCTGCGTGCGCTGCCCGGCCACGGCCTGGTTGCTCTGCGCCGAAACATTCTCCACCTGCCCAGCCTGGCGCTCGACCTCGCCGACGGTGTGCCCCACGCGCTCGATCAGGTCATGGATTTTTTTCACGGTGCCATTGAACACCTCACCCAATTCGCCCAGCTCATCCTTGCTGTGAGCACTGAAAGTGACTGTCATGTCGCCAGCCGCCACCTTGTCCATCACCCCGCCAAGGCGCTTGAGGGTGGTGCGGGTCGAGGCGTAGAAGCCACCGTACAGGTAGAAAATCAGCACAAACACCACCGACAGCGCCACCGCCTGCAGGATCATGTGGGTGCGATTCTGCTCCAGGCGCTGCTGCAGCTGGATGTCGAGAAATTTCAGGGTGGCATCGTTCAGCTGGTAGGTCTGATCCATCAACCCGGTGACCTGATCGTAAAAGCCCTGCCACGGCGTATCCAGGGTGTCGGCCATCACCACTTTCTCTTCGAACAGCTCACTGGCCTTTTTCAACGAAGCCTTGCTGCTGTCGGCCAGGACGCTCAGGGTGTCCCGCGCGGCCTTGCTGGAAGCCAGGGTGTCCTGCAGCTTCAGGCTGTACTCGCCCTGGAGCTTTTCGATCTGCGCCAACAGTTCATCGAATCGAGTGCTCGACGCGGAATTGAGAAACCCTTGGCCCAGGGAAGAAGAACCGATGGCCCGACCTTCACCCAGCATCTGGGTAATGCGTGGCGTCACGGTGGTGGCGAGTTCGCTGAGCTGACGCATGTCGCTTTGATTGTCGCGGCTGAGGCCCGCCTGACTGGCGATGATCTGACTGAAGATCTGCGCGCTGCCGAGCAATTTTCCGGTCAGGGCGCTTTTGCTTTGCAGGGATTTTTCCGCTTGCTGCGCCTTGAACGCCGCGATCATTTCATCGCGCTTGCCGTCGAATACCGCGATCTGCTCCGGATCGGTGGTCATCGCCGTCAACGCTTGCATGCGCGTCAAAATACCCTGTTCCAGCGTACTGACCTGCGATTCGAGATTGCCCGCCTTGGCCGACTGACCGAGGGCGACGTTGATCTGCACCAGGTTGTTCAAGGTCTCCAGATCGCGCCGTAGCTCCACGCTGCGACCCAACAGATCGAGGCTCTGCAGTTCGATGCGGGTGCCCTGGAATTCGCGATAGGAATCACGGACCAGATAGAAGTTGGTCACCAGCATCGGCACCAGGAACAGAATACTGATCAGGCTGAACTTCATGCCGAAGCTCAAGCGGTTCATCAGCGCGACGGCGGGATAGAGCACGCTCTTCACTAGAAGTCTCCCTTGGTTTTCTTATTGTTATTCGCGGGCGCAGCCGGGCAGCAGATAGCCACTATTGGGCGCTATCCGTATATAACTCAAATTTGGGGAGGGTTTTGTAACTTAAGGTTAACGACAGGACAACGCGGTCTTGTAGCAGCTGCCGAAGGCTGCTGCTACACAAGAGCAATCAGGGCAGGACAGTCCACAACGCAAACCCCGCATACCAGAGCACCGCCGCCCGCAGCAGCAACTCCCAGATCCGGTCGAGGTTGTTGATGCCTTCAGGCCCCACCACCGGAGCCGGGATTTCGGCGGCCACAAGGCCTGCCTTTTCGATCAATTGCGCGGCGCTGATGTTCCAGTTCAGCAACTCGTGCAACATCATCCGGCTGACCGCGACAAAGTTGCCGACCAGGGCAAAACTGGCCGCCAGCAGGCGCACCGGTATCCAGTCGAAAGCGTGGCGCAATTGCCCGGCACGCTCGACCAGCGCCGGGTTCTGCCCGTTTTCCTCAGCCAGTGCCAGCAGGCGGTAGCTCAGCGCGGCAACCGGACCCAGCAGGAAATACCAGAAAATCACGGCGAAGAAGCTTTGGTAGGCCTCCCACAGAAGATGGCCTTCGACCCGCTCCAGCAATTGCTCGCCACTGTCGGCGCAGATATCCAGGTCACGCTTGGCGACGTGGGCCGCGGCTTGCAGATCCTCCCGACGCCAGGCATCGCGAAAAGGCCCCAGGCCGCCCAGCAGATCGCCCCGGCCCAGACTGTAAATCACCACCAGCAGGTGCACCGGCAACGCAAAGAGGCCGTAGGCCACCGGGTCCAGCACCCACAACAGCAACGCCAGCAGCGCGACCGGCAGCAGCACCAGCACGATCAGCACCAGCCAGGGATTTTTCGCCATGCGCGGACTCGATTCGAGTTTGTGCAACTCGCGAATCCATCCGCCGTCTCGTTGAACCTGATGGCGCAGGGCCGAGAATTTCTCGATCCATACCGCCAGCAGCAACACCAGAAAACTCATTGTTGATCCTCTTTTTGCGCAGCGTCCTGGACCAGGGCTCCACGGTAGCGCGTCCAGTCAAACGCCGGTCCCGGATCGGTCTTGCGCCCGGGGGCGATGTCGCTGTGACCGCAGATGCGCTGCGGGGTGATGGCCGTGAAAGCGCTTTGCAGTTGCCGGGTCAGGCTAATCAACGCGTCGTATTGCGCATCG
The DNA here is from genome assembly GCF_013359595.1 of Pseudomonas sp. C1C7. Taxonomy (GTDB): domain Bacteria; phylum Pseudomonadota; class Gammaproteobacteria; order Pseudomonadales; family Pseudomonadaceae; genus Aquipseudomonas. The sequence goes on along the minus strand of NZ_JABFMP010000004.1, from coordinate 60,860 downwards.
GTGAACGGCAGATCATCCGTCCCCTCAAGCTCGATGCCCACGGAAAAATCGTTACAGGTTTCTCGGCCCTCGAAGCTCGACACCCCGGCGTGCCAGGCACGCTCCAGGCAAGAGACAAACTGGGTGACGGCACCGTCACGCTCGATCAGAAAATGCGCAGACACGCGCAGGTCGGCAATCCCTTCAAAGTAAGGGTGCTCCGTGACATCCAGGCGATTCTGGAAAAATTCCTGCACCTTGCCGGTGGCGAATTGCGCGGGCGGCAGGCTGATGTTGTGGATCACCAGCAGGGAAATTTCGCCGGTGGGGCGCGCATTGAAGTTCGGTGAGGGACACAAACGCACGTCCTGACACCAACCGCTCGCGGGGTCCAACTGCATACCGATTCCTTCAACGACGACTGTGTTGGTGCCCAGTATGCCGCGATAGACCCTCGGGACGCGATCACTTGGCGTGATTGAGGTCCCGCAAGACTCTGCACTGGCTTCAAGGATGGCACCCGATTGCCGCCGGGAATCGACAAAATGCAGGATTTTGCGCACCGCGAACCCATCGCACGCCTTGGGTTGCCCGGCGCCCTGCCCCTATAATCGGGCCACTTTGTTTGTGGAGCTCGTTATGCCGAATCTACGTCTCGCCGATTTGACCGCCGAAATCGAAGCCAACGTGCGCCGTGCGTTGCTCGAAGACGTCGGCAGCGGCGACATCACCGCGCAACTGATCCCGGCCGAACGCCTGGCCAAAGCCACCATCATCACCCGCGACGCCGCCGTCATCTGCGGTACCGCCTGGGTCGACAACGTGTTTCGGCAGCTGGACCCGCGGGTTGCGGTGCACTGGCAGGTCGCCGATGGCGATCGGGTCAAGCCCAACCAGGCGCTGTTCCATCTCGAGGGCCCTGCCCGCTCGCTGCTGACCGGTGAACGCAGCGCGCTGAATTTCCTGCAACTGCTGTCTGGGGTCGCCACCCGCGCGCAGTATCTGGCGGACTTCGTCGCTCGGACCCAGGTCAAGCTGCTGGACACCCGCAAGACCCTGCCGGGCCTGCGTCTGGCGCAGAAGTACGCCGTGACCTGCGGCGGCTGCTACAACCACCGCATCGGCCTGTATGACGCCTTTCTGATCAAGGAAAACCATATCGCCGCCTGCGGAGGCATCCCGCAAGCTATCGCCGCCGCGCACAAGATCGCCCCGGGCAAACCGGTGGAGATCGAGGTGGAAAGCCTGGATGAGTTGAAAGAAGCCCTGGCGGCCGGCGCCGACATCATCATGCTCGACGAACTGAGCCTGGAAGACATGCGCGAAGCCGTGCGCCTGAACGGCGGCAAGGCCAAGCTGGAGGCCAGCGGCGGGATCAACGAAAGCACATTGCTGCCGATCGCCGAGACCGGCGTGGACTACATCTCGATTGGTGCGATGACCAAGGATGTGAAGGCGGTCGACTTGTCGATGCGACTCAGTCTCTGAAAAGCCGCTTCTAGCGACAAGCTGCAAGCTGCAAGCTGCAAGCGAATCCGCTGTGGCTTGCAGCTTGAAGCTGTTTTCAAACGATCAGACCGTTCATCTCGCAGTACTCTTCCCACTCCACACCCAACACCTCGGCTGCTTCTTTATGCAGCTTCAGGCGTTCAGCCTCGAATTCTTCCGGGGTGGTGGTGTACTTGAGCGTCAATTCCCAGACTTGCAGGCCCTGGGCCTCCGCTTCGTCCTCGAATGCCCACTGGATCTGGTCCTGCTGTTCATCAGGACTCAGGTCCTTGATCTCGTCCAGCAGCTCGGGCGTGTCCTGCGCATACATTTTCAGCGCTTGTTCGTGGCGGGCTTCCTGGCTCAATTCTTTTACGGTCATGGTTTTCTCGCTGATCGGGGAGAATGGAAGATGGATGTGGATCATCAAGGATCTCTCTGACGCAAATAAACCCTGTACTGCGCGGTTTATCTGGCCTTCAGGACCATTCGGGGATCATCTGAAAACTGCTGGGTAATACTCAGGCAGGCACCGAATATAGGATGTTTGTCGGACGAATTACACGACTCTTTACATCTGCCCCACAAAAAACCACACAACGCGCTTGTGCAACGGGAACATAAACCAAAAGCCTGAGTCATAGCGATGTGCCATACCGGCATGCCATTTGGAACGTCACCGATGCGTAGCGCCTCGAAGCTTTCGTTTGTTCTGTCCGCCACCGCAATGACAACCCTGCTGGGCGCCCTGGCCCTGCCAGCAACAGCGCTTGCCAGCATTGGGCTGAGCAGCAACTACTCGAGCACCTACGGCAAGGTGGCCGCCGTTCAAAATGAGAACGGGGAGAACGTGATCGTCAAAACCAATGTCGAAGTCGGTGAACTGGAAAAGATGCGGGACACCCTCAAGGATCAGGCGAATCAGATCGAGGAGCTCAAGCGCAGCAGCGGCTCGAGCAGCAGCTCCAGCAGCAAGGAAATCGACGAGCTCAAGCGCACCGTCAAAGAACAGGATCGCGAGTTGGATAACCTGCGCAAACAGATGGAGGAACTCAAGCGTAATAGCGGTTCCAGTTCGAGCTCCAGCAACAACGAGATTTCGAACCTGAAGCGGGAAGTCAGTGATCAGGACCGCACCATCGATCAGCTCAAACGAACCGTCGAGGACCTGGCCAGAAAGGTGAAGTAGGAAAGGATGGTGCCCGAGACAGGAATCGAACCTGCGACCTTCGCGTTACGAGTGCGCTGCTCTACCGGCTGAGCTACACGGGCAGTGCGCTAAACCTAGCATCGCCAAGCCATACCGGCAACTTCGGCCAATGCCTGTGTTTCATCCGGGCAAAAAAAAGACCCCGCCGTTTTCACGGCGGGGTCTTTTTTACGACGTCAGCTTTGCAAGCGGATTAAACGCCCGAAGCCTTGGCTGCAGCTACGTCCTTGATGGACAGCTTGATACGGCCGCGGTTGTCCACGTCCAGTACCAGCACTTCCACTTCCTGACCTTCTTTCAGGATGTCGGTCACTTTCTCGACGCGAGCATCGCTCAGCATGGAGATGTGAACCAGACCGTCCTTGCCAGGCAGGATGTTGACGAATGCGCCGAAGTCGACGATGCGCTCAACCTTACCAACGTAGATCTTGCCGATTTCCGCTTCAGCGGTGATCGCCAGAACGCGCTGACGAGCAGCTTCTGCAGCGTCCTTGGTTTCGCCGAAGATCTTGATCGAACCGTCGTCTTCGATGTCGATCGAAGCCTTGGTTTCTTCGCAGATCGCACGGATGGTCGCGCCGCCTTTACCGATGACATCACGGATTTTGTCGGTGTCGATCTTCATCGCGATCATGGTCGGAGCGTTGGCCGACAGTTCGGTACGCGACTGGCCAATGATCTGGTTCATCTGACCGAGGATGTTCAGGCGCGCTTCCAGGGCCTGGCCCAGAGCGATTTCCATGATCTCTTCGGTGATGCCCTTGATCTTGATGTCCATCTGCAGCGCGGTCACACCTTTGGCGGTACCGGCTACCTTGAAGTCCATGTCGCCCAGGTGGTCTTCGTCGCCCAGGATGTCGGTCAGAACTGCGAATTTCTCGCCTTCCTTGACCAGACCCATGGCGATACCGGCAACGGGTGCCTTCATCGGTACACCAGCATCCATCAGTGCCAGGGAAGCACCGCAGACCGAAGCCATGGAGCTGGAACCGTTGGACTCGGTGATTTCCGATACGACACGGATGGTGTACGGGAACACGTCAGCGGCAGGCAGCATGGCCTGAACCGAACGACGGGCCAGACGGCCGTGACCGATTTCGCGACGACCAGCGCCACCCATGCGACCACACTCACCCACCGAGAACGGAGGGAAGTTGTAGTGCAGCATGAACGGGTCTTTTTTCTCCCCTTCCAGGGTGTCCAGCAGCTGCGCATCACGGGCGGTGCCCAGCGTTGCAACGACCAGCGCCTGGGTTTCACCACGGGTGAACAGCGCAGAACCGTGAGTCTTCGGCAGAACGCCGACTTCGATGTTCAGCGGACGTACGGTGCGGGTGTCGCGACCGTCGATACGTGGCTTGCCGTTAACGATGTTTTCGCGAACGGTGCGGTATTCGATTTCACCGAAAGCGGCTTTGACGTCGGAAGCCGAAGGCTGGCCTTCTTCACGAGCCAGCTTGGCAACGACCTGATCCTTCAGCTCGCCCAGGCGAGCGTAACGGTCGGCCTTGACGGTGATGGTGTAGGCCTGGGAGATCGCTTCGCCGAACTCGGCACGGATAGCGCCCAGCAGCTCGGTGGCTTCAGCTTGTGGAGCCCAGGTCCAGGTTGGCTTGGCAGCTTCGGCAGCCAGCTCTTTGACAGCCTTGATCACCGACTGGAACTCGTCGTGGGCGAACAGCACGGCGCCCAGCATCTGGTCTTCGGTCAGCTCTTTGGCTTCCGATTCAACCATCAGTACGGCTTCTTCGGTACCGGCTACGACCATGTCCAGGCTGGAAGCGGCCAGTTGCTCGTAGGTCGGGTTCAGCAGGTAGCCGGTGCTTTCGTGGAAAGCAACGCGGGCCGCGCCGATCGGGCCGTCGAACGGAATGCCGGAGATCGCCAGGGCAGCCGAGGTACCGATCATCGCAGCGATGTCCGGATCGGTCTTCTTGCTGGTGGAAACGACGGTGCAGACAACCTGCACTTCGTTCATGAAACCTTCAGGGAACAGCGGACGGATCGGACGGTCGATCAGTCGGGAAGTCAGGGTTTCTTTCTCGGAAGGACGGCCTTCGCGCTTGAAGAAACCGCCAGGGATCTTACCGGCAGCGTAAGTCTTTTCCTGGTAGTGAACAGACAGAGGGAAGAAGCCCTTGCCTGGATCAGCTTGTTTTGCACCGACTACGGTCACCAATACGCTGACGTCGTCGTCAACGGTGACCAATACTGCGCCGGAGGCCTGACGGGCGATACGGCCAGTCTCGAGGGTAACGGTCGACTGACCGAACTGGAATTTCTTGATTACCGGGTTCACGGTGTCCTACCTTCTTTTGTGGCTCTTGGGGAAACTGGTTTCTTGCGAAATTCTTGGGCAACGTCGGGAATCGGCCCGAGCGGGTTGTCCTGGTCTTGCCTGTGTGGAGCTGGGTAAAGCAGGTATCCAGATAAAACTTGAGGCTGGGAGCCTGCCATGCGCCGGCGGAAACCCGCTGATGCACGACAGACAACCAACCTCTAGCGCAATCGCTTATTAGCGACGCAGACCCAGGCGACCGATCAGAGCGCTGTAACGGCTCACGTCTTTGCCTTTCAGGTAGTCCAGCAGCTTGCGACGCTGGTTAACCATGCGGATCAGACCACGACGGGAGTGGTGATCTTTACCGTTGGCCTTGAAGTGACCTTGCAGTTTGTTGATGTTGGCGGTCAGCAGTGCAACTTGCACTTCTGGCGAACCAGTATCACCAACAGCTTGCTGGTAGTCGGTAACGATTTGAGCTTTTTCTTCAACGCTGAGAGCCATGAGGCAATCCTTTTATCAGGAAACTGTTTCAGGGAAACAGCTTCAACAGGCCAGGGACAAAACCCTGTATCTAAAAATGAGTAGTGACCGTGCCTGCTGACAGCCACACTCGTCCGGTCATTCTGACCGAATCAGTCGACGTGGCGCGATGCGCCCGTCTTCGCTCACTTCACCGATCCCGATGAAGCGACCATTGTGATCCTGTACCCGTACCATGCCGAACTTCGGTGCATCGGGGGCACGTACCGGCTGGCCGTTGAGCCAGTAGAACGCGCTCGCTTCCGAGAACTGCAACAGCGGCCAATCCAGCAAGCCGCTGTCCGATGGCATCAGGAAGCGATCGACCGCTTCGTTGCCGCCTTCGGCATGTGCCGCTTCCAGCTCTTCCAGGGTGACGGTTTGCGCCAGGGTGAAAGGCCCGGCCTGGGTCCGTCGCAGTTCTGCAACGTAAGCACCACAACCGAGTTGCTCACCGATATCCTCAACCAGGGTGCGGATATAGGTGCCTTTGGTGCAATCCACCGCAAGTCGCGCAGTATCACCTTCGAAGGCCAGTAATTCCAAGCGCGTAATAGTAACAGAACGCGGTTCACGCTCCACTACTTCGCCAGCACGGGCCAACTTGTACAGTGGCTGCCCGTCACGCTTGAGGGCCGAGTACATCGGCGGTATCTGTTTGATTTCCCCTCGGAAATTCGGCAGAACCGCTTCCATCTCGGTGCGACCAACGGTCACCGGACGCTCCAGCAAAACTTCACCTTCGGCATCCGCCGTCGTGGTGGTCTTGCCCAGTTGCGCCAGGGTTTCGTAACCCTTGTCGGAATCGAGCAGGTATTGCGAGAACTTGGTGGCCTCGCCGAAGCACAGCGGCAGCACGCCGGTGGCCAGCGGGTCGAGGCTGCCGGTGTGACCGGCCTTCTCGGCATTCAGCAACCAGCGGACCTTCTGCAGCGCGGAGTTGGAAGTAAACCCCAACGGCTTGTCGAGCAGGATGATACCGCTGACGTTACGACGGATACGTTTGACCTGAGCCACCGGTTACTCCTTGGTGCCTTCGGCGTCTGCCGCAACCGTGTGCTGGCTGTCTTCAGCCACTGCGCGTTCGATCAAAGCCGACAGATGCGCACCGCGCACGACACTTTCATCGTAGTGGAAGTGCAGCTGTGGAACGCTGCGCAGCTTCATCTCGCGAGCCAGCTGCATACGCAGGAAGCCGGCGGCGGAGTTCAGCACCTTGATGCTTTGTGCGATTTCTTCGTGGCCATCCTGGCCCATCACGGTGATGAAGATCTTGGCGTGACCGACGTCACGGCTGACTTCCACAGCGGTAATGGTGACCAGGCCGACACGCGGGTCTTTGACTTCACGACGGATCAGTTGTGCCAGCTCGCGCTGCATTTGATCGCCGATCCGTTGGGTACGGCTGTATTCTTTTGCCATGTCTTGTTACCTGTTACTGCCCCATGGCGAAACCCATGAGGTCTGAAAGCGGCAAACGCCCGGCCTGACGGAAGCCAGACCGGGCGTTGCGTTTAGAGTCCTGACACCATGCCGCGCATCTGCATGCGGCGACCTGGCGTGGCCCTTGAAGTGCGCGAGTTAGAGGCTGCGAGCAACCTGAACCTTCTCGAAGACTTCGATCTTGTCACCGACCTTGACGTCGTTGTAGCTCTTGACGCCGATACCGCATTCCATGCCGGAACGCACTTCGGAAGCGTCATCCTTGAAGCGGCGCAGGGATTCCAGCTCGCCTTCGAAGATAACGATGTCTTCACGCAGTACGCGGATTGGACGGTTACGGTGAACGACACCTTCGATAACCATGCAACCGGCGATCGCGCCAAACTTCGGCGAACGGAACACGTCACGCACTTCGGCCACACCCAGGATGTTCTCGCGAACATCGCTGCCGAGCATGCCGGTCAGGGCTTTCTTGACGTCTTCGATGATGTCGTAGATCACGTTGTAGTAACGCATATCCAGACCTTCCTGCTCGACGATCTTGCGAGCACCGGCATCGGCACGCACGTTGAAGCCGAACAGTACAGCGTTGGAGGCCAGTGCCAGGTTGGCGTCGGACTCGGTGATACCACCGACACCGCCACCGACTACGCGCACTTGCACTTCGTCGTTGCCCAGGCCATTCAGAGCGCCCTGCAGAGCTTCCAACGAACCACGGACGTCGGATTTGAGGACGATGTTGAGCGTCTTCTTCTCTTCCTGACCCATGCTTTCGAAGATGTTTTCCAGCTTGCCTGCGTGAGCACGAGCCAGTTTGACTTCGCGGAACTTGCCTTGACGGAACAGAGCCACTTCACGGGCTTTCTTCTCGTCGGCAACCACGCTCATCTCGTCGCCAGCGTCCGGGGTACCGTCCAGGCCGAGAATCTCGACAGGGATGGCCGGACCGGCTTCCTTGATTGGCTTGCCGTTCTCGTCGAGCATGGCGCGAACGCGGCCATAGTTCGAACCGACCAGGACCATGTCGCCTTGACGCAGGGTACCGTCCTGAACCAGAACGGTCGCCACCGGGCCACGGCCCTTGTCCAGACGGGACTCAACCACGACGCCTCGGCCAGGAGCCGAAGGAGTAGCGGTCAGTTCCAGAACTTCGGCCTGCAGCAGAACGGCTTCGAGCAGTTCGTCGACGCCGGTACCCATCTTCGCGGAAACCGGTACGAATGGAGTATCACCACCCCAATCTTCCGAAGTCACGCCGTGAACCGACAGTTCGCTACGGATGCGATCGAGATCGGCGCCCGGCTTGTCGATCTTGTTCACCGCGACGACCAGCGGAACGCCGGCAGCCTGAGCGTGTTGAACGGCTTCAACGGTCTGTGGCATCACGCCGTCGTCCGCTGCAACCACCAGGATCACGATGTCGGTCGCCTTGGCACCACGGGCACGCATTGCGGTAAACGCGGCGTGACCCGGGGTATCGAGGAACGTCACCATGCCACGGTCGGTTTCAACGTGGTATGCGCCGATGTGCTGGGTAATACCACCGGCTTCGCCAGCAGCTACCTTGGCACGACGGATGTAGTCGAGCAGGGAAGTCTTACCGTGGTCAACGTGGCCCATTACGGTCACGACTGGTGCACGGGCAACTGCCTCGCCTTCAAACTTCAGGGACTCGGCCAGGGAATCTTCCAGGGCGGTGTCGCTGATCAGGGTCACTTTGTGGCCCAGTTCCTCGGCAACCAGCTGGGCAGTTTCCTGATCCAGTACCTGGTTGATGGTCGCTGGAGTACCCAGTTTGAACATGAACTTGATGATTTCAGCAGCCTTGACCGACATCTGTTGGGCCAGATCGCCCACAGTGATGGTCTCGCCGATCTTCACTTCGCGCACGACAGGACCGGTAGGGTTCTGGAAACCGTGGGCGTTGCGTTTCTTCAGCTTGGCCTTGCCGCCACGACCGCCGCGACGGAAGCCATCGCTTTCTTCGTCGGTAGTACGTGGGGCAACGCGTACCGCTGGCGCCTTTTCCTTGACCGAAGCACGGTGCGGAGCGTTTTTGCGCTCGCCATCACCGTTGCCGCGACGATTGTTCTCGTCTGCACGCGGCTTGTCCGGACGACGCTGTTCGTCGCGCTTGCGGGTATCGGCAGCAGGCGCAGGAGCCGCCGCCACGACCGGAGCGCTTTCACGCACAGGCTCGACGACCGGAGCAGGCGCTGCAACTGGCTCGACCGGCGCAACAGGCGCTGCAACTGGAGCAGGCTGGCGGCGCGCTTCTTCTTCGGCGCGACGCTTGGCTTCTTCTTCAGCCTTCTGACGGGCAGCATTTTCTACTGCGCGACGTTCATCCAGTTCACGCTTGCGCTCGGCTTCGATTTCTTCCGGGCTGCGCTGTACGAAGACTTTCTTCTTGCGTACTTCAACGCTGATGCTTTTGCTGCCGGCAACACGCAGGGTGCTGGTGGTTTTACGCTGCAGCGTAATCTTGCGTGGTTCTTCCACTTTCGCCTTGTGGCTGCTTTTCAAGTGAGTCAGCAGGGATTGCTTCTCACTGTCAGTCACATGTTCTTCGGCGGCGGTGTGCGGCAGACCTGCCTCACGCATCTGCTGCAACAGGCGCTCTACCGGTGTTTTGACCTCATCGGCCAGTTGTTTCACCGTGACTTGCGTCATGCACTTCTCTCCTCAGGCCGCGCCTAATTACTCGAACCAGTGGGCTCGGGCGGCCATGATCAACTTGCCGGCACGATCTTCGTCGATGCCGTCGATGTCGAGCAGATCGTCAATAGACTGCTCGGCCAGGTCTTCGCGGGTAATCACGCCGCGCACCGCCAGTTCCATCGCCAAATCCTTGTCCATACCCTCAAGCGAGAGCAGGTCTTCGGCCGGATGGGCGTCTGCCAGCTTTTCCTCGGTAGCGATGGCTTTGGTCAACAAACGATCCTTGGCACGAGCGCGAAGCTCGTTGACGATCTCTTCGTCAAAGCCGTCGATGTTGAGCATTTCTTCCAACGGTACGTAGGCAATCTCTTCCAGGCTGGTGAAGCCTTCATCTACCAGCACCTGTGCCAGCTCTTCGTCGACTTCCAGCTCGTCGATGAAGTTGCGCAGGATGTCGCCGGTTTCTGCTTGCTGCTTGGCCTGGATGTCCGATTCGGTCATCACGTTCAGGGTCCAGCCAGTCAACTGGCTCGCCAGACGCACGTTCTGACCACCGCGACCGATGGCCTGAGCCAGATTGTCTGCGCCAACGGCGATGTCCATGGCGTGGGCATCTTCGTCAACGATAATGGCCGCAACTTCAGCCGGGGACATGGCATTGATGACGAACTGAGCCGGGTTGTCATCCCACAGAACGATGTCAACACGCTCGCCACCCAACTCGCCCGACACTGCCTGCACACGCGAGCCGCGCATACCGATGCAAGCGCCCTGCGGGTCGATGCGTTTGTCCTTGGAGCGGACGGCGATCTTGGCACGGGATCCCGGATCACGGGATGCAGCCATGACTTCGATCAGACCTTCAGCAATTTCCGGCACTTCGATGCGGAACAGCTCGATCAGCATTTCCGGCGCGGTGCGCGACAGGATCAGCTGCGGGCCGCGGTTCTCGGTGCGGATTTCCTTGAGCAGCGCACGCAGACGCACGCCAACCCGGAAGGTTTCGCGAGAAATGATGTCTTCACGGGCCAGCAACGCTTCGGCGTTGTTGCCCAGATCGACGATCACATTGTCGCGGGTCACTTTCTTTACGGTGCCGGAGATGATTTCGCCCAGGCGCTCGCGGTAAGCGTCAACCACCTGGGCGCGCTCGGCTTCGCGAACTTTCTGCACGATGACTTGCTTGGCAGTCTGTGCAGCGATACGACCGAATTCGATCGACTCGATCTTCTCTTCGACGACATCACCGACCTTGGCGCCAGGGTGCGTTTGAGCAACCTTGCTTGGCCAGGTTTCGATGGCTGGATCGTCCAGATCATCTTCTTCCACGACAGTCCAGCGACGGAAAGTCTCGTAGGAACCGGTGTGGCGATTGATTTCCACACGCAGATCAACTTCGTCTTCAAAACGCTTTTTGGTAGCAGTGGCCAGAGCCAGCTCCAGCGCTTCGAAAATCACACCTGGCGGTACGCCTTTTTCATTGGATACCGACTCAACAACCAGCAGTACTTCTTTGCTCATCGTACGCCTCGCCTTTCGCAAGCCATTGGATCCGCGGGATCCGCGTCTCAGTCAAAACTGGGAATAATATTGGCCTTGTCGATCATATCGATCGGCAACAGGAACTCATGGTCATCTACCTGCACCACGACGTCCTGCTCTTCTACACCGCGCAGAAGGCCCTGAAAGTTGCGTCGACCTTCAAAAGGCGAGCGCAGTTTGATCTTCACTTGTTCACCGGCAAATTTTGCAAACTGCTCAAGAGTGAACAGAGGGCGTTCCATGCCAGGCGAGGAAACTTCAAGGGTGTACTCAACGGAGATTGGATCTTCAACATCCAGAACACCGCTGATCTGACGGCTGACGATGGCGCAATCGTCCACCAGCACGCCGCCTTCTTTATCGATATAAACGCGCAACATTGAGTGGCGACCTTGCGCCGTGAACTCAATACCCCAGCATTCATAGCCCAGGGCCACGACCACCGGGGCCAGCAAGGCCTGCAACTCTTCTAGCTTGCTCGACACCTGAACCCCCTAGTGCATGTATGTGCATGCCATGAAAATAAAAAAATGGGCGAAACGCCCATCCTTGAAACGCCGTCGAACAGCGGCGTTGAAAGTGTCCAGCTAACAAAAAGCCCCTTAAAAGGGGCTCCTTAAACTGGTTGCGGGGGCCGGATTTGAACCGACGACCTTCGGGTTATGAGCCCGACGAGCTACCAGACTGCTCCACCCCGCGACAAAGCTGGGGCGGAAGTATACGACCGATCCCCTGGAGGGTCAATGTAACCTTCCACCTGCAAGAAAGCCCGCAACAGCGGGCTCTCCTGACTAATTGGTACCGAGAAGGGGACTCGAACCCCTACACCCTATGGGCACAACCACCTCAAGGTTGCGTGTCTACCAATTCCACCACCTCGGCAAAACTACGTTTGAAACCCTTCTTACTTTTGCTCTTGAGCTGGAGGTACGTCAGTCGCTGGAGTAGCCGACTTTTGCTCTTGAAGCACCGGGACATCATCAGAAGCCGGTTGTTGCTTTGGAACTTCCAACACCGCCGGGTTTGGGAGACCTACTTGAGTCAGCTGGTGAGCCTTCTCTTTAGCAAAGTAACCTAACCCCAAGCTGGTTATGAAAAAACCTGCGGCGAGTATAGCAGTAAACTTACTAAGAAAGGTAGAGGAACCTTGGCTTCCGAACACAGTATTTGAAGCACCTGCTCCGAAAGACGCGCCAGCATCCGCACCTTTACCCTGCTGCAGCAATACCAGAGCTACTACGCCCAATGCACCCAGCAGATGAAAAACGACTACGACTGTTTCCAGCATTTTTTCAGTTTCCCGCGGCGCGACAAATCGCACCGAACTCATCTGCATTCAGGGACGCCCCACCAATGAGGCCCCCATCGATATCCGGCATGCCGAACAGCTCGACCGCATTGGCCGCCTTCACGCTGCCGCCGTATAGAAGCCGCACACCTTGCGCGACTTCAGAATTCTCTGCCGCCAACTGAGCGCGAATGGCTGCGTGCACATCCTGAGCCTGTTGCGGCGAAGCAGTCAGTCCGGTACCAATGGCCCAGACCGGCTCGTAAGCAATGACCGCGTTTGCAAAAGCACCTACACCCAGCTCGTCGATGATGCTGTTCAGCTGATGCGAGACAACTTCAAGAGTTTTTCCCGCCTCACGCTCTTCGAGGGTTTCCCCTACACACAACACCGGAATCAAGCCACATGCCTGCGCCGCTGCAAACTTGCGGATCAGCATTCCGTCCTGCTCGCCCATGATCTGGCGGCGCTCGGAATGCCCGACAAGCACCAGTGAACAACCTGCGTCCACCAACTGACTCGGCGCAACTTCACCGGTCAACGCACCTTGCATGGATTCCACCGCAGAGTTCTGCGCGCCGACCGAAATCGACTTACCTTCCAAGCCTTCAATCACTTGATTGATATGCAGAAAAGGCGGGAATACCGCTACATCAACACCGCTCGGCAAGGCCATCTCACGAAGGCCATTGATCAGCTCAGCGACGCTGGCGCGGGTACCGTGCATCTTCCAGTTACCAGCTACCATAGGGCGACGCATGCTGTACCTCGTCGGTCAAAGTGGGCGCAGATGTTACCCAACACAATCATGGCTGGCAAGCCGAAATCAGGCAGAAACTTCAGTAACCAGTTTTGCCAGCTCTTCAGCGTACGCACGAACCTGCTTTTCATCCTCGCCTTCGACCATCACGCGCACCAGCGGCTCGGTCCCGGACTTGCGCAACAGCACACGCCCGCGCCCGGCCATGGCCTTGGTCACGCGCTCGCTGGCTTCCTTGACTGACGGGTGATCCAAAGGACTGGCACCGCCACCGAAACGCACATTGATCAGCACTTGAGGGCACTTGCGCAGCGCCTGGCGAGCCTGCCCCAAACTTTCGGAGCGGGTTTTCAGCGCCATCAGCACTTGCAGCGCAGCGATAATCGCATCACCGGTGGTGGTGTGATTGAAGCAAACGATGTGACCGGAGTTCTCACCGCCCACCAGCCAGTTGCGCTCGAGCAGATCAGCAATCACGTAACGATCGCCAACATTGGCGCGTACGAACGGAATCGACAGATCCGCCAGGGCCAACTCCAACCCCAGATTGCTCATCAGCGTCCCGACAACACCGCCTTGCAACTTGTCACGCTCGTGCAGATCGCGAGCGATGATGTACAGCAGCTCGTCACCATCGACGATAGCGCCAGTGTGATCGACCATCAGAACCCGGTCGCCATCACCGTCGAATGCAATACCCAGGTCGGCGTGCTCGGCCAGAACGGCAGCCTGCAACTGACCCATGTGGGTCGAACCGCAATTGTCGTTGATGTTCAAGCCGTTGGGCTGTGCCGACAGCACCACTACATCGGCACCCAACTCACGGAAAACACTAGGCGCCACCTTGTAGGTCGCGCCATGAGCACAGTCGATAACGATTTTCAGACCGGAGAAGCTTGAACCGGTCGGCACGCTGCTCTTGCAGAATTCGATGTAACGCCCCGAGGCGTCGTTGATACGTGAAACCTTGCCGATCTTGCTCGACTCGACCACGGTCATCGGCGTGTCCAGCAGCTCTTCGATCATCTGCTCGACTTCATCCGGGAGCTTGGTGCCCTTGCCCGAGAAGAACTTGATGCCATTGTCATCATGGGGGTTGTGCGAAGCACTGATCACGATGCCGGCTTCGGCATGGAAAGTACGCGTCAGATAGGCGATGGCAGGTGTCGGCATCGGACCGAGAAGCATGACGTCAGCACCAGCAGAGGTGAGACCGGCCTCAAGCGCAGATTCGAACATGTAACCGGAAATCCGGGTGTCCTTGCCTACCAGCACCTTGCAGGCACCCATCTTGCGAAACGCCATGCCCGCGGCCCAACCGAGCTTGAGCATGAAATCAGGAGTGATCGGGTATTCGCCTACTCGACCACGAATGCCGTCGGTACCAAAATATTTCCTAGTCATAAACGCTCCATCATTCTTATTCGGCTGATTCCACTGCGGCGATCATCTTCACCACATCGACTGTTTCGGCTACATCATGGACGCGCAATATACGCGCACCTTTTTGCGAAGCCAGCGCCGCCAGGGCAAGGCCGCCATAGAGGCGCTCACCCACCGGCCGATTCAACGCCTGCCCTATCATGCTCTTGCGCGAAACCCCGACCAACAGGGGCCTGCCGAAGGCATGCAAAGCTTCCATATGTTTGAACAAGCTTAGATTGTGCTGCAACGTTTTTGCGAAGCCGAAGCCTGGATCGAGAATGATTCGTTCGGCAGGAATACCCGCCGACTCACACCGAGCCATGCGCTCGGCAAGAAACTCGCCCACTTCCTTCGTGACGTCCTGATATTGAGGATTGTCCTGCATGTCACCCGGCTCACCGAGCATGTGCATCAGACAAACCGGCAATCCTGTCGCCGCCGCCGCATCAAGCGCACCATCACGGCGCAATGAGCGCACGTCATTGATCAGTCCGGCACCCAATCGCGCCGTTTCACGCATGACGGCTGGCGTAGAAGTATCAACGGAAATAATGACATCCAGCTCGCGGTGGATACGCTCGACTATCGGCGCAACGCGCTCGAGCTCCTCCAGCGGCGACACGGCCTTGGCACCCGGGCGCGTCGACTCACCACCCACATCGATCAGAGTCGCCCCGGCCGCCACCATGCCTTCGGCGTGGCGCAAAGCCGCATCGAGCTGGCTGTACTTGCCGCCATCGGAAAAGGAATCGGGAGTGACATTGAGAATGCCCATGACATGTGTCTGGGCCAAATCAAGAACCCGGTTGCCGCAAGGCAACCGGGTCGAGGACTGAACAGAAGTCATTTCAAACCTTAAACGTCAGCAGCTGGACCGCCGATAGGTGTTTGCGGACGCTCATCCTGTACCACCGGAGGGGTTCCGGAAGTACCTGTGCCACCCGACCAATCACGAGGCTCGCGAGGGGTGCGGCCTGCCATGATGTCGTCGATCTGCTCGGCATCGATGGTTTCGTACTTCATCAGGGCATCAGCCATGGCGTCGAGCTTGTCACGGTTGTCCGTGAGGATCTGCTTCGCAGTGCCGTAGCAGTGATCGATGATGCTGCGGACTTCGGAGTCGATCAGTTTCGCGGTCTCACCCGAGAAGCTTGCATTCTGACCACCGCCGCCGCGACCGAGGAATACTTCACCTTCTTCTTCGGCGTACATCAGCGGACCGAGTTTTTCGGACAGCCCCCACTTGGTCACCATGTTCCGCGCAATCTGGCTGGCACGCATGATGTCGTTGGAAGCACCGGTGGTCACGCCATCGAAGCCCAAGGTCATTTCTTCAGCGATACGACCACCGTAGAGCGAGCAGATCTGACTGATCAACGCACGCTTGGACAGGCTGTAGCGGTCCTCTTCCGGCAGGAACATGGTCACACCCAGCGCACGACCGCGCGGAATGATCGAAACCTTGTACACCGGATCATGCTCAGGCACGACGCGACCAACAATGGCGTGGCCCGCTTCGTGGTAAGCGGTGTTCTGCTTTTCCTTTTCGGACATGACCATGGATTTGCGCTCAGCACCCATCATGATCTTGTCTTTTGCCAATTCGAACTCTTTCATCTCGACAAGGCGCTTGCCCGCACGAGCGGCGAACAGCGATGCCTCATTCACCAGGTTTGCCAGGTCGGCACCCGAAAAGCCTGGAGTACCACGAGCGATGACGGCCGCAGCCACATCGTCACCCATTGGCACTTTGCGCATGTGAACCTTGAGGATCTGTTCACGACCACGGATATCCGGCAGACCCACCACAACCTGACGGTCGAAACGGCCTGGTCGCAGCAGAGCCGGGTCAAGTACATCTGGACGGTTGGTCGCCGCAATCACGATGATGCCGTCGTTCATTTCGAAGCCGTCCATCTCTACCAGCAACTGGTTGAGAGTCTGCTCGCGCTCATCGTGACCACCGCCCATACCGGCGCCACGGTGGCGACCGACGGCGTCGATTTCATCGATGAAAATGATGCATGGCGCATGCTTCTTGGCCTGTTCGAACATGTCGCGAACGCGACTGGCACCCACACCAACGAACATTTCGACGAAGTCGGAACCGGAAATGGTAAAGAAAGGAACTTTTGCTTCGCCGGCGATGGCTTTGGCCAGGAGGGTCTTACCAGTACCTGGAGGACCGACCATCAGCACGCCGCGAGGGATGCGACCACCCAGACGCTGGAACTTGCCCGGGTCACGGAGGAATTCTACGAGTTCGCCAACTTCTTCCTTGGCTTCGTCGCAACCGGCAACGTCAGCCAGCGTGGTTTTTACCTGATCTTCGGAGAGCAGGCGCGCCTTGCTTTTACCGAAGCTCATCGGCCCGCCCTTCCCGCCGGCACCACCCTGCATCTGCCGCATGAAGAACATGAACACGGCAATGATCACCAGGATCGGGAAGCTTGCGACCAGGAGTTGGGTCCAGATGCTTTGCTGTTCAGGCTGCTTGCCTTCGACCACGACGTGATTATCGACCAGGTCACCAATCAGGCCGTTGTCCTGAATGGCAGGACGAATGGTCTTGAAGCTATCGCCATCGTTGCGCTTACCGGTAATCACGTAGCCATCGACGGCCACGCGCTCGACCTTGCCATCCTTGACCTGCTGGATGAAGTCGGAATAGTTAAGGGTCTGCGGCTCGTTAGGGCTGGAGAAGTTGTTCATCACCGTCACCAGGACAGCCGCGATGATCAACCACAGGATCAGATTCTTTGCCATATCGTTCAATTAACTACCCTCTGAAGCAAGCTCCGCTACTGGCGCGCGCTTCGCATGATATTCACCGGCCTAACTTACTACATTACGTACGGCTTGGCAGGCGCCGTCTGTAACCCTTTGTGAAACACTTTCTACACAATATTCGTTAATGCCTGCAGGGCGAAATACGAAAAACCTATCGACCCTACGAAAAACCGCAGTTTATTCGTCTCCGCCGCGATAGCCCCAGGCCAGCATGTATTGCTCGCGGGAACTGCCACGGGAAGAGTCCGGCTTGATCATCTGGATCTTGTCGAACTTCTTGCGAGCGTCCTTCAGGTAAACATCGAACCCTTCGCCCTGGAAAATCTTGATCACAAAATTGCCACCCGGCTTGAGTATCCGATCCGCCAAATCAAGCGCCAGCTCGCAAAGAAACATGGCTTTGGGCATGTCCACTTCAGGCGTACCACTCATATTGGGGGCCATATCGGAAATCACAAGGTCCACCTGCGAATTACCCACGGCTTCAAGAATCCGCGCGAGTACCGAGTCCTCGGTGAAATCCCCCTGGATGAACGTCACATCCGGAATACCGTCCATTTCCAGGATGTCCGAGGCGATCAGACGCCCCTGACCACCGATCAGCCGGCTCGTGACCTGCGACCAGCCACCAGGCGCCGCGCCCAGGTCGACCACGCTCATTCCCGGGCGGATCAGTTTGTATTTCTCCTGGATTTCCAGAAGCTTGTAACTCGCACGCGAGCGGTAGCCATCCTTCTGCGCCTGCTTCACATAGGGATCGTTGACATGTCTTTTCAGCCAACCAAGGCTTGTCTTGGAACGCGCCACTGGGCACCTCGATGATTAGGGTCGTGATTAATTGGGCGGATCAACGAGCCCTCGGGTAAAATGGCCGCCATTTTACAGAATCCAGACGAAAGGGTCAGATTTATGCCGCTCACTCAAGAGCAGAAGAAACAGTACAAATCCATTGGCCACCATCTGAAACCAGTTCTGATTGTGGCAGACAACGGTTTGACTGAAGGTGTGTTAGCCGAACTTGAACGCGCGTTGGCGGATCACGAACTGATCAAGATCAAGCTCAATATCCTGGATCGCGAATCGCGCCTGGCCTCCATTGCAGAACTGTGCAAGGTCGGCAAGGCAGATCTGGTTCAGGTCATCGGCAAGATGGCGTTGATTTACCGCAAGAACTTCAGCGTCAACAAGCAGCTGTCGAACGTCCATCGCTTCAAGTGATGACAAGGGTCAAGGGTGTGCTTCGCGCACCCTGCCACTCCATCCCGGCACCGCCTGCAACACCAGCAGCAGCCCGGAAAAACCCAGTACAAGATAGCTGAACACCTGCCAGCGCACCGCCTCCGGCCAGCCAACACGCACCGCGAAATACATCGCACACGCATACAGCGCCATCAACAGCAGTTGCCCGCGAATATCCCGCCACAGACTGGCAAGGCCCTCGGCCTGAACCAGCACCAGAACCTGAAAAACCACGCATACCGCGGCAAATCCCACCGTCACGGCATACAAAACAGAGGCAATCTCGTCGACCAGCAGCGGCGCCAGGTCAATTCGACCCAGCACCGGCAGCAAGCCGATCTGCAGCAACCACAAACCGCCGACCCACAACATCTGAGCCAGCTGCCAAAGGACGGCGCCCGCACGAAGCGGGCGCTCACCTTCAGATGTGACGAACTTCAACAATCTCGTACTCGATCACGCCACTCGGCGTTTTTACCGCGACCACATCACCCTCTTCCTTGGCAATCAAGGCGCGGGCGATTGGCGAACCGACGGAGATCTTGCCGAGTTTGATGTCTGCCTCGTCCTCACCAACGATCTGGTAAGTCACGCTTTCGTCCGTTTCGACGTTGGCAATTTCGACGGTCGTGCCGAAGATCACCTTGCCGGAGTGAGGAATGGTCGTGACATCGATCACCACAGCATTCTGCATGCGGCCTTCGATATCACGGATCCGCGCCTCGACCATGCCCTGCTCTTCGCGAGCGGCATGGTATTCAGCGTTTTCCTTGAGGTCACCCAGCTCTCGCGCCTCACCGATAGCCTGGCTCAAGCGCGGGCGCTCGACCTTGCTGAGGTACGTCAACTCTTCTTCCAGGGCGCGAGCGCCCTGAACGGTCATCGGGTACTTGGTTATGCTCATGCCTTCAATCCTGCGTGTAGATCCTGCAAGCGGCGTACAGTCTTCTCGGGACCGAACTTCAGCGCTTCGCAGATCGCTTCGCCAGCAGCAATGGTGGTGGTGCAGTAGATCTTGTGCTGCAAGGCATTGCGACGGATGGAGTAGGAGTCAGCGATCGACTGACGACCTTCGGTGGTGTTGATGATCAGGGTGACTTCGTCATTCTTGATCATATCGACCACGTGCGGACGACCCTCGGTCACCTTGTTCACGCGTCGCACCTTCAGGCCTGCCGCTTCGATCAGCTTGGCAGTACCGGCGGTGGCAACCACTTCAAAGCCCAGGTTGATCAGATCACGAGCAACACCGGCAACCAGTGGCTTGTCGTCATCACGCACGCTGATGAAAGCGGTACCACCGGTCGGCAGCACTTCGCTGGCACCCATCTGGGCCTTGGCGAAAGCTTCGCCGAAGGTGTCGCCCACACCCATGACTTCACCGGTGGACTTCATCTCTGGGCCGAGGATCGGGTCGACGCCCGGGAATTTGGCGAATGGGAACACCGCCTCTTTCACGCTGTAGAAGTTCGGAATGATTTCCTTGGTGAAGCCCAGTTCTTTCAGGGTCTTACCGGCCATCACGCGCGCGGCGATCATCGCCAGAGAGACACCGATGCACTTGGACACGAACGGTACGGTACGCGAAGCACGCGGGTTGACTTCGATGACGTAGATGTCTTCGCCTTGCAGCGCGAGCTGTACGTTCATCAGACCGACCACGCCCAGTTCCAGGGCCATTTTCTTGACCTGCTCGCGCATCTCGTCCTGGATGTGCGCCGGCAGCGAGTACGGCGGCAGCGAGCACGCGGAGTCACCGGAGTGAACACCCGCCTGTTCGATGTGCTGCATGATCGCGCCGATCACCACGTCCTTGCCGTCGCTGACCGCATCCACGTCCATCTCGATGGCGCAGTTGAGGAAGTGGTCCAGCAGCACAGGGCTGTCGTTGGACACCTGCACGGCTTCGCGCAGGTAACGCTTGAGTTCTTCTTCCTTGTAGACGATTTCCATCGCACGGCCGCCCAGTACGTAGGACGGACGAACTACCAGCGGGTAACCGATCTTGGCAGCGGCGCGCACGGCTTCGTCTTCGCTGCGCACGGTGGCGTTTGGCGGCTGACGCAGGTTCAGGCGCTCAACCATTTGCTGGAAGCGCTCACGGTCTTCGGCACGGTCGATGGCGTCAGGGCTGGTGCCGATGATTGGCACGCCAGCAGCTTCAAGAGCGCGAGCCAGTTTCAGCGGAGTCTGGCCGCCGTACTGGACGATCACGCCTTTTGGCTTCTCGACACGAACGATTTCCAGCACGTCTTCCAGGGTCACTGGTTCGAAGTACAGACGGTCGGAGGTGTCGTAGTCGGTGGAAACGGTTTCCGGGTTGCAGTTGACCATGATGGTCTCGTAACCGTCGTCACGCAGAGCCAGCGCCGCGTGTACGCAGCAGTAGTCGAACTCGATACCTTGGCCGATACGGTTTGGACCGCCACCGAGGATGATGATCTTGTCACGGCCGGACGGCGCCGCTTCACACTCCTCCTCATAGGTCGAGTACAGGTAAGCGGTGTCGGTAGCGAACTCGGCGGCGCAGGTGTCGACACGCTTGTAGACCGGGAACACTTCCAGCTTCTGGCGGTGAGTACGCAGGTTCTTCTCGGTGACGCCCAGCAGCTTGGCCAGACGCTGATCGGAGAAACCTTTGCGCTTGAGGCGGAACATCAGATTGCGATCAATGGCGGACAGACCGAGGGTCTTGACCTTCTCTTCTTCCTTGATCAGATCTTCGATCTGTACCAGGAACCATGGATCGATCATGTTCATGCCGAAGATGTCTTCGACGCTCAGGCCGGCACGGAAGGCGTCAGCCACGTACCAGATACGCTCGGCGCCTGGCACGGTCAGTTCGCGCTTGAGGATGCTCATGCTGTCCGGGTTGCTCAGGTCGAGCTTCTCGTCCAGACCGCAGACGCCCACTTCCAGACCGCGCAGGGCTTTCTGCAGGGACTCCTGGAAGGTACGGCCGATGGCCATGACTTCACCAACCGACTTCATCTGAGTGGTCAGGCGCGCGTCGGCCTTGGCGAATTTCTCGAAGGCGAAACGTGGCAGCTTGGTGACGACGTAGTCGATGGACGGCTCGAAGGACGCCGGAGTCTTGCCGCCAGTGATGTCGTTCGACAGCTCGTCGAGGGTGTAGCCCACAGCCAGCTTGGCCGCGACCTTGGCGATCGGGAAACCGGTGGCTTTCGAAGCCAGCGCCGAGGAACGGGATACCCGCGGGTTCATCTCGATCACGACCATGCGGCCGGTTTCCGGGCTGATACCGAATTGAACGTTGGAACCGCCAGTTTCCACGCCGATCTCGCGCAATACCGCCAGAGAGGCGTTGCGCATGATCTGGTATTCCTTGTCGGTCAGCGTCTGCGCCGGAGCCACGGTGATCGAGTCACCGGTGTGCACGCCCATCGGGTCGAAGTTTTCGATGGAGCAGACGATGATGCAGTTGTCCTTCTTGTCGCGGACAACTTCCATTTCATATTCTTTCCAGCCAATCAGGGATTCGTCGATCAGCAGCTCTTTGGTCGGCGACAGGTCCAGGCCGCGGGCACAGATTTCTTCGAACTCTTCACGGTTGTAAGCGATACCGCCACCGGTGCCGCCCATGGTGAAGGACGGACGGATGATGCACGGGAAGCCCAGCTTCTCGAGAACCGCGTTGGCCTCTTCCATGCTGTGGGCGATGCCGGAACGCGGGCATTCCAGACCGATGGCCTTCATGGCCTTGTCGAAACGCGAACGGTCTTCGGCTTTGTCGATGGTATCGGCGTTGGCACCGATCATTTCCACGCCGAACTTCTCCAGAACGCCTTCGCGCTCCAGGTCCAGGGCGCAGTTCAGGGCAGTCTGGCCACCCATGGTCGGCAGCAGTGCGTCCGGACGCTCCTTCTCGATGATCTTGGCAACGGTCTGCCACTTGATCGGCTCGATGTAGGTGGCGTCGGCCATGGCCGGGTCGGTCATGATGGTGGCCGGGTTGGAGTTCACCAGGATGACGCGGTAGCCCTCTTCGCGCAGGGCTTTACAGGCCTGGGCGCCGGAGTAGTCGAATTCGCAGGCCTGGCCGATCACGATCGGGCCAGCGCCGAGAATCAGGATGCTTTTAATGTCTGTACGTTTTGGCATGGGTTTGTCACTCAAATCCGCAGGTCAGTCGGCAAGCCGTCTTGCTCAATCTTTGTAGACCTGAGGGGGCCACCGGTATCGGGACCGCCCTCAAGCCCGCTACATCAGGGCGAGCGATCAGCGTCGCTTGGCCATCTCGTTGATGAAGCGATCGAACAGTGGCGCTACGTCGTTCGGGCCAGGGCTGGCTTCAGGGTGACCCTGGAAGCTGAAGGCGCTCTTGTCGGTACGCTCGATCCCTTGCAGGGTGCCGTCGAACAGCGATTTGTGGATCGCGCGGACGTTGGCAGGCAGGGTCGCTTCGTCTACCGCAAAACCGTGGTTCTGGCTGGTAATCATCACGACGCCGGTGTCCAGATCCTGGACCGGGTGGTTGGCACCGTGGTGGCCGTGACCCATTTTCAGGGTCTTGGCGCCGGAAGCCAGGGCCAGCAGCTGGTGACCGAGGCAGATACCGAAGACCGGAATTTCGGTTTCCAGCACGTCCTTGATCGCCTGGATCGCGTAGTCGCAAGGCTCCGGATCGCCAGGACCGTTGGACAGGAACACGCCATCCGGATTCATTGCCAGCACATCGGCGGCAGGCGTTTGCGCAGGAACCACGGTGACGCGGCAACCGCGCTCGACCAGCATGCGCAGGATGTTCACCTTGACGCCGTAGTCGTAGGCCACGACGTGGTACGGCAGGTCAGCAGCTTCGATGGTCGCGTGACTGTCGGTCTTCAGGTCCCAGACCGTCGAACGCCACTCGTAGGTGTCCTTGGTGCTGACGACTTTCGCCAGGTCCATGCCCTTCAGGCCAGGGAAACCCCGGGCTGCGGCGATGGCGGCTTCTTCGGAAATGTTGTCACCGGCCATGATGCAGCCGTCCTGCGCACCTTTTTCACGCAGGATGCGCGTCAGGCGACGGGTGTCGATACCGGCGATGGCCACCACATTGTTGGCCTTCAGGTAATCGGACAGGGACATCGTGTTACGCCAGTTGCTCGCAACCAGTGGCAGGTCACGGATGACCAGGCCGGCGGACCATACGCGGTTCGACTCGGCGTCTTCCGGCGTGGTGCCGGTGTTGCCGATGTGCGGGTAAGTCAGGGTAACGATCTGTTGGGCGTAGGAAGGATCGGTAAGGATTTCCTGATAGCCGGTCATTGCGGTGTTGAACACGACCTCACCAACGGTCTGACCGTCGGCTCCAATGGCTTCGCCGCGAAAAATGCTGCCATCAGCAAGGGCGAGTATGGCTGGCTTAGTCAAGAAGACCTCCCGTAAATAAAGCCTGAAAGGGCGATCGCAGGTTGTAAAAAAGCGGAGTGACGTATGGACACGTCACCCCGCTTCTTCACTGAATTATTCTGCGCGCTTTTAGTGGACACACTAAAGCTGTAGCTTACAGAAAAAGGCTTTTTTGGTCTACCGCCAATGAGCCCGAAAGGCCAGAGAATGCGACAGGTCGTCGCTTGGCGGTGTAAAACCGGGCTCAAACATTGCGTATGAACCCGGTTTCAAGTGCGACTCAGCGCAGGTCGAGTACGTCTTGCATGTCGTACAGGCCAGGCTCGCGACCATCCAGCCACAGCGCGGCACGTACCGCACCCTTGGCGAATGTCATGCGGCTGGAGGCCTTGTGAGTGATCTCGACACGCTCACCTTCAGCGGCGAACAGCACCGTGTGATCACCGACGATGTCACCAGCACGCACAGTGGCAAAACCGATGGTTTCGCGATCACGCGCACCGGTCTGACCTTCGCGACCGTAGACCGCCACCTTCTTCAGGTCGCGACCCAGAGCATCGGCAACCACTTCACCCATACGCACCGCGGTACCCGACGGCGCATCGACTTTATGCCGATGGTGAGCTTCGGTGATTTCGATATCGACATCGTCACCCAGCACACGGGCTGCGGTATCGAGCAGCTTCAGGCACAGGTTCACACCGACACTGAAGTTGGCCGCGAAGACGATCGGGATATCCTTGCCCGCCTCCGCCAGCAATTGCTTCTCTTCAACAGTGAAACCCGTGGTACCGATGATCATCGCCTTGCCATGCTTGCGGCAGAAGGCCAGATTCTTCAGGGTCACGGTCGGGTGAGTGAAGTCGATCAGCACGTCGAACTCGTCAACGACGCGATCCAGATCACCGGACAGCGGCACACCGATACGACCCAGCGCAGCCAGCTCACCGGCATCCGCACCGACCAGCGTGCTGTCGGGACGATCAACCGCCGCCGTCAAACCCGCGCCCGGCGCCTGATGCACCGCTTCAATCAAAGTCTTGCCCATGCGCCCAGCGGCGCCCATCACAGCAATACGTCGCATGCCTGTCTCCTTACAAGTCGCCGAAGAAGCGCTTCACGCCTTCGAACCAGCCAGTGGTTTTCGGTGAGTGGCTATTGTCGTCTGCCAGCGAATTGCGGAACTCTTCCAGCATTTCGCGCTGACGACGACTCAGGTTGACCGGAGTCTCGACCGCGACACGGCACATCAAGTCACCGGCACCGCCGCCACGCACAGGCGCAACGCCCTTGCCACGTACACGGAACTGCTTGCCGGTCTGAGTCCCCTCAGGGATCTTCAGCTTGACCCGACCATCGAGGGTCGGAATCTCCAATTCGCCGCCCAGCGCCGCATCCACGAAGCTGATCGGCACTTCGCAGAACAGATGCTTGCCGTCACGCTGGAAGATGGAGTGTTCACGCACGTTGATGACAACGTACAGGTCGCCAGTCGGACCACCCTGAGCACCCGCCTCACCCTCGCCGGACAGGCGAATGCGGTCACCGGTGTCGACACCCGCCGGCACTTTCACCGACAGCGTCTTGTACTCTTCGACACGACCTTCGCCGTGGCACGAGTCGCATGGATCGGAAATGATCTTGCCCTGGCCATGGCAGCGCGGGCAGGTCTGCTGCACCGAGAAAAAGCCCTGCTGCATGCGAACCTGACCGATGCCGCCGCAAGTCGGGCATGTAACAGGAGAAGAACCTTTCTTGGCGCCCGAACCGTCACACGGCTTGCAGTTGACCAGTGTCGGAACACGGATATTCACGGTCGTGCCGCGCACCGCTTCTTCCAGATCCAGTTCCAGGGTGTAGCGCAGATCACTGCCGCGCTGAGCGCCGCCACGGGAACCACCGCGACCGCCACCGAAGAAATCACTGAAGACATCGCCAAAGATGTCGGAGAAGTTCTGGCCACCGAAACCGGCACCGCCGCCCCCCATGCTCGGGTCGACGCCAGCGTGACCATACTGGTCGTAGGCCGCACGCTTGCTGGAATCGGACAGCACTTCGTAGGCCTCGTTGGCCTCCTTGAATTTCTCTTCCGACGCCTTGTCATCGGGATTACGGTCCGGGTGATGCTTCATCGCCAGGCGACGGTAGGCCTTTTTCAGGTCCGCTTCGCTGGTGCCTCGCTCAACACCCAATACTTCGTAATAGTCACGCTTTGCCATATGTCTTCTGCACTCTTGAGGACGTTCGGCAAACCTCTCCTGAGCTTCGCCAAACTCGTTGAGCCCCAATACAGGCCCGGACCCAACTCACGTCGATTCAACGATCCTGGTCTTTTGGTTCATTGCGGTACTTTCGGCTCGAAAAGCAGGAGCATTTCCGGCCATACCACCAGCATCCGAACGTCGTCGCATGCTGTAAAAATTCGTGTACTCCAGACACGCCAACGCGGGAGCAGGCTCCCGCGCGGCGACATCCTACCAGTCACTGCCCAAAGACAGTCAACCGGCCGACCAACAACTTACTTGTGGTCTTTGACTTCTTCGAACTCGGCATCGACAACGTCGTCAGCCTTTTCAGCCGACTCGCCCTGCTGCGCAGCGCCTTCAGCCGGTTGAGCCTGTTCGGCGTACATCTTCTGAGCCACTGGCGCGGAGACCTTGGACAGCTCTTCGACCTTGGCCTCGATAGCAGCTTTGTCGTCGCCTTTTACGGCAGCTTCCAGGGCAACCACGGCAGCTTCGATGGCAGTCTTCTCTTCAGCGCTCACCTTGTCGCCAGCATCAGCGACCATTTTGCGAGTCGAGTGAACCAGTGCGTCACCCTGGTTACGGGCAGCGGCCAGTTCTTCGAACTTGCGGTCTTCCTCGGCATTGGCCTCGGCGTCACGCACCATGCGCTCGATCTCTTCGTCGGACAGACCGGAGTTGGCCTTGATCACGATCGACTGAGTCTTGCCAGTGGCCTTGTCCTTGGCGCCTACGTGCAGGATGCCGTTGGCGTCGATGTCGAAGGTCACTTCGATTTGTGGCACGCCACGTGGTGCTGGTGGAATCTCGGCCAGGTCGAACTTGCCCAGGGACTTGTTCTGAGCCGCTTGCTTACGCTCACCTTGCAGCACGTGAATGGTCACGGCGCCCTGGTTGTCGTCGGCAGTCGAGAACACTTGCGATTTCTTGGTAGGAATCGTGGTGTTTTTCTCGATCAGCGCAGTCATCACGCCACCCATGGTTTCGATACCCAGGGTCAGCGGGCTGACGTCCAGCAGCAGAACGTCTTTAACGTCGCCAGCCAGAACGGCGCCCTGGATCGCAGCACCCATGGCAACAGCTTCGTCCGGGTTCACGTCCTTGCGAGCTTCTTTGCCGAAGAATTCGGTCACCAGCTTCTGAACCAGTGGCATACGGGTCTGACCGCCCACCAGGATCACGTCGTTGATCGAACCAACGTCGATACCGGAGTCTTTCAGAGCGATGCGGCAAGGCTCGATGGTGCGTTGAACCAGATCTTCCACCAGCGCTTCCAGCTTGGCACGGGAGATCTTCACGTTCAGGTGCTTAGGACCGGTGGCGTCTGCAGTGATGTACGGCAGGTTCACGTCGGTCGACTGAGCGGAAGACAGCTCGATCTTGGCTTTTTCAGCAGCTTCTTTCAGACGCTGCATCGCCAGCGGATCACCTTTGAGGTTCATGCCGCTTTCTTTCTTGAATTCGTCGACGAGGTAGTCGATCAGACGAATGTCAAAGTCCTCACCACCCAGGAAGGTGTCGCCGTTGGTGGCCAACACTTCGAACTGGTGCTCACCGTCGACTTCAGCGATTTCGATCACGGAAACGTCGAAGGTACCGCCACCCAGGTCATAAACGATGACGGTGTGGTCGCCCTTGGCCTTGTCCATACCGTAAGCCAGAGCGGCCGCGGTTGGTTCGTTGATGATACGTTTTACGTCCAGACCAGCGATGCGGCCGGCGTCTTTGGTGGCCTGGCGCTGACTGTCGTTGAAGTAGGCCGGAACGGTGATCACAGCTTCGGTCACTGGCTCGCCGAGGTAGTCTTCGGCGGTCTTCTTCATTTTCTTCAGAATTTCAGCCGAGATCTGTGGCGGAGCCATTTTCTGGCCGTTCACTTCAACCCAGGCGTCATTGTTGTCAGCCTTGACGATCTTGTAAGGGACCATCTGGATGTCTTTCTGAACGACGTCTTCTTCAAAACGACGACCGATCAGACGCTTTACCGCGTACAGGGTGTTGTGCGGGTTGGTCACCGCCTGACGCTTGGCCGACTGGCCAACCAGGATTTCGCCGTCGTTGGCGTAAGCGATGATCGATGGCGTAGTACGCGCGCCTTCGGCGTTTTCAATGACTTTGGCGGTGCCGTTTTCCAGCACGGAGACGCAGGAGTTGGTAGTCCCCAGGTCGATACCGATGATTTTGCCCATGTTCACTCTCCCGAAACTTTGGATTTGGTTGCCGCAGCGGTGGTTGCCAACTGCGGTAGCACTTAAACGCTTGACTTCTAAATGGGGGCCTTTCGGCTAGTTTCAAGCCTGCTCGTCAATAGAAGGCGAAACTGGCGCCGGAGCCTTGCTGACCACGACCATTGCCGGGCGCAGCAGGCGACCGTTGAGCTGGTAGCCCTTCTGGAACACCTTGAGCACGCTGTTTGGCTCCAGGTCTGCGCTTTCCTGCATGGCCATTGCCTGATGCAGAACGGCATTGAACGGTTCGCCATGCGGATCGATCGCTTCCAGCTGATAACGCTTCAGGGTGTCCTGGAACATTTTCAGGGTCAGTTCGATACCTTCGCGCATCGGACGGATGCTTTCGTCATCCGGGCTGGACAATTCCAGGCCGCGCTCCAGGCTGTCGATGATCGGCAGCAGATCGCCGGCGAATTTTTCCAGGGCGAATTTGTGAGCCTTTTCTACATCCTGCTCGGCGCGACGGCGGACGTTCTGCAGATCGGCGGCTACACGCAAAGCCTGATCCTGCGCGCCTGCCAGTTGCTCTTCGAGCACTTGTACACGAGCCGCCAGATCTTCACCCGAAGCCTCGGGCGCCTGATTGGCGTCTGGGTTTTGCGTATCCACTGTCTGTTCGTCAGCCATAAAATTCTCCTTTCAATATCGTCTGCGAGCCTGACTCGCACTTCTGCCCAGCTATATGGGGCTGCAAAATTCAGCTTCAAGGGGCGCCAAGCATTAACCCTACAAAAAACAGCTGCATTGTCATTCCAGGGCGCGCTAAGAATTTCGTCGGCTCAAGCGAATCGAGCTAACGAGGGGCATTGTCAGCCCAAAACAAAACACTGTATAAATAACCAGACCTAAAGCCTGGGAGCGGCCTTCATGCTGGTGCACCTGTCCGTACACAACTACGCCATCGTTGAACATCTCGATCTCGAACTCGATCGCGGGATGAGCGTGATCACCGGGGAAACCGGCGCCGGCAAGTCGATCATGCTCGACGCCCTGGGCCTGACCCTCGGTGATCGAGCCGACAGCGGCGTGGTCCGCCCCGGCGCGGACAAGGCCGATATCCTGGCAACCTTCGACCTGGCCGACATCCCGGAAGCCGGCGCCTGGCTGGCCGAGCGCGATCTCGAGAACGATGGCCCGTGCATCCTGCGCCGGGTCATCACCGCCGAGGGACGCTCGCGCGGCTATATCAATGGCACGCCCTGCCCTCTGGGCGACCTGAAGGCGCTGGGCGAACTGCTGATCGACATTCATAGCCAGCACGAACACCAATCCCTGCTCAAGACCGACACCCACCGACGCCTGCTCGACGAGTACGCCGGCGCGACGGATCTTGCCCGCCAGGTACAGCTGGCCGCGCAGCGCTGGCGCCAGACTCGCCAGGAACTGGAGCGCCTTTCCAACTCGGGCGACGAGCAGCGTGCCCGCCATCAGTTACTCAGTTATCAGCTGGAAGAACTGGAAAACCTCGGCCTTGGCGACAACGAGCTTGAGCAACTGGAGCAGGAACACAAGAACCTGACCAACGCCGAAACCCTGCTGGGCATCTGCCGGCAAGTGGTCGAGCAATGCAGCGAAAGTGATTCCGGCAATGTGCTTAACGCCCTCACCGCCAGCCTGAACCGCCTGTCGAGCGTCAACAGTTCGATCGGCGCGCTGGGTGAGGCGAGCAGTCTGCTGACCAGCGCACAGATCCAGGTCGAAGAAGCCGTGGGCGAACTGAACCGCTTCCTCGACAACTTCGATGCCGACCCCTCGCGCCTTCAGTATCTGGAAGAACGCCTGGACGCTATCTATACCCTGGCGCGCAAACACCGCATCCAGCCAACTGAAGTCGGCGAAATGCAGCAAAAGCTGCTGGAAGAAATCGAAACCCTGAATGCCAATGACGAATCCATCGAGCGACTGAGCGACGAACTGTCGTCCTACGCTCGTCATTATCAGGAGAAGGCACGGGAGCTGAGCGACCTGCGCCACCAGGCATCCGGCAGCCTGGCCAGCGCCGTGGAACAGGAAATCCAGCGTCTGGGCATGCCGGGGGGGCGCTTCACCATCGAGTTGCGCCCCAACAGCGGCGATGAACTGCTGCCGAACGGACTGGAACAAGTGGAATTGCTGGTCAGCGCCAACCCCGGCCAGCCTTTGAAGGCGCTGGCGAAAGTTGCATCGGGCGGTGAGTTGTCACGGATCAGCCTGGCCATTCAGGTGATCACCGCACAAACCTCTCGTGTACCGACACTGGTGTTCGACGAAGTGGACGTGGGTATCGGCGGCCCGACAGCCGAAATTGTCGGCCAATTACTGCGTCGACTTGGGGAGAGAGGGCAGGTTCTGACCGTGACTCACTTGCCGCAAGTGGCAGCTCAGGGTCATCAACACCTGTTTGTGCACAAGGTAAGAGGCGAAGATGCGACCCGCACCGCCGTCTCGAAGCTGAACAAGAACGACCGGGTCGAAGAGGTGGCTCGCATGCTGGGCGGCATCGACCTCACCAAGGAGTCCTTGGCTCATGCCAAGAAAATGGTGGTCGCGGCGAAAGCCTGAGACCGGCAGAAAGCACGAAGGCGACCCTGGGGTCGCCTTCGTTCGTTTCGCGAACCTTGAATTCGCGCGACATGCTTACTTTTTCTTGCGTACGTACAGCACCAGATTGTGATCAACCATCTCGAAGCCATACTTCTCGACGATCGCTTTCTGCAGATTCTCGATTTCCTGGTCGAAAAACTCGATCACTTCACTGGTCTCGACGTTGACCATATGGTCGTGATGCTTGCCGTCGTCCAGCTCGAAGACCGCATGGCCTCCGTCAAAGTTGTGCCGCACCACAAGGCCAGCTGCCTCGAACTGGGTCAGAACACGGTAAACCGTGGCCAGACCGACGTCCTCGCCAGCCTCCATGAGTGCCTTGTAAACATCTTCAGCACTCATGTGGCGCTGCTCGGCGGAATCGAGCATTTGCAGAATTTTGACCCGTGGCAGGGTCACTTTGAGGCCGGCTTTGCGTAGTTCGCTATTTTCAACCATGGTCAGCTTTCTCGCGATGCTGCTTCGCAGCTTCTCTTAATGCGGGTATGATCGGCGTTTACGTTGTCCCAGCCAAGATAGTGGAAGTCGCCCACCGATGCAAAACACCAAGCTCTTGCTAACCAGTTTCACCTTTGTGGGACTGCTCGCACTCGCCGGTTGTTCATTCCCCGGGGTTTACAAAATCGACATCCAGCAGGGCAATGTCGTCACGCAGGACATGATAGACCAGTTACGCCCGGGAATGACCCGTAAGCAAGTAAGGTTTATCATGGGCAACCCTCTGCTGACCGACACGTTCCATGCCGATCGCTGGGATTACCTGTACAGCCTGCAACCGGGTGGCGGTGAACGCCAACAGGAACGCATTAGCGTTATCTTCAACCCAAATGATCAACTTGTCAGCCTGTCTGGCGACTTCATGCCTGGCGTGAGTCGTGACGAGGCAATTCTCGGCAAGGACAGCGGCACGACCGTCAACGCACCAGCGGAAAACGTCGAGAAGCCAAAGCCGGAAAAACCGACCAAGCCAGGTTCGTTGCTGGATCAGATCCAGAAGGAAGTGGACGGCGTGGAAACAGTTCCCGTCCCGACTCCAGAACCACTGGAAACATCGCCGCAATAATTTGCGACGCAATAAAAAACCCGGCATGTCCGGGTTTTTTATTGCCTATTGGTAACGATCTACTGATTCCGGGCCTTGGCCTCCGCCGCCTTGGCCGCACGTAGCCGGCGAACTTCCTTGGGATCAGCCAGCAATGGCCGATAGATCTCGATGCGATCCCCATCCTGAACCGGACGACCGGCTGGATCAGTGACAACCTTGCCGAAAATCCCCACCGGACACTCAGCCAGGTCCAGCTCCGGGAAAGTCTGCCCGATACCGGATTTCAGCAACACCTCCCGAACACTCGTCCCGGCCGGAACCGCCACCGACAGCAGCACCTGTCGATCAATGGCGGCATACACCACCTCGACCTCAACCATACGTTTGCTTGGCCCGCTGGCAGAACGCATCCACCAGCGTATTGGCCGCCTGGTTGAACAAAGGCCCGAGTGTCGCTCGAACAATCGGCCCTGCGTAATCGAACGACAGATCCAGGCTGATCTTGCAGGCCTTTTCGCCCAAAGGCTTGAACACCCAGACACCGTGCAACTGAGTGAACGGCCCTTCCTCCAGGTTCATCTCGATCGATTGACCGGGCACCAGGGTATTACGCGTCACGAAATGCTGGCTGAGCCCGCCTTTGGCCACGCCAACGCTCGCGCGCATGAATTCGGGCGTGCTTTCAAGTACCTGCGACGAGGAGCACCAGGGCAGGAACTCCGGATACCTCGCCACGTCGTTGACCAGGTCATACAGGGCTTGCGCCGGGTACGGCAGCAAGGCCGAACGAGAAATGTGTGTCGTCATGTCAGCGTCAATTCCACAGCTGGGCGGCAAACACTACGAGAATGCCGATGGGCGCCACATAGCGCATCAAAAACATGGACAGGGCGTACAACGCCGGGTTGCGGATCGACAATTCGTCGCTCACCGCTTCCCGACCCATTACCCAGCCCGCAAACACCACGAAACATAAACCACCGAGTGGCAACATGATCCGTGAGGTGAAAAAGTCGATCACGCCGAAGAAATCCAGTCCGCCCGCCGCACCCCATTGGTAGAGGTGGAACAAACCGTCTTCGTTCACGAAAAACCTGGCCTGCTTCCAGATATTGAAGGAAAACACCGTACCCAACCCCACGAACCAGCAGATGAATGCCAGCCAGAAGGTCACCCAGGCGCGGCGGACGCGGGTTCGCTCAACCAGGTAAGCCACCATCGGCTCCAGCAGCGAAATCGCCGAGCTCCAGGCCGCAATCGCCACCAGTACAAAGAACACTACGCCCATCAGCTGGCCGAACGCCACATTACCGAAGGCGAATGGCAAGCTGACAAACATGAGCCCCGGGCCTTCACTGGGATCCAGGCCGGCGGCGAACACTATCGGAAACAATGCCAGGCCAGCTACCAGAGAAACGAAGGTATCGAGCAAGGCCACGCCGACGACGGTTCCGGAAAGCGATGAGTGTTTCGGCATGTAAGCGCCGTAGATCATGATCGAACCCACGCCCACGCTCAGGGAAAAGAACGCATGCCCCATGGCGGGCAACAAGCCACCCAGCACTTTCTCCGGATGGAAGTCGAACATGAAATGCACGCCCTCCATGAAATGCCCCGTGGTCATGCTGTAACCCAGAAGCACCAGGATCATCACGAACAGCAACGGCATCATGATGCGCAAGCTGCGCTCGAGCCCCGCGACGACGCCCTTGGCGATCACGATTGCAGACAACAGCATGAATATCGTGTGCCACAGTATCAGGCGCCACGGATCGGCGATGACATTGCCAAAGTAGACGCCCACCTGACTGGGTGTCGCCCCCTGAAAATCGCCGCGCCCCATGTCGATGATGTAATCCAGCGACCAGCCGCCGACCACACTATAGAAAGACAGAATCAGCAGCGCCGTGATCATCCCGCCAAAAGCGCCCCATGACCACTTGCCCGAATGCCCCGCCTCCCGGGCCAGGGTTTTCAAGGCATTGGCCGGGCTTTGCCGGGCGCGTCGGCCGATCAGGGTTTCGGCCAGCATGACCGGAATGCCGATCAGCGCGACGCAGATGAGGAACATCAACACGAAGGCGCCGCCGCCGTAGACCCCGACCATGTACGGGAATTTCCAGATACTTCCCAGCCCAACGGCCGAACCGGTCGCGGCGAGTATGAAAACCCAGCGGCTGGCCCAACTGCCGTGGACAGAAACCTTGTCTGTCGACATTGCTACTACGACCAAGCATTCAAAAAAGTGCGCGCATTGTCCGGGATTCAATCAACCTGCTCAAGCACACCGCATCACCGTAGCCGACTCGCTTGCAACTCCCTATAATGCCGCCCCTATGGCTAAACAGAAGAAACACCCCACAGGGACAATCGCGCAAAACAAAAAGGCGCGACACGATTACTTCATCGAACACAAGTTCGAGGCTGGTCTGGTCCTGGCCGGTTGGGAAGTAAAGAGTTTGCGGGCGAACAAGCTGCAACTGGTCGACAGCTACGTGCTGCTCAAGGATGGCGAAGCCTGGCTGCTCGGCAGTCACATCACGCCATTGACCACCGCCAGCACCCACGTCATCGCCGACCCGACGCGCACGCGCAAGCTGCTGCTGAACCGGCGCGAGCTGGACAAGCTGTCCGCTGCCGTGGCGCAAAAGGGCTACGCCTGCGTCTGCCTGTCCTGGTACTGGAGCAAGCACATGGTCAAGTGCGAGATCGCTCTGGGCAAGGGCAAGAAGGAATACGACAAGCGTGATACCGAGCGCGAACGCGACGCCGGACGTGAGTTGCAGCGCGCTGTGCGGAACAAGGGCAAGGAAGATTAATCTTTCAGCCTGAGTTCACGGCGCCAGCAAAAAGATCGCAGCCTTCGGCAGCTCCTACAGAGAGCGACCGAACGCTGCGATCTTTTGCATTCAAAACCGATTACATCCCCTTGCGCCGCTCCGCCCGAGCCACGCGCTGCACTTCCTGACGCACCTCTTCCAGCACTTCCTGCACATACAAAATATGCCGACTGGAAACCTCTCGCGCCTGTTCCGCCCGGCCTTCAACAATCGCCAGATACAACTCCCGATGCTGCGTGATCAGCATGTCGCGAGTTTCCGTGCGCTGCTTGTACATGCCGCCAATGTTGGTCACCACATTGCGCTTGAGCAGATCGAACAAGCCGCGAATGGTGTGCAGCAGCACCGCGTTGTGGCTGGCTTCGGCAATCGCCAGATGGAATTTCGCATCCGCCGCGCCCTCCTCCGCCCGACTGACTTCGTCATGGCGTGAATAGCAGTCCTGCAACTCGTTGAACGCCGCGGTCAGCCGATCGCGATCGACATCCGTGGCGCGCATCGCCGCGTAATAGGCGCAGGACGCCTCCAGCGTATGGCGAAACTCCAGCAGATCGCGCTGAGCCTCGGGATTGCTTTCCAGCAATAACAGCAGCGGATCACTGAACGTCGTGCCCAGGGATTCCACCACATAGTTCCCGCCGCCTTGGCGACTGACCAGAAGCCCCTTGGCAACAAGTTTCTGAATGGCTTCGCGCAACGAAGGCCGCGACACCCCGAACTGCTCGGCCAGGGCACGCTCGGCCGGCAAGCGCTCGCCTGCCTTCAGCGTGCCCTCGAGGATCATGCCTTCCAGTTGCTCGACAATATCGTCAGACAAACGGCGCTGACGAATCTGATCAAAGCCCATAACTCGGTTTCTCCACCATCCGACGACACGCCGGGGCTCTATTCTGGCCTATCCCCAAGGCATCGGCACCTGTCAGTTGGCATTTAGCCACCCGGATCAGACGATCCGAACGACCAGGCATTCGACAAAAGTTTTAGGGCGGCAAATTGACACACCGCCTACAAGGCTTTTACCCTAGCCAACAGCGATTGTAAATTGGTATTACCAATTATCCAAACACGCTGATCAGTGCCTGACCAACAACAATTAGGGGCCACCCCATATGCAAACCTGGCAACAGCTCTACAGCCCGCTCGGCAGCCTCGGTTTATCCGCGCTCGCAGCCGTCATCCCCATCGTGTTTTTCTTCCTGGCCCTGGCCGTGTTCCGACTCAAAGGACACGTCGCGGGCAGCATCACCCTGGCGTTGTCGATCCTGGTCGCGATCTTCGCGTTCCAGATGCCGGTGGACATGGCCTTCGCCGCCGCCGGATACGGTTTCGCCTACGGCCTGTGGCCGATTGCCTGGATCATCGTGGCAGCGGTATTCCTCTACAAACTGACGGTCAAGAGCGGCCAGTTCGAAGTGATCCGCAGCTCGGTGCTGTCGATTACCGATGACCAGCGCCTGCAAGTGCTGCTGATCGGCTTCTGCTTCGGTGCATTCCTGGAAGGTGCCGCCGGCTTCGGTGCGCCGGTGGCGATTACCGCAGCATTGCTGGTAGGCCTGGGCTTCAACCCGCTGTACGCCGCCGGCCTGTGCCTGATTGCGAACACCGCCCCGGTGGCGTTCGGCGCCCTGGGGATCCCGATCATCGTCGCAGGCCAGGTCACCGGCATCGACGCGTTCAAGATCGGCGCCATGACCGGCCGCCAGCTGCCACTGCTGTCGATGTTCGTGCCGTTCTGGCTGGTGTTCATGATGGACGGCCTGCGCGGCGTTCGCGAAACCTGGCCGGCAGCACTGGTCGCCGGCTTCAGCTTTGCCGTCACCCAATACTTCACCTCGAACTTCATCGGCCCGGAACTGCCGGACATCACCTCGGCCCTGGCCAGCCTGATTTCCCTGACCCTGTTCCTGAAAGTCTGGCAGCCGAAGCGCGCCGCCGGCCAGCACATCGTCGGTGCCGTCTCGGCTTCGGTGGTCAGCGAAAGCGCCGGTGGTTTCGGCCAGAAACGCACGACCATCGCTTCGCCTTACAGCCTGGGCGAAATCTTCAAGGCCTGGTCGCCGTTCCTGATCCTCACCGTGCTCGTCACCATCTGGACCCTGAAACCGTTCAAGGCGATGTTTGCCGCCGGCGGCTCGATGTACAGCTGGGTGTTCAACTTCGCCATCCCGCACCTTGATCAATTGGTGATCAAGACTGCACCGATCGTCGCCGCGCCGACCGCCATTGCGGCGGTATTCAAGCTCGACCCGATCTCGGCCACCGGTACTGCGATTTTCTTCTCCGCATTGATTTCGATGCTGGTTCTGAAAATCAACGTCAAAACTGGTCTGACCACTTTGAAAGAAACGTTCTACGAACTGCGCTGGCCGATTCTGTCCATCGGCATGGTGCTGGCCTTCGCCTTCGTCACCAACTACTCGGGCATGTCTTCGACCATGGCCCTGGTATTGGCCGGCACCGGCGCAGCCTTCCCGTTCTTCTCGCCGTTCCTGGGCTGGCTGGGCGTGTTCCTGACCGGTTCCGATACCTCGTCGAACGCGCTGTTCAGCTCGCTGCAATCGACCACTGCACACCAGATCGGCGTCAACGACACTTTGCTGGTGGCAGCGAACACCAGCGGCGGCGTGACCGGCAAGATGATCTCCCCGCAATCGATCGCCGTGGCCTGCGCCGCGACCGGGCTGGTGGGCAAGGAATCGGATCTGTTCCGCTTCACCCTCAAGCACAGCCTGTTCTTCGCCACCATCGTCGGCCTGATCACCCTGGCCCAGGCCTACTGGTTCACCGGCATGCTGGTGCACTGAGTCCTACAGCCAATCTGAAAAAAACCGACGCCGGACCACGACTCCGGCGTCAGCTATTCACAACCCGGTCTGTAAGGCTGCTGAAAGTGTGCATGTCTATAGTCAGCAGCCTCAACGGACGGACAACCGGCCGAGAGACACGCCTGATGAGCGAGCTTTTTTACAACGCTGTGCCGAATGCGACCCGCGTCGCCCCGCCACTGCCCGAGCCTCGGCAATACCCCAGCGAGAAACCGCAACGGGTGTACCTGTTCGGGACCTGCGTAGTGGATCTGTTCTACCCCGAAGCCGGTATGGACGCGATCCACCTGCTGGAGCGCGAAGGCATCCGTGTCGAATATCCGCAAGGGCAAAGCTGCTGCGGACAACCGGCCTACACCTCGGGTTACACCGATCAGGCGCGGACCGTGGCGCGCTCGCAGCTGGCGCTGTTCGCCGGTGATTATCCGGTGGTGGTTCCGTCGGGTTCTTGCGCCGGCATGTTGCGCGAGCACTATGCCGACCTGTTCAAGGATGAGCCGGACACCTTGAAACAGGTTCAGGCCCTGGCGGCCAGAACCTATGAACTCGCCGAATTCCTGTTGTTTGTCTGCAAGGTGCAGCTCAAGGACAGCGGCGAACCGGTCAAAGTGGCGCTGCACACCTCGTGTTCGGCACGCCGCGAAATGAACACCCACCTGCACGGTCGCGAGTTGTTGTCGCAACTGAGCAACGTGGAACGGGTCAACCATGACCACGAAAGCGAATGCTGTGGCTTCGGTGGGACTTTCAGCGTCCGTATGCCGGACATTTCCGGCGCGATGGTGGCCGACAAGACCCGATCGTTGAAGGAATCCGGCGCGCACAAGGTCCTGAGTGCCGACTGCGGTTGCCTGATGAACATCAACGGCTCGCTGGAGAAACAAAAGGAAGCGTTGCGCGGCCAACACCTGGCCAGCTTCCTCTGGCAACGAACCGGAGGCGCGCAATGAACGCTTCCGCGATTATTCCTACGGTCGCCGTAGAAGAAGACTTCCGCACCCGCGCACATGGCGCGTTGGGTGATGCGCAATTGCGAAACAACTTTCGCAAGGCGATGGATTCACTGATGACCAAACGGGCAACCGCTTTCGGCGATGCCCATGAACGGGAACATCTGCGCGTACTGGGCAATGCGGTCCGCGCCCGAGCTTTATCCAAGCTGCCCGACCTGCTCGAGCAACTGGAACAGAACCTGACCCGCAACGGTGTGAAAGTGCACTGGGCGGAAACGGTGGACGAGGCCAATGGCATCGTTCTTTCGATCATCCGCGCTCACGAGGGGCGGCAAGTGATCAAGGGCAAATCGATGGTCAGCGAAGAGATGGAGATGAACCATGTCCTCGCTGAACAGGGCATTGAATGCCTGGAATCGGACATGGGCGAGTACATCGTCCAGCTCGACCACGAGAAGCCTTCACACATCATCATGCCGGCGATCCACAAGAATGCCGGTCAGGTCGCGTCCTTGTTCCACGACAAACTTGGCGTGGAATACACCAAGGACGTTGACCAGCTTATTCAGATCGGTCGCAGGGTCCTGCGGCAGAAATTCTTCGAAGCGGACATCGGCGTCTCCGGCGTCAACTTCGCCGTGGCCGAAACCGGCACCCTGCTGCTGGTGGAAAACGAAGGCAACGGCCGCATGACCACCACCGTGCCGCCCGTGCACATCGCCGTCACCGGCATCGAAAAAGTTGTGGAAAACCTGCGCGACGTGGTGCCGCTGCTGTCGCTGCTGACCCGTTCGGCTTTGGGCATACCGATCACCACCTACGTCAACATGATTTCCGGCCCACGTAAGGAACATGAACTCGACGGCCCGCAGGAAGTGCATCTGGTCCTGCTGGACAACGGTCGCAGCCAGGCCTTTGCCGACAGCGAATTGCGCCAGAGCCTGAACTGCATCCGCTGCGGCGCCTGTATGAATCATTGCCCGGTCTATACCCGAATCGGCGGCCATGCCTATGGGGAGGTTTACCCCGGCCCTATCGGAAAAATCATCACCCCGCACATGGTCGGCCTGGCGAAGGTTCCGGATCATCCGAGCGCCTCCTCGCTGTGCGGAGCCTGCGGTGAAGTGTGCCCGGTGAAAATTCCGATCCCGGCGCTGCTGCGGCGCCTGCGTGAAGAGAACGTCAAGGCTCCCGAAAGCCCGCGCCAGGTCATGCGCGGCCAGGGCAGCAAGTATTCGCGCAAGGAGCGCTTCATCTGGAACACCTGGGCTCGCCTCAACAGTTCGCCGACCCTGTATCGCCTGTTCGCGCTCGCCGCCACGCGCCTGCGCGCGCTCACACCGAACAATGTCGGGCCGTGGACACAAAACCACAGCGCACCAAAACCCGCCCCTCGTTCACTGCACGACATGGCTCGCGAACATCTGGCCAAACAGGGAGATCGTTGATGAGCGCCAAGCAAAACATCCTCGGCAAATTGCGCAAAAGTCTGACAGGCACCACGCCGGTGCCTGACAACTTCGATGTCGATCTGGTGACCGCCCCTTACACCTACACCCAGGAACAGCGCATCCCGCAGCTGCGCAAATTGATGGAAGCGGTGCACACCGAAATCCATCTGACGTCGCTTGAAGCGTGGCCTGCCTTGCTGGGCAGACTGCTGCAGGAACGTCAGTTGCCAAGCCTGC
Organism: Pseudomonas sp. C1C7; assembly: GCF_013359595.1. Taxonomy (GTDB): domain Bacteria; phylum Pseudomonadota; class Gammaproteobacteria; order Pseudomonadales; family Pseudomonadaceae; genus Aquipseudomonas. The sequence continues at coordinate 20,466 of NZ_JABFMP010000004.1, read as the reverse complement.
TGATCGCACCGACGACAGCGCACGGTCAACAGATCACACAGCATTGGGCGAACCATCCGACCCTGCCTACACTCAAGGCCTACAACCGCCCGGTGGAAGAGTGGAAAGCCGAGCTGTTCGATGACACCCCGGCGAGCCTGACCGGCACCCTGGGCGCCATCGCTGCCACCGGTAGCCTGATTCTCTGGCCGACGCGGGAAGAACCGCGTCTGATGAGCCTGGCGCCGACGGTGCATTTCGCCCTGCTCAAGGCCAGCGAAATCCGCGACAACTTCTATCAGGTGCAGCAGGAATTCGAATGGGCCCAGGGCATGCCGACCAACGCGTTGCTGGTGTCCGGCCCGTCGAAGACCGCCGACATCGAACAAGTGCTGGCCTACGGCGCCCACGGCCCGAAAGACCTGGTGGTGTTGATTCTGGAGGACCAATGAGTCTACCGGCCGCTTTCCTGCGCGATGCGCAGCAACTGATTCCCCGAGAGCGTCGCTTCGACGACCCGTTGTCGACCCTGGCCTTCGGCACCGACGCCAGCTTTTATCGGCTGATTCCGCAACTGGTCGTTCGCGTCGAGTCCGAAGATGAAGTGGTAGCGCTGCTGAAACTGGCGCAGCGCGATCAGGTTCCGGTGACCTTTCGCGCCGCCGGCACCAGCCTGTCCGGCCAGGCCATCAGCGATTCGGTGCTGATCGTCCTTGGGGATAACTGGAACGGCCGCGAGATCCGCGGCCAGGGCACGCAAATCCGCCTGCAACCGGGCGTGATCGGCGCTCAGGCCAACGCCTGGCTGGCGCCGTTCGGGCGCAAGATCGGCCCGGACCCGGCGTCGATCAACGCCTGCAAGATCGGCGGCATCGTCGCCAACAATGCCAGCGGCATGTGCTGCGGCACCGCGCAGAACACCTATCACACCCTGGCCGGCATCCGTCTGGTGCTGGCCGACGGCAGTCGCCTGGATACCGAAGACGCCGCCAGTGTCGCCGCGTTCCGACAAACCCACGGCGAGCTCCTGGAACGCCTGGCAACCCTGGGCCGCGAGACCCGCGCCAACACCGAGCTGGCTGCAAGAATTCGCCACAAGTACCGTCTGAAAAATACCACTGGCCTGTCACTCAACGCGCTGGTGGACTACGACGAGCCTGTGGATATCTTGAGCCACCTGCTGGTGGGCTCCGAAGGCACCCTGGGCTTCATCAGCGCAGTGACCTACGACACGGTGATCGATCACCCGAACAAGGCCTCTGCGCTGATCGTCTTCCCGAACGTGGAGACCTGCTGCAACGCGGTCACCGTGTTGAAAAGCCAACCGGTCTCGGCCGTGGAACTGCTGGACCGCCGCAGCCTGCGCTCGGTGCAGAACAAACCCGGCATGCCCGCTTTCGTACAGCACCTGTCGAACAATGCCTGCGCCCTGCTCATCGAATCCCGCGCCGCATCGTCCACTTTGCTGCAGGAACAACTGGCGCAGATCATGGCGTCCCTGGCGTCATTCCCGGTGGAGAAACAGGTCGATTTCACCGAAGACCCGCTGGAAAACGCCCGTCTCTGGGCGATCCGCAAGGACACCTTCCCCGCCGTCGGCGCGGTGCGCAAGACCGGCACCACGGTGATCATCGAGGACGTGACCTTCCCGGTGGAACAACTGGCCATCGGCGTGAATCGCCTGATCGAGTTGTTCGACAAACATCACTACGACGAAGCGATCCTTTTCGGACACGCCCTGGAAGGCAATCTGCACTTCGTCTTCACCCAAGGCTTCAACAGCCCGGAAGAAGTCGCACGCTACCAGGCGTTCATGGACGACGTGGCGCAGTTGGTCGCGGTGGAATTTGGCGGCTCGCTCAAGGCCGAACACGGCACCGGCCGCAACATGGCGCCCTTCGTCGAACTGGAATGGGGCAGCGACGCCTACCAGTTGATGTGGCAGCTCAAGCGCCTGCTCGACCCCAACGGCATACTCAATCCGGATGTGGTGCTCAGCGAAGACCCGCAGATTCACCTCAAACATCTCAAGCCTTTGCCTGCGGCCGACGAGATTGTGGATAAATGCATCGAGTGCGGTTTCTGCGAACCGGTCTGCCCGTCGAAGGGCCTGACCCTGAGCCCGCGCCAGCGCATCGTGATCTGGCGCGATATTCAGGCCAGGAAACGCGCCGGAATCGACACCCGCGAACTCGAAGCCGCCTACGAATACCAGGGCATCGACACCTGCGCCGCGACCGGGCTCTGTGCGCAGCGTTGTCCGGTAGGCATCAATACCGGCGACCTGGTGAAAAAGCTGCGCGGCCAGCACGCAACTCATAGGAAAACGGCTAACTGGCTTGAAGGAAATTTCGCCACCGCCCTGCAAGGTGCGCGCTTCACCCTTCATGTCGCCAACGGCGCGCGCATGCTGCTGGGAGCGCCGCGACTGAGCCGTCTTTCGGCGACGGTCACGCGCCTGTCCAAAGGACAAATCCCGCAATGGACCAACGCCATGCCGCAGCCGGAACGGGCGATCCGCTTCAGCCCGCCAGTGACCGACCAACGTCCGCGTGTCGTGTATCTGGCCGCGTGCGTTTCACGGGCCATGGGGCCGGCGGCTGGCGACAAGGAGCAAATGTCGCTGCACGACAAGACCCGTAGCCTGCTGGAAAAAGCCGGGTATCAGGTGGTGTTCCCGGAGAACCTGGACAGCCTGTGCTGCGGTCAGCCATTCGCCTCCAAAGGCTACGCCGAGCAGGCCGAACACAAGCGTCAGGAGTTGATCGGCGCCCTGCTCCATGCAAGCCGCGGCGGGCTCGATCCGATCTATTGCGACACCAGCCCGTGCACCTTGCGCCTGACCCAGGACCTGGGCGATGTGCGCCTCGATCTCTACGACCCGGTGCGTTTCATCCGCACCCATCTGATGGATCGGCTGGACTTCACGCCGCAGGACACGCCCATCGCGGTGCACGTCACCTGCAGCACCCAGCACCTGGGCGAGAGCCAGGCGCTGATCGATCTGGCGCGCAAGTGCAGCAACAACGTGGTCATCCCCGAAGGTATTCACTGCTGCGGGTTTGCCGGCGACAAGGGCTTCACCACACCGGAGCTCAACGCGCATTCGCTGCGAACCCTGAAAGACGCCGTGCAGTACTGCGACGAGGGCATCTCCACCAGCCGCACCTGCGAAATCGGCCTCAGCCAGCACGGCGGAATCGATTACCACGGCCTGGTCTACCTCGTGGACCGCGTCACCCAACCGCGCACACCCTGAAAACGCAAACCCTGTAGGAGCGAGCATGCTCGCTCCTACAGGCCCCGCAATATTGCAAAAAAAAACCGAATTCCCACCGGCAGCTATAGTCATTTAGCTGAGCCCTGCGAAAGGGCTTATAACCGCCTCGGCCAGCGGCCCCGCATTACCGGCAGCACCGAGCCCTCATGCGCAAGGAGATACCCATGAAGCACTCTGCAATTGCTGGATTGTTTATCACTGCGGCACTGCTGGCATCACCCGCGTTTGCGGCAGACAAAGACCTTTGTGTAGCGAACATTCAACAGATAAGCGACTTCGTGGACAGCGCACCGTCCATCCCTGAATCCTCCCTGAATAACGTCAAGGACGCACTGTCCAAGGCCAAGGCGTCTCAGGCCGCCGGCAACGACAAGGATTGCGTGGAAATCACCTCCGGCATGATCACCAAGATGCAGATTCGCAACCCTGCCCGTAACTGACATGGTGCAAGGCCAACCTTCGGGTTGGCCTTCCGGGCCACATTGCCGTAGACTACGCAGGCTTGTTGCTCATTCTGATTCACGAGCAATGAGTTCGGGGCCGTTTAGGATTCGACGCCGGTCGCGAAACTTTAGGTGCATGCCGAGTTGGTAACAGAACTCGTAAATCCACTGTTGCAACTTCTTATAGTTGCCAATGACGACCAATACGGTGCTGCTCTCGCTGCTTAATTGCAGCTGACATGCACTCCTGGTACCTTCGGGTCCAGCAATCATCAGGGGATGTCTGTAAACCCGAAATGATTGTCATATAGAACAGAATCGCCGTGCAGTACGTTGTGGACGAAGCGGCTAAAACTTACACAACTCGCCCAAAGCACCCTGCCCGTCGGGTCGCTGAGGGTTAACTTAATAGACACGGCTACGCATGTAGTACCGACAGCGGAGTACTGGCGGACGGGGGTTCAAATCCCCCCGGCTCCACCAAATGATCAATCAAAGACGTCCACGGACGTCTTTTTTTGTGCCTGAAATCCAGTAAATACGCGGCCTCCAGCGCTTTTGCGGTCTTTCAAGAGTTTTTGAGTTCCAGCCATTCGGGTATTCCAGGCGGTATTCCAGCTCACCCGGTGCTAATCTTTGGAATACCGAATCAGTGCTTGAGGACAATCTCATGCCTGCTCAAAACCTCCGTCTCTCCGATCGACAACTCAAGGGAGTCAAACCCGCGTCCAAGGATTACGTCCTCACGGACGGTGACGGTTTGCAACTCCGCGTACGCAGCAACGGCTCGTTGCTGTGGAATTTCAACTATCGCGAACCGGTGACCAAGAAGCGCATCAACATAGGCTTCGGGACCTACCCCGAACTGTCACTAGCGAACGCACGAAAGAAGGCAGTCGAAGCCCGCGAGCTGCTAGCCCAAGGCATCGATCCGAAGGTGCAGCGCAATACGTTGAATGAAGCCAAACGCGCGGAAACGGAACACACCTTCGAGAACGTGGCCACCGCCTGGTTCGAGCTCAAGAAAGACTCGGTTACTCCGGCTTACGCCGAGGACATTTGGCGGTCTCTCACGCTGCATGTGTTCCCCGACTTGAGGACGACACCACTGGTGAAAATCACCGCGCCGATGGTGATCGCATTGCTTCGTCCAATTGAAGCGAAAGGCAGCCTGGAGACGGTGAAGCGCCTTAGCCAGCGGCTGAACGAGATCATGACCTACGGCGTAAACTCCGGCCTGATCTTCGCCAACCCGCTCAGCGGCATCAGGGCAGTCTTCAAGAAGCCCAAGAAAGAGAACATGGCTGCGCTGCCGCCCGAAGAGCTCCCCGAGCTCATGCTGGAGATCGCGAACGCCAGCATCAAACGCACCACCCGTTGCCTGATCGAATGGCAGTTGCACACGATGACTCGCCCCGCCGAGGCGGCGACTACTCGCTGGGCAGACATCGACTTTGAAAGGCGCGTTTGGACTATCCCTGCGGAGCGGATGAAGAAGCGCCGCCCACACAGCATTCCTTTGAGTGATCACGCTATCGCCCTGTTGGAATCACTGAAGACTCACAGCGGCCATCGCGAATACGTCTTCCCGGCAGACAGAAATCCGCGCACCCACGCCAATAGCCAGACCGCCAACATGGCGTTGAAACGTATGGGCTTCCAGGATCGGTTGGTCAGCCACGGCATGCGCTCGATGGCCAGCACCATCTTGAATGAGCATGGCTGGGACCCGGAGCTTATTGAGGTCGCACTGGCGCATGTCGACAAGGATGAGGTGCGCAGCGCCTACAACCGAGCAGACTACATCGAACGCAGGCGACCGATGATGGCCTGGTGGAGTGAGTACATCCAGAAGGCCGCCACCGGCAGCCTGCTTGCCTCAGCATACGGTCAAGTCAGAGACAAGAACGTGGTACCGATCCGCTAACTCTGTACGGCGCAAGAATTGCGGAAACAACTGAACGTCCAAGATTCGGGGCAAGCAGCCTCGCTTATCTGCTTCTCAGCGCGGGTCCATCCAAACAGGGCTGCAAAGCCGCCCTGTTTGGATGGACCTCACTTTGAAAAGCTAAAAGCCACGACGTTGTCCGGGAGTTACCAAGTAATTCCACCAATGGATAACCGCTTTTCACGTCCTCAAGGGCGCTTAATTTCGGCCCTTGACCGGGTTTATCCACAGGCGTAGAACTGGCCGTGCAAAGGCTGTCGATGACAGCACCCCAGGTGACCCGAGCCTTAAAGGTCACGCCGCTCCCGCGGTGGTTCAGCCTAAGTACGATTCGCATCCGGCAGCTCGTACGGTCACTACCCATGTGATGGATGCTCTTACACATATGGCCCTCGTGCGCCAGACACATCGTACCTCTCTGCCCTGCAGCAACCTATTCGCTTGGCCGAATCTTGCGCCAACCTGTGCCCGTCTCTTTCTTCTGGAAAGAGACGGGCGCTCAAACCACTGCTGCAGCCCTGATCGCACAAGGCTTTGCGGCATTCCCCCTCGTGACAATCGGCGTGACAAACGCCGATGTCACCAGCAACAGCGCTGTAGATGATGGTGCCGCAGACCAGGGAATGGACTGCACCTGACTGACAGTCAGGCACGCCCCGGTCATCGCACCGCTGCGTTCACCCGGCTCAGGATCTTCAGGCGCTGGCCTCGTCAGCCAGTGCTGCCTCCACCCGCCCACCGGTAACGGTGTTCAGGAGGCCAGATCATGAGATGCCCTTGCTCCCGGACGTAAGGAGCCGCCAGTCCCGCGAAGAGGACATTCCCCACAGGTCGCAGGGGCCTTGATCCCTGATAACACTCAACATTCTTGGCGGGATGACGTGGGGCGAGGATCGGAGAGCGAACGATGAGGTGATTCGACATGGCATTGGTGGGCAAACGCAATGGCCGCAATTTCGGCTACGGCAGGCAATTGAGCTACGCAGGACCGCAGGCGCTGAAAGACATGTTTGGCGGTGGCCACTACGGCACGGTCAAAGCGCACTGTGATCGATGGCAGGCATTCGTGAAGTGGTGCCGCTCCGAACAAGGGCCAGGTATCAATGATGCGCGGCAAATTGATCGCAAGGTATTGGCGGACTATGCGGCGTATCTGCGCAATGCGGTTGAGTGCGGTAGCCTCGCCATCAGCACCGCACAAAACCGCCTATCCAGCGTTAACAGGACAATGGCGGCGCTGCGCGGTGATCAGTGTGTGAAATTGCCCAGTCCGAGCAAGGCATTGGGTATTCAGCGCACCGGAGTTCGACAGTCAGTGCCGCAGTGCCAAGACCGGGAAGCGGTTAAGCAGATCGTCGATGCGCTTTGCAGCAGTCATCAGCAGCGGGCCGCCGCAATCGTTCTGTTGGCACGAGCCACCGGCATGCGTTTGCGTGAGGCCATCTTGGCTGACCTACCACGGCTACGCCGAGAGGCTAAAGACCTCGGCAAGATCAATATCCAAGACGGCACCAAAGGCGGCCGCGTCGGAGCATCGGCCCCACGTTGGATTACGGTGGATCAGCGTGTTCGCGATGCTCTTGGATTTGCGGAGCAGGTTTCGCCAGCGGGTAGCCCAAACCTGATTGCCCCCGAAGAAAGCTACGTGGATGTTATGCAGCACGTAGTACGCCCCGCACGAGATGCCCTGCACAGGTGTGACCTCAAAGGATTCCATGAACTACGGTCGGCGTATGCATGTGAACGCTTTGAGCAGATCACCCAACATCGAGCGCCTATCAATGGCGGTCATTGCTACGTGATAGACATGTGTCTTGATCGTGATGCCCGGAAGCAAATCAGCTATGAACTGGGGCACGGCCGAATCGATGTGGTCGCTGCCTATATAGGTGGGCGGCATGAGTAAGGCATTCGATATGAAACTTTTCCTGGCTGGCGTGTTAACCGGCTCACACGCAACGCGGCAACGCCATTTGCGTCAGGCGAAACTCATTCAGGCTGAAATCGCATCGCGCTGGCAGCGAGAAACACCCTGGGCTTGGCAGAGAAAACATGTGGTTTGGTTTCTTGAGCACCGCCTGAGTCAGCGGAGTGAGGCGACGCGCTACTACTACCTACTGACTGTGCACTTGCTCGTTGAGCGTTTAGGCAGATCCTGGCAGTTCGACCGTTAGGCCAAGGCCATCAACCGTCAACGGGTTGTCGCTAGACCCAGGTCATAACTGGCACTATGCTACCTACGGCTGAAATTTCCACGGACGGGTGCTTGATGTCGCAAGATCTCCTACTTACACAGAATGCTCAATTTTACCGCCCTAGGGCCCCTTTCACTAAGGTTACGCTCACGGCAATCCTAGAAGCTGCCAGCTCCAATATGACTATTGGCAGCACGCTTATCGCGGATATTCTTGAACAGAATGATACGCTTTCTGATGGCAGCAAGTTCTCTTATAGTCTCCGCGTCTTCAAGACCGACCGTGATGTACATTTTTGGCAGCAACCGCTCAAAGATACAATCTATGCATTCATTTTGATCATTGCCATAGATGACTGTATTGCCATTTTCAAAAAGTCCTGTGCCAGCATAACGGAGAGCATGGATAAGCATGCGAAGCTGATCCGGAGTAGTGAACTTACCTCTGCTTTTAGCGACATCGATGCACAATATCAAAAGATGGCGACACGCAACATGACCGTTTCCGATCGAGCCATGCGCGGTCGAGCCTTTGAAGCTTCAGATCTGAAAGGGCTTATGTCTGTACATGCTGCTGGGAGGTCAATCCCCTACTTTTTCAAGCTCAAATTGAAGGGGCGCACCAAGACCATTTCCGCGCAAAGCGGTCGCGTGGTTGAGGCATCGGACCGAAAATCGATTCACCACGCAGTGGAATGGGTCAGGGTACAGCTGCACGACATCAATAACCCTTCCACTGAAAAAGATTTCCTCAACAACTTTGCCAAATTCATAGATCTTGACTTGGTCTGGAAATCGAGCACGCCAAACGCGGTTTTGCTGGAGCATTCGTTTTTTGTAGAAAACGTAATCAATCAAGGAATCCCTATTTTCTATACAACCAGACGTGGCCGTGAAATCGAAATGACATCTAAGCACGTCAAATCCTTGATTGCGGAAATGGAACAAGTTTATGAGGTCGGCCCGGCACCTGACCACGAACTTTTAGGTAGCATCAGACAGGCCAAGCTAAAGAAAAATCTTCACTCGATCGCTGTCAATAGCCGAGCGCTTCAAAACATTCATCTTGAGCAGAATGGCAAGAAGACGACGCTCCAGGCGTACATCAAGAAGCAGAGTTTAGCGACCATCACATTCTCCGACCCCAGATACATGTACTTCATGGATCAGTGCTTTGAGGACGGTGCGGGGATCAACGAAATCCCTGCAATGCTTAGAACGTTAAAAGTCTTGCCAGAACTTGCCTCGGCGACTTCGGAGAAAGGTAAAATAACGAAAAAGATAACCAAGTTCGACTCCACGTCAGTCTTTGATATAGTCGAGACAGCACACAACGCCGATGACTACGTTTTCTGCGACGACCTTGGCAACGAATGGGCTGACCACATCACATTTAACCGAGCTGATTACTCCGTGTCTTTCATACACTCCAAACATGGGAAGCCCAGCAAGTCCGCCAGCAATCTACATGACGTCGTCGGCCAAGCCATCAAAAACATCGGAAATATGGAAGTTGACCCGAAGCTCTTCCTAAAAAAACATAAAGAAAAATTTCGTAAAAACTATAACTACGGCCTTTTAAAACGCACCAGAAAAAGCATTCCTGGGAAGTTTGAAGATTACCTTTACGGACTCAGGCAGGACTATCGATTCAACCGCAGATGCATAATCTGCTGTTCGTTTATCTCGAAGAAAACAATCGAAAAAGAATTCAAAAAAATTCAGAAAGGGATAAGTGTGGCAGGAAATATAACCCAGCTCTACTGGATCCTATCGTCATTCATGCATGCTGCCAAAGAAGCGGGAATCCATCCCATCGTTTACTGCCAAGAATAACGCAATAAACAATGAATCTCATAGCAGCTTACCATCTCCACGGGTGGCGCCTCAGAAACGCCACAAATAGAAGCAAAGGTGACACTAAAAACTTTTACATGACAGAAGCGACGTTGAGAGAAGCGCTAGGTCATTCGACAATAGGAGCCGGCTCGCCGGCGATGGGATGCAAGCCTTGCTCAGTAAAACATGCCCCGCAACAGTCGACGCCTTCTGATACCAAACACTTTGTCGTGGCGATCCTGCTTGCGTTTTGTAGCTTTCTTGGCCTTGTACACTGGCGCTGGAAGCATAGTCTTCTCATAGTTGACGGCTTTGCCGCCGTTTTCCCGGTACATGAACAGTGCATCTCTGGTCAACAACCATTGCAGATGACGCCAATGGGGTGTCGCCTTGATATACAAGCTAATCTGCGGATCGATCCATCCTGCAAACCAAGCGATCTGATCTGCTAGCAAGCGCATGCTGGTAATGGTTTGCCGAGGCCGGCGAGGAACGAAACCTCGACGCCCATAGGCATCGAATTCGGCCGTTTTCCACAGTGAATCGTGATGGCCAATACGATTTCGGACGTCACGCATCTGGTAAAGCAGGCTAGCTATTCGGTCGACAAGGGCTGGATCACCGAAGACGCCATTGCTCAGATCAGGAATGCTCGGGAACGCAACTGCCAAAACGCGCGCCTGCATGCCTTTTGGGTGAGAATTGTGTTTCAACCCGTTTACGATTGCCTCCCAGAAGCCAAAGGCGACTTTCGCGACGATATCGTCCACGGTTACCCTGCAGCCCTTACCTTTGCTCTTCTTGATTTTTTCGACTGCGCCGAGCACATCGTCGTGAGTACGGGGACTCAGCTTGTGCCAAGACGTTAACCCACCGGGACTAGAGCGGTTGGGGCGCGTCTTGAGCATCCACTCAAAGCTTTCTGTATTTCCGTAGTACTGCGACAGACCACGATGCAAAGCGTTACGCAAGCTCACCTCGAGGTCGCCCAAAATCGGTAACAGCGCTGCCCCTACCGCCTGGGTCCACGCATAGCAACCATAGAGGTCGCTCTCGCTAGTGGTTTTGAAGAATTCTTCGAGGGTTTTGAGCCGGGCAGCGGTCAGATGAACGAGCATGAGGCACCTTGTCAGCAGATCGATTTTCTACTATCTTGTTATTCGACACGCGGGTTTTCCGGATTTCCGGTCGTGCCCGTGTACCCTGAGTGAGAACCCCGCCTAGCTGCGGGGTTTTTGCTTTTTATGGCTTGGGTACACCTCGGTAGTCATAACCGATCCGTGCGAGCAGCTCCTCCAGCTTTTCTTCAAGGGTCGCCAGCTCACATTCGAGCTGCAGTCGCTCGGCCCGTAGCACGTCTACATTGACCGGCTCCTCCATTTCGACGTGCTCGACATAGCGCGCAACCGAGAGGTTGTAATCGTGCTGCGCAATCTCAGCCTGTGACACCACCCGCGCAACCTGAGCCACGTCGTTCCTCGCCTGGTAGGTGGCCTCAATGAAACTCAAGTCACTCTCATTCAAGCGATTACGAATCTTTCCAGACTCAAAAGTACGGCTAGCATCAACGAACAGCACGTCATCTGCTTTTCTGTCTTTACGCAGCAGCAAAATCGCCGTCGGAATACCCGTGTGAGTGAAAAGCTTGGGAGGAAGAGCTATCACCGCATCAATCAGCTTGTCGTTAATCAAGTGCATGCGAATCTGGCCTTCCACCCCGCTGCGGAACAGAACGCCATGTGACACCACCACCGCCATGCGGCCATGAGGCTTCAAGCTTCTGAGCATGTGGCTAATGAATGCGAAGTCTGCCGACGCGCGGGGCGGGATCCCGCGGAGATAACGCCCGAACGAATCACGAGTTGCATCCTCATGCCCCCACTCTCGTCTCGAAAAGGGAGGCTGGGACACTGCGATATCGAAGGTCATCAGCTCGCCAGCCTGGCTCAGCAGCGTAGGGTTTCGCAAGCTGTCACCCCATTCAAGGCGATAGCTATCCTCGCCATGCAGAACCATGTTCATCAGCGAAAATGCCAGCGTGTCTGCATTCACTTCCTGGCCATACAGACTCGCGCCCTGCCCCACATTGGAAAGACGAGCCTGTTTTCCGCATTCGATTAGGGAACGGCCTACACCGAGGCACGGGTCATAGACCGACTCACCCGCTGCGGGATGTACCAGTCGTGCCAATAATCGCGAAACTTCCGGGGGCGTCACGGCCTCCCCATCGCGCTTGCCACAAGCGTCATCTATAAAAGCCCACAACGCATCACATACCTGTGCAGCAGTACATGGCGCCTTACGATGCTCACTATTGAAGTTCAGGACGGGAGCGTCGAATGCTTCCAGCAATTGGCTGAGCAAAATGTCTGCCCGCGCCGTCGCACCAAGCTTGGCCGAACAGAAATCGATACCGTCGAACATACCGGAGAGCTCATCGTTGGCTTGCTCTAACAAGCGCAGCGCATTATTGATGCGCTCGCCGTTATAAGGTTCAGAGCGGGCACCCTTGAGCTGCTGAAAGTGCGCCTGCTTTGGTACCCGATAGCTCAAGCGATTGCTGCATGCAGAGTCAGAAGCATCAGAAAGGTATTTCAGCACCAGCAAGGGCAGGACAAAGTGCTTGCTTTCTTCGCAAATACTACTCCCTCTGAAGACCTCAAAAATTTTGGCGATAGCCAAAGAAATCGCAGCGTCCTTATTTTGATCAGCCATGACTGGCGCCCTCTGCGTGCAGGAAAGACGACGTCACGTACGCAACTTCTTCCTTATCCAACTCATTCAGCCGATGCCGGATGGCCCCGATCCGCTGGACCGTGCGATCTAAATCGGCGATCAATAGCTGCTTGTCAAAGTCTGGCAGCTCGATTGCCAAGCTAAGCAGCGCAATTTTAGTGAGCGCTTTGATGCTCGTCCCAGTCAGCATTGAGCCCAGCTTCGCCTGAGTGGATTTCTTGTTCAGGTACCATGCTAGATAGCGCGCATCCAGCGTGGAATGAGGTGTGATGATATTCAACTGACCCAACGGGAACACCGGCGCACTTGCACCTTCGTAGACCCACGATCTGTAGTAATCCCCCCTGGAGGGAATCACGACATCACCAGGCTGTAAGCATTGCCCGAGCAGGCTTTCATCAACCGAGATGCGCGGAAGTTCGTCCCAGCGCAGTGGCTTGGCGGATACCAAATCCCTGATGGCCAAAGCCCGCACGTTCCCGTCCGGCGCCTCTTGAGGAGCCTGGGTCCTGAAGACCATGGCCGTGCGGATTTGGGCGTGATTGCTGAGCTCAACGGCTTCCACTGCAAATAACTCTACTTCACCAAGATGAAGAGATAGTAATCATGCCTAGCCCACCTCGCAAGTAGAATCATTTGCTGCATAGGAAATTTCCTGCAAGGCCTAGCAATTGACCTCACAAGACGGGCTCAAAGTCGGACAGAGACGCGTCGAGTTAGACGACTCGAGGGGATCCGGTATCAATCCCGCTGACCGTACGACTGCTACCTCGTCGGTAAGAAAATCCACGGTTTCGACCGTCATCAGGGCATATGCAGATCGGAGGTTCGAACTGAGAGCCCCGCTTCTGATACTGGCAGCATGCCTCTATCTCTTCTGATAAAGTCCGCAGCATGTCATAGGGATACGGTCAGCCATGGACAAGAAATCACTTTCCGAGCGGGACATCTGTAGTAAATACATCGCCCCAGCTATCCAGCAATCTGGGTGGGACATGCACAAACAGGTGCGTGAGGAGGTCAGCTTCACCAAAGGCCGGATTATGGTCCGTGGCAAGCTTCACAGCCGGGGCGAAGCACGCCGTGCAGATTTCATTCTCTACCACCAAGCCAACCTCCCCATCGCGGTGATCGAGGCGAAGGATAACAAGCACTCCATCGGCTCCGGTATGCAGCAAGCTCTCGGCTATGCAGAGGCGTTGGATGTTCCGTTCGTATTCTCCAGCAATGGCGATGGCTTCCTCTTCCATGATCGCAGTGGGACTGGCAGCAAGGTCGAAACTGAACTCTCCTTGGATCAGTTCCCTAGTCCTGCCGAGCTTTGGCACCGCTACTGCCAATGGAAGGGGTTGGACAATGCTGCTCAACATAAGATAGAAGCGCCCTACTACGACGACGGCTCTGGACGCATGCCGCGCTATTACCAAATGAACGCCATCAACCGCACTGTTGAGGCGGTAGCGCGCGGCCAGAACCGCGTTCTGCTGGTAATGGCAACTGGCACCGGAAAAACCTACACCGCCTTTCAAATCATCTGGCGACTGTGGAAATCCAAACAGAAAAAAAGAATTTTGTTCCTTGCCGACCGCAACATCCTGGTCGACCAGACAAAGAACAACGACTTTAAGCCCTTCGGCCAGGCGATGACCAAAATCGCCAGACGCCAGATAGACACATCCTACGAGATCTACCTGTCGCTCTATCAGGCGGTGACTGGTGCTGAAGAAGAGATGAACGTCTACAAGCAGTTCTCCCGCGACTTCTTCGACTTGATCGTGATCGACGAATGCCACCGTGGCAGCGCCGCCGAGGACTCCGCCTGGCGCGAAATTCTTGACTACTTCTCCAACGCCACCCATGTCGGCCTCACTGCAACACCGAAGGAAACCAAGGAGGTGTCCAGCATCACCTACTTCGGTGAGCCGGTTTACAGCTACACCCTCAAACAGGGGATCGAGGACGGTTTTCTCGCGCCCTATAAAGTGGTGCGGATCGACTTCGACAAAGACCTGCAAGGCTGGCGCCCTCCCAAGGGCATGCTCGATAAGAATGGCGAGCTGATCGAAGACCGCATCTACAACCTCAAGGACATGGATCGCACCCTGGTCATCAAGGCGCGTACCCAACTGGTGGCGCAGAAGGTAACCGAGTTCCTCAAGGCCTCCGACCCGTTCCAGAAGACCATCGTCTTTTGCGACGACATCAACCACGCCGAACGTATGCGCCAGGCCTTGGTCAACCTCAACCCCGAGCGCGTAGCTGAGAATCGCAAGTACGTCATGCGCATCACCGGCGATGACCAGGAAGGCAAAGCCGAGCTGGATAACTTCATCAACCCGGAAGAGCGGTACCCGGTCATCGCCACCACCAGCAAGCTGATGACCACCGGTGTCGATGCGCAGACTTGCAAGCTGATCGTGCTCGACCAGCACATCAAGTCGATGACTGAGTTCAAGCAGATCATCGGCCGTGGCACCCGCATCAATGAAGATTTCGGCAAATACTGGTTCACCATTATGGACTTCAAGAAGGCCACCGAGCTTTTTGCCGACCCAACCTTCGACGGTGACCCGGTGGTGGTCTACGCCCCCGAAGGCAACGAGCCGCCAGTCCCGCCCGACGATTTACTTGAAGACGATGGCATCAGCGCAGGGAGCGCTGGAGCAAGCGATAATTTGGATTTTACCGGCGAGGAAGATGGCAAGAAGCGCATCAAATACGTCATCGACAGCATCCCGATTTATGTCATCGCCGAGCGTGTCCAGTACTACGGGCCGGATGGCCGACTGATCACCGAATCGCTGCACGACTACACCCGTACCTGTGTGCAGAAACAGTTCGCCTCGCTGGACGACTTTCTGCGCCATTGGAGTGATGCCGAGCAGAAAAAGGCCATCATCGACGAAATGGCAGCCCAAGGCGTTATGTGGGAGGCCCTGGCCGAGGAAGTGGAAAAGAAACAGGGCAAGCCACTCGATCCGTTTGACTTGATCTGCCACGTCGCCTTTGACCAACCGCCGCTGTCGCGTAAAGAACGCGCCGAACAGGTGAAAAAGCGTAACTACTTCGCCAAGTACTCCGGTGCAGCCCGCCAGGTGCTGGAAGCGCTGCTGGATAAATACGCCGACACCGGCATTGAGCACATCGAGGACATCAAAATCCTCCAGCTCGATCCCTTTAACCAGCTCGGTGCGCCCATCGAACTGGTTAAAGCCTTTGGCGGCAAAGCTGGCTACAACAAAGCTATCCATGAACTGGAAGACGCCCTGTACGCAAGTTAATCCGCTCTACCCGTAGGGTGGGCAACGGCGGAGCGTTGTCCACCTAAGCAGTCAACTCCATTACAATCCCCCGCTTTGCCACACCGATTGAGAATTCGTTATGTCCATCAGCTCCACCATCAAGTCCATCCAGGACATCATGCGCAAAGACGTCGGCGTCGATGGCGACGCCCAGCGCATTGGCCAACTGGTCTGGCTGCTGTTCCTCAAGATCTTCGATGACCGCGAGCTGGAATGGGAACTGATGGACGACAACTACAAGTCACCCATCCCCGACAGCTGCCGCTGGCGCACCTGGGCGGCCGACCCGGAAGGCATGACCGGCGATGCGCTGAAGGACTTTATCGACAACAACCTGTTCCCCCAGTTGCAGAACCTGCACGAATACAGCAACACGTCCTCGGCCTTTGTGGTGCGCAGCGTGTTTGAAGACGCCTACAACTACATGAAATCCGGCCAACTGCTGCGCCAGGTGATCAACAAGGTTCAGGAAGGCGTGGACTTCAACAAGGCTCAGGAACGCCACGAGTTCGGCAACCTCTATGAGCAACTGCTGCGCGACCTGCAAAATGCCGGTAACGCCGGTGAGTTCTACACACCGCGTCCGGTCACGGAATTTATGGTGCGCATGGTTGATCCGAAGCTGGACGAAAAGGTCATGGACCCCGCCTGCGGCACTGGCGGCTTTCTCACCTGCGCCATCGAGCACAAACGCACTCGCTATGTAAAAACCGCCGAAGACGAACGCATCCTGCAATCCAGCATCTTCGGCGTGGAGAAAAAGCCGCTGCCGCACCTGCTGGCCACCACCAATATGATCCTGCACGGCATCGAGGTGCCCAGCCAGATCCGCCACGACAACACCCTGAGCAAACCGCTGATCAGCTGGGGCCCAAGTGAGCGCGTGAACTGCATCGTCGCCAACCCGCCATTCGGCGGTATGGAAGAAGACGGCATCGAAACCAACTTTCCCGCCGCCTTCCGCACCCGGGAAACCGCCGATCTATTTCTGGTGCTGATCATGCAGCTGTTGAAAGACGGTGGCCGCGCCGCCGTGGTGCTGCCCGATGGCTTCCTCTTCGGTGAAGGTATAAAAAGCCGCATCAAAGAAAAGCTGCTGACCGAGTGCAACCTGCACACCATCGTTCGTCTGCCCAACGGCGTGTTTGCACCCTACACCCCCATTAAGACCAACCTGCTGTTCTTCACCAAGGGCACACCGACAAAGCAGGTGTGGTTCTATGAACACCAGTACCCGGCCGGAGTGAAGAACTACTCCAAAACCCGCCCCATGCGCATAGAAGAATTCGCCGTGGAGCAAGACTGGTGGGGCTGTGAGGCCGATGGCTTTGCCGCACGGGTGGAGAACAAATTTGCCTGGCAGGTCAGCATAGAGGAACTGCAAGCGCGCAACTGGAACCTCGACTGCAAAAACCCGCATATTGGCGAACAGATCAGCCACGACCCGGACGAGTTGCTGCGAAACTACGCCGCCCTGCAAGGCGAGATCGGCGGACTGCGCGACCAACTCAAGGCCGTGCTGGCCGAGGCCCTGGAGCGCCAAGTATGACGGCATTGCTGACCAATAATCTGTCGCTGCTGGCAGGCGCTCAGAACGGCGTCAAGAAGCTGCGTGAGTTGATTCTGGAGCTGGCGGTGCGTGGCAAGTTGGTGCCACAAGATCCCGATGATGAGCCGGCCAGTGAATTGCTGATGCGAATTGCTGAGGCAAAGGCGCGATTAGTGGCTGATGGCCTGATCAAGAAGCAGAAGCCGCTGGCGGAGGTTGGCGAGGAAGCAGAACCGTTTGAATTGCCAGCAGGTTGGAAGTGGAGTTCATTATCGAAAGTGGCATTTGTTAACCCCCGCAATGCTGCCGCAGACTCACTTGAAGTCTCGTTTGTGCCGATGACTTTTATTGGCACACGCTTCGATGATCGGCATGCGCAAGAGCCTCGTCTGTGGGGTGAGGTGAAACAAGGCTTCACGCATTTTGCAGAGGGTGATATTGGTGTGGCGAAAATCACACCTTGCTTTGAAAACAGCAAAGCATGCGTCTTTTTTAATCTCAAGAATGGTTTGGGCGCGGGTACGACTGAACTGCACATTGTTCGCCCTATTACCGGAACCCTTGATCCTAGGTACGTACTGGCCTATCTGAAGTCGCCGCAGTTCTTGCTTGTTGGCGGAACCAAGATGACAGGGACAGCAGGCCAGAAACGATTGCCCAAAGACTTTGTTGAGGCGAATCCGTTTCCAGTGCCTCCCCTCGCCGAACAACACCGCATCGTCGCCAAAGTCGATGAGCTGATGGCCCTGTGCGACCGCCTGGAGGCCCAACAGGCCGGCGCCGAAAGCGCCCACGCCCAATTGGTGCATGTGCTGCTCGACAGCCTCACCCAAACCAGCGACGCCACCGACTTCGCCGCCAACTGGCAACGACTGGCCGAACATTTCCACACCCTGTTCACCACCGAAACCAGCATAGACGCTCTCAAACAAACTCTGTTGCAACTGGCCGTGATGGGCAAATTGGTGCCACAAGATCCCAGCGATGCGTCGACGGAGCTCTTAATTAAAAAATTGATCTCTAAAAGACGCTCTACGTCAAAGCGCTCTGAAAAAAAAGAAACTGCGCTGCAAGCAGTGGAATTGATCCATCCTTTCCAGGCTCCAACTACTTGGAATTGGGTGAAGCTTGGGGATATCTATGAAATACAACGTGGATCATCTCCTAGGCCGAAGGGGGACCCACGATACTTTTCGTCGTCGCCAACAAAAAACCATTGGATAAAAATCTCAGATATGTCTTCGCGGTGTTTGGATGGCGTACTGCTGAGCACCGATGAATACTTGACAGATGAGGGAGCCAGCCACAGCAGATTTGTAACACCTAGCGACATTATTATCGCGGTCAGCGGGAGTGTTGGCAAAACCAGGAAGCTCGGAATTTCTGGATACATATATGATGGCCTCATTGCGATAAAGAGCATTGAAGATGAGACAATGAAGGACTATCTATATATATATTTCCAAGTAATGGAGGCAGACCTTTTAGGAGCTTCGACAGGTTCCGCATGGAAGAACATCAACACAGCGATAGCTAACGCCATGCCTGTTCCGATACCTCCAATCCCCGAACAACACCGCATCGTCGCCAAAGTCGATCAACTAATGACTCTCTGCGACCAGCTCAAAACCCGGCTAACCCAAGCCCGCCAACTCAACGAACAACTGGCCAGCACCCTGGCCGAGCAGGCGGTGGCTTAGCGGCTTGCAGGCTTCAACACGTTAAGGACAACACCATGCCCATCAAAACGCAAATCTGGACGGTCGGCGGCCAACCTAGCCAGTTGCAAGAGTGCATTTTGCCCAGCGAGCAGTTGTTGGAAGACATGATCGTCAGCGCCCCACGTCTGTTGTCGGAAGAGTGGATGCTGATCGGCCGCCAGGAAAGCACCGGGCTGGGCGGACGGATCGATCTGCTTGCCATCGCCCCGGATGCCTCCCTGGTGCTGATCGAACTCAAGCGCGACCGCACCCCGCGTGATGTGGTGGCACAATCGCTGGACTATGCCTCGTGGGTGGAAAAACTGGCCGCCGAAGATATTGCCGCCATCTACAAACGTTATCGCCAGAACGCCGATTTGGCGGCGGACTTTGAGGCCTACTTCGGCCTGCCGCTGGATGAAGAGGCGCTCAACCAAAGTCACCAGATCATCATCGTCGCGTCCGGGCTGGACGCCAGCACCGAGCGTATCGTGGCGTACCTCAGCGAGAGGGATATCGCAATCAACGTGCTGTGCTTTCAGGTGTTCCAACAGGGCGTGCAAAAGCTGATCAGCCGCTCCTGGCTGCTTGACCCTGTAGAAACCCAGGTCAATGCCAGCAACACCCGCAGCGATGGTCCTAGCGAGCCGTGGAATGGTGAGTTCTATTGCTCGTTCGGCCACAGCTCCACGCGTTCCTGGCTGGATGCGCAAGCCTTTGGTTTTATCTGTGGCGGTGGCGGCACTTGGTACAGCAACAGCCTGAAGATGCTTGCCCCCGGCGACCGGGTGTGGGTCAACATTCCGCAGCAAGGGTACGTTGGTGTCGGCCGTGTAACCGGGCGGGCGACAGCCGCGGCAGACTTCACCGTGCTCTACAACGGCGTCGACACGCCAGTGCTGCAAGCCGCCAAACGTGGGACCTACCACACCGAATACAGCAACGACCCAGCGCTGTGCGAGTACTTCGTGCCTGTGGAATGGCTGCAGACCGTGCCGATTGAACAGGCCATCAAGGAAGTCGGTCTGTTCGGCAACCAAAACACCGTCTGCCGCCCAACCACACCCAAGTGGCGTTGGACGATAGAGCGGTTGAAGGCGCGTTTGTTCAACAAGGCGCAATGATCATTCGACTCATTTGCGGACAAGCTATCGGCTCTGGCACCTAGCGATCTCAATCACCACCTGTAATCTGCTCAGCCAAACGGATAGCAAGTCAGGCGGACGGTCGCGGAAATCATCCTAGCTAAAAAATTGGTGGATACAGCAGGCTCTATTCTTGGGCATGGCGTGCTTCCAACTCGTTGACAGGAAACAGACTAGGCACTCTGCTCAATTCGGGCCCACCCTAGATGATTTGAATAATCAGATATAAAGATTCCCGAAACTTTACCTTGTGTTCAGAACCACAAAAACCAGGAAGAAACACACGCTCATGGCACCCGTATCTCCCCCCACAACCATCCCTCAAAGCCCATCCCCCGCTTCACCGCCAGC
>NZ_JABFMP010000049.1 GCF_013359595.1 Pseudomonas sp. C1C7 | reverse complement strand
ATGAATGCCGGAGCGAAGGGATCCCGAGCCTTGGCGAGGGACCGAACGTCGGGGCAAGACCTTTGCTTCCTTTGGGCTGGGCCGGCACTCCGGCGTTTGCCAAAGGGAGTCGGCCGCCAGGCCGAAACAGAGAAAGCGGCCGTTACCACAGCAACGGATATGTACACAGCCCCAAAAGCTCGCGAGCAGGCTCGCTCCTACAGGTCAGGCGGAATGGCGGAGTGTTTGGACTGCTTATGCGACGCCCGCCACGCCGCCGGCGGCATGCCGAACTGGCTGATGAACCACCGGGTAAACGAACTGGCCATGGAATACCCAAGCATGTCCGCAATACGACTAAGCGAGTAGTTCGGATTATCCAGATACCGCAACACCAGATCCCGACGCACATCATTGATCACATCGTTAAACGCACACCCATCGTCCTTCAACCGCCGCTGCAAGGTCCGCACGTTCATCCCCTGACTCTGCGCCACCTGCTCGATCGTGGCACGCCCCATCGGCAGTAACAGATAAATCGCCTTGCGCACCTCAAACAGCATCGAAGCGCCTTCATTACTCTGCAGCGAATCAAGATAACTCTGCGCATACCGCGCCATGGCCGGGTCCGCATTCGGATTGGTCATGTCCAGACTCGCATCGGAACACACGATGCCATTGAACTCGCTGCCAAACTCCAGCGTGCAACCAAACAACCGCCGATGCAGCTGCAGATTCTCCGGCGCCTGGTGAGTGAAGTTGACGCTGTAGGGATGCCAGTGCGAGCCGAGCAGGGCGGAGCACAGGCGGAACATCACCCCCAGTGCCAGCTCGGTGGCCTGGCGGCTGGGCATTGGCGATTCGGTGACCACCTCTTCGCGAATGATCACCATCTTGCCGGCTTCTTCGATGAAGATCGCCAATGAGTCGTTCATCAGGTGCCGATAGTTGACCACCACCTGCAACGCCTCGCGCAAGGTGCGCTGGTGACTGAGCAACAGACTGACCACGCCGAAATCCGACAACTGCCGCGATTCGGCCATGCTCAGGCCGAAGTTCTGGCAGCCACTGGCGGCGGCCGAATCTTCCAGCAGACGCACGGCGGCATCGATGGAAATGCGGTGTTCGGGCGCTTGCAGCTGGGCCTTGCTCAGGCCGACGCCCGCCAATACATCACGCGGGTTGAACGACAGGTACTGAGTGACCTCCAGGTAGTTGGTCAACACAGCGGCGCGTACAAGCTTGGTCATGCGATGGTCTTTCCCGGGCCAATTGCGGTGGAAACAAGCGTGGCGACTATAGCCAGCACATCATCGATTGAACAGTTGCGAATTCGCCGCCGACGGTCGCTGCGAAGGGCCGAAAATCACCCGTCCCAGACGTCTCGATCGAGCTGCACCCATTGATTACAGCGGCCTGCACTGCAACCGTGGGATTTCTTGATCAACGGTAGCACAGCGATGGCCAATGCCCATTTGTCATGAAAAGAAAAGTGCCTGACGTCCAATGAAAAGCGCCCGGGGTGGGGGGTCTTTAATGTCAGTACTACAAGAAAGCGCTGACCACCGAGTCAGCCGATTCACCGTGATAGCGAAGGTGTAGACGTGGACAAACTGCAAACTGCCGCAACCGTTCTGATCGTACCGGGCCTGCGCGAGCACGTTGCCGAACATTGGCAAACGCTGCTCGAAGCAAAGCTCGAAAAGGTACGCAGTGTGCCGCCGCTGGAAACCGACAAGCTCGACTGTGGCGCGCGGGTTCGTGCGATCCAGCATGAACTGGAGCAGATCGACGGCCCGGTGATCCTGGTCGCCCACAGCGCCGGCGTATTGATGGTCGCCCACTGGGCCGCGCAGTACAGCCGTCCGATCAAGGGCGCCTTGCTGGCCGCACCGCCGGACCTCGATGCGGTCTGGCCGTCCAACTATCCTTCTTCCGAGACCCTGAAGAGTCAGGGCTGGAATCCACTTCCCCAAGGTCCGTTGCCGTTCCCGAGCATCGTGGCCGCCAGCACCAACGATCACCTGGCCAGTTTCACCGCCGCCACGCGCATGGCGGAAAACTGGGGCGCCGATTTGCTCGATCTGGGCGACGTCGGCCATCTCAATCCGGCCGCAGGATTTGGCCCATGGCAGCAAGCCGAGGCGCTCATCCTGGAGCTGGATCGCTAATACAGGAGCCGGTCCGGCAACACGCAACCGGCCATTGCCCTCATTCCTGAAACGCAGGCTCACAAGAGGCTTGCGAGAGGGCGGCTGCGCTTAAAACAAATAGAAAAAGGCGGAGACAACGCAATGCACAACAACAAGAGTCACGGCTTCACCGCTCCACGCTACAGCCTGCTGGCGTCGGCCATCCTGGCCGCCATCATGCCCGCTGCCTTTACTCCGGTAGTGCAGGCAGTCGAGATCGATACGGGGAATCCGGACTGGACGATGCGTGTCGACAACACCATCAAGTACAACTACGGCGTGCGCACCGAAAGCGCGGACAAGCGCATGTTGGGAACGCCGAACAACAACGACGGCGACTACAACTTCCGCAAGGCCGGTACCAACATCACCAACCGTATCGACCTGTTGACCGAGATGGACGTTGTCTACCAGAACGCCATGGGCTTTCGCGTCAGCGCCGCCAGCTGGTACGACAAGGCCTACGAAAACACCGGCTCCAACTCCAACCCGTTCGTCAACGGCAATGGCTCGACGTCCGGTCTTGTAGCCAACGACCCGCGCCTGGCGCCGGTCACCAATGACAACGTCGGCAACGGCAGCCCGCACCTGAGCAACTATGCCCAGCGCTATTACACCGGTCCCTCCGGCGAAATCCTCGATGCCTTCGTGTTCTACAGCACCGAAGTGGGCGAGGAGTCGATGCTCAGCGTCAAGGCCGGCCAGCACAACGTGTTCTGGGGCGAAACCATCCTCAACCCTGTGCACTCGATGAGCTACGGCCAGTCGGGCCTGGACCTGGCCAAGCTGGCCGCCTCCCCAGGCACCGAAGCCAAGGAACTGTTCGTTCCGCGTAACCAGCTGTCGATGTCGTTCACCGTCAACCCCGAGTTGACCATCGGTGCGCAGTACTTTCTCGACTGGGACGCCGCTCGCTTACCAGAAGCCGGCACCTACTACGGCGGCTCCGACCTGGTCGGTTTCGGCGCGCAGTCGTTCCTGCTGGGTAACACTAATGCTGTCGTGCCTGGCAGTCCTCTGGGCTGCGGCCTGGCGCCGTGCAATGCGCTGACCAATGTACGTCGCGGCCACGACCTGACGCCGGACAAGCGCGGCGACTGGGGCATCATGGCCAAGTGGTCGCCAGCGTGGCTGGACGGCACCCTGGGCGTTTACTACCGCGAAACCTCGGAGATCCTCCCGCAAGCCTGGCTGGACGCCCGTGGCATCAGCTCGGCCAATGCCAACGGCACGCGCCCGGCAGGCCAGGTCCCGGCAGTGGTCAACACGCTGAACTCCCTGAGCACCGCCACCTATCAACTGGCCTATGCCGACAACATCAAGATCGTCGGCCTGAGCCTGTCCAAGGACATCGGCGGGGTGAGCGTGGGTTCGGACCTGAACGTTCGCCACAACATGCCGCTGGCCAGTATTCCGGCGATCGTCAGCACCAACAGCCCATTGGGACTGGGCCAGGGCCTGGGCCTGCTGCCGGCTCGCACCGCCGCCACCGGCATCGTGTATGACACCCCACAGAAGGGTGATGCCATGGCCGCCACCGGTGACACCCTGCACTGGACCATCAACGGCCTGATGACCCTGTCGAAGACCCCGGTTTTCGATCAGGCGACCGTGCTCGCCGAGCTCTACTACAGCAACCTTCTCAAACTCGATAGCAAAAACGAGGCGCTCTACAAAGGCAAGGACAGCTATCGCGGCATTGACCAGCCGACTCGCGACAACTGGGGACTGGCAATCAACTTCACCCCGACCTGGTACCAGGTGTTCCCGGGCGTGGATCTCAACGCACCAATGTCCATCAACGTCGGTCTGGACGGCGTGTCACCGGTCTCCGGTGGCGGTGCCAAGGACACCGGCAACTACGCAGTGGGCCTGGGGGCCGTTGTGTACAACAAATACTTCGTCGATCTGAAATACGTGGACTCCTTCGGCAAGACCGACAAGTGCAACGTCAGCGGTGTCAGCACCGGCCCGACTGGCGGTGACGGTTCGACCCCGAACGCTTTCAGCGGCAACGAAAACTATGCCTGCTACGCCGGCGGCTACTCGTCCTTCTCCGGTGGCGGTGCCACCACCGAGGACCGCGGCGCCCTGTACCTGACGATGAAAACCACTTTTTGATTCACCACTGATTTGCTCGACGCAAGCAGGAGAATATCAAGATGAAATTTGCTCAAACCTTTTTGAAAACATCGCTGGCCACATCGCTCGCCCTGATCTTCGCCGGTCAGGCGCTGGCCGCCGTGTCCCCCCAGGACGCTGCCAAACTGGGCACCAGCCTGACCCTGGTCGGCGCCGAAAAAGCCGGCAACGCCGATGGTTCGATCCCGGCCTACAACGGTGGCCTGACCACGCCGCCGGCCAGCTTCAAGTCCGGCGACAGCATGCGTCCGGACCCGTTCGCCAGTGAAAAGCCGCTGGTGTCGATCGATGGCAAGAACGTCGATCAGTACAAGAACCTGCTGACCGCGACCACCGTGGAACTGGCCAAGCGTTTCCCGACGTTCCGCGTCGACGTGTACCCGACTCACCGCACTGTTTCGCTGCCTCAGGCGATTCTGGATAACGGCGTGAAGAACGCCAGCGGCGCCAAGTCCCTGGAAAACGGCCTGGCCATCGACAACGTGCTGCCCGGCGTGCCGTTCCCGATTCCGCAATCGGGCAACGAAGCGATGTGGAACTTCCTGCTGCGTTATCAGGGTGTGAACATCAGTTCCAAGTACGACTCCTGGAACGTCGACGCCGCGGGCGTGCCGAGCCTGGCGATTACCGGGCAGGCGTTCATCTCCTACCCGATCTACGAAAACCTGACGCAGCCGATCAGCAGCGCCGACGTCTACTACCAGATGAAGCTGGCCTACACCGGCCCTGCGCGCCGCGCCGGAGAAGCGGTGATGCTCAAGGACGCCGCCAACCCGCTGCAGCAACCGCGTCGCGCCTGGCAATACCTGCCGGGGCAGCGTCGGGTGAAACTGGCGCCGAACCTGGCCTACGACACGCCTAACCCGGGTACCGCCGGTGCCGGCACCTACGACGACGTGTTCGTGTTCAACGGTGCGCTGGACCGCTACGACTGGAAGCTGGTGGGCAAGCAGGAAATGATCGTGCCCTACAACACCTACAAGCTGACCTACGCTCAGGATCCGAAGTCGCTGACCACCGCCAACCACCTGGCTCCGGATTTCGTGCGCTGGGAAAAACACCGCGTGTGGGTCGTCGAAGGCACCCTCAAGGCCGGCGCCCGTCACATCTACGCCAAGCGCCGCTTCTACCTCGACGAAGACAGCTGGACCGCTCTGGCCTCCGACCAGTACGACGCCCGTGGTCAGCTCTACCGTGGTTCGTTCGCCTTCCTGAGCCAGAGCTACGACAAGCAGGTGCCGGACTCCACGCCGTTCATGATCTATGACCTGGTTGGCGGCTCCTACAACATCAACGGTGTGGTCGGCCCGTACGGCGGCATCAAGTACACCGATCCGCTCTCCAAGGCCCAGTGGTCTTCCGAATCGCTGGCTGGCGCCGGCATTCGCTAAAACACCCGCTACACAGTGCGCTCACAGGGGCCGCCGTCCACAAGACGGCGGGCCCTGCGGCAAAGCGCGCGCGCCGTTTGAACGTCGGGTACACGCACCTGTGTCCCGACGCGGTTTTCCGAAGAGGACGCGGTATGTGTTCATATAAAAATAATTACTTGCAGCTGGCCTGTGGCGTCGTATTGAGCGTATTGCAGAGCGTCAGCTTTGCCGCCGATTACGTCGATGTGCTGGACCTGCCCGCCAAAACCAGCGCCCTCGCGATCAACAGCCCGTTGTCCGGCATGACCCGCGCAGGTTCGCGGGTGATCAGCGTCGGCCAGCGTGGCCACATTCTGTTTTCCGATGATTCCGGTCAGCACTGGCAGCAGGCCGCCGTGCCGGTCAGTGCCGACCTCACCGCCGTGACGTTCCCGACCGCCACCCAAGGCTGGGCGGTGGGCAACGACGGCGTGGTGCTGCACAGCAGCGACGCCGGTGCGACCTGGACCCGGCAACTGGACGGTCGCCAGATCGGCGCGTTGCTGGTCAAGCATTACTCGGACCTGGCCAAGGCCGAGCCGAACAACGAGCAATGGCCGCTATTGGTTGCCGAGGGCCAAAGGTTGGTCGAACAGGGCGCGGACAAACCGCTGCTGGATGTCTGGTTTGCCAACGACAAGGTCGGCTACGTCGTGGGCGTGTTCAACCTGATCCTGCGCACCGAAGACGGTGGCCAGAGCTGGACGCCGTTCCAGGATCGCACCGACAACCCCCAGGGTTTCCACCTCAACGCCATCGCCTCCACGGGCGATGCGCTGTACATCGCCGGCGAGCAGGGCCTGTTGCTCAAGTGGGACGAAAGCGCCCAGCGCTTCGTCGCCGTGCCGACGCCTTATCAGGGCAGTTTCTTCGGCGTGCTCGGCAAGCCCGGTGAAGTGCTGGTCTACGGCCTGCGCGGCAACGTATTGCGCAGCACCGACGGCGGCCAGAACTGGACCGCGCTCGACACCGGTCTGCACATCAGCATCACCGCCGGCCTGGTCGATGCCCTAGGCAACTACCGCCTGTTCACCCAGGGCGGGCAGATGCTGGTCAGCCAGGGCACGGGCGAGCAGATGCACCTGGTGCAGCAACCGACCCTGACCCCGGTCGCCGGTGCCACCCAGTCCGCCGACGGCAGGCTGGTGCTGGCGGGCAGCCGCGGCGCCCGAACGCTGCCGGCCGAGTCCGCGCAAAAAGCAGCCCTCGAACCCTAAGAGCGAGAACCCAGACATGGGCAATATCAAACAAGACGCCATGCCGGTGATCCGCGATCTGCGGGATTTCGACCCGCGCTCCGGCAACATCCTCGAACGCCTGGTGTTCAACTTCCGCCCGCTGTTCATGCTGCTGATGGCGCTGACCACGGTGCTGCTGGGCTACATGGCGGCCACGCGTCTGGAGCTGCGTCCCAGCTTCGAAAAGATGATTCCCCAGAGTCAGCCCTACATCCAGAACTTCCTGGAAAACCGCGCATCGCTGCGCGGCCTGGGCAACTCGGTGCGGGTGGTGGTGGAAAACACCCAGGGCGATATTTTCGATCCCGGCTACCTGGACGTGCTCAAGCAGGTTAACGACCAGCTATTCCTCAGCGAAGGCGTCGACCGCGCCTGGATGAAGTCGCTGTGGAGCCCGGGTGTGCGCTGGACCGAAGTCACCGAAGACGGCTTCCAGGGCGGCCCGGTGATGCCCGACACCTATGCGGGCAAGCCGGAACAGATCGAGCAACTGCGCCAGAACATCGCCCGCGCGGGCCTGGTGGGTAGTCTTGTCGCCAGCGACTTCAAGTCGAGCATGCTGGTGGTGCCGTTGCTGGACAAGGCCGCCGCCGGTGGCCAGCCGATCAACTATCACGCCTTTTCGCAGATGCTCGAAGAGCAGTTGCGCGACAAGATCGAGTTTGGCGGTGACGCTTCGGCGCGCAAGGCCGGGGAGGAGGGCAAGGGTCCCTACAAGGTGCGGGTGATCGGTTTCGCCAAGCTGATGGGCGACCTGATCGACGGCCTGATCCAGGTGATGATGTTCTTCGGCCTGGCTGTGGTGACCTCGCTGGTGATCATCTATGCCTACACCCGTTGCGTGCGCAGCACCCTGCTGGTGGTCGGCTGCTCGCTGATCGCGGTGGTCTGGCAGCTGGGCATCGTCGCCTGGCTGGGTTATGCCATCGATCCGTACTCGGTGCTGGTGCCGTTCCTGATCTTCGCCATCGGCGTGTCCCATGCCGCGCAGAAGATGAACGGCATCATGCAGGACATCGCCCGTGGCACCCACAAGCTGATCGCCGCGCGCTACACCTTCCGCCGCCTGTTCATCGCCGGCGTGACCGCGTTGCTGGCCGACGCCGTGGGTTTCGCGGTGCTGATGCTGATCGATATTCCGGTGATCCAGGATCTGGCGATCACCGCCAGTATCGGTGTCGCGGTACTGATCTTCACCTCGCTGTTGCTGATGCCGGTGGCGCTGTCCTATATCGGCGTCGGTGCCAAGGCTGCCGAACGGGCGCTGAAAATCGATACCCGCGCCGAGAAGAGCAAGGGCTTCGGCAAACTCTGGGACTTGCTTGATCGCTTCACCGGCGCCAAGTGGGCCACAGGCGCCGTGCTGGTGGCGACGCTGATGGGCGTTGGCGGCTTCATGGTCAGCCAGAATCTGAAGATCGGCGACCTGGAAAGCGGGGCGCCGGAGCTGCGTGCCGACTCGCGCTACAACCGCGACAACGCCTACATCACCAGTCACTACGCGCTGTCGAGCGACCTGTTCGCGGTGATGATCAAGACCGCACCCGAAGGCTGCCTGAACTACAAGACCCTGATCCTCGCCGATCGCCTGGCCTGGGAGCTGCAACAGTATCCGGGCGTGCAGGCCACGGCTTCGCTGGTCAACGCGGTTCGGCAGATCACTGCCGGCACTTACGAGGGTAATCCCAAGCTCAACAGCATCCAACGCAACCAGGACGTGCTGAACTACGCCGCCCAGCAGGCTTCGGTGAACTCGCCGGAACTGTTCAACACCGATTGCTCGGTGATGCCGGTGATCACTTTCCTCAAGGACCACAAGGCCGAGACCCTCGACGCCGTGGTGGCGATTGCCGACAAGTTCGCCCGTGAAAACAGCACCCCGGACCGGCAGTTCCTGCTGGCGGCCGGCAGTGCCGGGATCGAGGCGGCGACCAACATTGTCGTGCGCGAAGCCAACCACACCATGCTGCTGTACGTGTATGCGGCGGTGACCCTGTTCTGCCTGATCACCTTCCGCAGCTGGCGCGCAACCCTGGTGGCGCTGCTGCCACTGGTGCTGACCTCGATCCTCTGCGAGGCGCTGATGGTCGCCATGGGCATCGGCGTGAAAGTCGCGACCCTGCCGGTGATTGCCCTCGGCGTGGGGATCGGCGTCGACTACGCCTTGTACCTGCTCAGCGTGCAATTGCACTTCCAGCGCCAGGGGCTGCCGCTGTCCCAGGCCTATCGCAACGCCGTGTCCTTCACCGGCCGGGTGGTCGGGCTGGTGGGCATCACCCTGGCGGCGGGCGTGGTGTGCTGGGTCTGGTCACCGATCAAGTTCCAGGCCGACATGGGCATCCTGCTGACCTTCATGTTCCTGTGGAACATGCTCGGCGCGCTGATCCTGATCCCGGCCCTGTCGTACTTCCTGCTGCGCGAGCGGGTACCGGCGACCGGTGCCGTTGCAACCCCCGAAAACATTGAAACCACTGAACGTCCGGGCGTACCGCATGCCCTGACCACTTCCGAGTAAGCCAACAATGTCTGACTACAAAGCTCCCCTGCGCGACATGCGCTTCGTACTCAACGAGGTTTTCCAGGTCTCCCGGCTGTGGGCGCAAATGCCCCGCCTGGCCGAGGTGATCGACGAAGACACCGCGGCCGCGATCCTCGAAGAGGCCGGCAAGATCACGGGCGAGGTCATTGCCCCGTTGAACCGCCCGAGCGACGAACAGGGCTGCACCTGGAGCCCGGACACCGTCAACGCGCCGCAAGGTTTTGCCCAGGCGTATCAGGCTTTCGCCGAAGGTGGCTGGGTCGGTGTCGGCGGTGATCCGCACTACGGCGGCATGGGTATGCCCAAGGCGATCTCGGCGCAGGTCGAAGAAATGGTCAACGCCGCCAGCCTGTCGTTCGGCCTGTACCCGATGCTGACGGCAGGCGCCTGCCTGTCGATCAACGCCCACGCCAGCGAAGAGCTGAAGGCCGCTTACCTGCCGAACATGTACGCCGGCACCTGGACCGGTTCCATGTGCCTGACCGAAGCCCACGCCGGCACCGACCTGGGCATGATCCGCACCCGCGCCGAGCCCCAGGCTGACGGCAGCTACAAGCTCAGCGGCAGCAAGATCTTCATCACCGGCGGCGAGCAGGACCTGACCGAAAACATCATCCACCTGGTGCTGGCGCGCCTGCCGGATGCACCGGCGGGGCCCAAGGGCATTTCGCTGTTCCTGGTGCCCAAGGTGCTGGTCAATGCCGACGGTTCTTTGGGTGAGCGCAATGCGCTGTCCTGCGGTTCCATTGAACACAAGATGGGCATCAAGGCCTCGGCCACCTGCGTGATGAACTTCGACGGCGCCACCGGCTGGATCGTCGATGCGCCGAACAAGGGCCTGGCGGCGATGTTCACCATGATGAACTACGAGCGCCTGGGCGTCGGTATCCAGGGCCTGGCCCAGGGTGAGCGTTCCTACCAGAACGCCCTGGCCTATGCCCAGGACCGCATCCAGAGCCGTGCGCCCACCGGCGCGCAGAACAAGGACAAGGCCGCCGACCCGATCATCGTCCACCCGGACGTGCGCCGCATGCTGCTGACCATGAAGGCCCTGAACGAAGGCGGCCGCGCGTTCTCCAGCTACGTCGCGCTGCAACTGGACACCGCCAAGTACAGCGAAGACGCCACGGCCCGCAACCGCGCCCAGGAACTGGTGGCGTTGCTGACCCCGGTGGCCAAGGCGTTCCTCACCGACATGGGCCTGGAAACCACCCTGCACGGGCAGATGGTTTTCGGCGGCCACGGCTACATCCGCGAGTGGGGCCAGGAGCAACTGGTGCGTGATGTGCGCATCACCCAGATCTACGAAGGCACCAATGGCATCCAGTCCCTGGACCTGGCCGGGCGCAAGATCGTCGGCAGTGGCGGGGCGCTTTACCGTCTGTTCGCTTCGCAAATCCGCGAATTCACCGCCAATGCCAGCGCCGAACTGGGCGAGTTCACCAAGCCGCTGAACGCTGCCGTGGACGTTCTCGACGAACTGACCGACTGGCTGCTCGACCGCGCCCAGCACAACCCGAATGAAGTCGGCGCGGCCTCGGTGGAGTACCTGCACGTGTTCGGCTACACCGCCTACGCCTACATGTGGGCGCAGATGGCGGGGGCCGCATTGGTTGCCGATTCTTCGGACGATTTCTACACCAGCAAGCTGGCCACCGCGCGCTTCTACTTCGCTCGACTGCTGCCGCGTATCCATTCGCTGAGCGCATCGGCCAAGGCCGGTAGCGATTGCCTCTTCGCGCTGCAAGCCGACCAGTTCTAAAGAACAAGGAAACTATTGATGATGGCGACAAAAATAATTCCGCCCGCCGAAGGCGCCTACGCCTATCCCTTGCTGATCAAGCAATTGCTGTTGTCCGGCGTGCGTTACGAGCCGGGCCGGGAAATCGTCTACGCCGACAAGCTGCGCTACAGCTACCAGACGCTCAACCAGCGCATCCGCCGCCTGGCCAATGCGCTGACCGCGGCCGGGGTCAAGGCCGGCGACACCGTAGCCTTGCTCGACTGGGACAGCCATCGCTACCTGGAATGCTTTTTCGCCGTGCCGATGATCGGCGCGGTGCTGCACACGGTGAACATTCGCCTGTCGCCGGAGCAGGTGCTGTTCACCATGAACCACGCCGAGGACGACCTGGTGCTGGTGCATGACGACTTCCTGCAGCTGGTCGAGCAGATCCAGGATCGCCTGACCACGGTGAAGGGCTTCGTGCAGCTGAGCGACAACGAAGCGGCCAATGCCTCGCTGCCGGTGATCGGCGAGTACGAGGCGCTGCTGGCCGAGGCGTCGGACCAGTACGAGTTCCCGGATTTCGACGAGAACTCGGTGGCGACGCTGTTCTACACCACCGGCACCACCGGCGATCCGAAGGGCGTGTACTTCACCCATCGGCAACTGGTGCTGCACACCCTGAACGCGGTCGGCACCCTGGGCGTGTACCAGGGCCAGCCGCTGCTGCGTTCGGATGACGTGTACATGCCGATCACCCCGATGTTCCACGTGCATGCCTGGGGCGTGCCGTACGTGGCGACCCTGATGGGGCTCAAGCAGGTTTATCCGGGGCGTTACGAGCCCAACAGCCTGGTGCGCCTGTATCGAGAAGAGAAGGTCAGCTTCTCCCACTGTGTGCCGACGATTTTGCAGATGATCCTCAACTGCGAAGAGGGCAAGAAGGGTCGCTTCGACGGTTGGAAGATTCTCATCGGCGGCAGTGCCTTGCCTTTGGGCATCGCCAGCGAAGCCAGCAGCCGGGGCATGGTGATGCATGCCGGTTATGGCATGTCGGAGACCTGTCCGCTGCTGTGCCTGACCTATCTGCGTGATGAGGACCTGAAAAAGCCGATGACGGAGCAGTTGCCGACACGGATCAAGACCGGCACGCCGATCCCGATGGTCGACCTGAAAATCATCGACGCCAACGGCCAGGATGTCGCCCACGACGGCGAGTCCCTGGGCGAAATCGTGGTGCGCTCACCGTGGCTGACCCAAGGTTACCTGAAGGAGAAGGGCAAGGGCGCCGAGCTTTGGGACGGCGGCTGGCTGCACACCGGCGACATGGCCTCGATCGACCCGCAGGGCTGCGTGGAAATCAAGGACCGGATCAAGGACGTGATCAAGACCGGCGGCGAGTGGATCAGCTCCCTGGAACTGGAAAGCCTGATCAGCGAACACCCGGCGGTGATGTCGGTGGCGGTGGTCGGCATCGCTGACGAGCAGTGGGGCGAACGCCCGATGGCCATGGTGGTGTGCGAAACCGGCCAATACCTGGACCGCAAACTGCTCGAAGCCCACCTGCAAGCCTTCGTCGACGGCGGCCGCATCAACAAATGGGCCATCCCCAAGCAGTTCAAATTCGTCAGCGAAATCCCGAAGACCAGCGTTGGCAAGATCAACAAAAAGCTGATTCGCGAGAGCGTGGCGGGCTGACAGGCTTACACCCATCACTGTAGGAGCTGTCGTGTGCAACGAGGCTGCGATCTTTTAAAGGCAAGATCAAAAGTTCGCAGCCTGCGGCAGCTCCTACACGGGATTTGTGATCAACGCAGAAACTTGTGGGAGCGGGCTTGCCCGCGAAGAGGCCGGCACATCCAACAATGATGCCGGCCCACCTGACGCCTTCGCGGGCAAGCCCGCTCCCACAGGGAACTGCGGTGTGTTCGGAGTTGGTAGGCGACCCGAGAATCCTGAAACATAGACGCAACAAAGCCCCCGTATCATCCGCTCCACCAAATCAGAAGGGATCCACGATGAATCGGCCATCGAGAAGCATGCGCAAACTGCTCGACTCCGTCGCCAGCAACAATGAAGCCGCGGCGCTGGATGTGATGCGTGCAACTGAACAGCTCAAGGACGAGGTGTTGCGGCAACGGCTGTTCAATTTGATTCACCAGCTCAACCAGGACGCCACCGACCTGCGCATGGCGCGGGACGAGATTCAGGGTGGTGTGATCAAGCTCGCCTGACCCGGTTCAAAAGTGCCCCCAACTGAGGGGGTACTCGAGGACGATGTAGATCCGGTCAATGTCATCCCCGGCCTGGGCGCTGTTGGCCCGATGGGTCACATGGGACAGCTTCATCGACAGATTCTTCGCCGGACCCGATTGCACGACGTAGTGCACATCGATATCCCGCTCCCAATGGCGTCCGCCATCCCCTTGCTGCGGCACGAACTGGCCGGTATCCGGATCGAACGGGTTGTACGCGCCCCCTTGCGGCGCATGAGTACCGTCAATGCCGCGACCGGCGACATAGCGGGTCATGAACGTCAGACCGGGAACACCGAAAGCCCCCATATCCAGATCGTAACGCGCCTGCCATGAGCGCTCGCCGGGGCCGTTGAAGTCGGCGTACTTGATCGAGTTGGCCAGATAGATCGAATCGCCCCCGACAAAATCGAACGGCGTATCACCGTGGATCTTCTGATAGGCCAGGGTGAAGCCCTGCGCCCCCACCTTGTATTTCCCCGACAGGCTATAAGCCGTGTTATCGATCGCCCCGGCCGCCGCCTCGCCGTAATCCCGGGTGTGATAGACGTTCCCGTCGATAAAGAACCCGGACTGGTTCAGGTGCAGGTTGGCGTAGTACTGCCGCCAGGTCTCGCTCAGCTGCGAGGCATACAACGCACCACCCAACGGCTGATCTTCGAACAACTGCGCACCTAGAAAGCTGATCCCGCCGGTATCGGTACTCGCCCCATACCCGGTGAAATCTCCTTTGCCGGTCGACGCATCCTGATTCTTGAACGCCGTGAAACGCCCGGCCTGCACATGCA
Source organism: Pseudomonas sp. C1C7 (assembly GCF_013359595.1). Lineage (GTDB taxonomy): Bacteria > Pseudomonadota > Gammaproteobacteria > Pseudomonadales > Pseudomonadaceae > Aquipseudomonas. The sequence goes on along the minus strand of NZ_JABFMP010000049.1, from coordinate 31,062 downwards.
CATCGTCCAGCTCCCGGCTGTCGAGCACAAACCCCGTGGCGTATTCCGGTTGCAGGCGCTTGTCAGCGGTGTCGAACACCGGGGTTTCCACCATCATCTCGCCGTAGGCCAGGGTGGTTTTCGAGGTACGCAGCTTCACCGCGCCACCGGCACTGGAGTAGTTGCTGTCACTGCGCCCGTCCGAATCCAGCGGCAGCAACCCCGTCCCGGCATGCCCCTTGCCACCGTCGAGCTTCACCCCGAGAAAACCATGGGCATCGACCCCGAAACCGATAGTGCCCGGGGTAAAACCGGAGGCGAAGGAAGCGATGAAACCCTGGGCCCACTCCTGCTTGTAGCTCTGGTTGGCCGGGGTAGGGGATCGGTAGTCGCTTTGCAGGAAGAAGTTGCGGTTCAGCAGGTTGAGTGACGAGCCATCCACAAAGCCTTGCGCCAAGGGTTCGTCGGCCAGGGCTGCCGCACTGGTGGCGGGAAGTAGCCAAAGCAGCCAGTAAGTGACGCGCATTCATCCGGTTCCTGATCGAGTGCCCATAGCCTGGGGACGCTTGAGAGAGCGGACATTTTCACGGCGCTGTCGCGGGCAGTGATTGTATGAATGTGCGTATCTGGAGGTTTTCCGCGCAGAGATTCTGGACGACACAGGGCGTTGTAGGAGCTGCCGAGTGCAACGAGGCTGCGATCCTTTGATTTTTTACAAGAGATCGCAGCCTGCGGGGGATGGGTCAAACGCTGATGGCGGCAGTGAGGTTCTGGCGCATGTAGTCGAGGAAACGCTGCTGGAACAGCATCGTGTGTTCATGCGCGGCTTTTTCCGCGGCGTCCGCGTCCCGCGCCGCGATGGCTTCGATCATTTCGTCGTGGTCGCGGCCCAGGCGGTGGGCGCTGGCGGAGCTGACGACGTGGTCGAAATGCAGGTGCAGCAGGCGCTGGCCTTCGCCCAGCAGGCGCTCGTAGGTGCTGGTGAAATAGGGGTTGTGGCTGGCGTGGGCGATGGCCATGTGGAAGGCCTTGCTGCGCTCGGACATTTCCTGGAAGTCGCCATTGTTGACCGCCTGCAGGTACAACTCGTCCGCCTCGCGAAAACGGCGCCGGCAACGACCCGCACAAAGCCCGCGACGCCGGCTTCGACCGGCACCTGACCAAGCCGGTGCAGTACGAGGAACTGGTGCAAACCATCGAGACGGTTTGCAGTGCCATGATCAACCAGTAACCCTGTAGGAGCTGGTTGATTGCAGATTCTGCATACACCCGAAAAACCTGTAGGAGCGAGGCTTGGCCGCGAAGGCGGTGTGTCAAGCGGAAGATATTTTGTGGTTGCCAGCCTCTTCGCGGCCTCGCTCCTACAGAGATTTCGGTTTAGCGCGGATTGTGGGAGCGAGCCTGCTCGCGATGAGGCCGGTAGCATCCCCCCCATTCGCCAGCTCCCGCCAACCTTCGGTCGGTCCACGGGAACGTCTGGCTCGAGCCTTCCCTCCACATAGAAGAACCGGATTCTCCCCGTCCGCAACGCACTCTGACGCCTGTGCCGAAGGACCTGATCGTCATTTGGCTCACTGGAGGAGCAATGAACGAACAGCTGAAGTTCGGAATGGAAGAAGAATATTTCGTGACGGACCTGTTCACCCGACAGATGCCCGGCCAACTGACCGGAGAGGTTGTCGACCACTGTAAAGCGGCAGTCGGCGAGAGCTTCGCTTACGAGATGTTCCAGGCGCAGATCGAAGTCGCATCACCGGTGTTCACCAGCCTGCCGCAAGCCGCCGAATACCTCACCGACGCCCGCGATGCTTTGCGCGATGCCCTCCAGCCCTTTGACCTGGGCCTGGTGTGCGCCGGCTCCCATCCCATGGCCGATTGGCGTACGCAATACGCCACCGACCAGTCTCATTTCCAGCAGTTGTTCAAGGACTACCAACGAGTGGCGCGGCGCAGTCTGCTGTCGGGGTTGCACGTGCATGTGGAAATTCCCCACCGGCTCGATCGCATCCTGGTGATGAACGAAGTGCTGCCCTGGACCCCGCTGCTCCTGGCGTTGAGCAGTTCGTCACCGTTCTGGGAGGGCAGTGACAGTGGTTTTGACAGCTATCGCCAGACCGCCTGCGATGAGTGGCCGCGCATGGGCGTGCCGGAGTACCTCGCTGATCACTTCGACTACAACGCCTACATCGCCTTCATGCTTTCAACGGGCTCGATCAGGTCCGCGAGCGAATGCTGGTGGGGGATCAGGCCTTCCGCCAAGTACCCGACCCTGGAACTGCGCATGACCGACGCCTGCCCGCGCCTGGATGATGCGCTGTGCATCGCTTCGTTCTTTCGCCTGATGATCGCCTACGCCATCGAACTACCGCGCCCGGGTTCGAGCTACACGCAGAAATCGCGCTGGATGCTGATGGAAAATCGCTGGAGAGCCAAGCGTTCGGGGCTGAATGCGGAGTTTCTTGTCGAAGGGTTCGATCGGCCGGTTACCCTTGAGCAGTGGTTGTTTTTGACCGAGCGGATTCTGAAGAAAACCGCTCGGGCGATGGGAGTGGAGAGTGTTTTTGCGCAGATTCGCAGAATGATTAGCGACGGTAGCAGCGCGCAGCGGCAACGGCAGGTTTATCAGGAAGTGCTGACTCGCGGGAAGGGTGATCAGGAGGCTTTGTCCCATGTCGTGGATCATCTGCTGATGGAAACCTGCCGGGGCGAACACGCCTGTGAAAAGCGGCCGGACAATAGTCTCATCTGAATAACCCTGCCTATCTTTGAATCACCCTCGCCACAGTGTTCTCATCGTCTGGAACATTCTTAACTGGCTGGCATTCGGGTGACGGTCAGCACAACTGCCGCAATACGCTCAGCCATCGCATAGGTCGCGCTTTCCAGTTCCTCGCCAAACACATCCGGGTCCATTTCCCTGTAGGTCCAGCTCAAGTCAGGCCTGTCGAACAGCGGCCACGCATGCTTGAAGAAAATATCGACCCCATCCACCGAAGGTGCACCCGTGTACAGCAACAAGGTGCCACCCGGCGCCAGTCGCTCAATCGCCTGCCCAACGATCTTCACCGAAAGATCCGACCCAAGATTCTCCCCACCATGCCGATACGCCCGCTGCTGGATGTCCTGCATGTACGGGGGATTGGCGACAATCAAATCGAACTGCCCAAACACATTGCCCAGCAGATCGCTCGGCTGCGTGGCCACGTTCTCGACCTCCGCCAGCGCGGCATTCACCGCCGTGTATCGCAGGGCCGTGGGGTTGATGTCCACCGCCAGCACCTGGGCATCGCGCCGGGCCTGGGCAATCACGATCGCCCCCGCGCCGCTGCCGCAACCAATATCGACGGCATTCTGGATCCTGTGGCTGGACGTGCGTAGATGCTCCTGTATCGCCTGGGCGAAACGGTAAGTGTCAGGCCCGAAAAACACCGAATCATGGCTGGTGGTGGGAAAGCTCGAATGCACGAACAGCAAATCATCAATGCTCGACCACCGCACCTCGCTTAGCCACATCCCGCCGTGGGCTCGCAGCAGGCCGCACTCCATCAGAGTCCTCAGTTCCGCCTCGGGCAACAGCTCGGACTCGAACGGCCGGCTCCAGCCAAAAATATCCCGCAGATGGCGCGCCCGATGATTCTCCGCACGCGCGTTCACCCGTTGATGGGTCAGGGGCGTCACCGTGATGAAGCGGTATTGATCGGCCTGCAATCGTCTGCCCAATTGCAGCAGCGGAAGGTCATGTTCGGTGTCCTGTGCGACGACGTTCAGCTGATTCATGGGTTGCCCCCCGCGAGGCCGAATTGCCGGGCATACAGGCGGGTGGCTTGCAGGCCTTCGGGGCCGGGATGCAGCGCTGGCGACAGCTTGCCGACCAGCTCGTCCAGAGGCCGGTTCTCGCCAGACGGTTCGTCAACCATCGCCCGTACCGGTTGCGTGCGCCGGAACTGCGCCCTGAACGGATTCGCACTCGGCGAATCCCCGGCAATCCAGTCCCGCAGCAACTGCTTCTCATAGCCGTTGAACACCCCGAACATCGCCGCGCCCGGGCCATCGACAAGCTGCCAGAAACGACTCTGTTCGGGGTCTTCATAGCGCCTGATCCAGCCCCGTTCCTCCAGCGCCGCCAGAAATCCGCGAATCTGCCCCGGAGCAGCCAGCCACTCGTTCACCGTCTTGCCTTCGAGCCGGCAGTAATCGGAATGCATGTGCTGGCCAAAGGAGCGCTTGCGTTCGAGCATGCCGACCAGCTCCTGTTCCAGATCAAACGACTGGATCACCGAGGTCGAACCCTTGCCCAGCTCATTGAGCATGTAGCCTCGACGCAGACGGGCGAGAAACCCATCGGGATCGCCGGCCCCGGCCAGAAACGCCGAAACCGCCTCCACCGCCTTGCGCGCATGCCCGGTGCTGGCGTTGTCGATGGTCACATGCAGGGTGAAGTAATACGGGTCGATCCCCAGCTCATTGAGCTCGAAAGCGCTGATCAGCAGGTGCAGCGGCAATTGCTCGTAGCCAAGGTTGTAGCCGATGACCTCCGGCAGAAAATCATCCCCCAGATGCCCCAGGGTCAGCTGCAACGCGCCCTGCAGGTAAAGCTCGTCATCCAGTTGATGGGAGGCCACGCAGTCATGGCTGGCCAGCAGATTGCGGTACAGCACCACATGGTTCAGCGCCGGATCGCCGTCGCCCAGTTCTTCAAGATAGGTGCGGATCAGGCCGTGGTAGCGCCAGTCGGTCGGGTGTTTGACTGCGCTGTAGAGCCAGGCGCCGTCCACCAGCTTGGCCGGCGCGACCCGTTGCAGGAAATACAACGCATGGGCCTTGTTGCCGAAGAAGCGACGGGGCTCACCGGCATGGCGGCCTTGCAGGTACAGGGCATATTCATCGGCGACCTCTCTGGCGTTTTCCGCCATCCAGTCAGGCCACAGCGCGACGTCGTCCGGAAGAGGACAGGGCAGGTCGCGCACGGCATCCAGTTGCCTGTGCAGGAAGTCTTTGAGCAGGTCAGTGTGAGCATCCACCTCGCAATTGAGGGCCACGTGATAGATGGAAGGGATGTCACGGGAGCACGTGGGCGCCGCAGTCGAATTTTCGTTGATCCTTTCTAGCGCTGTCATAGGGCTGCTCCGCTGACTTTTCCTGGCTGTAAACGTCAGAGAAGCAGCCCGGACCATAAATTCATTCGGTTTTACCAGTGGTAGCGCCTGTGCGAATTTCCCGCCCGGCGGCATGCAAATACTTTGATCTTTCCTTCGAACCTCGCTGTCACAGGCACATCGACGGCTAAAAATGCGTCGATTCTGGGGCACCAGGTTCGGCTCTCCTGCGCCATCTCCGTCACGCCCATGAGCCGCCTATAAAAGGAATCGTTACATGCATTCCCGTTACTCAGCCGCTCAGCTCCTGGCCTGCCGACGTTTCGCGATGGAGCAGAACAAAAAACTGTTTGAAGAGGCCAACGCCCTCAGTCGTTGCGCGTCAGAAATGCTCGAACAACCGGAATTCGACAGCGAGAAATTCCTGGAGTACCTGCAGCAACGTGGCAAGGCCGACACCCTGTTTCGCCAGGCGCTGGACCACATCGCGCTGCTCAATGAACAGTTTCCGCCACTGCCGGTTTCGTCCATGGACAGGGCGGTCGATGGTGAACCTGCCAGTCCTTGAAAGGGAATTTGCGCTGAATGAGCGTTATGGAAGCGGCTGATTCAGCGTTGATGGCGGCGCGGGCGCAGTTCGCGATCACCATCAGTTTTCACATCGTGCTCGCCGCGCTGACCATTGGACTGGCCAACTTCCTGCTGGTGCTCGAAGCGCTTTGGTTGTGGCGCAGGCGCCGGATTTACCTGGACGTCTATCGCTACTGGCTGAAGGTGTTTGCGCTCAATATCGCGGTGGGCACGGCCACGGGCCTGATCATGGAGTACCAGTTCGGGCTCAACTGGTCGCGGTTGTCGACCCAGGCCGGGGATATCCTCGGGCCGTTGATGTTTTACGAGGTACTGGCGGCTTTTTTTCTTGAGGCCGGTTTTCTCGGGATCATGCTGTTCGGCCTGAAAAAGGTCGGCCCGCGCCTGCACTTTTTCGCCACGGGCGCAGTGGCGGCGGGGTCACTGATCAGTGCGTTCTGGATACTCTCGGCCAATTCCTGGATGCAAACGCCGGCCGGGTATGCCATCGCGGCCGATGGTCGGTTCATTGCCGAGGACTGGTGGGCGATCATCTTCAATCCGTCGTTTCCCTATCGGCTGGTGCACATGACGTTCGCTGCGCTGCTTGGCACCGCGACTGTGGTGGCGGGCGTCGGCGCCTGGCAATTGTTGCGTGATTCGGGCAACCCGCGGGCGCGCCTGCAATTGTCCATGGCGCTGTGGGCGATCCTGGTTTTGGCGCCTTTGCAGTTCGTTGTCGGGCACTTGCATGGCGAGCACACGCTCAAGGTACAGCCGGCAAAAATCGCCGCCATCGAAGCTTCCTGGAGCCGGCCATCGGAAGGCGAGGGCGAGCCCTTGCGGCTGTTCGCGCTGCCGAACATGGGCGAGCGGCGTAATGACTGGGAGGTGGCGATCCCGCATGTGGGTTCGTTGTACCTGCGTTACAACCTGACCGGCACCATCGCCGCGCTGGACGAATTTGCGCCCGAGGATATTCCGCCGGTGCCGGTGGTGTTCTTCGCCTTTCGCGCGATGGTGGGGTTGGGTGTGTTGATGCTCGGGCAGGGTTTGGTCGGTGCGGTATTGCGTTGGCGGGGACGTCTGTTCGCCCGGCGCTGGATGCTGCGCAGCTGCGTGCTGATGTCGCCTGCGGGGCTGGTGGCAATGCTCAGCGGTTGGACGGTGACTGAGGTTGGGCGCCAGCCGTTCACTATTTATGGGCTGATGCGCACGGCGGACAGTCTGGCGGCGGTGTCGCGGGGGCAGGTGGTTGGATCGACTTGGGTGATTCTGGTTTTTTATCTGGTGATATTCGGTGTCGGGCTTTGGGTGTTGTTGCGGGTGTTGCGCGAGCCACCGCATGAAGAGCAGCCGGGGCCGCAGCCGACGCTGGCTGATGAAACAGGAGACGCTTGAATTTGCGCCAAACCCTGTGGCGAGGGGGCAAGCCCCCTCGCCACAGGTGCGCGTATCGTTCAAATAGGGACTGACCATGACCGACCTCAACTGGATGACCCTGCTATCAGCCGCAGCCCTGGGCTTCTCGGCGTTGAACTACGTGCTTCTCGACGGCACCGACCTGGGCGCTGGCATCCTGCTGGGCCTGACCCGCTCCAGCCGCCAAAGACGCGCCATCGCCATCACCCTGCTGCCCATCTGGGACGCCAACGAAACCTGGCTGGTGCTCGCGGGTGGCGGGCTGCTCGCCTTGTTCCCGCTGGCCTACGCCATCCTGCTGCCCGCGCTCTACTTGCCTTTCATCCTGATGTTCCTGGCGCTGATCCTGCGCGCAGTCGCGCTGGAGTTTCGCGACCACGCCCCGGGAGACAGGAGCAAACGTTGGGTCGATGGTCTGCTGATGTGCGGCTCGTTGCTGGCGGGCATGACCCAGGGCGTGGTGCTGGGGGCCCTGGTTCAGGGCGTGCCCCACAGCGGCGGGCAGTACAGCGGTGATGGTCTCGAATGGCTGCAGTTGTTCCCGCTGTATTGCGGCGTGGTGCTGGTGGTGGGTTACGCATGGCTGGGCGCCTGCTGGCTTTACTGGCGCACGGTGGATGAGCTGCATTGGCGATCGGCCCGGCAGGCGAGGGTGTTGGCAAACGTCACTGTGGTGTTGCTGGTTGTTCTGGTTGTGTGGACGGCGATGCTGGACAGTCGGTATGCGTTAAGGCTCGCCAGTCCGCTTGTCTGGCTGCCGGCTTCGGTGTTGCTGGCTTCATTGCTGATCGTTTTCAGGCTTGGCTTTCGAGGCCATAGGGATTACGTACCGCTGTTCGCCGCGCTGGGCATTTTCGTGCTGTCATTCGCCTTGATGGTGATCGCCCTGTTTCCGCTGATCGTACCGCCGAACCTGACGCTACAAGCCGCCGCTTCCAGTCCGAACAGCCAGCTATTCATGCTGATCGGCTTCGCCGTGCTGGTCCCGGTCACGCTCATCTACAACACCTACGGCTTCAAGGTCTTCAGCGGCAAGGTTCATCCTGTGCGGGATTGATCTGCCCAGTATTGCTTTACCGCGCCTTGCTTGCCCTGTACAGGATCAGAATCGGGAAAGGGCAGGTCTTTGATGCGCTGCATCTGCGCGTCATCCGGCGCATCCCGGCAGATGTCCGGCCGCTGGCCCGGCGGGTAGGCGCCGACCACCAGAAAATCGTCGCTGGAGCCGAGGTTGCAGTGGCCAGTGCCCGCCGGCAGCAACAGCGCATCGCCTGCGCTGACGTGGAGTTCGTAGCCGTCCGGTCCACCCATCATCAACCGCGCCTGGCCGCTGGCAATGCCGAGCACTTCATGGCCTTCGGTGTGGTAATGGTGATAGTCGTAAACCCCGTCACGCCATTGCGGTGGCCAGCCGTTGGCGGTGAACACCTGTTCGATGCTGGCTGCCGGGTCGCTGCCCTGCACGGCAAACGCTTGCGGGTAGATCAGCACCGGCAAGCGCGGGTTGTTGGGCACCCAGTCGTTGGGTTCGAGTAAAAGGGCCTGTACGTCGGCCGCCGGATTTTTCATCGCAGATCTCCCGTGCCCCCTTTGGGGGAGCGAGCCTGCTCGCCATGAACGCACGATCAACGACGGCATTCAGGCAGCCCGCATTATCGTTGACAACCATCGCGAGCAGGCACGCTCCCACAGGGGGGAAATTACGCAGCCATATGGCTAGCCGCCCATTCCTTCTTGAAGCTGCTTTTCATCATTTCCATCTGCTCCCCAAGCTCATCCAGCTTCGCCTTGCCCAGCAGCTTCTTCGCCTTGGGAAACATCTCCGTCTCTTCCTCTTCGATATGGTGCTCCAGCAACTCCTTGACCACCTTCACCCGCCCGGCAAACTCAGGCGTTCCCGGGTCCGTTTCCTTGAGGTCCGGCAGCACCAGCGAATCCACCGTGCGGTGCTCTTCCTTGGCCTCGAAGTACATGACGTCCTCTTCCTTGGTGCCGGCCTGCTTGAAGGCGGGGTAGAGGATTTCCTCTTCCAGCTTGGTATGGATGGAAATCTCCATTTCCAGCTTGTCCAGCAGTTCAACGCGTTTTTTGGTCGCTCTCTCAGTCGATTCACTCAACTGGCCGAGGATGGTTTTGACTTTTTCGTGGTCGGCTTTCAGAAGGTCGATGGCGTTCATTTTTGGCTGCCTCAGGCTTCACGGAATTAGCCCTGACCGATGGTCAGGCGTTGAGGTGTCCCGACAGCTGTCGCATTTCCTGTGCCAAACCCGACGCACGTTCCAGTCCCAGGAAAATCAGGCACTTGCGCAAGCCCTGTACGAAATACAGGCGTGCAGTCTGCAAGACTGACCCTCGGGCGCCATTGCAGATAACCAAGGCGCGCGACCACATCCGGACGAACTTCAACGCCAGCCCCAGGGTCCAGACCCTTACACGACGAATCGGCACAGACGAGGATCGACAGGTCCCGGGCGCGGTGATGCCGCGCAAAAAATGAATCAACCCCGCAGCAGCCGGGCAATCCCTGACGCCAATCAGCTCAGGCAAACGCGATCCTTGTAGCAGCTGGCGAAGCCTGCGTTCGGCTGCGAAGCAGTCGTAAAACCTGAATGCGAGGTCTCCCTGATACACCGCGTTTGCTGATTTCACGACTGCTTCGCAGCCGAACGCTGGCTTCGCCAGCTGCTACAGGTCCTGTGTCGTTTGCAGGATTTGTGATTGGCGCAAACACCTGTGGGAGCAGGCTTGCTCGCGAAGAGACTGGCACATTCAACATCGATGTCGGCTGGCCTGACGCCCTCGCGGGCAAGCCTCGCTCCTACAGTTTCAATTGGATCAGCCGCGCTGATCGTCAGATCTTGTGAACCTATCCCCCTGTCCCTCGCTCCACCTGGAAATACCGCGAGGGCCAGAGCATGCATGCCTTCAGAAATCTGCTCACACCGGCACAGGAGTTACGACTGCGAACCCTGGATGCCTGGCGCCGCGCGCTGGATAACAAGCCGCTGCGCATGGACTGCCCCGACGCCTGGCACGACGAGCTGGTGCGTCAGACCGATGAGATGGATCGCCTGGGCATCAGGCAGTCTGGGACGAGGATTTGACCGATTTGCTCGGCGGTTGCAAGCCCCCCTCGCCACAGGTCAGCCTGTTCTCAACAGACAAGTTCTTTCAATTCGACATCAAGGCGTCTGCGTCCACTCCAACGTCGCCGTTTCCCGCCACTTCACCTCCGTAATCCCATACTTTTCCGCCTGCGGCCGCGAAACGACCTTTAACGGCGGCCGCCCCGGCTTGGGAATCGGTGCAACACCGGCATCACAACTGGCCCAATGCCACGCCTGGGCATTGTTCATGGACTGCGCGCGAATGATGAAAGACTTTGGCTTTCCATGAAGGTGGTACTCGATGATGAACATATCTGCGCGGGCCATAAGTCTCTCCTTAAGTTCTAAGGGAAAGAGTCGCGGGGCTCGGGAAAATTCAAATTATTGAAAATCCGTGCCAATAACGCCGCAGTGAGGATGCCTGTGCAGGAGCTGTCGAGTGAAACGAGGCTGCGATCTTTTGATCTTGTCTTCAAAAGCAAAAATCAACAGATCGCAGCCTTCGGCAGCTCCTGCACAAACGCGCCAAGGCTCTGCTCACTGGCGCTCGAAGTTCTTCTTGAACCCGCGAAGGTTCATCAGGCAAAGACAGAACTGCAGAACGATCAGCGCATAGGCATGGGCATACAGCCCCCAGGCCACCCACAGAATATTGCTGAAGATAAAGCTCACGAATCCCGCCATTCTCCGACCGGGACGTTGCGACCCGATCAGCCAGGCAGACAATACCGTCACCAGCATTGCCGGCCATTGGACCCAATCCAGATAGGGCAAGTCGTTCACCTTTCTTGTTCTTCTGTAAACATGACCAGTACTCGAATTAGAGATGACGCGGGCGATGAGTACGATTGTGATCTGTGTTTCAAACGTCGATTTGCAGTTCCAGTTCACCGTTCTCCAGATTGCGGGTGTGTACCACGGTACCGGTCAGTGTCTGCTTCGGCGAAAAACATGAGCGGCCGGACGACGCCCACCTGTTTGCTAGACGTCGGGGGGGATTGGGGAGTTCAAAAAATGCGGCCTCGAAAGCGCCACATGACATGTAGCCGCTGGCTTCGCCAGCTGCTACAGGGGGCGCGTATTGCCTTGCATACGTCGCGCTTGATGAACGTAGTGCCCTTCACACGGTTCCACCGTTGTATAGCCGCAGCGGGGGTCTGCATCGCCTGACACTCCGTTTCACCATCTGCGCTGCCTGACAAGCTGCCTTCGCGGGCAAGCCTCGCTCCTACGGGGTGTGGATCAGCGTTCGCGGGTTGCTTGCCAGCAGATGAGGGATCCGACCGTCACCATCACCGCGCCTTGCCAGAACTGCGCCGCCAACGACGCCCCCAACCACAACGCCGCAAAGGCCGACGACAACACCGGCGCAGAATACGACGCAGTCGCCAGCAACGTCAGGTTGCCGCGCAAAATCCCGATGTTCCAAAGCGCATAACCACCCGCCATGGCAACACCGGCGGCGATCAATTGCAGGCTGCCATGCAGGGTAAACGCGGGAAGCACCTCGCTGCTCAACCCCAGTTTCAACCAGAGTACACACGCGGTAATGACGAAGAACAGCGCCACCAGATTCTGCCCGCCGGCGTACTTTCGCGTGACGTTGCAGTACAGCGCAAAGGTAATCCCACAGCCCAGTGCAAGGCTGTAGCTCAGCGGGTTGGATTGCACGTTGGCGATGATGCCGGGCAGTGACAGCCCGTCGCCGCTGACCACCCAGAGGATGCCGAACAACGCCAAGGCAGTGCCCGGGACGATGATCCAGCGTGCCTTTTGTCCGTTCATGACGATGGCCAGCAACACGGTCAGGCAGGGCCAGAGGTAATTGACCACGCCCAGTTCGATGGCCTGATTGCGGTTGCTGGCGAAACCCAGCGCCAGCGACAGACACACCTCGTAGGCGACGAACAGCGCGGTGCCGAGGATCAGGTAGATGCGCGGCGTGGAGCGCAGGCGGGGTTTGCCCAGGAAGGCCACCAACATGATCGCGCCCAGTGTGTAGATCAACGCGGCGCCGCCCAGGGGGCCGAAGATTTCGCTGACGCTCCGGATCAGTCCCGCGGCGGTACTCCACAAAAGAATCGCCACCAAACCACACGCCGTGGCGGCCCGTTCGCCTCTGATCTGCATCGTTTCCTCACGCCCAAAGGGTGCGCAGTCTACGGTAATTGGCCGGCGTTTTTCACTTCACCCTTGGATGCGTCAGAACCGCAACCAGCGAATCGGCGATGTCCTGCAGGCGTTGCGCGTCCTGGTAAAGGCGTTCGATCACCACAATGCCCCGGGTCTGGCTGACCACCAGCCGCGCCGCAGCCACCGGGTCCAGGGTCAGGCGCTCTCGGGCCTCTTCGGTTGAAAACCGCTCCACGAGCAATCCCTCCAGACCATCGAGCAAACCGCGCAAGGCTTCGCGGATCGGCTCGCTGTTGGCGGCTTCGTCGATGGCGGTCTTGGTGGTCAGGCAACCGCGCGGCGGGCTGCCCAAGGTCATGGAAGCGATGGTGTAGGCAAAGAACGCCTTGAGCGCCAGATCCAGTTGCGGCTCGTCCAGTGCCTGGCGCGCAGCGTCGAGAAATCGCGCCTTGTAGCGGGCGAACACTTCGAGAAACAGCGCCTGTTTGTCGCCATAGGCGTTGTACAGCGAACCGCGCAACACGCCCGTCGCCTCCGCCAGTTGCGGCATCGAGGTCGCCCCGAAACCCTGGCGCCAGAACAGCTCCATGGCCAGATCCAGGGTCTGCTCTTCGTTGAATTGACGTACGCCTGCCATGTCGATCGTCCTGCGTGAAGGGGATGAAGGCGATCTTGACATGCCTGTCAAACATGTCAACACTGCCAATCATGACAGGCCTGTCAAAGATGATCCGCACACTTTGCGCCTCCCCATCGAGGCACCTCAGGAGTCCCCCATGCGCAGTACACAACCTCACCCCTTACATGCCGTGCTGGCCGGGCTGTGCGCCAGTCTGGTCGGCATTGGCCTGGCGCGTTTTGCCTACACGCCGCTGGTTCCGGCGCTGATCGAAGCCCGCTGGTTCGCCGCCAACGAAGTGATCTATCTGGGCGCAGCGAATCTGGTCGGCTACCTTGCCGGCGCCTTCTGCGGTCGCCCGCTGGCGCGGATGTTCACGGCCCGGCGCAGCCTGCAGTGGATGATGCTGCTGGTGGCGCTGGCGTTTTTTGCTTGTGCGTTGCCGTTGTCTATCCCGTGGTTTTTCACCTGGCGCTTCGTGTCCGGTCTGGCCGGCGGCGTGATCATGGTGCTGGCGGCGAGCACGGTGTTGCCGTATCTGCCGGGGGCGCGCAAGGGGTTGGCCAGTGGGGCGATTTTCCTGGGTCTGGGATTGGGGATTTCCGCTTCGGGCACCGTGGTTCCGCTGTTGCTGGAAATGGGATTGCGTGAGACCTGGATCGGGTTGGGTGTGGTTGCCTTGGTGCTGACCGCGATCAGCTGGACTGGCTGGCCGCGCGCCGTTGCGTCTGCCGCGACGCCGGTGTCTGGAACCACGGCGGTTTCGCCGGGATTGGGGCTGATTTATGTGCAGTACGCGCTGATGGCCGTGGTGCTGGTGCCGACGATGTTGTTTCTCGTCGATTATGTGGCGAGGGGGCTAGGGTGGGGTACTCACTCGGCCGCCATGCTTTGGGTGGTGTATGGCCTGGGCGCGATCGCGGGGCCGATTGTCTACGGTGCATTGTCTGACCGCATTGGCCCGACTGCCAGCAATCGGGTGGCGCTGACCAGTCAGTTGTTCGCCATTGCTGTGCTTGCGCTGTCGAGCCAGACGCTGTGGCTGGTGCCGGCGGTGTTCGTGATTGGCAGCTTTCCACCGGGCATCGTGCCGGTCACCCTCGGGCGCGTGCAGCAACTGACCCGTGATCCGGCGGCCCAAGGTGCTGCGTGGAGTCGGGCCACGGTTGTCTTTGCGCTGTTTCAGGCGTTGGCCGGGTATGCGTATTCGTGGTTGTTCGCCAGTAGCCATGGCAATCATGTGCTGTTGTTTTGCATTGGTGGGGTGGCGGTTGTGCTGGCGTTGGTGAGTGACGGGGTGTGGGTTGTGATGCGAGGGTTTGAGCGACGCCAAAGCACTGGTAGCCAGCTAGCAGATTGACCAGACGATGAGATCCTGTAGCAGCTGGCGCAGCCTGCGTCCGGCTGCGCAGCCGTCGTGAAATCAGCCCACGCGGTGTGTCAGGCAGACCTCGTATTCAGGTTTTGCGACTGCTTCGCAGCCGGACGCAGGCTGCGCCAGCTGCTACATGGATTGTGTTCGGTTCAGATTTTCGAAAGGTAGTTACTCACCGCATCATCCACCGTCGGAAAAAACGCCCCTTCACCCAGCTTCTCGAACAACCCGAACCGCTTGAGCTTGTCCTTCACCGGATCCTTCATCTCCGCCAGACACAACTCGATCCCCGCCGCCTTCAAAGTGTCGTCCAGCTCCGACAGCATGTCGGCAGAGGTCACATCCACACTGGTGATCGGTTCTGCCGCAATCACCAGCCAGCGCACCGGCGTTGGCGATGCGGCGATGGCGTCCAGCACGCGATCGTGGAACAGTTCGGCGTTGGCGAAAAACAGCGAAGCGTCCCAGCGAAACAGCACCAGGCCGGGGATCAGGGTGGCGTCCGGGTAGCGCTGGATGTCGTGGAAACCCTTCACGCCCTGGGCCTGGCCGAGCACGGCGGAGTAGGGGCGCCAGCCATCCCAGAGGAATTCGATGACGGCGATCACGATGGCGATGCCGATGCCCTCGATGGCCCCGAACACCGCCACGCCAATGGTGCAGACGATCGACAGCCAGAACTCCCAACGTTGCATGCGGTAGATGCGACGCAGGTCGGTGATTTCGATCAGGCCGATGGCCGAGGCGATCACTACTGCAGCCAGTGCGCTATTGGGCAGGTGTTCCAGCAGGTTCGGCGCGACCATCAGCAACACCGCCACCGCCACCGCGCCGACCACGCCGGTCAGCTGGGTTTTCGCCCCAGCGGCCTCGGCCACCGGGGTGCGCGAAGAACTGCTGCTGATGGGGAAACCCTGGAAGAACCCGGCCGCCAGATTGGCAAACCCCAGGCCGGCCATTTCCTGGTTCGGGTCGACATAAGTGCGCGTGCGTGCCGCGTAGACCCGGGACAGCACGCTGGTATCGGCGAACGAGACCAGGGCGACGGCGCAACCGCCGATGATCACCGGAACAATGTCTTCGCGGGTGATCCACGGAATCGCGAATGCCGGCAAACCTTGCGGCAGTTGCCCGAGGATCGAGACCCCGGCGCGCGCCCCGAGGTCCAGTATGCCCACGACAATCGTCGCGCCCGCCACGGCAATCAGAATCCCGGGAATACGCTTGTGGCCCTTGAGCAGCAGGATCACCACCAGCGTCGCCGCGCCCACCGCAAAGGTCACCCAGTTGGTCTTGCCGTTCAGGATCGACGTGACGATGGCCATCACATTTCGCAACGGACCGTCGGCATCGATGGAAAACCCGAACAGCTTCGGCAACTGGCTGATCAACACCGTCAGCGCGATCCCGTTCATGTAGCCGTAGCGGATCGGCTTGGACAGTAACTCGGTAATGAAGCCGAGCCGCGCGATGCCCGCCAGAATGCACACCACTCCCGAAACGATCGCCATCATGCTGGCCAGGGCGACGGCGCGCATGGGATCGCCACCGGACAGCGGCAGGATGACGGCGAGAATCACCGCAGCCAGCGAGGAATCCGGCCCGAGTACGAGGATCCGGCTCGGCCCGAACAGGGCGTAGGCGATGAGGGGAATGATGGTGGCGTACAGGCCATAAATGCCTGGAACACCGGATGCCACGGCGTAGGCGATGCCGACCGGCACCAGCATCGTGGTCAGCACCAGGCCGGCCATGATGTCGTGGCGCAGCCAGGCGATCTTGTACTCGCGCAGTGTTTTGAGCCCCGGCAGCCATCGGCTTGGACCGGTGTTGCCGCCGGTACCCCTGTGTGCGATGCGACCCGGTTCCGTAACTGGCGGCGAAGAATCCGAAGGGCTCATGGTGCTGTGGTCCTTAACCTGGCAAGGCGAACATCTAGACGTTAGCTCAATCGCACGACTTGCAAGTCACTTCAGGGTCAAAACCATGGTCCAGGCTCAATCGCTGACTCGAAAGTGAAACAAAAATGTCATTTGGAAACATTTTTGAAATATTTCATTCTTATGATCGAGTGCAGTAGCCAACAAGGATTCCTAATAAGGTTGTCGGTCCCATGCGTCGAGCGGTATTCAATCAAAAAGGAGGCGTTGGCAAATCGAGCATCGCCTGCAATCTCGCGGCAGTCAGTGCTGCGGAGGGCTACAGGACGTTGCTGGTGGATCTCGATCCCCAGGCCAACTCGACCCACTATCTGACAGGACTTACCGGCGATGACATTCCCGTGGGGATCGCCGATTTCTTCAAGCAGACCCTGTCCAGCGGCCCGGCCAGCAAGAAGAATCGCGTGGCCATCACCGATACGCGCTACAACAATCTGCATCTGGTCACGGCCAGCCGCGAGTTGACGGACTTGCAGGCGAAGCTTGAGTCCAAGTTCAAGATCAACAAGCTGCGGCGTCTGCTGGTGGAGCTTTCCGAGGATTACGAGCGCATTTATATCGATACGCCGCCGTCGCTGAATTTCTATACCTACAGCGCGCTGATCGCCGCTGACCGGGTGCTGATTCCCTTCGACTGCGACAGCTTCTCCCGCCAGGCGCTGTACAACGTCATTGCGCAAGTCAGCGAGTTGCGGGCTGACCACAACGAGTCGTTGATTGTGGAAGGGGTGGTGGTCAACCAGTTCGAGGCGCGGGCCAATTTGCACAAGACGCTGATCGATGAGCTGGTGGCCGAAGGGTTGCCGGTGTTGCCGGATTACTTGAGCAGCACGGTCAAGATGCGTGAGTCCCATGAGGCGTCGGTGCCGATGATTCATCTGGCGCCACGACACAAGCTGTCGCAGGAGTTCGTGAGCCTGTTTTCGGCGTTGGAACAAGCCAGCTGATCACACCCACCACACCCGTGAAGGAGCTGCCGAAGGCTGCGATCTTTTGATCTTAAAAGATCGCAGCCTCGTTGCACTCGCCAGCTCCTACAGAAATTCAGGGTCGACCAGAGGTTTCACATCCACCACAAAACCTGTGGGAGCGAGCCTGCTCGCGATGAACGCCAGAACACCACGTGGTATCAGGCAGCCGGCGTCATCGTTGTGCCTGACCGCCCCCCGACCAACCACCGGTCGGCTTTTCCCTGCGCCCCTTGAACGTCCGTCCAAACGGGTCTAGTTTTTCGATGTGGGAAAAAATCCCACGCACAGAATTCCAAAGCATTCAAGACCATTCCCGACTTGATTCGACGTTTCTCGCGGTAATGACCAGGAGGCGGAATATGCAAGTTCAAGCAGTGTTCAAACGGGCTCTATTGGCGATGGCCATCGGTGGTGTGCTGTCGGCATCCATTGTTTTGATTCCTGATTCGATTTCCCACGACTCCAGCGCTTACGCCAAAGAAGGTGGCGGACATGGCGGCGGGGGTGGCGGTGGAGGCGGTGGTGGTCACGGCGGTGGAGGCGGTGGCGGTAACGGAGGCGGTGGTGGTGGCGGTAACGGCGGTGGTCACGGTGGCGGCGGCGGTGGTGGCAGCGGAAACGGAGGCGGCCATGGTGGAAATGGCGGCGGTAGCGGAAATGGTGGTGACGGCGGCGGTCATGCTGGCAATGGTGGCGGCAACAGTGGCAGCGGTCACGGCAATGCGGGCTCGGACCACGCTGGGAACTCGAATTCCGGACGCAACGGCAATCATGCTGAAGCCGGTGACGATCACGGCAATCACGCTGGTGGAGAGCCTGGCGATGATCATGGCAATCATGTGGGCGGTGAGCCCGGGGACGATCATGGCAATCATGTTGGGGGCGAGCCTGGCGACGACCATGGCAATCATGTTGGCGGCGAGCCTGGTGATAATCGTGGCAACCATGTGGGTGGCGAACCGGGTGATGACCGCGGCGTTCACGTCGGCGGCGAACCGGGGGATGACAATCACAGGAGCTGACCTGCGCAGCAAATGAGCGCTCATGCAAAACCTCGGGGGCGGGTTTTGCATGAGGCGTGACTCGGCTCGAAACGCCCCCTTTGATGCACGATTCGATGCATGGTTGGCAAACCTTGCAGCTGTCCCGGAAAAGAAGGCAACAAGCTCGTATGGGATTTTTTCCCGCGTCGTTATACTGGGGTCAACTGTCAAGGAATTCGCTGAATGCAATCGCCAACACTCCCTCCCTCTCTGATAAGTGCCCTGCGACGGGTCATGCGCCCGCTCGTGCGCCTGATGCTGCGCAAAGGGGTCACTTACACGGTGTTCGCCGATCTGCTCAAGGAAGTCTTCGTCGATGTGGCCGATCGGGAATTTCGCCTGGACGACAAGGCCCCGAGCGACAGCCGCATCAGCCTGCTGACCGGGGTTCATCGCAAGGATGTCCGGCGGCTGCGCAGCGAGAGCGAAGCGTCGGTCTCGACCCTGCCGGAAAACATCACCCTGGGCGCACAGTTGGTCAACGCTTGGACCACCTGTCAGCCATTCTGCAAACGCTCCGGTCATGCATTGCCGCTGCCGCGATTGGCCAGCGCCGGGGGTGACTGCTCCTTCGATGCCCTGGTGGCGAAAATCAGTACCGACATCCGCGCACGGGTGGTGCTCGACGAGTGGTTGCGCCTGGGCGTCGTACGGCTCGATGAGCAGGATTGCGTGCACCTTGAAGCCCAGGCCTTCGTGCCGCAGAAGGGCTTCGATGAAAAGGCTGCGTATCTGGGCCACAACCTGCACGACCATGCCAGCGCCGCGGTGCATAACCTGAGCGGCGACGGCGAACCGCTCTTCGAACGTAGCGTGCACTATGATTCTCTGAGTGCGGTCAGCGTCGAGAAACTGCGCGAGGCCGTGGCCAGCGAGGGCATGCAGACGCTGCTGGAGTTCAGCCGGCTCGCCGCGGATCTGGAAAACGCGGATCTGCCGGCGATCGACAAACGCCAGCGCATCACTATCGGACTTTATTTCTACACTGAGCCCACAGAGCCCCATTCGCCGGTGAAACCCGCACCATGATTTCCCTCAAGCGCTGCTTCAGTGCCGTCACGCTCGTCCTGGTTCTGGGTTTGAACCCGGTGACTTCGGCGTGGGTGGATGCAGCGCCGGCCTGTGTGAGCCGCGATGAAGTGGGCATGGCCGGTGCAACCGGCATGCAGTTCCCCGGTGGCACCGGCGGAACCGGCGTCAGCAGCGAAACCAGCGGCATGGGCAACGGCGCTGGCGCGCCTGTCACCAGGCAGCGTCCTGGCGGCACCGGTGGCACCGGCGCGGTGGCGGCCGGCGTGGATGGCCCCGTCATTCATCGTGATAACGGTGGCGTGGGCGGCACCGGGGCACCGATCTTCAGCCCGGGCGGTACCGGCGGCACCGGTATCGTCGGCACCATCACCGGCTTCGCCTCGATCTGCGTCAATGGCATGGAAGTGCATTTCGGCAAGGACGTGCCGGTCAGCGAAAACGGCGTCGCCGCCAGCAGCGAGCATCTGGCGATCGGTCAGGTGGTGGCCGTGGAAGCCTTCCCGACCAAACGCGGCCTGCAGGCCGGACGCATTTCGATCATCAACGTGTATGAAGGCCCGCTGACCGCGCTGCCCGATGCCAAGGCCCCGCTGCGGGTCATGGGGCAACCGGTGCGCCTGGCGGCAGGCGCCCGGGTTGCCGAAGGGCTGCGGCCGGGCGATCCGGTGCGGGTCAGCGGCTTGCGCGATGCCCAGGGACAAGTGGTGGCCAGCCGCATCGAACGGGCGCCGGGCCTCAAGGAAGCCAGCGCCATCGGTACGGTCGATCGCGCCGGTACGCTGCAAGGTTTGAAACTGGGCACTCGTGTGGCACCGGCTCAGGAAGTGCTGGTGCGTGGCCAGTGGTCCGGTCGCCAGCTGGAAGTGGCGCAAAGCCGTCCCGATCCGAGCCTGCCGTTTGCCGGTCGGGTGCGCGAAGCCGTCATCGAAGGTCTTGTGCAGAGCAAGCAGGATGGTCGCATGGTGGTGGGTGGCTTCAACGTGAAACTGGGTCGCGACACCGTGTTTGTCGGCGAGGGCTCCGAAGCATTGGCCGTGGACCAACGGGTCCGGGTGAGCGGGGTGTTCAGTGGCGGGCGGGAAGTGCGGGCCACCCGTGTCGAGTTCAACAGTGAACGCATCGATAACTCGGGGCGTGGTCGGATGGAAAGTGGCACCGGGCAGGACTCGGGGCATGGCTCCGATGATTCGCGCGGCTCCAATAACGCAGATGATCGCAGCAGTAGCGGTCATGGAAGCGGCGATTCAAGGGATCGCAATGAAAGCCTCGATGATCGCAGTGGCAAGGGCGGTGGCAGCGATCACGTCGACCGCAGTGAAAGCGGCAAGTCCGAATCGGTGGACAAGTCCGGCAAGTCCGAGCGCGGTGAGAAAGTTGAGCAGCCTGAAAGGATCGACAACAGCGGACCGTCCGACAAGATTGAAAAAGTCGAGAGAATCGACAATAGCGGGCCGTCTGACAGGGTCGAGAGGGTAGAGAAGGTTGAAAAAGTCGAGAAAGTCGAGAAAGTCGAAAAAGTTGAGAAGGTCGAGAAAGTAGAAAGAGTAGAAAAGGTCGAGAAGGTGGAACGACCGGAGAAGGTCGAGAAAGTCGAAAAGGTGGAACGACCGGAAAAAGTTGAAAAAGTCGAGAAAGTGGAGCGACCGGAGAAGGTCGAAAAAGTAGAGAAAGTAGAGCGACCGGAAAAGGTCGAGAAGGTGGAAAAAGTAGAGCTCCCGGAGCGCGTTGAGAAAGTCGAGAAAACCGAGAAGGCAGAACGTCCGGATCGATCAGGCCGCCAGTGAGCGGCGCAGTCATTTCTACAACCGGTCAATAAGCAACTAGGCTGGGTAAGTCCGATCACAGTTCTCGACAGGACTTGAGGTGAAGATGAGACCCATGCTTTCCCTTTTTGCCAGCCTGCTGGCAAGTCTTTCGGCACCAGCCCTGGCCGATACCTTCAGCACCGCCATCGGCGTCGATTACTCCAGCGGCGACTATGGCACGGGCACCACCTCGGAAATCTGGTACGTGCCGGTCGTGGCCAAGTACGAAACCGGCCCCATGATCTACAAGGTCACCGTCCCTTGGCTGCGCATCACCAACCCCGAAGTCGGCCCCGATGGCGATCCGCTGCCCGGCGGTTGCCGGGACGTGGAAAGCGGCATGGGCGATACCGTTACCAGCGTCGATTACGCACTGCTCGATGGCAGTGAAGGCGGGCTGCTGGTGGACCTGATCGGCAAGGTCAAGTTTCCCACCGCCGATGAAGACCAGTGCCTGGGCACCGGCAAAACCGACTACACCGCCCAGGTCGACGTGGCCAAGGGCTTTGGCCGGATGACCAGCTTCGCCACCTTGGGCTGGAAGAAGTACGGCGACCCGACGGGTACCGATTTCGACGATCCGTTCTTCGCCACCCTGGGCTTTGCCATGCCCGTAGCCACCCGCACGTCGGCGGGACTTTCCTATGACTGGCGGGACAGGGTCGTCTCCACCGGTTCGCAGATTCAGGAACTGACCTTGTTTCTCACGCACCGGCTCAACCATGAGTGGAAAGTCCAGCTGTATGCGGTCAAGGGCTTTTCCGATGCCAGCCCGGATGCCGAGGGCGGATTGATGCTGTTCCATACCTTCTGACGCTCGCCCCCTGTAGGAGCGAGCACGCTCGCGATGGTCGCCAACGATAACGCTGGCAGCCTGACACCCCTCAGTGTCCATCGCGGGCAACGCAGATTCAGCAAGCCGGCAGCGAGAACTGCACGATCGCACCCCGAGGATGGTTCGCGCATGCCCACAAGCGCCCGCCATGGGCCTCGATGATCGAACGACAGATCGACAGGCCCATGCCCAGCCCGGTGGCCTTGGTGGTGTAGAAGGACTTGAAGACTTTTTCCGCCAGTTCCCCTTCGAAACCCGGTCCCGAATCGCTGACGCTCACCAGCACACAGTCGTTGTCGTCCAGTGCCGAACGAATGTGCAGGTGCCGTTGTTCATCGTTCAGCGTGCCCATGGCCTCGAACGCGTTGATGATCAGATTCAAAAGGACCTGCTGCAATTCCACCCGGTCGCCCTTGACCAGAGGCAAGCCTTCGGTCAGTTGCGTATGCACCGAGACAGCGCTTTTGGTCGCCTGGGCCCGGGTGAACTCGACGATTTCGCGGATCGCCGCCGTGATGTCCAGCGGCTCTTTGTGCGACGGTGCCTTGTGAATGTGCCCGCGGATCCGGCCCAGGACATCCGCCGCCCGGTTGGCATCCTTGATCAGGCTGGCCAGCGCCTGTCGAACCTCGTCGGTCTCGGGCGGCTCGATGCTCAGCCAGCGCACCGCCGCCTGGGCATTCATCATCGTTGCGGCGATCGGTTGACTGACTTCATGGGCAATCGAGGCGGCGAGCTGGCCCATGGTCGCGACCCGGTTGGCGTGGGCCAGTTCAGTCTGCACTTCGCGATATCGCCGCTCCCCATCACGTACCTGCTGCTCTGCCTTTTTACGCTCGCTCAAATCGAGCACGAACGCGACACCCTGTTTGCGACTGGGCTCGAACATGGCCAGACCGACCAGTACGGGCACCCGGCTGCCATCCTTCCTGAAGTATTCCTTCTCTGCCAGGTTGGCTTGCCCGGAATTCAGGGCCTCTTGCATAGAGCGCATGCTGTCGGCAAGAAACTCGGGCGGCGTCAGGTCCATCCAGCGTATCTGGCCTGACACCAGGTCCTCGCGCGCGTAACCGACCATCTGCAGAAAGGCATCATTGGCCTCGATAATGTCGCCGTCCGTGGTGCCGACGATGATGCCGATGATGTTGGAGTCGACCAAACGACGGATTTTCGCTTCCCGCGCCGCGATATCACGGTACAACCTGGCATTTTCCAGGGAGATGGCAGTCTGCTGCGTGACCAGTTTCAGCACCGCGATCCGCGCCGGGTTGAACACCCCGGCATTGAGTCGGTTTTCCAGGTACAACGCACCGGTCAGATGGGCCTGGTTCATCAGCGGCAGGCACAGAATCGAGCGGACACCCTGTTGCCGGACATAGGGATCGGCGGCGAACGGCGATTCGCTGGCGGCATTGTCAAACACCAGGATCTCGCGGGTGCGCAACACCTGATAGACGATCGATGTGGGTAGAAGCTCCGTGCTCAACGACTGCGTACCAATCACCACATCGCGCCACCGGGTGGCATGCTCGCCGGTGCAAGCCTCGGCGGCGATCCGGGGCTCGCTACCGTCCGCCAGAATCAGCAGGCCGCGCTCGGCACCGGCCTGTTCGACAGCGGTCGCCATGACCATCTCGATCAGCTTTTCCAGAACGATGTCGCCGGAAGCGGCCTGCGACACCTTGAGCACGGTCGCCAGATCAAGGCACTCCACCGGCGTGGCAATGGTGGTTGTCGGGCTGAGCACGCGTTCTTCAGGCCTGAGGTGCGCAAAGTCCGCTTCCAGTTGTCGCACCTTCGCGTCAGCGCCCCAGCGTAGATAGCTGTAGCGCGCATCCTGGAGATACGCCCGGGCGATCCTGGTAAAACCACGGGCTTCATAGAACCGCGACGCCAGTTCGTTGGCCATTGCCTCGATATGCAATTGGGCATTGTGTTGCGCCTGTTCAATGGCCTGTTCGTACAAATGTTCGGCCTCGACCGGCCGATCCTCGACACGGGCAATTTCAGCGCCGACCAGGGCCAGGCGGCTGGCGAAGTTGTCGGCGCATTGCCCGGTCCAGATTTCCAGCTGCCGATGACTGGCGACCATGGCGGCCAGCGCCTGTGCCTGCTCGCCGGCAGCGGTGCCATCGCAGCAGGCGGCATGGGCCAGGGCACTGTAGAAGTAAAACTCGGCTTCCTCGATAAACGTGTGGGTGGTCCAGAGCAGTGATTCGGCCTGGGCGGCCGCGTGCCTGGCGCTCTCATAGTCACCGGCCAGGTAACGCGCCTGCAGCTTGCGGATCCAGTACCAGCAGGCGTAGACCCTGGAGCTCTTGGGCAGGCGGGATTCAATGTTGCGCTCACTGAACTGCGGGTCTTCAAGTACACCAAACCGAGGCGTGGAACCGCGCAGCGTCCGGATCAGCGCCAGCTGGTTCTCGATAAAGGCGGTCACCATGCCGAACTGTACTTTGCGACTGAATGCCAGGCCGTGTTCGGCTTCACTTTGCAGCCCGGCCAATGGCTCACCGGTGAACAACAGGTTCGAATAGAGGCTGTTGCAGGCAAAGGAGGCGAAGGGAATGTCACCGATCCGGCTGGCCACCTCGAAGACCCGGCTGAGCGTGGCGCGGCAAGTGCCGACGGGCTGTATCCAGCGCTCGACGAACAGTGAAAAGCATAAAAAGGTGCGAGGCACGTATTTTTCCAGGCCTCGTTTCTCCACCAGCTCGCAACCCAGCTGCCCGAAACGCTGTCCGGCCACATAGTCGCCGAAACGCCGGCCGGCCACCCGGGGAAAGTTGGCATAGGCGACACAGGACGCGTCGCCGTTGCCATATTCGAGGCTCAGCGTGATGGCCTTGCAAATCGTCCGGCAGGCCAGGTTCGCATCGGTGTGCAAGGCGGCGGCGATCAGGGTGGTCAAGGCCTCCAGGGTTGCCAGAGCGACGGTGGCCTGCATGGGCGGCAGGTCGATGAGATCAGCAATGGGGCGATCCCGGAGCAGCGTCTTAAGCTGTTGGTATTCGCTTTGAACCTGCTCTTCGCTCGGGTGGGGCGACCACTCGATGCCGACTTTGGCCAGAAACCTGAGACAGGCTGCTACCGCGTGTTCCCGCTGGTCGAGCACCAGATAGAGGTTCACCTGCAGGCAGGCGATCTGCGATTGCTCCGTCGCTGTTTCTGCGTGGTTGGCCAGGACGCACAATCGCTCTGCGGCGACCTGCAGTTGCCCGGTCAGAAACTCGCAGGCCGCCCGGTTCGACTCCAGGGCAAAAATCAGTTCGTGCCGGCGCGTCCAGCAGTCCTCGTCCAGCAATTGCGCGCCAATGGAAAGATAGGTCAGCGCCGATGCGAACGCGGTGGACTTCCTGGCGCGCTGGCCGGCCAGCAGGTTGTAGTGCGCCAGGCGTTCGCGCTCGTCCTGGCGGGTAATCAGCGAAATGCAGCGATTGAGCTGGCCGACGATCTCGAAAATTTCATCGTCACGTGTTTGCCAGCGCTTCTGCGCGGCCAGCAATCGACCAATGCGCAGGTGCATCCTGGCGCGCGACGCCTCGGGAATCAGCGAGTAGGTGGCTTCATGAATGCGGTCGTGAGCGAAGGCACAGGCGTTGTCCCGTCGCTCGACCAGTTCCTGTCGAATCGCCTCCCGGAACAGCCTGTCGACCTGCAATGGCGGGATGTCCAGCACACGGGCCAGGGTATTGATGTCGGCGACGTTGCCAAGGCACGCCAGGTACTGCAATGCCTGTTGCGTGTCGCTTGGCAGACGGGTCAGCTTGTGGACCATCAGGTCGACGACATTCTCCGTGTAACCCTTGGCGTGGATGCGATCGGCGTTCCAGCTCCATTGCCTGGCGGCATGATCGAAGGTCAGCAGGCCCTCGTCGGCGAGGGCCTGCAGAAACTGAATGACGAAAAACGGATTGCCGGCGGTCTTTTCCTGCACCAGTTGCGCCAGGGGTTCGATTCGCGCCGTTTGGCAATGCAGCGAATCGGCGATCAGTTGTTCGATATCCGCCCTGGACAACGGCGCCAGGGTGATTTCATCGATGCTGCCGCCGGCCTTCCTGATGGCCTGGAGCTTGTCCGTCAGGGGATGCAAGGCATCGACTTCGTTGTCGCGGTAGGCACCGATCAGCATCAGGTGGCGCAGATCCGATTGGGTCAGCAGGTCCTTGAGCAGGTCGAGCGTGGCGGCGTCCAGCCACTGCAGGTCGTCAAGAAACAATGCCAGCGGGTGTTCAGCCTGGGCGAAGACACCGATGAAGCGTCGCAGCACCTGCTGGAACCGGTGTTTGGCCTGCTGTGGCTCAAGGTCAGGCAGCGCTGGCGGCTTGCCGATGATCAGTTCCAGTTCCGGAATAAGATCGGTGATCAGAGAGGCGTTGGGCTCAAGCGCCTGCTTCAGGGCGCCGCGCCAGTGCGCCAGTTCCGTATCACTTTTGCCCAGCAGCGTGTGCACCAGGCCCTGGAAAGCCTGGACCAGGGTCGCATAGGGAATATCACGCTTGTACTGATCGAATTTGCCGCAGGCGAACAGGCCCCGGGGCGGCACCAGCGCCTTGTGCAGTTCATTGACCACCGAGGACTTGCCGATGCCCGAGTACCCCGAAACCAGCAGCAGTTGCGGCGTGCTGCTGGCGACAATGCGATTGAAGGTGTCGATCAGCCTGGCGACCTCGCGTTCGCGGCCGTAGAGCTTTTCCGGGATCAGCAATCGATCCGATGTGCCGTGCTGGTCGAGTGCAAAGTCGCTGATGTGCCGCTGTTCCTGCCATTGCGTCAGGCAGCGGCGCAGATCACTCTCCACCCCCGCTGCGGTCTGGTAACGCTCCTCGGCTGTCTTGGCCAGCAGCTTCATGACGATACCGCAGAGCACCTCGGGAATGGCCGGGACTCGCTTGCCGGGCGCCTCGGGTTTTTTGGCGATGTGGCAGTGAATCCACTCCATGGGGTCGCTGGCATCGAAGGGCAGGGTAGCGGTCAGCATTTGATAGAAGGTGATGCCGAGCGCGTAGAGGTCGCTGCGAGAATCGATCGAGCGATTCATCCGGCCCGTCTGCTCGGGTGCCATGTAGGCCAGCGTACCGGCGATGGTTTGCGGAGGCAGTCGCTCGCGGAGTAATCGCGAAGCCAGGCCGAAACCGGTCAAGCGCGTGTGTCCGTCGGCGCAATTGACCAGGATATGCGCCGGCTTGAGATCCTTGTGGACCAGGCCTTGCTGGTGCAGCTTGCCCAGTGCCGCCGCCATGCCGGTGGCCAGATGCAGGAACGCGCCGATTGCCATGGGCGCACCCAGCAGGGAGGCGAGCGGCTCGCCCCCCGGATCCGTCAGGATCAGCAGAGTTTGATTGTTCTGGCGCAGCAACTGGAGCGGGCGCGCCGCCCAGCTGTCATCGAGTTCGTCGCGCAGGGAATACTCGTGCGCGAGGCGATCAAGGCTTTCCGGTAACGGCTTCTCGCCAGCTGGCCGTACTATCAGGGCACTTTGAGCCTCACCCGGTCGCTCGCTGCGGCTGAGGACTCGTTCACCATCATCCCAAAGCGTCTGCATGCTGATCGTCTCGGTGCCTGATTCGGTGGCTTGGACTCCAGATCTCCATAAGATGGCACGGCACCCCTTGCAAGGCCAAGGCTCTTGCTTTCATACATTTGTCTGAAGCGGGCTCGCTGCGCTTGGATTCTGTCGATGTTCAGTCTGGTCGGTCCTCCCTAGTCTTCAACCCAGGCGGTGTTGATGACTAACAATAAAAGGAGACAACCGATGCCTATTCAGACTGAACACGATCCGCGCTTGAAACGGGCTTTAAAGACGCGACACATCAGCATGCTGGCCCTGGGCGGCGTCATTGGCGCGGGGCTGTTCGTGGGGTCCAGCGCGGTCATTGCGTCCACCGGGCCCGGTGCTTTCATCACTTATGCGATCACCGGGGTCATCGTCGCCCTGGTGATGCGCATGCTTGGCGAAATGGCGGCGGCGCATCCGGCCAAGGGCTCTTTCGTCGACTACGCGCGCATGGCCTTCGGGCGACCGGCCGGCTACATGACCGGCTGGCTGTACTGGTATTTCTGGGTGATCGTGGTCGGCTTCGAAGCGGTGGTCGGCGGGCAGATCATCAATGGCTGGTTCCCCGACATACCGGTGTGGGTCATCGCCCTTGGGCTGATGGTGAGCATGACCCTGCTGAACCTGATGTCGGTGCACTCCTTCGGTGAGGCCGAGTACTGGTTCGCCGGGGTCAAGGTCGCGGCCATCATCGTGTTCCTGCTGGTCACCGGCGCCTACGTGTTCCATCTGTGGCCCAACTCGACCGCAAGCTTCAGCAACCTCACCGACCATGGCGGGTTTCTGCCTCATGGCCTTGGTTCACTGTTCACCGGCGTCGTGGTGGTGATCTTCTCCATGACCGGCGTCGAAGTCGCGACCCTCGCCGCGGCTGAATCCGAAGACCCTTCGCGCAACATTCGCAAGGCCGTGAATACCGTGATGCTGCGCATCCTGGTGTTCTTCGTGCTGGCGACCTTCTTCATTGTTGTCGCGCAACCGTGGACCGAAATGAAGGCCGGCAAGTCGCCGTTCGTGGCCACCCTGGAGCACATCGGCATTCCCGGCGCCGGGCACATGCTGACGGCGGTGATTCTGGTGGCGGTGCTGTCGGTATTGAATGCCGGGCTCTACACCTCATCGCGACTGCTTTATGTGCTGGCGTCCAACGACGAAGCGCCTCGCTGGATCGCCGGTGTCAGCCGCAAGGGCGTGCCGGTGCGTGGCGTGATCGCATCGACCCTGGTGGGCTATGGCTGCGTGGTGATCGCCGCGATCTGGCCGGACACGGTCTTCCAGTTCCTGATCAATTCCTCCGGCACGGTGTTCCTGTTCGTCTACCTGGTGATCTGCCTGTCGCAACTCAAGCTGCGCCGCCGCTGGGTGCAAGAGGGCAGCCTGAAGTTCGCCATGTGGTGGCACCCCTGGCTGCCGCTGCTGGTGACGGCCTCGATCATCGCCGTACTGATGAGCATGGCCTTCGATCCGTCGATGCAACTGAGCCTCGGGCAATGCCTGATCGCCATCGCCGCGATTGCCGCGTCCTACGGGGTGTTGCGCCTGTCCCGTAGCCGGCAACGGGCCGGTGAAGTGGCCGCGCAGCGCACACCTGTCGCTTGAAACCCCTTGTTCATGGCCGTCTATGGGAAGCCATCCGATGTCAGCAAAAATTGATTTGACCCAACTGCCCAACAAGCCGCTCTGGTTCGAGCAAGGTCCGTCCCGTGCGCGCCTGGACGGCTCGGTGGAGGCGGACGTCGCCATCATCGGCGCCGGATACACCGGTTTGTGGACGGCCTATTACCTGCTCAAGAGCAACCCGTCGTTGCGCGTGGTGCTGGTGGAAAAGCACGAAGTCGGGTTCGGTGCCTCGGGCCGCAACGGCGGCTGGGCCTCGGCGATCTTCCCGATTTCCCTGGGCCGGGTGGCGCAGATGTATTCCCACGAGGCGGCCTTGAAGCTGCAGGGCGCGATGAACCACACGGTCGACGAGATCGGCCGTGTGCTGGCCGTGGAAGGAGTCGATGCGGACTATGCCAAGCAGGGGTTTCTCTCCCTGGCCCGCAGCTCGCCGCAGCTTGACCGGGTGCGGGCAACGGTGGAGGCCTCGGCGCGGTTCGGGCTGCCGGATCAGTGGCAGATGCTCGATCAGGCCCAGGCTGTCGCCACGGTCGGTGCGCGGGGCGCATTGGGCGGGCTGTACACCAAGCATTGCGCGCTGATTCATCCCGGCAAGCTGGTGCGCGGTCTGGCCCGGCTGGTGGAGCAGATGGGCGCAACCATCTACGAGCACTCGGCGGTCACCGCGCATGCACCGGGCGTCGTGCGTACGGCGCAGGGTTCGATCAACGCAAAGTTTACGGTGCGCGCCACCGAGGCCTTCACTTCGCAGCAACCGGGGCATTCGCGTTTTGTGATTCCGCTGTATTCGCTGGTGCTGGCCACCGAGCCGTTGCCTGAGGATCTGCGGCGCAAGCTGAACCTGCATCACCGTCTGGCCTTCAACGATATGCGCCATCTGCGGGTGTACGGGCAGGTCACGGCCGAGGGACGTCTGGTGTTCGGTGGCCGGGGCGCGCCTTATCAGTGGGGTTCGAAGATTTCCGAGGATTCGGATCTGGTGGACAACGTTCACAGCAAGATCCACAAAACAATGCTCGAGTTCTTCCCGGACCTGGCCGATGCCCGGATCACTCATCGCTGGGGTGGCGCGCTGGGCGTCTCCCGGGATTGGTGCCCGACGGTGAGCATCGACCGCAAGAACCGCATCGCCTGGGCCGGCAACTATGTCGGTGATGGCGTCGCCACCAGCAATCTGGCGGGCCGCATTCTGCGCAACCTGATCCTTGAACAGAACGACGACATCAACAGCTTGCCGATCGTCAATCATCGATCTCCGTCCTGGGAACCCGAGCCGCTGCGCTGGCTGGGGGTGAACAGCGGACTCGCCGCCGCGTCCCTGAGCGATATCGAAGAGCGCTTCACCCATCGCCCATCACGCACCGCCATGTTGCTGGAAAAATTGACCGGTGCGCATTAACAGGAGAACTTCATGCCTACTTTCACCATCATCAAAAACGCCGCTATTCATGAGTTGCCACTGACGGCCGCCGGCCAGCGCGCCGGGGCAGACAAGGGCGATCCGCAGATCGCCATCCAGACCCTGGCGCCTGAAGCGACGGGCAATCTGGGGATCTGGGAATGCCAGCCGGGGGGATGGCCGGTGGTCAATCGTCCGGATACGGAGTTCACCTACATCCTGTCCGGCCGGGCCCAGTTGACCGATGACGCCAGCGGCGAAACCATGGATGTGAGCGGCGGGGACCTGATCATCCTGCCGCCGGGCTGGACCGGGCGCTGGGATGTGCTGGAGACGGTGAGGAAGGTTTACGCCATCTATTGAGCCACGCCATCCCCTCTAGGAGCTGCCGAAGGCTGCGATCTTTTGACTTTGTTTTTAAAGCAAATTCAAAAGATCGCAGCCTTCGGCAGCTCCTACAGTGTTTTTGGGTGTCTGTGGATTTCGTGTACAGCACAGAACCCTGTGGGAGCGGGCTTGCTCGCGAAGGCGGTGGGTCAGCCAATGGAAATGTTGAAGC
>NZ_JABFMP010000048.1 GCF_013359595.1 Pseudomonas sp. C1C7 | reverse complement strand
CGGTCCATTCGTGGCGAATGAGCATCTCGCGTTCCACCTGATACTCATGGAAGGTGTCGTCGGCGCTGCTCCACACGTACAGCCAGCCGTCCCGCAGCTGGCGCAGGGTGTAGCTGCGGGTCTTCAACGGCGGCAGGGTGGGGGCTGACCATTTTTTCGGAAGCGGATTCGGGCCTTGAGAACTGCCTTTTTGCGGCGACTCGTCCACGGCATAGCGAACGGGGAAAACCGCGACCTCCCTTTGCATCAACCCGCACTGGCCGGAGCCTACGGGCACGTTCTGAAATCGCTGATTACGCCTGGCCTGTCTCAACTGGGATTCTGTTGCGTAGCTCATCACATGTCCTTGTGGTTTTCGGTGTTCTGCAGGGCAAAACCGCCATGCGGGGGATGAACACGTAGTCAAGGAACGTGCCAGAGATAACGAAGGTCAATGAATTCAGGAGGATGAGGCGATTACGTGGAGACTATGGACGCCGAAAAGGCGAAAAAACCCTGAAAAGTGCGCAAGAAGTTGCGCAGTGCCTGGCAACTTCTTGCGCACTCGTCTGTACACGCCGGACGACGCGCTCTGCAGCAATGTTCACACAGGGTTATCCACACTTTTAGTGTGCAACTTCTTGCGCATCATGGCCCGAGGGCATCATGTCGGGATTGCGCAGAAAGGACGTGTAGGAGCGAGCTTGCTCGCGATGGACGTCAACGATAACGCTGGCTGTCTGATGCCCCGCGGTGGCCGGGCCTCCATCGCGAGCAGGCTCGCACACAGGGGTGGTGTTTATTGTCGGGTTTGCGGTGAATTCGGGTTATGCGAAATATGCTTGGGCCCCGCCAGCAGCCAGAGCAACAGCCCAAACAGGGGCACGAACACGATCACCACCATCCACACCCCCTTGGTGCTCGATTTCCCCTCACTCTTGCGCACCCGGTTGATCGCCCACAATTCCGCAACCAAGAGCACTGCCGCCAGCACGATCCACGTCGGTTCAAATTGCATGAGTTACCTCCTGATAGTCCCTGGTTTAGGTACGACCGGATCAGCAGGGTTCATTAAATTTCGGCTTCGCATGGGCTTTCGGTTGTCCGCAGATTCTCCGCCACCCCCGCCTGTAGGAGCGAGGCTTGCCCGCGAAGAGGCCAGCAGATCCGGCATTGATGGCGGCTGATACTCCGTCTTCGCGGGCGAGCCTCGCTCCTACAGGCGGGGGGCGTTATCGAGTGTAGGAAATATCTGTATTTCCTAGGACGTGGGAATGCCCGGTGGCTGCGGCTTGGAGGGGATTGATGTTGTTTTGGGAAGGCGAATGCCGCTGGTCCTAGGACATTTCTGGGCAAGGTCTTCGGAGATTTCCTTCGAATTGTGGCGATTTGCGTGAAGTGGTTTGGAAGGTGTTGGGTGGGTAGGCTTTGGTGGTCGCTGGTCATCCAGAGACAGGGTGTAGGAACCCTTCTAGACCGATGGGATGCATTTGGCGTCGAAGCCTGGTTTGCGGCCGTTTACCGGCGTCCGTAAGATCACCTGCGGCGGCTGTGCACGGGCACGCTTCGGCGTGGTCGAGTTTTCCCAAAGGTCTCGATATTCCTACCCCGTGCATGGCTGCCACCCTAGCCCGTAGGAAGGCTAACGGCAGCTCCGTTTCTCCTTTGGGAATTTTGAAAATGAAAACACTTCATCCAGATCCACCCTACGAAAAACCATTGCCTCCCCCCGGCAACCGCTACATGGCCATGACCGGCAATTGCAGCGACATGCCCACTTTCTTCATCGACACCCATGTCCCGCTCGACATTCTGATGGACGCTGCCAACTACCGGATCCGCGCAGTCGTCGAGGTCCTGGAAAACCTGTCCATGCGCGGTTCGATCGAGTGTGAATCCTTCATCCTCAGCGACTTCGCCTTGCTATGCGCCATCCCGTTACGTGATGGTTGTGATGTGCTGGATGTGATTGGCCGGCGATTGCGCGCGCGGCCTTCCCAGTAACACATCCCCTTGTGGGAGCGGGCTTGCTCGCGAAGGCGGTGTGTCAGTCGACGATGATGTCGTTTGACACTGCGCATTCGCGAGCAAGCCCGCTCCCACACAACGGCGGGGAAATACGATCGAATCAATTCAGAGTGGAATCTGCGGCGTCGACAACACCTGCCGCAACCCCATGAACGAGCGAATCTGCCGCACGCCCGGCAGGTACAGCAGTTGTTCGGCATGCAGCCGGTTGAAGCTCTGGCTGTCCTTGGTGCGCAGCAGCATGAAGTAGTCGAATTCCCCCGTGACCACATGGCACTCCATGCAGCCCGAGACCTTTTGCGCCGCGGCTTCGAAGGCGGCGAAGGATTCCGGGGTGGAGCGGTCCAGCACCACGCCGATCAACACCACCATGCCGGCGTCCAGCGCATCGGGGTTGAGCAGGGCGACGATGCCCTTGATCAGCCCGGCCTGCTTGAGCCGTTCGACACGTCGCAGGCATGCCGGCGGGCTCAGTTTCACTTTCTCGGCCAGGGCCACATTGGAGATGGAAGCGTCGCGTTGCAGGGCCTTGAGGATGGCGCGGTCGGTGCGATCAAGTGGCATCGGCTCTGCAGCCTGGGTGGCGGATCGTTTGTGATTATTTGTTGCGTTCATGTCGACCTGTACGCAATAAAGTTTCTTTGAGATGTTTCTGTAAGGAATAAAGCAACTATAAATCGACAAAATTTGCAACACGGATTTTCAGGTTTTTTCTTAATATTGAAATATCGAAGCCCGCCAGAGTGCTTGGATATCCCACCCCATTAAGGATTAGCGCCATGAACCTGAATCGTTTTAAACGTTATCCGTTGACCTTCGGCCCATCGCCCATCACTCCCTTGAAGCGCCTCAGCGAGCACCTGGGCGGCAAGGTCGAGCTGTATGCCAAACGTGAAGATTGCAACAGTGGCCTGGCCTTCGGTGGGAACAAGACGCGCAAGCTCGAGTACCTGATTCCCGAGGCGATCGAGCAGGGCTGCGACACCCTGGTGTCCATCGGCGGCATCCAGTCCAACCAGACCCGTCAGGTGGCGGCGGTCGCGGCGCACCTGGGCATGCAGTGCGTGCTGGTGCAGGAGAATTGGGTGAATTATTCCGACGCGGTGTATGACCGGGTCGGCAACATCGAGATGTCGCGGATCATGGGCGCAGACGTACGCCTCGATGCAGCAGGCTTCGACATCGGCATTCGTCCCAGCTGGGAGAAGGCCATGAGCGATGTGCGGGAGCGGGGCGGCAAGCCGTTTCCGATTCCGGCCGGTTGTTCCGAGCATCCTTACGGTGGCCTGGGGTTTGTCGGTTTTGCCGAGGAAGTGCGGCAGCAGGAACAGGAGCTTGGCTTCAAGTTCGATTACATCGTGGTCTGCTCGGTGACCGGCAGCACCCAGGCCGGGATGATCGTGGGGTTTGCCGCCGACGGTCGTTCGAAAAAGGTGATCGGGATTGATGCGTCGGCCAAGCCGGACAAGACCCGTGCACAGATCCTGCGCATCGCCCGGCATACGGCGGAACTGGTGGACCTGGGCCGTGAGATCACCGAAGAGGATGTGGTGCTCGATACGCGCTTTGCGCATCCGGAATACGGGCTGCCCAACGAAGGCACGCTGGAAGCGATTCGTCTGTGCGGGCGGCTGGAAGGGGTGTTGACCGATCCGGTGTACGAGGGCAAATCGATGAACGGGATGATCGAGATGGTGCGTCGCGGGGAGTTTCCGGAGGGATCGAGAGTGCTGTATGCGCACCTGGGTGGGGTGCCGGCGTTGAATGCGTACAGCTTTCTGTTTCGTAACGGTTGAGTAACTGCACATGCAGTCCCCTGTGGGAGCGGGCTTGCTCGCGAAAGCGGTGTGTCGGGCAGCGCAAGTGTCGACTGACACGACGCCTTCGCGAGCAAGCCCGCTCCCACATTTGATCCTGTGTTATCTGAGGCTTTGTGTGACAGGAGTCACCACCATGCAAGGAACACCGCCATCCGCCACCTGGCTCAAACCACCCTCGGCCGATGCCGCCGTGGTGATCGTGTCCAGCGCCACGCTGCCGCCATACATGAACCACCAACTGCACAGGGCCATCGACGACTGGGACCAGGTGGCCCATCTGGTCGTCCAGCAATCCGGGGCTTTCATGCAGGACTGGTTGCAGGCCGGCTCCAACCCGGACGAGCCGACGCTCGCCGCCACCTGTCAGGCCAGCCAGTTGCTGAGCTGCGTCGCCAAGGGCTGCTTTTTGCTGGATGTCGAAGTCGGCCCGGTCCCCAGCCTCACCTGGCTCGGTTCGGTGCGCGGTCATCCGTTGCGGCTGGTCAGGCTCGGCAAGGAGGCGTCGTCCCATGCCGCGATGGATCAGCAGGTGGAGGAGATTCTCGCGCTCACCCGGACGCTGGCCAAAAGCGTGTTGCAAGAACGCTGTGGTCTCTAGCGAAAGTCGCGCAGAGCGACCACATTGATGTAATGCCGATTTTGCAGGAGTCGCCCATGAACCCGTCCGATCAACACGCCCAATCACCGGGCCAGGCAGCGGAAGACCTTCAGGAAATCGCCGAGTGGCGCGACGCCTTGCTCTCGGTCATCGCCTATGGCGGCACGGAGCAGGCGAAAAGGATCCTCGATACCTTGCTGGCGGTGGCCAGCGAAGCGGACATCGGGTGGCGCCCCAGCCTCGGCTCTCCCTACATCAACACCATCAGCGTCGACCGCCAGCCGGTGTTTCCCGGGGACCTGGCCATCGAGGAGCGCCTGGCGTCGATCATGCGCTGGAACGCCCTGGCGATGGTGGCCCGGGCCAATCAGGCCTACGGCGAACTGGGCGGACACATCGCCAGTTATGCCAGCGCCGCCGATCTGTTCGAAGTGGGTTTCAACCATTTTTTCAAGGCCCGAACCCAGAGCAGCGGTGGCGATCTGGTGTTCTACCAGCCGCACTCGGCGCCGGGTGTCTACGCCCGCGCTTTCCTCGAAGGACGGCTCGAGGAGCGGGACCTGCACCACTATCGGCAGGAAATCGGTGCCCGGGCCAACGGCGCCCGGGGCCTGTCGAGTTACCCGCATCCGTGGCTGATGCCCGACTTCTGGCAATTTCCCACCGGCTCCATGGGCATCGGCCCGATCAGCTCGATCTACCAGGCGCGCTTCATGCGTTATCTGCAGCATCGCGGTTTGCTGGACACCAGCGGCCGCACCGTCTGGGGCGTGTTCGGCGACGGGGAAATGGACGAACCGGAAAGCATGTCGGCGCTGACCCTGGCGGCGCGCGAAGGGCTGGACAACCTGGTGTGGGTGGTCAACTGCAACCTGCAACGGCTGGATGGGCCTGTGCGTGGCAACGGTCGGATCATCGACGAACTGGAAGCGCTGTTCGGCGGCGCCGGCTGGAACGTGATCAAGCTGGTCTGGGGTTCCGACTGGGACGGCCTGTTTGCGCGGGACACCGATGGGGCGCTGGTCAAGGCGTTGTCCGCCACCGTCGATGGCCAGTTCCAGACGTTCGCGGCAAAGGACGGTCAGTTCAACCGCGAGTACTTCTTCGGCCAGAACGAGGCCTTGGCAAAACTGGCCCAGGGCCTGAGCGACGAGCAGATCGACCGTCTCAAGCGCGGTGGCCATGACCTGGTGAAAATATTCGCCGCCTATCATGCCGCCCAGCGCGAAGGTCGAAAGCCCACGGTGATTCTGGCGCAGACCAAGAAAGGCTTTGGCATGGGCGAGGCGGGGCAGGGGCGGATGACCGTGCACCAGCAGAAGAAGCTCGACCGGGAGGCGCTGATCGCATTCCGCAACCGTTTCAACCTGCCATTGACCGATGAACAGGCCGCCGAGTTGAGCTTCTTCAAACCCGACGAAAACAGCCGTGAAATGCGCTACCTGCACGAACGCCGCCGGGCCCTGGGTGGTTATCTGCCGGCGCGACCCTCGGCTTGCCCGCCATTGGCCATCCCCGAGGTCGACAGCTATGCCGGCTTTGCGATCGCCGCCGACGGCAAGGAAATGTCCACCACCATGGCCTTCGTGCGCATGCTCGGCGGGTTGCTGCGGGACCGGCAACTGGGGCCGCGCATCGTACCGATCGTGGCCGATGAGGCTCGCACATTCGGCATGGCCAGCCTGTTCAAGCAGATCGGCATCTACTCCAGCGTCGGCCAGCGCTACGAGCCGGAAGACATCGGTTCGATCCTCAGTTACCGCGAAGCCCTCAACGGGCAGATTCTGGAAGAAGGCATCAGCGAGGCCGGGGCGATCAGTTCCTGGGTGGCGGCCGCGACCAGCTATTCGGTGCACGGCCTGCCCATGTTGCCGTTCTACATCTACTACTCGATGTTCGGCTTCCAGCGTATCGGCGACCTGATCTGGGCCGCGGCGGATCAACGGGCCCGCGGCTTCCTCCTGGGCGCCACCGCCGGGCGCACGACCCTGGGCGGCGAGGGCCTGCAACACCAGGACGGCAGCAGCCACCTGATGGCCGCGATGGTCCCCAACTGCCGCGCTTACGATCCGGCCTTCGCCTGCGAATTCGCGGTCATCCTCGACCACGGCATGCGCCAGATGCTGGAGCGTCAGGTGGACGAGTTCTACTACGTCACCCTGATGAACGAAAACTACCCGCAACCCAACCTGCCCGAGGGTGCGGAGCAGGCGATCATCAAGGGCATGTACCGCTTCGCTCGGCATGAGGTCGCCGATGCGCGCGGCAGTGTCCAGCTGCTGGGGTCGGGGGCGATCCTGCGCGAAGTGATTGCCGCATCGCAGTTGCTGGCCAGCGACTGGAACGTCGACAGCCAGGTCTGGAGCGTCACCAGCTTCAGCGAGCTGGCCCGGGATGCCCGGGAGGTCGAGCGCTGGAACCGCCTGCATCCGCAACAACCGGCCCGCCGCAGTCACCTTCAGGCTTCGCTCGAGGGATCTGCACCGATCATTGCCTGCTCCGATTACGTGCGCGCCTTGCCCCAGCTGATCGGCAGTTACCTCGATGGCCGCTACACGGTGCTGGGCACCGACGGCTTCGGCCGCAGCGATACCCGTGACAGGCTGCGCAGGTTCTTTGAAGTGGACCGTTATCAGATCGTGTTGAGTGCGCTGACGGCGCTGGTTCACGAAGGCAAGCTTGCGGCGAGCGTTTGCGGCGAGGCGATTGCGAAGTACGTCATCGATATCGACTGTGTTGCGCCATGGGAGAGCTAGGATCTTCCTAAACCCGACGCCTGGCCGTAAGGTGGCCGAAGTTTTCAACGGTCGAGACGGAGCAAGGCATGTCGCTGGTCGAGTTATTTTTGTTGGGGATACCGGCGGTCTTGCTGACGGGGATTTCGAAGGGCGGTTTCGGTGGTGCGTTGGGCGGCATTGCCGTGCCGTTGCTGGCGCTGAACATGCCGCCCACCCAGGCGGCGGCGATCATGCTGCCGATCCTGTGCCTGGCCGATATCACCGGGCTGCGGCGCTTTCGGGGCAAGTGGGACAAGGGCAACCTGAAGATCATGATTCCGGGCGCCCTGGTCGGCGTGCTGATTGGCGCGCTGTCGTTCGGTGCCTTGAGTGAGCGGCTGATCGCGCTGTTGATGGGGGGCATCGCGATTGCGTTTTTCTGCCTGAACGTCTGGACCGCTCGGCACACCCTGGCGCCGGCGCAACCCCATGCCGGCAAGGGCACCTTCTATTCCGCCCTGGCGGGTTTCACCAGTTTCGTCGCACACGCGGGCGGGCCGCCGCTGATGATGTACCTGCTGCCGCAACAGATGGACAAGGTGCGCTACATCGCCACCACCAACGTGTTCTTCCTGCTGACCAATGCGATCAAACTGGTGCCCTATGCGCTGCTGGGACAGTTTACGACGACCAACCTCGGCGCCAGTCTGGCGCTGGCTCCGATCGTGATTCCCGGGGTCTGGCTGGGGATCTGGCTGCAGGGGCGGGTCAACCAGAAATGGTTCTATCGCATCGCCTGGTTCGGGCTGCTCGTCACTGGGGTGCAGCTGGTGCTGCATAACCTCTAAAGCCCCCAGTATTTCAGCGCCCACAACGTGCCCATCCCGACCAACAGCGTGAGCAAGGTACTGCGGGTTCGCCAGGCGACGAGGGCTGCGAGTATCGCCGCAGGAATCTGCGGATTGCTCCAGTCGAACGTCCCGTGGCGATCGGGGTAGACCACCGCCGGCAACACCAGCGCGGCCAGCACGCTCGCCGGGACGTAGAGCAGGGCGCGGCTGAGCAGCGGCGGGATGCGCAAACTGCCGTAGAACTGGATGAAGGACAGGCGAATGGCAAAAGTACCGGCGCCGATCAACAGAAACAGGCCCCACTGGGACAACTCGCTCATGAGGCCTCCTGTTCGGCGTCGGTGGCTTGTGCGGTGTTCAAATCCTTTCGCAGATGCTCGACGACAAGTCCGGCGATAACACCGCCGAGCGAAGCCGTGAGCATGCCCAGGTTGTAGGGCAGGTCGACGCCGAGTATCGCCAGCGAACCTCCCGCAATGGCGGCGCTCAAGGTCGCGGCATTGCGGATGCTGGGGATCAGCAGCGCCAGGAATGACAGAGGAATCGCGAAGCCCAATGACCAGGACTCGGGTATGCGCGCGCCCAGAAACACGCCCGCCAGCACCGCCAGGTTCCAAGCCAGCCACATCGTGATCGCGGCGCCCATGTAGTAGGGAAACGCGAAACGGCCGAGTCCGCCCGCGGCCGTTCTCAGGCTGAACAGCGCGAACACCTGATCGGCGAGCAGATAGGACAGCGGCCAGGTTTTGCGCCGGGGCAGATCGTGCAGGTGCGGCGCGAGCGATGCGCTGTACATCAGAAAGCGAAGATTGATCACCAGCGCGGTGAGCACGATGGTCACCGGCAGGGCGCCGTTCTGCAGCATCTGCAAGACGGCGATCTGCGCCGATCCTGAATAGAACAGCAGCGTCATGCCCATGGCCTTGGTGGCCGACATGCCCATCCCGGCAGCGGTGACGCCAGCGATCAAGCCAAAAGGAATGACCCCGGTGGTCAAAGGGGAAGCGCTGTGAGCACCGTGCACGAACGCCTGTGTCCCACTTCGATAATTCATTTGAGTTCCTTGAGCTTGAGCGGGCGGTTTAGCGTAAACAGATGTTTCATGATCAAAATAATGCGCGCGCCAACTGGGAACAACGGTAGATTTCTGAAATATTAGGCCTAGAAAAAATGAGGCTCACGGCCAGTCAAGAGATTGAACGGGCGATGAGTAAATTGTGGCGAGAATCTGTTCGGCTTAACTTACAGGCATCAGGCGCACTCCATGTTTCTCGACTCTCCCATCCGCC
The DNA here is from genome assembly GCF_013359595.1 of Pseudomonas sp. C1C7. GTDB lineage: Bacteria > Pseudomonadota > Gammaproteobacteria > Pseudomonadales > Pseudomonadaceae > Aquipseudomonas. Next base: position 36,412 of record NZ_JABFMP010000048.1, on the reverse strand, counting down.
ACACCCTGCAACTCAACGCCCTGCGCGCCTTCGAGGCCTCGGCCCGTCTCGGCGGCTTCGCCCGGGCGGCCCATGAGCTGAAGGTGACACCCGGCGCTATCGCCGCCCAGGTCAAGGCGCTGGAAAACGAATACGGCGCGGCCCTGTTCGAACGCCATGCCAAGGGCGTGCGGCTGACGGCCCTTGGCGAAAGCATGAAGGACCAGTTCATCGAAGCATTCGACGCCGTAGAGGAAGCCGCCCGAACCCTGCGCCGACTCTCCGCTCCACAGCGGGTGCATATCGTCACTTCGCCTGCGCTGGCCGAACTGTGGATCGGCCCGCGCCTGCCACGCCTGACCGAAATGCTGGCGCCCATCGAAATTTCCGTCACCGCCGTCGATGAAGCGCCCAACCTCAAACGCAGCCCTTTCGATCTCTGCCTGTTCTACACCGAGCAGCTTGAGCGCGGGCAACGCATGCTCGCGGTCGAGGAGGTTCTGCCGGTCTGCGTGCCTGCGCTGGCGGCCCGGATCAGTCAACCAGAGGACCTTGCCGATGTACGCTGCATCGCCGATGTGGGATGGAGCGACTGGGACGTCTGGACCCGTTCGGTCATGCCCGGCCAGAAGTTCGTGGCGCGCGGGCCGGGTTTTTCGCTGTACTCCATCGCCGTGCAACAAGCCTTGCTGGCGTCGGGTGTGCTGATCGGCCGGCGCAGCCTCATACAGCGCTATCTGGACAGCGGTGAACTGGTGGCGCCGGTCGATCAGTCAGTGCCACTGGGGATGGTCATCGCGGCGTGGAAACTGCCGGGAGCCAAGGGCAACCGCATGGTGGCTGCGGTGGAAGAGGCGTTGATGCAGCTGGCGTAGCCGCCAGCGCACGGATGAGGCTGGAAGCGCTGTTTCAGTCCGGCGCCATGAACACCGCCAGCGTCAGCTTGATGAACTCTTCATTTTTGTCGATGACGTCCAGGGCGGCATGCACGTTGTCGGCAATGTCCTTGGCGCCGTGCTGCTCGGCCCAGTTCGTGAGCTCCATGATGGCCGCTTCGAGAGCGAGCTGGTTCTCGTTGATCTTGTACAGCAGGGAAGGGAGCAGGTCGGAATTTGGCATCACGAATCCTCAGGTTTCGGGTCAGCGTAGCTCACCAATGCGACACTATTCGAGATCCAGCTGCCAATAACGTTCAAGAGCAAACATATCCGCCCGCTTGGCGGCTCCGAATTGCGCCAGTTGACTGCGATACGCGCCGACGGCGTGGGCTTTCTTTTTAAGGCTCGAGGTGGCGAACTCGACCGGCCGCATCCTCAGCCCGGCCTGCTTGCAGGCGGCGAGCCGGGTAAGCACCAGGCCGGGCACCTGCCGATAGACCGCCTCCTCGTAGACCAGCCATTTGTTGGGATGATCGATGGCGTCATCCTCGGCGTATTCTTGCGAACGCAGAAACGCTTCGCGTACCGCCAGACAGGCGTTGCTGGTCAGCAGATGGTCGGGGTGCAAAAGCCCCATGGGCAAGACCACGGTGCCGCCCCGTTGCTCGAGGATCGCTTCCAGCGCCGGTACCAGGTCGCTCGTTTGATAGGTCCGACCGTACTGGCCGTCCCAGAAACTCAGCCGAATCCCTATCGTCCCAAGCCTGCGCATCGCTTCCGTATCTTCATCACGCCGGGCAAGCACCGCCTGATTCGCGCTATTGAAACCCGTTGCCGCATCCCAGGCCGTGGTCGCGACTTCGGGATCCGGCACGCCCGCGAAGACGGTGATGACCAGCGCGTCGGGACTTTCGGCCAAAAGACAACCGCAACTGAAGACCGCATCATCGAGATGGGGGGAGACGACGGTGATTTTCTTGGGGATCGGCAAAAACATTTGATTTCACGTCCTGACAGCAAAGCGCTTGTCACTTCAGCCATTCACGCAAACCGTGCCTCTTCTTGGTTATAGCGATCGGGCGCGCAGGGCGGCGTTGAAAGGGAGTTGACTTGAAAAAGAAATATTGTGTTTAGGAGTACTTATTATTTGCAGTTTGGGAGGCTGGATTTTCTTTACGGTCAGTCGCGCCATTGTGCATGAACCTCTGCCACACTGAAGTATCAAACCCATTGGGAAAGGGAAAACAATGGAGCACCCGATGAGCCCGAACAGTCACGATTCGATGCGCAAGTTGAAAGCCTCGCTCGCAAAGGACCGCAGGGATAAGGAATGGCCGGAGGCGACGTGTGAGGCTTGTCACTTGCCATTCCGCTATCACTGCAGCTGGACGCCGGCGCCGGTGTTTTGCAGAAGCTGTCGGGCGGGTCGGGACGCAGCGCACAAGTCGGACGAGGGTGACGCTGGAGCACTCCCCTAGCTGTTTTCATAGAGAGGGGCGCTCATCGATATGTTTTGACTCTTCGGTTCTCGATCGATATATAGCCTCGCGTCATTAATGTATTGGAAGGTCATGTCATGAGTAACGAGAACGAGGCTCCTGAACCGGAGCATGAACATCTTCTTGACCATGAGTTCGCGTCTCAATATGACGAAGACGAGGAGTATGAGGACGAGGACCTGAATTCCTATCTGGACGAAGAAGACGATTAAGCCCGTTCTGTCCACGAAGGTGGGAGCGCGAATTGAACAATGGAATGAACTGGAAGTTTCATTCCAAGAGATTGAGCCCTGGCATCCCCCAGGGCTTTTTCATGTGCGCTGCGAAGTAATGAACGCGCTCAGTCATCACCCAGAAACTGCCTCGCCCCCTCCGACTCCATATCCATCGCCCACACAGGCGCGACCAGACCGCGCGCTATCGTTTCCTGTCGATGCACTACGATGACAGCTCTGAACGCGATGTGCCCCATGAGCACCGGCAGTTGATGGATGCGGCGTTGGCCAAGGACACGGAATACGAATGGCAGCGTCTCCATCCAGTCTTCAATGGTTACTTTCACCGATAGCATCCTCTGACATTGGCTTTGCGCCGGTAAAAACGTTTATCCACGGCTAAATCGCAGATGATTTTTGTGGATGAGCGGGGCAGTATGTCTGATCTGCGCAATGGACGATGCAAAATGAAATGGACTAAACGGCGCAGCTCGCTGATGGGCTTTATTGCGCTGGCTATCGGGCTGGTACTGTTTTCGGCTTTGCTGTTGTTGAATTCCGAGACCCAGCGGCGACAGACGTATTTCTGGAGGCCGTGAATGAAGCCAACATCGATCCGTTGGTTCATATCACTGCCGTACTGAAGAACGCTGCGGGATCGGAGAGCGACATCTTTTCAACGCAGGTTCAACAAGCGGGATTTCTCGATCGTCTGCTCCTGCCGCAATTGACCGACAGGATCGAGATCCGCAGTGCATCGCAGCCCATGACCTTGATGTTCGAACGTCAGCTGCGCCTCGGGGATGTGCTGACCGAAGAGATGCTGATGATTCTGCTGGTGCTCGCCGGGGCACTGGTGTTGATGCCGATGGTCCTGATTCGGCACTTCAGGGCGATAGAAAGGGCGGATGTCGAGCATGAGCGTTCGGTCTATCTGGCGACTCACGATGTCCTCACGCAATTGCCGAATCGCTACCTGTTCGCCGAGCGGTTCAACCAGGCGTTTTCCGACTGGCAAGTGAAAGGCATCCCGTTCGCCCTGCTGGTGATCGACCTGGATCACTTCAAGGACATCAACGACCGGCACGGCCATGAAGTGGGCGACCAGGTGCTGCGGGCGGTTGCCAATCGAATGCTGCACAGCACGCGCACCGGTGACACCGCGGCGCGGTACGGCGGCGATGAGTTCGTGATGCTGATTGCCGATCTGCAAGACCTCGAAAGTGCGCAGGCGAAGGCGGCGAGGGTTTTCGGCAGCCTCTCGCAGCCAGTGATGACGAGCGCCGGAGAGTTATCGGTATCGTGCAGCATCGGCGTTTCATTGTGTCCGGTTCATGGCCAGAGTCTGGATACGTTGCTCAAGGCGGCGGATCAGGCCATGTATGGGGTCAAGCAGTTGGGGCGCAAGGGCGTTGCGATTACCTCTGTTCCAGAAGCCTGAGTCACCCGGGAGATGATCAGCCAGAGCTACATCACGTTTATCTTTCGCCAGGCGGCCTCGGCGAAGCTGTAAACCGAAAAGGCGATCAGCCCCAGGGCCATCAACATCAGGACCAGCCCGCCAGCCGGCAGATTCTGCAGGGCGTCGAGAGCGTCCTTCATGCCTGGCGGATGCAGCGCCTGGTAATTCGAGCCACTGAGTATCAGCAGCAGGCCGATTTCGATGAAAACCACGCCACGGGCCATGAGGCCAAGCCGAGACACCGGGCGGACGTACTGCATGACCTCTTCATCCGCTTCAAAGTACTTCTCGAACGACGCCTTCCAGCCCTTGATGATGTGAGCGATGCCTACGCCAAGCGGCACGATTGCGATGAGATATACCAGCAGGTTCGATTCCTCCCAGGACAGCACATGCGCGAGCAAATCCCGGGTTTGCCCGCCTTGGGAATCACCGGAACGTCTGATTCCGCTGATCAGCAATCCCAGGGCAAAAAAAGCCAGCCCTCCATTGAAAAGGCCACCGGCCAACAGACCTGCACGAATGACCAATCCCTTGAATCGCTTACCGTGATGATCAACGTCGCGGACGGCCTGAAACACTCGCCATACCGCATAGGCGAACAGACCAATCACCACCAGCGCGACCAGCACATAGCCAAAGGGTTGGCTCAGCAACGCTTCAAGACTCTTCTCACTGTCTTTGGGTTTGGTCGAATCGAGAGCCGCCAACAGCGCGAAAATCCCGATGATCAGATAGAGAACGCCACGGGCGGCATAACCGCCCCGTGCGAGTGCGATGAGGCTCTGTTGAGTGGACATGACGTCGAGTTCCCGAGAGCTGGTACAGCAGAAGACCAGCTTGGCGGGGAGGGGTTCGCTGGAAGCGGGCTGGCGATTTCGGTTTTTTTGCAGCGTCAGACCCGACAAGATCTTCGATCAGGGAATTGCCAAGCGATCGAGTAATCCGGACATGCACTGTTGTAATGCTCTGCGCTTATCAACGTGCACCACTCGCAAGCATCCTGATGAGCTTATGCCTCCATCAGCTCAAAGCTCATCGATCTGCTCGACTTGTCTGCCTCCGCTTGAATTCAATTGGACCGCAGTTGGCGTGCGTGAAGTTCGAATGCCCGCACAGGATGAAAAGTCCGCTGGCACAAAGGCTGCAAGACACGCATCAGATCCAGCCAGATGTTGCTCTGGACACCGCATCGGTCAACGTTGATCGACGGGCCGAACAGGCCATGAATCGCATGGATATCTCAGGCGGAGGACTCTGGCTGCAACACCACCGAACAACAGGCAAAGGCGCCTGAAACCTAAAGGTTTCAGGCGTTTTTTTTTGCGTTTTTATCCGCCATTAGCATCGGAGCCGCCCATGAAAACAGCCGCACAATTGCTGAAACTGAAGGTCACGCAAAACCAGCAGGTACATAGCATCGCGCCAGATCAGATGGTGTATGAAGCGCTAAGGATGATGGCTGAAAAGAATGTGGGTGCATTGCCCGTGATAGAGGAGGGGCAGGTGGTTGGCGTGATCAGTGAGCGCGACTATGCGCGCAAGGTGGTACTACAGGGACGATCCTCAGTCGGCACGCCGGTCAGGACCATCATGAGCGCGCCCGTCGTGACGGCAGAGAGTCAGCAGAGCATTGAGCGTTGCATGGAGGTCATGACTGACAGGCATCTACGCCATTTACCGGTGGTGGAAGGTGATCAACTCATTGGTCTCCTGTCGATCGGTGATCTGGTGAAGGAGGCGATCGTTGAGCAGGCCGATCTGATCCGGCAGTTGGAACACTACATTCGCGGGCATTGAGTGGCTGAGTGTGTTGCGGATGCCAGAAACGACAAAGCCCTGAATAATCAGGGCTTTGTCGTATCAAATATGGCGGAGGCGATGGGATTCGAACTCATGGACCTGTTACAGTCGACGGTTTTCAAGACCGTTGCCTTAAACCACTCGGCCACACCTCCGTTTCTGTTGCGGGCGCCATAATACCTGAATGAAACACACTGTCAAACTCTCTGCATAGCTTGTTACAGAGCGTCTGTTATGATCTTTGCGTCTGAACGTTACAAACCAACAGGAGTGTCGCCATGCGCGAACAGGATTACGCAGTTAATAACAGCTTGCAGGCTGAGCAGCTAGAGGTTAGCCGCGTCCTGCGCAACACATACGGCTTGCTCGCCCTTACGCTGGCTTTCAGCGGTATCACCGCCTACGTGGCCCAGCAGATGCGTGTTGGCTACCCCAACATCTTCGTGGTGCTGATCGGCTTCTACGGTCTTTTCTTCCTCACCAACAAACTCCGTGATTCGGCCTGGGGCCTGGTGTCGGCATTTGCCCTGACCGGTTTCATGGGTTTCCTGCTCGGCCCGATCCTCAACCGTTACCTGGGCATGCAGGGCGGCGCTGAAGTCGTCAGCTCGGCGTTCGCGATGACGGCACTGGTGTTCGGTGGTCTGTCGGCATATGTGCTGATCACCCGCAAGGACATGAGCTTCCTCGGCGGTTTCATCACCGCGGGTTTCTTCGTCCTGCTGGGTGCAACGCTGGCCAGCTTCTTCTTCCAGATCAGCGGTCTGCAACTGGCGATCAGCGCAGGTTTCGTGCTGTTCTCCTCGGTCTGCATTCTGTTCCAGACCAGCGCCATCATCCATGGCGGCGAGCGTAACTACATCATGGCGACCATCAGCCTGTATGTATCGATCTACAACCTGTTCGTCAGCCTGCTGCAGCTGTTCGGCATCATGGGTCGCGATGACTGATCATCGGCCTTGAAATGAAAAACCCGCTTCGGCGGGTTTTTTATTGGCTGCGATTCGAGCGAAGGCTCACGCCATTGGGGGCAAGCGGCGTTTGACCGGGGTTTTCTTGACGATTGCCGTGTTGGTTTCCGCGAGCGTGTTGAGGCGATCGAGCAGGGTGTCCAGCTGCTCCATCGAGCGTACGTGCAGGCGCGCGATGAAGCAGTCTTCGCCGGTGACCTTGTCGCACTCGGTGAACTCGGGAATGGACATGATCTGCCGCTCCACTTCATGCAGCTGGCCTGGCAGCGGACGAACCCGCACGATGGCCTGAAGCTGGTAGCCGAAGCACTTCGGGTCGATTTCAACGGTGTAGCCCTTGAGCACGCCGCGTTCTTCCAGGCGGCGCAGACGCTCGGCGACGCTGGGCGAGGACAATCCGCTGATCTGCGCCAGGGCCTTGAGCGAGCGTCGCGAGTCTTCCATCAAGGCGCTGATCAGCACCTGGTCGATATCGTCGGTCATGATGAAATCCTCGATTAGGCAGTTTCCGAAAATCGCCTTGATAAAAAAGGCAGATGCCGAGTTTAGCCTGATTTTTGCGCTGGAGAAGCGCCTGCACGGCTTGTCATACTTTGCCCATCAACAGAGGAGTCTGAAGATGGACAAGACAATACGCCGTGGCTCGTTGGAAATGACCGCCGCCATGCTGATCTCCGGCACCATCGGCTGGTTTGTGCTGGTGTCCGGGCAACCGGTTCTGGATGTGGTGTTCTGGCGCTGCCTGTTCGGCGCGGGCACGTTGTTGCTGATTTGCGCGGCATTCGGCTTCCTGCGTCCGGGGATCCTGACCCGCACCACCTTCCTGCTGGCCGTGCTCAGCGGCGTGGCGATTGTCGGCAACTGGGTGCTGCTGTTCGCCTCCTACTCCCGGGCTTCCATTGCCATCGGCACGGCGGTCTACAACGTTCAGCCGTTCATGCTGGTGGGGCTGGCCGCAGTGTTTCTCAACGAGAAAATCACCGTGCAGAAACTCTCCTGGCTGGGCGTTTCGTTCCTCGGCATGCTGGCAATCGTCAGCGCCCATGGCGGGCAGGGCGAGAGTGGCAATGAATACCTGATTGGCATCGTGCTGGCGCTGGGCGCCGCGTTCCTTTACGCGATTGCCGCGCTGATCATCAAGCGCCTGACCGGTACGCCGCCGCATCTGATCGCACTGATTCAGGTCAGCACCGGCGTGCTGTTACTCGCACCCTTCGCGCACTTTTCCGCGCTGCCACAGGCGCCGAGTGCCTGGGCCAGTCTGGTGACCCTGGGGATCGTGCACACCGGCGTGATGTACGTGCTGCTGTACGGTGCCATCCAGAAACTGCCGACCGCATTGACCGGCGCGCTGTCGTTCATCTACCCGATCGCAGCGATCTTCGTCGACTGGTTTGCCTTCGGTCACCGTCTGGAACCGTTGCAATGGATCGGCGTGGTCGCCATCTTGCTGGCCGCTGCCGGGATGCAGCAGGGCTGGAGCCTGAAGTTTCGCAAGGCGGTAACCAACGCCTAGATGCTCCACTGCGGCGCGGTCCTGGCCAGGCGCTGGCGCATCTCGCCGATGTTGGCCGCCAACTGGCGAATCAACAGTCGGTAACCGTCCAGAGAACTATGGATTGGCGTGTCCTGAAGGGAGTCCGACGGCACCGGCACGGACCGCTCGAGGCGCAGGTATTCACCGGTCTTGAGCGCCCGGGCCATGCCAATCAGTTGCACCCGAATCAGCCGATGCTCGGCCTTGAACTCGGATTGCAGCTGAAGCATCGCATCAGCATCCCCGCCATCCGGACGCGTATTGCCCAGAATCTCCAGCGTACTGACACACATGCGCAAGTGCCGCTGGATGGCGTCGAGTTCGGTCATGGAAATCTTCACTTCCTTGGACACCGATGGCATCAGCGAGCGCAGTTGCACCATCACCGCGTTCAGGCGGCCCACGAGTTTGAGGTGTTCGTCGGCGGTGACGGGCTGGCCGTCGATAATCCGTCCGTAGATTTTCGCGCAGTCCCGCAGGGCGTCGGCCAGGTTGTAGCGCCAGGAGTAGACGGCGTAGAGCGGCAATGCGAAGGAAAATGCCAGGGCCAGCGCAATGCCGATCAGGATATCGACCCCGCGCCACAAACCGTCGGAGATCGGGTTGTCGCCATGACCGGCGACGATGAAGACGGTAATGCCCGCCAGCAGTGCGGTGTATCCGCCCTTGCCGATGGCGTGATAGGAGAAAAATCCGCAAATCACCGCCATCACGAAATAGGTCAGCCAGGGCATGCCGAGCCAGGCCTGTTGCAGCACCAGCAACAGACCGATCGCCGCACCGACCAGGGTGCCGATGGCCCGTTCCGCGGCCTTCTTGCCGATGTTGCCGTGGTGCTGCAAACCGCCGATCACCACCAGCATCGTCACCGAAGCCCATTCGCCATGGGGCAGATGAATGCCGGTGGTCAGCAGGATCGATGCCAGCAACCCCAGCGACACACGGACTGCGTGGATGACCTTGGCATGGCGATAACGCCGGTACGGGTCCAGCAGCGGACGCAGCAGCCGGCGCAGCAGTGGTGGCAGTCGATGCTCCAGGGACCTGCTCAGATTCGCCTCCTCAGAAAATGTAGTCGGTGGTCAAAAAGCTCGAACTGCGGCCACTGATGATCTCGCTGATCAGGTCCTTGTTGGTCTCCTGGAATTTGGTGGCGACCAGGGTCCGGATCGAAAACACCCTCAGCGCGTCATGTACCGACAGGGTGCCCTCGGCGGAATTCTTGCGGCCGTTGAACGGGTAGGTGTCCGGGCCGCGCTGGCATTGGGCGTTGAGGTTGATCCGGCCGACCTGATTGGCGAAGGTGTCGACCAGGCGCCCGACCGCCACCGGGTTGGTGCCGAAGATGCTCAGTTGCTGGCCGAAGTCCGATTCGAGGACGTAATCGATCACCGTGTCCAGGTGGCGGTACGGCACGATGGGCACCACCGGGCCGAATTGTTCTTCCTGATAGACCCGCATCTGCGGCGTCACCGGGTACAGCACCGCCGGGTAGAAGAACGACGCCCGGGCCGCGCCACCGTTGGGGTTGACCACTTTCGCGCCTTTCTCGACGGCATCGGCCACCAGTCCATGCAGATAATCGACCTTGCCTTTTTCCGGCAGCGGCGTCAGCGCCACGCCACTGTCCCAAGGCATGCCGGGCTTGAGCGCGGCCAGTTTGGCGTTGAATTTCTCGATGAAGGTGTCGACCACGTCTTCGTGGACGAAGAGGATTTTCAACGCGGTGCAACGCTGGCCGTTGAACGACAGGGAGCCGGTGAGCGCTTCGCTGACCGCGTTGTCCAGATCCACTTCCGGCAGGACGATGCCGGGGTTCTTCGCATCCAGCCCCAATGCCGCCCGCAGGCGGTGAGGGCGCGGGTGCAGTTTCTTCAGGTCGCTGGCGGCCTTGTTGGTGCCGATGAAGGCAAAGATGTCGATCTTGCCGCTGGCCATCAGGGCGCTGACGGTCTCGCGGCCGCTGCCGTAGATCACGTTGATCACCCCGGCCGGGAAGCTGTCGCGAAAGGCCTCCAGCAGCGGGCGAATCAGCAGCACGCCGAGCTTGGCCGGCTTGAAGACCACTGTGTTGCCCATGATCAACGCTGGAATCAACGTGGTGAAGGTTTCGTTCAACGGATAGTTGTAGGGCCCCATGCACAGCGCCACGCCCATCGGCACGCGACGGATCTGGCCGAGTGTGTCCTGTTCCAGTTCGAAGCGGCTGGAGCGGCGGTCGAGTTCTTTCAGGGCGTTGATGGTGTCGACGATGTAATCGCAGGTGCGGTCGAATTCCTTTTCCGAATCCTTGAGGTTCTTGCCGATTTCCCACATCAGCAGTTTCACCACGGCTTCGCGCTGTTCGCGCATGTGTTTGAGGAAGGTTTCGACATGCTGGATGCGCTCGGCCACGCGCAGGGTCGGCCACAGGCCCTGGCCACGATCGTAGGCGCGGACGGCGGCGTCGAGGGCGGTGAGGGCGGTCTCGGCGTCCAGCAGCGGTGTGCTGCCGAGGATGACCTGTTCGTCGCCCGCCGCGCTGCTCAAATAAACCGGGCTGCGTACGGTCGCGAGGGCGCCGGGCCAGGTTTTCAGGACGCCGTCGACCAGGTATTCGCGTTGCTCGATCTGCGCGTCGAAGCGGTATTTTTCCGGGATGCTGCCGGCCTCGGGGAAGAGGTTGCCGAGGAAGTCTGCTGTGCTCATGTCGCTACCTCATAAGAAATGTCTGCCACACACCTCACCTGCAGGAGCGAGCTTGCTCGCGATGGTCGTCAACGATGACGCGGGCTGTCTGGTTTCCCGCGTCGTCCGGGCCTCCATCGCGAGCAAGCTCGCTCCTGCAGTTTGGGTACGTGTTTTTGATGGCTAACCGGCAGAATAGAGAGGCTGAGGGTCTGGATCTTGTGCCTCAAGCGTAGACCGCAATCTTTGACCTCGCCGCACACAAGCGGCGATGCCGGAGTTAAACTTCGCGCTCTTTCTGAAGGAGTTCACATGAGTCACTACCAGCCGGGCATTCTCGCCACCCCCGTTCCGCCTCAAGCCCGTCATATGTTCTTCGCCCTCGATTCGGTCGCCGATCTGCCGGGCGCGCTCGACAAACTGACGCAACTGGTGGATGGCGCGTCGGCGGTAGTGGGCTTCGGTGAACCGCTGGTCAAGGCCCTGGGCACGAATATCGAAGGGCTGCGCACCTTTCCGGCGATGACCGGCGTGGGCGTGAACAACCCCTCGACGCAACTGGCCCTGTGGTGCTGGCTGCACGGCACTGATCGGGGCGAGTTGCTCAATCGCAGCAACGCCTTTGCCGCTGCATTGGCGCCGGCCCTGCGTCTGGTCCAGGTCACCGAAGGCTTCCGCCACCGCGACGGCCACGACCTGACCGGCTACGAAGACGGCACCGAGAACCCGCAGGACGAAGCCGCTGTCGCTGCGGCGCTGATCGGCAACGGCGCCGAGGGCATGGTCGGTGGCAGCTTCGCCGCGATCCAGCAGTGGCAGCATGACCTCAAGCGCTTCCACGCCATGCCTTCCCACGAAACCGACGACATCATGGGCCGTCGCCTGAGCGACAACGAAGAGCTCGACGACGCGCCGATCTCCGCCCACGTCAAACGCACCGCCCAGGAAAGCTTCGCCCCTGAAGCCTTCGTCGTCCGCCGTTCCATGCCGTGGATCGAAGACGATCGCGCTGGCCTGATGTTCCTCGCCTTTGGCTTCTCCCTCGATGCCTTCGAAGTCCAGTTGCGCCGCATGAGCGGTCTGGAAGACGGCGTCACCGACGGCCTGTACCGCATCAGCCGGCCGATCACCGGCGGCTACTACTGGTGCCCGCCGCTCAAGGATGGCCGACTGGACCTGCGCGCCCTGAGCATCGGGACCGCCGCATGAATGTCGTGCGCTGGGGGATGATCGGTTGCGGCAGCGTCGCCGAGCGCAAGAGCGGGCCGGCCTTCTACAAGGCACCCGGCTCGGCGCTGGTGGCGGTGATGGGGCGACGGCCGGAGGCGGTCAGCGATTACGCCGCGCGCCACGGCATTGCCCGGACCTGCACCGACGTCGACACGCTGATCAACGATCCGCAGGTCGACGCCGTGTACATCGCCACACCCCCCGACAGTCATCACGGCTACGCCCTGAAGGTTGCCGCCGCCGGCAAGCATTGCTGCGTCGAGAAACCGATGTCGCTCAGCGGCGCGCAAAGCCGCGAGATGCACCAGGCGTTCGCCGATGCCGGACTGCACCTGTTCGTTTCCTACTACCGCCGTTCGTTGCCGCGCTTCCAGCAGGTGCGGCAGTGGTTGGCGCAAGGGCGCATTGGCGACGTCCGGCACCTGAGCTGGACGCTGACCAAGGCACCGTCGCCCAAGGATCTGGACGGTAGCGACAACTGGCGAACCGATCCGGCGATTGCCGGTGGCGGTTATTTCGCGGACCTGGCCAGTCACGGCTTCGACCTGTTCCAGTATCTGCTGGGGGATATCGTCGAAGTGGCCGGATTCACCGCGCGTCAGGCCGGCCTGTATGCCGCCGAAGACGCGGTCAGCGCCAGTTGGCGGTTTGCCAGCGGGGCGTTGGGGATGGGCGGCTGGAACTTCGTCGCCGATGGTCGCGAGGATCGGGTCGAGATGATCGGCAGCCAAGGGCGGATCAGGTTTTCGGTGTTCGATGAACATCCGGTCGAGTTATGCGCCGATGAACACCTCAGCCTGAGCATTGCCAATCATGAGCACATTCAGTGGCATCACGTGATGGGCATGAATGCGCATATTCGGGGTGAGGCGCGGCATCCTGCGTTGGCGCAAGAGGCGTTGAAGACGGATTGGGTGATGGATCAGATCCTCAATCGCCGCTGACCCCTGTAGCAGCTGCCGAGCCTGCGAGGCTGCGTCCGGCGGCGAAGCCGTCGTAAACCCTGAATCCCGAATTTCCCTGACACACCGAGCCGCATGATTTCGCGACGGCTTCGCCGCCGAACGCAGCCTCGCAGGCTCGGCAGCGGCTACAAGGGATCGCGTTCGGCCAATCTATCCTTATTCTCAAACGGTATTTCTCAGGCAGTCCGTTATAACCCTAAGATCACGTCATAACTCGTTATAACAAGTGATCTCCAGATGACCGATAACGTTCTATCCCTCGGCAGCGTCCCTCTGCACACCCAACTGCGCGACATCCTGCGCGCGCGCATTCTTGACGGCGAATACCCGCAAGACAGCCAGATGCCCTCCGAAAGCGAACTGGGGGCGCTGTTCAAGGTCAGCCGCATCACCGTGCGCCAGGCTCTGGGCGATCTGCAGAAGGAAGGGCTGATCTTCAAGATCCACGGCAAGGGCACCTTCGTCGCCAAGCCCAAGACCTTTCAGAACGTCAGCACCCTGCAAGGCCTGGCCGAATCCATGACCGGTCGCGGCTACGAGGTGATCAACCGCCTGCGCAGCTTCAAGTTCATCGCCGCCGACAAGCTGGTCGCCGAGCGCCTGCAGGTGGCTGAAGGCGAAATCGTCGCGCAGATCAAGCGCGTGCGGCTGATCAATCGCCAGCCCATCTCGCTGGAAATCACCTACCTGCCCAAGGCCGTTGGCGGGCGCCTGGAGAAGGCCGATCTGGTGACCCGCGACATTTTCCTGATCCTGGAAAACGACTGCGGCCTGGCCCTCGGGCACGCCGACCTGGCCATCGATGCGGTGCTGGCCGACAGCGATCTGACCCAGGCGCTGGGCGTCGAAACCGGCTCGCCGATCATGCGCATCGAGCGTCTGACCCATGACGCCGCCGGCCAGCCGCTGGACTTCGAACACCTCTACTACCGTGGCGATGCCTTCCAGTACCGCCTGCGGATCGACCGGCAAAAAGGGGATCAGGCATGACCCACATCATCACCAGAACCACGCAGGAACAGGAATACGATATCGTCGTGATCGGCGGCGGCACCGCCGGTCCCATGGCGGCGATCAAGGCCAAGGAACGCAACCGCGACCTGCGGGTGTTGCTGATCGACAAGGCCAACGTCAAGCGCAGCGGCGCGATCAGCATGGGCATGGACGGCCTGAACAACGCGATCATTCCGGGCCACTCCACGCCTGAGCAGTACACCAAGGAAATCACCATCGCCAACGACGGCATCGTCAATCAGGCCGCGGTGTACGCCTATGCCACCCACAGCTTCGAAACCATCGAGCAACTGGACCGCTGGGGCGTGAAGTTCGAGAAGGACGAGACCGGCGACTACGCGGTGAAAAAGGTCCATCACATGGGCGCCTATGTGCTGCCGATGCCTGAAGGCCACGACATCAAGAAAGTCCTGTACCGCCAACTGAAGCGGGCGCGGGTGAGCATCACCAATCGCCTGGTCTGCACCCGTTTGCTGACGGACGAGGAGGGCGCGGTCAACGGCGTGATGGGCTTCGATTGCCGCAATGCCGATTTCCATGTGATCAAGGCCAAGGCAGTGATTCTCGCGTGCGGCGCCGCCGGACGCCTGGGGCTGCCGTCCTCGGGCTACCTGATGGGCACCTACGAGAACCCGACCAACGCCGGCGACGGGTACGCCATGGCCTATCACGCAGGCGCCGAACTGGCGAATCTGGAGTGCTTCCAGATCAACCCGTTGATCAAGGATTACAACGGCCCGGCCTGCGCCTACGTCACCGGCCCCCTGGGTGGCTACACCGCCAACAACAAGGGCGAACGCTTCATCGAGTGCGACTACTGGAGCGGTCAGATGATGTGGGAGTTCCACCAGGAACTGGAAAGCGGCAACGGCCCGGTGTTCCTCAAGCTCGATCACCTGGCCGAGGAAACCATCCAGAACATCGAGGAAATCCTGCACAGCAACGAACGTCCGAGCCGCGGCCAGTTCCACGCCAACCGCGGTACCGACTACCGCACGCAGATGGTCGAGATGCACATCTCCGAAATCGGTTTTTGCAGCGGGCATTCGGCGTCCGGGGTGTGGGTCAACGAGAAGGCCGAGACTTCGGTCAAGGGGTTGTATTCGGCCGGTGACATGGCGGCGGTGCCGCACAACTACATGCTTGGCGCGTTCACTTACGGCTGGTTTGCCGGGAACAACGCGGCGGATTTTGTCGCTGAGCGGGAATTTACCGCGCTGAGCGTCGAGCAGATCGAAGCGGAAAAACAACGGGTCTACGCGCCACTGGATCGCGAGCACGGCCTGCCGCCGGCCCAGGTCGAGTACAAGCTGCGCCGCTTCGTGAACGACTATCTGCAACCGCCGAAAGTGACGAAGAAGATGCAGATCGGCCTGCAGCGTTTCAGCGACATCCAGCGCGATCTCGATCAGATCAAGGCGCACAACGCCCACGAACTGATGCGCGCCATGGAGGTCAGCGTGATCCGCGACTGCGCGCAAATGGCCGCCCGGGCTTCGTTGTTCCGTGCCGAAAGTCGCTGGGGGCTGTACCACTATCGGGTCGATCACCCGCAACGCAACGACGGCGACTGGTTCTGCCACTGCCATCTGAAGAAGGACGAAAATGGTGTGATGAGCAGTTTCAAGAAAGCCGTCGAGCCCTACATCATCCCGCTGGATGCCGAAGAAATGCAGGCCTACGACAGGCTGCGCGTCGGCGCCTTTGCGGCCTGAGCCTGACCCACGAGGAGACCGCGAAATGGCCTATCAACCCCAGGAAATCTTCTTCCGCTCCAACGCACCGGTCACGGTCGACGAAGACCTCTGCATCGCCCACAAAGGCTGCACCGTGTGCGTCGACGTCTGCCCCATGGACCTGCTGGCCATCAACCCGGCCACCCAAAAGGCCTACATGGCCTTCGACGAATGCTGGTACTGCATGCCCTGCGAAAAGGACTGCCCGACGGGGGCTGTGAAAGTCGATATCCCTTACTTGTTGCGGTGACTGACAGGACGCCATCGCGAGCAGGCCACCACAGACAAAGAAACCGCCATCCGGCCACCCCCGGACGCTTGCTTTACGAAACCCCTCGTTTCCCACCGCGCCCTGATCGTGGCGGAGACGAACTTCCTATAAATGATTCGAGGGGATTGACCATGTTCTTACGTGCAACTTTTGCCGGTCTGGTACTGGCTTCATTCATCTTGCCGGCGCAAGCCCAAACCATCCGTATCGCCATCGGCACCCAGGACACCACCATCAACTGCGCCGCCGGCGGGCTGTTGATTCGCGAGCTGGGCCTGCTGGACAAATACCTGCCCCACGACGGCCAGTACAAGGACGCCCAATACGATGTGCAGTGGAAGAACTTCACCAGCGGCGCACCGCTGACCAACGAGATGGTCGCCGGCAAACTCGACTTCGGCGCCATGGCCGATTTCCCCGGTGCCTTCAACGGCGTGGCGTTCGAAACTGCGGGCAAACACAGCCTGTTCATCAGCGTGCTGTCGGGCAGCATCAAGGGCAGCGGCAACGGCATCGTGGTGCCGAGCGCGTCGAGCGTGCAGTCACTGTCTGAGCTCAAGGGCAAGACCATTTCCGTACCGTTCGCCTCGACGTCCCATGGCATGTTGCTGCGGGCCGTGGCTGATCAGGGCTGGGATCCGCTCAAGGATGTGAACATCATCGCCCAGGCGCCGGAAGTCGCCGGATCCGCACTGCAAGCCGGGAAGATCGACGCCCACGCCGACTTCGTACCCTTCGCCGAGCTGTTCACCAGCCGGGGTTTCGCACGCAAGATTTTCGACGGCTCCCAGGCGAACACGCCGACCTTCCACGGCGCACTGGTGGATCAGGCCTACGCGAAAAAGTACCCGGAGATCGTCGTCGCCTACCTGCGCGCCAGCCTCGAAGCCAACCAGTTGCTCGCCGCCGAGCCGGAGAAGTACAGCGAGCTGATCGCCAAGGTCACCGGGGTCGATGCCGAGGTCAACTACCTGTTCCACGGCCCGCTGGGCGTGCAGACCCGCGACCTGAGCTGGAAGCCGGAATACCGCCAGGCCGTCGGTACCGCCATCGACACCCTGAAGCTGCTGAAGAAAGCCGATCGCGGCCTCGACCTGAACACCTTCATCGACGACCAGTACATCCGCGCCGCCTTCAAGGCTTCGAACGTGGACTACACCGCGCAACTGGCCAACTACGCGCAAACCCCGCTCAAGGCGGTGGATGCCTCGACGGGCAAGGCGATCACTGACTTCAGCCATGTGGCCGAGATCTGGGTGCGCGGCGAGGACAAGGTCCGTCAATACGCCTCGGCCGAATCGGCGTTCAGCGCCCTGGCCGCCTTGAAGCAGGAGGGCAAGAACATCCGCGCGGTGTATGCCCAGGCGTGCGACAGCGGGATCAAGTTGCTGGCTGATCAGGCGTGGTTCGCCAGCGATGCGCAAGGCCGCCTGAACGCCTTTCTGCTCAAGGGCCAGGCCCAGCAATTCGCCACGGCCCAGGGCGGCAAGGTGTTCGATTTCACCGACGCCACCACCCAGGCGGTTGCCGCCCGTTAACCACGAAAAAAACGGTTGTGGCCGTCATCGGGAATTGTGTATGTCCAGACCCTTTTTACGCTGGCTCCCCCGAGCCACCTCAATGCTGCTCTGCCTGCTGTTCTGGCAACTCGCCGCCAGCCACCACTGGAGCCTGGGCCTCGTCACCTTCGCCAACGTGCCCACTCCACTGGCGGTGATCGAAGCCGCGCTGGGCCTGGGCGACTCCGGCAAACTCGCCCGGCACCTGGGCAGCAGCCTCGGTCGGGTCTTCGCCGGTTACCTCGCGGCGCTGGTCATCGGCATCGCCCTGGGCCTGGCCATCGGCCGCTCGAAATGGGCCGAAGACCTGCTGCTGCCACCGCTGGAAGTGCTGCGCCCGATCCCGGCCGTGGCGTGGATTCCGCTGGCGATCCTGATGTTCCCCTCGTCGGAGCTGTCGATGGTCTTCATCACCTTCACCGGCGCCTTGTTCCCGATCCTGCTCAACACCGTGCACGGCGTCGAAGGCGTCGACCCACGGCTGATCGCGTCGGCGAAAAGCCTCGGGGCAGGGCGCCGGGCGATGCTGCTGGAAGTGATCCTGCCGGGCGCCGCGCCGAGCATCATCACCGGCCTTGCGATCGGCATGGGCACCTCCTGGTTCTGCCTGGTGACGGCGGAAATGATCTCCGGCCAGTTCGGCATCGGCTATTACACCTGGGAGTCCTACACCATCCAGAACTACCCCGACATCGTGGTCGGCATGTTGCTGATCGGCGTTCTGGGGATGGGCAGCAGCCTGCTGATCAAACGCCTGGGCGGGCTGTTCACGCCCTGGCATCGACCACGAGGAAAAGCCTGATGAGCAGTTTTCAGCAGCCCGAGGGGCATATCGATATCCGCGGATTGTCGATCAGCCTGGGTGAAGGCAAAGCCGCGTTCGAAGCCGTGCAGGGCCTGGATTGCCAGATCGAACCGGGCCAGTTCGTGTGCATTCTCGGGCCGTCCGGCTGCGGCAAATCCACCTTGCTCGGCGCCCTGGCCGGGCACCTGCAACCGCGCAGTGGCAGCCTCAAGGTTGATGGCGCGCAGGTCGCCGGGCCGTCGCCGCAACGGGGCATGGTGTTCCAGCAACACACGCTGTTTCCCTGGCGCACGGTGCGCGACAACGTCGCCTTCGGCCTCAAAATGCGCGGCATCGGCAAGGCCGAACGGCACCGGGCCGCCGATGAAATCCTTGCGCTGATGGGGCTCGAAGGCTTCGCCGAGCGCTGGCCGAACCAGCTGTCCGGCGGCATGCAGCAGCGGGTGGAGATCGCCCGGGTGCTGGTCAATCGTCCGCGGCTGTTGCTGATGGACGAGCCGTTCGGTGCCCTCGATGCCTTGACCCGTCTGAACATGCAGGCACTGTTGCTCGACATCTGGACGCGGGTTCGTACCACCGTGGTGTTCGTCACCCATGACATCGACGAGGCGTTGTTCCTCGCCGATCGCCTGCTGGTCATGAGTTCGCGCCCTGGCCGGGTCATCGAAGACCTGCGCCCGGATTTCCCAAGGCCGCGCACCACCGAACTGGTGACCAGCCACGAATTCTCCCGCTTGAAACGCCATTGTCTGGAGCTGCTGCATCACCAGGACGGTCGACAACTGCCGCGCCTGAACCCGCTCGGACTTCCCACAGAAAACAAACTGCTGCGATTTGCCCTATGACCACACTATTGGATGTAACCGACAACGACGACATTCTGGCCCTGCAACCGCGCCTGACCGATGAGGATGCTGGCGTGCGACGCATTGCCCTGATCGAACTGGCCGACCTTGAGGAACCCGACGGCCTGCTGTGGCTGATCGATCGACTGGCCGACGACCCGAGCGAAGAGGTCCGCGCCGAAGCCGCGCGGTTGCTCGAAGCCTGGGAAGACGCGCCGGTGGTCGAGGCCCTGTGCCGGGCCCTGACCGATCCTTCGCCGGCGGTGCAGGCTGCCGCCGCGCAAAGCCTGAGCCTGCTCAAGTGCGCGGAGGCGGGAAGAGTGATCCTGCCGTGGACCGGGCATGCCGACAGCAGCGTGCGCATCGCCGCGTTCCGTGCCTTGCGCGAGTTGCGTTTCGCCGAGGCGGCGCCGGCGGCATTGCAGGCGTTGAACGACCGGGACGCCAGCGTTCGGCGCGAGGCGGTGGGCGTGCTGGGCTGGCTCAAGCAGCTCGATGCCTTGCCTGCACTGGCGCGCCTGGCCAGCGATGATGCGGACACCGAAGTGCGCCGCGCCGCCACCGGCGCCCTGGGCCTGGCATCTGACGCACAGGTGCTGCCGGCCCTGAGCCAGGCCTTGCGGGACCAGGCCTGGCAGGTCCGCGAAGAGGCCGCAACCACCCTGGGCAAGGTCGGTCACGCCGACGCCGGCCCCGCCCTGATCGAGGCCCTGAGTGACGACTACTGGCAAGTGCGCCTGCGCGCCACCCGCAGCCTCGGGCGCCTGCGCTACAAAGCTGCCCTCGATCCGCTGATCGAAACCCTCTGCCATCGCATCAGCAACCTGCGCAAGGAGGCCGCGCTGGCCCTTGGGGAGCTGAACGACAAAGGCGCTATCGCGCCCTTGCAGGCCGCCCAGAAGGACGGCGATCCGGAAGTGCGCAAAGCGGTGCGCATCGCCTTGAGCCAGCTGCAATGAACCCGCTGGCGATCGGTAATTCCAGCAGCAAACACCAGCTGCGCCTGAGCTGGCCGGATGGCCGCGAGCAGGTGCTGGACCATGCCCAGTTGCGGCGCCAATGCCCGTGCTCGCAATGCCGGGCATTTCGGTTACGAGGGGTGACGCCGCTGGTGGATGAGCGGGTTCGGGTGATCGAGTTGAATCCGCAGGGATATGGTGTGCAGCTGGTCTTCAGCGATGGCCATGAGCGCGGGATCTATCCCTGGGCCTATCTCGCGGACCTGACCTCCATGTAGGCGCTGCCGGAGGCTGCGATCTTTTGATCTTACCCTTAAAAGATCGCAGCCTCGTTGCACTCGACAGCTCCTGCAGGGGTCATGGGGTGGAAGCCACCTGCTGCTGCGCCAACCCAATGAACGCACTCATTGCCGAGGTGATCATCGAGTCATTGCGGCGGATGAAGACGGTGGAGACGTTGGCGAATTCCGGGGGCAGGCTGTGCCAGCGGATGCCGTGGCGCACGCTGCAGTTTTCGGCGATGGCCCTGGGCAGCAGGGTCACGCCCATGCCCGCCGCGACGCAGGACAGGATGCCGTCGAGGGTGCCCAGTTCCATGATCTGATTCGGCACCAGCCCCACCTGATAGAACCAGTTCTCCAGCGTCGAGCGATAGAAGCAACCGGTGCGGAAGACCAGCACCGTCTGCAGGGGCATTTTCTCCATCAGCGCCTCAAGGGAGTCGAACTGGTTGCTGCTGACCAGCACCAGTTCCTCGCTGAACACCTCTTCCTGAAACAGCGCCGAGTTCTGATGAAAACCACCGACAAAGGCGCCGTCGAGCCGATGGCTTTCGATGGCCTTGATCAATTCGATGGTGGTGCCGGTCTGCAGCGACAACTGCACCTCGGGGTATTGCTCGCGGTACTTGGTCAGCACCTGGGGCAAGCGGATGGCGGCGGTGGTTTCCATCGAGCCCAGGCGCAGCAGGCCTGCGGGGCTGCCGGTGTCCATCAGGGCGCTGCGACTTTCTTCGGTCAGTTGCAGGATGCGCCGCGCGTAACCCAGGAAGATTTCGCCCGCCGCCGTCAGCATCACCCCGGATTTCTTGCGGATGAACAGCTCACGGTTGAGCTCGGCTTCCAGCTCTTTCACGCGCATGGTCACGTTGGACTGCACGGTGTTCACCTGCAATGCCGCGGCGGTAAAACTGCCAAGCTCGGCCACGGCGCAGAAAATCTTCAGTTGGCGCATTTCCATTATTGTTTTCATCCATCTCTAAAAGTGATTATGGACATATCTAACGATCACTTTACGGCCGTTTACGCCGATGAGTAAAGTGCCCGAAACCCTGCAAACGAGGCCGTTCGTCCCATGACCCTGACCACGAAAATCGACCACGTCTTCGCCGGTGGCCTGGGCGTGCTGCAGCCCGAGGGGCAGAGCACGGGGATCTTCAAACAGCGCCATAGCGGGCCGGTTCGCGTGGAGTTGCACGGCATCGTCGGCGACCAGCACGCGGATACCCGGGTTCACGGCGGCCCGGAAAAAGCCGTGCACCAGTACGCCACGCAGAATTACCAGCGCCTGGCCGAGGCCTTTCCTGACAGTGCTGCGCAACTGGTGGCAGGCAGCCTTGGCGAGAACCTCGCGGCGTTCGGGCTTTCGGAGTGCAACGTGCACATTGGCGATGTGTTCCGGGTCGGCAGCGTGGTGCTGCAGGTGTCGCAACCGCGCAGCCCGTGCTGGAAGATCAACCATCGCTTCGATGCCGAGCGCATGTCGATGTTCGTGGCCAGGGAGCGCATTACCGGGTGGTACTACCGGGTTCTGCAACCGGGATCTTTGGAGGCGGGGGGCAGCATCGAACTGCTGGAGCGGCATACCGAACGGTTTTCGATCGATGAGTTCTGGCAGGTGCAGTTGGCCCACAGGCCGGTGCTCGAGGATCTGTTTGCGCTGGCGCAGACGCCGGGGCTTTGCGCGGACTGGCAGCGGCGATTGGGTGAGCGGGCGAACTACCTGCAAAAACGCACGGCAAGCCTCTCTTGAACACACCCCTGTAGGAGCGAGGCTTGCCCGCGAAGGCGATCTTGAGGACGCTTTCGCGGGCAAGCCTTGCTCCTACAGGCTTTTTATTTCACTTAATGTGATTTTTACCATCATTAATCATCATTTTACATGATGGCATGACATCTCTATGTTGAAGCCTTCGGGTTGGAAAGCGTGCCGGCGCGGGCTGTCGCGCGGACCTTTATCCCAGGGGGCGGGCTCTTCGCTCCCGATTTATTGCGAGGTGAAGCGCCATGCCATTGCTCAAGTTCGACGTCATCCAGGGCCGTACCGATGAACAGTTGCGCACGTTGCTGGATGTGGCGCATCAGGCCATGGTCCAGGCATTCGACGTGCCCTTCAGCGACCGCTACCAGAGCGTCACCCAACACCGACCCGCAGAACTGATCCTGCACGACACCGGGCTCGGCTATACACGCTCGGCGCGGGTGGTGCTGTTGACCGTGGTGTCACGCCCCCGCACTCAGGAACAGAAAACCTCTTTCTACCGTTTGCTCGCCGAAAAGCTGCAGACCGCCTGTGGACTGTCCCCCGACGACCTGATCGTTTCGCTGGTGGAAAACAGCGATGCCGACTGGTCGTTCGGCGGTGGGCGGGCGCAGTTTCTGACTGGCGAGCTCTAAGTCTTTTTTCACCTATTTCGTTCAGGTGCTGTCATGTCCAATCCTCTGCTGTCGCTGTTGAACATCGAACTGCCGATCATCCAGTCGCCCATGGTCGGCGTCTCCACGCCCAAGCTCGCGGCTGCGGTGTCCAATGCCGGCGGGCTCGGTTCCATCGGCATCGGCGCGAGCAGCGTCGAGCAGGCGCGAGCCATGCTGCGCGACACCACGGCGCTGACCGACAAGCCCTTCAACGTGAACCTGTTCTGCCACACGCCTGCGGTGGCCGATGCAGAGCGAGAAGCGCAATGGCTGGATTTCCTCGCGCCTCTATTCGACAAATTCGACACTCCTGCGCCTACCGCCCTGCGCGAGATCTACACCTCGTTCGTCGAAGACTTCGGCATGCTGGAAATGCTCCTGGAAGAAAAGCCTGCGGTAGTCAGTTTCCACTTCGGCTTGCCGCCGCAGTCGAGCATCGATGCGCTGAAGGATGCCGGGATCGTGCTGCTGTGTTCCGTGACCAGCCTGGCCGAAGCGCAGCAGGCCGAACGTGCCGGAGTGCATGGGCTGGTGGCGCAAGGTTACGAGGCGGGGGGACATCGTGGAGTGTTCGACCCGCAGCAGGACAGCGAGATGGGCACCTTCGCCCTGGTTCGATTGCTGGCTGAAAACTGCAAACTGCCGGTGGTCGCAGCGGGCGGCATCATGGACGGCGCCGGTATCAAGTCGGTCATGCAACTGGGCGCCAGCGCCGCGCAACTCGGCACAGCCTTCATCCTGTGCCCCGAGTCCTCCGCCAACCCGGCTTACCGCGAAGCCCTCAAAGGCCCGCGCGCGCACCAGACCCGCGTCACCAGCGCGATCTCTGGCCGTCCTGCCCGGGGCATGGTCAACCGCAACTACATCGACCTCGAAACCAACGCCCCGGCGCTGCCGGACTATCCCATCGCCTACGACGCCAACAAGGCACTCAACGCCGCCGCCGCCACCAAGGCCAACACCGAGTTCGCCGTGCAATGGGCCGGACAGGGCGCGCCACTGGCTCGCGAAATGCCGGCAGCCGCCTTGGTAAAGCTGCTCGCTGCCGAACTCAAATAACCGCAATCCGGCCTTCATTCCACCAACTGCTCAACCAGAAAATCAGCAAACACCCGGGCCGCCAGGCGCGTCGTGCGGCCGTGGGGGAAGTAGGCGTGTACAGGCAGCTCCGCCATTTTCCAATCAGGCAGAAGCTGCACCAGAGCGCCGCTCTCCAACTCCAACCGACAGGCCCATGACGTCGTCGAGACAATCCCCAACCCGCCTGAAGCCGCCGCCACCGCGCCGGCGGTATCGTTGGTGGAAAACTGCGGACCAGGATCAACCGACACCGATTGCCCATCGCGCTGAAACTGCCATCCAGCAGCGTGAGCGCCCACCGGGCCGCCCACGATCCGGTGCCCCGAGAGATCCCCCGGCACGAGCGGTGTTCCATGGCGCGCCAGGTACGTCGGCGACGCCACGATCACCCGTTGCATCGTGCCGATCAGCCGCGCGGTGCCGGGCAGGTCCGGCAGGGCGCCCACGCGAATGCCGATATCGACCGCGCCCTTGACCATGTCCTTGCGTTGGTCTTCGAGCATCAACTCCAGATGCAGCAGGGGGTGGCGCTCGGTAAAGGCCGACAACCTGGGAATGATCACGCGAATACCCATGGTCGAAGGCATGCTGATGCGCAACACACCGCGCAACTCGCCGGTTTCCCGCACGCTGTTCTCGGCGTCGTCCAGAGCGGCCAGGATCGGTTCCATGCGCGCCAGAAACTCAAGGCCCGCCTCGGTCGGCGCCACCGAGCGGGTAGTGCGCGAAAGCAGTCGAACGCCCAGGCCCGCTTCCAGTTCGGCGATCATCCTCGACACCTGGGACTGCGTTAGCCCGCTTTCTCGGGCAGCCGCCGAAAAACTGCCCAGGTGCGCGACGCGGGTGTACAGCCGCAGGCTGAGGATGTCTTTCAATGGCATGCCTTTTCCCGTCCAGGCGCGATTGATGCTGGATGAAGATAGATGTTAGTCGAAATCGAAGACTACCGACCCCGGGGGCGGGAAGGGATAGTGGGCTCACGCGGTTGCCCCGGCACCGCACTTCCCGCTACCGATCGAGGTGATCCATGGACTTTCTTCAGACCCTGACCCAACGCAATGCCGACTTTGCAGAGAACGATTTTTCCGCCGGCCTCAAAATGATGCCTTCGCAAAGAACCACAATCATCGGCTGCGTCGACCCCAGGGTCGACCCGATGAACCTGCTCAAGCTGGAACCGGGTGAAGCGGCGGTGATCCGCAATGTCGGTGGCCGGGTCAATCCGGCGCTGCTGGAAACCATGGCCCTGCTGCGCAGCCTTTCGCGGGCTCGGGGTTCGGAAATCGGCGAGGGCTGGAACCTGATCCTGTTGCACCACACCGACTGCGGCATTGTCGGCTGCTCGCACCACGCCCCTGAACTGCTGGCCAAGCACCTGGGCGTTGCACCGCAAGACCTGCCGGCAATGGCCATCGACGACCCTTACCAGTCGATCGCCTACGACGTGGCAGCGCTCAAGGCCAACCCGAACCTGCCCGCCGACCTCACCGTCACCGGCCTTGTCTACGACGTGGCCACCGGCCGCATCGAAACCGTCGTCCCGCCCAGCCCGCTGCGCTCCGCCTGACCCCACCCATCAAAAGATCGCCGCCGCCCCCTCCAGGAGCTGCCGAAGGCTGCGATCTTTTGATCTTGATCGCCCTTAAAAATCCACCGTCGCCGACAACTTCAACGTCCGCGGCTCACCCTGAGTCAAGTAATTGTTGGCCGTCGAAGCCGAAGACCAGTACGCCTTGTTCGCCACGTTCTCCACATTGGCGCGCAGGGTGATGTACTTGTCGTCCGCCTTAAAACCATAACGCGCACCCAGATCCACACGGGTCCAGGCCGGAATGTTCAAGCTGTTGGCGGCGTTGACGTACTCGCCACCGGTGCGCAGCAGGCGACCATTGAGCGCGGCGCCCTGAATCCCGGGCACATCCCAATCCGCCCCCAGGTTGTACTGGAAACGCGGTACGCCGGCGGCGCGATTGCCGTCGTTGAGTCCGTTGGAGGTTTTCTTCTGTTCGGTGTCCATCCAGGTCGCGCCGGCCAGAACCCGCAGGCCGTCCAGCGGCTCGCCGAACACGTTCAGTTCCACACCCTTGTTCACTTGCTCGCCATCGACGCTGAAGGTCGGCAGGCGGTTGCCGGGGACGGTCGAAGTCGAGCTGTTGGGCATCTCGATGCGGTACACGCCCAGAGTCGCGCCAAAGCTGTTCCAGTCGAACTTGACCCCGGCTTCGGTCTGCTTGCTGCGGTTGGGTGCGAACACTTCGCCGGGGTTGGTCACGCCGGTGGTCGGTGCGGTCGGGCCCTGTTGCAGGCCTTCGATACGGTTGGCGTAGAACGACACGTGTTCCCACGGTTTCACCACCAGACCGTAGACCGGCGTGGTGATCGACTCTTCGTAGTTGGCGTTACGCGCACCGGTGGTGGTGTTCCAGGCGTCGACTTCGATGGTCTGGCGCCGCACGCCGAGGGTCAGCAGCACGCGGTCGTCGATGAAACCCAGGGTGTCGGAGACGGCGGCACTCTTGATGCGGTTTTTGCCGACGATGCGCGGGTCGTGGATGTCGCTGCCGAAATAGGTGTTGGTCGGACGCGGCACCTGCACCGGGTTGTACAGGTTGCCATTGACCCGGTTGGCCACCAGGATCGCCTCGAACGCCGAGCGCTGTTCACCCCAAGTGCCGGACAGGCCGAAGTTCATCTGGTGGGTGATCGGGCCGGTGTCGAAGTGACCGTTCAAGCCGGCGATCGCGCTCTTGTTGTCTTCGTCATGGGGCGAGTAGAGAAAGCCGACCTTGCCGCTGCCGTCGTTGCCGACATACAGCGAGGAATACTCGCCGTTTTCCCGGGTGTGCTTGGCGCCGCCACCGGCATAGGCCGTCCAGTTGTCGTTGAGGTCGTACTCGGCGTTGACCATGCCGTAGGTGTCTTCCAGCTCCGACCAGGTCCAGTCCTGGGCGTAGTTGTCCTTGGCCGACGGCGCGTGCGGGACCTTGGTGCCGTTGGGATAGACCACGGAGCGGCCGTTGTTGATGCGCTGCTTCTGGTAGCCCAGGTCGGTGGAGACGCGCAGGCGATCGCCGCGATAGTCCAGGCCGACGGCGATCAGTTGCGAATGTTCGGACTCGTCATCCACCGCGGTATCGCCACCGTGATTGGCGAGGTTGACCCGCGCGCCGAAGCGATTGTCTTCACCAAAACGCTGGCCCAGATCGATATGTCCGCCGATCTGGGAGTCGCTGGCGTAATCCAGGGTCACGCTGCGGGTCGGGGTGTCCTGGGCGCGCTTGGGCACCAGGTTGACGCTGCCACCAATGCCGCTGCCGCCCGGCGCCACGCCGTTGATGAAGGCGTTCGGGCCTTTGAACAGCTCGACCCGCTCCAGCGCCTCGGTGGTGATGATCTGCCGGGGCAATACGCCGTACAGACCGTTGTAAGAAATGTCATCGGTGGTCAGCGGCAGGCCACGAATGGTGAACACCTGGGAAAAGTTGCCGAAGCCGGCCGACTGGCGCACCGAGGCATCGTTGAGCAGGACATCGCCCACGGTGCGCGCCTGCTGGTCCTCGATGGTCTTGGCGGTGTAGCTGACCACGCTGAACGGCACATCATTGATGCTGCGATTGCCCAGCACACCCAGGCGCGCGGTCTTGGCGACCTGGCCGCCTTCGTAGGTGTCGGCGTTCTCGGCGATGCCGTTGACCGTGGTCGCGCCCAGTTCCAGCGCCGTGCCGCTATCGACCTGCGGCGCCACGGTGTAGCTGTCGGCACCGGTGTTGATCAGCGAGAAACCGCTGCCCTGCAGCAGGCGGGTGAAACCGGACTGCACGCTGTAATTGCCTTGCAGGCCGGCGCTTTGCTGGTCATTGAGTAGGTTGGTGTCGAACGACAGCAGCACGCCCGATTGCGCGGCGAACTGCGCCAGCACACTGGCCAGGGAACCCGCGCCGATGTTGTAGCTGCGGGTGGCTTCGGTCTGGTTGACCTCGGCGGCCAACGCGCTGTGAACCGGCGCCATGGCGCTCAGGGCGATGGCCAGGCTCAGCAGGTTCAGGGGGAGGCGGATTCTGGAGCGCAACTGCGGTGAAGTGGAAGTCATGCGGCATGCCTGTGGATGCAAAGGATAATGAGAATTCCTCTACACACCGAACGAGCGCGAAAAAGGTATCAGGGACACTGAAAATAATGTTTGCGGGTGTATCGCACTGTATCTCGTCCGCCGCCGGCTACGTGCACATACAAAAAAACGCCTGGCGCGACACGAGCCGGATACACGCTGGCCGCGTAATGGGGCTGCCTTATCCAGGCATCACCGCGCTATACCGTGCGCTCATTGGAGAATTGCGATGTCCCGAAATAACAAAACCAAAGCTATCGGCCTGTTCGGCGCCGCCCTCGTCACCGCGGCGCTCGGCGCGTTTACCACGTTGTCTCAAGCCGATACCGGCCAGGCAGCCGGGAAGAACTGGCAGACCGGCCTTACGCGTACCGACCTGATCAAGCGCGATCTGGATGTGCAGGGGCAGGAAGTCGTCCAGGTGATTGTGGATTTCGATCCGGGCGTCGTTTCGCCAAGGCATGCCCATCCGGGGGTTGAGGTTGCTCACGTGCTCTCGGGCACGTTCGAGTACGAGCTCGAGGGCCAGCCGAACGTCGTGCTCAAGGCCGGCCAATCCCTGTACATCCCGGCCGGGACTGCCCATGTGGCGAAGAACATCGGCAAGGACAAGGCCTCGGAACTGGCGACCTACATCGTCAAGAAAGACACACCGCTGGTGATCATCAAGCAATAACCACCGGCGCGTGTCCTTGTGGGAGCGAGCCTGCTCGCGATGGAGCCAAGTGCACTGCGGGGCATCAGATGCCCCGCGTCATCGTTGACGACCATCGCTCGCTCGTACAGGTCCTGTGGTTGGAACAACGATCACTGTGGGAGTGGGCTTGCTCGCGAAGAGGCCGGCACATCCGACATCAATGTCGCCTGGCACAACGACAGGCCAAGGCAATCAACGCCAACGCCACGACAAAGGTCACGCGCATACCTGCGGCTGCAAACACCGCCCCCAACGCCGAAGCCCCGGTGATCAAGCCCAGATTGCGCGACAGATTGAGCATCCCCGACACCACACCTCGCTGCTGCGCCTGAACATCCGCCATCACCAGCGTGTTATTGGCCGTCTGAAACACCGCATAACCCAGGGTAATCACCACCATCGGAACGATGTAGTCGACGACACCGAAGCTGATTGGCAAAACCGCCAGCAGCAGACAGCCAAGGGCGATAACGAGCAATCCGGCAAGGGTCATGCGCCGGGCGCCGAAGCGATCGGCGATGCGTCCCGCAGGCACCCCGGTCAGCGCCGCAACCAACGGCCCGACCGACAGCACCAACCCGGCCTCGACCGCACCCAATCCGAGCGCCTGGGACAGATAGAACGGCCCGACCACCAGCGTGCCCATCATCACCGTGGCCACCAGCAGGCTCATGATCAGACGGGTGGTGAGCTGCCGATCGTGGAACATCGCGAGCCGGACCAAGGGCTCCGTGACCCGCTGTTCAACCCGCACGAACACCCAGGCGCCAACGCCCGCCAACAGGATCAACGCAAGATTGAGCACGCCGAACTGCCCGCGCCCGAGGGTCATGGCCAGTGCGTAGGCGGCGAGGGTCAGCGCCAGCAGCAGGGTGCCTACTGAATCGAAAGCCACCTGTGTGTTTTTTGCTTGCTGTTGATCAGCAGGCAAATAACGCTGGGCAAGCAGCAACGTCAGCAGGCCCAAGGGTACGGTGATCAGGAAAATCCCCCGCCAGCCAAACTCGCCAATCAGCAAACCACCGAGCGACGGCCCCATCGCCGTGCCGATGGCCGACAGGGTGCCGAGCAGTCCCATGGCGCTGCCGGTTCTGTCCTTGGGCACCGTTTCGCCGACGAAGGCCAGGGTCAGCGCCATCATGATCGCCGCGCCCAAACCCTGCAGCGTCCGTGCGCCGATCAACAGTTCCAGGCTCGGCGCCAGCCCGCACAGGGCCGATGCAACGGTGAACAGACCAATGCCGGACAACAGCAGCCGACGTCGACCAGCGAGATCGCCCAGCCGGCCGACGCTGACGATCAGTGTGGTAATGGCCAGCAGGTAGGCGAGGACGACCCATTGCACTTGCTGGAAGGACGCGTCGAACACCTGGGCCAGCGTGGGCAGGCCGACGTTGGCAATGCTGGTGCCCAGGGAGGACAGCAGCATCGACAGTGACAGGCTGGCCAGCGCCCACCTGATTGAGCGGGTTGGTGGGCTGGCTGCGGTGACGGCGGTCGTGGAATTCATGGTGCACCCCTTGTATGGCGGCTCCCGATTGGAGCTACCGCCAATCTACGTTCGCGCCTAACATGGCGGAAGACGCATGGGTTGCACTTAATACATGCGTAGAACGCCATATCGCCGAGACAGTAGGGGCTCTTGATGTCCGCACCCGATTTCAATCTGTTGATCACTCTCGATGTGTTGCTGACCGAAGGCAGCGTCGTCGCGGCCGCCAAGCGCCTGCGCCTGAGCCCCTCGGCAATGAGCCGCGCATTGGCCCGCTTGCGCGAGACCACTGGTGATCCGTTGCTGGTCAGGGCAGGGCGCGGGTTGGTGCCGACGCCGCGGGCGCTGGAGTTGCGTGAGCGCGTCAGCCAGTTGGTACAGGACACCGAAGCGGTGCTGCGTCCGGCCGAACAACCGGATCTGCGACAGCTGGAACGCACCTTCACCCTGCGCACCAGCGAAGGTTTCGTCGAAAACTTCGGCGCCTCGCTGATCACCCGCATCGATGAACAGGCGCCGGGTGTGCGCCTGCGCTTCATGCACAAACCCGACAAGGACAGCGCCTCATTGCGTGACGGCACGGTGGATCTGGAAACCGGTGTGGTCGGCAAGACCGCCAGTCCGGAACTGCGCACCCAGGGGCTGTTTCGCGATCGATTCATCGGTGTGGTGCGCATTGACCATCCGCTAAGCGACGGCGAAATCACTCCCCAACGCTACGCGGCCGGCAGTCACATCAGCGTGTCGCGACGCGGGCTGGACAAGGGACCGATCGATGAAGCCCTGGCGCCGCTCGGCCTTGCGCGGCAGATCGCGACCATTGTTCCCGGTTTCTCGACGGCACTGGCGCTGGCCCGCAGCAGCGAGCTGATCGCCACCGTACCAGAGCGCCACACGGCCAACCTCAGGCTCGGCCTGCACAGCTTCGACCTGCCACTGACGTTGCCGGATTTCACCGTGGCCATGCTCTGGCACCCACGGCTGGATGCCGACCCGGTGCACCGCTGGTTGCGCGGCTGTCTGCGCGAGGTATGCAGCCGATAGGGCAAAAAAAAGCTCCCCGTCACGATCAATGAGGGGGAGCAAGGCACACGGAGTTCGGATCAGGTCGACGAGGCGTCGGCTCAGAAATACTGATGATTGCGACGGGCGGTCGCCGCGAGTTCAGCTTCCAGCAAATGCTCGGCCAGCACGTCGTTGAGGAAGCGGAACTGATCGTTCAGGCCGACCACTTCGTTGCTGAAGTGATGATCGGCAGCCGGAATCAGCAAGGCCTCGAATTTTTCGTCGAACACGAGGGTCAACACCTTACGGGACTCGAATGTCTGCGAGTAATAGTTGCTGCCGAATACCGGAAAGCTCACGGCAAGGGTGACTTCAGTGATCATGACGTGCGCTCCTCGGACAGGACGAACCAGGCAAATACGCTCAATGTGAAGGCCGTCAGGGCCATACAGGTCAAGAGATGGATCAGCATGATTGGCCCCTCCGTTTCAGGGTTTCGTGTTGGCTTGGGATTGATC
Source organism: Pseudomonas sp. C1C7 (assembly GCF_013359595.1). Classification (GTDB taxonomy): domain Bacteria; phylum Pseudomonadota; class Gammaproteobacteria; order Pseudomonadales; family Pseudomonadaceae; genus Aquipseudomonas. The sequence continues at coordinate 4,421 of NZ_JABFMP010000048.1, read as the reverse complement.
CTACGCTGACGGTGGCGGGGCGGAAGGCAATCGTGGCGATTGTGAATATCGATGGGAGTGATGGTCGGGTTTGCGGGGTGTTCCTGCTCGCGATGGCGGCGGTGGGGTCACCACCCACCGCCACCTATACTCAATTCAGGGCTTTCAAGCGCCGGCCAGCCGGTCCGGCGCTGACTTTCAGGAGCCACGATCTTGAACCTGCGTTCGTTGATCGTCGCCGTGCTGCTGGTATTGGCCGGATGCGCCACGGCCCCGCGCGCGCCAGTGGAAGCGCCGCAAGTGATGATCGCGCCGAGCACCTGGCAACAGGTAGACCGCGAGATCATCGATGCCTCGCAGTCGGCCACCGAGCAGACCAAAATCTACGCCCGCGGCGCCATGGAATACTGGCGCACGCGGGTCTATCAGCTCACCGAAGAAAACTTCATCCCCTGGTTCAGCAGTTACTGGACCCAGGAATGGCTGTCGATGAAAGTCAGTTGGTACACCCTGAGCGCCCAAGGCGAGCAGGACGCCTCGGAAAAGCGCCTGGCCGCCTATCTGTTGGAGGCATACCAGGAAAAGGTATTGGCACCGGCCGCGGTGGAAATCGATCCTGATGCGATTCTCAGCCTGGCCTCGGCGTTCTACGTCGACATCCTCAAGGAAGAACTGCAGAAAATCTCCCAGCGCCATGGCGTGCCGATCGCCCAGCTCAACGGACGCATCCAGAAAGTCCCGGCCATCGCCCTGGGGCCGCCGTCGGCGCGGGATGCTTCGCTGTATCAGGTCATACGCATCGAATCACTGGACAAGTTGCCGGCCTATGCCGCACTGGTCGACAAAGTTCACAAGGCCGGCGGCGAAAAAGGTGTGGACTCCACCGAAAACGCCATGGCCCCGGTGGCCAGGCGCGCCAGCCGTCGCATGGAAGCGGAAATGGCCCCCCGGGGCGCCGCCAGTGCGGTGGCGGCCGCAGCGGGCAAGCTTGCTGGCGGATTGATCACGGTTGGCGTGGCCGGTATCCGCGCGCTGATCCAGGCCAGCGACCGGCCCGACAGCGAGGCGCTGATTCGCAGCAGCCTGGGCAACACCTTCGACAAGGCCTGGGCCAAGCTGCTGCAAAACCCGCAGTCGGGGGTGATGGCGGGAACCCTGTACATGGCGGGGCAGATCGAAGGCAATCTGGCCAAGACGGCCCAACCGCCGGTCGGACTGAGTGCGGGGACTGTCGAATGGCAGCCGACCGAATCGACTAACAAGCAGACCAACCCGTGAAGCAAGGAGAACACTCATGTCTTATGTCGATGCATTTTCTGCCTCGGTGCCCAGCGATAAACGCGAGCAATACCTCAAACATTGCAAAATCGCTGCCGAAGTCTTCAAGGAAAACGGCGCCCTGAGCATCGCCGAGTGCTGGGGCGATGACGTGCCGGAAGGCAAGCTCACCTCGTTCCCGATGGCGGTGAAATGCCAGGAAGGCGAAACCGTAGTGTTCGGCTGGATCATCTGGCCGGACAAGGCCACCCGCAACGCCGGCATGGAAAAAATGATGCAGGACCCGCGCATGAAACCCGACGTCAACCCGATGCCGTTCGATGGGCAGCGGATGATTTATGGCGGGTTTGAATTGATCATGCAGGCGTAGTGGTTCGGGCGAGGAAAACTGTGGCGAGGGGGCTTGCCCCAATGCCAGTCAGTTAAGGCAAAACACGGTCCATGTAGCAGCTGGCGAAGCCTGCGTCCGGCTGCGCAACAGTCGTGAAATCAGGCAACGCGGTGCTTCAGGAAGACCTCGCATTCAGGTTTTGCGACTGCTTCGCAGCCGGACGCAGGCTTCGCCAGCTGCTACATGTTTTGCGGCGGCTTGACTGACAAGCCCCTCGCCACAGCTAACCGTGTTGTCTCAAGGCTTTTGTCAGGGTCACTCCACCGGCGTGATCCTGCAACTCTTGCGCTGCAGGATCTCGTCGTCCGTCGGTCGTTCGCGGATGAATTCGAAGCGCGGCTCGCCTTCGCTGTAGTGCACCAGCCAGCCCCATTCCAGTTCGAATTCGTCCTGGCCGGGTTCGGGTGGGGCGGCCCACCAGGGTTCCTTGCTGAGGATCTGTCGCATGGCAGCCTCCGGGTAATTGGCGTGCATCAACTATAACGCGCATGTCGGCAGGCGCCAGAAACGGCGGTGGCGGTTGTACACTCGGGATACTCACGCAACAGCCTTCAGGAGAGCCCCCGTCATGTATGACGAATCCCGCGAACCCTTCAAACGACTGTTCTTCGCCCTGGACTGCCCGCCGGTCCAGCGCAAGGCCATCGGCCAATGGCGCAGCGCCCTGCAGCTGCGCAGCGGACGACCGGTGCCGGTGGAGAATTTTCATCTGACCCTTAAGTTTCTGGGCTCGGTCGATACCGCGCAGATCGCCGCGATCTGTGAAGCGGCGGCTTCAGTCCGCACGTCGGCCGAGCGTTTGACCGTGGTGCTGGATCGACTGGATGTCTGGCGCAGGGCAGGGGCGCTGGTCCTGGCTCCGCAACAGGCACCACCGACCCTGCTGCGGCTGGTGTATGACCTGGAACAGGCGCTGCTGCCGTTCGGCCTGGAAGAAACCTCCAGGGAGTTTCGCCCCCACCTGACCCTGGCCCGCGACTATCGCGCACCGGCGCCGGAATCACCGACGGCCCCGGAATTTTTCCTGCGTGCTGATCGTTTCACCCTGTTCGAATCCCACAAGGGCCGCTACCGGGCGCTGGCCGAATGGCCGCTGGGCCCACAATAAAAAAAAGGCGCCCGAGGGCGCCGAACTTCACCTTAACCGAGGAGCCAGGTGAGTAATGCAGCGGTGGTAAGGCGCTGCACGCAGGAAAAAGTTAGACGGGGTGTTATTTACCGAGTTTCACTTTGGTCCACCCACGAGTCATGACCCGCTGCACACCAATCGGCATATCCGGAATCGCATACAGGGTCGCCATCACTTCCTGGGACGGGTACGAACCCGGATCGCTGCGAATCGCTTCATCCACCAAGGGCGTGGCCGCCGCATTCGCGTTGCTGTAGCCGATGTTGTTGGTGATGTCCGCAATGACGTCCGGACGCATCAGGAAGTTCATGAACAGGTAAGCGTTCTCGACGTTGGCGGCATCGCGGGGGATGGCGACCATGTCATAGAAGCTGCCGGCGCCTTCTTTGGGGATGCTGTAGTCGATCTTCACCTTGCCCCCGGCTTCCTGGGCGCGGGCCTTGGCCTGCAGCACGTCGCCGGAGTAGCCCACGGCCACGCAGATGTTGCCGTTGGCAAGGTCAGAGATGTACTTCGAGGAATGGAAGTACGACACAGACGGACGAATCTTCATGAACAGCGCTTCGGCCTCGGCGATGTGCGCCTTGTCCTGATCGTTCACCGGGTAGCCCAGGTAGTGCAGGGCGGCCGGGATCATTTCGGTCGGCGAGTCGAGGAAGCTGATGCCGCAGGCTTTGAGTTTTTCAGCGTTTTGCGGCTTGAACAGCAAGTCCCAGGAATTGGTCGGGGCGTTGGCGCCGAGCACTTCCTTGACCTTCTCCGGGTTGAAGCCAATGCCGATCGAGCCCCACATGTAGGGGAAGGCATGGGCGTTGTCCGGGTCGCTGGCGGAGGCGTTTTTCAGCAGCACCGGGTTGAGATTCTTCCAGTTCGGCAGCTTCGATTTGTCCAGGGTCTGATAGACCCCGGCCTTGACCTGCTTGGCCAAAAAGCTGTTGGACGGCACGACGAGGTCGTAGCCGGATTTACCCGCCAGCAGGCGAGCCTCTAACGTTTCATTACTGTCGAACACATCGTAGGTCACCTGGATCCCGGTCTCGTCTTCGAACTTCTTGACGGTGTCCGGGGCAATGTAATCCGACCAGTTGTAGACGCGCAGTACCTTGTCATTGGCCTGGACGCCGGTTGCCATGGCGCCCAATAAGGACAGTGTCAGCAGAGTCCTGCCAAACATTTTCATCGGTACAACTCCATTTCTTTATATTCAATTACGCAAAACAGTGAACGCAGAACTCTTTTGTAGGAGCTGTCGAGTGAAACGAGGCTGCGATCTTTTGACTTCTAAAAACAAGATCAAAAGATCGCAGCCTGCGGCAGCTCCTACACAGTTAAGCCAGCAGCGGCCTTAGGCCGTCGCTTCTGACATCTGCTTTTCAGGTTGTTGCCAGGATTCGCTCGCGGTCTGCTCCATCGCTTCCTGGATCGCCCGCTTGCGGCTGGCTTCGGCGCGCCGGCTGAAGTACCAGACCATGAAGGTCACGATCGATACCGCCAGCAGGATCAGACTCGCCACGGCGTTGATCTCCGGCTTCACGCCCAGACGTACTGCCGAGAACACTTCCATCGGCAGGGTGGTGGAGCCGGGACCGGACACGAAGCTGGCCAGCACCAGGTCATCCAGCGACAGGGCGAAGGACATCATGC
>NZ_JABFMP010000047.1 GCF_013359595.1 Pseudomonas sp. C1C7 | reverse complement strand
ATTCCGGGCGTTTGCCAAAAGTGACCCGACCGTCAGGGCGGAACCGACAGCCGCCGCACCCGCAGTAATGGATATCTACACAACCCAAAAAGCATCGCGAGCAAGCCCGCACAGTAGATCTGATTCCATCCGCAAATCAGCGAGCAGGCCACCCAATCAATCAGTGAGTACTCAGCCCAGCCGCGCTCATGAACATCCGCATCAGACTCGCCACAACAAACAGCGCCCCGACACTCCCAACCCAGATCAGCGCCAACCACCCAAGCCGCTGCCACAACGGCTTCTTTTCCGCCTCTTCAATGTCATGCAGAGAATGCTTGCCAGACATGATTCATTACTCCAGTAACCCGCGATGGCGCCTCTAGCGACGCCATCGCGAGCAGGCTCGCTCCCACAAGAGCGCGACTAGTGATAACCGTCCTCATGAGTCACCTTGCCGCGGAACACGTAGTAGCTCCAGAAGGTGTACCCCAGAATGAACGGAATGATGAACAGCGTCCCCACCAGCATGAAACCCTGGCTCTGCGGCGGCGCGGCGGCGTCCCAGATGGAAATCGACGGCGGCACGATATTGGGCCACAGGCTGATCCCCAGACCGCTGTAGCCAAGGAAAATCAGCACCAGCGTCAGCACGAAGGGCGTGTAATGGGCATTGCGGGCCACCGCGCGAACCAGACCGTACAGCGTCACCAGCACCAGAATCGGCACCGGCAGGAACCAGAACAGGTTCGGCAAGGTGAACCAGCGGGCGGCGATTTCGGCGTGGGCCAGGGGCGTCCAGATACTGACGATACCGATCACCGCCAGCAGCACGAACGCCAGAGGCCGTGCCAGATCATGCATCTGTTCCTGCAACTTGCCTTCGGTCTTCATGATCAGCCAGGTGCAGCCCAGCAGCGCATAGGCCACCACCAGCGCGGCGCCGCAGAACAGGGTGAACGGTGTCAGCCAGTCCAGGGAACCACCGGCGAACTGCCGGTCGACCACCGGCAGGCCATCGATGAACGCCCCCAGCGCCACGCCTTGGAAGAAGGTCGCCGCAATCGAACCACCGATAAACGCCTTGTCCCACAGATGGCGCTTTTCGTCCCGGGCCTTGAAGCGGAACTCGAAGGCCACGCCGCGGAAAATCAGCCCGATCAGCATGAAGATCAGCGGCAGGTACAACGCCGAGAGCACCACCGAATACGCCAGCGGAAAGGCCCCGAACAACGCCGCGCCCCCCAGCACCAGCCAGGTTTCGTTGCCGTCCCAGACCGGGGCGACGGTGTTCATCATCACGTCACGGTCGGTCTTGCCGGGAATGAACGGGAACAGGATCCCGATCCCCAGATCGAAGCCGTCCATGACCACGTACATCATGATGCCGAAGATGATGATCACGGCCCAGATCAGCGGAAGATCAATACCCATGATTCAAATCTCCTTGGTCACGGTGTGGTCGGCATCGGCGTGATCGTCGGCCGCAGACAGGGGGCGCGCCGGCGTGCGTTTCTGGCCGGGTCCACCGTCGTTGGTTTCCTTGCCTTCGTCGATCTTCGGCCCCTTGCGCACCAGACGCATCATGTAGCCGAGGCCGGCACCGAACAGCGCGAAATACACCACGACAAACAGGATCAGAGTGATGCTCATCTGCATGACGCTATGGTTGGAGGACGCATCCGCCGTACGCATCAGACCGTAGACGACCCACGGCTGGCGGCCGATTTCCGTGGTGAACCAGCCGGCGAGAATCGCGATCAGGCCGGACGGGCCCATCCACAACGCCAGGTAAAGGAACGGACGCGAGGTGTAGAGCGTGTCGCGCTTGCGCAGCCAGAGGCTCCACAGGCCGGTGAAGATCATCAGGAAACCCAGACCGACCATGATCCGGAACGACCAGAACACGATGGTCGAATTGGGCCGGTCTTCAGGCGGGAATTCCTTGAGTGCCGGCACCTGTTTGTCCAGGGAGTGGGTCAGGATGATGCTGCCCAGATAGGGAATCTCGACGGCGAATTTGGTCCTTTCCTCTTTCATGTCCGGCCAGCCGAACAGGATCAGCGGCGTGGCTTCGTCACCCTTGTTTTCCCAGTGGCCTTCGATCGCAGCGATTTTCGCCGGTTGGTGTTCAAGGGTGTTGAGGCCATGGAAATCGCCGATCACGGCCTGGATCGGCGCGACGATCAAGGCCATCCACATCGCCATCGAAAGCATTTTGCGGATCGCCGGGTTGTCCTTGCCGCGCAGCAAATGCCAGGCCGCGGAGGAGCCTACGAAGAACGCTGTGGCGACGAACGCTGCCGTGGCCATGTGCATCAGGCGATAGGGGAACGAGGGGTTGAAGATCACCGCCAGCCAGTCGGTGGGGATCACCTGGCCGTTGACGATTTCAAAGCCTTGCGGGGTCTGCATCCAGCTGTTGGAGGCGAGAATCCAGAAGGTCGAGATCAACGTGCCGATGGCGACCATGACCGTGGCGAAGAAGTGCAGCCCGCGTCCGACCTTGTTCCAGCCGAACAGCATCACCCCCAGGAAACCGGCTTCGAGGAAGAACGCAGTGAGTACTTCATAGGTCAGCAACGGACCTGTCACGGAACCGGCGAAGTCTGAAAAGCGACTCCAGTTGGTGCCGAACTGATAGGCCATGACCAGCCCCGAGACCACGCCCATGCCGAAGTTGACGGCAAAGATCTTCGACCAGAAATGGTAGAGGTCACGGTAGGTACCGTTGTTGGTTTTCAGCCACAGACCTTCGAGTACCGCCAGGTAACTCGCCAGGCCAATGGTGATGGCAGGGAACAGAATGTGGAACGAGATGGTGAACGCGAACTGGATTCGGGCGAGATCAAGTGCCTCTAAACCGAACATAAGTCTTCCTCTGTCAGGTAGTACGGCTGCGGGCTGGAAGCCTGCATCCACGGCCCCCACGGGTAATGGAGTGTGGCGAATCTCTGTTTGTTCTTTTTTTACACGCATCGCTACGCAGGGAGTCTGGCCTTGCGGCCGCCGGATCAAAACCCTGGAAGGTCTTGATCTGGATCAAGCAACGTTGAAAGAGTAGTCCCATTTCAGGCGATGAACTGCGTGGTCTTTTGCCGCGTGACAAGTTGCCTCATGGCGATTGGCCAACAAAAAAATCGGCAACACCAGTGATCCCCCCTGTGTGCGGGCTTGCTCGCGAAAGCGGTGGGTCAGGCGATAACGACGTTGGATGTGCCGGCCTCTTCGCGAGCAAGCCCACACACAAGGGGTCCCCAGGAACTGGAGATCGGTGTCTAGCTAACTAAATTTCATGACTCTGCAACTTTCAGTTACAGGTTGGTGATAATCTCGCCCCTTCCCCACCTGCAGATCTGCCCTCAAATGCCCAGCCAAGAGCCTTTGCTGCTACGCCACCACCGCCCATTCCTCGCTTTCTGGTTCGCGCGGATTTTCACCGCCAGCGGCTTTCAGATGCTCACTGTGGCGATCGGCTGGAACCTCTATCAGCTGACCGGCAATGTGCTTGACCTGGGTCTGGTGGGGTTGGTGGAGTTCGCGCCGCGGGTGCTGTTCATGCTGCACACCGGACACGTGGCCGACCGCTACGACCGGCGCAAGGTCGCGGCGATCTGCCAATCCCTGCAGGCGCTGATCGCCCTGTCGCTGGCCATTGGCAGCGCCACCGACCACATCACCCGGGAGATGATCTTCATCCTCGCCTTCCTGCTCGGCGGCGCCCGCTCCTTCGAGATGCCGACCACCCAGGCCCTGCTGCCGAGCATCGTGCCCAGCGCCCTGTTCCCCCGGGCCGTGGCCGCCGCGCAATCGGCCCAGCAATCGGCCACCATCGTCGCCCCGGCCCTCGGCGGCCTGCTCTATGCCTTCGGCAGCGTGTGGGTGTATGGCCCGACCGTGCTGCTGTATGTCATTGCCTGCTCGCTGATGCTCAACCTGCCGGCCCGGCAGACACCGCTGAACAAGGGCAAGGCGACCCTGGATTCACTGTTGGCCGGCATCCGTTTCATCCGCAGCCGTCCGGACATTCTCGGCGCGATTTCCCTGGACCTGTTCGCCGTGCTGCTCGGCGGCGCCACGGCGCTGTTGCCGGTGTTCGCCAAGGACATTCTGCTCACCGGCCCCTGGGGCCTGGGTCTGCTGCGTTCCGCACCGGCGGTGGGGGCGTTGCTGATGTCGCTGTTCCTGGCCAGATTCGCCGTGGAGCGGAATGTCGGTCGGGTGATGTTCACCGCCGTGGGCATATTCGGCGTGGCCACCATCGCATTCGGGCTGTCGACCTCGTTCTGGTTCTCGCTGGCGGTACTGGTCGTGCTGGGCGCGGCCGACATGATCAGCATGGTGATCCGCGCCTCCTTCGTGCAACTGGAAACCCCCGACGAAATGCGCGGCCGGGTCAGCGCGGTAAATGGCCTGTTCATCGGTGCATCCAACCAGCTCGGCGAATTCGAATCCGGCCTCACCGCCCACTGGTTCGGCACCGTGCCGGCGGTGGTCATGGGCGGGATTGGCACACTGGTGGTGACCGGGACCTGGATCAAACTGTTCCCGACTCTAGCCCAGCGGGATCGGATGCATGTGCCGGCGGAAGAAGAAGCCAAGGCTTGAAGGCTCTAAACCAACAACTCCCCCGCCACCGCCGAGCGCGTGGCCTTGCCGCACAACTGCTCCACCAGCGTCAGGGCGAAGGCCAGTGCGGCACCCGAGCCCTGGGCGGTGATGCAGTTGCCATCGACCACCACCGGTTGATCGACGAAGTTGCAGCCCGAGAGGTGGTGACTGGCGGAGGGCAGGCAGGTCATGCGCCGCTGGCGCAGTACGCCGAAGGTTTGCAGGGCCAGCGCGGGGGCTTCGGCGATGCCGGCGAACAGGCGACCGGCGGCGGCCTGGTCCTTGATCAGTTGTTGCAGGGGTTGGTGGGCGGCCAGGTGCTGTGCACCGACGTCGCCCCCGGGCAGGACGATCAGGTCGAAAGGCTGGGCCAGCAGGTCGATGAGCATGGCGTCGCTGGTCAGGCGGGTGCCGCGAGCGCAGGTGAGCATGCGTCGTCCTTCGATGCTCGCCACCACCACTTCCACTTTGGCGCGACGCAGAACGTCGATCAGGGTGACGGCTTGCAGGTCATCAATGCCCTCGGCGAGGGTAATCAAGGCTCTAAAGGTCATGGGCACAGTCCACAGGATGATCCTTAAAGCGTAGTCAGCTTTGATTACCCCTGTTCGAGGCCCGCCGCGCCAGGAAACAACGCTACTTGATGTAGAGCTGCGTCGACATTGTGTTGCCCGGCGCGTTGATCGAGGTGTTGCTGAAGGTGAAGGTGCCCTCCTGCTTGCCGGCCATATCGAAAATGTACAGGTTGCCGACGGTTTTTCGACCCGGCGCGCATTCGGTCAGGTTGCCGTTGTCGTAGACGCAGACCGGCGTGCGGGTGCCATTGAGGTCGAACCCATCCAGCCCGACCTGAGGCTGGCTGCGGCCATACCCCACTTCCAGCACATAGATCCGGATGTTCGGCCCGCTGTGATTGCAGCGCGTCTGGGTCTGGCCTTCATCGATGTTTTCAAAGCCACAACCGGGCGATTCGACTTTCAGCACTTTGACCTGGGTCAAAGGCGGCGCCGGGGCCGCCAGGGCGGTTTGTGCGCCCAAAAGCATGGCCAGCAGGATCAACAGACGCATTTTCATGAAGTACACACCCCCGAGAACAGGCGCGCAGTATGGCTGACTCGGGCAAAACGCAAAACATCGACGACGATCACTACCATAAGCAGCCATAACCCCACGCGACTGGTATGATGCGCGGCTTTTTCCGACCCACAGAAAAATCCCAGGCGCCTACACCGGTCTGTGCTTTGCTGTTGAGATCGATACATTCACGGCGCCGGGCGCGCCACGGGGAGCAGGCATGCTGGAAAGGCTGTTTCAACTCAAGGCACACAACACCAACGTACGCACCGAGATTCTCGCAGGCGTCACGACCTTTTTGGCCATGGCCTACATTCTGTTCGTCAACCCGAGCATCCTCGGCGAAACCGGCATGGACAAGGGCGCCGTCTTCGTCGCGACCTGCCTGGCAGCCGCCATCGGCTCCACGGTGATGGGTCTGATCGCCAACTACCCGATCGCCCTGGCACCGGGCATGGGCCTGAACGCCTTCTTTACCTACACCGTGGTCCTGCACATGGGCCACACCTGGCAAGTGGCGCTGGGTGCGGTGTTCATCTCGGCAGTGTGCTTCTTCCTGCTGTCGATCTTCCGCATCCGTGAATGGATCATCAACAGCATCCCGCTGCCGCTGCGTTCGGCGATTGCCGCCGGTATCGGTCTGTTCCTGGCCCTGATCGCCCTGCACAACGCCGGCATCGTTGTCAGCAACCCGGCGACCATGGTCGGCCTGGGCGATCTGAAACAACCGGCACCGATCCTCGCGACCCTCGGTTTTGCCCTGATCGTCGCCCTGGAAGCGCTGGCCGTGCGCGGTGCAGTGCTGATCGGCATTCTGGTGGTGACCATCGTCTCCATCGTGATGGGCTTCACCCCGTTCGGTGGCGTGGTATCGATGCCACCTTCGCTGGCACCGACCTTCCTGCAACTGGACATCAAGGGCGCGCTGGACATTGGTCTGGTCAGCGTGATCTTCGCCTTCCTGTTCGTCGACCTGTTCGACAACTCCGGCACCCTGATCGGCGTCGCCAAGCGCGCCGGCCTGATGCGCAAGGACGGCCACATGCCGAAAATGGGCCGCGCCCTGATCGCCGACAGTACGGCGGCAATGGCCGGTTCCCTGCTGGGCACCTCGACCACCACCAGCTACATCGAATCCGCCGCGGGCGTGAGCGCCGGCGGCCGCACCGGTCTGACGGCTATCGTCGTCGCCATCCTGTTCCTGCTGGCGCTGTTCTTCTCGCCACTGGCCGGCAGCGTTCCGGCGTTCGCCACCGCACCGGCGCTGCTGTTCGTCGCCGTGCTGATGACATCTGGCCTGGCGGAAATAGACTGGGACGACATCACCGTGGCCGCCCCGGTGGTGATTACCGCCCTGGCCATGCCATTCACTTATTCCATCGCCAACGGCATCGCCTTCGGCTTCATTGCCTGGACCGCCATCAAACTGATGTCCGGTCGCGGTCGTGAGCTGAACCCGGCGCTGGTGATTCTGTCGATTCTGTTCGTGATCAAGCTCGGTTGGTTCAACGCATGACTTTTGATTCCCAGGCCTACGCCGTCCAGCTCGAAGATAAGGTCGCGCGTCTGCGTGACCTGCTGGCCCCTTTCGATGCCCCGGAGCCGGTCGTCTTCGATTCGCCGCTGCAAAACTTCCGCCTGCGCGCCGAGTTCCGCCTGTGGCGCGAAGCCGGCGAGCGCCATTACGCGATGTTTTCCCAGGAAGACAAACGCACGCCGATCCTGATCGAAGAGTTCCCGATCGCCAGCCTGCGCATCAACCAGTTGATGCCGCAGCTCAAGGCGGCATGGCAGGCCAGCTCGGCCCTGAGCCACAAGCTGTTCCAGGTGGAGTTCCTGACCACCCTGGCCGGCGATGCGATGATCACCCTGTGCTATCACCGCCCGCTGGACGAGCACTGGCACGCGGCGGCCACGAAACTGGCGGCCGATCTGGGCGTCAGCATCATCGGCCGCTCGAAGGGTAAACGCGAAGTCATCGGCCACGATTACGTGGTGGAAAAACTCGAAGTCGGCGGTCGCACCTTCAGCTACCGCCAGCCGGAAGGCGCGTTTACCCAGCCCAACGGCACGGTGAACCAGAAGATGCTCAACTGGGCGTACGAAGCCCTCGGCGACCGCAGCGATGACCTGCTGGAGCTGTATTGCGGCAACGGCAACTTCACCCTGCCGCTGGCCACCCGCGTGCGCAAAGTCCTGGCGACCGAAATCAGCAAGACCTCGGTCAACGCGGCGCTGAGCAACCTCAGCGAAAACGCTGTGGATAACGTCACGCTGGTGCGCCTGTCCGCCGAAGAACTGACTGAAGCGCTGAACGAAGTGCGGCCATTCCGCCGCCTGCACGGCATCGACCTGAAAAGCTACGAATTCGGCAGCGTCTTCGTCGACCCGCCCCGCGCCGGCATGGACCCGGACACCTGCGAACTGACCCGGCGCTTCGACAACATTCTCTACATCTCCTGCAACCCGCAAACCCTGGCGGCCAACATCGCCCAACTGCACGACACCCACCGCATCACCCAATGCGCGATGTTCGACCAGTTCCCGTGGACCCATCACATGGAGTCCGGGGTGTTGCTGACCCGACGGTGATTGCGGCCCGCCAGATGCGAAAAAGCCGTCTTGATAGACGGCTTTTTTGTGCCCGAGCAATTCACCCCGGCAGATTCTTTCGATACTCAGTCGTGGTAATGCCTTTGTAGCCCCAGTTATCGGTGTCGATTTCCTCGATCACGATGTGGGTCAGTTCCGGGGGCTTGCCCAGGACGCGTTGCAGGGTTTCGGTGATTTCGGCGATGACCTGGGCTTTCTGTTCGCGGGTGACGCCGTCACGGGTGATACGTACGCTGACGAAAGGCATGCTGCTTCTCCTGCTCGGCTGGTTGAGAAAGGCTGACGGTTCACTGTATCCGCGCGAGGGCTTCTGATAAATACTGCGTTACACACTTCATTTGATCCCTGGTGTAATCAATCATGCAGCGACAATTCGACGATCTTCAATTGGGCAGCATCGAGCTGTTCTGCCTGGCCGCCGAGGCTGGCAGCTTCACTGCGGCGGCGCTGGTGGCCGGGGTGACGCCTGCGGCGGTGAGCCGATCGGTGTCGCGCATGGAGGAGCGTCTGGGTGTGCGGCTGTTTGCGCGCACTACCCGCAGCGTGAAGCTGACCGACAGTGGCCGGCGCTACTACGAGGAATGTCGCCAGGCCCTGGCGCAACTGGTGGAAGCCCAGCGTGAAGTCATGGGTCAGCAGCAGGTACCGTCCGGCACCCTGCGCATCAGTATTCCGACCACCTATGCCCATCACCGGATCCTGCCGTTGATGCCGGCCTTTCGTGCGCGTTTTCCGGCGGTGAAGGTCGAGTCGCACATCAGCAACCGCAACATCGATTTCGTCGGCGAAGGCTATGACATGGCGATTCGCGTGCGGGCGATTCCGGACTCGGGCCTGATCGCCCGGCCACTGGAGGACGCCGCGCTGGTGATGATCGCCAGCCCCGAGTACCTCAAGCAGGCCGGAACGCCGCAGACCCTCGACGATTTGCAGCAGCACGAATGCATTCAGTACGAATTGCCCAGCAGCGGTCGGCGCATTGCCTGGTTGTTCAATGAAGACGGCGTGGAGCGGGAGATCCTGGCGGAAGGCAATTTCGTCTGCTCCGATGACGTTTTGGGCGGCGTGACGCTGGCGAAGCACGGGGCGGGATTGTTTCAGACGTATCGGTTTATCGTGGAGAAGGAGTTGGCGGATGGCTCGTTGGTGGAGGTGCTCAAACCTTATGCCGGGCGTTCGCGGCCGTTTACCCTGCTCTATCCGCAGAGTCGGCATATGCCGTTGAGATTGCGGGCGTTCATTGATTTTCTGGTTGAGCATCTACCACGCTAAAGCGACGATCCATGTAGCAGCTGGCGAAGCCTGCGTCCGGCTGCGCAGCAGTCGTGATATCAGCCAGCGCGTTGTTTCAGGTAAATAGGGTTCTCAGGTTTTGCGACTGCTGCGCAGCCGGACGCAGGCTTCGCCAGCTGCTACAGGATCGGTGCAGACTCTGTCTTTGTTCGATCACCGAACACAAACAGCCGACTGACCACCTCTTCAATTGACCAAATTAACCATCTAGTACAATTTATCTCCACAGGCTTTATTCCTGGCCAAATGCCAAAAATAATAAGTGGAGAAACCTCGATGTCCCCCATCATTCTGGTGCTCAACGGCCCCAATCTGAACATGCTCGGTACCCGTGAACCGGCGAATTACGGCTACGAAACCCTGGCCGATATTTCAAACCTGTGCGGGCGCACCGCTGAAGAGTTCGGGCTGGCGGTGGAGTTTCGCCAGACCAACCATGAAGGCGAAATGATCGACTGGATTCACGCAGCCCGCGGCCGTTGCGCCGGGATCGTGATCAATCCGGCGGCCTGGACCCACACCTCGGTGGCGATCCGCGATGCGCTGGTTGCCAGCGAATTGCCGGTGATCGAAGTCCACCTGTCCAACGTCCACGCCCGTGAGCCGTTCCGCCATCATTCCTTCGTGTCCGCCATTGCCATTGCGGTCATGGCCGGGTTCGGCAGCCACGGTTATCGCCTGGCGCTGGAGCATTTCAGCCAGCGTCTGAAAGGGTGAACGTCATGAACCAGAATCAAAGCGTATTGGCCGGACTGATCGGCGCCGGCATCCAGGCCTCCCGTACTCCCTCGCTGCACGAGCATGAAGGCGATGCCCAGGGCTTGCGTTACCTCTATCGCCTGATCGACCTCGATCAGTTGCAACTGGACAACAACGCCCTGCCCGACCTGCTGACCGCCGCCGAGCGCATGAACTTCACCGGTCTGAACATCACCTTCCCGTGCAAGCAGGCGATCATCCCGCTGCTGGATGAACTGTCGCCCGAAGCCCGGGGCATCGGCGCGGTCAACACTGTGGTTCTCAAGGACGGCAAACGCATCGGCCACAACACCGATTGCCTGGGCTTTGCCGAAGGCTTTCGTCGGGGCCTGAAAGGCGTTGCCGTCGAACGCGTGGTGCAGATGGGTGCCGGCGGCGCAGGCGCAGCGGTGGCTCACGCGCTACTGAGCGAAGGCGTGCAGCAACTGAGCATTTTCGATGTGGACACGAGCCGCGCCCAGAGCCTGGCCGACAACCTAAACCAGCATTTCGGCGAGGGCCGCGCGGTGTCCGGCCATGACCTGGCGGGCACCTTGAGCGAAGCCGACGGTCTGGTGAACACCACGCCCATGGGCATGAAAAAACTGCCGGGCATGCCGGTGCCGGCGGAGCTGCTGCGTGCCGAGTTGTGGGTGGCGGAGATTGTCTATTTCCCGCTGGAAACCGAACTGCTGCGCAACGCCCGCGCCCTCGGTTGCCGCACGCTCGATGGCGGCAACATGGCGGTGTTCCAGGCGGTGAAGGCGTTTGAATTGTTCAGCGGCGTGGTGCCGGATGCGCAGCGAATGCTGGCGCATTTTCAGAGCATGAATGGCTGAAAAGCAAAAGATCGCAGCCTGCAACAGGCTGCGATCCCCTCACACTTGCAGGTAGCGCAGCACCGACTCGCAAATCATCTCGCGATGACGCTGCTTGATCGCTTCGTCCGGCAGGTCGATCTGAAAAATCTCGCCGAAGGTATGACGGTTCGACACGCGATAGAAGCAGAACGAACTGATCAGCAAATGCACGTCCAACGGATCAAGACCACTGCGGAACACGCCCAGCTCGGCACCGCGACGCAGGATCTCGCCCAGTGAATCGAGGATGGTGTTGTTCATCGCCTTGATGGCATCGGACTGCTTCACATACTCGGCGTTGTGAATGTTCTCGATGCTGACGATCCGCACGAAATCGACATTGCGATCATGGTGATCGAAGGTGAATTCCACCAACCGCCGAATCGCATCCACCGGTGCCAGTTCAGCCAGGTGCAGGCGGTTTTCGGTGCTGCGGATATCGCCGTAGAGCTTTTCCAGAACCTCGACGTAGAGCTGCTCCTTACTGCCGAAGTAGTAATAGATCATGCGTTTGGAGGTGTGGATACGCTCGGCGATGGCATCGACGCGGGCGCCGGACAGGCCCTGCTGGACGAACTCGACGATCGCCTCCTGCAGGATGTTCTCGCGGGTTTTTTCCGGGTTGTTCTTGCGACTCTTGCGCGGTTCGGCAACGGGTTGCCCGGGGGCTGCGGAGAGGTCTGAAGTCATTGTCATTGCGGGCTCACGGCCATCATGCACAAGCTGGCGATTATGAGCCGCGCCGCACGGTGAAGGAAGCCGTGCGGCAGCGGTTTGTCGAATCGATTTACGATTTTCCTACAACTTTGCCTGACGTACGGCACCACTCCGGGATTTGGCCATGGCCGCCAGGCGCACCGCCACGTTCGCCGCGCCGTAACCGGCATAGCCGTTCTTGCGCTGAATGATCTCGAAGAAGAATCGCCCTTCGAACGGCTCGGTGTACACATGGAACAGCTCGCCGCCTTGGGCATCGCGGTCGTACAGCACGTTGTAGTAGGCCAGTTCGCTGAGGAACTCGTCGTCGAAATCGAAACGCGCCGCCAGGTCATCGTAGTAGTTGAGCGGAATGTCCAGAAGCGGAACGCCCGCCTCTTTCGCCCGACTGACCTGAGCAAAGATATCGTCGCAATCGAAGGCGATGTGATGCACACCTGAACCGCGATAACTCGACAGCGCGTGTGAGATCGCGGTGTTGCGGTTCTCGGAAATGTTCAGCGGCAGGCGGATCGAACTGTCCCGGCTGCGCAGGGCACGGCTTTTCACCAAGCCATAGGGATCGGGCAGGACCACTTCGTCGTCGGCCTCGAAATCCAGCAGGCTCTTGTAGAACAGCACCCAGCTGTCGAGGCTGTCGGCGGGCAGCGCCATGGCCATGTGGTCGATGCGCTTGAGGCCACCGTTGGTCTGCGCGTCTGGCACGAGGTTGAAGTCGGTGCCGTAAACATCAGCGTTCTGGTCCACCAGATAAATCAGGCTGCCATCCGGCGCGCGCACGGCGGCCAGTTCCAGCTCGTTCGGGCCTACCAGACCGCGATAGGGCTGGCCTTTATAGGCCACGGCCCGCGCCAATGCGCTGGCACTGTCCTTGACCCGCACGGCGGTGGCGCACAGCGATGGGCCGTGGGCTTCGAAGAAACTGTGACCGAAGGAGTACGGCTCGGAGTTGAGGATCAGGTTGATATCACCCTGGCGCATCAGGCTGACGCTCTTGGAGCGATGCTGGCCAGCCTTGACGAAGCCCAGGCGCTCCAGCCAGTGGGACAGCTTGGCGCCGAGGCTTTCGTCCACGGCGAACTCGAGAAACTCCACGCCGTTGTATTCGCTGGCCTTGGGTGTCTCGAACAGAATTTCGCGATTGGCAGTCTCACGAGCTTCCTGTTCCAGGCGCTGGCGGGTTTTCTCCTCCAGGTACAGCAAGGAGCGCAAACCGTCGGCGGCATTGGCCCGTGGCGGCGCGGCGCGGAAGCCGTCGTTGAAGATCTCCAGCGACAGAGGCCCGGTATAGCCGCTCTTGATGATCGGCGCGAGGAAGCCCGGCAGATCGAACTCGCCCTGGCCGGGGAAGCAGCGGAAATGCCGACTCCACTCCAGCACGTCCATGGCCAGGATCGGCGCGTCGGCCATCTGCACGAAGAAGATCTTGTCGCCGGGAATCTCTGCGATCGCACCGGGATCACCCTTGAGCGACAGGGTATGGAAGCTGTCGAGCAGCACGCCGAGGCTCGGATGGTCAGCCTGGCGGACGATGTTCCACACCTGTTGATAAGTATTGACGTGACGGCCCCAGGCCAGCGCTTCGTAGCCGATGCGCAGACCGCGTGCACCCGCACGTTCGGCCAGCAGGCGCAAATCATCGACTAAAATTTGTTCATCACCCACCGAATCCGCAGAGGCGTTGCTGCACACCAGCACCAGATCCGTGCCCAGCTCCTGCATCAGGTCGAACTTGCGCTCGGCCCGCTCCAGGTTGCGCGACAGGCGTTCACGGCGGCAGCCCTCGAAGTCCCGGAACGGTTGAAACAGCGTGATGGCGATCCCGAGATCGGCGCACATCTGTTTAATTTCCCGCGGGCTGCCGTCGTAGTAGAGAAGGTCATTCTCGAAAATCTCGACGCCATCGAAGCCGGCGGCAGCAATGGCTTCGAGTTTTTCCGGCAGGGTACCGCTCAGGGATACGGTGGCAATGGAACGCTGCATGTTTCGGCTCCCGGTGGTGGAGGGAATCTTGTAAGGGGCATTGCACGCTGATGCTTCATGCAGGAGCTGCCGAAGGCTGCGATCTTTTGATCTTGCTTTTAAAAATCAAAATCCAAATCAAGATCAAAAGATCGCAGCCTTCGGCAGCTCCTACAGGGAAAGCGTTACGCCTGGATGAATTATTGGCCCCATAAACGAACACAGCAATTTAAAGTGTACTACCCGGTTAGTTTTGTGTTCGATTATCGAACAAAATGGCCTTTGGCGAATTGACGATTTTTTGTTCACTGCGCAACATCAACACCACATTGAGGCCGGTCCACGAACCGCTGGTCTCAGGTAAACAGACCCAGAACACCACATAAAAATTTCAAAAAACGGGTAAAAGCTCATGTGCTCATTCAACGCCCTGCTCGCTCCAGCTACCGTCATTACGCCCTGCCTGGCGTCCATCCGAATCCTGCGCACCGCTGGCATCGCCGTGCCGCTCGCTGAATAACCCGTCAGTCGACGAACCCAGCCGATCAGTCCCGCGCCCGTTGCCCTCGACTGATCACGCGCCCATGAAGTCCAGACGAGCTTCGCTTGTCAGTCATTGAACGGATGGCCCAGATGAACCCTACTCAAAGCTCTCGCATGGCTCCGGCCATGAGTGCCGCCACTGGCGGTATCGGTGACAAAATCCGCGGCGCCATGGCCGTCGGCAAGACCCGTTGGGGCATGCTGGCGCTGGTGTTCTTCGCCACCACCCTGAACTACATCGACCGCGCCGCCCTGGGCGTCATGCAGCCCATCCTCGCCAAGGAAATGAGCTGGACGGCGATGGACTACGCCAACATCAACTTCTGGTTCCAGGTCGGCTACGCCATCGGTTTCGTGCTGCAAGGCCGCCTGATCGACCGGGTCGGCGTCAAGCGCGTGTTCTTCTGCGCGGTGCTGCTCTGGAGCCTGGCCACCGGTGCCCACGGCCTGGCCACCTCGGCGGCCGGTTTCATGGTCTGCCGCTTCATTCTCGGCCTGACCGAAGCCGCCAACTACCCGGCCTGCGTGAAGACCACGCGCCTGTGGTTCCCGGCCGGCGAGCGCGCCGTGGCCACCGGTATCTTCAACGCCGGGACCAACGTCGGCGCCATGTTCACGCCGATGCTGTTGCCGCTGATCCTCCACGCCTGGGGCTGGCAGGCCGCGTTCATCTGCATGTCGGCACTGGGCGGTATCTGGCTGGTGCTGTGGGCTCTGAAGTACTACAACCCGGAAGATCACCCACGGGTCAAACAGTCCGAGCTGGACTACATCCAGAACGAAGTCGAACCTGCACAGACCCGCGTGCCTTTCTCGAAGATCCTGCGCATGCGCGGCACCTGGGCCTTCGCTCTCGCCTACTCGATCACCGCGCCCGTGTTCTGGTTCTACCTGTACTGGCTGCCACCGTTCCTCAATCAGCAATACAACCTGGGCATCAACGTGACCCAGATGGGTATTCCACTGATCATCATCTACCTCACCGCCGACTTCGGCAGTGTCGGCGGCGGGATCCTGTCCTCGTTCCTGATCGGCCGCGGCGTCAACCCGATCAAGGCTCGCCTGATGTCCATGCTGCTGTTCGCCTGCTGCATCATCGGCGTGATCATCGCGGCCGGCTCGAGCAACCTGTGGGTGGCGGTGTTCGCGATCTCCCTGGCCATCGGTGCGCACCAGGCCTGGACCGCCAACATCTGGAGCCTGGTGATGGACTACACGCCCAAGCACATGATGAGTACGGTGTTCGGTTTCGGCGGCATGTGCGCCGCGATCGGCGGGATGTTCATGACCCAGTTGGTCGGCCACATTCTGACCGCTACCAACAACAACTACACCGTGCTGTTCACCCTGATTCCGGCGATGTACTTCATCGCACTGATCTGGATGTACTTCATGGCACCGCGCAAGATCCCGAAAGTAGAAGACTGATGTTCCCTCGGCGCAGGCCCTTGATCGGGCCTGCGCTTTTTTTTGCCCGCGATTTGTGGGGCGTCAGGATCGGACTCAGCGGCGACGTTGCTGCCAGGCCGCCGCCAGCCCGCTGCAGCAGATCACGGCGATACCGATCACGGTGGTCAGGGTCGGCGTATGGGAGAACAGCAGCCAGCCCAGCAGGCCGGCAAAGATGATCTGGCAATAGCTGAACGGCGCCAGCAAGGCCGGTGCGGCAAGGCGGAAGGCCTGGGTCAGGAACAGGTGCGCGGTCATCCCGCAGGCCCCCAGCGCCAGCATCATCGCGCCATGGCCCAGGGTCGGCACCTGCCAGAAAAACGGCACCAACGCACTCATCACCAAGGTGTTGCACAGCCCTGCGAAAAAGTTACTGGTGGTCGGGCTGTCGACTTCACTGAGCTTGCGCGTCAGCAACTGATAGAAGCAGAAAAACAGCGCCGAACAGAACGGCAGCAACACCGCCGGGGTGAACAATTCACCACCGGGGTGGACGATGATCAGCACCCCGCTGAAACCGCAAATCACCGCCAGCCATTGGCCCCGCGTCACCCGCTCCTTGAGCAGCGGTACCGACAGCGCGGTGACCAGCACCGGGGCGAGGAAGTTGACCGATGTGGCTTCCGCCAACGGGATGTACATCAGGCCCGTGGTGAAAAACAGGCTGGTGCCCAGCAGGCACAGGGCGCGGATCACCTGGAGCATCGGCCGCTTCGTGCGCAGGACCCCGACCCCGGATTGCGGCAGGAAAATCCCGGCCATCAACAGCGTGTGAACCACATAACGCGCCCACACCACCATCACGATCGGATAGAACCCGGACAGGTACTTGGAGATGGCGTCGTGACTGGAGAAGAGGAAGGTTGCGACAACGATCAGCAGAATCCCTTTGAAGGGCTGATTGACGCCGGAAAGCGGGGTGCTGACGGTCATTGGGGTTCCTTTAAATACATCAAAAAATCAAACGCTTCGCGGGCAAGCCTCGCTCCTACGGTTCGACATTAGACCTGTAGGAGCGAGGCTTGCCCGCGAAAGGTACGCAGTACCGCTCAAATCCGCGCCAACAATTCCCGGGTCCTGTCCAGCGCCATCTGCGCCCGGTCCAACCCACTCACACCCTGCTCCAGCAGATGCACCGTGGGAATCTCCAGGCTCAATGCAATGTTAGCCGGCAAACAGCGCAACAATCCTGGCAAATCACAATCGCCTTCACCGGGAAAACGTCGCTCGTTGCGCGCCTGACGCAAGATCTCGGCCATGTCCGCCGGCCTTGGCCCCGCAACGTCGCACAACTGCGCATACCGTAACCGTGACGGGGCGACCCTGGCCAGCTCTTCCAGCCTTGATCCAGAGCGGTCGAAGTGGAACGCGTCGACCAGCACTGCACCGTTTTCGCGCCCGGCGGCCTCGACGATGCGCACCGCTTGCGCAAGATCCCGCGCCTCGGTCCAGGGCATGAACTCCAGATGCGGGTGCAGTCCATAAGACGCCGCCAGGTCACAGAGTTCGCCGAAGTTGTCCGTCATTCGTCGCTCGTCGGGATCGTTGCCGGCCACCAGCAGCTCGCTGGCCCCCAGCTCGGCGCCCACCGCCAGAATTCGTTCGAAATCGGCCACCACGGTTTCCGGTTTCAGTCGCAGGATTTCCACATCCAGCACGCCGATGCCGGTGTCCCGCAGACGCGCCAGGGTCTGGCGACGCAAATCGCTGTCGGCCACCAATGGAAAATGATGCTCCTGAGGCGTGGCCGGTACCAGGCGCAGACCGACATGGCTGTAGCCCGCGCGGGCCGCCACTTCCACCATCTCGGGCGGTGACAGTTCCAGCACGGTCAGGCTGGCCAGGGAAAAAATCCGCTCACTCATGGTCATTCCTCGATCAGCGAAGGTGTGCAGGCCTGGCCGGTTTCGGCGGCCTGGCGAATGGCTTCGATCAGCGCCAGCGTGCGGGCGCCATCGGCGACGCTCACCAGCGGTTCGACCTCGCGACGTGCCACGCGCACAAAATGCTGCAACTGCACCCGCAGGGCCTCATCAGCCGTGAAGGCCTCCTGACTGACCTGCAAAGGCTGATGCCAGCCGCCATCGGCCTCGGTGTAGTACCAGCGCTTGAGTTGCGGAATGCTCAACGCCCCGCCTGTCCCGGCCAGCAGATAGCACGGCTGATCGGCCTGAATCGGATATACCGGGTTCTCCCCCGAATCCAGCTCCCAACTCCAGGGCGCCGCCACCGCGTCGGAACCGGTCAGGCTGCCCAGCGCGCCGTTGTCGAATTGCAGCAGCACCGCCGCGCAATCCTCATTGGCGAACCCGCGGATCCCGTTGCTGGTGATCGCCTGAACCTGACGCACCTCGCCACACAAATGGCGCAACAGGTCGAGATCGTGGATCAGGTTGGTCAGCAACATCCCAGCGCCCTCTTCACGACGCCACGGCGTTTCGAAATAGCTGTCGGGCTTGCGCAGCTGCCAGAGCGCCGTGACCGTGGTCAACCTCCCGAGGGCGCCGCCATGCACCAGCTCATGGGCGCGGACGATCAGCGGGTTGTGCCGACGATGATGACCGACCAGCACCGGTACACCGGTGTTTTTCACCGCGGCCACCAGCTCGCGGACTTCATCCATATGCACGCCGACCGGCTTTTCCAGCAACACCGGCACACCGGCGGCCAGGCAATCGAGTGCGGTGCTGACGTGCAGATTATTCGGATTGGCGATGATGACCGCGTCCGGCCTGGCCTGCTCCAGCATCTGACGGTGATCGGCGAAATGCGCCACACCCCATTGCACCGCGATGTCGGCAGCCTGCGGACCGGGATCGGCCACGGCGCACAGCGTCGCCTCGCTCAGGGTAATCAGATGCCGGTAATGCTGTTGGCCCATGTTGCCGGCACCGATCAGGGCGATGCGAAGGGGCGAAGTCATGGTGCGGTCCTCTTTTGGTTGTTGTTGGAGGGGTGAATTCCAACAATTTAGAACCGAGTTCCACTTTCTAGAATGTACAAGTGGTGAAAGTGTTCGAACAGCGCACAGTTTGAACAGTCAGCGATATCCAAATGTGGGAGCGGGCTTGCTCGCTCCCACAGGAGATGTGTGTAAAGGCTTAGCTAAACAACTCAGAAGCCAGACTCGCCGCCGACAGCTCATCGGTAAACGCCAGCAACAGCGGCGCCAACCCATGCAACCGCGCCCCCGGCATCCGCGCGCTCGGCCCGGCAATGCTGAGCACCCCGATCACCCGCCCATCCGCCGGATGACGCACCACCGCGGCAATCGCCGAGGTGCCCACCGCCGAGCTTTCCTCGACACAGGCATACCCCTGCTCCCGCGCCAGGTGCAGCCGATCGAGCAGTTCGATATTGGAGCGCGGCGCATTCGGCCCCAGCTCCAGCGGCCGATCCTCCACCTGTCGCTCCACCAGCGATAACGCCTGCGCATCGCTCATGCACGCCAGCCAGGCATGCCCGGAAGCGGTGTAGAACAGCGGCGCATCGCGCCCCATGTCCGGGTCGTAACGTAGACCGGAACGGGCGCCCTGGGACTTGGCGATCCAGGTCTGCCGCTCGCCCTCGATCACACCCAAACGCACCAGTTCGCCGGTTTCCTGGGCCAGGCGGTCGAGCACCGGCTGCACGATATCGGCGCCACTGCTCGACAGGTACCGAAAGCCCATCGCCACCAGTTTGGTCGACAGGTGATAACGCAAATTCTCCGGATTCTGCCGCACGTAACCCAAGCGGATCAGCTCCGCAAGCAGCCGGTGGGTGGCGCTTTTGGGGATGTCCAGTTGCTCGGCCAGGGTCTGCATCGGCAGGCCGCGAGGGTCACTGGTGAGGCTTTCGAGCACACTGAAAACACGTTCGATCTGACTGCCGGCCATGGGCGTCTCCACGGAAAATTTGCCCGATTCTAGAAGACAACCGATGAATAGCGAAATCTGGAACTGACTGTCCGATAACCGCCCGCTTTAACGGCGAAGACCTTGCCTCACTTCAGAGCAGTTCTTATATTTTCTGGAATCAGATTCCAAAATAACTAGATTGCTGGAGCCCGAACAATGCCTGCCGAGCCGCATTTTCTGCCCGACGTTGATTGCGATGTACTGATCGTCGGCTCCGGCGCGGCCGGATTGTCGGCAGCCGTGACGGCGGCATGGCATGGCCTGAAAGTGATCGTGGTCGAGAAAGACCCGGTGTTCGGCGGCGCCACCGCCTGGTCCGGCGGCTGGGCCTGGGTGCCGTGCAATCCGTTGGCGCGCCGCGCCGGGATCGTCGAAGACGTGGAACTGCCGCGCACCTACCTGCGCCACGAGTTGGGCGAGCGCTTCAACGGGCCGATGATCGACGCCTTTCTGGAGGCCGGCCCAAGGATGGTGGCGTTCTTCGAACAACACACCTCGCTGCAATTCGCCGACGGCAACGCCATTGCCGACATCCATGGCGACACCCCCGGCGCCGGCACCGGCGGACGTTCTGTGATCGCCGCGCCCTACGACGCCAGAAAGGTCGGCAGGTTGCTCAAGCGCCTGCGTAAAACCATGCGCGAAACCTCCTTCATGGGCATGCCGATCATGGCCGGCGCCGACCTTGGCGCGTTTCTCAACCTGACCCGCTCGCTGCCCGCCGCCTGGCATGTCACCCAGCGTTTTACCCGTCATTTGCTCGACCTCGCCGTCCATGGCCGGGCGATGCAACTGGTCAATGGCGTGGCGCTGGTGGCGCGTCTGGCGAAGTCCGCCGAGGACCTGGGCGTGCTGCTCTGGGAGTCGGCGCCGGTCACCGATCTGCTGCGGGAAAACGAACAGGTGTGCGGCGCGGTCATCAGCACTGCCAAGGGCTCGGTACGGATCAAGGCGCGCAAGGCCGTGGTGCTGGCCGCGGGTGGTTTTGCCAATGACATCGAGCGGCGCAAGGCCCTGTTCCCGCGCACGCCCACCGGCCGTGAGCATCTGGCGCTGCCACCGCTGGCCGTGTCCGGCGATGGCCTGCGCCTGGGCGAACGTGTCGGCGCCCACGTCGATACCGACATGCAGTCCCCCGTCGCCTGGGCCCCGGTGTCCGAAGTGCCCCACGGCGACGGCAGCATCGGCCACTTCCCGCACATCATCGAACGCGGCAAGCCCGGCATCATCGGCGTCCTGAGCACCGGCCAGCGTTTCGTCAACGAGGCCAACGGCTATTACGACTACGTCACCGCCATGGTCGCCGCCGCGCCCCAAGGTGAAGAAGTCGCCTCATGGCTGATCTGCAATCACGCCTTTCAACGGCGTTATGGCCTGGGCATCTCCCGGCCGTTTCCCGTACCGCTGTCATCCTTTGTCCGCAGCGGCTATCTGAAAACCGGCAATACCCTGGAGGAATTGGCGCAGGCTTGTGGTATCGATCCGCAGGGTTTGAGCGCCACTGTGACGGACTACAACCGCCATGCCCGCCACGGCGAAGACCCGCAATTCGGCCGTGGCTCGACGCCCTACAACCGCAAACAGGGGGATGCGCTGCATCAGCCCAACCCCTGCGTCGCCGTCCTCGAACAAGGCCCCTTCTATGCCGTGAAGGTCCGGCCCGGCTGCTTCGGCACCTTTGCCGGGCTCAAGGTCAACCCCCATGCCCAGGTCCTCGACGACGCGGGCCAGGTCATCGCCGGGCTGTACGCGGCCGGTGGCGACATGGCCAGCATCATGGGCGGGCACTACCCGGCCGGCGGCATCAACATCGGCCCGGCGCTGACTTTCGGCTACATCGCCGCCCGGCACATTGCTGGCGTTACCGCTTACGAACAGGAGATCGAGCATGCAGCTCGATGATGAGGATCGTCGCCTGATCCCAGGTCTGTCCAATCGCGAACGCCAGGTCAGCCCGGACTTCGCACCGGTGTGGGACGCGTTCGACGTGTGATGGGAAAGGGCCTCGGATTGCCGTCAGGGCGACCGGGGTCTTACCTGGCCTTACACATTTTTCCCACAGCGCATTTTCAATGAGGTTATTCATGGCCCACGGCGAATCCCGCCCATCCATGAAGGACCGCAAACATGCTATGGAAAAAAGCCAGACCCAGCGACAACGTCAACGACACCCGACAGGGCAAGGATGCCCGCAAGCACACAGGGAAACTTTTCGGTGCGGGGCTCGCGGCCATCGCGCTGACCGGCGCCGTACTTCACTCGACGCTGAACTCCACGCCGGACGAAGACCAGCAACTGAAGTTCGTCCAGTCCGTCCTGGGCGAGACCGAAGACACCTGGACGAAGCTGTTCGCCCAAACCGGACGTCACTACTCACCGCCCACGCTGGTGGTGTTCGATAACCACATGACCTCCGAGTGCGGCCCCGCCAGCGCGCCCTTCTATTGCCCGAGCAATCAACAGGTGTACCTCGACCTGGCGCTGTTCACGAACCTTGAGCAGCGGTTTTCCGTGGTCGCTGACTTCGCCCGCGCCTACATCATCGCCCACGAAATCGGCCATCACGTGCAGCTGGAGCTGGGGCTTTCCGAGCCTTTCGAGCAAGCGCTGCGGGACCAGAAACCGGTGATGGGCGATGGCGGCCTGGAGGTTCGCGCAGAGCTGCAGGCCGATTGCCTGGCCGGCGTCTGGGCACACCATGCGCAGCAGCGCCTCGATTGGCTGGAACCGGGCGATGTGGAAGCGGCGCTGCAGGCTGCCACGGTGTTTGGTGATGACAATCTGCAAAGTCAGGCCAGCGGCCAGGTTCGGCCCGAGACCTTCGCCCACGGCACCTCGGCGCAACGGGTGAAGTGGTTCAAATCCGGCTTCGACACAGGTCGCATTGAAGCCTGCGACACCTTCAACACCAGCAACCTGCAGGAGCTGCCGCAGGCTGCGATCTTTTGATCCTGCTCTTAAAAAATCAAAAGATCGCAGCCTCGTTTCACTCGGCAGCGCCTACAGGGTACGCCTCCGTCCATCATCGAACTCTCCCGTCACCGAACCCAGGGCGCCAGGCACTGTCTGACGACCGGACTGGCGCCGCTCCTGCACAGCAGCAACACTCATCGCACGACCAATCAGAGGATTCCCACATGCTATGGAGAAAAGGCCGGCGCAGCGACAACGTGGTCGATGCCCGCGGCGATGACATCGGCAGTGGTGGTGGCGGGATGCGATTCGGTGGCGGCAAGGGTCTGAGCCTGACGGCCATCCTTCTGATTGTCGGGATCGGCTGGATCACCGGCCAGGATCCGCTGCAGATTCTCGGCCAGCTCACCGGTCAAATGGAGCAGTCGGCACCGGCCGGCAACCAGACGCGCAAGGCGCCGCCGGCCAACGATGAAGGGGCCGAATTCGTGCGCTCGATCCTGGGCGACACCGAAGACACCTGGCGCGAGGTTTTCCAGCAGGGCGGGCGGCAATACAAGGACCCGACCCTGGTGCTGTTCAGCAATCGCGTCAACTCGGCCTGTGGCATGGCCACGTCGGCGACCGGTCCGTTCTATTGCCCGGCGGACCAGAAGGTCTACCTGGACATGGCGTTCTTCCAGGAAATGTCGCAACGCTTTGCCGCCGCCGGTGACTTCGCCCAGGCCTACGTGATTGCGCACGAAGTCGGACACCATGTGCAGACCTTGCTCGGCGTCTCGGCGAAGATTCAGACGGCTCGCCAGCAGGGCCGGCAGATGGAAGGCGACGGTGGCTTGCTGGTCCGCCAGGAACTTCAGGCCGACTGCCTGGCCGGAGTCTGGGCCAACCATGCGCAGAAGCGCTTGAACTGGCTGGAACCGGGCGACATCGAAGAAGCACTGAACGCCGCCAATGCCATTGGCGACGATCGTTTGCAGCAACAGGGTCAGGGCCGCGTGGTACCCGACTCGTTTACCCATGGTACGTCAGCGCAACGGGTGCGCTGGTTCAAAACCGGATTCGCCCAGGGCCAGGTTGGCCAGTGCGATACCTTTGCGACGAAAAATCTGTAGATGAATAAATGGTTGTTGGCGTTGTTGTTCACGTGTGCGAGTACCCAGGCTGCCGAGCAGGGGGTCAAGGAAATCAGTCCGGGTCGCCTGTTGTTGAGATCAGGCGAGATCGCGGTGGGGCTCAGCCCCGCTCCGGGCAAGATCGAACGTGTGCTGATTGTCGTTCACGGTCGTCCGCGTAATGCGCAGACCTACCTGCAAAGCGCGGAAAAGGCCGTGGAACTGGCCGGGCAAAGCGCGACGACCCTGGTGATCGCCCCGCAATTTCTCAATGAAACCGACGTCGCGCTGCATCCCGTGGCCGACACGGTGCTGCGCTGGCAAGGCAATGAATGGATGGCTGGCGGCGAATCCACCGCGCCGTTTCGCCTGAGTTCGTTCGAAGCCCTGGACGAAATCATCGCCCGACTGAGTAATCGCCAGCAGTTTCCGGATGTGAAGCAGATCGTCATCGCCGGCCACTCCGGCGGCGCCCAGGTGGTCCAGCGCTATGCCCTGCTGGGCCACGATCAAGCCGCGCTTGAAGCCGCTGGCGTGCATTTGCGCTACGTGGTCGCCAACCCGTCTTCCTATGCGTATTTCGATGAGCGTCGACCGGTGGCTTTCAATCACGCCGCCTGCCCGGACTTCAATCGCTGGAAGTACGGCCTGGCGGATCTGCCCGCCTATGCCGAAGGACAAAGCCCCACGCAGCTGCAGGAAAAGTACCTCAAGCGTGACGTCGTTTATCTGTTGGGGCAGCAGGACATCGACCCGAACCATCCGGCGCTGGACAAGCGCTGTGAGGCCAAGGCGCAAGGGCCTTACCGACTGGCCCGCGGGCGGTTTTATGTCGATTACCTGAAGCGGCTGGCACCGCAGGGGTTGAACCAGCAACTGGTCGAGGTGCCCGGTGTGGGGCATAACGGGGAAGGGATGTTTACTTCGCCCGAAGGCCAAAAGGCGTTGTTCGGACAGTAGTTTTTGTAGCGTCAGGAAGGGCCTCTTCGACTTGCTCGCGAAGACGGTTAATCAGACACCAACAAACTCAAGCCAACAGCATCCGCCGCAACTCAACACAATCCACCGCATGCCAATCCGTCAACTCAGGCCACGGATTATCCGGCAGATTCACCAGCACCGTCCGCGCCCCCGCCGCGCGACCGCAATCCAGGTCGAAACGGTAATCGCCCACCATCACCATCTCGCTCGCCGGCACATTCCAGGCCTCTGCCAGCTTCAGCAAACCGCCCGGGTGCGGCTTGGGCGGTGCTTCATCGCGACCGAGCACATCCTCCACCGCGAAGCAGTCAGCCAGGCCAATGGCCTCCAGCGTGACATGGGCCAGTTCGCGAGCATTGCGCGTGAGGATGCCCAGCCGATAACCGCGTCCGGCCAGCTCCCGCACCAGTTCGACAGCGCCGACCGCCGGCTTCGAGCCCAGCGCCAGGTCGCGCTCGTGTTCCAGCAGCCAGGCATGCTTGGCCGCGGCCTCCTCGGCCGGCAGCGCTGCCAGATGCGTGAGAATGTCGTCTTCAGGCGGAATCGACAGGGCCACGCGAATCGCCGCGAAGTCATGCACCGCGACCGTCAGGGTGCCGTCCATGTCGAACACCCAGTGGCGTACGTCGGCCAGGCTCATGCCCAATCCTTACGGTGACGAATCAAGCCTTCCTGGGTAACCGAGGCCACCAGTTGCCCGGC
Organism: Pseudomonas sp. C1C7; assembly: GCF_013359595.1. Lineage (GTDB taxonomy): Bacteria > Pseudomonadota > Gammaproteobacteria > Pseudomonadales > Pseudomonadaceae > Aquipseudomonas. Next base: position 20,607 of record NZ_JABFMP010000047.1, on the reverse strand, counting down.
GCGGTTGAACACGCTGCCACGGGAAAAGCCGCGGGAATTGCCGGCCCATGGACTGTCCATGGCGTACAGCAGCCAGTCATCGGCGCGCAGGTCCTGGTGGAACCACAGCGCGTGGTCGAGGCTGGCGACCTGCATGTCCTTGTGCCAGACCGACTTGCCGTGAGGCTGCATCGACGTGGTCAGCAGACCGAAGTCCGAGGCATAGGCCAGCAGGTATTTGTGCAGCGCCGGGGTGTCGGCCAACGCACCGTCGGCACGGAACCAGACGTACTTGATCGGATCCGACGGCTGCGGGTTGTAGGGGTCTTTTTCGGTGATCGGGCGAAACTCGATGGGCTTGGGGCAGAGCAGCTTTTCGCGCATCTTCTCCGGGATCAGGTGCGCGCGCTGCTGGGTGATCTCCAGCTCCGACGGCAGGTTTTCCGGGCCGACCACTTCAGGCATCTGCGACTGGTGCTCGAAGCCCTTCTCGTCGTACTGGAACGAGGCGCTGCAGGTGAAAATCTGATGGCCCTTCTGGATCGCCGTCACCCGGCGGGTGCTGAAACTGCCGCCATCGCGGACCCGTTCAACCTGATACACCACCGGCAACCCGGCATCGCCCGGACGCAGGAAGTAACCATGCATCGAATGCACATGGCGGGCTTCTTCAACGGTCTGACTGGCCGCCGACAGCGACTGGCCGAGTACCTGGCCACCGAACAACTGACGAAACCCCAGGTCCTGGCTGCGGCCACGGAACAGGTTTTCCTCGATCGGTTCCAGGGTCAGCAGGTCCACCAGATCTTCCAACACATGGCTCATTCAGACTCTCCTCACTCAACACAACGCCGCGCAGTTCTGGCTGCGTCGGTCGATTCAAATTCTGGCCCGGGCCAACAAGGGGCCATTGTAAACGTCCGTGTCAGGTTATCCATGCAAGGTTTGCAGCCATTGCTCACGATTGATGCGATAGAGCACGTGATGGCGTAGAGGATGACCCGCGTCGAGTTTGGGGTGCTCGAAGTCGTCGAGCGGGTCGTGGTGCATGCCGATGGCCTGCATGACTTTCTGCGAAGGCAGGTTGCTGTCGGCGGTGAAGGAGACGATTTCATCCACCACCAAACGATCAAACCCGCAGCGCAGAGCGGTCCACGCCGCTTCACTGGCATAACCCAGGCCCCAATGCTGGCGCGCCAGGCGCCAGCCGATCTCGATGGCTGGGGTGAACGGTGCGTCGAAGCCGACCATGCCCAGCCCGGTAAAGCCGATGAACTGGCCGGTGTCCTTGCGTTCCAGCGCCCAGAGGCCAAAACCGTGCTCGGCAAAATGACCGCGCACCCGACCGATCATCGACGCGCTCTCCAGACGGCTCAGGGGCGCGGGAAAATAGCGCATGACCTGCGGGTCGGCGCACATCGCGGCAAAATCCGGCAAATCTTCATCACGCCACTGACGCATCAGCAGTCGCGCGCTTTCCAATTGCAGTATCGGTTCCATCGGTCCGTTCCCCCATTTCCATGTCGCCAGTCTACAACGCTGGTAGGATCCTTCACTCGTTCCTACCTGCCTTAATGTCAGACATTTCAGCCATGCCCCTGCCGTTGATTTACCACGAAGACTACAGCCCGGAGTTTCCGGCGGATCACCGCTTCCCCATGGACAAGTTTCGCCTGCTGCGCGATCACCTGGTGGAAAGCGGGCTGACCCGCGACGCCGACCTGCTGCGCCCGCAATTGTGCCCGCCGGAGATTCTCGCCCTCGCCCATGACCCTTCGTACATCGAACGCTACATGGGTGGCGAGTTGTCCCGCGAGGATCAACGGCGCCTCGGCCTGCCCTGGAGCGAGGCCCTGGCCCGGCGCACCGTGCGGGCGGTCGGCGGTTCGCTGCTGGCGGCCGAGCAGGCACTGGAACATGGCCTGGCCTGCCATCTGGCCGGCGGCACCCACCACGCGCATTACGACCATCCGGCTGGCTTCTGCATCTTCAATGACCTGGCGGTGATCAGCCATTTCCTGCTGCAAAGCGGCCGGGTCAACCGCGTGCTGATCTTCGACTGCGACGTGCATCAGGGCGACGGCACCGCACGCATCCTGCACGACACCCCGGAAGCGATCACCGTTTCCCTGCATTGCGAAAAGAATTTTCCTGCACGCAAGGCCGAAAGCGACTGGGACATTCCGCTGCCCAATGGCATGGGCGATGCCGATTACCTGAAGGTGGTGGACGACGCGCTCAACTACCTGCTGCCGCTCTACCAGCCCGACCTGGTGCTGTACGACGCCGGCGTGGATGTGCACAAGGACGACGCCCTGGGTTACCTGAAACTCACCGACCAGGGCGTTGCCGCCCGGGATGAAAGCGTCATGCGCCATTGCCTGGGCCGCGATATCCCGGTGGTCGGGGTCATCGGCGGCGGCTACAGCAAAGACCGCAAGGCCCTGGCCCGCCGCCACGGCATCCTGCATCACAGCGCACAGCGGGTCTGGGCGTCATCAGGCTGTCACTGAGTTGTGGATGCTTTACCCACAATGGCTGTGGAGCCGCCTGTGGATAACCTGAGTGAAAGGGACTGCAGGCCTTGCCGCCTATGGCCTACAGACTACTGATCACTTTTTGATCACCCCTTTCAAACTCACCTCCCACAGGGTTTTGTGGCTGCTAGAATGCCCGGCCTATCCCGCCAGACCGCAGCGCACGCCATGACCCAGCCTTCAACACCCTCCTCTTCCCGAGTCGCCATCATCGGCGGCGGCCCCGCCGGTCTGATGGCGGCCGAAGTGTTGAGCCAGGCCGGCATCCAGGTCGACCTTTACGACGGCATGCCCTCGGTAGGCCGCAAGTTCCTGCTGGCCGGCGTCGGCGGCATGAACATCACCCACTCCGAAGCCTACCCCGCCTTCCTCTCCCGCTACGCCGAGCGCGCCCCGCAGATTGCGCCGCTGCTGCGCGGCTTCGGCGCGGACGCTTTGTGCCAGTGGATTCACGACCTGGGCATCGAAACCTTTGTCGGCAGCTCCGGCCGGGTATTCCCCACCGACATGAAAGCCGCACCCCTGCTGCGCGCCTGGCTAAAGCGCCTGCGCGACAGCGGCGTAGTTATCCACACCCGCCATCGCTGGCTGGGCTGGGACACACAAGGCAACTTGCTTATCCACAACCCCGACGGCGAAAAAACCGTACAGGCCGACGCCACCCTGCTCGCCGTCGGCGGCGGCAGCTGGGCGCGCCTGGGTTCCGATGGCGCCTGGATGCTGGAACTGGAGAAGCGCGGCGTAGGACTGGCGCCCCTGCAGCCGAGCAATTGCGGCTTCGAGGTGCAGGCATGGAGCGAATTGCTGGTCAGCAAATTCGCCGGCGCCCCGCTGAAAAACGTCGCCATCGGCCTCAACGACGACGTGCCACGCCTCGGCGAATGCGTGATCACCGCCACCGGCATCGAAGGCAGCCTGATCTATGCACTGTCGGCACCGATCCGCGAGGCGATCAATCAACAGGGCAGCGCCACCGTGCATATCGACCTGCTGCCCGGCCGACCTGTGGATAAAATCCTCGCCGCCCTGAGCAAGCCCCGTGGCTCTCGCTCGATGTCCAAGCACCTGCACAGCCAGCTCAGCATCGACGGCGTGAAGGCCGCGCTATTGCGCGAACTGACCTCTGCCGACACCTTCGCCGACCTGGCGTCGCTGGCCCAAGCGATCAAGGCCCTGCCCCTGACCTTGGTCAAAACCCGGCCACTGGACGAAGCCATCAGTAGCGCTGGCGGTGTGTTGTTCGAGTCGATGGACGAGCGCCTGATGCTCAAGCAGGTGCCTGGGGTGTTCTGCGCGGGGGAAATGATCGACTGGGAGGCGCCGACCGGGGGCTATCTGCTGACCGCGTGCTTCGCCAGTGGGCGGGCGGCGGGGTTGGGGATGGTGGAGTGGCTCAGGAGCAGCGGCAAGCTTTAAGCTGCAAGCTGCAAGACGGCGCCGTTTTAACTTGCCGCTTGCAGCTTTAAGCTTGAAGCTTGAAGCTGCCTTTAGGGCTTGCGCTTACGCGGCCCCGTATTGAACACCGGCACCTTGCGCACAGGCTTCACCGCAGGCTCCGCCGGCGCGGCATCCCCACTGTCCACCCACTTGCCCAGATTGCGCTTGCCGCCACCACCGGAAACCTTCGGCTTCTTCGGTTTTTTCGGCTTCTTGATCACCTGACCGCTGGCGTCGGTTTCCGGCACCCGGTGCTCCGGCTCGAACTCCGGCTCGTTCTGCCGCTTCAAGGTCTGACGGGTCAGCATTTCGATGGCCGACAGCAGATTCACTTCATCGGCGCACACCAGGGAAATCGCTTCGCCGGTCGAACCCGCGCGGCCGGTGCGGCCAATGCGGTGGATATAGTCCTCGGCCACGATCGGCAGGTCGAAGTTGACCACCAGCGGCAGGTCCTCGATATCCAGGCCACGGGCCGCAACGTCGGTGGCGACCAGGATCTGCACTTCGCCGATCTTGAAACGGTCCAGCGCACGCTGACGTGTCGCTTGCGGCTTGTCGCCGTGGATGCCGTCGGCATTGACGCCCAGACCCTGGAGTTTTTCCACCAGTGCATCCACGCCGTTACGGGTCTTGGCGAACACCAGCACCTGCTTCCACTTGCCCTTGCGCATCAGGTGCACGAACAGTTCCGGCTTGCGCTTCTTGTCCACCGTCACGATCCACTGCTTGACGGTATTGGCCGCCACGTTGCGCGGGCTGACTTCGATGCTCAGCGGGTCGTTGAGCATCTGCCCGGCCAGCAGGCGAATGTCATCGGAGAAGGTGGCGGAGAACAGCAGCGTCTGGCGCTTTTTCGGCAGTGCCCGGTAGATGTTCGCCAGTTCTTCGGAGAAGCCCAGGTCGAGCATGCGGTCGGCTTCGTCCAGCACCAGGGTTTGCAGCTGATTGAATTTCAGCGCGTTCTGGCGGAACAGGTCCAGCAAGCGGCCCGGGGTCGCGACCAGCAGGTCGACGCCGCCGCGCAGCTTCATCATTTGCGGGTTGATGCTGACGCCGCCGTACACCGCGTAGGTGCGCAGCGGCAGGTTCTCGGCGTACTGGCGCACGGCTTCGTGAACCTGCTCGGCCAGTTCGCGGGTCGGCACCAGAATCAGTGCGCGCACCGAGTTGGCGGCGACTTTCGGCCCTTCCATGGCCAGCAATTGCAGGAGCGGCAAGGCGAAACCGGCGGTCTTGCCGGTGCCGGTCTGGGCGGCGGCCATCAGGTCGCGACCGGCCAGCACTGCCGGAATGGCCTGTGCCTGAACCGGCGTCGGGGTCTGGTAGCCGAGCTTCTCGAGAGAGCGCAGCAAGGGATCGATCAGGCCAAGGGTGGCGAAAGTCATGGAAGTACCGTAGGAAAATTCAGCGCGGTTGTGCGGAAACGAGTTTGCAATGCCGCGCAGTTTACCCTAATTCACGCGGGATTCTGTCGGCACCGCCGTCGGCACGACCTTCGCCACCGGTGGTACAACCGGGCGGCGCCACTGCGGCAGGCCGATCAGCACCACGGCGCTGATGATCACCAGCATCGCCAATGCTTCTGCGATACCGATGGTCTCGCCGACAAACACGATCCCCAGCAACACCGCCACCGCCGGGTTGACGTAGGCATAGCTGGTAGCCGCCGCCGGGCGCACGTGTTTCAACAGGTACATGTAGGCGTTGAAGGCGATGATCGAACCGAAGATTGTCAGGTACGCCAGGGCGATCCAGCCCTCGATGGGCGGCACCTTCTCCAGATGCTCGCCACTGACCGCGCTGCCGATCAGCAACACCACGCCACCGACCAGCATTTCCACGGCGCTAGCCATGGCGCCCTGGGGCAACGGCAGATGCTTGCTCCAGACCGAACCGAACGCCCAACTGGCCGCCGCCAGGATCAACAAGGTTGCGCCCAACGGGCTCGACTGCAGGTTGGAGCCGAGGTTGAGCATGGCAATGCCGATCAGCCCCAGCACAATCCCGGCCCATTCAAGGCGGGTATTGCGCGAGCCCCAGAAATAACCGAACAGCAAGGTGAACAGCGGCACCGTCGCCACCGCCAGCGCCGCCACCCCGGAGGCCACGCCCATGTGCTCGGCCACGCTGACCCCGCCATTGCCGCCCGCCAGCAACAACACGCCGATGATCCCCGCCGCTTTCCACTGCGCCCAGGTCGGCGCCGGAGCCCCGCGCCAGCGCAGGAAGCCGTACATCAGCGTGCCCGCGATCACAAAACGAATGCCGGCCAACAGCAACGGCGGCCAGGATTCAACGCCGATGCGGATCACCAGATAAGTCGAACCCCAGATCACGTACAAGGCGAAAAAGGCAGCGATCAAGGGCAAGGGAAAGCGACGAAGGCCGGGCATGGGGGCAGCTCACAGGCAGGACAGGTGAACCGCTATTCTAAAAAGGCTGTTGGCGAAAAATAAGTTACAAAACTTGTTTAATGCGCCAGTACACTTTTCAAAACACGGAGTTGATGGCATTAAACCGTGATTTCGAAAGTCGGCCATTTTCAGGAGTCACCGTGATGGACAAATACGATCGCATGCTGCTCAGCGCCCTGCTGGAAAACGGCCGCGCGTCCTACGCGGACCTCGCGCGCAAGGTCAACCTGTCCGCCCCGGCCGTCGCCGAACGGGTGGCCAAGCTCGAAGCCAGCGGCGTGATCACCGGCTACCAGGCCAAAGTCGACATGGCCAAGCTGGGCCTGCCGATCCAGTGCGTCATCGAACTGCGCCTGAACCAGCACGGCAACCAGAAAGCCTACGACGACCTGATCAAAATCCCGCAACTGACCGAATGCCACCGGGTCACCGGCGACCCCTGCGTGATCATGCAGGCGGCGGTCGGCTCGATGCCGGAACTCGAAGACCTGATCAACCGAATCGCCACCTTCGGCTTCAGCAAAACCTCGATCGTCCTGTCCAGCGCAATCGAAAAGCGCGTGCCATTGGGGCATATCGAAAACAACGGCAAACCCTGAAAACACCCCAAACCCTTGCAGGAGCGAGGCTTGCCCGCGAAGAGGCCGGTACATTCGACATCAACGCTGACTGTACCGACGCCTTCGCGGGCAAGCCTCGCTCCTACACGGAATCAAGCCCCGCTAAAACTCGCCGACAACAGCCCCGGCATGTCCCGCAGGCGAACCCAGCGGTGTGTTCAGGGGATTTGGAGAATGTTTGATCATGGTGAACTTCCTAACGACAGTGGGAGCTACCAGCATCACTTGCAGGTGGTGGGTGGCAGCTGTGCATGGGCTGCAAGACCGAGTCGTTAGGCAACCTCGGCAGACCCGAAGGTCTCCCACACACAGCCACCATAAATCGATGGACGCTTGATAAAGCGACGCGATTATAGGAGCGCTGGTAGGTGCTTAACAAACTATCGGCAGGCTTGCAGACCTGGTCGCTGATTTGGCAGCGACGTCCCAAAGGTTAGAGATGCCACAGAAGCCGGACAAGACGGACGATTCCCAACGTTTCGCAGGACGAATCGCCGATCTCACATGGCCGTTAAACACACAGCTCCTACAGGGATGGACGTAAACCAGGATGTTTTCAGATGCCGCGATGGCGCTTCAGATGCTCATTGATCTTCGCCGCCGGCACCTTCTGCAACTTGCACAGCAACTCATGGGACAACTCCCTTACCCCATGCTTCTCCCGCAACTCATCCGCCAGATGCGCCATCAGGTTGGCCGCCATTTCGGCGTCGGCCATGGCGCGGTGGGCCTTGCCGGTGTGGGGCAGGTTGGCGAAGGTGGTGAGGGTGCCGAGTTTGTGGTTCGGCGCCGCCGGCATCAGGCGGCGGGCCAGCAGCAGTGAGCAGGCGAAGTTCTGCAGACGAGTGCGTTTGATGCGGCCCAGTTCGAAATCCCAGAACTTCTGGTCGAACGCGGCGTTATGCGCCAGCAACGGCGTGATGCCGACGAATTCGTTAACCTCGTTCATCACCTGTTCGGCCGATGGTGCGGTGCGCAGCATGGCGTTGCTGATGCCGGTGAGCTGCTCGATGAAGGCCGGCACACGCACGCCGGCGTTCATCAGGCTCTGATAACGATCGACGATGCGCCCCTGTTCGAGGATGACCACGGCGATTTCCGTGGCGCGGCAGCTGCTGCTAGGGGAGATCCCGGTGGTTTCAAAGTCGATGACTGCGATGCGTTCCAACCTTTTACAACTCCGTATAAATCAATTCTTGAGCAGCAACGCGCCTTCGATCGGCACGTAGCGGCTGGCGGCGCGGATCAGCGAGTTGGCGGTCAGGCCCGGCACGCCATAGGCCACCGCCTGCACGCCGTGCTTGCTGATGATGCGCTCGAGCAGCATGTCGAAATCCCCGTCGCCGGAGGCCAGCACCACTTCGTCGACGTGATCGGCCGCGTCCATGATGTCCAGGGTGATGCCCACGTCCCAGTCGCCCTTGGCCGAGCCATCGCTGCGCTGGATGTAGGGCTTGAGCTTCACCGTGAAGCCCAGGTTGCGCAGGATCTGCTGGAACTGCTGCTGTTTGCTGTCGCCGCGATCGATGGCGTAGGCGTAGGCCTCGACGATCTGCCCCTGTTTGCTGATTTCAGCCCACAAGGCGGCGTAATTGAAGTGACAACCGTAGGCCTGACGCACGGTGTAATAGAGGTTCTGGACATCGGCGAACACTGCGATTTTTTTCACCGGACACCTTCAAAAGAGCACAGGCTGGTCAGGCACCAGGCCCGAAAAGGCGCCCAGTATGCCAGTGCGAAGGCGAATTCCGCGAATAATCGGCCCGAAGCGCCGCAGCGCTCCGGACGAATGGTGCATCAGACGTAGGAGTCGTCGTCGCCGCCAAAGAACGATGAGCTGTCATCGTTGTAGTCGGCATCGGTGAAACCACCCGAGTCCTGGCCCCAGGAATCGTTGTTGGCCATGCGCTGATCATCGCCCCAATCATTGTTGCCCTGGTCGCTGACCTGGGCCGGCTCTTCCTTGATGACTTCGACGATTTCCTGCGGTTGCTGATTGTGGTTGAACAGACTGCTGATGCCTTGGGCCAGCATCACGCCACCTGCCACGCCCGCCGCAGTTTTCAGAGCGCCACCCAGGAAACTGCTGCCGGCCGCCGGAGCCTGTTGCGCAGGTGCATAACCTTGCTGTGGATAGTTTTGCTGCGGCGCACCGAAGTTCTGCTGCGGCGGCTGCGAATTGAACGAAGAGCGCCCCGGCTCGCGCCAGCCGCCACCGCCGGACATCGGTGCGCTCTGGCTCGGCGCAGGCTGTGGATCGCGGGATCCGCCACCAAAAATGCTCGACAGGAAACCACCGCTGCTCGGAGCCGGCGCCGCTGTCTGCGCCCTGGCCTGCTGAAGATCGGCCTGCAACTGCTGGATCTGCTGGGCCTGCTGTTTGTTCTGTTCATCGAGGCGCTTGATGGCCGCCTCCTGCACCAGAATCGCCTGGGTCATGAAATAACCTGCCGCCGGCTGGCGGTTCAGGTGTTCCTTGATCCGCGCCTCAGCCTGGGCATCGCGCGGGGCTGCGTCCGTTTCGGCCTGTTGCAGCCGGGAAAACAGTCCATCGATCAGGGTTTGTTCTTCGTTGTTCATGGCGACCTCGTAGATTGCCGGGAAAATCGTCGCCCTTACCCATTGTGGATAAGGTGCTCATCCCTAATGGAGGTTGATGCCGGATGTTTCAATGACCTTTACCGAATGTTTACGTTTGCTTCAGGCGGTACATCATCGGTTACAGTGAGTGACTGTTTTATACCGACGATGCCGACTGATGAACCCGTTCGACGTACTGCGTGACTCTCTGTATTTCTTCAAGCGCAATCTGGGCCAGATCGTCCAGCTGTGCCTGCCGCTTGTCATCATCGAAGCCTTGCTGCAACAGGTGGTCGACCACTCCACCGAGCCAGACACGATCCCCGGCATCAGCGTGATCGTGGGCCTGCTGGTGTATCCGCTGTACACCGCCGCGCTGATCCTGTTTCTCGACGCCCGCAGCCGGGGCGAATCGCCGAGCAACCGTGAGTTGCTGTCCCGGTCCGCCTACCTGTGGCCGCGCTTCGCCCTGCTGACCGCTCTCAATACCCTGCTGATTCTGCTGGGCCTGTCGCTGTATTTCCTGCCGGGCATCTGGCTGATGGTCGCCCTGGCCTTCGGCGAATACCTGCTGGTGCTGCGAGGCCTGTCGCCACTGGCGGCGATGAAAGAAAGCCTGCGCCTGACCCGCGGTCATTTCATCCGCATCCTGGTGTGCATCCTGTGCGTGATGGGGCCCTTGTGGCTGCTCAAGGGCGCGACGATGGCGGTCTATCCCGAACCGCAGAACCCGGTGATTTCGCTGCTGATCGACAGCGCCCACAGTTTCCTGCAACTGTTCACCAGCGTGGTGCTGTTCCGCCTGTTCATGCTGATCGGCGAGGTGCCGGAAAAAATCGAAGGGCCACGCTGAGCGTGGCACGCAACCTTGTAGCACGGCGCCTATTGGGATTGAACCTGTGGCTCGGGTATCCTCGGGACCAACTTTCGTAACGCGTTAAGCCGAGCCATGACCCGACTGCTGCGCTACACCTTGCTGGCATTGTTGATTGCGATTGTGCTGATCGGCCTGTCGATCTACAGCCTCACCTGGCGCCCCGACGCCCGGGAAGTGCTGCCGGTCAGTTGCAGCACCCGGGCACCGACCCTGGCGTCCGGTCAGGCGCTGAAGGTCATGACCTGGAACGTCCAGTACCTGGCGGGCAAGCGCTACGTGTTCTGGAATGACCTGGCCCACGGCACCGACGAATCGCCCACCCCCGAAGACATGGCCTTCAGCCTCGACGAAGTGGCGCGGGTGATTCGTGACGAGCAGCCGGACGTGGTGCTGTTGCAGGAACTGGACGATGGCGCCAAGGCCAGCGATTACCAGAACCAGCTCAAACTGCTGCACGAACGGGTCGCCGACCTGTACCCGTGCAGTGTCGCCGCCTACGACTGGAAAGCCGATTTTGTCCCCGATCCGCACATCTTCGGCAGTGTCGGCCGGCAGCTGGCGACCCTGAGCCGCTTTCAGATCGATCACGCCCAGCGCCTGCAATTGCCGGTGGCGAAGGCCAACTTGATCAGTCGTCAGTTCAAGCCGAAAAATGCCTTGCTGGCGGCTTATCTGCCCCTGAACGATGGCGGCCAGATGGCCGTGCTCAACACTCACCTGGACCGTGTGACGCAACCGGACGAGACCTTGCAGGCGCAGGTGACCGCTGTGGCCAAGGTGCTCGACAAGTTTGAAAGCCGCGGCACGCCGTGGCTGATCGGTGGGGATTTCAATCTGTTGCCGCTCGGGCAGTACCAGCGCCTGCCCAGCGAACAGCGCACGCCCTACTCCGCCGACAGCGCCCTGCATGTGCTGTGGGACAAGTACCCGATGATCCCCACCAACAACGAAGCCAGCGGTATCGACCGTGCTCGCTGGTTGACTCAGTATCCCAATGATCCCGGCCTGAATGGCCCGGACCGTACTGTCGATTACCTGTTCTACAGTCCGCGGATCAAGCGGGTCGAGGCGACGGTGCGGCAGGATGATACGTTGCGTATCTCCGATCACTTGCCGGTGATTGCCCGGTTCCTGCTGCCGGCAACCCCCTGAACCTGAGACAGACCACATAACCTGTGGGAGCGGCGGTGCGACGATTCGACTTGCTCGCGAAGGCGGCGTGTCAGGCAACATCGATATTGAATGTGCCGGCCTCTTCGCGAGCAAGCCCACAGGGTTTAGTGTTGCATCAACAAGCGGCGATTAATCCGCTTTCCAATCATCCGGAATCACCGCAATCACATCGATCTCCATCAACCACTGCGGCTGCCCCAGCCCGGAAATCACCAGCCCCGTGGAGATCGGGAACACGCCCTTGAGCCACTTGCCCACCACCTGATAAACCGGCTCGCGGTAGCGCGGGTCGATGATGTAAGTGGTGGTTTTGACGATGTGCGAAAGATCGCTCCCCGCCTCTTCCAGCAACTGTTTGACGTTCTTCATCGCCTGTTCGGCCTGGGCCGCCGGGTCGCCCAGACCCACCAGATTGCCCTCGAAATCGGTGCCGATCTGGCCGCGGACATACACCGTGTTACCCGCCCGTACCGCCTGGCAAAGGTCGTTGTCCAGGGACTGGTTCGGATAGGTGTCCTTGGTGTTGAACATGCGAATTCGTGTGTGAGTTGGCATCGAAAATGTCCTGAAAATGAATGTATGAAAAATGACTCAGCGCTGCGACGGATCGCGGTACTGCAGGTACTGGCGCTGGGTGGCAATGTGGCCGGCGACGTGCTTGGCGTCGTGCCAGACGCCCCAGATGAAGCTCGACCCGCGACGCGACAGCCACGGCAGCCCGACGAAATAAACCCCCGGCTCGCTCGATACGCCGCGCTGGTGACGAGGCTTGCCTTTGTCGTCAAAAGCGTCGACTTGCAGCCAGTTGTAATCAACGGCATAACCGGTGGCCCAGATGATCGAAGTGATGCCCGCTTCGGCCAGATCCAGCTCCAGGATCGGGTTAGTGATGCAGTCCGGGTCCGGCAGGGTTCGGCGCGCTTCAGGCTCTTCCGGCAGGTCCAGGCCATTGCGCGCGATGTAGGCGTCTGCCGCATCCAGCAGCGACAGGTAGTTCTCGTCACCGGCAGCGATGTTGCGGGCCAGGTCCTGCTGGAAGGTCACCACGCCATCATTGAAGGATTGGGTCAGGCCCACCAGCTGCACGCCTTGCTGGGCAAGCTCGCGGAAGTCCACGGTCTGCCCGCCCCTGGCGCCGCTGACCGCAATGGTCACGTGCTCACGGCCAGGCTGCATGACTTCGGCATCCCACAGCCCCAGCACCCCCAGCCACCAGCAGAAATCGCGGTTGCGATAGGCGCGAGGCGGACGGTCATGCTGGCCGACCGACAGGTAGACCTGCTTGCCCGAGCGCTGCAATTCATCGGCGATCTGCACACCGGAAGAACCGGCGCCCACCACCAGCACGCCACCTTCGGGCAGTTGCTGAGGGTTGAAGTATTGGGCCGAGTGAATCTGCGTGATCGGGCTGTCTTTCGGGGCAATCGGCGGAATCACCGGACGCTGGAACGGACCGGTCGCCGCCACCACGCGATTGGCCTCGATCACACCCTCGGAGGTTTCGATGGTGAACCCCGGACGATCAGCGTTGCGCACCACTTTCTTCACTTCGACACCGGTACGAATCGGCGCTTCGAACTTCTCGGCATAGGCTTCGAAATAGGCCGCCACCTGCTCCTTGGAGGCGAACTCGTCCGGTTCCAGCCCTTCGAAGGCCAGGCCCGGGAAGCGGTCGTGCCAGACCGGACCGTTGGCCACCAGCGAATCCCAGCGACCGGTGCGCCAGGCTTCGGCGATGCGGTTACGCTCCAGCACCAGGTGCGGAACCCCAAGCTTGGTCAAGTGTTCGCTCATGGCGACGCCAGCCTGGCCGGCCCCGACAACAAGCGTATCGATTTCAATCTTGTTAGTTGTCATGCTTGTGTCCTTCAAAGAGGCGACGGTGTCGCGACAGTTTGATAATCAAGTTCCGCGCTTAAACTTTATTTGCGGGGTGTTTGTATTGTGTTCAGAGTGCGCGAATAACGAAATTATGATTTTTGTCGTTATTAGCCAGAAAAAAGCTTTGTCGTTTTCTGCGGGAAACTATTGGCACTAAAAACAACTAACGGGCTCGTTTCAAAAGACGCGAGCCCGTTAGTTATCTAAAAACAGCAGCGCTTAACGTGCGGCCCAGGCGTTGAAACGTTCCTCAAGTTCTTCGCCGTGATCGACCCAGAAAGTCGCGTCCACCAGTTGCCCTTCGGCCAGATTGGCCTGGGCGGTGGGCAGTTGCGCCAGGGTGTCGGCCGGCAACTGCTCCAGCACGTCCTTGCGGATCGGCCCGTACGGGATCTGGGTGGAGAAGGTTTTCTGCCCGCTGGCCTGGCTGGCGAACACGATGAACTTCTGCGCCAGCGTCTTGTTCGGGCTGCCTTTGACGATGGCCCAGTGATCCGGATCGTAGAGGTGACCGTTCCACGAGATCGCCAGTTTCGAGCCTTCCTTCTGCGCCACCGCGATGCGTCCGTTGTAGGCGGCGGACATCACCACATCGCCGGCGGCCAGCCATTGTGGCGGTTGTGCGCCGGCCTCCCACCACTGGATCGAAGGCTTGATCTGATCGAGCTTCTTGAACGCCCGGTCCACGCCTTCCTTGGTGTTGAGCACCTTGTAGAGGTCTTGCTGCTTCACACCATCGGCAAGCAGCGCCACTTCCAGGGTGTACTTGGCGCCCTTGCGCAGACCGCGCTTGCCCGGAAACTGCTGCAGGTTCCACATGTCCGCCCAGGACGTCGGCGCCGCGCCCACCTTGCCCGCGTTGTAGGCCAGCACCATCGACCACACATAACTGGCCACGCCGCATTCGCTGACCGCACCCGGCAGGTAGTTGCCGGCATCACCGATCAGGGCCGGGTCGATCCGTTCGAACAGACCCTCCTCGCAGCCGCGCACCAGCTCGGGGCTTTCCACCTCGACGACATCCCAGCTGACCTGGCCGACATCGACCATGGCCTTGACCTTGGACAGCTCACCGCTGTACTCGCCCACCACCACCTTGCCGGCGCCGCTGCTTTCAAAGGGTTTGAAGTAAGCCCCTTCCTGCGCCGCCTTGGTGGCACCGCCGAAGGAAATCACCGTCAGGCTCTCGGAATGAGCGATGACCGGTGCCGTGAATGCAAGGAGTGCTGAAATACCAGCAACCGCTGTAACGCTCGAAGACTTGAACATATAAAGCTCCCTCACTTTTTAATTGTGATTGGTTACTGAGGCAGTCACGACCACGCGGCCGCAAGTACGCGATTGACTCTCCGCGTCGGGACATCTTTTTTATTCTTGAAACCGCACACAGTGAGTGCGCGGTTAATTAGTCAAGTGCAATTCAACGCAATTGAAACCAGGTGGTTTTCAAATGGGTGTATTTATCGAAAGAGTGCAGCGACAGGTCGCGACCGAACCCCGACTGCTTGCCGCCACCGAACGGCACGGTGACGTCCAGGGCGTCGACGGTATTGACCGACACGGTGCCCGCCTTCAGGGCGCGGGACACGCGGTGCGCGCGATTCAGATCGTCGCTCCAGACCGAGGCCGCCAGGCCATAGATGCTGTCGTTGGCCAGTTGCACCGCCTGCTCTTCGCTGTCGAAGGTGGAAATTGCCAGCACCGGCCCGAAGACCTCTTCGCGGGACAGATACGCGTCCTGGGCGACGTCGGCAAAAATGGTCGGCTCGATGAAGTTGTCGGAGCCGTTGAAGCTCAAGCGCCGGCCACCGGTGACCAGACGCGCGCCGTCCTGCCCGGCACGTTCGATAAAGCTCATCACCCGCGCGGCCTGGCTGGCATCGACGATGGCACCGGCGCGGCTTGCCGGGTTCAACGGATCGCCCGGCATCCAGGCTTTGGCTTTCTCCATGAGCCGCTCGATGAACTCGTCTTTGATCGAACGCTGCACATACAGACGCGAGTTGGCCGAGCAGACTTCGCCCTGGTTGAAGAAGATGCCGAACGCGGCTTTCTCCGCCGCCAGATCCAGATCACGGCAGTCGTCGAACACCAGGCTCGGGCTCTTGCCGCCGCATTCCAGCCAGACCTGCTTGAGGTTCGACTGCGCGGAATACTGCATGAAGTACTTGCCCACCTGGGTCGAGCCGGTGAACACCAGGCAATCGACATCGGGATGCAGGCCCAGCGCCTTGCCGGCGGACTCACCCAGACCCGGCACCACGTTCAGCACGCCGGCCGGCAAGCCGGCTTCCAGCGCCAGCTCCGCCAGACGCAGGGCCGAGAACGGCGATTGCTCGGCGGGCTTGAGTACCACGCTGTTGCCGGCGGCCAATGCCGGTGCGAGCTTCCAGGCCGCCATGTCCAACGGGAAGTTCCACGGCACGACGGCAGCGATGACGCCCAAGGGTTCACGGGTGATGGTCGCCAACGCCGATGGCGCGGTGGGTGCGACCTGATCGTAGAGCTTGTCCAGCGCCTCGCCGTACCAGCCGAACACATGGGCAGCGCCCGGCACGTCGATGTTGTAGGCATCCATCACCGGTTTGCCCATGTCGAGGGAATCGAGCAGGGCCAGCTCTTCGCGATGGGCCAGCATCAGCTCGGACAGGCGCAGCAACACGCGCTTGCGCTCCACCGGTGCCATCCGCGCCCAAGGGCCTTCGTTGAAGGCACGGCGCGCACTGCGAACGGCCATATCCACTTCGACTTCGCCACAGGCTGCAACGCGGGCCAGCAACTGGTTGGTGGCCGGGTTGATCGAATCGAATGTCGCGCCTGAAGCGGCAGAGATCTGCCGGCCATCGATCAAGGCTTTATCGGAGAAGGTTTGCCGGGCAGCTCTCTGCTGCCAGTAGTCGAGGTCGAACACGCTACGCTCCCTTTACGACCATTTGGATGGTCGGGGTTGTTATCTGATTGGACAGATAGTGCGTCAGCCGTGCGAATCGGAAAATTATTAAAAATATGCTCGGGACATAAGAAAAAACTTGGCAAGGGTTTGGCCAGCCCGGCCCCGCCATGAGGTAAGGTTCAGCCAGGCATTCTTGCGTCAGCGAAAAACAAAGAGGTGCGTGTGGCTTCCTATACCTTGCGGCAACTCAAGTACTTCGTCACCACGGTGGAAGCCGGCAGCGTGGCGGAGGCGTCGAGGCAGCTCTACATCGCGCAGCCTTCGGTATCGACGGCGATCAAGAGCCTGGAAGAGTCGTTCAACGTCCAGTTGTTCATCCGCCACCATGCCCAGGGCGTATCCCTGACGCCCACCGGCACACGCTTCTACCACAAAGCGCAGGAGCTGCTGCGCATGGCTCGGGAGTTCGAGCAGAATGCGCTGGCGGACAACGATACGGTGTCCGGACAGATCGACATCGGCTGCTTCGAGACGGTCGCCCCGCTGTACCTGCCGCAATTGATTGCCGACTTTCGCAAGCTGTATCCGGGCGTCGATATCCGCATCCGCGACGGCGAGCAGCAGGACCTGGTGCAAGGCTTGACTGCCGGCACCTTCGACGTCGCCTTCCTCTACGATCACGGACTGGACAGCACCATCCAGACCACCCCGCTGATGCCACCGCAGAAGCCTTACATCCTACTCCCTGAGGGGCATCGCTTTGCCGACCAGCAGGCCATTTCGCTGAGGGATCTGTGTGGCGAGCCGATGATCCTGCTCGATGTGCAACCGAGCCGGACCTACTTCGTCAGCCTGTTCCACGAACTGGATCTGACGCCGAACATCGTGTTCAGCTCGCCGTCGATCGAGATGGTGCGCGGCATGGTCGGCCAGGGCTTCGGCTTCTCGATCCTGGTGACCCGGCCGCATTCGGAATGTACTTATGATGGGAAGAAGGTGGTGTCGGTGGATATCAAGGAACCGGTGACCGCCTCGGGCCTCGCGGCCGCGCGCCTCAAGCGCAGTCAACTGACCAAGCCTGCGCAATTGTTCGTGGATTTTTGCCGGGAGCAGTTGAGTCAGAAGGTGGCCGGGCAGAACCAATCCAATCCCCTGTAGGAGCTGCCGCAGGCTGCGATCTTTTGATCTTGCTCTTCAAAATCAAAAGATCGCAGCCTCGTTTCACTCGACAGCTCCTACAAGGGGGCGATGTTTGTGTCTGAGCTCAGATAATCCGCCAACCGCCCCAGCATCGCATCGCACCCGCGCAACTGCTCCACCGAGACGAACTCGTCAGGCTTGTGCCCCTGATCCATGCTGCCCGGCCCGCACACCACCGTCGGAATCCCGGCCTGCTCGAACAGCCCGCCCTCGGTACCAAAAGCCACGGTGCCGAAATCCGAAGACTGGCTAAGGATCGCCAGCAACCGCGCCGCCTCACTCTCCGGCGGCGTGGCCAAACCGGGATAGGCGCTCAGCGGCCGCAACCTGATGTCCGTATCCGCCTGCACCGCCCGCATCTTCGGCAACAGCTCCTGCTCGGCATATGCCTGCAACTGGCTGGCCACCTGCTGGGCATCGAAGTTCGGCAGCGCCCTGACCTCGAAATCGAACTCGCATTCAGCCGGCACGATGTTCAATGCCCTGCCGCCTTTGATCACCCCCGTTTGCACCGTGGAATACGGCGGATCGAAACGCGGATCATGGTGATCAGGATGCGCCAGTTGCTCGCCGATGCTGCCCAGCCGACCGATCAGCTTCGCGGCGTATTCGATCGCATTCACCCCATAAGGCGCATAGGCCGAATGGCAGGCGGCGCCGCGCACTTCGCAGCGCATCGCCAGTTTGCCCTTGTGACCGAGCACGGGTTTGAGCTCGGTGGGTTCGCCGATCAGGCAGAGTGCAGGTTTGTGCGGACGCTTCTGCAGCTCTTCGAGCATCGGCCTGACACCCAGGCAACCCACTTCTTCATCGTAGGAAAACGCCAGATGCACGGGGACCCGAAGCGGGCGCTGCACAAAGAGCGGAACCGCCGCGAGCACCGAGGCGATGAAGCCTTTCATGTCCGCCGTGCCGCGCCCGTAGAGACGCCCATTGTTTTCGCTCAGGCGAAACGGCTCCACCGTCCAGGCCTGCCCGTCGACCGGCACCACATCGGTGTGGCCCGAAAGCACCACACCACCGGAGGTCTGCGGGCCAATGCTGGCGAACAGATTGGCCTTGGTGCCTTCGTCGTTGTAGAACAGCTCGCTCTGCACGCCGTGCCCGGCCAGGTAATCCTGGATGTAGCGAATCAGTTCCAGGTTGGAGTCGCGGCTGACGGTGGCAAAGCCGACCAGGCGCTCCAACAGGTCGCGGCTGGAGACCTCACTCATCCCCCGGCACTCCGTAGCTCGGGGCCGCTGTCGGGTTGAGCGCGCGGGTCAGGTAGTCCTGCATTTGCGGCCGGTAGGCCTGCCAGAGACCCGCGAGCTGACCGATGGGATCTTCCTCGGCCCAGTCGACCCGCAAGTCGATGATCGGCCAGGTGTAATCGCCCACCACTTTGAGCGCTGCGGAATGCACCGGCCCCGCCTCGCCACCGGCGGCCATGGCAGCCTGCATCGCCGCCAGCAGCCGATCGGCCAACTGCCCTGGCTCGGCCTCGAACGCCGCGACCATGGCCTCGATCACCCGCACATCGCTGAGCAGATTGCCCGCCGCCACACACTGCTCGCCCTTCACGGCGTTGTGCACGCCCAGCGACTCCTTGCCACTGAAACAGGCAATCCGCCCGGACGCATCGATCACCGTGACTTGCCGATACTGGCTCCAGCCGTTGGCACTCAGGGCCTTGTCCAGCGCCGCCTCAGCCTCCAGATGCTGGTGCTCCAGCAGATCGAGAATCTGCGGCCCCAGCGCCGGCAGCGTGATGTTCTGCGTAGACACCGCTCCGACCCCTGCCCGCGCCCAGGGACAACGCGCGCCCACCGCAATGCTTGAAGAACTGATGGCAATGCCGAGCTGCCCGGTCTCGGGGCAACGTCCGATAATCGAGAACGTCATGACTTACTCCTGTCGTTTCCTGTGCGTGGGAATTTGTATTCTGTTCATGCACAGGTAAGGGAGAAAGCAGGTTTTTTGTGGCTATTGATGAGGAAAAAACTGGGCAGGTGATTGCCATGATTTCGCCCCTGAAATCGGATGATGCGTCAGGGCCCAACTGCGCAAGAAGTTGCGCAAAAAAATGTGGATAAAGCTGTGGACACCTTTCTGCACGCTTTGCTTTTCGAGGCTTACAGAGGAGTGCGCAAGAAGTTGCACATTACTGCGCAACTTCTTGCGCACTTTTTGGGGTCATTTGGCGTCTAAATGTTTCAAAAATCGGCTAAAAACACTTAATCTACCCGATTTTATTGGCCCTCAATATTTCTGGCACGTTCCTTGACTAGGACTCAGGCACCCATCGGGCGATTTTGCCCTCTGGGAACCCCTGAAATTTCAGCAAGGAGCACCCCCCATGGCTACACCCGCATACATGTCCATTACCGGCGAAAAACAAGGCCTGATCACTGCCGGCGCGTTCACCGCCGATTCCGTTGGCAATTCCTACCAGGAAGGTCACGAAGACCAGGTCATGGTTCAGGCGTTCACCCACGACGTGATCATCCCGCGTGACCCGCAATCCGGTCAGCCAACCGGTCAGCGCATTCACAAACCCGCTGTGGTCACCAAGGTCTTCGACAAGGCTTCGCCGCTGCTGCAAGCCGCCTTGACGTCCGGCGAGCGCATGACGGAAATCGAGATCCAGTGGTTCCGCACCTCCGCACAAGGCACCCAGGAGCACTACTACACCACCAAACTGGAAGACGCGATCATCGTTGCCATCAACAACAAGATGCACAACTGCCAGGACCCGGAAAACCTGCACTACACACACCTGGAAGAGGTGCATTTCACCTACCGCAAAATCACCTGGACCCACGAAGTCTCCGGCACTTCCGGTTCCGATGACTGGCGCTCACCCGTCGTTTAACCGCAGCTGAACGTTACAGGCATCGACGCGTCTTGCAGGTCGATGCCTCCGAACATTTGGCGTACGTCGAGGCCTTTCAGGTAATCGGCGCACGTTGCAAAACTCGAGGAACACGGAATGTTCGCACCCGCCAATCAACCCCAATTCGCCCTGACCATC
>NZ_JABFMP010000046.1 GCF_013359595.1 Pseudomonas sp. C1C7 | reverse complement strand
CATAACGTTTGAGCGGGCCTTCGACATGCCACAGATAAACGTACCCCGCACGCAAGCGGCGCAGTGCCATCGGATGACTTTGGGTCGGGCTGGGCGGCTGGAAATCCGCGTGTTCGGCGGCCTGCTCGGCCATCGCATAGCGGCAGGGAACGACGAAGATTTCCGCTTGCCGGGCCGGGCAAGTGCTGACCGGACTGGACAGGTCTTCGCTGCCAAACCGGGTTCGTGCGGCGTGATCAGCCGCAGTGAGATTGCGGATTTTTTCCAGCGCGGTGGCTGTCATGAAAAGGACTCCTTGTCAGTGTGTCCACCGGGCAAAATCACCCGATGGGTACCTGAGCCCTTCTCAAGGAACGTGCCAGAAATATTGAGGGTCAATGAATCCGGGGGAATGAGGCAGGCTTGTCCGATTTTCGAAACAATTCGAGGCTAAATCACCCCTAAAAGTGCGCAAGAAGTTGCGCAGTGCTGTGCAACTTCTTGCGCACTCATCTACAGAAGCCGAAATGCAAGGTCTTCAGGGATGTATCCACAGGGTTATCCACATTTTTTTGCGCAACTTCTTGCGCATCATGGCGATGAGGCATCAGGCCGGAATCAGGCCAGCAAATCCTGCAACGTCCCGAGGTGATCCGCCTCATCCACTGTCTTGTCCTGCCGCCAGCGCAGCATCCGTGGAAAACGCACCGCGATCCCGCTCTTGTGTCGTTTGGACAGGGCAATCCCCTCGAACCCAAGCTCAAAGACCAGACTCGGTTTGACGCTGATCACCGGGCCGAATTTTTCCACGGTGGTTTTGCGCACAATGCTGTCGACCTTGCGCATTTCTTCATCGGTCAGCCCGGAGTACGCCTTGGCGAACGGCACCAGGGTGCGTTCGCTGGCGTCGGGGGGGCCATCCCAGACGGCGAAGGTGTAGTCGCTGTACAGGCTGGCGCGGCGGCCGTGGCCCCGTTGTGCATAAATCAGCACGGCGTCGACGCTGAACGGGTCGACTTTCCATTTCCACCACACGCCGACGTCCTTGGTCCGGCCCACCCCGTACATCGCTTCCCGGGCCTTGAGCATCATGCCTTCGACCCCGAGTTGGCGAGACGCCTCCCGTTGCCGGGCGAGGTCGAACCAATCCTGGCCGGTGAGCAGGGGCGAGGCGAGTAACGCCGGGTGATTGCTCTGGATGATGAGTTGCTCAAGTTGCCCGCGACGCCGGGCTTGCGGTTGGTTGCGCCAGTCTTCGCCTTGCCATTCCAGCAGGTCGTAGGCGAGCAAAACTACCGGAGCATCGCTGAGGATTTTTTTGCTCAGGGTCTTGCGGCCAATTCGCTGTTGCAAGAGGGCAAAGGGCTGGACGGCGGGCGTTGTCACCGATTGCGGGTCGAAGGCGTCTTTGGTGTGCGGCTGATCGGCTTTCCAGGCCACGATCTCCCCGTCGATCACCGTGCCGTCGGGCAGGCAATGAATCAGGCTTTCCAGTTCAGGGAAGCGCTCGGTGACCAGTTCCTCGCCCCGGGACCAGACCCACAGGCGCCCGTCGCGTTTGACCACCTGGGCGCGGATGCCGTCCCACTTCCACTCGACCTGCCAATCGCTGGCCGGGCCGAGCAGGGTTTCAAACTGCTCGACCGGTTGCGACAGAGCGTGGGCAAGAAAAAACGGATACGGCTGCCCACCGCGCTGGGCGTGTTCGTCGTCGGACTCCGCGGCGATCAGCTTCAGGTAACTCGCCGCGCCCGGACGGTTGGACAGGTCGGTATAACCCACCAGACGCTGGGCCACGAGCTTGCTGTCCAGATGAGCCATGGCGGCGAGCGCGCGGGTCACCAACAGTTTCGAGACGCCCACACGGAAACTGCCGGTGATCAGTTTGATGCACAGCATCAGGCTGGCGCGGTCCAGTTGCGACCAGAGTTCGGGCAGACGCTCGGCCAGCACTTCCGGGGATTCGCCGCGCAGGGGCAGGAGTTTTTCTTCGATCCACACCGCCAACCCGTCGGTGGAGGTGTGGGGGACTTCCGGCAGCACCAGCGAGATGGTCTCCGCCAGATCGCCCACGGCCTGGTAACTCTCTTCGAACAGCCACGAGGACAGGCCGGAACAGGCCATCGCCAGTTCCCGCAGCACCCGTACCGGGACCAGTTGCCGGGGCCGTCCTCCGGACAGAAAGTACACCGCCCACGCGGCATCTTCCGGTGCGGCCTGGGCGAAGTAGCGCTGCATCGCCGCCAATTTGGCGTTGCTCGAGGTGGTGGCGTCGAGCTCGGCATACAACTCGGCGAAGGCTTTCATGAGCCAGCCTCGATGGATTCCTCTTCATCGTCACCGTATTCGGTGTTGAAACCCTGGGCGTCCAGGCCTTGTTCGCGCAGGTGGCGAACCAGCACGGCGACCGAACCGTGGGTGACCATCACCCGTTCGGCGCCGGTCTGCTCAATGGCCCACAGCAAGCCCGGCCAGTCCGCGTGATCGGAGAGCACGAAACCGCGATCCACACCGCGCCGGCGGCGGGTGCCGCGCAACCGCATCCAGCCGCTGGCGAAGGCATCGCTGTAGTCGCCGAAGCGGCGCATCCAGCTGCTGCCGCCGGCGGACGGCGGGGCGACGACCAGTGCCTTGCGCAGTTTCGGGTCGGATTTTTCCAGGCTGCCGGCGTAGATCGTCGGCGGCAGATAGATACCGCTCTCGCGATAGACCCGATTCAGCGGCTCGACCGCGCCGTGGGTGAGGATCGGCCCGAGGCTGGCGTCGATGCCATGGAGAATGCGCTGGGCCTTGCCGAAGGAGTAGCAGAACAGCACGCTGGCCTTGTCTTCGGCGGCGTTGGCCTGCCACCACGCGTTGATCTCGGCGAACACCTGGGCCTGGGGTTGCCAGCGGTAGATCGGCAGGCCGAAGGTGGACTCGGTGATGAAGGTGTCGCAGCGCACCGGCTCGAACGGCGTGCAGGTGCCGTCGGGTTCGATCTTGTAGTCGCCGGATGCGACCCACACTTCGCCACCGTACTCCAGGCGTACCTGGGCCGAGCCGAGCACATGGCCGGCGGGGTGAAAGCTCAGGGTGACGCCGTGGTGCAGGACGCGTTCGCCGTAGGCCAGGGTTTGCAGATCGATGTCTTGGCCCAGGCGCGAGCGCAGTATGCCTTCACCGGGTGCCGCCGCCAGGTAATGCTGGTTGCCGGTGCGGGCATGGTCGCCATGGGCGTGAGTAATGACCGCGCGCTCGACCGGACGCCACGGGTCGATGTAGAAATCGCCGGCGGAGCAATACAGGCCTTCGGGACGCGCGATGACAAGGTCCACGTTGATATCCGGGTGGAGGGACTTGTTAGGTGAGAGGCGGGCGCGGGGGGAGAAGTTCTATCGATTTTCGGGGTGACGCAATTCCGATGTGGGAGCGGCGGTGCGACGATTCGACTTGCTCGCGAAAGCGGTGTGTCAGTCGATATCAATGTTGACTGATCCACCGCATTCGCGAGCAAGCCCGCTCCCACAGGGTTTCGGTTTGTGTCCTTACTTGCCCGGTGTCAGGGTCAGGCGTTTGGTGCCGTACACCCGGTCAAAGTTCTGCGGCTGCATCGGCAGGCTCATGTACTGCCCCTTCAGCCAAGGATCGATGCTGTTGAGGTAATACGGGCTGGCCGGATTGCCGGACTGGCCGGTGGCGAGCTGTGCCGTCAGCGGCTCGGACTGGCCGAAGTCGACGATGAAGCGCATCGCCGGCACCAGTGTGGTGTTGAAGTCCTGGCCCCAGGCGAACGCGGCGGTGTTGAGGGTGGTGTGGTCGCCACCGGCGGGCAGCGGGCCGCGAACCGTCTGGCCACTGCTGTTCTTCCATTCGTAGCGATGCAGTTTGCCCCACTGCCAGGCGCTGTGGCTGCCGCCCAACTGACTGTCGCCAGCGCTGATCGCCGCGGCCAGGCTGCGGGCGAGGATCGCCGGTTTGTCTTCTTTCTGCGGGGTGCGCAGGTCATCCCAGAACGGGCTGTCTTCGCGGCCCAGCAGGTGATCGGCCTGTGCGGCGTAGGACAACTTGCCGTTGGCGATGAAGGCTTTCCAGGCCGGGCTGCTTTCCGGACCCAGTTCGTCGAGGAAAATCTGCTTGGTGCTTTCCTGCAGGAACAGCTCGTAGATCGCGGCATCGGCGGACGTCGGGCTGAGCTTGCCGTCGAACGCCATCAACCGTGAGAAGGCTTCGCGCGCCTTGTCGCGATTGGCCGCCGGCAAGGCGTCGATGGCCTGCTTGAGCGGCTGGGCCATGCCCGGTGCTTCGAACATTTTCTTCAATTTGGCGGCGAAGGTCGTGGTCTGGTCGTACTGCATGGCGATCAGGCTGCGAGTGTCATGTTTGCCCGCACCGGCCAGTTCCGCCAGGCGCTCGCCGCGCTCCGGTGCCGACCAGGAATTGGACAGCTGCATGCCGTAGCCATGGGGAATGACCCGCTGGTTGGCCGTGCCGAGCCAGCCCTGGGCCGGGTCCTGATCGTAGGGGTGCAGCATCGGGTCGGCGTAACCGTCCCAGTCGTAGCGGCTTTCCCAGCCCGGCGAAGGCAGCAGGCCTTCGCCTTCGCGGCGGTTCGGGTAACGACCGGTGACCTGCCAGCCGATGTTGCTGGCATCGGCGAACACCAGGTTCAGGGCGATGGCGCGGATCTCGCGACTGGCGTCCGAGGCGCGCTCGACGTTCTGCGCCCGGGACAGGTCGAAGAACGCGTCCAGGGTTTTATCGTCGGTGAAATTCGGCGTCTGCAAGGCCAGGCCGAAACCGCTGCCCTGGGCCAGGCCCTGGGCGCTGTTGAGCAGCGGGCCATGACCGGTCTCGTACACCGCTTCGCGAATCGGCCGCTGGCCTTTGACGAAATAGGTTTCGTTGCGCACGATCGCCGGCTGCCATTTGCCGTTGCTTTCATAGGCCAGGCCATTGCCCTGGCGGCGGATTTTTTCCAGGAACAGATCCTGGTTGTCGCCCATGACGCTGGTCGTGCTCCATGCCACCTTGCCGTTGAAACCGCCGAGAATCATCGGCAAACCGGCGATAGTCGCGCCGGAGGCCTGATACTTGGTGGTGCGGATCTGCACGTAGCTGTACAGCGACGGCACGCCCATCGGTCCATGGCTGTCGCTGGCCAACAGGCTCTTGCCGCTGCGGCTGCGTTGCGGGGCGATGGCCCAGTTGTTGGACGAAGTGGCGCCCAGCAGATTCAGCTCGGACAGCTGGCCGGTGGCTTTGCTGATCTGGGCGAGTCCCGGCACTTGCCCGTTGAGCTTGATGCCTTGCAGTTTCTCGCTTTCGGCCAGCGGCAGTTTTTCATCCGGGGCCGATGGCGTCAGCCATGCCAGTTTGTCGGTGGTGACCGTCTGCGCCAGTACCAGCGAGGCAATTTCTTCCGGCAGGTTGGCTGACTGGCTGAAATTCAGCAGGCAGAAAATCAGCGCCGAGTCTTCCGGCTTCCAGTATTCAGGCTTGTAACCGCTGGCGGCGAGGTCGGCCGGCAGTTTGTCGCGGTAGCGGAACAGGTAGGCGTTGACCCCGCGGGCATAGACTTCGAAGAAGCGCTTGAGGCGCGGCGAAGAGGCCTTGTACAGCTCACCGGCGCTTTTCTTCAGGTTGACGGCGCGCATGTAGCGGTCGGCATCGAGCAGGTCGGCACCCTGCATCTCGGCCAGGCGCCCCTGGGCCAGCAGGCGCAGGGTGACCATTTGCGTGATGCGATCGCTGGCGTGCACATAGCCGAGGGTGAACAGCGCGTCGTGGAAGCTGCTGCTTTCGATCAACGGCATGCCCATGGCATTGCGGCGTACAGAAACGTTCTGCGCCAGACCCTTG
Organism: Pseudomonas sp. C1C7; assembly: GCF_013359595.1. Classification (GTDB taxonomy): domain Bacteria; phylum Pseudomonadota; class Gammaproteobacteria; order Pseudomonadales; family Pseudomonadaceae; genus Aquipseudomonas. Next base: position 40,536 of record NZ_JABFMP010000046.1, on the reverse strand, counting down.
AGCGGCTGCACGCCGGAAGAGGGGGGGAGAGTGTCCTGGGCATTGAAGCTCTGACAACCGGTCAGGCTCAAAACCCCCGCCACTGCTGCGGCAACGCCGAACCGGGGTAGAAATTGTGTAAGGGCTGGCGAGGCCATGGCAAAGCTCCTGCGGGGGTGGTAGCGCAATAAAGTCGCTACGTTAGTGAGCAGGCGAGGGCCGCGCAAGCGGCGGGACGAGGTTATTTCAGGATTTGTCGGATAATTGCATTGCAAGGTCGCGCACACCTTGCAGGTGCTGCCTCAGGCTGCGATCTTTTCGCCCCTCGATCACTATTTCCGGAGATGCACGGGCATGGAGCTCAAGCCGAACGCCGCACTGATCATCATCGATCAACAAAAGGGCATCCTGCACCCCAGGCTCGGTCCACGGAACAATCCACAGGCCGAAGAGCGCATGCTCGAACTGTTGAGCCATTGGCGAGGCAGCGCCCGGCCGATCATTCACGTTCAGCACTTGTCGCGCAGCGAAGATTCGGTGTTCTGGCCGCAGCAGTCGGGGGTAGAGTTTCAGGAGCGCTTCGCGCCGTTAGCGGGCGAGCGCCTGATTCAAAAGCAGGTGCCCGATGCGTTTTGTTCCACGGCACTGGAGGCGAATTTGCGCGAGGCGGGGATCGGGCAATTGATCATCGTGGGCGTGGCGACCCATAACTCGGTGGAATCCACGGCGCGTACGGCGGGGAATCTGGGATTCGAGACCTGGGTGGCGGAGGATGCGTGCTTCACCTTCGACAAGGCCGATTTTTTCGGCAATGCCCGTTCGGCGCAGGAGGTGCACGGGATGTCGCTGGGGAATCTGCATGGGGAGTATGCGACGGTGGTCAGCACGGCAGACATCCTGGCGGATGCTTGAAGGCTTTGTAGGAGCGAGGCTCGCCCGCGAAGGCGGTGGGTCAGTCTGCATCGAAGTGTCAGATCAATCGATTCGCGGGCAAGCCTCGCTCCTACAGGGGGGATGTCTGTGGGAGCGAGCCTGCTCGCGATAGCGGTCGATCAGGCGAAAAACATCAAGCGCCGTGGCACTTCTTGAATTTCTTGCCGTTGCCGCATGGGCAAGGGTCGTTGCGGCCGACGTCTTTCAGGGCGTTGCGGACCGGCTCCTGAGGCGCGTGGTTGCAGTGCGGGCCGTGGACATGGCCATGGTCGTGATCATGATGGTCATGATCGTGGTTGCAGTCTGGGCCATGGACATGGGGTTGCTGGGTCATCGGGGTCACTCCGGAATTAGATCGGCGGGGATTATTACGCCATTACGCGCCAGGTGCACGTAGTGAGCGATGAATAAACCGGTTTCCATCTCGCCTTCCAGGCGATAGGGGACGCCCTGCCTGGATTCCTTGAGTTGCTTGACCAGATCCTTGACCTTGGGCCACAGGTTGGTGCGGATCGGCACTTTGTAGAAACGACTGCTCTTGGGGTTAACGGTGACCCAGTGCTCATGCTCGCCATCGGCCAGCAGGATGCCGCCCAGATGAACGCGATATTCCATGCCGCGTACGGTCAGTTCGCTGTCGTTGCGGTTGTCGATGCGAAAGTGCAGCACGAAGCGCTGCTCCATCAGCTTGGCCCGCACCACCTCAACCTTGACCAGATGCACCTCGGGGTCCGGCTCATCGGAGCTGAACCAGGAGGCGCAACCGCCGAGCCCCAGACAAAGAGCCAGTGTGAGCAGACAGTGTGCGAGTCGTCGGGTGATCATGGTGCGATTCTCCCTTTGTAGCAGCTGGCGAAGCCTGCGTTCGGCTGCGCAGCAGCCGCCAATCCTGCGACCTCGTTCTACCTCAGACACCATGCCGCCTGGTTTTACGCCTGCTGCGCAAGCGGACGCAGCCTTCGGCAGCTGCTACAAAAAAACCTCACATCAACTGCCGAAATACCCCGAACAGCACTTCTTGAATTTCTGCCCGCTGGCGCAGGGACAGGCATCGTTACGGCCGATGTCCAGGGGCACGGTCGGGTCGATGAAATACCAGCGTCCGGCGTTCTGCACGAAAGAGGAACGTTCGCGGTGACTGTGCTCGCCACTGCCGTCGTGCCAGCGCGCGGTGAAGGTGACGAAGGCGTGTTCCGGCTGGCCGCCGAGCACTTCCGAGCTTTCCACATCCAGGCCCAGCCAGGTGCTCTGGGCACTCCAGTCGCTGATCGATTGCCGATCCAGACCCGACTGCTGGGCGGGCAGGGTGGTCGCCACCAGATAATCGATCAGGCCCAGCACATAAGCGCTGTAGCGCGAACGCATCAGCGCCTCGGCGCAGGGTGCCGGGTGGCCGGCATGGTAATGGCCACAGCAGGCGTCGAGCAGGGTGCCGCTGCCGCAGGGGCAAATGGATGTACTCATCGTTACCACCAGTATTTCCCGAAGTTTTCCGGATTGGCCCAGAAACGCGAGTTGAGCCAGTCGGGGACTTGTTTGTATTCAAGCAGATCGTAGGTGAATAGCGTCAGCACCTGGTCATCGCGTTGGAAGCGCTCGCTGGCTTGCAGTGCCAGGGAGAAAAAATCCGTTTCCTGCCAGCCGCTGGCCGCAAGGTCAGCCAGTACCGCAATGCGACTGGCGTTGAGGTTGCGGATGCCACCCAGCAGATTCAGACCTTCGCGCTTGGGCAAGTGCTCAAGGCAATCGACCACCAGCGCCAGATCGAAGCGCCGCGCCGCCAGTTCATCCGGCAATGGTCCGGGGGCCGCGTGCGCCACGCAGGTGTCCGGGTGCGCGAGCTTGAACGCCTCGAGCGCCGGGAATTCGCTGGCGCCGATCAGCAACAGTCGCGAAGGTGCGTAGCGATCCAGCAAAGCGGCGAGTGCCTGCTGGGGTGTGCGCGAAGAAATACCTGCATTCATTGGAGACCCTCACTCAGATCTGCCAAGACTAGCCTGCCCGCAAGTTCGAGCCTAGAGCGGGTTCGGGGTAAAAGTGACGATCTCCCGTGAGTACGGGACAAATCTGCAATGGCCTATTGCTGGCGGAGTTTTAAACTCCGGTCTTTACTCCCTGAATCGGTTCTAAGCCGATCATTCAGGAGAAAACTAGATGAGCATAGTTCGGACAGCGTTACCCCTGGTTCTGCTAACCAGTGTTTTGACTGGTTGTGCAGGTTTGCAGAAGACCGACTGGCCGACCTGTGCGGCCGTCGGAGGTGTCGTGGGTGCGGGACTCGGTGCCACCGAGAGTTCGTCATGGGCAGGCTGGGGTGCGCTGGTTGTCGGTGGTACGGCAGCGGCCTATTGCTGGGTTCATGGCGATGGCGACGAGGACGGCGACGGTGTACCGGACAGCCGCGACAAGTGCCCTGGCACGCCGCATGGCGTGAAGGTCGATGCCGATGGCTGCCCACCACCAGCTCCGGCTCCGGTGGTTGAAGAGGCCGTGGTGGTCAAGGAAGAAGTCATTGTCATCCGCGATGTTCACTTCCAGTTCGACAAAGCGACCCTCACTGGGTCCGACAAACAAGTGCTGGACAAGATTGCCACTCGTTTGAAAGGCGAGGCGCCTACTGCTCAGTTGACCGTTACCGGCCATACCGACAGCGTGGGCAGCGATGCCTACAACCAGAAACTGTCGGATAAACGCGCTCACTCTGTGGTTGAGTACCTCATCTCGCAAGGCGTGCCGCGCAGCAACTTTGTGTCTGTTTCCGGTGCCGGTGAAAGCCAGCCGGTTGCCGATAACAAAACCGCCGACGGCCGTGCACAGAACCGTCGCACGGAAATCAAAATCCAACGCTAGGTCCCTCGCATCCGCGGCTTGTGCAGTCGCGGATGCGGGTCTTTACTCCTGTGTAACCGGCATCGGCCGGTGACACAGGAGCTTTCAAAAATGAGCAATCTCACACGGACCGTCTTGCCGGTTCTGCTGCTCGGCAGCCTGTTGACCGGTTGCGCTACTCACAGTGATGGCACTGCCCCCCTCAATCAACGTACCTGGCCGATCTGCAGCGTCATTGGCGGACTGGTCGGCGGAGGCCTGGGCGCCATCGAAAGTGGCGGTTGGGCGGCCGGTGGAGCGGCGCTCGGCATTTTGACCGGTGGCTTGATCTGCTACGCCCAGGACGGCGACGAAGACGGCGATGGCGTTTTCGATCGACGCGATCGCTGCCCTGACACCCCGGCCAATACCCCTGTCGATCATCGTGGTTGCCCGCTGCCGCAATATCCGGCCAGCGTGAAACCGGCTGAACCTGTGCAGGCCGAGGTCATCACCCTGAGCGATGCAGGTGATGTGCTGTTCGCCTTCAACCAGTCCGACCTGACCCCGACCGCGCAAAGCCAGCTCGACTCGATCATGGGCAAGCTGGAGGACACGAGCGTCGTCAGCATCAAGGTGGTCGGGCATACCGACAGCGTCGGTTCGGATGCCTACAACCAGGGGTTGTCGGAGCGACGTGCCAGCAGCGTGGCGCAGTATCTGCTGACGCAGGGCGTGGCGCCGGCCAAGCTCACCAGCGAGGGCAAGGGCGAAAGCCAGCCGGTGGCGGACAACGACACCGAGGAAGGCCGCGCGAAAAACCGTCGCGTGGAATTGCACATCAATCGCTAGAGAGTGCCGAGGTAGAGCCGTCGAGCGCGAATTCGCCGCGTTTCGACGGCCACTCGGCGATCTTCATCAAGTTTTTTCGCTTGCCCTCTGGCTAATCCCGCGCGGAAGCCGTTACTGTGCCCCCAAACAATAATTCTCATCGGGGGCGCGTATGAAGGTGCTATGGGGGCTGGGGAAGCTGCTGACCCTGTTGTTCTGGCTGGTAGTGCTTGTCAATTCGCTCTTACCGTTCGTTTATCCGCTGCACCCGTTGGTTAACCTGGCCGGCGCCGTGCTGGCGGTCCTGCATCTGCTCGAGGCGTTGCTATGCTTTCGCAGCCTCAAAGGACGCGAGCATCCCTGGCGTGATCGACTGAAGATTGTCATTTTCGGCGTCTTCCACCTGCTAACCATTCCTGCCCCTACCGCACCTAAGGCTTCCCATGCGTAAACTCTGTCTGCTCGCTGCACTCATCAGCCCATTGGCCTGCGCCCAGGTGGTGAGCGTCGAAACCAACTCGCTGATGCGTCTGCCCAACACCGCCAGCACCCTGCAGCTGGAACGCCTGGAAGTGGCCGACTACGGCACCTTGCTGATCCCTGCGAACGTGACCGAACTCACTGTGGGTGAACTGCACCTGGGGCGTGAAGCGCGGATCGCGATCGTGCCCGGTGAGCAGGCGCTCGAAATGAAGGTCAGCCGTGCCGACTTGTCCGAAGGCAGTCAGATCACAGCCCGTGGTGCGCCCGGCACTTACCAGAAAGCGGCCCGTTCCGGGCGCAACCTGAATTTGCAGATCAGGGCTTTGAACGCGCCGCTGTTGCAGGTGGATGCCCGCGGTGGGGCAGGGGCGCCGGGATTCTTCGGGCTGGACGGGGCCAATGGTGAGGCGCCGGGTTGTGCCTGGGGCCAGGCCGGACGTGGCGCCGATGGCAGCAACGGCAGCGATGGCCAGCCAGGGGCGCCGGGAGCGCTGGTGAAACTGGCGGTGCCGCACGACTACCCGGCGGAACAGATCAAGGTGCAAGTGGCCGGCGGTGCCGGTGGCCTGGCCGGGCCTGGCGGCAAGCCGGGCGCGGGTGGCAAGGCCAAGGGCTGCATCGTTTACAAGGCTGATGGCGGCAAGAGTGGCAAGCCCGGGGCTGATGGACAGCCGGGGGCTGCGGGTGCGGCGGGTTCGGTGACGGTGCAGCGATTGTAATTGGACCCTATCGCGAGCAGGCTCGCTCCTACAGGTACAGTGCAGACCCTGTGGGAGCGAGCCTGCTCGCGATGCTGTTAAAAGGTCAGCCGTGCCGCGGCAATCGCCACCACAGTCACCCCCACCAGCAAGTTGAACCCCACCACCCGGCGAATCCGCCCCAGCACCGACGCCCCGGTCGGCCAGTCCTGCGCTTCCACGGCCTTGCGCAACTCCGGCAGCATCAACGCCTGAATCCGGATGAACAGCGCTGTCATCACCAGATAAAGCCCCATCATCACCTGCACATAACGTGGCGCATGCTCAAAGCCGGTGAAATGCAGGTTCAGCATGCCCACGCCGGTGACCGGCAGCAGAATGACCGCGCCCCAGACCCAGCGGAAAAAACCTTGAAACACTTCCACCCACAGCTTCAGCCGGGCGGGTCCTTCCAATGCCTTGATCGCCGCGGGGCGCAAGACTATCCAGGCGAAAAACATGCCGCCCACCCACACCAGCGCGGCGAGGACATGCAGGCTATAAACAAGGCTAAAAGCGGTCATTGGGGTACTCCGTTCTGCGCGGGATTAATTAGCGGGGTATGATAGCGGCCGATCCGAACCACTGAAAATTTATCCAGCGTTTTTTGCGCCCGACAATCCATGATCAGCACTGAACTCAAAACCACGATCCAGGGCGCCTATTCGCGTTTTCTCGAAGCCAAGAGCCTCAAGCCGCGTTACGGCCAGCGCCTGATGATCGCCGAAGTCGCCAAGGTCCTCGGGGACATCGACACCGACGACGAAGGCCGGCGCAGTGGCGAGCCCGCGGTTGTCGCAGTGGAAGCCGGCACCGGTACCGGCAAGACCGTGGCCTACAGCCTGGCGTCGATCCCTGCCGCCAAGGCCGCCGGCAAACGCCTGGTGATCGCCACGGCCACCGTCGCCCTGCAGGAGCAGATCGTCTACAAGGATTTGCCGGACCTGATGCGCAACAGCGGGCTGAATTTCAGCTTCGCCCTGGCCAAGGGGCGCGGACGCTACATGTGCCTGTCCAAGCTCGACATGTTGCTCCAGGAAGGCCACGCACAGACCGCCACCGCGCAGCTGTTCGAGGAAGAAGGCTTCAAGATCGAGGTGGATGAAGCCAGTCAGAAGCTGTTCACCAGCATGATCGAGAAACTCGCCGGCAATAAATGGGACGGCGATCGCGACAGCTGGCCCAACGCCCTGGAAGACGCCGACTGGGCACGCCTGACCACTGATCACAGCCAGTGCACCAACCGTCATTGCCCGAACTTCGGCCAGTGCGCCTTCTACAAGGCCCGCGAAGGCATGGGCAAGGTCGATGTGATCGTCACCAACCACGACATGGTGCTGGCCGACCTCGCCCTGGGCGGCGGCGCCGTGTTGCCGGACCCGCGCGACACTATCTACGTCTTCGACGAAGGCCATCACCTGCCCGACAAGGCCATCGGCCATTTCGCCCATTACACCCGCCTGCGTTCCACCGCCGACTGGCTGGAAACCACCGCCAAGAACCTCACCAAGCTGCTGGCCCAGCACCCGTTGCCGGGTGATCTGGGCAAGCTGATCGAGCAGGTGCCGGAGTTGGCGCGGGAGATCAAGACCCAGCAGCAATTCATGTTCACTGCCTGTGAGCAGATCGCCGATTTCAAACCCGGTGAAGACGTCGAGGGGCGCGAACGGCCGCGTCATCGTTTCGTCGGCGGCGTGATCCCCGAGCACATGCGCGAGATGGGCATCGAACTGAAGAAAGGCTTTGCCCGCCTGACCGACCTGTTCACCCGCCTGACCGACTTGCTCAAGGAAGGCATGGACGGTGAGGTCAACATCGGCATCGCCAGTAACCAGGCCGAAGAGTGGTACCCGTTGTTCGGCAGCCTGTTGTCCCGTTCCTCGGGCAACTGGGAGTTGTGGACCGCGTTCACCGTCGAAGACCCGGAAGACAACCCGCCGATGGCGCGCTGGCTGACCCTGGCCGAAAGCGGCTCGCTGTTCGACATCGAGGTCAATGCCAGCCCGATCCTCGCGGCGGATATGCTGCGGCGCAGTCTGTGGAATGTGGCCTACGGCGCCCTGGTGACCTCGGCGACCCTGACCGCCCTCGGCACCTTCGACCGTTTCCGCATGCGCGCCGGCCTGCCCAAACATGCCGTGACTGCTGTCGTGCCGAGCCCGTTCCATCATGCCGATGCCGGTGTGCTGAAAGTGCCGAATCTCAACGCTGACCCTCGTGACGCGGCGGCGCATACCGCGGCGATCATCCGCGACCTGCCGGACCTGGTCGAAGGCTCCCGGGGCACGCTGGTGCTGTTTTCCTCGCGCAAACAGATGCAGGACGTGTTCGATGGCCTCGATCGCGACTGGCGCAAGCAGGTGTTCATTCAAGGCAACCTGTCGAAGCAGGAAACCCTGAACAAACACAAGGCCCGGGTCGATGGCGGGGATTCGAGCGTGTTGTTCGGTCTTGCGAGTTTTGCCGAAGGCGTCGACTTGCCCGGCGCCTATTGCGAACACGTGGTCATCGCCAAGATTCCGTTCTCGGTGCCCGACGATCCGGTCGAAGCGGCGCTGGCCGAATGGATCGAAGCCCGGGGTGGCAATCCGTTCATGGAAATCTCCGTGCCGGACGCCTCGCTGAAGCTGGTCCAGGCCTGCGGTCGCCTGCTGCGCACCGAAGAAGACCGCGGCACCATCACCTTGCTCGACCGGCGTCTGGTCACCCAGCGCTATGGCAAGGCGATCCTCAATGCATTGCCTCCTTTCCGCCGCGAAATTTCCTGACACGCCGGTGGGCAAATCTGCCCACCCTGTTGTCTATCTCTCTGTCATCGCTGTTCCACTGGCCCATCGAGGTCGTTAGGGAGAATTCCGTTCTCATGATTCGCCGTTCGTTACCCGCCGTTTTTGCCCTGGTCTTCGCGGCCCCCTTGCTGGCGGCGCCTGCCGCTCAGCAGACTCTGTTCAACTTCGTCCGCCCCGCGGACGTGGTCAAAGTGGCCACCGAGAACGCCGACCTGCCGCAATCCAACGCCGAGCAAACGCCTGAGGGCGAAGTGCTGCGCCGGGTGACCTTCAATCCGGTCGCCCGCCCGACCTTGCGTTTGAGCCCGCAAACCGGTGCCTGGGACTGGTCGCAGTCGGCAATGATGAGCCTGCGCATCCAGAGCGCCATGAACTGGCCGATCACCCTGTATGTGCAAATTCAGAGTAACGACGGCAAGACCCTGACCAGTCGCATCGACCTGCCGGCAGGGCCGGCGCAGACATTGCTGGTGCCGCTGGTGGCGACCTCGCCATTGAGCCAGGGCATGAAAGCCGGGCCGCCGATGCCGGTAACGGTCGATGGCTCGCGTGTACTGCTGGCCGGCAGCAGCGGTGAACTGGATCGCGCCCAGGTGGTGTCGGTCAGTCTGTCGATGGACCAGCCGAAGGCCGCCCAAAGCATTCTGCTCGAGCGCTTCGGCGTGGAAGACGGCGAAGCCGCCACCAAAGCGGCTTACGGCAACCTGGTGGACGCCTATGGCCAGTCGACCCGGGGTAAATGGCCGGAAAAAGTCGGCAGCGACGAACAACTCAAAGGCGCGGCGTCCAAGGAACAGCAACAGTTGAAGGGCTGGCTGGCCGAACGCGCCAAGGCACCGCTGGACAAATTTGGTGGCTGGACCCAGGGCCCGGCGTTCAAGGGCAGCGGTTTTTTCCGCACTGAAAAGCGCGACGGTCGCTGGTATCTGGTCACGCCGTTGGGGTATCCGTTCTATTCGTTGGGCATCAATACCGTCGCGGCGGATGTGAATCAGACCTACGTCGCCGGGCGTGAATGGATGTTCGAATCCCTGCCCAAGGCGGGCGAGCCGTTGGCCAGTCACTTTGGCGAGGGGGACAACCGTGGCGGCAATGGCGTCGATCAGGGCCGCGGTTTCAATGCCGGGCGCTGGTATGACTTCTATGGCGCCAACCTGCAGCGTCTGTATGGCGATCCGTGCGTGGCGGGCAGCGAGACCAAGGCCGGGGTTGCCGAAGCGGCCAAATCCGACGCGGTGGAGGCCAGCGCAGAGAAAGCGGCAGAGCAACCGTTGGTGCCTGAGACGGCCGAATCCGGTGTCGCCGAAGCGGCCAAGGCTGATGCGGAACAAGCCGCGGCAGTGAAAGCGGCCGAGCCCGCTGCGGCAGAACCCTGCAAAGCGACCTTCGACGAAGATCGCTGGGCCAGCCAGGCCCTCGATCGCCTGCAAGCCTGGGGATTCAACACTGTTGGCAACTGGAGCGCGCCATCTCTTGGCGATGCGCAGCGTGTACCGTACACCTTGCCGCTGTCGATTGTCGGCGATTACACCAGCATCAGTACCGGTAACGATTGGTGGGGCGGCATGCCCGACCCGTTCGATCCGCGTTTCGCCATGGCCACCGAACGCGCCGTGGCCATCGCCGCTCGCGATCATCGAGACGATCCGTGGCTGATCGGTTATTACGCCGACAACGAACTGGCCTGGGCGGGTCCCGGTGACGATCCGAAAGCCCGTTATGCCCTGGCCTACGGTACGTTGAAGATGACCACCGACGTGCCGGCCAAGCGTGCGTTCCTCAAGCAACTGCGCGACAAGTATCGCAACCAGGCGGGCCTGTCCAAGGCTTGGGGTATCGACCTACCGGCCTGGGAGTTGATGGAGGACCCTGGTTTCGTGCCACCGTTGCCGAGCCCCGAACATCCGGAGATCGAGGCTGACTTCAAGTATTTCCAGAAGGTATTCGCCGACACGTATTTCAAGACCATTTCCGACTCGCTCAAGTGGCACGCGCCGAATCAGTTGCTGCTGGGCGGGCGATTTGCCGTCAGTACGCCGGAAGCGGTCGAGTCCTGCGCCCGCTACTGCGACGTGTTGAGCTTCAACCTGTATACCCTGCAACCGCAGGACGGCTATGACTTCGCCAAGCTGCGTGACCTGAACAAGCCGGTGCTGATTACCGAGTTCAACTTCGGCTCGACCGATCGTGGTCCGTTCTGGGGGGGCGTGACGCAGTTGGCGAAAGAGGAGGACCGTGGGCCGGCTTACGCGAACTTCCTGAAACAGGCGTTGAGCGAGCCGTCGATTGTCGGGGTGCACTGGTTCCAGTACCTCGACCAGCCAGTTACCGGGCGTCTGCTCGATGGTGAGAACGGTCACTTTGGTCTGGTGGGGATTACTGATCTGCCGTTTCAGGGGTTTGTCGACAGTGTGCGCAAGAGCAACCTGGCGGCGGTTGATCAGTTGGCCAAGGAGGCGCAGAAGGCCAGTGCCGAGGCGGACAAGGCCAAGCACGATGGCGAAGGTGGGCGGGATGCGGATGCTGGCAAGGGGCCAGGGAAGGGCGCGGGTGGGCATTCCGGCAAAGGCCACTGACTGATCCCAATCCCTTCGTAGGAGCGAGGCTTGCCCGCGAGCTTTTGATTTTGCCTTTCAAAAGATCGCAGCCTCGTTTCACTCGACAGCTCCTGCACAACCCCCACACGAAACTCACCCGGATCCACATGAAGATCGCAACCGCCCGGCCCGCACCTGTTTCCAAAACCTTCAAGGGCTGGAACAATGCGGGCCTCTTTGTAGAGCGTTTTTCCGGGGAGTCACGGGTGCAGATTCAGGGTCATTACGAGCTTAAGTTCGAGGCGGTGCGTGAGGCGTTTGCGGCGCTGTTCGAAGATCCTCAGGAGCGTGGTGCGGCGTTGTGCATCAAGGTCGGTGGTGAAACCGTGCTTGATCTGTGGTCCGGCACTTGCGACAAGGATGGCGCCGAGGCCTGGCACAGCGACACCATTGCCAATCTGTTCTCGTGCACCAAGACCTTTACCGCCGTGACCGCACTGCAACTGGTGGCCGAGGGCAAGTTGCAGCTGGATGTTCCGGTGGCGCGCTACTGGCCCGAATTTGCCGCCGCCGGCAAGGAATCCATCACCCTGCGCCAGTTGCTCTGCCATCAGGCCGGTCTGCCGGCGTTGCGCGAGTTGCTGGCCCCGGAAGCGCTCTACGACTGGCAAACCATGGTCGACGCTCTCGCTGCCGAAGCCCCTTGGTGGACACCGGGCGAGGGGCATGGATATGCCGCCATCACCTACGGCTGGCTGATCGGCGAACTGCTGCGGCGTGCCGACGGTCGCGGGCCGGGTGAGTCCATCGTGGCTCGGGTGGCCAAGCCTTTGGGACTGGATTTCCACGTCGGCCTGGCCGATGAAGAATTTTATCGCGTGGCGCATATTGCACGGGGCAAGGGCAATGCCGGCGATGCCGCGGCCCAGCGCTTGCTGCAGGTGACGATGCGCGAGCCGACGGCCATGACCACGCGCGCCTTCACCAACCCACCTTCGGTGCTGACCAGCACCAACAAGCCGGAATGGCGCCGCATGCAGCAACCGGCGGCCAATGGCCACGGTAACGCTCGCAGTCTGGCCGGGTTCTATGCCGGTCTGCTCGATGGCAGCCTGCTGGAAGGGGAAATGCTGGACGAACTGACCCGCGAGCACAGCATCGGCGAAGACAAGACCCTGCTGACCCGCACCCGTTTCGGCCTGGGCTGCATGCTCGATCAACCGGACGTGCCCAACGCCACCTACGGACTGGGTCCGCGCGCTTTCGGGCATCCCGGCGCTGGCGGCTCCATCGGCTTTGCTGATCCGGAGCACGATGTGGCCTTCGGTTTTGTGACAAATACCCTGGGGCCGTACGTCTTGATGGATCCGCGCGCGCAAAAGCTCGCTCGGGTACTGGCCACTTGTCTGTAAACCCTGGTCACAGGTCGGGAATCCGGAACCGGAAAGCCATTTAAGTTTCTAATCATGCGTTTATACGGGCCGTAGCGGGCCTGCTTTTTTTGACTTCATTTTTTGTGGATATCCAATGTCAACCAAACCAACTCTCGCCTTGGCACTGTGCATCGCTGTTACCGGTTGCGCACAGAATCCGAAAAATGATGCAGATGGCGGCAGCTGGTGGCCGTTCAGTTCCAACGACAAGGTCGCGGCCAAAGAGCCCGCGCCGGCACCCGCTCCTGCTCCGGTCAAGCCTGTGGCGGCGCCTGTTGCCAAGGCTGAAAGCCCCAGCCCGTGGTACTGGCCGTTCGGCTCCGATGAAGTGCTCGACAAGAAGCCGGAAGTGAAACCTGAAGCCAAGCCGGTTGAAGTGGCCAAGGCCAATGCCGAGTCGGGCAGCAAGTGGTGGTGGCCATTTGGCGGCGATGACAAAGCGGCCGCCAAAGCCGCGCCGATGCCGGACCCGAAAGTCACCCAGGCCTGGCTCGACGATTATGAGCCGCGCCTGCGCACGGCGATCAAGGACAGCAACCTGCAACTCGAGCGCCGTGAAAACGTGCTGGTGGTGATCGCCCCGGTCGAAGGTTCGTTCAACCCGGACCGTCCGGCCATGCTGCTGCCGGTAACCCTGGGCCCGTTCACCCGCGTGGCAAAAATCCTCGAAGCCGACCCCAAGACTGCCGTGCTGGTTCTTGGCCATAGCGATACGTCGGGCGCCGCGCCGGCCAACCAGAAGTTGAGTCAGGAGCGCGCGCAATCCGTTGCAGCGATTTTCCGTCTCAGCGGCCTGCAACGTGATCGCCTTAGCTTGCGTGGCATGGGTGGCGACGCTCCGCGTGCCGCCAATGACAGCAACGAAGGTCGTGCCCTGAACCGTCGCGTCGAATTGATGGTGACGCCGCAGGACACCATGGTCGCGCTGCTGGCCAAGTACAACATGCCTGCTCCGGCGCCTGTGCGCATGGTCGCAGCCCAGGACGTCAAGCCAGCCGCCAAGCCAGTGACGCCTGCGCCTGCCGATGCGAAGAAAGCCGCTGCACCGGTCGCCAAGAAAGCCCCGGCGAAGAAAGCCGCCAAGGCGCCAGCCAAGAAGGCTCCGGCAAAAACCGCGACGCCGGCTAAAAAGACTGCACCGGCCAAGGCCGCGACCGACAGCAAGAAAGTCGCCACCGCCGATACCACAAAGAAGTGATTTGTTAACCAAAAGGAATGCGCCATGACCAAGGCTCTGGCAGATATGCGCCGCGATTACACCCGTGATGGCCTGACCGAGGCGCAAGCCCCGGCCGAGCCGTTCGCGCTGTTCCATCAATGGTTCGCCGACGCGGTGAAAACCGAGCAGGCACCGGTGGAAGCCAACGCCATGACCTTGGCCACTGTCGACCAGGACGGTCGGCCGCATTGCCGCATCCTGCTGCTCAAGGGCCTGGATGCCCAGGGTTTCACCTTCTTCACCAACTATGACAGTGCCAAGGGTCAGCACCTGGCTGCGAATCCGTTCGCGGCCATGACCTTTTTCTGGCCGACCCTGGAACGTCAGGTGCGCATCGAAGGGCGGGTGGTGAAGGTGACGCCTGAAGAGTCCGATGCCTACTACCAGGTTCGCCCGCTGGGCAGTCGCTTGGGAGCCTGGGCTTCACCGCAGAGCCGGGTGATTGCTGATCGCGCCGAACTGGAATCGCTGCTCAAGGACACCGAGCAGCGTTTCAGCGACAGTCAGCCGCACTGCCCGGAACACTGGGGGGGTTACCGTTTGTTACCAGAACGCATCGAGTTCTGGCAGGGCCGCGCAAGCCGCCTGCATGATCGCCTGAATTATCGTTTGCAGGGCGCCGACTGGATTCTTGAACGTCTGGCACCCTAGGCAGTCTACCGATCGGAATAGTCTGCCGCAGCGGCCTCCAGCCATTGCGGCAGGTCCCGGCGCTTGATCTTTTGCGCTTGAGCGTTCGCCAGTTGCTGGAGCATGAATGCTTTTTTGCGTTCCTCGCCGCCAGCCAGCGCCAAGGCCAGATCGCGATCCATCCAGCGTTTTATCCGCACGTACAGCCACCAGTGGAAGTACAGCCCGGCGACGGTCGTGATGACAATGATGAAGTAATCCATGAAAATCCTCGGCCAGCGGCGCAGATTGCCGAATTTACCGCTAATGTGTGGGAAACCCGCGAGCGGCTGTACTGAAACTGAATGAAAGCAGTTTTATCCGGGCGATGCCGTGACAGGCGACAAGCAGCGGAGTTTAATGGATACCTGTCCTTTGGAGTTGATGCTATGCGTAAGTCTGTTCTGCTGGTTGCTTCCTTTTCCACGATGGCGATGTTGCTCACTGGTTGCCAATCGAGCCTGACCGGTGACTCTTATTCCCGTGACGAAGCGCGTCGCGTGCAGACCGTTCGCATGGGCACCATCGAAGCCTTGCGCCCGGTGAAGATCGAGGGCACCAAGACCCCGATCGGCGGCCTGGCCGGTGCGGCAGTCGGCGGCGTTGGCGGCAGCGCCATCGGCGGCGGCAAAGGCAGTATCGTTGCTGCGGTCATCGGCGCAGTCGCCGGTGGTCTGGTAGGTTCAGCGGCCGAAGAAGGCCTGACCCGTACCCAGGGCGTGGAAATCACCGTGCGCGAAGACGACGGCAGCATGCGTGCCTACGTGCAGCAGGTTCAGGAAAACGAAGTATTCCGCGTGGGCGAGCGTGTACGTATCGCTACTGTCGACGGTACAAGCCGCGTCACGCACTAAGCGGGAAAACGGCTAAAGAAAAACCCCGATCAGGTGACTGGTCGGGGTTTTTTGTGCTTTGGGAAAAATGATCGCCTGACCTATGCAGGTTGCAATACTTTCTGGCGGCTCGCCATCGCCGTCACCGCATAACCGATCAAGGCCGCCAGTATCGACCCGGTGAGGATGCCCATCCGGTCCATTCCGGCGTATTCGCTGCTGCCCGGCACGAAGGCCAGGGATCCAACAAAGAGACTCATGGTGAAGCCGATTCCGCAGAGAATCGCCACGCCCAGCACCTGACCCCAGTTCGCGCCCTGGGGCAGGGCGGCGATGCCGGTTTTCACCGCCAGCCAGGTCAGGCCGAACACGCCGAGGGTCTTGCCCAGCAGCAGGCCGATCGCGATGCCCATGGGCACGTGATGGGTGAAGCTCTCGACGGTCACGCCGCTCAGGGACAGGCCGGCATTGGCAAAGGCGAACAGCGGCAGGATGCCGTAGGCCACCCACGGATGCAGTGCGTGCTCCAGGGTCAGCAACGGCGAGGACTCGGCATTGCGGGTGCGCAGGGGAATGCAGAAGGCCAGGGTCACGCCGGCCAGTGTGGCGTGCACACCGCTCTTGAGGACGCAGACCCAGAGGATCAGGCCGACGATCATGTACGGACCGAGCTTGACCACGCCGAGTCGGTTCATGCCGATCAGCGCCGCGATGCAGGCCGCGGCCAGTGCCAGGGACAGGGTGGACAGGGCACCGGAATAGAAGATTGCAATGATGATGATCGCGCCCAGGTCGTCGATGATCGCCAGGGTCATCAGGAACAGTTTCAGCGACACCGGAACCCGCTTGCCCAGCAACGCCAGCACGCCGAGGGCGAAGGCGATGTCGGTGGCGGTGGGGATCGCCCAGCCGTCCAGGGCCGCCGGATTGTCCCGGTTGAGGAACCAGTAGATCAGCGCCGGCACCACCATGCCGCCAATGGCTGCGGCACCGGGCAGGACGATTTGTGAGGGTTTGGACAGTTGTCCGTCGAGGACTTCGCGTTTGACTTCCAGGCCGATCAACAGGAAGAACAATGCCATCAGGCCATCGTTGATCCACAGCAGCAGCGGCTTGGCGATCTTCAGCGCGCCGACCTGCGCCACCACTGGCGTGTCCAGCAGGCCGTTGTACAGCCAGGACAGCGAGGAGTTGTTGATGATTAGTGCCAGAACGGCAGCCGCGATCAGTAGCAGACCGCTGGCAGCTTCCAACTGAAAGAAACGTGTGAAAGTGCTACGCAGAGGCAAGGTTCGCTCTCCATCCGAGGTCAAAAGGTGGGACACCCTAACCCGTCCCCTTAGACGTTAAAACAAAAGTTATATTCTTTTTTGTTATATGTCGTTACAGAACGCTCTGGCCGTCCGACCTGAGCCTAGCAGTTGCCGGACGTATTGAACCCCAGCTGTACCTGTGCGCGATGTAGGTTTTTTCCTAAGCTTGACGTTTGAGTCAGACTCCTGCCGATCCAACGAGAAAAACAATCATGAGCGACAACCGCCAATGGGCCCGGGAAGCCATCCGGATCATCGAAGCCGACTTCCAGCGCAGCGCCGACACCCACCTGATCCCTTTGCCGCTGCCGGGTTTTCCGGGTATCGAACTGTATTTCAAGGATGAATCGAGCCATCCTACCGGCAGCCTCAAACACCGTCTGGCCCGCTCGCTGTTCCTGTATGCGCTGTGTAACGGCTGGCTCAAGCCCGGCGCGCCGGTGATCGAGGCGTCCAGCGGTTCGACGGCGATTTCCGAGGCGTACTTCGCCCGGTTGCTGGGCGTGCCGTTCATTGCAGTGGTGCCGGCCAGCACTTCCAAGGAGAAGATCGCGCAGATCGCCTTCTACGGTGGCCAGACGCATCTGGTGGATGACCCGACGCAGATCTACGCCGAATCCGAGCGCCTGGCGCGCGAGCACGATGGGCATTTCATCGACCAGTTCACCTACGCCGAGCGCGCCACCGACTGGCGGGCGAACAACAACATCGCCGAATCGATCTTCCAGCAGATGCGGTTCGAGAAGCATCCGGAACCGAGCTGGCTGATCTCCAGCCCCGGCACCGGCGGCACCACGGCCACTCTGGGACGCTATGTGCGCTACCGCCAGCACTGCACCCGCGTGCTGTGTGCCGACGCCGAGCGTTCGGTGTTTTTCGATTACTACCAGACCGGTGATGCCAGCCTGCGCCTGGATCACGGTTCGCGCATCGAAGGCATCGGCCGGCCACGGGTCGAGGCCTCGTTCCTGCCCAAGGTGATCGACGCGATGGTCAAGGTGCCGGATGCCTTGTCGCTGGCGGCCATGCATTACCTGGCCGAGCGCCTGGGGCGGCATGTTGGCGGGTCGAGCGGGACCAACCTGATCGGCGCCTTGATGGCGGCGCAGCAAATGGCGGCAGCGGGGGAGACGGGGTCGATCGTGGCGATCCTGTGCGACAGCGGCGAGCGTTATGCCACCACTTACTACGATCAGAAATGGCTCAAGGCCGAAGGGTATGAGTTGAGCGGGTTGATGGCGGCGGTGGCGGCGACGGTCGAGCGCGGCGAGGCGCTGCCGACGAGTGTGTTGCGGGCCAATATCTGAGGTCTTTCCGACAATGAAGAACCAATGTGGGAGCGTGCCCGCTCCCACAGGGATTTGTGTTGCTTCAGCCAGGATTCATCAGGCTTCGAGACCCAGAATATCCCGCGCCACCGCCTCGGCAATCCGAATCCCGTCCACACCCGCCGACAGAATCCCGCCCGCGTAACCCGCGCCTTCACCGGCCGGGAACAGCCCCTTCACGTTCAGGCTCTGCATCGACTCGTTACGGGTAATCCGCAATGGCGAGGAGGTGCGGGTCTCGATTCCGGTCAGTACCGCGTCGTGCAGCGAATAACCGCGAATCTGCTTCTCGAAGGCCGGCAAGGCTTCGCGAATGGCTTCGATGGCAAACGCTGGCAAAGCCAGGGCCAGGTCACCCAGGGCAACCCCCGGCTTGTAGGACGGTTCAACGCTGCCCAGCTCGGTGGACGGCTTGCCGGCGATGAAGTCGCCGACCAGTTGCGCCGGCGCTTCGTAATTGCTGCCACCCAGGACAAAGGCATGGGATTCCAGACGTTCCTGCAACTCGATACCCGCCAGCGGACCGCCGGGGTAATCGACTTCCGGGCTGATGCCGACGACGATCCCGGAGTTGGCGTTGCGCTCGTTACGTGAGTACTGGCTCATGCCGTTGGTGACCACGCGATTGGGCTCGGAGGTCGCCGCCACCACCGTGCCGCCCGGGCACATGCAGAAGCTGTAGACCGAACGGCCGTTCTTGGCGTGGTGCACCAGTTTGTAGTCAGCGGCGCCGAGTTTCGGGTGGCCGGCGTACTTGCCCAGGCGCGCGCGGTCGATCAGCGATTGCGGGTGTTCGATGCGGAAACCCACCGAGAACGGCTTGGCTTCCATGTACACGCCGCGGCCGTGGAGCATGCGGAAGGTGTCCCGGGCGCTGTGGCCGAGGGCGAGAATCACGTGCTTCGAATGAATCTGCTCGCCGCCATCGAGTTCGACGCCAACCAGCTGACCGTCTTCGATCAGAACGTCGGTCACCCGCTGCTGGAAGCGCACTTCGCCGCCCAGGGCACGGATTTCCTCACGCATGTTTTCCACGACACCGGTCAGACGGAACGTACCGATGTGCGGCTTGCTGACGTAGAGGATTTCTTCCGGCGCGCCGGCCTTGACGAACTCGTGCAGGACTTTGCGGCCGACGAATTTCGGGTCCTTGATCTGGCTATAGAGCTTGCCGTCGGAGAATGTCCCCGCGCCGCCTTCGCCGAACTGCACGTTGGACTCGGGGTTGAGCACGCTCTTGCGCCACAGGCCCCAGGTATCCTTGGTGCGCTGGCGCACGTCGGGACCACGCTCGAGGATGATCGGCTTGAAGCCCATCTGTGCCAGCAGCAGCCCGGCGAAAATCCCGCAGGGCCCGAAACCGACCACTACCGGGCGGGCGCTCAGGTCGGCGGGTGCCTGGCCGACCATCTTGTAGCTGACATCCGGCGCCTCGTTGACGTTACGGTCATCGGCGAACTTGCGCAGCACCGAGGCCTCATCGCGAACGTTGAGGTCGATGGTGTAGATGAAGCACAGTTCGGAAGACTTTTTGCGCGCATCGTAGCTGCGCTTGAACAAGGTGAAATCGAGCAAGTCATCGCTGGCGATGCCCAGGCGTTGCACGATGGCAGCGCGCAGGTCTTCATCGGGATGGTCGATCGGCAGCTTGAGTTCGGTGATTCGTAACATGACGGGATCCGGTTCGCGGGGCGCACAACTGCGCCAGGGCGTTTGAAACCGGCGATTATAAGCCGCAATGGCCGGGTCCCGTGAGGCCTAAACGATCAGTCGTCGCGCGAACCGCCGAAATACCCGCAGCCGCGCTGCACGTGGCCGTTGACGCGCAGCTCGGCGCTCATGTGCTGGACGCTGCCACTGCTGTCGACGCAGCGTTGCGGGGCGACCCACAACTCGATGTGCTGATTGTTGGCTTCGGTGCTGAGATTGAAGCGGCCATCGCCCAGTTGCTCTTCCACATAGGGCACCGCCAAAGGTGGCTGGCCGGTGCGGTCGATGACCATGCCCTTGCCGCTGACATTCACGCTCCACTCGGGGTTGTGGCCGGCAGCGCGCAGGATCAGTTTTTTGAAATCGGGGTCTTCGCAGGCCTTGCCCGAACGTTCGACGCGGTACAGCTGTTCGAGGTCCAGCTCGCCGTCGCCGGAGCCGGAAACGATCCGCCCGCGTACATCGGCAAACAGATTGCCCTTGGCGTCGGCCAGGCTGGCGGCCTGTTGCAGGACGCTGGTATTGCCGGTGTCGTTGACCACAAGACGGCGCTGTTCACCGCAGGGCTGGAACAGCAGTTTGCCGTCGGCTGCGCTCAACTGCCCCTGCAGGCGGGTCTGGCCCGCATGGGAGTCGCTTTCTCGGGATCCGTCGAACAACTGGCAGGCCGCAAACAGGGGGAGCAGGGCAACAACGACTAAGGAACGGGCAACACGCATCTTGGGGTCTCCTGACAAGTGTCGCCACGTTACTCAGCCTGACCGTTCATCACAACCCTCGCGCTTTATGCAGCGCTGCCGAAGGCTGCGATCTTTTGCTCCTTCAGATGTGAAAGGTCTGACCGGTCTGCAGTCCTTCGACACTCTTGGCGTAGGCCAATGCCACATCCACAGCCGGAACCGGCTTGAAGCCGCGGAAGTACGGCGCGTATTTGTCCATGGCTTCCACCAGCACGTTCGGGCTGATCGAGTTCACGCGCAGGCCGCGCGGCAGTTCGATGGCCGCGGCACGCACGAAGCTGTCCAGCGCGCCGTTGACCAGCGCTGCGCAAGCGCCGCTGCGGATCGGATCGTGGCTGAGCACGCCGGTGGTGAAGGTGAACGAGGCACCATCGTTGGCGAACTCGCGGCCGATCAACAGCAGATTGACCTGACCCATCAGCTTGTCTTTCAGGCCCAGGGCGAAGCTGTCTTCAGTCATTTCCGCCAGCGGGGCGAAGGTCACGTTGCCGGCGGCGCAGATCAGCGCATCGAATTTGCCGGTTTGTTCGAACAGTTTGCGAATCGAGGCGCTGTCGCTGATATCCACATGGAAATCACCGCTGGTGCGGCCAATGCGCACGATTTCGTGACGTGGGGAGAGTTCTTTGTCGATGGCCTTGCCAATGGTGCCGCCTGCGCCGATCAAAAGGATTTTCATGCTGCCGTTGCTCCAGTGGGTTGAATGTGGCTTCAGTTTAGAGTGGTTTTTTCCATTGATAAGCGCGCTAATAGGCAACCTTTGGTTTTCAATTGGAAACAATCCATGAGCGAGATGGATGATCTGGCGGCATTTGCGGTGTTGGTCGAGGCGGGCAGTTTCACCCTGGCGGCCCAGCAGCTCGGTTGCAGCAAGGGCCAGCTGTCCAAGCGCATCAGCCAGCTGGAAACGCAGTTCTCCGTGGTGCTGCTGCAGCGCACCACGCGGCGCCTGAACCTGACGGCGGCTGGCGCTGCGTTGTTGCCCCAGGCGCAGGCGCTGGTGACCCAGGTCGAACGGGCACGTCAGGCGCTGGCGCGATTGAAGGACGACATGGCCGGCCCGGTGCGGATGACCGTGCCGGTGTCCCTGGGGGAAACCTTCTTCGATGGTCTGTTGCTGGAGTTCTCCAGCAAGTACCCCGACGTGCAGATTGAGCTCGATCTGAGCAACACGTACCGTGAAATGTCCCGGGATGGTTTCGATCTTGCGATTCGCTCCGACGCGGCCATCGACCAGCGACTGGTGGCGCGCCCGCTGTTGGCCTGGCACGAAATGACCTGCGCCAGCCCGGCTTATCTGGAGCGCTACGGTGAGCCGCGAACGCCCCAGGCGCTGGCCGAACACCGCTGCCTGCTCAACAGTCACTACAGCGGCCGCGAGGAGTGGCTGTATCACCAGCAGCATGAATTGCTGCGGGTGCGGGTTTCCGGGCCGTTTGCCAGCAATCATTACAATCTGCTGAAAAAGGCCGCGCTGGCGGGGGCGGGGATTGCGCGTTTGCCGTCCTACCTGCTGCCGGCGGAATTGGCTGAGGGGCGCTTGCGTTGGTTGCTGCGCGATTATCAGACGCGCAGCATGCCGATGTATCTGGTGCATCCGTATCAGGGTGGTTTGCCCAAGCGCACGCAGGTATTGGCGGATTATTTGATGGGGTGGTTCAAGCGCAGTGGCGAAGCTTTGGATCGACTGTAGGGTTCACACTGAAACCTGTGGGAGCGGCGTCGGGGAAATGGCAGGCACAAAAAAACGGCCCGAAGGCCGTTTTCTGTTTACCGCAATGGCTCAGCCGCCCAGGTACGCTTCGCGTACTTTCGGGTCGGTCAGCAGGCTTTCACCGGTGCCTTGCATCACCACCCGGCCGTTTTCCAGCACGTAGGCGCGGTCGGCGATTTTCAGCGCCTGGTTCGCGTTCTGCTCCACCAGGAACACCGTCACACCGTCCTTGCGCAGCTGTTCGATGATGTCGAAAATCTGCTGGATGATGATCGGGGCCAGTCCCAGCGATGGCTCGTCGAGCAGCAACAGCTTGGGCTTGCTCATCAGCGCACGGCCGATGGCGAGCATTTGCTGTTCGCCGCCGGACATGGTGCCGCCGCGCTGGTTGAAGCGTTCTTTGAGGCGCGGGAAAAGTCCCAGGACCTTGTCCATCTGTTCCTGATAGTCGCCCTTGTCGGTGAAGAAACCGCCCATGGCCAGGTTTTCTTCCACGGTCAGGCGGGAAAACACCCGGCGACCTTCCGGAACCACCGCGATGCTCTTGCGCATGATCTGCGAAGAATCCTGGCCGACCAGTTCCTCACCCATGTAGCGGATGCTGCCGCTGTGGGCCCGCGGCGAACCGCACAGGGTCATCAGCAGCGTGGACTTGCCGGCACCGTTGGCGCCGATCAGGGTCACGATCTCGCCCTGGCGGACTTCGACGTTGACGCTGTGCAGGGCCTGGATCTTGCCATAGAAGGTGGAAACGTTTTCGAACTGCAGCATTTACGCTTCCCCCAGGTAGGCTTTGATCACATCAGGATTGTCGCGGATCTGTTCCGGCGTACCGTCGGCCAGAGGCGTGCCCTGGTTGATCACGACGATGTGGTCGGAAATGCTCATGACCAGCTTCATGTCGTGTTCGATCAGCAGCACGGTCACGTTGTGCTCCTCACGCAACACGCTGATCAGTTGCTTCAGATCTTCGGTTTCCTTGGGGTTCAGTCCAGCGGCCGGTTCGTCGAGCATGAGGATCCGCGGGCGGGTCATCATGCAGCGGGCGATTTCCAGGCGACGCTGCTGACCGTAGGCCAGGGTGCCGGCCGGACGGTTGGCGAATTCGCGCAGGTTGACCTTGTCCAGCCAGTACTCGGCGTATTCCATGGCCTCGCGTTCGCTCTTGCGGAACGACGGGGTCTTGAACAGGCCGGACAGGAAGTTGGTGTTCAGGTGACGATGCTGGGCGATCAAGAGGTTCTCGACCGCGGTCATGTCCTTGAACAGCCGCACGTTCTGGAAGGTACGCACCACGCCCTTGAGGGCGATCTTGTGGCCCGGCAGGCCTTCGATGGCTTCGCCGTCCAGCTTGATGCTGCCGCCGCTCGGCTTGTAGAAGCCCGTCAGGCAGTTGAACACGGTGGTCTTGCCGGCGCCGTTGGGGCCGATCAGCGCAACCACTTGTTTCTCTTTCACGCTCAAGGCAACGCCGTTGACCGCCAGCAGGCCGCCGAAGCGCATGCTCAGATTTTCTACTTTAAGGATCTCGCGGCTCATTTGCGCAGCTCCATGTGAGGACGTTGCATGGGCAGCAGGCCCTGAGGGCGCCAGATCATCATCAGTACCATCAAGGCACCGAACATCAACATGCGGTATTCGCTGAACTCACGCATCATTTCCGGCAGCAGGATCATCACCACGGCCGCCAGGATCACGCCCAGCTGCGAGCCCATGCCACCCAATACGACGATGGCGAGGATGATCGCCGACTCGATGAAGGTGAAGGATTCCGGCGTCACCAGGCCCTGACGGGCGGCGAAGAAGCTACCGGCGAAACCGGCGAAGCTGGCACCCAGGGTAAAGGCCGACAGTTTGATGATGGTTGGATTCAGACCCAGGGCGCGGCAGGCGATCTCGTCTTCACGCAACGCTTCCCAGGCGCGGCCCAATGGCATGCGCAGCAGGCGGTTGATGACGAACAGAGCAGCCAGTGCCAGGAGCAACGCGACCAGGTAGAGGAAGATCACCTTGTTGATCGAGTTGTATTCCAGGCCGAAGTACTCGTGGAAGGTCTGCATCCCTTCAGCGGCCTTGCGTTCGAAGGTCAGGCCGAAGAACGTCGGTTTCTCGATGTTGCTGATACCGTTCGGACCACCGGTGATGTCGGTCAGGTTGCGCAGGAACAGACGGATGATTTCACCGAAGCCCAGGGTCACGATCGCCAGGTAGTCACCGCGCAGACGCAGGACCGGGAAGCCCAGCAGGAAGCCGAAGGTGGCCGCCATCAGACCGGCGATCGGCAGGCAGATCCAGAAGCTCAGACCGTAGTAGTGCGACAGCAGCGCGTAGCTGTAGGCGCCGACGGCGTAGAAACCGACGTAACCCAGATCCAGCAGACCGGCCAGGCCGACCACGATGTTCAGGCCCAGGCCGAGCATCACGTAGATCAGTACCAGTGTCGCGATGTCCACCGCGCCACGGGAGCCGAAGAACGGCCAGATCAACGCGCCGGCGATGAGCGCGATGATGATCCAGCGCTGAGTGGTCGGCAGGGTCAGGAAGTTGCTGGCCTTGGCCGGAATCAGCGGACCCCGGGACGACGAGCGCCAGACCGAGCTGATCTGCTGATCGAACAGCACGCGCAGGAACATCAGCACCGAGCACAGGGCGATGACGATCAGCGTGGTGGGGCTGGTGCCGTGGACTTCGAGGTTGATGCCGACGATGGTCAGTTTCAGACCCAGTACCGGGTAGGCGACGGCCCACACCAGCAAGGCACTGAACAGTGCCTGTTTAAGATTCCTAGTCATACTTTCTCAACCTCCGGACGACCCAGCAGGCCGGTTGGCCGGAACAACAACACCAAAACCAATAGACCGAAGGCCACGACGTCCTTGTACTGGTCGCCGAAAATGTCGGCGCCGAAGGCTTCCGCCACACCCAGTACCAGCCCGCCGAGCATGGCGCCCGGGATGCTGCCGATACCGCCCAGTACCGCTGCGGTGAAGGCCTTGAGGCCGACCAGGAAACCGGCGTTCGGGTTGATCACGCCGTATTGCATGCTCAGCAGCACGGCCGCGACGGCCGCCAGCGCAGCACCGATGACGAAGGTCAGGGCGATGATGTTGTTGGTGTTGATACCCAGCAGGTTGGCCATCTTGATGTCTTCGGCGCAGGCGCGGCAGGCGCGGCCCAGGCGAGAGCGGGAGATGAACAGGGTCAGGCCGAGCATGGCGACCAGAGTCACCACGAACACCACGATTTGCATGTAGGAAATCAGCACTTCATGTGCGCCACCTGGACCGAAGGCGAAGTTGCCCGGGATCAGGTTGGGAATGGATTTGTCCTTGGAGTCTTGCGCCAGCAGAACCGTGTTCTGCAGGAAGATCGACATGCCGATGGCGGAAATCAGCGGGATCAGACGGTTGCTGCCGCGCAGGGGGCGGTAGGCGATCCGTTCGATGCTGTAGCCGTAGGCACTGGTGACGACGATGGTCGCCAGGAAAGCGGCGGTCATCAACAGCGGAACACTGTCGAGTCCCAGCATGGCCAGGCCCGCGATGGCGATGAACGCCACGTAGGAACCGATCATGTACACCTCGCCGTGGGCGAAGTTGATCATTCCAATGATGCCGTAAACCATCGTATAGCCGATGGCGATCAGGGCATACGTGCTGCCAATGGTCATCCCATTAACCAGCTGTTGGAAAAAGTGATAGATGTCAGGCATTACAGCGCTCCTAAAAACCTGATACGCATTTCACTGGTGGAGTCATTTTCCCGCCCGGGCCCCGTGGATCTGCATCCACTTCGAATCCGGGTTTTGCCAGCGAACCGCTGATGACGGTTTTGAGATTTTCAGGTGGGGAGACTAGCGGATCACGCCAGCACGGCCCAGGTACGTTCGTAAAACAAAGCCCACGGCGTGCCGTGGGCTTTGTGGGCAGTCAGTCAGGCAAGGCCTTACTGAGGCGAAGCTTCAGTTTTTGGTTTGCCGAAGTGCCACTCGTAAACCACGAATTTGAAGTCTTTCAGGTCGCCCTTGTCGTCGAAGCTCAGATCGCCAGTCGGGGTCTTGAAGGTGCCTTTGTGGATGGCTTCAGCCACTTTGGCGGTGTCTTCGGACTTGGCAGTCTTGATGCCTTCGGCGATCACTTCCACAGCCGAGTAGGCCGGGAACACGAACGGACCGCTTGGATCTTCTTTCTTGGCCTTGAATGCATCAACCAGGGCAACGTTGGCAGGATCCTGGTCGAAGGACTTCGGCAGGGTTACCAGCAGGCCTTCGGAAGCGTCCTTGGCGATTTGCGAGATGGAGTCGTTACCCACGCCTTCCGGACCCATGAACTTGGCTTTCAGGCCTTTTTCCTGGGCTTGGCGCAGGATCAGACCCAGCTCCGGGTGGTAGCCGCCGTAGTAGACGAAGTCGACGTTGGCTTGCTTGAGCTTGGCGATGATCGAGGAGAAGTCCTTGTCGCCGGCGTTGACGCCTTCGAACACGGCAACCTTGACGTTCTTGCCTTCCAGGGTCTTCTTCACGGCGGTGGCGATGCCTTCACCGTACTGCTGCTTGTCATGCAGAACGGCAACGACTTTAGGTTTTACGTGATCGGCAATGTAGTTACCGGCGGCAGGGCCCTGGGCGCTGTCCAGACCGATGGTGCGGAAGACCATTTTGTAACCACGGGCGGTGATGTCCGGGCTGGTGGCAGCCGGGGTGATCATGATCACGCCTTCGTCTTCGTAGATGTCCGAAGCCGGTTGGGTGGAGCTGGAGCACAGGTGGCCGACCACGAACTTGACGCCGTCGTTGACGACCTTGTTCGCTACCGCTACCGCTTGTTTCGGATCACAGGCGTCGTCGTACTCGACGGCTTCGAGTTTCTTGCCGTCTACACCGCCTTTGGCGTTGATTTGTTCGATGGCCATTTTGGCGCCACTGAACTGCATGTCGCCGTATTGGGCTACAGGACCGGTTTTAGGGCCGGCGATGCCGATCTTGATGGTGTCAGCTGCGAACGAATGGCTGGCAACCCCGGCCAGAACCATAGCGGCAAACAGTTTGGAAATCTGCTTAGTAGCCTTAGTCATAGTGCTCCACTCTTACTGTTGTAATTTTTATAGTCCTGGCGCCGAAGGCAGCAGAACCGGGTCAGTGTCCACGACATTCCCCGGAAAAAGCCCTCGGCAACTGTACCGGTACAGTGTAGAGCGCCGATTGTCAGCCTGGGAAGCTGGCGCCGAGGGACAAAATTCGAGCCTGTCGCTTTTTTGAAAGAAAAAGACAGAATTGCGGCGGGTATTTGACGGGCTTATAGCCAGATTCCGTGCATTCCTTGGCTTTCCTGCTCTTTTCATTCGGTACTGCAAATTGCTACCGGGTTTTTCTGCCAGACCACCGACGTTATCATTGCGTCAATTTCATTTCCGGACAGACCCATGAATCAAGAACCTAGCACCCTCTATGCCAAGCTGCTCGGTGAAACCGCATCTATTTCATGGAAGGAACTGGAACCGTTCTTCGCCAAGGGTGCCCTATTGTGGGTCGACCCGACCCTGGATTTGATCGCCGCCGCCGAAGCCGTGGCCAGTGACGAGGGCGAGAAAGTGGCTGCCTGGTTGGCCGGCGACAAGCTCGCCAAGCTGTCTGAAACGCGGGCGCTGGATCTTTTCGAACGTGATCCCGAGCTGTGGGCGGTGGTGGTTTCGCCGTGGATCATGATTCAGGAAAGAGCAAAGGGTTGAATGCGCGCACCCTGTTGGTGCGCGATGCCTGCGG
Source organism: Pseudomonas sp. C1C7 (assembly GCF_013359595.1). Classification (GTDB taxonomy): domain Bacteria; phylum Pseudomonadota; class Gammaproteobacteria; order Pseudomonadales; family Pseudomonadaceae; genus Aquipseudomonas. Next base: position 12,719 of record NZ_JABFMP010000046.1, on the reverse strand, counting down.
CCAAAAGTGTGTAGCCGAGTAGCGTGATGGCACCTTGCCGTAGAGAAAGGCCACAGCCTCACGGTGACGTAAACGTAACGGGAACAGTTGAAGGGGCGGCCTGAGGGCTGCTCAATTGTTTCTGGGGTGACAATTTGTAGTTCATGCGGTGAATGTCAGACCGCTTTCGCGAGCGAGTCCACTCCCACATTTGACCGCATCCTCCTGACGGAACGCGTTCAAAATGTGGGAGCGGCGGTGCGACGATTCGACTTGCTCGCGAATGGGGCACCGCTTAATAAGCGGTCTTGCCCGTATGGTTATTCAGCGAAATAACCTTGGTCTTGCCAATGCGATGACGGTAAATCTCGCGCAGGTACTTGATCGCCTTCTTCACGCAATCCCGGGACAGGCGAATGTCGTTGATCGAGACGAACTTGTCCTTGTCGTTGATCAGTTCGCGGTATTTCTTTTCGTACATCGGCTTGATCGCGTACCAGTTGGTATCGAGGATCTTCGCCGGGTTCTCGAACTCGTTGAGCAGGTCGTCGATGCGTTCTTCGTCGAATTGCTCGCTGATGATGAAGTCCAGGATCGAATGATCCAGGGTGTCATCGAAGCGGTACGGATTACGGGCGAAGCAGCGCTTGATGAAGGCCACGATCAGGGTCAGGAAGTCGTCCGACAGGCACGGGCTCTTGGCGATCAGGGTGGTCAGCGACAGGTTGGCCGAGGCGCCGATGACCAGCGCGTAACGCTTGAGCGTGGTGTTGGGGAACAGGCTGTTGAGGTGCGTCTTCAACCGGTTCAGGTCCATGTAGGACAGCTTGTAGTCCTTGGGCAGCGAGACGATCGAGACCACCGACGAGCAGTTCTTGAAGAAGTGCAGGTCGTGCAGCGCCGCGGCGTCGTAGCCCGAGTTCTTGTACTGCTCAAGCGACGCGCGATAGCGCTTGGACTCGATCGGCAGCAGGCTGATGCCTTCGATCGCCTGGGTCACCTTGTTGAAGTGCGGCAGGTCGATGGAACGGAAGAACAGGTCGTCGATGTTCAGGCGCTGCTGCTCTTTCTCGAACACCTTGAACTTGTCGCTGGTCGGCGCCGGGGTTTCCGGGACGACGGACTCGGCGTAGGCGATCGCCACCGGGCCGGCCAGACTCATGAACAGGTCATTGGCGTCCAGGCGAATGGTTTCGCCGATGTCGATGCCGGCGCGTCGGAAATAGTTCTGGTCGTAGTCGGTGGTGACCGCCTGCGCCGTCAGAATGTTGAAGATCTGCTGCGAGATGTACTGGTTGGCATGCTTTTCCATGGCATTGACATCAATGTTCTGGATGTTGCCGTCATCGCTCTCTTCGGCGTAACGCATGATGTCGTTGGAGATCAGCATCATCGCGTTCCACGGGCGGATACGGCCCATGACGCTGGCTTCGCTGCTGTCTTCGTTGGCGAAGTTGTAGGAGAAGTCCCACTCTTCCGACAGATATTTACACAGCAGCCGACCGGCGTTGATGTGCAGCGCTTCGGACATTTCGCTGCGGTGGTCGGAAATGTTCGGCAGCACGCAGATGCCGCTGGTGAAGATCGGCTCGAAGACGAAGGAGTGGCCGCTCTTGCTGTCGTGCTCGTCCACCGGTTTGGTGTCGAACGTCTTGTTCATGTACGAGTGCTGCTGGGCCAGGCCGAATTCCGAGGCCATGCCCGAACCCGTACCGCCGCCGGCGCTGAAGATCGAGAAGTACAGGCGCGACTGGTTGGCCTTGATGCCGCAGCTGTCGATCAGGTACGAGTGGATCATCTTCCAGTCGGGGCTGGAGAAACGCTGGGTGTCCTTGTTCAGGATGATCTTGGCCAGGTACTGGCCGAGAATCGGCGCGTTACCGGCGCCACCGGCATGGACTTCCGACAGGTCCATGATTTTCATTTTGCTGTAGTCGCGCAGGAACCCGCTTTTTTCGCCCTTGCGCGAGAAGCGGATGCGGCCGGCGATGTCCTTGTCCAGGTCGCCGAGCATCACCAGCGGCTCGACCAGGAACACCGGTTTGGTGGCCTTGTTCGGCATCAGGCGCAGGTTGTTGCGGATCCACTGCGCCGGGCTGTAGCCCTTTTCGGCGTAGCGCTTGTCCGGCGACAGGCGATCTTCGTTGTTGAATTCGTTGAGATAGAACTTGCGCGCGTTGTACACCAGTTCGGCGACGTCCAGCGCAATGTTCGAACCGCAGCGCCCCAGGCCGATCAGGCACACCGACGGGAATTCCTGGTCGCTGTGCTGTTCGTTGTCACCTTCCAGATGCGGTGGGCGCGGGAACACCATGTCGCGCAGGCCGTCGAGGTTATCGAGGATGCGGTCGGTGTTGGTCTCGGTGAAATACAGGTATTGCTGGGTTCCCAGCGGGCGAGACGGGAGCAATGGCTTGGATGAAACCGGGGTGTTTGCCGCAGGGCTCAAGGTCAGGTCGGAAACCGCAGTGGCCGGATTGTTTTTGGAAGTCATTGTTCGCCATCTACCTGGGCTGTTTGGGTCGCACGACTGGGTCGTCGAACCGTCACGGAATGAGAACACGCGTCTTTTATCAGCGCGTATTTAGTCCGAGCGTCAGAGCCGCGGCCTGAGGTTCGCTCGGGGAAATCCTTTTCTGCTCACGATGAATCGGCCACTATTTGGCGTTCTTTAATCGAAAAGAGGCAAAATGATGTCAACGCTACCTTCGTTGGGGTTTGCCGGAATCGGCCTGATGGGCCTGCCAATGTGCCGGCGCCTGCTGGCGGCGGGGTATCCGCTGACAGTGTGGAACCGCAATCCGGCCAAGTGCGCTGCACTGGTCGAGGCCGGTGCCCGGCAGGTCGCGAGCCCTGCGCAACTGTGCCAGCACGCTGACGTGGTGATGTTGTGCCTGGCGGACACCCAGGTGGTGCGTGACGTGGTGTTTGGCGCGGCGGGGATTGTCGAAGGCGCGAAAAAAGGCCAGTTGCTGGTGGACTTTTCCAGCCTGGAACCCACGGCGACCCGGGACATGGCGGGCGAGCTTGCCAGCCGCACCGGCATGGCCTGGCTCGATGCGCCGGTGTCCGGCGGCGTGGTCGGTGCCGAGGCGGGCAGTCTGGCGATCATGGTCGGCGGCGAGGCGGCGGATCTCGAGCGCGTCAAACCGGTCCTGCTGAGTCTCGGCCAGCGTGTGACGCACATGGGCGCGGTCGGGGCAGGGCAGGTGACCAAGGCCTGCAATCAGATGATCGTGGCCTGCAATGCGCTGGTGATTGCCGAGGTGGTGGCGCTGGCCGAGCGTTCCGGGGTGGATGCCAGCCTGATCGCCGAGGCGCTGGCCGGTGGTTTTGCCGACTCCAAACCCTTGCAGATCCTTGCCCCGCAAATGGCCGAGAGCCGTTTCGAACCGGTGAAGTGGCACGTGCGCACCTTGCTCAAGGATCTGGACACGGCAGTGAAGTTTTCTCGTGAACAGGGTTCGGCGACACCGGTCAGTGGCCTGGCGGCGCAACTGATGCGGCTGCATGGCAGTCAGGGGAATCTGGAAAAGGACCCTTCTACATTAGTGCAGATGTACCGCGAACCAGACTCAAAGGCGTAAGCGAGAAGCGGTTCTTGCGCTGGTTGATTTCGTTCAGCACCGGCAACAGATCCGACAGCGGTACCGGGCGGCTGAGCAGGTAGCCCTGAGCGAAATCGCAGTCGTGGCTTTCGAGGAATTGATATTGCTCGAAGGTCTCGACGCCTTCGGTCACCACTTCCAGGTGCAGGGTATGGGCCATGGCGATGATCGCCTGGACGATCTCCATGTCCTGGGTCGAATTGGGAATGTCCTGAATGAACGAGCGGTCGATCTTCAACGTGTTGAGCGGCAGACGCTTGAGGTAGGCCAGGGACGAGTAACCGGTGCCGAAATCATCGATCGACAGCGCCACGCCCAAGGCCTTGATCTGTCGTAGCAGTTCCAGTGTGTCGGCGATATTGCCCATCAGCGCATTTTCAGTCACCTCAAGTTCCAGCCGTTGCGGCGCCACCCCGGCGCTGCGCAATGCGTGCTCGATCTGTCCGGCCAGTTCTTCCCGGGCCAGGCTCAGGGGCGAGCAGTTCACGGCGATCTTCAAGGCCTCGCAACCCTGTTTCGACAGTTCTCCCAGGTCTTCGCAGGCCTTGTGCAGGACCCAATTGTCCAGCTCGGCGATCAGGCCATTGGCTTCAGCGAGGGGAATGAAGCGGTCCGGAGCGAGCAATCCGTGGACCGGATGCTGCCATCGAAGCAGTGCCTCAAGTTTGCCGACCTCGCCGGTCTTCAGGTCGTAGATCGGCTGGTAAAAGAGCATCAGGCCGGCGTCTTCGCGCAAAGCGTGGCGCAGCTCTTCCTCCAGTTGCAGTTCCAGCGTGGCGCGGGTCTTGAGGTTGGCGCTGAAGAAGTTCAGGCCGTTGCGACCGCTGCCCTTGGACTGATAGAGCGCCAGATCCGCGTGTTTCAGGAGTTCGTCACAGGTCGTGCCATCCTCGGGGAACAGGCTGATGCCGATGCTGGTGGTCATGACCATACGCCGCCCGGCCAGCTCGATGGGGTCCTTCATTTTCAACAGGATGCGCTGGGCCAGTTGCCGGGCTTCTTCGCGATCCTGCAGGTTGATCAGCACGCAGAACTCATCGCCACCGAAGCGCGCCACCACGTCTTCATGGTTGCGCACCGAGCTTTTGATGTGATCGGCCAGCACCTTGAGCAATTCGTCGCCGGCGTCGTGGCCGAGGCTGTCATTGATGCGCTTGAAGTGATCGATGTCGAGGAACAGCACGGCCATCATGCCGCCGTTGTGGGTTTTCTCGATGAGCTTTTCGGCAAACAGCTGGTTGAAGCCACGGCGGTTGATCAGGTTGGTCAACGGATCGAAATGCGCGACCTGCTGCAGTGACGCCCGTGCCTGATCCAGCTGGCTCAGCAGAGAGTTGACCCGCTGCAGGTCTTTTTCCTTGTGCTGCAGCTTCTTGTCCGCCAGCGCCGCGCTGATGCTGCTGCCGATGATCAGCAGGGTGATGACCGCCACCGTCAGACCCAGTTGAAAGTGATTGTTTTCCCCTGGCTGAGTCAGGACGCTGCCGGCGGGCAGCACCAGGTCGAAGGCCGCCATGCCGGTGAAGTGCATGCTGACGATGCCGGTGCCCAGCACCAGGCTGGCGCAGTACTTGAGCAGTTGATGGAACATGCCTGTGCCATTACGCAGGTGACTCGACAGCAGCAATGCGGCGAGGCTGGCGCCAATCGCAATCAGGATGGACAGGGCGAACAGGGTGGGCTGGTAGTAGATGACCGCCTGCGAGCGCAGGGCGGACATGCCGACGTAATGCATGGTGGCGATGCCCAGGCCGACCCAGATCGACGCTTTCAGACAATGCCAGAAGCTCAAGGCGGGGCGACTGAGGGTTTGCATCGCCAGCCATGACGCGATCAAGGCAATCAACAGAGAGGCAAGGGTGACCGGCAGTTGGTAGTGGACATTGATGGGGGCCTGGAAGGCCAGCATGCCGATGAAATGCATGGCCCAGATACCGCCGGCCAGACAGCCGGCGCCGACCCAGCACCAGAGGCGGCGAGAGGCTGCCTTGTCGGCATGGGCGACCCGCTCGGCCATGTCCAGCGTGGCGAAGCTGCCGGCACAGGCGACCAGAAATGCCAAAAGCACCAGAAAGGGGTCATGTACGCAATTGAGTATGACTTGCCCGTTTTCTGGCAGCTGCGCAATGAAATGCAGACCCAGCCACTCCATACCATGCCCCATGTCGTTGCCGTGACCGGCGCAAGGACACCGGAGAGTGTCATGGAGTATAGAGGGCGGAAACGGGGTGCAAGGGGTGATGGCACTTTAGCGCCAAACATTTTGGTATTAATCCAATAGCGATCGGCGCTAAATCTTCGGTGCTTTGTCGCTAAACGCCGTGAGCCGCAGGCTCCAGTGGTGGCAGGCCGAAGGCCGCGCGCGCGGCGTCACAATCGGTATTGACCTGGCCATCGACCCAGGATGCCTCGAATTCCCGACAAGGGGTCGAGCGCTGATCGTAGATCGTGCATTTCACTTCGCTGCCGACTTCCCCGTCCAGGCTGATGCAGCGAGCCGGTTTGCAGTTCGTGCCCAGCATCGCGACGCGGCTGGGCGTGATCTGTTCGACGAGATCGTCGGGCACCGTCCCTCCGGACGAAGCGCATTCACCCCAGAAAAATGACACGCGAAAATAGGAACAGCAGGCACCGCAATTCAGACACGGACTGACATCGGACATGGGTATTTATCTAAGGAAGAGTGAGGAGGCCGGAGGGGCTGACAAGGTCGCTATTCTAGGCTTCGCCAGCGGCTTGGATAGGGGGGCGCACAGGTATTTTTCAGTGGCTGGACGTGCGGTCGATTCCGGCACTTGGGCCCCGTGGACATTGGGCCTCGACTACCAGGAGGCGCGAGCATTGCGGCCTGAGTTCGCCATGGACAGGTATCAGCCTTACGAATAATTACAGACAGTCGTGGCGGGCCTGTCTAGATTGCAGATTCCGGGGAAGCGACGCCCCCATAACAATAAAAGAGACGGACCCATGCAGAACTCGACCCAAGCGGCGAATGCCTGGCGCATTCTGTTCCTGCTGTTCCTGGCCAACCTGTTCAATTTCTTCGACCGCACCATTCCCGCCATCATCATCGAGCCGATCCGCATGGAATGGCATCTCAGCGACTTTCAGCTGGGGATCATCGGCACCGCCTTCACCATTGTCTACGCGATCGCCGGCCTGCCCCTGGGGCGGATGGCCGATACCGGATCGCGCAGCAAGTTGATGGGCTGGGGGCTGGCGGCCTGGAGCGGGTTGACCGCCGTCAACGGCATGGTCGGCAGTTTCTGGAGCTTCCTGATCGTGCGCATGGGCATCGGCATCGGTGAAGCGAGTTACGCACCGGCCGCCAACTCGTTGATCGGCGACCTGTTTCCAGCGCATCGTCGGGCCCGGGCCATGGGGATTTTCATGCTCGGCCTGCCGCTGGGGCTGTTGCTGGCGTTCTTCACCATCGGCGCGATGGTCAAGGCGTTCGACAGCTGGCGTGCGCCGTTCTTCATCGCCGCGGTGCCGGGGCTGATCCTGGCGGTGTTCATGTTCTACATCAAGGAACCCAAGCGCGGCGCCGCCGAAAGCGTGCAGGTGTCCCAGGAGAAGGTCGACCGGCCGATCCGCCGTGTCCTCGCGGTGCCGACCTTCCTGTGGCTGGTACTGGCCGGGTTGTGCTTCAACTTCGCGACCTACGCCTGCAATTCGTTCCTGGTGCCGATGCTGCAGCGTTATTTCCTGTTGCCGTTGCAGGAGGCTGCGGTGGCGACCGGGATCATCGTCGGCGTGACCGGTCTGGTGGGCCTGACCTTGGGCGGCTGGGTCGCCGACAAGATTCACCAACGGGTGGCCAATGGTCGCCTGCTGTTCGCCGCCTTCAGCCTGATCATTTCCACCCTGTGCACGGCCTGGGCGCTGCACTCGGGGCGGATCGAGATCGGCGTGTTCGTCGCGGTGTTCAGTGTGGGCTGGCTGTTTGCGTACAACTTCTACACCTGCGTTTACACGGCGATCCAGGACGTGGTCGAGCCGCGCCTGCGGGCAACGGCAATGGCGCTGTTCTTCGCCGGTCTGTATCTGTTGGGTGGCGGCCTGGGGCCGGTGGTGGTGGGTGCCTTGTCCGACCACTTTGCGCACACCGCCATGCTCTCGGCGGGCGCCGAGCAAATGACCGAGGCGTTCAAGGCCGTCGGCCTGCATGACGCGATGTACCTGATCCCGGTGGCGCTGTTTTTCACCATGGTGTTTCTGGTGCTGGCGTCGCGGTGTTTTGTGCGCGATGCCAAGCGGATGAAGGACGGGTTGGGGGTGGTTGCGCCGCAGGTTGAGGGTGTGACGGCGTAAAAGCAGTTTTGCGCCCCCTGTAGGAGCTGCCGAAGGCTGCGATCTTTTAAAAAGAAGGCCCGCATTGCGCGGGCCTTCTTCGTTATGTGGGGATCAGCCCGCCACCAGCACCCGAATCGCTTCCAGGCGCAGCGCCGCCTTGTCGAGCATGGCCAGGCCTTGCTCGCGCTGTTTGCGCAAGGCAACCAGTTCGCTGTCACGCACCGTCGGGTTGACCGCTTGCAACGCGGTCAGGCGTGCCAGTTCCTCATCGGTATCGGCGGCCAGTCGACGTTGTGCCTCCGCCACACGCTCGGCGTGACGCGGGAAAACCTTGTCTTCACCGGCATTGATCCGTGGCGTCAGCTGATCGCGCTGGGCCTGGATGAATTTGTTGGCGCTGGCGCGCGGTACGCTTTCGAGTTGATCGTTCAGTGTCTCGAACGCGACCCGAGCCGACAGGTCATTGCCGTTGGCGTCGAGCAGGCAGCGCAGGGCCGCCGGCGGCAGGTAACGGCCCAGTTGCAGCGAGCGCGGGGCCACCACCTCGCTGACGTAGAGCAGTTCCAGCAACACGGTGCCGGGTTTCAGCGCCTTGTTCTTGATCAGTGCCACGGCGGTGTTGCCCATCGAACCGGACAGCACCAGATCCATGCCGCCCTGCACCATCGGGTGTTCCCAGGTGATGAACTGCATGTCTTCGCGCGACAGCGCCTGGCTGCGGTCGTAGGTGATGGTCACGCCTTCGTCGTCGCCCAGCGGGAAGCTGGCATCGAGCATTTTTTCGCTCGGTTTGAGGATCAGGGCGTTTTCCGAATGGTCCTCACTGTCGATACCGAAGGCGTCGAACAGGGTTTCCATGTAGATCGGCAGGGCGAACTGGTCATCCTGCTCGAGAATTGCCTCTACCAGCGCTTCGCCTTCGCCAGCGCCGCCGGAGTTGAGCTCCAGCAAACGGTCGCGACCGGTATGCAGTTCGGCTTCCAGACGCTCGCGCTCGGAGCGGGCTTCGTCGATCAGGGCTTGCCATTGACTGTCGTCGGCCTCTTCCAGCAGCGGCAGCAGGCGCGGGCCGAACTGATGCTGCAGGGCGTTGCCGGTCGGGCAGGTGGCGAGGAAGGCGTTCAGCGCTTCGTGGTACCACTGGAACAGACGCTCTTGCGGGCTGGTTTCCAAGTACGGCACATGCAGTTGGATGGTGTGCTTCTGGCCGATCCGGTCCAGACGACCGATACGTTGTTCCAGCAGGTCCGGGTGGGACGGCAGGTCGAACAGCACCAGGTGATGGGAGAACTGGAAGTTGCGGCCTTCACTGCCGATTTCCGAGCAGATCAGCACTTGCGCGCCGAACTCTTCGTCGGCGAAGTAGGCGGCGGCGCGGTCACGCTCGAGGATGTTCATGCCCTCGTGGAATACCGTGGCCGGGATGCCGGAACGCACGCGCAGGGCGTCTTCCAGATCCATGGCGGTTTCGGCGTGGGCGCAGATCACCAGCACTTTGGTGCGCTTGAGCATTTTCAACTGGTCGATCAGCCACTCGACGCGCGGATCGAATTTCCACCAGCGATCTTCTTCGTTGGCGTCCGGCTGGGCCTGGAAGCTGACTTCCGGGTACAGCTCGGCGTGCTCGCCCAGCGGCAGTTCGAGGTATTCGTCCGGGCACGGCAGCGGGTAGGGGTGCAGCTTGCGCTCCGGGAAACCCTGCACGGCGGCGCGGGTGTTACGGAACAGCACGCGGCCTGTGCCGTGGCGGTCCAGCAGTTCGCGCACCAGGCGGGCGCTGGCTTCGGTGTCGCCGTCGTTGACCGCGGCCAGCAAGGCTTCACCTTCGTTGCCCAGGAAACCGTTGATGGTCTGGTGCGCTTTGGGCGACAGGCGACCCTGTTCGAGCAGCTCCTGAACGGCCTCGGCCACCGGGCGATAGTTTTCGCTTTCGGCGCGGAAGGCGTTCAGGTCGTGGAAACGGTTCGGATCGAGCAGGCGCAGACGGGCGAAGTGGCTGTCCTGGCCCAGTTGTTCCGGGGTGGCGGTCAGCAGCAGCACGCCGGGAATGGTTTCGGCCAGTTGCTCGACCAGCGAATATTCAGGGCTGACCTGGTCTTCGTGCCACACCAGGTGGTGGGCTTCGTCGACCACCATCAGGTCCCAGCCGGCGGCGAACAGCGCGTCCTGGGCCTTCTCGTCGTCCACCAGCCACTCCAGCGCGACAAGCGCCAGTTGAGTGTCTTCGAACGGGTTCGAGGCATCGCTTTCGATGAAGCGTTCTTCGTCGAACAGCGCGACTTGCAGGTTGAAGCGGCGGCGCATCTCCACCAGCCACTGGTGCTGGAGGTTTTCCGGTACCAGGATCAGTACGCGATTGGCGCGGCCCGACAGCAGCTGGCGATGGATCACCAGGCCGGCTTCGATGGTTTTACCCAGGCCCACTTCGTCCGCCAGCAGAACCCGCGGCGCGATACGGTCGGCGACTTCCCGGGCGATGTGCAATTGGTGCGCGATCGGTTGCGCGCGCACGCCACCCAGACCCCACAGCGAGGACTGCAGCTGGCGGCTGGTGTGTTCCAGGGTGTGGTAGCGCAGGGAGAACCAGGCCAGCGGGTCGATTTGCCCGGCGAACAGGCGGTCGCTGGCCAGACGGAACTGGATGAAGTTCGACAGTTGGGTTTCCGGCAGGGTGACCGGTTCGTTCTGCGCATTCAGGCCGTGGTAAACCAGCAGGCCGTCCATGTCATCGACTTCGCGGACGGTCAGTTTCCAGCCTTCGAAGTGAGTGATGGTGTCACCCGGCGAGAACCGCACGCGGGTGAGGGGCGCATTCCGTAGCGCGTACTGGCGGGTGTCGCCAGTGGCCGGGTAGAGCACGGTCAACAAGCGGCCGTCCTGTGCCAGAACGGTGCCCAAACCCAACTCCGCTTCGCTGTCACTGATCCAGCGTTGCCCCGGTTGATACTGCTGCGCCATGCTGCCTGACTCCCACCTTGAAAAAGCGGGCTATGTTAACGGAATCAGGTCTCCAAGACCAAAGGAATACCTGCGCTGTAGGCGGCGGTCTTTTGATTGTAAAGACCTCAAAAGATCGTAGACGTTGACGCCCCGAACAGTGCCAAATGGCTCACAGTTTGCGACCGATGGCTCAAGTCGCCTCCACCGCAGCCGACATCCTGACTGACAGGAGACTAAAAATTATGCTGCCACCGATGCTCCCCCTGAGTGCCGTGCCGGTCACTTCCCAGCACGATCCGATCCGCCCGCGCCCGGACATCGCACCCGTGGTGCCGATGCAGGAGAGTTCCACCGACAGCACCATCGACCTGAAAAACCGCGATCCTGAAGAAGCCGTGCTGCTGTTGCGTGAAGAACAACGCAAAAAGCAGGAACGCGAACGTCGCCGCCGCGAGGCCGATGAGGATCCCGAAGCCCACCTGGCGATTCCCGGCACCGAACTCAACGCCGACAACACCGTGCCGGTTGCGCCGTTGATGGAAGATCAGCCGCGCCAGGGGCTGTGGGTCGATATCGAGATTTGAGCTTGCGTCTGGTCAGCGCCGCCGTCAGGCCGCATTATTGGGGCAATCCTGCCCGTTTGACGCGGCATCTGAACTTCATTTCAAGCGATGCACCCAACGCCATGAGCCAAGACGACAAACTGATCGACCTCAACGCCGAACGCGCCAAGCGTGTCCATGACCTCAACGAAAAGCGCCTGAATGAAGTGCGCCAGGCGTTCGAGCAGGCCATGCCTCTGGGCAAGGCGAAGAAAAAGTCGAAGAACCCGTCCAAGAGCAAGCCGAAAAAGCGTTGATCATTCCCCCTGCATCCATTGATGCAGCTCAGTTTTCCCCTCCTTTATGCCCGGTCCCGGGCAACATTGATCCCGGTCAATATTTCCTCCTGCGCGATTGGTTAACTTATCCCCATCGCAACAAGGCAACCGCAGGAGACGCGTCATGTTTTTCGACAACGTGGTGATCGCCGGAGTGCTGACCGTCAGCCTCATGCTGATGTTTTTTGCAGGATTTGGATTTTTTATCTGGAAGGATTCGCACAAACGGAAGAAACCGTAGTTCTTTCTGGATGTAATGAGCACGCAAGGCATTTTGGGCAACTTCGGTTGCCCCTTTTTTTGCGCGCTTGTTTTTTGATGATGTTGTTGGATTGAGATTGCGAGTTGGTTTGGGCAGCGTGGTTATTGTGGGATCGAGCCTGCTCGCGATTGGTTTTTATTGAGTACATATCCGTTTCTGCGGTAACGGCTACTTACGGTTCCGCTCTTACAGCGGGTTACTTTGAAGAGCGCAAAGTAACCAAACGCTCGTGCCCCTGACGCTCGGTGCCTCGCCTAGGCTCGGCATACCCTCCTTCCGGTCCTGCTCCGTGGGCCCGCCGCCATCGGCCATCCATGGCCGGGGGCGGCTAACCCGGCATCCCTGCCGGGTTGCCCACTCCGCAAGACCTCCACTCGGCCTCACGAGGGGGCGAATATCGCGTGTACCTGTACGAGCGAGCATGCTCGCGATGGTCGTCAACGATGACGCGGGCTGCCTGATGCCCCGTGGTGTTCTGGCGTTCATCGCGAGCAAGCTCGGCTCCTACAGGAATTCGTGTCGTTCACCATTTTTGTGATCGACACCCAACCACTGTAGGAGCTGCCGAAGGCTGCGATCTTTTGATTTTGGTTTTGAAGTCAAAAGATCGCAGCCTTCGGCAGCTCCTATACAGAACCGTGGCCAGGCCGGTAGGCCGCCTCGCTTTTGAATTTGATCTGCCCCGTCGGAAGGCCGAGTGGAGCAGGACCGGAGCGAGGGAACCCTGAGCCTAAGCGAAGGGCCGTACGTCAGG
>NZ_JABFMP010000045.1 GCF_013359595.1 Pseudomonas sp. C1C7 | reverse complement strand
GCGCCGCCACCGCACACCCGGCCTTGGTATGGGTATGCAACACACACTGCGCATCCTCCCGAGCCCCGTGAATCGCACTGTGAATCACGAACCCCGCAGGATTGACCGGATACGGCGAAGGCTCCACCGCCCTTCCCTGCAGATCGATCTTCACCAGATTCGACGCAGTGATTTCATCGAACATCAGCCCATAAGGATTGATCAGGAAATGATGCTCCGGCCCCGGCAAACGCACCGAGATGTGGGTGAAGATCAGATCGGTCATACGGAAATGCGCAATCAGGCGATAACAGGCCGCCAGCTCCTCACGCAAGCGTTGTTCGGTGGCACTGCGTGGCAGATGGGTCACGATGTCGTTCATTGTTTTTGGATCTCCAGGCGAATCGGCTGCGGCAGACAGTACGGCCGGACGCCCGTGGACGTCCAGCCGCAAGCGTTATTTGCTGGCCCAGGCGTTGAAGCGCTCTTCCAGCTCTTCGCCATGATCAACCCAGAAACCCACGTCCATCGACAGCGCGCCCTTGAGGTTCTGCGGCGCGGTCGGCACCCATTGCGCGAGTTTGTCGTCCAGTTGTGCGGCGGCCTTGGTGTTGGTCGGGCCGTAAGGGATCTGCTTCACGTAGTTGACCTGGGCATCCGGCTGGTTGGCAAAGGCGATGAAGCGCTCGGCCTGATCGACATGCCTGGAGCCCTTGATGATCGCCCAGTAATCCATGCCGTACAGGCTGCCGGGCCAGACCAGCCCCAGATGGCTGCCGTTCTGCGCCGCCGAGGCGATACGCCCGCTGTAGGTCGAAGTCATCACCACATCCCCCGCGGTCAGCCATTGCGGCGGCTGCGCGCCGGCTTCCCACCACTGGATGTAGGGCTTGAGCTGGTCGAGCTTGGCGAACGCGCGGTCCACGCCCTTGGGCGTATTGAGCACCTTGTACACGTCCTCGACCTTCACCCCGTCCGCCAGCAACGCGAATTCAAGGTTGTACACCGCGCGTTTGCGCAGCCCGCGTTTGCCGGGGGTTTTCTGCACGTCCCAGAAGTCCGCCCAGGAAGTCGGGGCCTGGGCCAGTTTGTCGGTGTCGTAGGCAATCGCCACGCTCCACACCAGCGCGGCGGACCCGCAATCCTGCGCCGCCTCGGGGATCAGCTGGTCGGCGTGGCCCAGACGGGTCCAGTCCAGCCGTTCGTACATGCCCTCCTCGCACCCGCGCATCAGGTCCGGGCCTTCGATCTGCACCACGTCCCAGTCGACATTGCCGGTGTCGACCATGACTTTGATTTTCGCCATCTCGCCGTTGTATTCGCTCTGGATCACCTTGCTTTGATCCACCGCGCTGAACGGCTGGAAAAACGCCACGTCCTGGGCTTTCTGACCGGCGCCGCCGTAGCCGACCACCACCATCTCCGATGCGGCCTGGACGCTGCCCAGGCCCATGGCCAGGGTCAACGCCAAGGGATAAAAACCGTGCTTGAGCATGTTCGATTTCATCAATGGTTCCTCGTGGTGCCGGCCTGCCGGCCCTTTTTTATTGTTGATGAGGCTTGTCTGGTGAGGCGGCCCAAGAGCGGGCTTGAAACGAAACTACTGCAAGACTCAGTAAAAAAACAAGTTGATTTTTTACTCAAGGTAAATTTTCATAGAACAATAATAACAACGCCGAAAACCCGGCCCTTTGGTAAGCAACACCCAGTGAGTGCTGACTTTTGTAGCAGCCTTCGGCAGCTGCTACAGGTCCTGTGTCATGGCACGTCCGGTTGTTGTCTGGCCTTTCGGCTTCAGCCCGCTGGAGTACCCGCACCATGTCCACCTCGACACCTGCCTTCGCGCACCTGTTCGAACCTTTGCAGATCCGTGGCAAGCGCCTGAAAAACCGCATCATGTCCAGCGGTCACGACACCTCGATGCCCACCGACAACCTGGTCAACGAACAGTTGATCGCCTATCACCGCGCCCGTGCCGAAGGCGGTGCCGGGCTGATCGTGTTGCAGGTGGCCGGCGTGCACGACAGTGCGCGGTACACCTCCCATGTGCTGATGGCCACCGACGACGCCTGCATCGACGGCTATCGAAAAATCGCCGAAACCTGCCACGCCCACGGCACCGTGGTGCTGTCCCAGGTGTTCCATCCGGGGCGGGAAATCATGGAGTCCAGCGATGGTTTGCTGGCGGTGGCCTACTCCGCCTCCTCGGTGCCCAACGAGCGTTTCCGGGTGATGCCGCGCACACTGGATCAGGCCATGATCGACGAGATTGTTGCCGGTTACGCCGCTGCCGCCCGCCGCCTGCATCAGGCCGGGATCGACGGCGTGGAAGTGGTGGCCAGCCACGGTTATCTGCCGGCGCAGTTCATCAATCCTCGGGTCAACCGTCGCACCGACGGCTACAACGGCGAGCTGGAACAACGCCTGCGCTTCCTGCGGGAAATCATCGCGGCGATCCGCGCCAGCACCGATGAAGACTTCATCGTCGGCCTGCGGATTTCCGCCGACGAGCGCGACCCCGAAGGCCTGACCGAGGACGAATCCCTGGCCGCGGTGAAATTGCTGCAGACGCAAGTGGACTACGTGCACATCGTCGCCGGCACCTCGGCGTCCCTCGGTGGCGCGGTGCACATCGTGCCGCCGATGGCCATCGAAGCGGCCTACCTGGCCAAGGAAGCCGGGACGTTCAAAGCCAGCCTGAACATTCCGCTGTTCGTCACCGGGCGCATCAACCAGCCCCAGGAAGCCGAGCTGATCATCGCCCGTGGCCAGGCCGACGTCTGCGGCATGACCCGCGCCCTGATCTGCGACCCGCAGATGCCGAACAAGACCGACACCGGCCACCTCGAAGACGTGCGCGCCTGTATCGCCTGCAACCAGGCGTGCATCGGGCACTTCCACAAAGGCCTGCCGATTTCCTGCATCCAGGCCCCGGAAACCGGGCGCGAGCTGATCTTCGGCCAGCGCCAGCCGGCGAAAACCCGCAAGCGCATCATGATCGCCGGTGGCGGTCCGGCCGGCATGAAGGCCGCTGCCGTGGCGGCGCAACGCGGGCATGAGGTGACGCTGTACGAAGCCAGCTCGCAACTGGGTGGCCAGGTACTGCTCGCGCAATTGCTGCCACGGCGCAGCGAATTCGGCGGCGCCAGCACCAACCTGCAACGGGAAATGGAACTGGCGGGGGTGCGCGTGGTGCGCAACACCCGGGTCGACCGGGCGCTGGTGGAGCAGGAAAAACCGGACATGGTGATCGTCGCCACAGGCGCCGAACCCTACTGGCCGCATTTCGAGCGCGGCGGCGAATTGCAGGTGGTGGATGCCTGGCAGGTGCTGCGCGACGAGGTGAAGATCGGCCGCTCGGTAGTGGTGGTCGACTGGCGCTGCGACTGGATCGGCCCCGGCATCGCCGAACGCCTCACCCGCGCCGGGCATCAGGTGCAACTGGCGGTCAACGGCACCCATTGCGGGGAAAACCTGCCGCTGTACGTGCGCGATCAACTGGCCGGCGAGCTGCACAAACTGGGCATCCCGATCACGCCTTATGCGCGGCTGTACGGCTGCGACGACAACACCGTCTATCTGCAACACACCGCCAGTGGCGAGGCGATGCTGATGGAGAACATCGACACCCTGGTGCTGTGCCAGGGGCATCAGCCGGTGGATACCCTGGGGGATGAGCTGAAGGGGCTGGTGGAATTGCGGCGCATCGGCGACTGCCTGGCACCGCGAACCGCCGAAGAAGCGATTTATGAAGGGCTGAAAGTCGCGTGGGAGCTTTGAGGCTGTTTATACTCCGGGCCGTTACATTCAATTGACGGTCCCCGTGCAGGAGCTGCCGCAGGCTGCGATCCTTTGATCTTGTTTTTAAAAATCAAAATCAAAAGATCGCAGCCTGCGGCAGCTCCCACAGGGGATTGCGTAGCCTCCGGTTCGGAATTGATTATGAGCAACAGCCCCACCACACAACCCGCCACCGGCAGCACCGAGCCGCATTTCCTCGGCACGCGCATTCGCGGCCTGCGCAAGCGTCGGGGCATGACCCTGGCGGAGCTGGCGCAGCAGAGCGAACTCACCGCCGGCTACATCAGCCAGCTGGAACGCAACCTCGCCTACCCGTCGATCCCGGCGCTGTTCAATATCGCCCGCAGCCTGGGCGTGACTATCCAGTGGTTCTTCGCCAGCGAAGCCAACACCAACCCCGAAGACGATGGCGTGGTGGTGCGCAAGAACAGTCGCCTGAGCGTGCATTACGAGGATGGCATCGTCGATCAGTTGCTGACCCCGCCGCCGAACCGCCAGCTGGAAATGCTCCACTCGCGTTTTCCGCCGGGCACCTACAGCCAGCAAAGCTACAGCCACGAAGGCGAAGAAGCCGGTTACCTGTTGTCCGGCCAGTTCGAATTGTGGGTGGGCGAGCGCTATTTCCAGCTCAGCGAAGGCGACAGCTTCAGCTTCTCCAGCCAGGAACCGCACCGCTACGGCAACCCCGGTGACGTGGACGCCGTGGTGATCTGGGTGATTACCCCGCCGACCTTCTAACGCCGCCCGCACCCTGCGGGTTGCACAGTGCTTGCGCGTTTCAGGGTGTCGCTGGGCAACTCCTTGAACAGCGCGCGGTAGCTGCTGGAAAACCGCCCCAGATGCCAGAACGACCAGTGCATCGCCACTTCGGCAACGGTGGTTTGCGTGGGCGTACGGCTGAGCAGTTCACGCCGGGCGCTGTTGAGTCGGCGCAGGCGCAGCCACTGGGTCGGGGCCATGCCGGTGTAGGTCTTGAACGCATGCTGCAACTGGCGCAATGAAACCCCGGCGACCTGGGCCAGCTCCAGCAGATTCAGCTGTTCTTCCGGCGTATCCGCCGCCCATTCCCCTACCCGTTTCATGATCGCCCGCTCCCCTGCCCGGCGCTGCAACGCGCCCTGGTCCAGGCGAACACAGGCGTTGTCGAGGATGAACAGGCAATCGTCCAGCAACTGCTCGGTCAGGGCTTCGCGGCTCGGCGGGTCGATGGTTTGCGACAGCTGCGTCAGGGTGCTGCTCAGCCAGCGGCTGAACAACCCGTTCTGCTGGCAATTGAGCGGCGCCAGGAACAGACCTTCCAGGCGAGCGACATCCAGCGCATGACGCTGGACGAACTGCGGACCGAACACCACGGCGATTTCCTGATAGTTCTCCGGGGTGATCCAGATGTTGCGGCTTTCTTCATTGAGCACGTAGAGCGCGTTGTCGCTGCGATCGAAACAGAACGCCAACGAACCCGGTGGCGCGCTGAAATTCTGCTCAACCCGGGTGTTCATCGACTCTTCGTAAATCTCCACGCCCTGCAAATCCAGATAGCGTACCTGGCCTGCAAAATGCCCCGGCGACATCTGTTGGTAATGCTGGACCCAGCCCGGTGTGGCGCGGATCTGCTCGGCGACATCGGCGGTGTTGAACGCTTGAACCTGCAGTGAATTGCACGTTGTCATGGGCGACCTTACGCACTCTTTTGGTGCGTTTTGTCCTGCTTAAAGTGGATAGATGGAAGCTGAAGGCTCGCCCAAGATAGTCGTCAACGCGTCATGTGGGAAGCATCTGACAGATGAAATCAACCTTCCCCCGCGTTCACAAAACCAATAACGAGGTCTTTATGAATGCCCCTTTCGATCAGCTGTTCACTTGGCTGAAAGATCACAAGATTACCGAAGTCGAGTGCGTCGTCAGCGACCTGACCGGCATTGCACGCGGCAAAATCGCACCCACCAACAAGTTCCTGCATGAGCGAGGCATGCGCCTGCCGGAAAGTGTGTTGTTGCAAACGGTAACCGGGGACTTCGTCGACGACGACATCTACTACGACCTGCTGGACCCGGCCGACATCGACATGGTCTGCAAGCCGGTGTCGGACGCGGTGTACGTGGTGCCATGGGCCATCGAGCCGACCGCCATCGTGATTCACGACACCTTCGACAAGTTCGGCAACCCGATCGAACTGTCGCCACGCAACGTGCTCAAGAAAGTCCTGCAGCTGTACACCGACAAGGGCTGGAAGCCGATCGTCGCGCCGGAAATGGAGTTCTACCTGACCCAGCGTTGTGAAGACCCGGACCTGCCGTTGAAAGCCCCGCTGGGCCGTTCGGGCCGCGCGGAAAGCGGTCGCCAGTCGTTCTCCATCGACGCGGCCAACGAATTCGACCCGCTGTTCGAAGACGTCTACGACTGGTGCGAACTGCAAGGCCTGGACCTCGACACGCTGATCCACGAAGACGGCCCGGCGCAGATGGAAATCAACTTCCGTCACGGCGACGCGCTGGATCTGGCCGACCAGATCACCGTGTTCAAGCGCACCCTGCGTGAAGCGGCGCTCAAGCACAACGTGACCGCGACCTTCATGGCCAAGCCGATCGGCGACGAGCCCGGCAGCGCCATGCACATTCACCAGAGCGTGGTGGACATCGCCACCGGCAAGCCGATCTTCGCCGATGTCGACGGCAAGATGAGCGATCTGTTCCGCCAGCACATCGGCGGCCTGCAGAAGTACATCCCCAAGGTGCTGCCGATGTTCGCCCCCAACGTCAACTCGTTCCGCCGCTTCCTGCCGGACACCTCGGCACCGGTGAACGTGGAATGGGGCGAGGAAAACCGCACCGTCGGTCTGCGCGTGCCGACGTCCGGCCCGGAAGCGATGCGCGTGGAAAACCGCCTGCCGGGGGCTGACGCCAACCCGTACCTGGCGATCGCCGCCAGTCTGCTGTGCGGTTACATCGGCATGGTCGAAGGCATCGAGCCGAGTGCCGCGGTGGAAGGCCGCGCCTATGAACGCCGCAACCTGCGCCTGCCGATCACCATCGAAGACGCCCTGACCCAGATGGAAGAATGCGACGCCATCGGCCGCTACCTGGGCAGCAAGTTCGTGCGCGGCTACGTCGCGGTCAAACGCGCCGAGCACGAGAACTTCAAGCGGGTGATCAGTTCCTGGGAGCGGGAATTTTTGCTCCTCAGCGTCTGACAGCCCACCACTCTCACAGGCAACACCATTCACCTGTGGGAGCGGGCAAGCCCGCTCCCACAGGGTCAGAGAACACCAGAGAATCACCCAAAAAATTCCAACAATTCAAAGAGGTGTCGAAATGCGTCTATTGAAATCCATGGTCCCGGTCGCCCTGGCCACTCTGTTCAGCGCCATGGCCCAGGCCCAGCCCACCGTCAGCGTCTACAACTGGACCGACTACATCGGCGAAACCACCCTCGCCGACTTCCAGGCCAAGACCGGGATCAAGGTGATCTACGACGTCTTCGACTCCAACGAAACCCTGGAAGGCAAGCTGCTCGCCGGGCGCACCGGCTATGACGTGGTGGTGCCGTCCAACCACTTCCTGGCCCGTCAGGTGAAGGCCGGCGCCTTCCTCAAGCTCGACCGCTCCGAGCTGCCGAACTTCAAGAACCTCGACCCGAAACTGCTCGCCCTGCTGGAGAAGAACGATCCGGGCAACGAGCATTCCGTGCCTTACCTGTGGGGCACCAACGGCATCGGCTACAACGTCGACAAGGTCAAGCAAGTGCTGGGCGTCGACCACATCGACTCCTGGGCCGTATTGTTCGAGCCGGAAAACATCAAGAAACTCAGCCAGTGCGGCGTGTCGATGATGGACTCGGCGGATGAGGTGTTTCCGGCGGTGCTCAACTACATGGGCATGGACCCGCGCAGCGAAAACCCCGAGGACTTCAAGAAGGCCGAGGCCAAGCTGCTGAGCATTCGCCCTTACGTGACCTACTTCCATTCGTCCAAGTACGTGTCGGACCTGGCCAACGGCGACATCTGCGTGGCCTTCGGCTACTCCGGCGACGTATTCCAGGCCGCCAACCGCGCCAAGGAAGCCAAGAACAACGTGAACATCGCCTACGCGATCCCCAAGGAAGGCAGCAACCTGTGGTTCGACCTGCTGGCGATTCCCGCCGATGCCGCCAACCAGAAAGAAGCCCACGCCTTCATCAATAACCTGCTCGACCCGCAAGTGATCGCCAAGGTCAGCGCCTCGGTCGGCTACGCCAACCCGAACCCGCCGGCCAAGCAGTACATGGACGCCGAACTTGTGAACAACCCCGAGGTGTATCCGCCGCAGGCAGTCCTCGACAAGCTCTACATCTCCACCACGCCGCCACAGTCGATCATGCGACTGATGACCCGTTCCTGGAGCAAAGTGAAGTCCAACCAATGAACCAGTACACCCAGGAACATACGCAGTCTTACTACGCTGCCTCGGCCCATAACCTGACGCCTTTCCCCACGCTGAATGAGGACCTGGTGGCCGATGTCTGCGTGATCGGCGGCGGTTTTACCGGCGTCAACACCGCCATCGAACTGGCCCAGCGCGGGCTCTCGGTGATTCTGCTGGAGGCCCGGCGCATCGGCTGGGGCGCCAGCGGGCGCAATGGCGGGCAGCTGATTCGCGGCATCGGCCATGACGTCAGCGGCTTTGCCCGGCACGTCGGTGCCGAGGGCGTGGCTTATATGGAGCGCGCCGGCAACGAGTCGGTGGAACTGGTGGGCCGGCGGATTCGTGAGCACGGCATCGATTGCGACCTGCGCTGGGGCTTTTGCGAGCTGGCCAACACCTCGGCGCAATTTGCCGGGCTCAAGGCTGAACATGCGCAGCTGAAGGAGTCCGGCTACGTCCACGAAATCCGCCTGGTCGCGCCTGGGAAGATCCGTGAGCAGGTGGTCGATTCCGGCGTCTATGCCGGCGGCCTGGTGGACATGGGCTCCGGTCATCTGCACCCGTTGAATCTGGTGCTGGGTGAGGCCCGCGTAGCTCAGGGCCTGGGCGTGCGGATTTTCGAGCAGAGTGCGGTCCTGGACATCATCCATGGCAGCACGGTGCAGGTGCGTTGCGCCGGCGGTACGGTGCGCGCCGGCACGCTCGTGCTGGGGTGCAACGCGCATCTGGAGGAACTCGAGCCAAAACTCAGTGGCAAGGTGCTGCCGGCGGGCAGCTATATCATCGCCACCGAGCCTTTGTCGGTGGAGCTGGCGGCGCAATTGATCCCGCACAACCTGTCGCTGTGCGACCAGAAAGTCGGCCTGGACTACTACCGGCTATCGGCGGACCGGCGTCTGCTGTTCGGCGGCGCCTGCCATTATTCCGGGCGTGATCCACGGGACATCGCGGCTTACATGCGTCCGCAGATGCTCAAAGTCTTCCCGCAACTGGCGGATGTGCGCATCGACTATCAATGGGGCGGCAAGATCGGCATCACCGCCAATCGCTTCCCCCAGGTCGGCCGCCTGCGCCAGCACCCCAACGTGTTCTACGCCCAGGGCTACTCCGGCCATGGCCTGAACGTGACGCACTGGTGCGCCAAACTGCTCGGTGAAGCGATCCATGCCGGGCACAGCCAGGGTTTCGACGTCTTCAGCGCCGTGCCCCACATGACCTTCCCCGGCGGCCGCGCGTTGCGTTCGCCATTGCTGGCGCTGGGCATGCTCTGGTATCGCATGCGTGAAGTTCTGGGCTAACCCCAAAGCCCACGCCGCCCCCCTGTAGGAGCTGCCGAAGGCTGCGATCTTTTGATCTTGCTTCTAAAAACAAAAGTCAAAAGATCGCAGCCTTCGGCAGCTCCTACATGAAGCGGTGTCAGCCACCGGTCCGTAGTTCGTTCAGTCTTTCGATTTGCTCAATCGCGAGTCACTTCTATATTGAGGGGGTGCTCATCAATTCTGCATTCATCGAGCCTGGCCCATGGCAACGACAGACCAATTGATCATCTGCGAGCACTGCGACTGCGTGTACGAGAAAACCACGCTCGCCAAACATCAGAAAACCCTGTGCACACGCTGCGGCGGCGTGCTTCAGCGGTATAACGGCCTGACGGTGGAGCAGCGCCTGGCGCTGACCCTGACCGCGCTGATGCTGTGGATCTTCGCCAACTTCTATCCGGTCATGAGCATCAGCCTGCAGGGCCTGAAGAACAGCGCGACCCTGTGGGACTCGGTGCTGGCCCTGAGCCTGGGGCCGATCACTTTCATTGCGATGGTGGCGGCGATCTCGATGATCATCGCGCCGATCTTCCAGCTGGTGCTGCTGATCTGGGTCCTGGGTTTCGCCCTCGGCCATCAGCGCGCCCCGGCCTTCAAGTTCTGCATGCGCTGGCTGGAAACGCTGCGGCCCTGGAGCATGCTGGAAGTCTGCCTGCTGGGCGCGATGGTCGCGGTGATCAAGCTCGCCGGCTTCCTCGATGTGCTGCCCGGCATCGGCCTGATCGCCCTGGCCATCCTCAGCCTGGTGATGATCCGTATCGCCGGCCGCGATATCCGTGACCTGTGGGATCTCCAATGACAATCTCACAAACGCCCCCCCCTACAGCCGCCGAGCTGAATCTGTGCCTGTGCCACAGTTGTGACCTGGCCTGCGACATGACCGACGAGCCCCACGAATGCCCGCGTTGTGGCGCGCCGCTGCACCGGCGCAAGACCAACTCGCTGACCCGCACCTGGGCCTACCTCGTCACCTCCCTGGTGTTTTATGTACCGGCCAACCTGCTGCCGGTGATGAACACCAAGATGGTCGGCAACGGTGCCGACAGCACCATCATGAGCGGCGTACTGGATTTCTGGGCCCACGGCGCCTGGGACATCGCCCTGATCATTTTCATCGCCAGTATCGCGGTGCCGGGCATCAAGTTCGTCGCCCTGGGCATGCTGCTGGTCACCGTACAGCGCAAGAGCCTGTGGGCCCAGAAGGAACGGTCGAAGATGTACCGCTTCGTCGAGGTCATCGGTTACTGGTCGATGCTCGACGTGATAGTCGTGGCCCTGGTGGCCTCGCTGGTGAAGTTCCAGGCCCTGGCCGACATCGAGCCGCGGCCGGGCATTCTGTTCTTTGGCCTGGTGGTGGTGTTCACCATGCTCGCCGCCATGAGTTTCGACCCGCGTCTGATCTGGGACACCAGCGACGAAGGTTCACACATCGAGGAGGTCACGGATGAAGCAACAAGCCACTGACGGGCCACAGGCCCCCGGCCAAGCGCCGATCAAGACACGGCGATTCAGCGTGTCACTGGTGTGGATCGTGCCGATCGTCGCGGTACTGGTGGGGATCTCGCTGGTGGTGCACAACATCATGCAGCAGGGACCGACCATCGTCGTGACCTTCAAGACCGGTAGCGGGCTGGTTGCCAACAAGACCGAGGTCAAGTACCGCAGCGTGGTCATCGGCCATGTCGAAGACGTGGAACTGAGCGACGACCAGAAGAGCGTGAATGCCACCATCAAACTGGCCAAGCAGGCCGAAAGCTTCACCCGCAAGGATTCGCAGTTCTGGGTGGTGCGGCCACGAATCGGGGCCGGCGGCGTATCGGGTATCGACACCTTGTTGTCGGGTGATTACATCGGCGCCGACATCGGCCAGGACAACAGCCGTGCGAAGAACTTCAAGGGCCTGGAGAACCCGCCGCCCATCACCTACGGCGAGCCGGGCAAGCGCTTTACCCTGCACACTCCGGACCTTGGCTCGCTGGACATCGGCTCACCCGTCTATTACCGCAAGATTCCGGTCGGCCAGGTGGTGGCCTATGCGCTGGACCCGGACGGCAAGGGCGTGAATATCGACCTGTTCATCAACTCGCCCAATGATCAGTACGTCACCGAAAACACCCGGTTCTGGAATGCCAGCGGCATTGACGTCAACGTCGGCGCCAACGGTTTCGCGGTCAAGACCGAATCCCTGTCGTCGATGCTGGTGGGCGGTATTGCCTTCCGCGCTCCCGAATACAGCCCGGACGACAAACCGGCGCCGGAGGAATATGCCTACGAACTGTTCGAGGACCAGCAAACCGCCCTCGCCCCGCCCAGTGGCAAGGCTCAATACCTGGCCTTGCGTTTCGATCAGGCGCTGCGCGGGCTCAAGGTCGATGCGCCGGTGGAATTCCTCGGCATGGAGATCGGCAAGGTGGTGTCGGTCAACCTGGACTTCGACGCGAAAAAACGCAGTTTCCCGGTCAACGTCGGCATCGTGATTTATCCGCAGCGTCTGGGGCAGGCCCATACCAAAATGCTCAAGGCCCTGAATCATGACCCCAATGACGAAGCCGGATCCGCGCGGATCATGGGCGCATTCATCGAGAACGGCCTGCGTGCCCAGGCCCGCACCGGCAATCTGCTGACCGGTCAGCTGTACATTTCCCTGGACTTCTACCCGAAAGCGGAGAAAGTCGTCTTCGATCCGACCGCACGTCCAGTGATGATCCCCACCGTTCCGGGCAGCCTGGAACAGTTGCAGGAAAAACTCGAGGCCATGGTCACCAAGATCAATCAGCTGCCTATCGAGCGAATCGCCGGCAATCTGGACGCCAACCTCGTGGAAGTGCGCAAAACCCTCACACAGTTCAACGCCAAGACCCTGCCCGGTGTCTCCAACACCCTCACTGACGTAAGCAAAACCCTGCAATCGGCCAACACCACGCTGCAATCCGCCAATTCCACCCTGGCGGATGATTCGCCGCAGCGGGAAAAACTGGGGCAGACCCTGGACGAACTGGGACGCACCTCGCGCGCCCTGCGTGACCTGGCGGACTACCTGGGACGCCATCCGGAGTCGCTGATCCGCGGCCGTCCGGACAACGCCGCGCCGATCGACATGCAAGGGCCGCCAAGCAAATGACCAAAGGAGCATCACTCATGGCTTTTCCGCTGAAGATTGCGTTGATCGCCGCGCTGTCATTGCTGGCCGCCTGCCGCAGCGATCCGATTCAGTTCCACACCCTGACGCCGGCCCTGCCAAGCGGCAACACCCGGGCGACCACGGATATCCAGATCGAAGGCCTGACCGTGCCGCCCCAGGTCGACCGTCCACAGATTGTCGTGCGCGAGGGCAATACCGGCATGGCCATCCTCGAAACCCAATGGTGGGGCGCCAGCCTGGTGGACGAACTGCGCAGTGCCCTGCTCGACCAGATGGTCAACAGCAGCCCGCAGCGCAAGGTGTCGGTGCGTCTGGAGGTGCAGCGCTTCGACTCGATTCCCGGCCAGTACGGGTTGCTGGATGTGAAGTGGCGCTTGCGCAGTGACGATGTGGTGAT
This sequence comes from Pseudomonas sp. C1C7, assembly GCF_013359595.1. Classification (GTDB taxonomy): domain Bacteria; phylum Pseudomonadota; class Gammaproteobacteria; order Pseudomonadales; family Pseudomonadaceae; genus Aquipseudomonas. Next base: position 33,694 of record NZ_JABFMP010000045.1, on the reverse strand, counting down.
GATGTCTTGCCGCAGCACGTTGCAGACGCGCTCGGGACCGTCCATCGATGAACTGGTGGCGGCACAGCAGACCAACGTCAAGCGCCTGGCGGCGTTGATCAGCCAGGCCTCGAGCGGGACGCAGAAGACCTGTCCGTCCACAAATCCCGGCTAACACCCCCCCTGTGGGAGCGGGCTTGCTCGCTCCCACAGTTTTGAGCACCCCGACCAATTGACGAATTTTTCTCATTTCACCCATTACATTTGCCGCCGCGCCAAACCTGCAAATGATTCCTATTGATCTACAATAATCGACGTCCCCCGCCGTCGAATCTGCTTGCTCGATTAAAAAAACTGGAGCTGCCATAGCATGATTGTCCGAATCCCTTCCTTCCTGAAAAAAGCCCTGCTGGCCACCGCCCTGGTGAGTGCTGGCCACGTGTATGCAGACGATGGCGTCGGCATTGTGGTGTACAACGCGCAGCACGAAGGCCTGACCAAGGCCTGGGTTGAAGGCTTCACTCAGGAAACCGGGATTCCGGTCACCTTGCGCAATGGCGACGACACCGAGATGGGCAACCAGATCGTGCAGGAAGGCGCTTCCTCGCCGGCGGACGTGTTCCTGACCGAAAACTCCCCCGCCATGGTCCTGGTGGACAACGCGGGCCTGTTTTCACCGGTCGACAAGGCGACGCTGGAGCAGGTCGACTCCGCCTATCGTCCGTCTCACGGCAAATGGGTCGGTATCGCCGCACGTTCGACGGTGTTCGTCTATAACCCGAGCAAACTGACCGAGGCGCAGCTGCCGAAATCGATCATGGACCTGGCCGACCCCGCGTGGAAAGGTCGTTGGGCTGCATCGCCAGGCGGCGCTGACTTCCAGGCCATCGTCGCGGCGATTCTTCAGCAGAAAGGCGAAGCGGCGACCCTGGACTGGCTGAAAGCGATGAAAACCAACTTCACCGCCTATCGCGGCAACAGTTCGGTGCTCAAGGCGGTCAATGCCGGCCAGATCGACAGCGGCGTGATCTATCACTATTACAGCTACGTCGATCAGAACAAGACCGGCGAGAACAGCAAAAACACTGCCCTGCACTACTTCAAGCACAAGGATCCGGGTGCGTTCGTGAGCATTTCCGGTGGCGGCGTTCTGGCCTCCAGCAAACATCAGGAACAGGCCCAGGCGTTCCTGAAGTACATCACCGGCAAGGACGGTCAGGCGGTGCTCAGGGATGGCAAGTCGTTTGAATATGCCGTGGGCAAAGACGCGCAATCCAACCCCAAACTGGTGCCTTTGCAGCAGCTCGATGCGCCAAGCGTCGATGCGTCGAAACTCGACAGCAAAAAAGCCGTGGAGCTGATGACTCAGGCCGGACTGCTCTAATTGATGCCTGAAATCCTGCCGGCGGATGTCGCACCCCCGACATCCGCTAACCTGCGTCGACGATCGCGCGGTCTGTTCGCGAGCCGTGGTGGCGCGTGGGTGGTCAGCCTGTCGGTGCTGGTTTCGTTGCTGGCCCTGCTGCCCATCGCCTTCGTGATCGGCGTTTACCTGGATACCGGCTGGAGCAAGGTGGTGCCATTGGTTTTCCGGCCACGGGTCGGGGAACTGATGGTCAACACCGTGTTGCTGGCGGTCATCACCGTGCCCTTGTGCATCGCGCTGGGCGTGACCCTGGCGTGGCTCACCGAACGCACCAACCTGCCCGGCCGTCGCGCCTGGTCGTTGCTGGCGACCGCGCCCCTGGCGGTGCCGGCGTTCGTCCACAGCTACGCCTGGGTCAGCCTGGTGCCACCGATCCACGGGTTGTTCGCCGGGGTGCTGGTCTCGGTGATCGCCTATTTCCCGTTCCTGTACCTGCCGGTTGCCGCGACCTTGCGTCGACTGGACCCGGCCATCGAGGACGTCGCCGAATCCATGGGGCTCAAGCCCTGGGCGGTGTTCTTCCGGGTGGTGCTGCCGCAACTGCGCCTGGCCATCTGCGGCGGTGCGCTGCTGGTGGGCCTGCATTTGCTGGCCGAGTACGGCCTGTACGCGATGATCCGCTTCGACACCTTCACCACGGCGATCTTCGATCAGTTCAAATCCACCTTCAACGGACCTGCCGCCAACCTGATGGCCGGCGTGCTGGCGCTGTGCTGCCTGTTGATGCTGACCGCCGAATCCGCCGCCCGTGGCCATGCGCGTTATGCCCGCGTCGGCTCCGGCAGCGCCCGGGAGCAGCGGGTCGTCAACCTGAGGGGGCCGGCAACGTTGTTCGCACTGCTACTGCAGATCGCCACCTGTGCCCTGGCCCTGGGCGTGCCGCTGATCACGCTGGGCAAGTGGCTGATTGCCGGGGGCCTTGAGGTCTGGAATTTGCCCGAACTGTTGCCGGCGCTGGAGCAGACCCTGTTGTTCGGCTTGGCGGGCGCGGCCCTGACCACCTGCGCGGCGATTCCGATTGCCTGGCTGTCGATTCGCTCACCGGGCCGGCTGCAGCGGCTGCTGGAAAGCTGCAACTACATCACCAGCGCCCTGCCGGGGATTGTCGTCGCGCTGGCACTGGTCACCGTGACCATCCACTTCGCCCGGCCGATCTACCAGACCACCATCACGGTGCTGCTGGCTTACCTGCTGATGTTCTTGCCCCGGGCGCTGGTCAGCCTGCGGGCGGGAATCGCCCAGGCGCCGGTGGAACTGGAGAACATGGCGCGCAGCCTCGGCCGTTCGCCGAGCCATGCGCTGTGGCTGATCACTCTGCGTCTGGCTGCGCCGGGCGCTGCGGCGGGCGCGGCGCTGGTGTTCCTGGCGATCACCAACGAACTGACCGCCACCCTGCTGCTCGCCCCCAACGGCACGCGCACCCTGGCTACCGGTTTCTGGGCCATGACCAGCGAAATCGACTACGCCGCCGCGGCGCCCTATGCCCTGATGATGATTGTGCTGTCGCTTCCGTTGACCGGAATCCTTTATCACCAATCCAAAAAAACGGCCGGCCGATGAACACTCTGGAACTGCATTCGCTCACCAAACACTACGGCACGCACAAGGCCCTGGATAACGTCAGCCTGTCGGTGCCCACCGGCAGCCGCACGGTGATCGTCGGTCCGTCCGGGTCGGGCAAGACCACCCTGTTGCGGATGATCGCCGGCTTCGAGTTCCCGGACTCCGGCCGCCTGTCGCTCAACGGCCAGACCCTGGTCGACAGCACCCATGAAGTCCCGGCGCACCAGCGCCTGATCGGCTATGTGCCGCAGGACGGCGCGCTGTTCCCGCACATGACGGTGGCGGCCAACATCGGTTTCGGCCTGGCGACCAAGGGTGAAGAACGGCATCAGCGCATTGCCGAACTGATGGACAGCGTCGCGCTGGATTCGACCATGGCCCAGCGCTGGCCCCATGAGCTGTCCGGCGGTCAGCAGCAACGGGTGGCACTGGCACGGGCCCTGGCCCAGCAACCGCGGCTGATGCTGCTGGACGAACCGTTCTCGGCCCTCGACACCGGCCTGCGCGCCAACATGCGCAAACTGGTGGCACGCCTGCTGGCCGAAGCCGGAGTCACCACCATCCTGGTCACCCACGACCAGAGCGAAGCGCTGTCCTTCGCCGATCAACTGGCGGTGATGCGCCATGGTCGCCTGGTGCAGTCCGGCCATCCGCTGGACCTCTACCGCTACCCCGGCGATGTCCAGACCGCGCTGTTCCTGGGCGACGCCGTGGTCATGCCGGCCCGCATCGAAGCCGGCTGGGCCCATTGCGACCTGGGCCGCATCCCCGTCAACAACCACCGCAACAACAGCGCCGCCCAAATCATGCTGCGCCCCGAACAACTGCAACTGGCCAACATCCTGCCCCACACCGCCGAAGTCACCGGCTGCCGCGCCGTCGTCACCGACCGCGACTTCAGCGGCAACACCTGCACCCTGACCGTCGAACTCCAAGCCTGCGCCAGCGGCGAACAGTCAGGCCGCTCCCTGCTCGTACGCAGCTCCGGCATGTATGCCCCCCCTGCTGGCAGCGCCGTCCACGTCTCGACCATTGGTCATGCGCATGTGCTGAGCGAGGCATAAGCCAGACGCAACACCCCTGTAGGAGCGAGCCTGCTCGTTCCTACAGGGGATCTCGGTGAATCAAAGGTCGAAGCGATCCACTGCCCTGCGCCGTTCGTTGTCATCGCGAACGTCATAATTGGCCGTCGTCTGAATATTGCTGTGATGCGCCAGCTTCTGCGCAATCGACAGATCATGCTCCTCGATCACCCGGGTAATGAACGACCGACGGAAATCATGGGGCATGATCTTGACCCCCACCTGCGTCCCACGCTGGCGGGCGATGTAATAGATCGCGTGTTTAGTGATGCGCTCGCGAGTGATATGACTGCCACGGCGAATGCGGTTGAAGAGAAAGGCATCGTCCTCCTCCCCCTCCTTGAGCTGTGAACGGCGAAACTCCAACCAGGCATCGAGCTTGGCGAACGCCCAGGCCGGGGCGTACTTGATCAACTGCTTATTGCCCTTGGCCGTAACCCGCAGGCTGCGCTCGGCGAAATCGACCTGACTCAACTCCAGATTCACCGATTCGGACTTGCGCATCCCCGAGCCATACAGAATCGCGATCACCGCCGCATCCCGCAGCCCCTGAGGCCGGGGGTCGGCCGCACAGACATCCATCAATTCGCGAATCAACGAGCGCCGCAGATTGCGCCCCTGGGACAGTCGCGTACCGGCAATCCCCTTGACCGAGCGCATCTTCAGCAAATGCTCCTGGCTGATCAGGCTCATGCGCCACGCCTCGTTCATCACCCCGCGCACCGCATTGACGTAAAGCGACGAGGTGTTGGGCGCATAACCATCGGCACGCAATGTCGCCACCAACGCAATCACATCCTCAGGCTGCAACCCATGCCAGGGGATTTCCTCGATGTTCACGTCCTCGAAGCCCAGGCGATCGGCGGCGTCCTGCAACACGTAGCGCATGGTCAATTGGCTGGATGGCGCCAGTCGCGCCAGATACACCGTCAGCGGATTGGGTTTGGCGAGGGTTGCATCAACAACGGGTAAGTCAGTCAAACGAAACAGCCTTGAATGAAAAAGTACAAAAAAAGGGCAAAAAAAGAAGGTCGCTACGCTGCCGATCATGGTCGGGAAAGTCAATTGTCGATCCGACCAAGGCCCCGGCAGCCGATAGATGAACTGAAACATCGAGCTGTTAATTCTGATCCTGAGTGGATCAGGACAGGAACACCCGATGAAAATCAGTGTATTTGGCAGCGGTTACGTCGGTCTGGTGCAGGCAGCCGTGTTGGCTGAAGTCGGCCATGACGTGGTGTGCATGGACATTGACCAGAAAAAGGTCGAGTTGTTGCAGCAGGGTCACGTCAGCATCTTCGAGCCTGGGCTGGCCAGCCTGGTGCGCGAAAGCCTTGAGGCCAGACGATTGCAGTTCACCAGCGACGAAAAGTTCGCCGTGCAACACGGCCAGGTCCTGTTCATCGCCGTCGGCACGCCGTCCCGCGAGGATGGCTCGGCGGACCTGCGTTATGTGCTATCGGTGGGCGAAGCGGTGGCGCGCCACCGTGAGCAACCGGTGATTCTGGTGGAGAAATCCACGGTGCCGGTGGGTACTGGCGATGCGCTGCGCGAGCACATCGACAAATGCCTGATCAAGGTCGGGCGCCTGCTGCAGTTCGATATCGTCTCCAACCCCGAATTTCTCAAGGAAGGCTCGGCCGTGGCCGATTGCCGGCGTCCGGACCGCATCATCATCGGCTGCGAACGCGATGAGGTCCGCGACGTGATGCGCGATCTGTACGCGCCGTTCAACCGCAACCATGACCGCGTGATGTTCATGGACCTGCGCAGCGCCGAGCTGACCAAGTACGCCGCCAACTGCATGCTGGCGACCAAGATCAGCTTCATCAACCAGATCGCCGAACTGGCCGAACACCTGGGCGCCGACATCGAATCGGTGCGCCTGGGCATCGGCGCCGACTCGCGTATCGGCTACCACTTCATCTATCCCGGCTGCGGCTATGGCGGCTCGTGCTTCCCCAAGGACATGCGCGCCCTGATCCACAGCGCCGAGCAAGCCCACTGCTCCAGCGACCTGCTGCAAGCGGTGGAGGCGATCAACCAGCGGCAGAAACACAAGCTGTTCGAACGCGTCAAAGCCTTCTACAAGGGCGACCTGCGCGGCAAGACCTTTGCCCTGTGGGGCCTGGCGTTCAAGCCCAACACCGACGACATGCGCGATGCCCCGAGCCGCGCGCTGCTCGAAGCCCTGTGGGCCGCTGGCGCCAGCGTGCGCGCGTTCGACCCCGAAGCGATGCAGGAAACCCAGAACCTGTACCCCGACGAGGCGAAACTGATGCTCATGGGCACCCCGGAGTCGGTGTTGCACGGCGCCGATGCGCTGATCATCTGCACCGAATGGCAGCAGTTCAAGGCCCCGGATTTCGACCTGATCCGCCAGCGCCTCAAGGCCCCGGTGATCTTCGACGGGCGCAACCTGTACGACGCCGAACGCCTGTCCCGCAACGGCTTCATGTACTTCCCGATGGGTCGCGGCGAGTCGCGCAATTTGCCGATTCCGCATCAGCAGTGGCCGGCGCAGGGCGTCGCCTGACGTCCTCAGGTCGGGGACTTCAGATCCACGCCCAGCGCCTGGGCGAATGCCTTGACCAGCGGACTGCGCACAACGTTGTGACGCAGAATCAGATTGAACGGTGTAGCGATGTGGATCAGTTCCGGACACAGTGCCCGGAACTGCCCCTGCGCCACCCACTGCGCCGCGTAATGTTGCGGAAGAAAGCCGACGAATCGACCGGTCCTGATCAACAATGCCACGGCCTCGACCTGAGTCGCCGAGGCTGAGGAACTGTCGTAGTGAGCGAAGTTAAGTTTGTCGCGATGAATCGCATAACGGTGATTAACACACTCGTAATCCTTGAGCATGTTGCTGCTCATCCGATCGGCCGGTATCGAGAACAACGGATGGCCGACGGCGCAATAAACCTCCGAGCGTTCCTCGTATAACGGGTAGTAGTCGAATTCCTCCCGCCGCTGATAAACCGGCACGATCCCGGCGACCAGCCGACCCTCTACCACGCCCCGTTCCACTTCATCGAGCTGAGATGCCTGAAGTTGAAATCTTATTTTCGGATACTGTTCGCTCAACGCTCTAAGCGCAGCAACTAACGGCGATAAAGGATCGGAAATAGTATTATCAATAACCCCCACACCAAGATCACCGACAAGTTCATTTTGCGCCGAACTAAGCCGATCACGAAAGTTGTCAACGGAAGCAAACAAGTCAATGGACGCCTGATAAACAATGCGTCCCTCTTCAGTCAGGTGAAAGCCCTCGCGCCCACGGGTGCACAGGCGCATGCCGATGCGGATTTCCAGGTCCGAGATCTGTTTGCTGATGGCCGCCAGACCCACGTTCAGTTCGTTCTGCGCCGCGCTGAAACCACCCGCTTCGACCACCGCCTTGAACACCTTGAGCAGTTTGAAATCCAGCCCGCTGAGGGCCAGCGGCGCCCGTTGCGGCGCTTTCAGCGGCGGGTTTCCGGAATTGGAAAGTGGGGTTTCCATAATGCTTATTTACCTCTGGCGCCCAATTCAACAATCTGTGTCCAACAACAAAAACATAGCTGGCCTAAATAATAATGAACACAGAAAACCAGGCTTGGCAACTGCCAAAAAATCCCGAACATCAGTGCCAAATCACTGATTCGCAAATATTAAAAGCTGACATTTCGATCAGCTCTCGCCCCTTTGCAACTGCGCTGTTCCCCTGCCCTTGAAATTGAATTGACCTGATCTTGAGCGAATGTTTTTCGCTGCGGATTTCAGGTCTGGCACACGCTTTCAGTTCGCGTTATCGACGAGGAAAACAACAATGTCTCAAACCACCGACCGTCTCTGGGGTGCTCGCTTCAAAAGCGGTCCGTCCGAAGCCCTGGCTGCCCTCTCCCGTTGCCCGGAGCGCTATTTCCGCCTGACGCCGTACGACCTTGCCGGCTCCAAGGCCCACGCCCGGGAATTGCAGCGCGCAGGCCTTCTGAGCGAGCAGGAAACCCGGACCATGCTCGACGCTCTGGAGCAGATCGGCAGCGATTTTCGCGCTGGCAGCATCGCGCCGACCCTGGACGACGAAGACGTCCACACGTTCATCGAACGCCTGCTGACCGAGCGCCTCGGCGCCCTGGGCGGCAAGCTGCGCGCCGGTCGCTCGCGCAACGACCAGACCGCCAACGACCTGCGCCTGTTCCTGCGTGATCACGTCCGCACCCTGGCCGTGGAAGTGCTGGCGCTGCAACAGGCGCTGGTGAATCAGGCCGAACAGCACGTCGAGAGCATCTGCCCCGGCTTCACCCACCTGCAGCAGGCGCAGCCGATCGTGTTCGCCCACCACCTGTTGGCCCACGCCCAATCGATGCTGCGTGACGTGCAGCGCCTGGTGGACTGGGACGCACGCACCTCGCTGTCGCCACTGGGCGCTGCAGCCATGGCCGGTTCGGCCATCGCCCGCATGCCGCAGCAGTCGGCCAGGGAAATGGGTTACAGCGGGGTGTGCGAAAACTCCATCGACGCCGTCGCCAGCCGCGATCACGTCGCCGAATTCCTGTTCATCGCCAGCATGCTGGGGGTCAACATTTCCCGTCTGGCCGAAGAGTTCTGCCTGTGGTCGTCGCGCCAGTTCCGCTGGATCGCGCTGGACGATGCCTACGCCACCGGCAGCTCGATCATGCCGCAGAAGAAGAACCCGGATATCGCCGAACTGGCACGGGGCAAGGCCGGTCGCCTGATCGGCAACCTGACCGGCCTGCTGTCCACGCTCAAATCCCTGCCGCTGTCCTACAACCGCGACTTGAGCGAAGACAAGCACGGCGTGCTCGACAGCGTCGACACCCTGCTGCTGGTGCTGCCGGCGATGGCCGGGATGGTGGCGACCATGACGGTCAACGTCGAGGAACTGCGTCGTCAGGCACCGCTTGGCTTCACCCTCGCCACCGAAGTCGCCGACTGGCTTGCGGTGCGCGGCGTGCCGTTCAAGGAAGCCCATGAAATCACCGGTGCGCTGGTCAAGGCCTGCGAGAAACACGACATCGAACTGTGGGAAGCCTCCCCGGCGCTGCTGGCCGAGATCGACCCGCGACTGACGCCGCAAGTACGCGAAAGCCTGACCCTGGAAGCCGCCATCGCCGCCCGCAACGGCTGGGGCGGCACCGCGCCGCAACAGGTACGCGAGCAGATCGGCCGCCTGAAAACCGCCCTCGCCGCGCAGCAGCGCTGGACTGAGGACTATCAGGGTTTCCGCCTCTGAAGCAGACACAAAACCCGCTCCCACAGGGACAGTGTTTCACCTGAACAACCATATATGCCGCCGGTTTGAACAGGCGGTGTACGGAGAAACAACATGAGCCAGACACAGGCACAACGACTCCAGGCCGAGCGCAAACTGGCGGAAAACCAGTTCGACATCACCCAGTATCAACACGTGCCCCGGCGCTACTACGGGCGGATGTTCTTTGCCGCCCTGATCGTCGTCGCACTGCTGGGCCTGGTGCGCGCCTTCGCCGAAGGCAAGATCGAATGGTCGTACATCGGCCAGTTCCTCACCTCCCAGGCGATCATGTGGGGCTTGCTCAACACCATCATCATGGCCGTGCTGGCGATGGCCCTGGGCATCTTGTTCGGGGTGATCACCGCGATCATGCGCATGTCGGCCAACCCGATCCTGCGCTATGTGGCACTGACCTACACCTGGCTGTTTCGCGGCACGCCGCTGATCCTGCAACTGCTGCTGTGGTTCAACCTGGCGCTGATCTTTCCCACTATCGGCATTCCGGGGGTGTTCGAACTCGACACCGTCAGCCTGATGACACCGTTCGTGGCCGCCCTGCTGGGCCTCTCCATCAACCAGGGCGCCTACACCGCCGAAGTGGTGCGCGCCGGCCTGCTCTCGGTGGACACCGGGCAGTACGAGGCAGCCAAATCGATCGGCATGCCGCGCCTGCAGGCACTGCGCCGGATCATCCTGCCCCAGGCCATGCGGATCATCATTCCGCCGGTGGGCAACGAGTTCATCGGCATGGTGAAGATGACCTCGCTGGCCAGCGTCATCCAGTACTCGGAACTGCTCTACAACGCCCAGAACATCTACTACGCCAACGCCCGCGTGATGGAGCTGCTGATCGTCGCCGGTATCTGGTACCTGGCCACCGTCACTGTGCTGTCCTTCGGTCAAAGCCGTCTGGAGCGACGTTTCGCTCGCGGCGCCGGCAAGCGTTCTTGAGGAATCCGACATGAGAAGCATCGTCAAGGCCGTGAGCCTGAACAAGTACTACGACAGTTACCACGCGCTCAAGGACATCAATATCGAGGTCGAGCAAGGCGAAGTGCTGTGCATCATCGGCCCGTCCGGCTCCGGCAAGAGCACCCTGCTGCGCTGCGTCAACCAGCTGGAAAAGATCGACAAGGGCGGCCTGTGGGTCGACGGCGAACTGGTGGGCTACCGCGTGGTCGGCAACAAGCTACACGAGCTGACCGAAACCCAGATCGCCCGCCAGCGCCTGTCCACCGGCATGGTGTTCCAGCGCTTCAACCTGTTCCCGCACATGACTGTGCTGCAAAACATCATCGAAGGGCCGTGCCAGGTGCTCAAGCGTTCGCCCAAGGAGGCGACCGAAGAAGCCCTGGAACTGCTCGCCCGCGTCGGCCTGGCCGACAAGCGCAACAGCTACCCGATCGAACTGTCGGGTGGTCAGCAGCAACGTGTCGCCATCGCCCGTGCGCTGGCCATGCGCCCCAAGCTGATGCTGTTCGATGAACCCACTTCGGCACTCGACCCGGAACTGGTCGGTGAGGTGTTGTCGGTGATGCGCGACCTGGCGCAGACCGGCATGACCATGATCGTCGTCACCCATGAACTGGGCTTCGCCCGCGAAGTTTCCAACCGCATGGTGTTCATGGACGGCGGGCAGATCGTGGAGGCAGGAAGCCCCGAAGAAATACTAATAAGTCCGCAAAACCCTCGCACCCAAAGCTTCATTTCTGCCGTTCGAACCTGAACGCCGGTTGGCGTTAAAAAAACACTCATAAGAGAACGACCCATGAAGAACTTCGTTATTCCAGCAGTACTCGCAGGCGTTATGGCTTGCGGTTTCAGCTTCGCCGCCGACCTTCCGGCCAGCATCAAGGACAAGGGCGAGATCGTGGTCGCGATCATGCCCAACTACCCGCCGATGGATTTCAAGGACCCGGCCACCAACACCCTCACCGGCGTCGACGTCGACCTGGGCAATGCCCTGGCCGAACGCCTGGGCGTGAAGATCAAGTGGCAGGAAACCGGCTTCGAGCAAATGATCAACGCCCTGACCACCGACCGCGTGGACATGGTGCTGTCGGGCATGACCGACACCGCCGAGCGTCAGGCCAGCGTGACCTTCGTCGACTACTTCACCAGCGGCCCGCAGTTCTACACCTTGCAGAAAAACAAGGACACCAACGAGATCGTCGATCTGTGCGGCAAGAAAGTCGGCACCAGCCGACGTACCACCTTCCCGGCGGAAATCGCCGAGTGGAGCAAGGCCAACTGTGAAGCCGCCGGCAAGCCCGCGATCACCGTGATCGGTACCGAAGGCTCCGCCGACGCCCGGGCGCAACTGCGCCAGAGCCGCATCGACGCGGCGATGCAGGGCAGCGAAACCCTGCCGTATCTGAAGACCCAGGAAAAGGACATGTACAAGACCGTGGGCCTGCCGATCTCCTCGCAGTTCACCGGCCTTGGTGTGAGCAAGAAAAAGCCTGAGCTGAGCGAGGCGGTGAAAGTCGCCCTGCAAAGCATGATCGACGACGGCAGCTACCAGGCGATCCTGAAGAAGTGGGACCTGGAGCTGGGGGCGATCAAGACGGTGACCATTAACGCCGGCAAGTAGATATCTGAGTCAAATGTAGTACCTGTGGGAGCGGGCTTGCCCGCGATGGCTGACTGGCAGGCGACATTGATGTTGAAAGTGCCACCCTCATCGCGGGCAAGCCCGCTCCCACATGAATTGTGTTTTGCCTATAGAAAGCTGGAGCACCACGATGTCCTCCTCACTCAAGTCCACCTGGCCCGACAACCACAAGGCCTGTCTGGCCCTGGCCTTCGACCTCGACGGCCCCACGGGCGATGCCATGCTCAACGGTTCGATCTGGCACAAGCCCGAGTACTTCGGTTTCGGCGGCTATGGCCCCTATCGGGCACTGCCGCGGATCCTCGATCTGCTCGACGAATTCCGCCTGCCGACCACCTTCTTCGTCCCCGCGTGGGTGGTGGAGAACTGGCCGAAACAGTCCCAGGCGATTGTCGAGCGCGGGCATGAGGTGGCGTATCACGGCTACAAACACGAATCCTTTTACGCCCTGACGCTGGACCAGCAGAAGGACGTGATGCAGCGCTGCCGCGAGGTGTTCTGGAAACACCTGAACATCCGCGCCGAAGGCTTCCGCACCCCGTCCGGCGACTGGCGCGCCGAGACCCCGGCGATGCTGGTGGAAGCCGGCGTGACCTACTCCAGCAGCATGCGCGGCGATGACCGGCCCTATCTGGTCAACGTGGCGGGTCATGCCACGCCGCTGGTGGAAATCCCCGGTCGCTGGGAGATGGACGATTACGCCTCCATCGCCTACACCCGTGCGCCGGACTTTCCTTCAGGACTGGACCGTACCGCCAGCTACGCACTGACCCTGGACAACTGGTGTCGCGAATACGACGGCGCCATGGACGAAGGCCTGTGCCTGACCACCCTGTTCCACCCCAAGATCACCGGCAAACCGGGGCGCATCCTGCTGCTGGAAAAACTCTTCGAACACATGCGCCAACGAGACGACGTCTGGTTCGCCACCTGCCGCGACGTCGCCCACTGGTGGCTGAAGGAGCATCACCATGGCTGAGTTCACTACCTGGCCCAAGGGCTACCGCTGCGCCGTGGTACTGACCGTCGACTACAACGACATCCACGGCATTCTCACCCAGGCCCCGGAAGTCGCCGGGCGCGACAAGACGTTGTCGGTCTGGCGCTACGGTACTCAGCGCGGCGTCGAGCGTTTGCTCGGGCTGTTCAGGGAACTGGGCGTGCGTAGCAGCTGGTTCGTCCCGGGCATCGTCGCCGAGGAAAACCCCGGGCACCTGCGGGCGATCCAGGCCGGCGGCCATGAAATCGCCTGTGCAGGCTATCGTCACCAGAACTACGACAACCTCGATCTGGCGCAACAGACCGCGGAAATTGCCCGGGGCTGCCAGGCCTTGCAGGCATTGACCGGGCAGCGTCCCGGTGGTTTCCGCATCCCCGCCGGCAACGGCGCACCGGGTTTCATCGAGGCGTTGCGCGATCAGGGTATTGGCTGGTCGTCTTCGTGGCGCGGCGATGACCTGCCGTTCGCCCACCCGACCGCCCCTGATGTGATCGAACTGCCGCTGCACTACGAACTGGAGGACGAGCCCTACTTCGCCTTCAACCTCAGCCCGGCGGTGCCACCGGCCCAATCGCGGATCGCCTCCTACAGCCACACCCTGGGCAACCTGCAGATGGACTTCGCCGGGTTTCATCGTTTCGGCCTGTGCTATGTGCTGCGCCTGCACCCGGAAATCATCGCCACGCCGGGACGCATCGGTGTGTTGCGCGAGCTGCTCGAAGGTATCCAGCAGCGCGATGACGTGTGGATCGCCACCGGAGCTGAAGTCGCGCAATGGTGGGCGGAGTCCGCGGCGCCGGTGACCGAGGATCATCCGGCGTCAGTGTATGAGCGGCATTACCGGGATTACCTCCTATGACCGGACGGATGCAACGGCTGGCGCAGTTTTGCGTCGAGACCCGGTTCGAGGATTTGCCGCCAACGCTGGTGGCGCAAGCCAAGCGACATATTCTCGACACCCTGGGTGCAACCCTGGCCGGCGCTGACAGCAGCGTGGCACTGCAGGCACGCCGGGTGTTCGAGGGCGACGTCGGTGAGACCCTGGTCTGGGGCACCGACCTGCGACTCGGCGCGGCTCAGGCGGCCTTGCTCAACGGTGTCGCCGCCCACGCGCTGGAGCTGGACGACACCGGTGGCTGCGATCATTCCGGCGCCGTGGTGTTGCCGGCGGTCATGGCGGCGGTCTCGCTGGCCGGGCAGCCTGTGAGCGGACGCGAGTTCATCACTGCCGTGGTGATCGGCTACGAGATCGGCCGTCGGGTCCTCGAAGCCTGCGGCAGCTATAGCGCCCACAACGGTGCCGGCTGGCACTCCACCGCGACCTGCGGCGTGTTCGGCGCGGCGGCGGCCAGCGCACGAATCCTGGGTTTGAACACGGAGCAAATGCTCGCCACGCTCGGCATCGCGGGCAGTTTCAGCGGCGGGTTGTGGGCCTTCATCCACGATGGCTCGCAAAGCAAAAAACTGCACAGCGGTCGCGCGGCCGAGGGCGGCTTGCTGGCGGCGCGGTTTGCCGGGCAAGGCGTCACCGGGCCGTCGAAACTGTTCGACGATGTCTGGGGCGGATTTCTCAGGACTTTGGCCTCGCAGACCGCTCAACCCGAAGCGCTGGATGCCGATCTGGGGACGGTGTGGAAACTCGCCCGCTGCTCGATCAAACCCTACGCCTCCTGCCGGGGCACCCATTCGGCCATCGATGCGCTGGGGTTGTTGCTTGCGCAATTGCAGGTCGGCGCCGATCAGGTAGAGGATGTCCAGGTGTCGTTGTGCGGGTTTCTGAAGGACATGTGCGGCAGCCAGGATGTCGGCACCCTGGCGGCGGCGCAGATGAGCCTGCCCTACGCCCTCGCCGCGCGGTTGGTGCATGGCCATTGCCGGCTTGAGGCTTATGACGAGGCGCAGCGCGACGATCCGCGAATTGCTCGCTGGCTGTCGCGCATTCGTCTTGAGGTGGATCCGCAACTGTCAGAGGATGGCGAGCCGGTGGTCAGTGTACGGACCGTGGACGGTCGGCTGGCCAGCCTGTGTGTCGATCCACCTCTGGGAGCGCCGGGCAATCCGTTGAGTGACGAGGCGCTGGTGGAAAAGTTCTACAGCCTGGCGACGCGGGTGATCTCGCGGCAGCAGGCGATGGGGTTGGTCGAGCAGTTGTGGCGGCTGGAAGCACTGGAATCGGTTGATGGGCTGGAACGGTGCCTGGCTTGAGTCATTTGTTGGTTGGCCCGGCCTCTTCG
This sequence comes from Pseudomonas sp. C1C7, assembly GCF_013359595.1. Lineage (GTDB taxonomy): Bacteria > Pseudomonadota > Gammaproteobacteria > Pseudomonadales > Pseudomonadaceae > Aquipseudomonas. The sequence goes on along the minus strand of NZ_JABFMP010000045.1, from coordinate 18,533 downwards.
CGAGCAAGCCCGCTCCCACATTGGATCTGCAGTGCTCACCAATATTGTGTTCACTGCAGCCTCCTGTGGGAGCGGGCTTGCCCGCGAATGGGCGCAACTCGGTACATCGTCGAACACTACACATCTGAATAAGGACATTTGCCCCACCGTGTTCAATTACTCGCTCGTTATCCGCCGCCTGATGATCGTCTCGCTGACCATCGTCGTCAGCCGAGCCATCAGCAGTCCCTTGCTCACGCTGTTCCTGAGCAACAAGCTGGGCCTCAACCATCAGGACGTCGGTCTGCTGTTGGGGATTGCGGTGTTCATCGCCACCCTGCTCGCCCTGTATGGCGGCTACATCATCGATCGCCTGGAAAAGCGCCGTCTGTTGATCCTGACGATGCTGTCCAGCGCGATTGGCTTCGTGCTGCTGACCTTCGCCGAAAACCTGTACCTGACCACCCTCACCTTGATCATCACCGAAACCGCGTCGGCGCTGTTCCTCATCGGTTCCAAGGCGATCCTCAGCGAAAACCTGCCGATCGGCCAGCGCGCCAAGGCGTTTTCCATTCGCTACACCCTGACCAACATCGGCTACGCCACCGGCCCCATGCTCGGCGTGACCATCGCCGGCTACTATCCGATTGCGCCGTTCCTGATTGCCGGCGCCATCGCGTTCTTCAGCATCTTCCTGATGGTCGGGATTCCCAGGGACTCGGCGCCGAGGCCAGTCATTGGCCAGCCGCAGAGTTTCCTCAAGACCCTGGTGACCCTGAAGAACGACCGCACCCTGATCATGTTCACCTGTGGCTGCCTGCTCAGCACGGTGGTCCACGGACGTTTCACCCTGTACCTGTCGCAGTACCTGCTGGTGACCACCGACGACAAACGGGCCCTGGACATCATGGCTGCCCTGCTCGCCTGCAACGCCATTGCGGTGATCCTGTTGCAGTACCAGTTCGGCCGTTTCATCACCCGGGAAAAATTGCGCTACTGGATCGCCGGTGGCACCAGCCTGTTCATTCTCGGTCTGATCGGCTTCAGCCTCGCTGACAGCATGGTCAGCTGGTGCGTGGCGATGTTCGTCTTCACCCTCGGGGAAATGATCATTTATCCCTCGGAATTCCTTTTCGTCGACACCCTGGCCCCGGAGGAACTGCGGGGCAGTTATTACGGCGCGCAGAACCTGGCGGCGTTGGGTGGCGCAGCCAGTCCGGTGCTTTGTGGCTATCTGCTGATGCACACGCCGGCGCCGACGATGTTCTATGCTTTGAGCGCCCTGACGGCGATGGGGGGATTGCTGTGTTTCCTGAGCGGTCGACGGGTCGCTTTGCATCAGAATTAATGAACTGAAGCTTCATTAATATGAATTTGTCAGTAACACTTGATGTCGGCAAACTATCATCGTTCCTCCCCCAATAGTTGGAACACCTTCAAGGGCTTTCTGGGTATTCCCGGCAAGCCTTTTTTTTACCTCGTTTTTTTGTCTACGGAACGGTTTTCATCATGCTCGCTCGCTGGTTGCCTGCCGCTATCAATACCCGCCCCACGGAATGGAGCCGTGCCGCCATCGGCATGGCCATCGGCACCCTGGCCAGTGTCTGGATCTGCAGCCTGGTGTTCGGCATCGAGGCGGCGCAGCACCTGATCGGCCCGCTGGGGGCGTCGGCGGTGCTGCTGTTTGCGGTGTCTTCCGGTGCGCTGGCGCAGCCGTGGTCGATTGTCGGTGGCTATCTGTGCGCCGGGGTGATGGGGTTGCTGGCAGCCCATGTGCTTGGTCGTACGTTGGGTAGCGCTTGTCTGGCGGCGGGCATGGCGGTGGTTCTGATGTGCTGGCTGCGTTGCCTGCACCCGCCGGCAGGCGCGGTGGCGGCGACCACGGTGCTGGCCGATCCTGTGACGGTTTCCTTGGACTGGATGGCGCTGGGGCCGGTGATGCTCAGTGCTTTGGTGATGGTGCTGTGCGCGGTGGCCTATAACAATCTGACGCGCGTCCGGTATCCCAAGCGTCCCGCCGAGCCGGTGCCGATGGTGCCCGCCGATCACCCGCCGATCGACAGTCAGGCGATCACGGCCGATGACCTGAAACTGGCGCTGGCGGACATGGAGGCCTTCATTGACGTTACGCCGCAAGAGCTGGAGAAGCTGGTCCATACCAGCGAACTGTACGCCAGGCGTCGCAGCATTGGTGAAGTGCTCAGCCACGCCAGCGCCTGATTGCTGTCCTCCCCCCCTGTAGGAGCGAGCGTGCTCGCGATGGAGGTCCCGCCACCGAGGGGCATCAGGCCGCCAGCGTTATCGTTGACCACCATCGCGGGCAAGCCTCGCTCCCACAGGGGGCACAGGGAGGTACGTGAGCTGATTGCAAAAACGCAGACAGCACCTGCACATATCCCCGTTGTACATCACAAATTTGCACTGTTACGATCCTGCAACGCTCGCGCGCGAGCTTCTTTATAAAGAACAATAAAAGCAGGGAGTTACTGATGACTGCTCAGGTTACATCGAAGGGCGACCGGCCCATGGATGCCACGCAGAACGACGTGCTGGCCGAAGTCCGCAACCACATCGGTCACCTGACCCTCAACCGCCCCGCCGGCCTCAACGCCCTGACCCTGGACATGGTTCGCCACCTGCAGCGCCAGCTCGACGCCTGGGCGCAGGACCCTCAAGTGCATGCTGTTGTCCTTCGCGGCGCTGGCGAAAAAGCCTTCTGCGCCGGTGGCGACATTCGCTCGCTGCACGACAGTTTCAAAAGCGGCGACACCCTGCACGTCGATTTCTTCGTCGAGGAATACGCCCTCGATATCGCCATTCACCACTACCGCAAACCTGTCCTGGCGCTGATGGACGGCTTCGTCCTGGGCGGCGGCATGGGGCTGGTGCAAGGCGCCGATCTGCGGGTGGTCACCGAAAAGAGCCGGCTGGCGATGCCGGAAGTCGGCATCGGCTACTTCCCGGACGTCGGCGGCAGCTACTTCCTGCCACGGGTGCCGGGCGAACTGGGAATCTACCTTGGGGTGAGCGGCGTGCAGATCCGCGCCGCCGATGCCCTGTATTGCGGCTTGGCCGACTGGTACCTGGACAGCAGCAAGCTGACCACGCTGGACGAACAGCTCGACCAGCTGCAATGGCACGACACCCCGCTCAAAGACCTCCAGGGCCTGCTGGCGACCCTCGCCGTGCAGCAACTGCCCGACGCTCCGCTTGAAGCGCTGCGCCCGGCCATCGACCACTTCTTCGCCTTGCCCGACGTGCCGAGTATTGTTGAGCAACTGCGCGAAGTGACCGTCGCCGACAGCCACGAGTGGGCCGCGACCACCGCCGACCTGCTGGCCACCCGCTCGCCCGTGGCCATGGCGGTCACGTTGGAAATGCTCCGTCGCGGCCGCCACCTGAGCCTCGAGCAATGCTTCGCCCTTGAGCTGCACCTGGACCGCCAATGGTTCGAGCGCGGCGACCTGATCGAAGGCGTGCGCGCCTTGCTGATCGACAAAGACAAGAACCCGCGCTGGAATCCGCCGACCCTGCAGGCGCTGGACGCCGCACACGTGGCGAGTTTTTTCACCGGGTTTGACCAGAGCGGGAACTGAGCCATGCACGATATCGAACTGAGCGAAGAGCAAATCATGATCCGCGACATGGCCCGGGACTTTGCCCGCGGCGAGATCGCGCCAAACGCCCAGGCCTGGGAAAAAGCCGGCTGGATCGACGACGCCCTGGTGGCGAAGATGGGCGAGCTGGGCCTGCTGGGCATGGTGGTCCCCGAGGAATGGGGCGGCACCTATGTCGATTACGTCGCCTACGCCCTGGCGGTGGAAGAGATCTCCGCCGGCGATGGCGCCACCGGCGCGTTCATGAGCATCCACAACTCCGTGGGCTGCGGGCCGGTGCTCAACTACGGCAGCGAAGAACAGAAACAGACCTGGCTGGCGGACCTCGCCAGCGGCCAGACCATCGGCTGCTTCTGCCTGACCGAACCCCAGGCCGGTTCCGAAGCGCACAACCTGCGCACCCGCGCCGAACTGCGCGACGGCCAGTGGGTGATCAACGGCGCCAAGCAATTCGTCAGCAACGGCAAGCGGGCCAAGCTGGCCATCGTCTTCGCCGTGACCGACCCGGATTTGGGCAAGCGCGGCATTTCGGCGTTCCTGGTGCCTACCGACACCGCCGGTTTCATCGTCGACCGCACCGAACACAAGATGGGCATCCGCGCGTCGGACACCTGCGCCGTCACCCTGAACAACTGCACCATCCCCGAAGCCAACCTGCTGGGTGAGCGCGGCAAAGGCCTGGCCATTGCCCTGTCCAACCTCGAAGGCGGTCGCATCGGCATCGCCGCCCAGGCCCTGGGCATCGCCCGTGCTGCGTTCGAAGCGGCGCTGGCCTACTCCCGCGACCGCGTGCAGTTCGCCAAACCGATCATCGAGCACCAGAGCGTGGCCAATATGCTGGCGGACATGCAAGTGCAGATCAACGCCGCACGCCTGCTGATCCTGCATGCCGCGCGCCTGCGCAGCGCCGGCAAGCCGTGCCTGTCGCAAGCGTCCCAGGCCAAACTGTTCGCATCGGAAATGGCCGAGAAGGTCTGCTCTTCGGCGATCCAGATTCATGGCGGGTATGGGTATCTGGAAGATTATCCGGTGGAGAAGTACTACCGGGATGCGCGGATTACGCAGATCTATGAAGGGTCGAGCGAGATTCAGCGGATGGTGATCGCCCGCGAGCTGAAGAACTATTTGGTGTGAACCCCTGAAAAATCGCGGGCAAGCCCGCTCCCACAGTGTCTTGGGCGTACACATTAGTTGTGAACGACCAACACCCTGTGGGAGCGGGCTTGCCCGCGATAGGGCCAACCCATTCAACATCTGTGTCACTGTCACACCGCAATCGCGGTGTCGGGTCAGCCCTCCGGACTCAACATCAACACCGCCAACGGCGGCAGATTCAACACCAGCGACAACGCCTGCCCATGGCTCGGCGCTTCTTCGGCATCCGCCCCGCCGCTGTTGCCATAGTCGGACCCTGCATAGATCGCCGAATCACTGTTGAACAACTCCTTCCAGCGCCCGGCAAACGGCACGCCGACGCGATACGCCTCACGCGGGACCGGGGTGAAGTTGGCCACCACCAGCACCGGCTTGCCTTCGCGGCTCCAGCGCAGCCAGGCGTAGACACTGTTGATCGCATCGTCGCCGATCAGCCACTGGAAGCCCTGCGGCACGTCGTCCTGTTCATGCAGCGCCGGTACGTCGCGGTACAGGCGGTTGAGGTCGCTGACCAGCTTCTGCACACCCTTGTGTTCCGAGTACTGCAACAGATACCAGTCCAGCTGCTGATCGTGATTCCACTCGCGCCACTGGCCGAACTCGCAGCCCATGAACAGCAGCTTCTTGCCCGGATGGGTCCACATGAAACTGAGGTACGCCCGCAGGTTGGCGAATTTCTGCCAGCGGTCCCCCGGCATCTTGTCGATCAGCGAGTGCTTGCCGTGCACCACTTCATCGTGGGAGATCGGCAGGATGAAGCGCTCGGACCAGGCGTACACCAGGCCAAAACTCAGTTCGTTGTGATGGTGAGCGCGGTACACCGGATCCTGCTGGATATAGTGCAGCGAGTCGTGCATCCAGCCCATGTTCCATTTGTAGGCAAAGCCCAAACCGCCTTGTTGCGTGCTCTGGCTGACCCCCGGCCAGGCCGTGGATTCCTCGGCGATCACCAGGGCGCCCGGCGCTTCCAGGGCGACCACGTCGTTCAGATGCCGCAGGAAGTCGATGGCTTCCAGGTTCTCCCGCCCGCCGTGACGATTCGGCACCCACTCGCCGGCCTTGCGCGAATAGTCGCGGTAGAGCATCGACGCCACCGCATCGACCCGCAGGCCGTCGACGTGGAAATGCTTCAGCCAGTGCAGCGCCGACGCCAGCATGTAGCCGTGGACCTCGGTGCGCCCCAGGTTGTAGATCAGCGTGTCCCAGTCCTGATGAAAGCCTTCCTGGGGATTGCCGTATTCGTACAGCGCCGTGCCGTCGAAATTGGCCATGCCATGGGTATCGGTGGGGAAATGCGCCGGCACCCAGTCGAGGATCACGCCAATCTCGGCCTGGTGGCAGGCGTTGACGAAGGCGGCGAACTCATCCCCGCTGCCGTAACGGGAGCTGGAGGCGAACTGCGAGAGCAACTGGTAGCCCCAGGAACCACCGAACGGGTGCTCCATGATCGGCATCAGTTCGATGTGAGTGAACCCCAGTTCTTTGACGTAGGGAATCAGCCGTTCGGCCAGTTCCGGCCAGGTGTACTGGCGGGACACTTCGCCCAGATCATCCAGCTCGCATTGCCAGGAGCCGGCGTGCAGCTCGTAAATCGACAGGGGCGCGTTGTGTCGCTGCCGCTCGACCCGCGCCTGCATCCAGTCCTGATCCTGCCAGTCGATCTTCAGCGGCGAGGCCACTTTCGAGGCGGTGTCCGGCGGCAGGCTGGTGGCCAGGGCCATGGGATCGGCCTTCAGCGGCAAGATGCCTTCTTTACCGAGGATTTCGTACTTGTACGCCTCCCCCGCTTTCAGGCGCGGAATGAACAGCTCCCAGACGCCCGTCGGATAACGCACGCGCATCGGATGGCGACGCCCGTCCCAATTATTAAAATCACCAACCACCGACACCCGACGGGCATTCGGAGCCCACACGGCGAAGCGCACGCCGTCGACACCGTCGACGGTTTTCAGTTGCGCGCCCAGGGCACTGCTCAAGTCGCGGTGATTGCCCTCGGCGAACAGGTACAGGTCCATCTCGCCGAGCAGTTGACCAAAGCTGTAAGGATCCTCGGTGACCTGCTCGCCACCGGCCCAGCGTGTGCGCAGCAGATAGGGCTGTGCCCGCTCGAAATGACCGACGAACAGACCGGGAGTCTGGGTAGCCTCAAGCTCGCCCAGCACCTGCCCGCCATCCCGGGCCAGCACCTCGACGCTCAAGGCGTCCGGCAGATAAGCGCGAATGAATTGCCCGCCGGCCCCGTCGCCGTGGGGGCCAAGAATGGCGAACGGGTCGTGATGTTCGGCCCGCACCAGTGCATCGATATCCCGCGCCGCCGGCAGCAGCGCTTCATTGTGACGATGACCCTGTTCCTTGTTCGAGAAACTCATGACTACTCTCCACCAAGATCGGAAAAGGGTTTAAGCCCACTCAATAATCCATATAAACCGTGCAACGGCACGGGCAGCCAGGTCGGGCGGTTCTCCGCCTCATAGGCCACTTCGTACGCCGCTTTCTCCAGACCGAACAACGCCAGTGCGGCGTCCTCACCTTCCGGATCTTGCCACGCATGGCCAAGCGTAGCTGCCGCCAGCCGATAAGCGTCGATAAATGCCTGTTTTGCTTCCCTTAAATAGCGTTCGGCCACCCGTTGCCGGGCCGCCTGGGCTTCAGCGGTGTTGTCGACGTTGTGCACGTTGATGGTCATCGCCGCCGCGTAATCGAAGGAACGCAACACGCCGCTGACATCCTTGTACGGGCTGTGCTTGCCCCGGCGCTCATCCAGTGGACGCGCCGGTTCGCCTTCGAAGTCGATCAGGTAGGCATCGCCCTTGATCACCAGCACCTGGCCCAGATGCAGGTCGCCGTGCACGCGCATGCGCAGGCCGCCGGCCGTCTGTTTGCCCAGCGCCTGGACGTGGCCGAGGATGGCCTTTTTGTTGTCCAGTAAACGGCTGACCAGGGTTTTGTCCGCCGGGTTCAGTTCGTCTTGATGCTGTTTGAGCAACGTCAATGCATGCTCGATTTGCGCCGCCACGTCCTTGCCCGAAGCCAGCGAATCCTTTTGCGTGGTGACCTGCGGATCGAAATCCGGGTTGTTGCTTGGCGTTGCCAGCACCTGATGCATTTCACCCAGGCGCTGGCCCAGCATGCCGGCGAAATCTTTCAGTTCGCCGAGGGCGTTGTAATGCTGCTCCTGCTCGGACATGGCGTCCGCCAACTCGTCGCGCAGCGCCCGTTCGAGGTTGTTCTGCGTCCATTCCCAGGCATCGCCCTGATTGCTCAGATAACCCTGGGCGATCATCAGCAAGTTGTCTTCGCCATTGCCATCGCGGCGCACCACCGAACCGAGCAACGGCGAAATGTTGCGATAGCCGGCGTTGGTCAGGTAGGCGCTCATTTCCAGCTCCGGGTGCACGCCGGACGCGACTTTGCGGATCAGCTTGAGCACCAGGCTGTTGCCGATCACCACCGAGCTGTTGGATTGCTCGGCGGACAGGTAGCGCACCTCGGATTCAGCCGTCAGCCCCAGTTCTGCCAGCCCGGCGCCCGGTTCGAAGCGGATATCGCCGCCATCACAGGCCAGCACCGTCTCGTTCTGCATGGCTTGCAACACCGAGCGCACGAAGTGCTCAAGGCTGAAGGCGTCGGTGATCAGTCCCACCTGCGGCCCGCGACGAACCCGAGACAGCGCCAGTTGCTGCGGCAAGGCGGCGCCGACCTGCTCTTCGGCAATGAAGCCGAACGGCAGTTGATAGCGACTGGTCTGGCCGGCGCTGGTCACTTCGATTTCGCTGAGCAGCACCGGATGCTGCGCATCGCCAAAGCGCACGCCATAGGCCAGGTTGACCTGCTCGATGGCCGCGTCCTTGCCGGCGAACCAGCGGCGGTTCTGCAGCCAGCTCGGCAGGATGCCCTGCTCCAACGTGGCGCGCGCCGGGGCTTCGAGCAGTTCTTCCATGCGTTTTTTCAGGACCAGGGTAGTGAAGTCCGGCAGGCTCTGCGCCGGTTCCACGTGCCAGCTCGGCATCTGGTTTTCCGCCGCGAGGCCGAACCAGTAGAAGCCATAAGGCGCCAGGGTCAGGAGGAAACTGAGCTGGCCGATGGGCGGGAACGCATTACCGCCGAGCATCTCCACCGGCACCATGCCGACGTAGGCCGACAGGTCCAGCTCCACCGCCTGCGCGCTGCGCGAGACATTGGCGACACACAGAATGATTTCGTGCTTGCCGTCCTCCCCGGTGAATTCCCGGGTGTAGGCCAGCACTCGGCGGTTGGCCGGCGAGAGCATTTTCAGGGTGCCGCGGCCGAACGCCTTGGACTGCTTGCGCACCGCGAGCATGCGCCGGGTCCAGTTGAGCAGCGAGTGCGGGTCGCCGGCCTGGGTCTCGACGTTGACCGACAGGTAACCGTATTGCGGGTCCATGATCGGCGGCAGCACCAGGCTGGCCGGATCGGCGCGAGAGAAGCCGCCGTTGCGGTCGATCGACCATTGCATGGGGGTGCGCACGCCGTCGCGGTCGCCCAGGTAGATGTTGTCGCCCATGCCGATTTCATCGCCGTAATACAAAGTCGGCGTGCCGGGCATCGACAGCAGCAGGCTGTTGAGCAGTTCCACCCGACGGCGGTCGCGCTCCATCAGCGGCGCCAGGCGGCGACGGATGCCGAGGTTGATCCGCGCCCGCCGGTCGGCGGCGTAGTAGTTCCACAGGTAGTCGCGTTCGCGGTCGGTGACCATTTCCAGGGTCAGCTCATCGTGGTTGCGCAGGAAGATCGCCCACTGGCAATTGGCCGGGATTTCCGGGGTCTGGCGCAGGATGTCGGTGATCGGAAAACGGTCTTCCTGGGCCAGCGCCATGTACATGCGCGGCATCAGCGGGAAGTGGAACGCCATGTGGCATTCGTCGCCGTTGAGCCCGCTCTTGTCGGTGTCGCCGAAGTACAGCTGGGTGTCCTCCGGCCATTGATTGGCCTCGGCCAGCAGCATGCGGTCCGGGTAGTTGGCATCGATTTCGGCGCGGATCTGCTTGAGGACGTCGTGGGTCTCCGGCAGGTTCTCGTTGTTGGTGCCGTCACGCTCGATCAGGTAGGGAATCGCGTCCAGGCGCAGGCCGTCGATGCCCATGTCGAGCCAGTAGCGCATCACCGACAGCACGGCTTTCATGACCTGCGGGTTGTCGAAATTCAGGTCCGGCTGGTGGGAATAGAAGCGGTGCCAGAAGTACTGGCCGGCCACCGGGTCCCAGGTCCAGTTGGATTTTTCGGTGTCGAGAAAGATGATTCGGGTGCCGTCGTATTTTTGATCGTCATCGGACCAGACATAGAAGTCCCGCGCCGCCGAGCCCTTCTTCGCCTTGCGCGCACGCTGGAACCACGGGTGCTGGTCGGAGGTGTGGTTGATGACCAGCTCGGTGATCACCCGCAAACCGCGCTTGTGCGCTTCACTGATGAAGCGCTTGGCGTCGGCCATGGTCCCGTAGTCGCTGTGGATGCCACGGTATTCGGCGATGTCGTAACCGTCGTCGCGACGTGGCGAGGGGTAGAACGGCAGGAGCCAGATGGTGTTGACGCCCAGTTCGGCAATGTAGTCGAGCTTGGCGATCAGGCCGGGAAAGTCGCCGATACCGTCGTTATTGGAATCGAAATAGGATTTGACGTGGACTTGATAGATCACCGCGTCCTTGTACCAGAGCGGGTCCTTGATGAACGTGGCTGCCTTGGGTTTCTTCGCCATGTGAAACTCCTGTTGAATGCTTTGCGCAGCGTGAAAATGCGCTGATGCCCTCTGTAGGAGCTGCCGAAGGCTGCGATCTTTTGATTTTGTTTTTCAGGATCAAAAGATCGCAGCCTCGTTGCACTCGACAGCTCCTACACAGCTCCTACACAGAGCCAATCAGGGGGTAATCCGCCAAATCCCGAACGGCTGGTACGCCGGATCAATGCGCATGAACTGGTACTTGCCATGCCAGGTCCAGCGATGGCCGTTCATCAGGTCTTCGCCCTGGGTGCTGGCGTCGTCCGGCAGGCCCATTTCCCACAGCGGCAGTTCGAAATTGGCCTCTTGCGGGTGGTGCGGGTCGAGGCTGACCGCCACCAGGATGAAATTGCTGCCGTCGGCACTGCGCTTGCCGAAATACAGAATGTTGTCGTTCCAGGCGTTGTAGATCTTCAGGCCCAGATGGCTATGCAGCGCCGGGTTCTGCCGACGGATCCGGTTGAGTTGGGCGATCTCGGCAATGATGTTGCCCGGCGCGTTGAAGTCCCGGGGGCGGATCTCGTACTTCTCGGAATCCAGGTACTCCTCCTTGCCCGGCACCGGTGCCGACTCGCAGAGTTCGAACCCCGAATACATGCCCCACAGGCCCGAGCCCATGGCCGCCAGCGCCGCACGAATGAGGAAACCCGGACGCCCGGAGTCATGCAGGAACCCCGGATTGATGTCCGGCGTGTTGACAAAGAAGTTTGGCCGGTAGCACTCGCGCAACGGCGACTCGTTCAGCTCGGTGAAATAGGTCGCCAGTTCCTGCTTGGTGTTGCGCCAGGTGAAGTAGGTATAGCTCTGGGAGTAACCGACCTTGCCCAGGCGCGCCATCATCGCCGGCGTGGTGAAAGCCTCGGCGAGGAAGATCACCTCGGGATACAGCGCCCGCACGTCGGCGATCAGCCATTGCCAGAACGGCAGCGGCTTGGTGTGCGGGTTGTCGACGCGAAACAGCTTCACGCCCTCCAGCACCCAACCGACGACGATGTCCCGCAGCTCGACCCACAGGCTGGGAATCGCATCGACCGCATAGAAATCGACGTTGACGATGTCCTGGTATTTCTTCGGCGGGTTTTCCGCGTATTTGATCGTGCCGTCCGGCCGCCAGTTGAACCAGCCCGGATGCTGCTGCAGCCAGGGGTGGTCCTGGGAGCACTGGATGGCGAAATCCAGGGCGATTTCCAGGCCGTGATCCCGCGCCGCCGCCACCAGCCGACGGAAATCGTCGCGGCTGCCCAGTTGCGGGTGAATCGCCTCGTGCCCGCCTTCGGGGCTGCCGATGGCATAGGGGCTGCCCGGATCATCGGGACCGGCGGTCAGGGAATTGTTCGGGCCCTTGCGGAAGCGGCGACCGATCGGGTGGATCGGCGGGAAGTACAGCACGTCAAAACCCATGTCCTGGATCATCGCCAGGCGTGAATGCACGTCGTTGAACGTGCCGTGTCGGGAAGGATCGTCGGTGATCGAGCGGGGAAACAGTTCATACCAGCTGGCGAACTGCGCCAACTCGCGTTCGACATCCACCGGGTATTCGGGGCTGAGGCTCAAAAAGGCGCGGTGATCGGCCTGGGCCATCAAATCGGCGCTACGTTGGTGCAAAAACAGTGCGACCTGTTCGGCTTCCAGCAAAATGGCCAGTTCATGGTGCAAGGCCGCCAGTTGCTCGCTCAGTTGCCCTTCCGTGCGTTCGGCAGCCTGTTGCACATGCAGACGGCCTTCCTGCAACTCGAGGCTGACCGGTACGCCGGCATCGTGTTTCTTCTTCAGTTCGTAGCAGAAGCTGGCGAACTGGTCGATCCAGGCTTCGATGCAGAACACATGGCGACCTTGCTCGCGCACGCGAAAGCGGCCCAGCCAGCCGTTGTTGCCCTGATCGGCCATGACCTCGCTGTGCCAGACCTCCTCGCCGTCTGCCCGCCAGCGAATCCGCACCGCCAGCTTGTCGTGGCCGTCGGCGAACACCTTGGCCGACACCACCACTTCCTCGCCCTCCACCGCCTTGACCGCGAACTGCCCGCCCTCCAGGGTCGGCATGGTGTTCTCGATCACGATACGCGGCAGCAACAAGGCCTGGGACAGCGGAATATGCGGGTTGTAGCTCAGTTCCGTGGGTTTTTCAGCAGTCATCGAGCATCTCTCCATCACGCCCCATGGACGCTCTTGTGTCTGATCGTCTAGCCCTTCGGTCGTCCAACGCCGAATGAACTCACTTAGGTTCCGAGCGACAGCCGCAGGGAAAAGTTCAGCGCCAATTGGCCGGAATCAAATCCATCGAACCGTGGTCAATCCACTTAAGCACGACTCACGCCATGTGCCACTGGAGGTTTGAACAATGAACAATCCTTTTCCAGCTGAAACCCCTGATCCGAACATCGACAATCCGGTAATCCCGCCAAGCGACCCGCAGCCGGTGCCGGAGGAGGATCCGCCGGGCACCACTCCGCCGCCCAAGCAGGACCCGCCGGAAACCATGCCGCCGGTGATTGTGAAACCATGAAACCGTGCCCCAACTGCATGAAATTTTAATGTAGGAGGTACATCGAATAATGGTCCTTTTCGGCAAGCCCAAAGTCAGACCATTAATGTGATCTGTATCACCACCCGTTTTCGCGATGATGCCTTCCCCCCGGTGGCCGACTTCGAACGATCTTCGTCGCTGAGGTCGGCAAACCGGGCCATAGGGGTGGCTGATTACTTAAAAGTAGCTACCGTTCGTCGCTTATTTTTGCCAATAAAAAAACTGTCAAAGGAATTTTTTTGTTTAGTCCTACAGACGCAATTTTTCGTCGAATTTCATTTGCAAGAGACTAATACATAGTTTTTTAAATAAAAAATGTAACCACCCACCATTCCCTATTGCCCTTTCAATATTAAACACCAAAAGAACTTTCCAAATAATTCGTAGGACCATTCGCTAAAGGATGAATGAAGATTCCTACACATAAAAAATCTTCAACTTGCGATTGTGACTGCATTCTTTTAAATCTAATGGCGCCACTCAATCCCGAGTGACATTCAAATGAGAAAAACAAAATGAAAAACGAGAAGATTGGCGAGGTTCTGTTCAACTTCAGAGTTAACTCTAACTCAAACACCAATCCGCAAGTTGCTGGCGGTAGTGGAGGACAAGGCGGCTGTGGTGGTAGTGGTGGCTGTGGCGGTGGAGGTGGATGCAGCGGGGGTAGCGGTGGAGGCAATGGAGGTTGCGGAGGGGCAGGAGGTACGGGTGGTACGGGTGGAGGCGGCACCGGTGGTTGCAGGGGAATGTAATTAAACTCAAATCGTTTCCCTTTGACTTTGCAAACCAAAAGGATTTTCCAGACATGGAAAATCCTTCAGGAGAAGCTATATGAATCTTATCTACTCCGATTACGACATAGTAGATCTTCCCAACGAATCACTAATACTATCCAGTCATTGCATTTCCAAAGTAACCTCTGAAAAACTGATAAGCATCATGCATAAATTAAAAAAACATCAAGCCCCCATAGAAGAGACTCACCTCACCGACACCTTATTGAAACTTGAGTTACCGAAAACAGAGACCATACAGTTTCTTCAGCAGGCAATAGGATTAAAAATCCAACCCGAAGATATATACTTCAAAAAACTACTAATAACACATGACTGGGAAGATAAAAATGAAATCGAGTCAGTATTTAGTCAAGAATTGAATTGCAAATACAAAATTAGCGAAAACCTAGACACCTTACTAGAAGACATAGGAAAGCAACCATGCTTTATTTGCATAATCTGCACACAGTATGACTATGCGAGGTTAAAAAAAACATATTTCAGCTTGGCAGACGCCAACCCTTACAGCGCAATCTCTGTAGCATATTTTAATGGAAATACTTTTATAGTTGACCAGCCATATATGGCAAGCATCGGAAACCCTTGTCATTTTTGCCAGATTGACAGACAACTAAATCATCAAAAATTCAGTAATTCACGAAACTCCTGGCCTGCCTTGTTAAAGTTCTGTATGGAACGCAACACTACCCTGCCAATACAAAAACCAGGTCTATTGCAAAGAAGCTTGGCCATCGGTTTGCTTGTAAAAAAAATAAAACTTCATACAGAAGGCAGTCAGGAATTCAGATACCAAGACGATGCACTTTCATCAATAACAGTGGATTTGGATAGCGGATTTATAACCGAAGAATCGAATCCACACTGGCATTCTTGTAATTGCCTGAGATCAAAAAATGAAAAATATTCCGCATGATTTTTATCTGAAATTTCTTGACCAAAAAGTTTATGACGACACATTGAACTTTCACACCAAGGGTAATTTCACAACTCATGAATGCGTCAGAAATATCTCTTGCCTTCACAACTTTCAACCACAATTGCTCGGCGACTTAACTGGAAACGAACTTCAGCTATACCCAGACATGGATATTACGCTGGAAGAGCATGCACTAGAAAATCTATCTATTGAAAGCCCCCTGCATCGGGATCATTCCTGCGATTTTTTTGACGGAACCACCGTAGACTTTGAACTAATAAAACAAGTAGTTAAACCGTTACTAACAAAGAGCACCAACTCTTCCAAACGAGGATACCCAAGTGCAGGAGCACTGTATCCTGTTGAAGTTTTTTGTTGCTCTCTTTCATCATCAAATATATGGCCGTGCCCTGAGAAAGTCTTACATCTGCTCCCCAGTTCCCGAAAATTCGAGATACTTCAAGGTAGCCAGGAAACAAACTTACTGATGGAGGCCATACTTCCAACTGGAAACAGCGTGGGAAACCCCAGTCATGCCATTATTTACATGATGTATTTACCTAAGACGTTGTTCAAGTATCGCTACCGTGGTTACAGGCTGGCTTTAATGGAAACGGGCTCAATGTACATGCTAGTCGATCTTCAGTGCAAAGCTATAAAACTCAAAAGTCGTCCTTGGTCAGGTTACACCGACAATATGGTCTGCAGGGCCTTGAGCTTAAATCCAACTCTTTTCTACCCTTCTTGCATTCAATTGATTGGAGGTAAAAAGTGAACATAATAAATCAAAGCACAAGTTCATTTTTGCCACAGGAAATATGGATTCAACCTCCCAGTATTCTGGGCTTCCCTTTCATTGTGGAAGTTGGAGGTCATCGACTCACTTTGGGATCAGGAATAGGCAATGGTTCTGGTTCAGTACGGACTGCACTAGGCGAATATTTTGAGCGGAGTCATTTCTACTTTGATGTTTTGCCAGATTGTTCATCCAGTTTTCACGAAAGCCTGAGTCCACCAGAAGTAGAAAAATTCGTTAAAGCTTTTAGACAAACGGCTTCAACTGATGCTGACCTGAGCAACCTGACCCAAAGGCAGTTCAATATGAGTTCCGTGGTACGTCTCTCAAATTTTTCTGCCTGCTCCATTCCGACTATTTGCATTGCGCTAAGCCACGGCTGCGATGAGGAAAATGACAACATTTATCCGAGCAGAGACACTTGTGGATGCAGCTTTCATAAAAGCATCGAATCAGCCATTTTCGGCGCTATTAAAGAATTTTTGGAGCGACAATTCCTCACCCGATTCTGGTTGACCAAACAATGTAGCGGATGCGTTCGTCCTGGTGACATCAGAAACGCGATCAAAACAACAACGGCCTTTGGTTTATACAATTCTCTTTCTAAATCGGGAGAAATCTTAACGTTTGATATTTCAGACATCAGATTCCCTGGTGTTTGTCTACTAACTATTTACGGCAGCGATGAGCCAGGTAGAAATGTTCACTATTGCGCGGGAATGTCTTATGCGGAAAATCTAGCCACAGCACTTGAAAAATCCATACTGGAATTGTGGCAAACATTTAGATTCATGAACTTATTTAATACTCTCCAAGGAAACCCAGACACCCTCCACGACTCCTATATACGTCACTTCATGAAATGCAATACCTACAAGACATTCGATGAAATAGCATCAAAAATTGTATACCCACAGAGCTCAATTTATAATAAAAAAGATCTAAAATTCGACATTCCCGGATTACAACAGGCCTTAAAGGAGATAAGCACCGAAGGTTATCTGTATATGAAATCGATCAGGATAGATAACTCAGACTATACATTCTGTAAATTTATCTCTCCATCCATGTTTATGCATATGGACAACTCAAAAAACATAAATCTGAATAATGACTATTCAGAACCATTCGCTAACTCAATCGATGAGTATCGCCAAGAACAAATGGTCCCATTTCCTTAAGGACACCAATCATGAGCAAAAATATTATATTGAGAACTGCCACCCTAGCACTTATTTTTATAAAAGAGCAAATAAAAGAACCAATTTCCTTAATTTGGATAATGCTTTCACCCTGCGCATTTTTTTATTTTCTCGCAGTAACAAAACAGGACGCAGATTATTTTCAAGGCAATTACCCCGTGACCTCAGCATGGTTTTATTCTTATGTAGCATCGAGCGTTGCCTTGTTTGGATTTGCCTTTTACATCATCGGCAGAAGGGAAAGCGGGTTTATTCGCTCATTTGTCTATTCAAAAAAATCGAGAGGTATATTTATTTGCTCACACTTCCTTGCTTATTCAATAGTTTCAATTGCCTATTGCTCGACTTTTTATCTAGTCACAAAACCTCCCTTTGGAAATTATGACTTACCAGAAGCTCTAACTATAATATTCCGGTTTTACATTTGTTTTCTAATGTTCTGCAGCTTTGGAGTCATCTTCACGCTACTCCCAATAAATTTTCAAAATTCGAACACACTTCTGTCAGTTTGCTCTTTTCTTATGCTCATCTTTGGGGTAATGGGCGCCAGCTACCCGAACGACATTATCAAAACCATCAACATGGCTAACCCTTTGACAATTGCGAGCCAGTTAATGGTTGAAAAACTCAGCTCCAACTTATTAACGCTTGCGCTTATTGCTCTATCTGTAATTTTCTCGACTTTCATATTCCTAAAGCACTTAAAAATAAACCCAGTCTGGAGCAGATACTGATGCGTAGATTTAGCGCAAAGCTCATCGACTTCAACTATGACGAAAAAACAATATTCAGCCAGGCATCCATGGAAATATTTGAAGGCTCGATAGCCGGAATCTTAGGTCCGAATGGCTCAGGAAAAACTACTTTTTTTGACATCGCCTGTGAACTAAAAAAAACCTCATCAGGGAGAATTGAAAGTAGCTTCCATGATTTCACCTACCTTTCTCAAATAATTTCAACTCCCCCCGGCTTACGGATGCGCGACATATTCAAGATGATTGTCGCACTATGCTCTGATGAGCAAATGACACAAACTCGTGCACTCGAAAAGCTGAAAGTATGGTGCCCATCGATCATTAATAGATACAAGGAAATCTGGGATAAAAAATGCTCACTATGTAGCTACGGCGAAACCCGTTGGTTTTTTACATTATCTCTACTGGCGATCTCTAAAGGTTTTATTATTCTCGATGAGCCCACTGCTGGCGTAGACCCCGAGTTTCGCCACTATATTTGGGAGTGCCTACATGGCGCGGCCAGAGACGGCGCTGCGATTCTGGTGTCCTCACATAATGTTGATGAAGTAATAAACAATTGCTCCTATTTTTACATGATCAGCCAGCAACGTTTTAATCGATTTTCCAACGGGTCAGAGTTTATGAAAAAATACGGAGCAAAAACTTTGGATGATGCTTTTATCCGTGCGGTTACAGAACCCGCATTCTCAAATGCGTAATTAATTAAAAATAACTCAACACCAAGCTATACCACTGTAGGAGCGAGCATGCTCGCGATGGTCGTCAACGATAACGCTGGCTGTCTGGATGCCAGCGGTGGCTGGCCTAGGTTCTGTACGAAATCCGCCGAAACCAAATTGAATTCCACGGACGTTGAGATTCAGTAAGGTCCGCGACCATCAAAGGCAGGAGCCCACGATGGCCAAACGGTACGAACTCCCCGACGCAGCCTGGGATTTGGTTGCGGATATCTTCGACGAACCTCGCCGTAGCGGACGTCCGAGAACAGATGATCGCTTAATGCTTAACGGCGTACTTTGGGTGCTTTGTTCGGGCGCCGCTTGGCGCGACATGCC
>NZ_JABFMP010000044.1 GCF_013359595.1 Pseudomonas sp. C1C7 | reverse complement strand
CATCCATGCCGGGTTGCCCACTGCGCAGAACCTGCGCTCGGCCTTCCGACGGGGCGCATCAAAATCAAAAGCGAGGCGGCCTACCGGCCGGCCTGATCGGGATTGGTCCGTGTAGGAGCAAGGCTTGCCCGCGAATAGGCCGGTGAATTCACAACGAATACCAACAGATTCACGCGGTATCGCTTTTCCCTCGCTCAGGATATCGTCCTACATCCCGGGACTACTTTTTTGAACGAGGATGGAAATGGATTCCGCTGAAATACTTGTGTTGCAGGCCAGTTATACCAATCCGGTGCATGCTGAGGCGCTGGCCCTGGTGCTGAACAGTTATGCCACTGATCCCATGGGCGGTGGTCATGCCTTGCCTGCGGATGTGTTGGAGCACTTGCCGGCCGAGTTGGCCAAGCGTCCCCATGCTTTCAGTGTGCTGGCCTTTGTCGGCGGTGAGCCGGCGGGGTTGGTCAATTGTTTTGAAGGTTTCTCTACGTTCGCCTGTCGGCCATTGGTCAATGTGCACGATGTGGCAGTGGTGCCGAAGTTTCGCGGGTTGGGCTTGAGTCAGCGGATGCTGCAGAAGGTCGAGGAGATCGCGAGGCAGCGTGGTTGCTGCAAGATCACGCTGGAGGTGCTGGAGGGTAATGCGGTGGCGCAGGCGTCCTACGGCAAGTTCGGTTTCGCTCCGGGCGAGTTCGATCCGGCTCATGGGCGGATGATGTTCTGGATCAAACCTCTCTGATCCAGGCAAAAAAAGGGGCGTCCATCAGGACGCCCAACCGTTCTCTCTGACTGAAGAGCAAACAGTCAGAGGTGTAGCAATCACTTCGGTCTGTAGGACTCGGTCATCTGCGCGGTCTGATCGTCCGGAACCCGTAATTCCTTCGCCTGGCTCTGGGAGATGTTGCCCAGGGCCAGTTGCTGGTTGTAATGCAGGGTTTCGTAGTAGTAGCGCATGCGCTCGGCGCCGCCTTCGGCAAAAGCGGTGGCAGAAGCGAACAGGGTGAGAAGGGCGAGGATCGGCGTGATGCGTTTCATGGTGTGCCTCCCACTTACAAGATGTCGGATGCCATTCGTCCATGATCAATGAATCAAAGTCGAAGGCTCATTATCCGCCGATTCGGTTAAATGGGAATGACCTGCACTCACACTGATTGGGCTTAGAGTCTCCAGTCCAGACTCAGGGTCACGGTCCGTGGATCGCCCCAATACACACCGTTGTAGAAACCGACATTGTCGTAGTACTTCTTGTCGAACAGGTTTTTGCTGGCGTGTGATGACCGACACCGATTGCGGTGTTTCCTTGATCGAAAGGTTCAGGCGGGTGGCCGTGCTCATGGAGCCTGTGGTGTAGGACTCGGTGTTTTCCGTGGTGCTGCCCAGATTCTGCGCGGTGACGTTGGTGGCACCCAGCATGAGCGTGGGCGTCAGAGGCGCTTGCTCAGGCTCGGTTTCAGCCAGCAGATCGGGGCTCATGGCGGTTGCGCAGAGGCCAAGGGTTAAGCTCATGGAACGAGTGATAGGCGCGAACATCGCAGCCGACTCCTTGTCGTCGTTGAAAAATTTCCGTTTGTTCAAAGACGAAGGAGGGGGGAGGGATTTAGGTTCTAACGAGAATTATTGTCATTTCAAGAACAATCTGTAGGAGCGAGCATGCTCGCTCCTACAGGGTATGGGGTCAGTTCTGGACGACTTCCGCCTTGTCCGGATGGGGTTTTGGCTTGATCAGGCTGAAATCGATCAACGCCCGCTGCTGACGCTCGTACGGGTTGCCGATCATCAACGGGCGCGGCTTGAAGCTGTCGCTGACCACGCTCTTGCTGCGATCCAGTTCATCGAAGCTCAACCCCGCCAGATCCGCCCAGGTGTGGATCAGGTGTGAGCTGCTGTACGGTCGCTCCACATCCCCGGCAAAACTCCAGTCGTGGGTTTCGCGCCACTTCGGCGAGGCCCAGGCCATGAACGGAATGGTGTACATCGGCGCGGTGGGCTTGTTCTCGTTGCGGCCGAGCGTGCTGTGGCCGACGGAGTCGAACACGTCTTCACCGTGGTCGGACAGGTACAGCAGGAAGCCGTTCGGGTCGGTCCTGGCGTAATCCTTGATCAGGCTCGACACCACGAAGTCGTTGTACAGCACCGCGTTGTCGTAGCTGTTGTAGGTCGGCAACTGATCGTCACGCACGCCGGCCGGCACGCCATTGCGATCCTGGAACTTGTCGAAGCTCGACGGATAGCGGTACTGGTAGCTCATGTGGGTGCCGAGCAGATGCACCACGATCAGCTTGCGCGGCGCCGCGTCGGCCAGGGCCTTGTTGAACGGCTCGATCACGTCGCCATCGTACTGCGCGGCGTTCTGGTTGCGGTTGTTGTTCAGGTACACCTGCTCGTCGGCCTGCTGGGAGAAGGTGGTGAGCATGGTGTTGCGCTTGGTCATGGTCTGCTGGTTGGTGATCCAGAAAGTCTTGTAACCGGCCTGTTTCATCATGCTGACCAGTGAAGGCGTGGTCAGGTACAGCTCGGGGTTCTCTTCGTCGGCGAAGGTCAGCACCTGTTGCAGCGCCTCGATGGTGTAGGGGCGCGGGGTGATGACGTTGTTGAAGACGGTCAGTTGATCCTTGAGCTTGTCCAGTTCCGGCGTGGTCTGTCGCGGATAACCGTAGAGGCTCATGCGCTGACGGTTGGTCGACTCGCCAATCACCAGCACCAGGGTTGCCGGCTGGTTGGCCATGGCGTCCTTGAGGTTGTGCAGTGGCGCAATCTTGCTGGCGCTGTCGAGCATGTCCTGCATGCCGGCCAGGGTATCCAGGTAACGGTGATAGGCCACGGCCATCTGCCACGGCACGGCGGGCTCGATGCGGGTTTCGAATTTCTCGAAGCCGTCGGCGAAACTGTCGGTGCGCAGGGTCTGCTTGATCAGCGGATAACCGACCACCGCCAGCACGATGGCGAAGGCTGCCACCAGGGCCTGGCCGCGAGGCAGGTACACCGGGCGCAGGCGGGTCCAGAGGAACCAGGCGAACAGGGTGTGGGCCAGGAACGCAGGCACCATCCACCAGGCAAAGTACTGAGTCATGTACTCGCCCGCTTCAGACACGTTCGACTCGAACATGATGAAGATGACGCTCTGGGAAAATTCCTGCTGATAGATGAAGAAGTAGCCCAGGCTGGCCATGGAACAGGCCCAGAGCACCACACCGATCACGGCGGCCATCAGGCGAGTCTGCTTGGGGAACAGCAGCATCGGCGCGAGCCAGACCGCGCTCATCACGAAGGCCTGACGGAAACCGGAAAAACCGGAGGTGCCCGTCAGTTGAATCAGCAGTTGGGTGATACCGGAGAAGTACCAGAAGAACAGGAACTGCCAGAGCAGGCCTGTCCAGTCGAATCCTTTCGCAGACGTGTCGCTGCGTTTAAACCAAGCCATTTAACACTCCAGCCAAGACTCACTTCCACCGCCGGAGCAAGCAAGGCGCCGGCGAACGGGGGCCGCACGAATACCGGGCGGACACGAAGCCTTGCAGTATCAACAACTGAATGTGAAAACTTTGTCAGGAGTCTGGAGTGATGAGCGTTCAAACGTGTCGGAAGCAGGGCAATGCTGCTTCCGATTCAGGAGGGTTCGATCAGAGGGAGCGATCAGGCGTGGGGAGCACCTTGGGTCACGGGTAAGGGTTGTTGGCCCTGGATCATCAGGCGCAGTTGCGCGAGTTCCTGCTTCAACTGGTCGCGCTCGTCTTTCAGCTGGCGCAATTCGTCGCGACGGATAGTGACATAAAGGGTTTGTGCTGGCAGTGCGGTATGTACTGTGCCCATTGCTCACCTCGCAAATGGCGTGTTTCAACTGTAAATCCGGCCCGATATCGGTGCCTGATCTACTATCGGCGCCAATTCTGGTTTCTTTTGCCCGAGAAGGGAACTTTTTTATTTTTCACTGTCGCTGTGTCTTCGGCACGATTGCCGACGTTATCTGTCTGGATCGGGCACAATGCCCGGAAACTTCGCGCCAACGCTCTGGACTAACCTCAAGAGCCGCGTTGGGCTATAACCAATGACACACTTTTATTTGTAGTAGGGAGCATCAGCACATGCAACTCGGGATTATTGGACTGGGCCGCATGGGCGGCAATATCGCGCGGCGCCTGATGCTCAACGGCCATACCACCGTTGTGTACGACCGCAATACCGATTTTGTCGACGCCTTGAGCAAGGAAGGCGCCACCGGCGTCGCCGACCTGCCAGCCCTGGTCGCCGGCCTGGCCAAACCACGAGCGGTGTGGGTCATGCTGCCGGCAGGCGCACCGACCCAGGACACCATCGACACCCTGAGCACCTTGCTCGAACCCGGCGATACCATCATCGACGGTGGCAACACCTTCTATAAGGACGACATCCGCCGGGCCAGGACCCTGTCGGAAAAAGGCCTGCACTACATCGACGTCGGTACCTCCGGCGGCGTCTGGGGCCTGGAGCGCGGCTACTGCATGATGATCGGCGGTGATGACGCCACCGTTCGCCGTCTCGACCCGCTGTTCGCCACCCTGGCACCGGGCATGGGAGAGATTCCCCGCACCAAGGACCGCAAGTCCGATGACGACCGTGCCGAGCGCGGCTACATCCACGCGGGTCCCGCCGGTGCCGGGCACTTTGTCAAGATGATCCACAACGGCATCGAGTACGGAATGATGCAGGCCTTCGCCGAGGGCTTCGACATCCTCAAGACCAAATCCAGCACCAACCTGCCGGAAGACCAGCGTTTCGACCTGAACGTCGCCGATATCGCCGAAGTCTGGCGCCGTGGCAGCGTCGTGTCCTCGTGGCTGCTGGACCTGACCGCCGATGCCCTGGCCAGCGATCCGAAACTCGACGGTTTCTCCGGTTCCGTGGCGGACAGCGGTGAAGGTCAATGGACCATCGAGGCGGCGATGGAACAGGCCGTGCCGGTCCCTGTACTGTCCAATTCGCTGTTTGCCCGCTATCGCTCCCGCGGTCAGGGCACCTTCGGCGACAAGATTCTTTCGGCCCAGCGCTTCGGCTTCGGCGGCCATGTGGAGACTGCGAAAAAATGACCCATGCGATCCGCAGGAAATCCAAGGCTGACCCCGCGCCACCGACCACGCTGTTTCTGTTCGGCGCCCATGGTGATCTGGTCAAGCGCCTGCTGATGCCGGCGCTGTATAACCTCAAGCGCGACGGGTTGCTCGGGGATGGACTGCGGATCGTTGGCGTTGACCACAACGCCATCAGCGATGAAGGCTTCGCGAAAAAGCTCGAGGACTTCATTCGCAACGAGGTGGCCAGCAAGGTCGGCAAGGGTGACCAGTCACTCGATCCGGAGTTGTGGGGCCAACTCGCCAAGAACATCAGCTACGTACAGGGCGATTTCCTGGACGACAGCACTTATCAGGCGCTGGCGGCGAAAATCGCCGGCAGCGGCACGGGCAATGCGGTGTTCTACCTGGCCACCGCGCCACGCTTTTTCAGTGAAGTGGTGCGCCGTCTCGGCGCATCCGGGCTGCTCGAAGAAAGCCCCGAGGCGTTCAGGAGGGTGGTGATCGAAAAGCCGTTCGGCTCTGACCTGCCAACCGCCGAGGCGCTCAATGCCTGCCTGCTCAAGGTCATGACCGAGAAGCAGATCTATCGGATCGATCACTACCTGGGCAAGGAGACGGTGCAGAACATTCTGGTCAGCCGTTTCTCCAACAGCCTGTTCGAGGCGTTCTGGAACAACCATTACATCGACCACGTGCAGATCACCGCGGCGGAAACCGTCGGCGTGGAAACCCGTGGCAGTTTTTACGAAGTCACCGGCGCCCTGCGGGATATGGTGCCCAATCACCTGTTCCAGCTGCTGGCGATGGTGGCCATGGAACCACCGGCGGCGTTTGGCGCCGATGCGGTGCGTGGCGAGAAGGCCAAGGTGGTGGGCGCGATTCGTCCCTGGTCGGTGGAGGAGGCCCGCGCCAACTCGGTGCGTGGGCAGTACACCGCCGGCGAAATCGATGGCAAGTCCCTGCCGGGTTATCGTCAGGAGGAGCGGGTGTCGCCTGACAGCAATACCGAAACCTACGTGGCGTTGAAGGTCATGATCGACAACTGGCGCTGGGTGGGCGTGCCGTTCTATCTGCGTACCGGCAAGCGCATGAGTGTGCGGGATACCGAGATTGTCATCTGTTTCAAGCCGGCGCCTTATGCGCAGTTTCGTGATACCGAAGTGGATGAACTGGCGCCCACTTATCTGCGGATTCAGATCCAGCCCAATGAGGGCATGTGGTTCGATCTGCTGGCCAAGCGACCGGGGCAGGCTCTGAAGATGGATAACATTGAGTTGGGGTTCGCTTATAAGGACTTCTTTGAGATGCAGCCGTCAACCGGGTATGAGACGTTGATCTACGACTGTCTCACGGGGGATCAGACGTTGTTTCAGCGGGCGGACAATATTGAGAACGGCTGGCGTGCGGTGCAGCCGTTTCTTGATGCGTGGCAGCAGGATGATTCGGTGCAGGGGTATGCGGCGGGGGAGGATGGGCCTCTGGCGGCTGAGGAGTTGCTGACGCGGGATGGCCGCGTCTGGCACGGCCTTGGATAACGACTCAGATTCCCTGTAGGAACGCTCCGGCATTCATCCTGCCGACGGGGCGGGTGGATCAAAATCAAAAGCAAGGCGGCCTACCGGCCGGCCTGATCGGACGCAGTTCCGTGTAGGAGCTGCCGAAGGCTGCGATCTTTTGATCTTAAAAGATCGCAGCCTCGCTTCACTCGACAGCTCCTACACGTGCAGCGCATCACCTGTAGGAGCGAGGCTTGCCCGCGAAGGCGGCCTGGTAGCCGACCTGATCTCCCGGATGTACCCCCCACTGTGGGAGCGGGCTTGCCCGCGATGAATGCCCAGACACCGCGGGGTATCAGCCAGCCAGCGTCATCGTTCACCACCATCGCGAGTGAACTCGCTCCTACAGTGGTACGCAGGCGCTCACAGAGTTTGTGTTTGACCACAACACCGGTTTACAGCCAAAAGCTCACCGCATACCACCCCAACACCCCCATCACCACCGTATAAGGCAACGCCATCCATACCATCCGCCCGTAGGACAACCGAATCAGCGGTGCAATGGCCGAGGTCAGCAGGAACAGGAAGGCGGCCTGGCCGTTGGGGGTGGCTACGCTGGGCAGGTTGGTGCCGGTGTTGATGGCGATGGCCAGGGTTTCGAAGTGTTCGCGGGTCATTTCGCCGGCGAGGAAGGCGCGTTTGACTTCAGTGATGTAAATGGTTGCCACGAACACGTTGTCGCTGATGGCCGAGAGCAGGCCGTTGGCGATGTAGAGCATGCCCGGCTGTTGTGAGGGCGAAAGGGAAATGACCCATTGAATCAGTGGCGTGAACAGTTGCTGATCCTGAATCACCGCCACCACCGCGAAAAACACCACCAGCAGCGAGGTGAACGGCATCGCGTCCTTGAAGGCCGTGCCCAGGCGATGTTCGTCGGTGATGCCGGTGAACGCGGTGATCAGCACAATCACCATCAGCCCGATCAGGCCCACTTCCGCCACATGAAACGCCAGCGCGGCGATCAGGATCAGCGCCGCCAGGCCCTGCACGATCAGTGCTGCACGCTGGCGGGTGGTACGTTCGGCATTGTCCTGCGCCGCGTAATCGGCCAGTACGGCCCGTACGTTGTCCGGCAGCAGGGTGCCGTAACCAAACCAGCGCAGCTTTTCCAGCAGTACGCAGGTCACCAGGCCTGCCACCAGTACCGGCAGCGAAACCGGGGCGACTTTCAGGAAAAATTCGGAGAAGTGCCAACCCATCTCATGGCCGATCAACAGGTTCTGTGGCTCACCCACCAATGTGCAGACGCCGCCCAGCGCCGTGCCCACCGCACCGTGCATCAGCAGGCTGCGCAGGAAAGCGCGGAACTGATCCAGATCCTCGTGATGAAGCTGGGGCAGGTGGCGATCGTCGCTGTATTCGCTGTCCTGGCGCGGATCGGTGCCCGAGGCCACGCGGTGATACACCGAATAAAAGCCCACGGCGGCACTGATGATGACCGCGGTCACGGTCAGGGCATCGAGAAACGCCGAGAGAAAGGCCGACAGGAAGCAGAACATCAACGCCAGCATGGCCTTGGAGCGCACGCCCAGCAGCAGGCGCGAGAACAGGAACAGCAGCAGGTCTTTCATGAAGTAGATGCCGGCCACCATGAACATCAGCAGCAGGATCACCGGAAAGTTGTGCACCAGTTCGTCATACAGCGCCTGTGGCGTGGTCATCTTCAGCAGCAGGGCTTCGACCAGCAACAGGCCGCCGGGCATCAGCGGGTAGCATTTGAGCGCCATGGCCAGGGTGAAGATGAACTCCAGCACCAATAACCAGCCTGCCGCCACCGGGCCCGCTGTCCACAGCACCAGTGCATTGAGAATCAGAAAACCGACAATACAGAGTTTGTACCAGCGGGGAGAGTTGCCGAGAAAGTTATGGGCGAACGCTTGGGCCATGGAGCCGGACATCGGCTACTCCTTGTTTTAAGAAGCGCGCAAGTTGCCGCAAGTGAGCGAGAAGTTCAAGCGTAGGAAAAATTACAGTCAGCCCAGATAACGGACGACGATCGCATGGTAGTTGCCGTCCAGGGAATAACCGCCGACGACGATATTGCCGTCGGCCTGAACAGCCAGTGAAGTGGCGGTGTCGAGACTGCGGCCCAGGCGAGTGCGAATCCATCCGTTGCCGTCGCCGAAGTTGCGGTCCAGCTGTCCGTCGGGCAAGTAGCGGCCCAGCATGAAGTCCGCATCGACACCGCCAACGGTCGCGCCGGCCGTGACCACCGTGCCGTCGGGCTGTGCCTGGGCGGCGGTCCACTGGCTGCCGATGCGACCGACTTCCAGCAGGTGCGGCAGGCCGCCGTTGCAGTGCATGTCGGGGCGTCCATTGCTGTGAATCTTCAAGGAGAGGCAGCGCATGGGATCGCGGCTGCTGCCGAAACACTGCACCTCCCCGTTATCGTGCTGGATGATCTGGCTGACCTGGGCGCCGTGTCCGCAGGCCTTGAACGTCATGAAGCCATCCACGGCAAACCGCTCGTCCAGACTGCCGTCGGCGTTGTAGCGCGCCAGCAGGCCTTCCTCCGGGAAGTTGACCGAGCCTCCCACCAGAATCCGCCCGTCGTGCTGTACCCGCAGGCTGTTGAGCCAGGTGTTCATCAACAGATGCCGGACCACCACGAATCCGCGACCGTTGAAGCTGCAGTCCAGGGTGCCGTCGACGTCGAGACGAATGAGCATGCCGGCATGATCGGCCAGTTCGAAATGGTGGTTGGCGATCAGCACGATGCAGCCATCGGGCTGAACCCCGGCATCACAGGCTTCGGCGCCCGGTACGCCGGGAGGCAGCCAGAGGTCGCGAACCCCGTGGGACAGGTTGCCCGGCAGGCGCACGACGCAGCGTCCATTGTCGCCAAAGCCTTGCGCCGGCCGCCCTTGAGCGTCGAACAAGGCCACGGCGGGGAGGGTGCGGTGGGCATTTTCGTAGTGCAGGCCGATCAGCAGAATGCGCCCGTCCGGCAACGCATGGACTTTGCCGGCCATGGCCTCGAAGCCAGGTTCGAACTGCCCGATAACGCTGCCTTGGGCGCCGAAGCTCAGGTCCGCAGAACCATCCTCCAGCAGACGGGCCAGGCCAAAGCGGCTGCCATCGGGCATGCCGACCTTGGCCGCCACCAGCAACCTGCCTTGTCCATCGATGGCGACACCGTTGGCCATGCTGGAAATGCTGCCGGCGAAGTACACCTGGGTTTTGCCGTGGTTGGCGAAGGAGATGTCGAGATGGCCGACGCTGTCGAGTGTCGGCTGGAGGGCTAGAACAGACGGGACTGCCATGCACGCTTCTCCTTGCGAGTCGTCTTTATCCACGGCTCTATCCATGGATTTGGAAGTGGCGACTTATAAGGAGAGTATTCAAGCTCTGAAAGCTTTAATGCACAACTGACTGAACTAACAGACGGAGAGTCGTTGTGTGCCACAACAGTGTCTTTTCGAACCAATGCCAAGCCTGCAAATGATTCAGGCGAGCGAAAGTTCAATCGGCAGAGTTTCGCAAGTGCGCTTGTTTATAAAACACAAGACAACTAACGACAGGAGGAGAGTGGGTGCGGATTACCCCGGGGTAATCCGCAAAACGATCAGTGCGGCATCGACCAGGACTGCAACTTGTAGCCTTCCTGGCTCAGTTCTGCGCGGGCCTGTTCCAGCAGGCGTTCGAGTTGCTGCGGGTCGGTGTAGGCGCTGCTGGGAATCTGCTTGCGGCCTATACTGTTGTTGGTGCGGTCGATGACGGTCAGGCTGAGTTCGCCGTTGCCATCCTGTGGCGCCCAGGCCACGCATTGGAAAGGCTTAAATGCGCGGTCGGCAATCAAAAGAGCTTCGTTGATACGCAGCGGGGCATTCATAGGATGTTCTCTCAATAGGCCCAATCAAGTGATGTGCCGACAGTTGGGCTTACCGTTCGGCTGGTTACTTGTACTGATGCCCGCAACCCGGCTTCGGGTCACACATAAATAAAAGAAATTTCAACTTTCTTTCGTGGCTGTAACACGGCTGTTCGATTCGAAAGCTGAGTGAAAGGTTCCAAAGTCGATAGGCAACTATCAAAGCGGCTTCTTATAACTATTTGTGCAGCAGCTCTATAGTCAAACGTTACAAGGCGCTGTCAAATTCTTGCTAACGTTACAGTCGGGTCCGCCAAATGACTGTTTTTAATAATATTTCCTAGAATTTGGCGCCAAGGAACAGTCATGAACGAAGCGCCTGCCTTGAGACGTCTATTAGTGGTTGACCCCTGCGACGACTGCCATCGTCTGTTACCGGGATTACGCTCCGTGGGTTGGGATGTCGACAGTTGTTCGCTGGAAAACGCCGCCGATCGGACCTGCGACGTGGGCCTGCTGCGCTTGCAGCCTTTTCATCTGGAGCGCCCGGAAGCGGTCAAGGAATTGATCAGTCGCAGCAACACCGAGTGGATCGCGGTGCTCAATCAGGAAGTGCTGCGCTTGCAGAATGTTGGCGACTTCGTCTGTGAATGGTTCTTCGATTTTCATACCTTGCCGTTCGATGTCTCCCGGGTCCAGGTGACCCTGGGTCGGGCGTTCGGCATGGCCCGCCTGCGCGGGCAAGGCACTGTCCATATTGATCAGCCCGAGCATGAACTGCTGGGCGACAGCAAGCCGATACGCGAACTGCGAAAACTGCTGAGCAAACTGGCGCCCACCGAGTCGCCGGTGCTGATTCGCGGCGAAAGCGGCACCGGTAAGGAGCTGGTTGCGCGTACGCTGCACCGGCAATCCCAACGGCACAGCAAACCCTTCGTCGCGATCAACTGCGGGGCGATCCCCGAGCATTTGATCCAGTCCGAGCTGTTCGGCCATGAAAAGGGCGCGTTCACCGGCGCCCATCAACGCAAGGTCGGACGCATCGAAGCGGCCAATGGTGGCACGCTGTTCCTCGATGAAATCGGTGACTTGCCGCTGGAATTGCAGGCCAATCTGTTGCGTTTCCTGCAGGAAAAGCACATCGAGCGGGTGGGCGGCAGTCAGCCGATTCCGGTGGATGTGCGGGTGCTGGCGGCGACCCACGTCGACCTTGAGGCGGCGATCGAGAAGAAACGCTTCCGGGAAGACCTGTATTACCGCCTCAACGTGCTGCAGGTGGTGACTGCGCCGTTGCGCGAGCGCCATGGCGACCTGTCGATGCTGGCCAACCATTTTTCTCACTTCTACAGCCACGAGACCGGCCGTCGCCCGCGCAGTTTCAGCGAGGATGCGCTGATTGCCATGGGCAAGCACGATTGGCCGGGCAACGTTCGTGAGCTGGCCAACCGCGTACGTCGTGGCCTGGTGCTTGCCGAAGGGCGGCAGATCGAGGCGCGGGACCTGGGGCTGATCAGCCAGCAGACCGTCGCCACGCCGATGGGCACCCTCGAAGACTACAAGACCCGGGCCGAGCGCCAGGCGCTGTGTGATGTACTGAATCGCCACAGCGACAACCTCAGCGTCGCCGCCAGGGTCCTGGGGGTGTCGCGGCCGACCTTTTACCGGTTGCTGCACAAGCACCAGATCCGCTGACCCGATCAATCTGCAGGAGCGCGGCTTGACCGCGAATGCGTCAGTTCAGCCAACATCAATGTTGACTGTGCCGGCCTCTTCGCGGGCAAGCCTCGCTCCTGCAGGGTTAATCGTCGCTCATGAAATAACCCCGCCGCGATTGAACACCGCGGCGGGGCTTTTGCTTGCCGGTCAGAAGTAGTACGGGAATTTCAGGCTGAACTGGAAGTCCGGCGCATCGTCGGTCATGCCGATCGACAGGTTGGGAACGATGGTCAGGTTGTCGGTGGCCGCGATGGTCATGCCGATGTTGAAGTAGCCGGCGTTGGCGTCGCTGGACGTGACCGATTCCCAATCCCCGCCATCCTGCTTGATCTTGCTCTTGCGTTGCACCACGTCAGACACCGAGAACGACATACTCATCTTTTCGTTCAGGGCGAACGCAATACCGGCACCGAGCTGGAAGCTGTCGCCGATGCGTACCTTGCCCGGTGTGTCCACGTTGACCGTGGAGCTGATGTCGTCGAAGGATTCTTCGAAGTTGTGGGTATAGGAGAAGCTACCGAACAGCACCGCCGGGTCAAACGTCTTGACCAGCGAGATCCCCGGCGTGATCGACCACACACCGTTGCCGGTGGGCAGGGTGTCGGGCACGAACAGGTTGGAGTTCGCGTCGGTCTGGCGCAGCTTGATGCCGAACGGGTCCTTGCCGGTAGGCGCCTTGACCCGCAAGGTCACGACTGCATCGGGTGTATTGACCGACTCGTCCATGAACTTGTAGGCGATACCGAAGTTGACGTCGCCAATGGTCGGGTCGCGGGTGACCGTGTCTTCGGTGGTGACGTTCGAGGCGCCACCGTTGCCGCCACCGGACTGGTAGGTGGATTCGCGGTAGATCACCGGCACGTTCAGGTCGAACTGCCAGCGATTGTCGAAGTTGTAGCGGCCGGTCAGGTCAAGTGTCCAGGTATCGGCCTTGATCCGGTCCAGGTTGATGTTGCCGAGGAAAATCGAGTCCAGGGCGAGGAAGCCGTTGAGGATCAGCTGGCGCGTGTCGTAACGCGAATAGGTGAGCCCGGTTTCGAAACTGAACTTGCCGCCCCCGAAGAAGCCGCTGGCCTCGTCATACAGGTTGGAAACGCTCTGCGCCGGCTGCGAATCGTCCGCCAGCGATTGACCGTAGGAACTGCCAGTGCCACCCCCGGCGGCGCCCCCTGATGCGGCGGCGGCTCCGGTTCCCGTTGCGACTTGCGAGTTGCCTTTCATGTCTGCCGGCGACTTGGCCAGGCGTTTCGGGGGAGGAGCTGCCGGTTGATCTTCGACCTGGCGGACCCGTTGTTCGAGGACCGCCAGGGCTTTTTGCTGTGCTTCGTATCGTTGCTTCAACTCCAGAAGTTCCTGCTTCAGAAGCTCCACCTCCGCATCCGGTGCTGCCTGCACCATCACCGCCGGGAGAAGAGCGCTCAGACATACAACTGCGCGCAGTGGTACTGATCGATACATGAATCAAGCCGTCCCTTAATGCCCAATGGTCGAGACTCAGCGTAGTTCAATATCCAAGGGTGCGAAGTGCGTTGAGTTGAGTCAGATTGCAGTCCAATGCGCCAGCACTCGGGCCATTATTATTGAGTACCACGTTGAGCTGAGTGAGGTTGCTGACCATGTTGCTGTTACCCAGGAGCCGGGTATTTTGCAGCAGGCCGCCCTGGGCGACTTGTTGCATGGCAGAACCCTGATTGTTGTTGGCCGTAATGGCCATTTGTACACCGCCGCCCGTTGCGGACACTGCGACGCTGCCTGCAGCATTGCTGCCGGTAATGGTCTGGCCTGCCATCAGCGCCTGTCCCTGGCTGGGTGCCAACGCCGGGGCAGTATTGGCCTCTTTGACGTCGATGCTGATGTTGTTGTTGGAACTGTTGCCATCGCCCGCCGCACGGGTGACCTGAGTGATGCCCTGGGTCACGGTGAGGTTGGCGCCACCGGTCACGCTTCCGGTGCCGTTTTCGCGTGGGCTGCCGCTGTTGTCGCCACCGTTGTGCGAGTAGGTTGATACATAGAACTGCGGTTTTACCGTTGAAGACTGAATCTGCATCGACGTCGATGCGCCGATCATGTCACCGCTGGCGTTGCGCCAGGTACTGCTCATCACCACACCGAAGCTGATGATCCGCCCCGGCATTACATAACGACCACGCAGCTCGGCCAGCTCCTGGTCCTTGATTTCGATGGGTTTGAATCCGTTTGCAAAACCTGAGGTGCTCGCTACCAGACAGGCAGCGGCCAGCCAATAAGAGGTTTTCATCTGCTGCTCCCGGAGCATCCTGCTCTATCATCTTGTAGGCGATTAAAAGAAGTCGCTCTGTATGAAGCCGAAATCCATCAGTTCCGCATCTTTGACCGGGTTGAAGTTATCGAGCTTGTTCTTGGCCGTCAGGGGTTCCGGTGGGCTGCGCAAGGCATTGGCCTTGTCATAACCGGGACCTACGATGGCAAAGACGATGCCGTTCCAACCTTTGACAAAGTCATCGTGGGAGTAGCGTTTATGGCCGAGTACCGGGTCGCCGATGTAGACCCAGTCCTTGTCAGCCCGCTGCAACACCACGAAGTGCTTGTAGCCGCGAATATCCACCAGTACCACCACCGGAATCGTCACTGAATCGAGTCTTTCCGGCGGGATCTTGTAGCCCCGGGCACGCATGCCGATGCTTTCAACGTAGCGCTTCATGTCCAGCATGGAGAAACCCTGTGTACGAACAAGGTCCTGGTCAGCGTTGACCAGCATGCCTTTGATGACGTGCTCTTCATCGACGTCGAGCCAATAGGCCTGGCGCAGTACCGTTGCCAGTGCGGCGGCGCCGCAGCTGAAGTCGGTCTTCTGTTCGACGATGTCCATGAACTTGCGCTCACGCAGACTCTGCACCTGCTTGTACACCAGTACGCCACCTGGCAGGGCGGCAACCGGCATCTGTGCAGCCTCGGTCAGGCTGGACAGGCAGAGCAGGGCAACGAGAGCAGTCTTGTGCATTGTCGATACGCCTTGGGACTGTGGAAAAAAGCCCCGTTGCCGGGGCTTTTCTTTTTATCGCGATTACTGGCAGGCGCGGCAGCCGGCAGCGATCGACAGCGAGTTGCTTTGTTGGTTGCCTACACCGGCAGCGTTGTTGAAGCCCGCGTTGCCGTTGAAGTTGTTACCAACGTTAGTCATGTTAGCAGTGTTGGTAACCGGGTTTTTCCAGCCGTCTGAAACCATGACCTGTTGAGTGTACTGACCAGCCAGATCGAAGGTGCCCATGGCCTGGAACTTGAACTTGTCGTCCTTGTTGTTGCCGCCGTTACCGCCATGGCCGCGGTCGTTGTTGCCATAACCGCCACCGTAGCCGCCGTGGCCACGATCCTCTTCGACGGTGCCAGTGCCTTTGGCCTGGAATTTGCCATCAGCCTTGAAGGTGCCTTTGAGGGTTTCGGTTTTAAAGGTCTCGGTGCCATAGTTGCTGACCTGCAGACCGCTGGAGGTCTGGTTGGCCGCCGCAGCAGCGCCTGCTACACGGCCGCCCGATACGGCGATCGCCAGGTTGTTTTTCTGTTGGTTGAAGTCGCCGGCAGCGTTGTTCACACCGATGTTGCCGGAGCCGCCATTACCCACATTGCTCATGTTGGCGGTGGCTGTGCTGGAGTAGTTGTAGACGGTGTTGCCGGTGTTGTTCTGAGTGGCGCTGGATACGGCGACTGCGGAACCGAAGATGAAGCTTTCGTCAGCAGTGGCCAGAGCGGCGGCGTTGTCCTGTTGGTTGCCATCGCCAGCGGCGTTGTTCATGCCGGCGTTGCCGTTGCCGCCATTGCCTGCGTTTTCCATCCGGGCATCATTTCGGGTGCCCTGGTTCAGTACGCCGTTGTCAGAGCTGTTCTGTTCATCCAGCACGGCGGCCCCAGCGCCTGCGGTGATGGACAGAATTTCTTCGAAAGTAGGGTGCTTGGGCTGCTGGTTGCCATGCCCATTGCCGTGACCGTTGCCATGACCGTGATCATCATCACGACCGCCTGCTTGTGCTGCGATTGCCATCACTGCTGCGAGAGCGAAAACCAGTGGTTTCAAGGCCATTGAAGGTTTCATGGTGTTTCTCCGTGCTTATTAGTTGGTTAAGTGTTGGTACTTTCTAATCGCACTGCGTTTGGGTCAGTCAGCGACCCGGATGCTCAGGGTGTTAGCCATTCGGTTCCCCACCCCTGCACTCTGGTTCACCTGGATTACCCCACGGCTGCCGGTGAAGGCCTGGTCGCTTGTCACGACCTGGCGACTGCCGGTTTGGGTGCCAGCTGCTCCTGAGCTTGGTAGCAACGCCACGTTCTGTTGAGAAAGGGCGCTATCGTCAACGGCTTGCGGACCGGCACTGATGCTGATGCGCATGGCGTTGGCCATCTGGTTGTTGGCTCCGGCGCCCTGGTTGACGCCCAGTACACCGTTGCCATTACTGAAAGAGGTGCCGCCGATGTTGGCCGTCGCATTGATCGACCGATTGGCGGGCGTGGTGATTTTCTGATTGATGCTGGTGGTTGCCCCGGCTTCGGTGCCGATGGCGATGGCGCGAACGTTGGTCTGTTGTTGCTGATCGCCGGCTGCCTGGTTGACGTTGAAATTGCCTTTGTACTGGGAGCCGGAGTTTTGAATGTTTGCGGTATCGACTGCGGTGACCTTTGAATCGGCCATGACGGTGGTGCAGGCGAACATGGCGAGGAAAAGGACGGAACGATTCATGTCATTGACCTCCGGCCATTCTGGTAAGTGGAGCAAGGCCGGTGCTCATGGCACGGTTGATGGTTCCGGAAATCGCGCCGCCGCTGCCGCCACCGTGGCCGGCGCTCATGCCTGGCATGCCATTTGGATTGGTGACCGTGTTGAGGCTTTGCAGGCCGTTCAGGGCCTGGCCGTTACTGCCGCGAAGCGCAGTACCGCTGGTGACTCCGGCAATGTCGGCATCGCTCAATTCGCCATTAACGCGAGCAGATGGGTTGGTGTTGACGGTGGTCGGGTAGGGGTCCTTGCCACCGGTGCGGCCGATGGGCACCGGTTGTACGTCACGTGTCAGCACGATGACGCCGTTGCCTTCGGCTTGTACATTCAGACTCAGTACCGAGGTAGCGGCACTTCCTATCAGGAGGAGGCAGGTCAAGCCTTTATTGAATGTCCCCACGGCAGCGATTCCTTCTTTTTGTGGGCTGGCCCCTGGTCAGCGTTGTGAAGGAGAGAGCGAAAGCTGTGCCGGTTTTTGAAATCATCGGTATTTCAATGGCTTGCAGACTTTGTCCGGGAGAGGGCTATCCGATCTGTTTCAACGCTGAGACAACGCAAAGGGCGCGAAGCCGTCTAAATCGCTTGCAATGCTCTGGAACGGGGGTTTGCGAGGTGGTGTTTCAAAGGCTTAACAGCGCGGACAGAAACAGGGGTAGGAGTGTTCAATCTGGCCCTTTGCGGGCAGAGGGGTGTTTCACCAACGGACACTTTTGCCCCGCAATAGGGGAAAACGGCGGGTAATTTGCCCCACTATCAGGGGTGTGCAGCCAGCAGCTTGGTAACCGCCATGAACGCCTGGGACTGGCGTTCAGCCCAGTCGCCTCGCAGAATCTGCAGCGGTTGACG
Source organism: Pseudomonas sp. C1C7 (assembly GCF_013359595.1). Taxonomy (GTDB): domain Bacteria; phylum Pseudomonadota; class Gammaproteobacteria; order Pseudomonadales; family Pseudomonadaceae; genus Aquipseudomonas. The sequence goes on along the minus strand of NZ_JABFMP010000044.1, from coordinate 29,898 downwards.
GTGGAGTTGGAGCCAGGCGAGGGTGTCGTCGAAGAAGGTCTGACGTTCATGCAATTGGGGTTGGCAACGCATGCCGTCGTCCATCCAGTCGACGTTTTCCGGTGACAGCAGCAGGTGCAGATCGTAGTGGCGCGCCAGCAGGGCTTGTTCGATCCAGGCAGGGCAATCGCCGAACAACGCCTGACTCCAGAGCATGTTGCTCAGCAGGTGCGTATCGAGGATCAGCAGATCCGGTTGCCGGGCGCGGGCCTCGTCCTCCCAGCGCAACTGGCCGCTGGCGATCTCCGGGATATCGGCCAGACAAGTGTCGCGCTGGTTATGCTCGATGAACCAGCGCACGTATTCCCCGACCACGATCCCGCCGAAATGCTTCTGCAACTCGGCCGACAGCCAGCTCTTTCCGCTGGATTCGGGGCCCGTAAGCACCAGTACTTTCATGTGCGCAGCGCCGGTGCCGCGCGCCATGTATGCCAGCCCTGCACCGCCAGCAGCAGGAACAGGCCGTAGAGCGCGGCCGTCAGGTACAGGTCCTTATAGATGAACAGCCCGACGAAAATCACATCCACGGTGATCCACAACGGCCAGCATTGAACGCGTTTCTGCGCCATCCAGACCTGCGCGACCAGGCTGAAACCGGTGAGTGCCGCGTCCAGCCAGGGTTGCGCCGCGTCCGTCCAGTGGGCCATGGCTGCGCCGAGCAGCAGGCTGCCGATCGCGCCGACCAGCAGGCCGTAGAACACCGAAGATCCTTCAAGCCGGCTGACTTCCCGGCCATGTCGCGCCTCGCCCGCGCGGGTCCACTGCCACCAGCCGTAGATTTGCAGGGCGGCGTAGATCACTTGCAGGAGCATGTCCGAGTACAGCTTCACTTCGAAGAAGATCCAGCTGTAGATCAGCACCATCACCAGGCCGATCGGCCAGCACCAGGGGTTCTGTTTGACGGTCAACCAGACGGCAATCACGCCGAGGGTGGCGGCGAACAGTTCGAGCCCGGACATGCAGGTTCCTTGGGGGGATAAGAAGAGGGCGCGGATTGTAGCGCGATTCCTTGCAGGAGCGAGCCGGCGGCATTCAGGCAGCCAGCGTCATCGTTCACCACCCTTCGCGGGCAAGCCCCGCTCCTGCAGGGTTTGGCAGTGTTCACCGGATTTGTGGTCGACGAAAGAACCTGCGGGCTTGCCCGCGAAGAGGCCGGTACATCCAACCGTTATGCTGGCTGACACAACCCCATCGCAAGCAGCCTCACAACATCAAGTCCGGAACTGGCGCAGCAACCCGTTCAACTGCTCGCTCAAGTCCTTCAGGCGCACACTCGCCGCGCTCGACTGTTCCGCCGCCAGCGCCGTGTTGTGGGACAACCCGGCCGCCTGGGTGACGTTCTGGTTGATGTCCTCGACCACATGCGCCTGCTGCAGCGTTGCGCTGGCGATCGAGGCATTGAGCCCGGTGAGGTTGCGCAGGGCCTGGCTGATGGCATTGAGGCTGTTACCCGCCAGGCCAGCCTGCTCGATGGTGAGTTGCGAAGCCCGGCTGCTTTCGCCGATCACTTTGACCGCCGCTTCCGAATGATTTTGCAGGCGTTCGATCATCGACTGGATTTCCGCCGTGGACTTCTGGGTGCGCTGGGCCAGCAGGCGCACTTCATCGGCCACCACCGCAAAACCTCGGCCTTGCTCACCGGCCCGGGCCGCCTCGATGGCGGCGTTGAGGGCCAGCAGATTGGTCTGCTCGGCGATGGAGCGGATCACCTCCAGCACGCTGCCGATCTGAGTGCTCTCTGCAGCCAGGGTCCGAATCACCTCCACAGCCTGATCGATGGTCGAAGACAGCGTATCGATCTGCTGCAGGCTGCCATCGATATTGACCTGCCCCTGTTGCGCCTGGGCTTCGGCATCGCGCATTTCGCTGGCGGCCTGTTCGGCGTTTTTCGCCACATCCTGTACGCCATACGTCACTTCATTCATCGCCGTGGCCACCAGTTCCATCTGTTGCGACTGCTGCTGGCTGCGCTGCTGGGCCTGGGTGGCATCGTTGCCCAGTTCGCTGGAGGACTGGCCCAGCGCCGTGGCGGACGTCTGCAATTGACCGATCACCCCGCGCAGCTTGGCGGTGAAGGCATTGAAGTGATGGGCCAGCTGGGTGACCTCATCTTTGCCAAACGTATCGAGGTTGCGGGTCAGGTCGCTTTCGCCACTGGCGATGTTGGCCATGGCGCTGACGGTTTCGCGCAAGGGCTGGGCGATGCTGCGGGCAATCATGAACACCAGCAGCACCATGATCACGGCAATCGCCAGGCCGATGGACGAAGCCTTCCACACCTGGCCATAGAACTCGGCCTGCATGTCATCGATGTACACGCCCGAGCCGATCACCCAACCCCAGGGCTCGAACAGTTTGACGTAGGAAGTCTTACCCACCGGCTCGCTGGCACCCGGTTTCGGCCAGCGGTAATTGACCAGGCCGGCACCCTTGGTCTTGGCGACGGCGATCATTTCGTTGAACACCGCAAAACCGTCCGGATCGCGAATGGTCGACAGGTTCTGGCCATCGAGCTTCGAGTTGACCGGGTGCATGATCATCACCGGCGTCAGGTCATTAATCCAGAAGTAGTCGTTCTGGTCATAACGCAAACCGCGAACAGCGTTCAGCGCCTGTTTCTGCGCGGCCTCGCGGGTGAGGGTGCCGGCGGTTTCCAGATCGTGGTAGTAGGCGAGAACGCCACTGGCGGTCTGCACCACATGCTGGGTCTTCTGCGCCTTGGCCTGATACAGATCCTCGTGAATCTGCTTGAGCATGATGACACCGAGGGCCAGGAGCATCGTGACGGCCACGATCAGGATGAGCCACAGGCGGCGACTGATCGACATATTGCGCAAGCTATTCATAACGCGGTGCTCCGGTTTCTTGTTTTTGTAATGTGTACTCGTCGGCGTCCTGCCTGGCCCGAGAACGTGTCAGCGTTTTTCAGGCTTGTCTGATAGCATTTCGGCCAAGCGTGGAAAAACCTGAGTTCAAACTGAGATTTCACGGAGTTTTCCCGGAACTGCGGGTATCTTGTGCGCGCGAGTTTGCGACTACGCCAAAACGATTTGAAAAATATTGACGGGACATGCGCCCATGCATGGCCTTTGGGGGATTGATGGATCTTTGGACTGCCTTTCAGGCGTTGATTCTTGGGGTTGTAGAGGGACTGACGGAGTTCTTGCCCATTTCCAGTACCGGGCACCAGATTATCGTGGCCGATCTGCTCGACTTCGGTGGTGAGCGCGCCATGGCGTTCAACATCATCATTCAGCTGGGCGCGATCCTGGCGGTGGTCTGGGAGTTTCGCCGCAAGATTTTCGACGTGGTCGTTGGCTTGCCGACACAGCCGAGCGCGCGGCGCTTTACCGCCAACCTGCTGATCGCCTTCCTGCCGGCGGTGGTGCTGGGGGTGATCTTCGCCGACCTGATTCACCATTACCTGTTCAACCCGATCACGGTGGCTGCGGCGCTGGTGGTGGGCGGCATCATCATGTTGTGGGCGGAAAAGCGTCAGCATGAAGTGCACGCTGAAACGGTCGATGAGATCAGCTGGAAGGATGCGCTCAAGGTGGGCTTTGCCCAGTGCCTGGCGATGATTCCGGGTACTTCGCGTTCCGGCGCGACCATCATCGGCGGCCTGTTGTTCGGCCTGTCGCGCAAGACTGCCACCGAGTTCTCGTTTTTCCTGGCGATGCCGACCATGGTGGGCGCTGCGGTGTACTCGGGTTACAAGTATCGCGACCTGTTCGTGCCGTCCGACTTCCCGGTGTTTGCGGTTGGTTTTGTCGTCGCCTTCATTTTCGCGATGATCGCCGTTCGCGGGCTGCTCAAGTTCATCGCCAATCACAGTTATGCGATGTTTGCCTGGTACCGCATTGCGTTCGGCCTGCTGATTCTCGCGACCTGGGTCTTCGGTTGGGTTGACTGGACTGCGGCCAAGGCATGAGTGAGGCCGGCGTACGCAAACAGGCGGGCAGCGGCATCCGTAATCTTCGGCTGAAAGGGCTGGTGTTTGCGGTTCTGTGTGCGTTGCCGCTGTATGGTTCGGTGTCGTTCTGGTTGCGGGGGGTAACGCTGGTGCCGCTGGTAGCCTATGGCGTTGTCAGTGTGCTGGCGTTTTTCCTTTATTGGAGTGATAAGCGCAAGGCGCGCAGTGACAGTTGGCGTACGCCGGAGAATGTCTTGCACGCGGTGGAGTTTGCCGGCGGCTGGCCGGGGGCGTTGCTGGCGCAGCAGGTGTTTCGGCACAAGACGCGCAAGGTGTCGTTTCAGGTGTTGTTCTGGGGGATTGTGTTGGTGCATCAGGTGTTCTGGGTGGATCAGATTTTCCTGGGGTGGGCTGGTGGGTTTTTGCCGTAACACCTGTGGGAGCTGATTTGCCAGCGATGGCTTCACAGTTGACCTGATTTCCCGGATGTACCCAGACCCCTGTGGGAGCGGGCTTGCTCGCGAAGGCAGCCTGGTAGCCGGCCTGATCGGGATTGGTCCGTGTAGGAGCTGCCGAAGGGGGACTGTCAGATCTTTTGATCTTGCCCTTCAAAAGATCGCAGCCTCGTTTCACTCGACAGCTCCTGCATGGGCTCTGCGGGCCACACACACCTATAGCAACAACCCAACCTGCGTACGCTTGGGCAATTTGCTCACCACCAATTGATGTGATCGCTGCAACAACCCGCGCAATTCCTCGGCGCCCAGCGGGTAGGGCGTTTGCATGATGATCCACTGGGCTCTTGCCAGATATGGCGCGGGATGAATGCCGGGCCGGTCGCAATGGCCGAGGAACAGGTCTTTGTCGACCTTGAACGCCAGGGATTCGCCTCGCAGGTTCTGCAGGGCGAACATTTTGTTTCCGGCGATCGAGAACACCCGCACGCCGCCCCATTTGTAGTCTTCCCGCGCTCCGGGCAGGGCGAGGCAGAATTGGGCGACGTCTTCTTCGTTCATGCGTGCGGGTTTCATATCAGTCGGTCCCCGCAGGCATTGAAGGTTTCGATCAGGTGGTCGAGCCAGGCCCGGACGGCGGGCATTACGCCGCGGCGGTGCGGGTAAACCGCTTGCAGCCAGCCGCCCGGCAGGGACCAGTCTGGCAGCAGCTGCACCAGAGAGCCGTTGGCCAGTTCCTCTTCGCAATACATCATTGGCAGCGTGGTAAAACCCTGGCCGGCGAGGGCGCAGGTTTTGCGTACGATGAAATCGTCGATGCCCAAGCGGGCTTCAAGGGCCAGGTCGTAGTGTTTGCGCTGTTGGTCCACCAGACGGATGTGCACCAGTCGATCCGGTTCCAGGGCGCCGAGTACCGGCAGGTTTTTCAGGTCGTCCGGGTGGTTGATGACTTGTCCGTGAAGAAACGACGGGCTGGCCACCATGAGCATTTGCGCCTGACGCAGACGGCGGGTGACCAGCAAGGGGTCTTCATCGCCGGGTTCGCGCACACGCAGGGCGACGTCGACGCCTTCGGTGACCAGATCGACGCGGCGGTTGACCAGCATCACCTCCAGTTGCACTTGCGGGAATTTCTCCAGGAAGCGGCTGATCACGCCGGGCAGCATTTCGTGAGCCAGGCCGACGGGGGAGGAGACCCGCAGCCGTCCGCGGGGCTCGCTGGACATGCTGGCCACGGCTTCGTCGGCCATTTCCGCTTCCAGCAACATCGCCTGACAGTGACGCAAATAGCGCTCGCCCACGGCGGTCAGTTTGAGCTGGCGGGTGGTGCGTTGCAGCAGGCGCGCGCCCAGGCGTTCCTCCAGTTCGGCAATGCGCCGCGACAGCCGCGACTTGGGAATCCCCAGCAAACGCCCGGCCGCCGCGAACCCGCCGGCTTCGACCACCTTGGCAAAGTAATAAAGATCGTTGAGATCCTGCATCGTCAACACCAGATTGTTCTATCAATGGGACAAACTATCGCATTGTTGCAGTCTAATCAGCTATTGGTTTGCTCTGTAGGATTGTTTCCATCAGATCGCCGGCGGCGATCCTCACCTGGAGATCCCACATGAAACTGCTGCATATCGATTCGAGCATTCTTGGCGACAACTCGGCTTCCCGTCAGCTGAGCGGTGAAGTGGTCAAAGCCTGGCAAGCCGCCGAGCCAAGTGCCGTGGTGACTTACCGCGACCTGGCCGCCGATGCCATCAGCCACTTTTCCTCGACCACGCTGGTCGCTGCCGGCACCACCGCTGAACTGCGCAACGCCGCGCAACAGCACGAAGCCGAGCTGAGCGCCCAGACCCTGGCCGAATTCCTCGCCGCCGATGCCGTGGTGATTGCAGCACCGATGTACAACTTCACCATCCCGACTCAATTGAAGGCCTGGATCGACCGCATCGCCGTTGCCGGCCAGACCTTCCGCTACACCGAAGCCGGCCCTGAAGGCCTGTGCGGCGGCAAGAAAGTAGTGATCGTTTCGACGTCCGGCGGCATCCACGCAGGTCAAGCCACCGGCGTTGCCCACGAGGAGTACCTGAAAGTGATGTTCGGCTTCCTGGGGATCACCGACATCGAATTCGTCCGCGCCGAAGGTCTGGCGTACGGTGATGAAGTTCGCAACAAAGCCATGAACGCCGCTCACACGCAAATCAGCGAACAACTGTTCGCCGCCGCGTAAGGCTTGCGTCAAGCCGTAAAACGGCACAGGCAAACCACCAAAAAACTCTGTATTCTGATCACGCAAGTGCCAGATGCAGAGTTTTTTGTTTCTAGTAATTACAGATTTGCTGAAATAGTGGCCCGGGTTATGCAGTCGAGGGGAAACGTCTTCGATCCGGTAACAGATGGGGCATCCCATGATGCGTCTTTGTGCAACGTTGTTGATTTGCCTGTTCAGCAGCCTGAATTCAGTGCAAGCCGCCCCTGCGCCCCATCCTCACTGGAGCGTCGGCTATCACGAGTTGAGTTTTCTCGACCCGCTCGATCTGCAGCCGATGCGTGCCATCGCGTTCTATCCTTCCAGCGAAAAAGAGCACACCAGCAAGCTCGAGGGCTATAACGTCGAGGCCGGTGAAGACACCAAGGTCGCCATGGGCCGCTTTCCCATGCTGATGCTCTCCCACGGCAACACCGGAACCCCGCTGGCCCTGCATGACCTGGCGACCTCTTTGGCGCGCAAGGGCTTCGTCGTGGTGGCGGTGATTCATCCGGGGGACAACTCCAAGGACCACAGCCGCCTGGGCACTTTGAGCAATCTTTACGGCCGGCCGATCCAGATTTCCGAAGCCATCACCGCGACCCTGGGCGATCGCATGCTCGCGCCGTTCGTCAATGCCGAGCAGGTCGGGGTGATCGGCTATTCGGCCGGGGGCGAGACGGCGTTGATACTGTCCGGCGCCACACCGGACCTGGATCGCCTGCGTCGTTACTGTCAGGAACGCCCGGACGACCGCGATGCCTGTAATACCCAGGGTGAACTGATCGTCGACCGTGACGACCTGCAGCCGGTGGCCGACCCGCGGGTGCATGCACTGTTGCTGATGGCACCGCTGAGCCTGAAGTTCGGCCGTCATACCCTGGCCGACGTGCATGTGCCCGTGCTGCTGTACAGCGGCGATGGCGACAAACTGGTGGCCTTGGACAAGAACGCCGCCGCGCTGGCGCGCAAACTGCCGGTGGCGCCAGACTTCAAGTTGCTGGCCGGGGCAGGGCACTTCGTATTCATGGCGCCCTGCAACGATGAACAAATCGTCATCATGCCTGCGCTGTGCACCGATGCCGATGGCGTCGATCGCGAGGACATTCACCGCAACCTGATTACCGAAGCCGGGCGCTTCTTCTCGCGTACCCTGGGCAAGGCGTCCCGCGCCGGGATGCAGACTGCGGATCAATAATGCGCAGACCTGTGGCAGCTGGCGAAGCCTGCGTCCGGCTGCTACAGGGATCGGGTGATGGCTACTGAGGAGTTCTTTGTTTCAAATACAGGGTCAACACCAACCCGCCAATCGACAACAACGCCGCAATAAAGAAAATCCACGAATACCCCAGATTCAGCGCCACCGCCCCCATCAACGGCCCGGCAATGGCCAGCGCCAGATCGAAAAACACCGCATAGGCACTCAACCCCGCGCCACGGCTGGAGTTGGGCACCTGCTTGATCGCCTCCACGCCGAGCGCCGGATACACCAGCGAGAGGCCGAACCCGGTCAGGCCGGCACCGATCAGGGCAAAACCTGTCGAGGGCGCAAGCCAGAGCAGCGCCAGGCCCACGGTCTCGATGGTCATGCAGGCAATCGCCGAGCTGAACCCGCCGAATCGGCTGATGCTGGAAATGAACAGCAACCGCGCCAGAATGAAGCACACGCCGAAAACGGTCAGGCAGTAGGCCGCGCCGGTCCATCCGCGATTGAGGTAATACAGGGTGATAAAGGTGGTCAGGGTGCCGTAGCCGATGGAGGCCAGGCTCAGGCTGGCACCGAAGGGCGCAATGCGCCCGAACACCGCCCAGAACGGCAGGCGTTCACCGCGCACCACCGGCACCGAGGGCTTGTTGCGGATCAGCAGCAGGGCCAGTGCGGCCAGCAGCGACAGGGCAACGCCCAGGCTGGCGAACCCCAGCTGTGCCACCATCACCACCCCCAGCGGCGCACCAATGGCAATCGCGCCGTAGGAAGCGATGCCGTTCCAGGAAATCGACCGCGCCGTGTGCTCCGCGCCCACTTGGCCCATGCACCAACTGATAGTGCCCACGCCGATCAGGCCCTGGGCGATCCCCAACAGCACACGCCCCGCAATCAGTATCAGCAGGCTCAACAAGGGCAGGCTCTGCAACAGGGTCGACAACAACGTCAGCACGCCACTGAGGACGATACCCGACAAGCCATAGATGATTGCGCGCTTGGTGCCCACGGTGTCGGACATGCGCCCGGCCATGGGGCGGCTGAGCAGGGTGGCCAGGTATTGCGAGCCGATGGTGAAGCCGGCGATGACCGCGCTGAACCCCAGTTGCTCGTGCACGTAGCCGGGCAGTACCGCGATCGGCAGGCCGATGCAGAGGAAGGCGATGAAGGTGTAGAAGACGATGGAGACGATCTGCAGGGTGATCGCCATGGAGCTTTGCGGTGGGTGTTGCTGCGCAGACATGAGGACTCGTTCGCGGGCGGCGGTGGGAGAGCTGCATGATGGCGCGGCGGCAGGATAAAAGAAAGCAGGCTAACGATTAAAAGATCGCAGCCTTCGGCAGCTCCTACAGGGAGACGCATTCCAAATGCAGGAGCTGCCGAAAGCTGCGATCTTTTGATTTTGAGGCAATAAAAAGCCCCGCCAGATGGCGGGGCTTCTTGCACAGTGGCGTCGCTTAGAAAACTACACCCTGGCTACGCAGGTAATCATCGTAAGTCCCGCTGAAGTCAGTCACCCCATTCGGGCTCAGCTCGATGATGCGGGTGGCCAGGGACGATACGAACTCACGGTCGTGGCTGACGAAGATCAGCGTGCCCGGGTAGTTCTCCAGCGCCAGGTTCAGCGCTTCGATCGATTCCATGTCCAGGTGGTTGGTCGGTTCGTCCATTACCAGCACGTTCGGCTTTTGCAGGATCAGCTTGCCGAACAGCATGCGGCCTTGCTCACCACCGGAAATCACCTTGACCGACTTGAGGATCTCGTCGTTGGAGAACAGCATCCGGCCCAAAGTACCGCGAATCATCTGCTCGCCCTGGGTCCACTGGCCCATCCAGTCGAACAGGGTGACGTCGTCTTCGAAGTCGTGGGCGTGGTCCTGGGCGTAGTAGCCCAGCTCCGCGCTCTCGGTCCACTTCACGGTACCGGCATCCGGGGTCAGTTCACCCATCAGGGTGCGCAGCAGGGTGGTCTTGCCGATACCGTTCGGGCCGATGATCGCCACGCGCTCGCCGGCTTCGACGGTGAAGCTGAAGTTCTTGAACAGGGTCTTGCCATCGAAGCCCTTGGACATTTTCTCCAGAGTCACGGCCTGACGGTGCAGCTTCTTGGTCTGTTCGAAGCGGATGAACGGGCTGACGCGGCTCGATGGCTTGACTTCGGCCAGCTGGATCTTGTCGATCTGCTTGGCGCGGGAAGTGGCCTGTTTGGCTTTCGAGGCGTTGGCCGAGAAGCGGCTGACGAAGGTCTGAAGCTCCGCGATCTGGGCTTTCTTCTTGGCGTTGTCCGACAGCAGTTGCTCGCGGGACTGGGTCGCCGCGGTCATGTACTCGTCGTAGTTGCCCGGGAACAGGCGCAGCTCGCCGTAGTCCAGGTCGGCCATGTGGGTGCAGACGCTATTGAGGAAGTGGCGGTCGTGGGAAATGATAATCATGGTGCTGTTACGCGCCGTGAGAATGGTTTCCAGCCAGCGAATGGTGTTGATGTCCAGGTGGTTGGTCGGTTCGTCGAGCAACAGCACTTCAGGATTGGAGAACAGGGCCTGGGCCAGCAGGACCCGCAGCTTCCAGCCCGGCGCGACTTCGGTCATTGGCCCGAAGTGCTGTTCCAGCGGAATACCCAGGCCCAGCAGCAGTTCACCGGCACGGGATTCGGCGGTGTAGCCGTCCATTTCGGCGAATTCGGTTTCCAGCTCCGCCACGGCCATGCCGTCTTCTTCGCTCATTTCAGGCAGCGAGTAGATGCGGTCGCGTTCGGCCTTGACCTTCCACAGCTCTTCGTGACCCATGATCACGGTGTCGATCACGGTGAATTCTTCGTAGGCGAACTGGTCCTGGCGCAATTTACCCAGACGCACGTTCGGCTCGAGCATGACCTGCCCGGAGGACGGCTCGAGGTCGCCACCGAGGATTTTCATGAAGGTCGACTTGCCGCAACCATTGGCGCCGATCAGACCGTAACGGTTGCCATTGTTGAACTTGACCGAAACGTTTTCGAACAGCGGCTTGGCGCCGAACTGCATGGTGATGTTAGCTGTAGAGATCAAAGGTTTTTCCTGCGAAGCATTCAGAGTAGCCAGGGTGCGGAGTACCGCGCTTGGCCCGAGTCGAAGTGCGCTGAAGCCGGGACATACCCGTCAGCAACCAAGGGGGCGCAAAGTTTGGCGGCGATTGTACTGGTCTGGCTCTTTAAACGATAGGGCAAAGCGTCACCGTGGCTCTTTGGTGGCACTGTCGTTCAGATTTTGGTTGTTATAGGTTAACTATTGGTTACAAACTGTGGCTAAATTGCCATCCGTTACCCAATACGGCTTTTGGCAAGGCTCAGGGAAGGGCGACCAGACTCGATTGCAGACGCTGCACAAGACCCTTGGCCACGGGTTGGCAAGGGGGCGCAGTTTGTTCACTTCTGACATGTGACGATTTCCGTGAAACTCATCATTGCCGCTATCTATGTTGTCTCCATTGCCTACGTACACCTGCGCGGCCGCGTGCGCCACAAGCTGGGCCGCCAACTGAGCGACCACTCGACGTTCCTGGCGCCGATCAACTGCTTCCTTTATCTGTTCTCGAAGATCCCCAACAAGCCTTACCTCGATCCGAAGGACTTTCCCGATCTGAGCCCGTTGCAGAAGCACTGGGAAGAAATCCGCGCCGAAGGTCAGAACCTGCTGCAGGCCGGTGAGATCAAACGTTCCAACGCATACGACGACGTCGGCTTCAACTCGTTCTTCAAGACCGGCTGGAAGCGTTTCTACCTCAAGTGGTACGGCGACAGTCACCCTTCGGCGATGAAACTCTGCCCGCGTACCACAGAACTGGTGCAGAGCATCGGCTCGATCAAGGCGGCGATGTTCGCGGAATTGCCACCGGGGTCGAAACTGGTGCGCCACCGTGATCCGTATGCCGGCTCCTACCGCTATCACCTGGGCCTGGAAACGCCGAACGATGCCGGTTGCTACATCAATGTCGACGGCGAGAACTACCACTGGCGCGACGGCGAAGCGGTGATGTTCGACGAGACCTTCATTCATTACGCGCAAAACACCACCGACCAGAACCGCATCATCCTGTTCTGCGATGTCGAGCGGCCGATGAAGTATCGCTGGGCGGCGGCGTTCAATGGCTGGTTCAGCCGCAACGTGATGTCGGCGGCCGGCGCGCCGAACGAGGCGGGGGACAAGACGGGCGGGATCAATCGTCTGTTCGGCAAGATCTACAAGATTCGCCTGCGGGGCAAAGAGCTGAAGAAGCGCAATCGCAAGCTCTATTACCTGGAGAAATGGGCGATTTTTGGTGGTTTGCTGGCGATCTTTATCCTCATCTGAGAACACCATATCCCTGCAGGAGCCGAGCTTGCTCGCGATGGTCGTCAACGATGACGCTGGCGACCTGATGCCCGCGGTGTTTTTGCGTGCATCGCGAGCAAGCTCGGCTCCTACAGAGTGGGTTGGCATTCACTTGGAGGCTTTTTTCTTCGCCGCAGGCTTGGCCTTCGGCGCCTTGCCCCCCAGGCTGCGCTTGAGCAACTCGGTCAAATCGATCACATCCGCCGTCTTGCGCGCCTCCTCGTCGGTATCGGTTTCCACATCCTCGATCTTGCCCTCGTGGGCCTTCTTGTCCACCAGCGCCATGATCTTGTCTTCGAACTCGTCGCGGTAATCGTCCGGCGACCACGTCGAACTCATGTCCTGTACCAGCCGCTTGGCCATGTCCAGCTCGCCTTTGGCCAGGGTCGCCTTGGTCACGTCCGGGCCCAACGCCAATTCGTCCAGGCCGCGCACTTGCGCCGGCCAGCGCAGTTTCACCAGCACCAGTGCCGACTCCAGCGGCATCAACGCCGCCAGGTACTGACGGGTGTGCAGCACCACCCGGGCGAGGGCGACCTTGTTGGTCTTGGTCAGGGTTTCACGCAATAGCGCATACACCTTGCCACCGCGTTTGTCCGGCGCCAGGTAATAAGGCGTGTCGATGTACTGCAGCGGAATCTCGTCGCTGTCGACGAAGGAAAAGATATCGATGGTCTGGGTCGACATCGGGTGCGCCGAGCGGATTTCTTCTTCGCTGAGCACCACGTAGCGGCCTTTTTCGTAGGCGACGCCTTTGACGATGTGCTCCTTGGTAACTTCCTTGCCGGTGACCTTGTTGATCCGCTTGTAACCCACCGGCTCCATGCTGCGACTGTCCAGCCAGTCGAAATCGACGCCCTGTGATGACGTCGCCGAGACCAGCGCGACGGGGATATGCACCAGCCCGAAACTGATCGCGCCCTTCCAGATTGCCCGCGCCATGGTCGCTTACTCGAAAGTGATGTTCTGGTGACCCTGGCCTTCGGGCAAAAGTTTCAGCGGTGTGCAGCCGCTGCAAATGTCGTGTTACAGGTTTTGTTTAACAAATCCGAACCCCGGGCGTAGCGTGATATCGAAGTCCTTATCCACGCATTCGTCGAGAGGCTCCCCATGAACCGATGCGTAACCGGCGCCTTTGTGCTGGCCTTGAGCGGCGTGCTCGGCCAGCAGGTCCTGGCGCAAGATCTGTCGCCGCCGATGACGTTGCAGATTGCCCAGAGTCTGCCCAACAGCGGCAACAACAATCCCTATAACAGCCCGACCCGCCGCGCCAATCCCAACAGCATGCAGGGCACCCAGCCCAGCGCACCGGCGGTTCGCGGGCCCAACACCGTGCCGGTGCCACGTCCGCCGACCCTGGACAACGGTGGCATCGGCAACCGCTACCCTCAGAGCCAACCGGCTCCCGCGAGCCCGCCAAGGTTCATCCCCAATCCACCGCCCCGCAATTGAGTGGCAGGGCAACCTCGCCACTCCCATGACAAAAGGAATCGTGCATGTTGCGTAAAACCCTTCTGGCCACATTCTGTGCCGCCGCGTTGACCGGCGTTGCATTGCCTGCGCTTGCAGCCACTTCCCAGGAAATGAACAGCGAACAGGGCACCCTTGAAGTGACGCCCATCGTCCAGGGCCTGGAACACCCCTGGGCGCTGGCTTTCCTGCCCGATCGCAAGGGCATGCTGGTCACCGAGCGGCCGGGCAACCTGAGGCTGGTGAGCGTCGACGGCAAGCTGTCAGCGCCCATCGATGGCGTGCCCAAGGTCTGGGCCAAGGGGCAGGGCGGCTTGCTGGATGTGGCGCTGTCGCCGGAGTTCAAACAGGACCGCACCGTTTACCTGTCCTATGCCGAAGGTGGGGGCGAGGGCGGCACGGCCGGCACTGCCGTCGGCCGTGGGCAGCTGTCCGAAGACCTGAAGAGCCTGAGGAATTTCAAGGTGATTTTCCGCCAGGAGCCGAAACTGTCGGTGGGCAACCATTTCGGCTCGCGGCTGGTGTTCGATCGCAATGGCTATCTGTTCATCACCCTGGGTGAAAACAACGACCGCCCGACCGCCCAGGATCTGGACAAGCTGCAAGGCAAGATCGTGCGCATCTATCCGGACGGCAAGGTTCCGGACGACAACCCCTTCGTCGGCCAGTCCGGGGTGCGCCCCGAGATCTGGGCCTACGGTGTGCGCAACCCCCAGGGCGCGGCGCTCAACCCGTGGAACGGGGTGCTCTGGGAAAACGAGCACGGCCCCCGTGGCGGCGACGAGGTCAACATCATCGAGCGCGGCAAGAATTACGGTTGGCCGCTGGCCACCCACGGCATCAACTATTCCGGCCAACCGATCCCGGAAGCCAAGGGCAAAACCGCCGTGGGCACCGTCGACCCGCATCATGTCTGGGAGAAGTCCCCGGGGGTGAGCGGCATGGCGTTCTATGACGGGGATCGTTTCAAGGCCTGGCAACACAACGCGTTTATCGGCGCGCTGGTGAGCCAGGAGTTGATTCGCCTTCAGTTCGATGGAGACCGGGTGGTTCATGAGGAGCGGTTGCTGGGGGAGTTGAACAAGCGCATTCGCGATGTGCGGCAGGGGCCGGATGGTTATCTGTACGTGCTGACCGACGAAGACAATGGCGGGCTTTACAGAGTCGGCCTGAAGTAACCGCATTCCCGTGTAGGAGCTGCCGCAGGCTGCGGCAGCTCCTACAGGGTTTTGTTCATGCGCAATGCATCGACGTTGTCCTGATAAAAAGCGGGGATCAAGCCGAATGGCCGGTAACCGTTGCGCTCATACAAGGCGATAGCCACCGGATTGTCGACCCGCACTTCCAGCCGCAAATCGGCGCATTTGCGCTCCCGGGCACAAGCCTCCACGCGTTCGAGCAAACCTCTGCCCAACCCCTTGCCCCGCGCCCGGTCGGCAATGGCAAGCGAATACAGCCGCGCCACAGAACTGCTTCGATGAAACAGCACCACCGCATAACCTGCCAGTTCCTCCCCGCACCGGGCCACCAGCAACCGCCCGTTGGCCCCTTCGATCATCCAGCGGAAACTGCGACGGCTTAGCCGATCCGTGCTGAAACACTGCTCTTCCAACCGCAGTAACTCAGGCAAATCTCCCATCACCGCCAAACGAAAAACCGTACTCATATGACCGCTGCAGGACGATCTGTATGGCCTGGTGCTGGAAGAGTTCGTGCGTCGCCTGGAACTCAAACGTCGCGGCCAGGCCTGGTGAGCAATCGATGATCAAGAGCTTTCAATTGGCCGATGGCGCCTTGCACGCCGTCGAGCGGCTGGACGCCGAGGTGCTGCTGTTCAGCAATCCCGATGCCGGCGAAAACTTCAGCCTGATGCACATTGCACGATTCTTTTCGGCCTTTTTGCAATTTGCATGATGGCTATTCGATCTTCTTGTGGTTAACCCGTTGATTTACCGATGAGCTGCACGGCGAAATTCAAGGCATGAATTATGCTCTAGCTTTCTTGAGCTGGCCGGGATAACAAACGAGTCAGTGCCGATAATTGTTTGGCAGTTTTATTAAGGAGAGGTTCGCCATGTTTCTTTCTGCCTTGGAACTTCGCAACATCATTGAGAGCAGTTTTTTGCCGAAACGCTGCCAATGCACGCTGTCGCCTGACTTGTCCATGACCGTAAAAGTGTATGCCAATGGGGAAACGGATCAGCTTGATCTGTTAAGGACGGGCATCGATGCCCAGCGCCTCACAGGCTGTCGGGAAATCAACAATCTGATTGCTGAACTGCGCACCGAGATGCAACAGCAATACGTTGTCCCGGCACACAGCCCGGCGATGCGCAAGGCGCTTTGATTCGCGGTTTCAGGTCAAGGTTTCAAGTTCGACCGACACGCGCCGGGTCTGGAAAAATGCCAGGCCCAGCGCCAGTTCGACGCCCACCGCAACCAGAATGCCTGGACCGGCATGGCCATTGAGCCATTCGCCGAAGCCCAGTATCGCCAGTCCCCAGCAGCCAATCATGAAGGCATTGCTCAGTGCATTGCGGGTTTGGGATTGCGCTTCGTTACGCAGCAGAAAGAACATCAGGGCAAGGACCATGAACAGCACGGCCATGCGTCGTGAAATGAGGCCGGAAGCGAGGGAGTATTCGATATCCCAGCTGGCCAGGATCCGGTCGGGCGCGAAGCCCCAGACAAGCGCGAGAAACAAACAAAGTGCGGCGGTGAAAGTAGACAACGTCCTGAACGAAAACTGCATAGCTGATCCTTGCGGCAGTGAGGGTGGCGCTAGAGCATAGCGTCAGAACCCTCACTCGAATACTGCAAGGTGCTATTTCAGACGATTCAGTCAGTTTTGATAACTGCATGCGTAGGAAAGTTTTCTATAGGCAAGCTCTGTCGGTTTGCCGGTCTGGGTGTCGATGTATTGCATGGTTGCGGTGACCACCTCGCAGTCCAGCGTGTCGGGCTCGGACAGGGCGATGACCTTGCCGACGTGCAGCGGCATGCCGTAGTGGTAGGAGGGTATGGCCGAGGAGGTGTTGGTGTCGCCGGTCTGGGCCATGGCGGCAAACGGCGTGCAGGCGAGGGCGGCGCAAAGCAGCAGGGCGCGTGAGTTCATGAGGCAATCTCCAATGCAGGCAAAGGTGGGTTCGACGTGGCGTCGAACTTGCCGCACTGGTCAACAGAGCGATGGCATCCGAAAGCACTGAAGGCGTGCGGTCCATTCATCATTTAAGGCCACGATTAAACTTCCGTTAAGCCATCGGCGTGCCACCTGTCGCATTTGCCACTACCGTCCGGCGGACAAAACCCTACTAAAGTCGTCTGCAGCGCCGGCGCGCCCTCTGCGATGATGGCTGCTCACCCCGCGTTTTCGCTTCCTCCGGTCCGTTACAGGTTCGGTGCGAGGCTGTTTCTGGCTGCGTTCGCCCTGGTGTGAATGCAGCCCTGTTGGAGTTCTCATGCGTCCCCCCTTTAGCTTGATCCTCGCGCGCCAGTCTCTGGGCTTCGGCGCTGTCGTGCTGTGCGCAGGTTTTGCCGGATCGATCCAGGCCAGCGGTTTCATCGAAGACAGCAAGGCCAATCTCGAATCGCGCACGATCTATTTCAATCGCGATTTTCGTGACGGGCACACGTCCAATGAACAGGGCGCTTCAAAGCGTGAGGAGTCGGCTCAGGGTTTCATTCTCAATGTGCAATCGGGCTACACCGAAGGCACGGTGGGCTTTGGTGTCGATGCGTTGGGCATGCTGGGGATCAAGCTCGATTCCAGCCCGGACAGCAGCAACAGTGGCCTGCTGCCGTCCAGCGGCAGCAATCCCCGTGGTTCAGCGGATGAATACAGCAAGCTGGGGCTGACGGCCAAGGTCCGGGTTTCCCGAAGCGTGTTGAAGTACGGCGCGCTGTTGCCGGATGTGCCGCTGCTCAAATACAACGATGGGCGCCTGCTGCCGACCATGTTCAACGGCGCCATGCTCACCTCCAAGGAGGTCAACGACCTGACGTTCATGGCCGCGCGCCTGGACAAGTACACCGCCCGGGATTCCACCGATGCCCAGGACATCCGCGTGCACTGCAAGAACAAGCGTTATGCCTGCAACATCACAGCCGATCACTTCGACATGTACGGTTTTGACTACAAGCTCAATGACCGGCTGACCGCGCAGTATCACTACGCCGAGCTGGAAGACATTTACCGCCAGCACTTCGTGGGATTGCTCGGCAACCAGCCGTTGGGCGGCGGGGTGCTCAAGGCCGATCTGCGCCTGCTCAAAAGTGCCGACAGCGGTGCGGCCAAGGCCGGGTCCATCGACAACCGTGCCCTGAGCGGGATGCTGGCCTATGCCATCAGTGGCCATACCTTCAGCGCCGGCTGGCAGCGCATGAACGGCGACAACTCGATGCCGTATCTGGATGGCACCAACCCGTACCTGGTCAACTACGTGCAGGTCAACGACTTCGCCGCGGCCCAGGAGCGTTCGTGGCAGTTGCGTTATGACTATGACTTCAAGGGCATCGGCCTCAACGGCCTGACATTCATGACCCGTTATGTGAACGGCGATCACATCAAGGTGCCAGGCAGTGATCAGGAAGGTAAAGAATGGGAGCGTGACAGCGAGTTGAAGTACGTGGTGCAGGGCGGGACGTTCAAGGATGTCAGCCTGCGGTTGCGCAATGCGACGTACCGGACCAACTATGCGCAGTTTGCGCGGGATGTGGATGAGACGCGGTTGATCGTGAGCTACAACTTTTCGATTTTGTAGGAGCGAGCTTGCTCGCGATGGAGGCACGGACATCGCGGGGTGTCAGGCTGCCAGCGTCATCGTTGACGACCATTACAGGGTTTTGCGACGTACCACCGATTCCGTGCAGGAGCTGTCGAGTGAAACGAGGCTGCGATCTTTTAGAAGCAAGATCAAAAGATCGCAGCCTTCGGCAGCGCCTACAGGATTCTGTGCAACACCACAGATCAACTGTGGGATTGAGGTCAGCGAATATCCAGCTGATGCCGATAAGGCAAATCCGGCCCGGTCTTGCCGCAGGTCAGCGCCGCGGCGCGGACGGCGAATCGGGCCATGTCGTCGATCTGCTGGCGACTGAGCTGTCGCACGCCCTCCACCGAATCCAGCTGTTGCTCGGTCAGCCAGGCAATCAGCGCCGCCTGGAAGGTATCGCCGGCGCCCACGGTGTCGGCGATCTGCACCGGTTGTGCCGGTACCGACCACGCGCCATGGGCACGGCTGAACACCGTCGCACCATCGCCACCACGGGTCAGGAACACCACCTGACAGCGGTGCTGCAACCAGCCCTCGATCACCTGCGCCGGCTCCTGGTCAAGACACAGCAGGTGCAAATCCTCGTCGCTGACCTTGATCAGGTCCGCATGCTCGACCAGCGAGTCAATGCGCGAACGCCACAGTTCGATGTCCGGCTGCGGATTGAGCCGAACGTTCGGATCGAGGCTGATCAGGCGCTGGCCGCTTTCCCGCCGTACCAGGGCCAGCAGGGTGTCGGCAATCGGCTGCACCACCAGCGAAAACGAACCGAAGTGCAAGCCACGCACCTCAGGCCCCAGGGTCGGCAGGTGCTCGGGCTTCAACTGCCGATCCGCGCAGCCTTCGCCACGAAAGCTGTACTGTGGCGAGCCATTGGCGCCCAGCGCGACCATCGCAAGGGTGGTAGGCGCCGCACAATCCAGCAGGTAGTCGGTTCGCACGTTTTCGTCCTGCAACACCTTGAGCAGACGCCGACCCAGATAATCGGTGGACAGCCCGGCAAACAGCGCCGCGTCCACGCCCAGGCGTCGCAGGCCCACGGCAACGTTGAACGGCGAGCCGCCAGCGATCGCCTTAAAGTTCACCTGCGAAGCCAGACCGCTGGCGTCGTTGTCACTGAAAAAATCGAACAGCGCTTCGCCACACACCAGATACATATTCATTCACTCTTCAAAGGGTTGCGACATGCTGTCGGTAGCGTTCGTAGGCCTGTTGCGCGGCGGCCACATTCTCGGCAATCGGTCGGGTTTCGCTGGCAGCATCTAGTTTGACGCAACGCTCGCACAGCGCCTGCAGGCTTTCTGCCTGTCCGTTTGACCGAGCCGTGCACCACGCCGCCTGAATCGCCGCGCCGAGGGCAGCGGCTTCACTCTGTTCGGTGCAGATCACCGGCGTATCCATGATGTCGGCGACGATCTGTCGCCACACTGGGCTTTTCGAGCCACCGCCGATCAGGCAGATGCTGCGGCTTTGTAAGCCATTGTGACGCAGCAGGTCCAGTCCGTAACGCAATCCGAAGGTAGTGCCTTCGACCACGGCCCGGCACAGGTTCGCCCGGGTCAGGTTGCTCATGGTCAGGCCGTGGAGGCTGCCGGTGGCGTGGGGCAGGGCCGGGACGCGTTCGCCGTTGAGGAATGGCAGCACGCTCACGCCTTCGGAGCCGATGGGCGCCTGGGCCACCAGATCGTTGAAACTGTCGAGATCCAGATCGAGCAATTCGCGAATCGCACCGGTGGCGTTGGTCAGGTTCATGGTGCAGATCAGCGGCAGCCAGCCGCCGGTGGACGAGCAGAAGGTCGCGACCGCCGCATCCATGCTGACTTTCGGCGAGTCGGCATAGGCGTACACCGTGCCGGACGAACCGAGGCTCATGGTGATCGCGCCGGGCTGAATGTTGCCGGTGCCGATGGCGCCCATCATGTTGTCGCCGCCGCCGCTGGACACTTGGGCTTGCGGGTTGATGCCCAGATGCCGGGCAATTTCCGGCAACACGGTGCCGACGACGGCCTGAGCGTCGATCAACTCCGGCAATGCCGCTTGCAGGCGTCCGCCGGGATCGATGTGGCGCAGCAACTGCAGGTCCCACTGACGGCTGCGCACGTTGAAATAGCCGGTGCCCGAGGCATCGCCGTATTCGCTGCAACTGCGGCCGGTGAGCCAGAAGTTCAGGTAGTCGTGGGGCAGCAGGATGCGGGCGATGCGCGAGAAGATCTCGGGGTGCTGTTCCTTGGTCCACAGCAGTTTCGAGACGGTGTAGCCGGGGGCGATGACCACGCCCAGGCGCTCCAGCGAACCTTGCTCGCCGCCCAGGTGGTGCAGCAGGCGGTCGTTTTGTGCGGTGGTTTCGGTGTCGCACCAGAGCTTGGCCGGGCGCAGGACCTGGCCCTGATCGTCGAGCAGGACCAGGCCGTGCTGCTGGCCGGAGACGCCGACGCCGAGGATGTCCTGGCCGTCAACGTTGGCGGCCAGCAAGGCGCGGCGGGTGGCGAGGGTGAATGCCTCGATCCATTGCGCCGTGTCCTGCTCGCGCCGGCCATTGGCGCCGCTGATCATCTTGTGCGCGGCGGCGCCCTGGCCCAGGACCTGACCGCTTTGGGCGTCGAGAATCAGGGCCTTGGTGCCCTGTGTGCCGCAGTCGATGCCGAGGAAGAGTTGTTGGGTTGCCATGAGGAGCCCCTGGTGTGTCAGTTCAATCTCGGTGAAGCCATTCGCGAGCAAGCCCGCTCCCACATTCGACGGTGTTCAACCTGAAGAAACTCGATCAAGTGTGGGAGCGGGTTTGCTCGCGAATACGGAAGTACATTCACCAACGTGTTTAAGCCAGCACCCGCTCCAACGTCCCCGTCACGCCATGTTCGCGCAAGCTGTTGCAGCACCACTCAAACGCCGCCACAAACGGCGCCGACTGCGCAATCGCCGTGCCGAAAATCTCCTCCACCGCCAACAGCCGCTGGGTCATCAACACATCATCAGCCACCAGCGCCTGACAGAAAGCCGCCCGTGGATCGGGAATGCTGTAGGTGTCGCCATTCTCGTCCACCCCCTTCAAATACAACGCCCAGGCCGCCACCACCAGGGCCGCGCGCCTGGTCTCCCGACCATCCGCGATCAAGCGGTTGATGGTCGGCACCGTGAACTTGGGAAACTTCGACGACCCATCCGAACACACCCGCTCCAGCTGATCGGCAATCGCCTGATTGGAGAAACGCTCCACCAGCGTGTTCTTGTACTCGGTCAGGTCGATCCCCGGCACCGGCGACAACTGCGGGGTCACGTCCAGATCCATGTAGGCCTGCATGTAGCGCACGAACAGCGGGTCGTTCATGGTCTCGTGGACGAACCGGTAACCCTTGAGAAACCCCAGGTAAGTCAGGGCCAGGTGGCTGCCGTTGAGCAGCTTGATCTTCATTTCTTCGTATGGCGTGACGTCGTCGGTGAACTGCACGCCGACCTTTTCCCAGGCCGGGCGGCCATTGACGAACTTGTCTTCCAGCACCCATTGCACGAACGGCTCGCACACCACCGGCCAGGCATCGTCCACGCCATGCTGGTCGGCCAGTTGCAGGCGGTGCTCGGTGCTGGTCATCGGCGTGATGCGGTCGACCATGGCGTTGGGGAAGCTGACGTTGGTCGCGATCCAGTCGCGCAGATCGGCGTCGCGCAGCGCGGCGAAAGCCAGCAGGGCCTTGCGGGTGACGGCGCCGTTGTGCGGCAGGTTATCGCAGGACATCAGGGTGAAGGCCGGCGTGCCCGCGGCCCGGCGCCTGGCCAGTGCGGCGCAGAGGAAACCGAACACGGTGTTCGGTGCGCCCGGATTGGCCAGGTCATGCTGAATCTGCGGCAGGTGGGCCATGAACTCGCCGTTGCTGTCGTCGATGCAGTAACCGCCCTCGGTAATGGTCAGCGACACGATACGGATCTGCGGATCGGCGAGTTTGTCGATCAGCGCCCGGGCATTGTCCTCGGCCAGCAGCATGTCACGGATCGAGCCGATCACCCGCACTTCGGTGTCGTCGTTGTCACCCAGTTCGAACAGGGTGAACAGGCAGTCCTGGCCGTGCAGGTCGTCATGGGCGCGACGGTCTTCGGCGCGCAGGCCGACACCGCAGATCGCCCAGTCCAGGCCTTCGCCCAGGTTCATCAGCGCGTCGGTGTAGTACGCCTGATGGGCGCGATGGAAGCCGCCGACGCCGATATGCGCGATGCCCTGGCGGGTGTCGCTGAGGGCGTAGGCGGGCAGGACCACCTCGGGGGCGAGGCGGTTGAGGTTTTGTTGGTTGAGTTTCATACAGGTTCTCGAAAAATCAGGCGGCAACGCGCAGCGGACGGGCTAAAGCCACGCCGTCGGCATCGAACAAATGGCAGTGCTCGGCATCCAGGTGCAGGTTCAGGGTTTCGCCGTAACGGCTGGCCAGATCGCCGCGCACGCGCAGGGTCAGGGCCTCGCCGGACGCGGTGCGCGTGTGGCAGAAGGTGTCGCTGCCCAGACGCTCGCTGACGTCGGCGGTGACCTGCAAGGTGCAGTCGCCGGGCTTGGCCAGTTCCAGGTGTTCCGGACGAATCCCCAAGGTCACCGCGCCGCCGACGCTCAGGTTGGCGCCGCTCAACGGCAGGGAGATGCGGGTGCCGGCGTCCAGCGTCACCTCACAACCCAGGCTGTCGACGCGGCTGACGGTGCCTTTGAGGAAACCCATTTTCGGCGTGCCGAGAAAGCCGGCGACGAACAGGTTGGCCGGGTGGTGATACAGGTCCAGGGGCGAGCCGACCTGCTCGATCTTGCCGCCATTGAGCACCACCACCTTGTCGGCCATGGTCATGGCTTCGACCTGATCGTGGGTCACGTAGATCATGGTCGCCTGCAGTTCCTTGTGCAGGCGCAGCAGCTCCAGGCGCATCTGTACCCGCAGGGCGGCGTCGAGGTTGGACAGCGGTTCATCGAACAGGAAGATTTTCGGGTTGCGCACGATGGCCCGGCCGATGGCCACGCGCTGGCGTTGCCCACCGGAGAGTTGCTTGGGTTTGCGTTCCAGCATCGGCCCCAGCTCAAGGATGCGCGCCGCTTCACCGACTTTCTTTTCCACTTCGGCTTTGGACACGCCGGCCAGGTCGAGGGCGAAGGACATGTTCTTGCGCACGCTCATGTGCGGGTACAGGGCGTAGGTCTGGAACACCATGGCCAGGTCACGCTTGGCCGGGCTGACTTCGGTGATGTCGCGTCCATCGAGCTCGATGGTGCCGCCGCTGACTTCCTCCAGCCCGGCGATCAGCCGCAGCAGGGTGGACTTGCCACAGCCGGACGGGCCGACGAAGACCACGAATTCCTTGTCGTTCACTTCGAGGTCGATGCCCTTGATGATGGAAAAGCCTTCGAAGCCTTTTTGCAGGTTCTTGATTTTCAGGTTGGCCATGGTGGTGGGCCTCCACTTGTTGTTTTTTTAAGATCAAAAGATCGCAGCCTTCGGCAGCTCCTGCACAAAGCAACCAAGCGCCGCGAGTCCCCTGTAGGAGCTGCTGCAGGCTGCGATCTTTTGCTTTTGATTCATTTCACGGCGCCAAACGACAAACCGCGCACCAGTTGCTTCTGGCTGATCCAGCCAAAGATCAGGATCGGCGCGCAGGCCAGGGTCGAGACTGCCGACAACTTGGCCCAGAACAACCCTTCGGGGCTTGAGTAAGAGGCAATCAGCGCGGTGAGCGGCGCGGCTTTCGACGAGGTCAGGTTCAGCGACCAGAACGCCTCGTTCCAGCACAGGATCAACGACAGCAGCACGGTGGACGCCAGGCCACCCTTGGCGATCGGCAGCAGCACCCGCAGCATCTCCTGGGTCAGGGTGGCGCCGTCCAGGCGGGCGGCTTCGAGGATGTCCTTGGGGATGTCCTTGAAGTAGGTGTAAACCATCCAGACCACGATCGGCAGGTTGATCAGGGTGTAGATCACGATCAGCGCGATGCGCGTATCGAGCAGGCCGAACTGCTTGGCCAACAGGTAGATCGGCATCAGCACGCCCACCGGCGGCAGCATCTTGGTGGAGAGCATCCACAGCAGCGTGCCCTTGGTGCGCCGGGTTTCATAGAACGCCATGGAGTAGGCTGCCGGCACCGCGATCAGCAGGCACAGGGCGGTGGCGCAGAAGGAAATCACCACCGAGTTCCAGGCGAAGCTCATGTAATCGCTGCGCTCGTTGATGTGCAGGTAGTTTTCCAGCGTCGGCGTGAAGATGAACTGCGGCGGTGTGGCGAACGCGTCGATTTCGGTCTTGAAGCTGGTCAGCACCATCCAGAAGATCGGGAAGAAGATCAGGATCGCGATGGCCCAGGCCAGGGTGCCCAGCAGCAGGCTTTGCAGGCGACGGGATTGTTGTAGGGTCATGGCGCGGGCCTCAGGCTTTGTCTGTCAGGTTTTTGCCGATCATCCGCACCAGGACGATGGCCGCGATGTTGGCGATCACCACCGCGATCAACCCGCCCGCCGAGGCCATGCCGACGTCGAACTGCACCAGCGCCTGGTTGTAGATCAGGTAGGCGAGGTTGGTCGAGGCGTAGCCGGGGCCGCCATTGGTGGTGGTGAAGATTTCGGCGAACACCGAGAGCAGGAAGATGGTTTCGATCATCACCACCACCGCAATCGGCCGTGCCAGGTGCGGCAGGGTCAGGTGCCAGAAAATCGCGATGGGCCCGGCACCGTCCAGGCGCGCGGCTTCTTTCTGTTCCTGGTCGAGGGACTGCATGGCGGTCATCAGGATCAGGATCGCGAAGGGCAGCCACTGCCACGAGACAATGATGATGATCGACAGCAGCGGGTAGTGCGCCAGCCAGTCCACGGGCTCTGCGCCGAACAGCTTCCAGACGTAGGCGAGGATTCCCGACACCGGATGGAAAATCAGGTTTTTCCAGATCAGCGCGCCGACGGTGGGCATGATGAAGAACGGTGAGATCAGCATCACCCGGACAATGCCGCGGCCGAGAAAGTCGGTGGCCTCGAGCAGGGCGCTGATCAACACCCCCAGCACCACGCTGATTGCCAGCACGCTGCCCACCAGCAGCAGCGTATTGGTGGCGCCGGGCATGAAGCCCGAATCGGTCAGGAAGTAAGTGAAGTTCTCCAGCCCCACGAATTCGTTTTCGCCGGGGTAGAGCAGGTTGTAGCGGATCATCGAGAAATAGACGGTCATGCCCAGCGGCACGATCATCCACAACAGCAGCAACGCCACCGAAGGGCTGACCAGAAACCAGCCGGGGTTGGCCACCCGGCTTTTGCGCAGCGGCTGGGGGATGTCCATGTGGGCTTTGGCGGTTGAAGTATTCATGGGAGTCGCAACCGATTTTGAACAGGCAACTTGGAACCTGTGGGAGCGGGCTTGCCCGCGATGAGGGAGTGTCAGTAGACAATGATGTAGCTGACACACCGCTATCGCGGGCAAGCCCGCTCCCACAGGGAGTAGGGGGTGGCTATTTGGGATAACCCGCGCGCTTCATCTCGCGTTCAGTGGACTGCTGCGCCGCAGCCAAAGCCTGGTCGACCGTGGTCTGGCCGATCAAGGCGGCGGAGAACAGCTTGCCGACCTGGGTGCCCACCGCCTGGAACTCGGGGATGGTCACCAACTGGATGCCGATGTAAGGCACCGGGCGGGCGCCGGGTTTGCTCGGGTCAGCGGCCTTGAGCGATTCGAGGGTGACCTTGGCGAACGGCGCGGCGTTCATGTATTGCGCGCTGTAGGTCGAGGCGCGGGTGCCTGGCGGCACGTTGGCGATGCCGTCGGTCTTGGCGACCAGGGCGCCGTATTCCTTGGACGTGGCCCAGGCGCTGAAGGTCTTGGCGGCATCCTTGGCCTTGGAACTGGTCGGAATCGCCAGCGCCCAGGAGTAGAGCCACGCCGAACCCTTGTCGGTGGTTTCGTGCGGCGCATAGGTGAAGCCGACGTTGTCGCTGACCTTGCTCTGGGTCTTGTCGGTGACGAACGAGCCGGCGACGCTGGCATCGACCCAGATCGCGCACTTGCCGCTGTTGAACAGCGCGAGGTTTTCGTTGAAGCCGTTGCTGGAAGCCCCCGGTGGGCCGGATTTCTTCATGGTGTCGACGTAGAAATTCAGCGCGTTCTTCCACTCGGGGTCGTTGAATTCCGGCTGCCATTTCTCATCGAACCAGCGTGCGCCATAGGCGTTGGCGACGGTGGTGATCAGCGCCATGTTCTCGCCCCAGCCGGCCTTGCCGCGCAAGCAGATACCGTACTGCTCTTTGGTTTTATCGGTCAGTTTTTCAGCGTATTCGCCGATCTGTGTCCAGGTCGGGTGCTCGGGCATGGTCAGGCCCGCGTCCTTGAACAGATCGGTGCGGTAATAGGTGATGGAGCTTTCGGCGTAGAACGGCAGGGCGTACAGCGAGCCTTTCACCGACAGGCCTTCGCGCACCGACGGGAACACGTCGTCGAGGTCATAACTGGCCGGCAGGTCCTTCATCGGTTCCAGCCAGCCCTTGGCTCCCCAGAGTGCCGCTTCGTACATACCGATGGTCAGCACGTCGAACTGCCCGCCCTGGGTGGCGATGTCGGTGGTCAGGCGCTGACGCAGGACGTTTTCTTCCAGCACCACCCAATTGAGCTTGATCTGCGGATGCTCGGCTTCGAAGGTTTTCGAGAGCTTTTGCATGCGAATCATGTCGCTGTTGTTGACGGTGGCGATGGTCAGGGTCTGAGCGCCGAGGCTGACGCTGCTGAGGGTCATGCAGGTGAGGGCGAGCAGAGCTTTTACAGAAGGTTGCATCGAGCACTCCTTTTCTGCACCCGAGGGTTACAGAAGGACAGTTATTGTTTTTGTGGCTTGCGATCCAGCAAGCATCTGCGCTGATTACAACGTTCAATCGTGGGCGAGACAAATCATCCATCGCACTGGGATCGATACTTTTTTGCACTTAAGATTTGTGGGGGAGATGTAGGGAAGGGCGTTACAGGGGGACTGGGGCGTGGGATTCGTACAGGTTTAAGGGTAAAAAGCGCTCCCACATTGGCTCTCTGTCGTTAACCCAGATTCTGTTCGGTCAACCGCTGCACCACCAACCGCCGATAATGCGAGGGGGTCATGCCCTTGAGCTGTTGGAAGCGCCGGTTGAAGTTGGAAATGTTGTTGAACCCCGACTCGAAACACACGTCGGTCACCGGCTTGTCGCCATCGGCCAAGAGCTCGCAGGACTTGCTGATGCGCAGGCGATTGACGAACTCGATGAAATTGCGCCCCGTGGCCTGCTTGAACACCCGGCTGAAATAGGTCGGCTTCATGCCCAGGTGCTCGGCCACTTCCTCAAGCGTCAGGTCACGGGCGTAGTGGGCGAAGATGTAGTCCACCGCGCGGTTGGTGCGGTCGATGTTGTGCTCATCCGCCAGTTGCGGCGTGGTCGCGCCGGACAGCAGCTGGTAGTCGTCACAGGCCGCCAGCAGCTCCAGCAGGATGAAAAAGTGCCCCAGGCGTGTCACGCCGGTGGTATCGGCGATGCGCTGCATCAGGTCCACGGTCTTGCGGATGGTGGCCTTGCAGCGAAACTCGATGCCGTATTGGGCGCGCTCCAGCAGCGGCGCCAGGGTCTTGAGTTCGGCGAATACCTGATAGCCGCTGTCGAACAGCTCGTCGGTGAAGTTGACCAGCATGTCGCGCTTTTCCACCACCTCGTCCTCGGCCACCTGGCTGATCCAGTTGTGCGGCAGGTTGGGTCCGGTGAGGAACAGCGTTTCGGGGTAGAAGTTGCCGATGTAGTCGCCGATGAACACCTTGCCAGAACTGGCGACGATCAGGTGCAACTCGTATTCCTTGTGAAAATGCCAGCGCACCAGCGGGCAGGGAAAACCGTGCTGGCGATAGATGATGGACAGGCCGTTGTGGTCGTCCATCAACTCGTAGGAAGGGTCGGTGATGCGTGCGGGGCGGTTCATGTCTGGGCGCTTTTGTTGTTATCGCTGAGCGATCATGCCTCTTCCGGGGCAGGCAATGCCAGCAGCTGTGCAGGAGGTGTCGAGTGCAACGAGGCTGCGATCTTTTAAAAGCAAAATCAAAAGATCGCAGCCTGCGGCAGCTCCTACAGGGTTCTATGGCGCGCGGTTCTTTGCCTCGATCCATTGCGACATGTACTGCGTGCTCTTGTGCTGGTGATGGCGCAGCATGCTGCCGGTGAAGTTGTCTCTTCTGAGAGTGCCAAGGTTTTGCAGGCAATGCTCGATCCGGGCGACCAGCGCCGGGCCGTGGACGTCCTGCCGATAACGATTGGCGAGCAACTGTAGTCCATCGGCTTGGGCCTCAAGCCAGCGGTTCTGGTCCTGATGCAGTTGCACGGCCTGCTCGGCGAACTCCCGCGCCGTGCGGGTGATCGCCCCCGGCCAGGGTTCGTCGCCATGCATCGCTTCGGCGCCAATCGGTGTGGTGACATTGGGTGTACCGCAGAGCATCGCATCGACGATCTTGCCCTTGACCCCCGCACCAAAGCGCAGCGGTGCCATGCACACCCGTGCCGCCGACATCACTTGCAGTGCGTCTTCGGCCCAGTTCATGACATGAAAACCTTGCGCCGGATTGTGCAGCGCGGTGGCCTTGGGCGGTGTGTAGGCGCCATAGATGTGTAACTGCGCGCCCGGCAGGCGTTCGCGAATCAATGGCCAGATCGCGGTTTTCAACCACAGCACCGCATCCCAGTTGGGCGCATGGCGGAAGTTGCCGATATGCAGAAAGTGCGCGCGATCTTCGAAAGGTGCCGGGGGATCTTTCGGCAGATCGACCATCAGCGGGCACCAGTGCAGCAGTTCGCGTGGAATCTTGAACTGCTCGACCAGCAATTCTACTTCCACTTCGGAAATCATCAGGTTCAGGTCGCATCGGTAGATCGATGCGATTTCCCGCTGGGCCAGATCGGTGTCGGCCATGAACTCGAATTCTTCGCGCAGCGCCGGGGCGAACAGTTCGCTGAAGTCGTTGGTGTCGTCACTGGCTTTCAGGCGCTGCTTGAGCCGCTGGTGCCGGGCATCGCGCAGGCTTTGCAGATCGGAGGTCTCGAGCACGCGCAACGCGTCGGGGCAGTGCTTTTCCACGCGCCAGCCGAACTGTTCTTCCATCATGAAGCGATCGAACAACACCACATCCGGGACCAATTCGCGGATGAAAGTATCGAAACCGCTGTTGTTCAACTCGATGGGTACTTCTTCGATACCCAGTGCCCCGAGGTCCGCGCGGTGTTCGCCGGAGCGCGCGGGGCTGCTGAAGGTGACGGTCCAACCCCGGGCCAGGAAGGATTCGAGGATCTGCATCATATGCCCACCGGCCGCGGAAGAGCGGGGTTCGGGCCAGACGTAACCGATGACCAGGACGTGGGTTGGGCGGGGGTGGGTCATGAAGGAATTCCCTGAAACGGACAAGCACAGAAATTACAGCAAAGCACGGTCCTTGTAGCAGCTGGCGAAGCCTGCGTCCGACTGCGAAGCAGTC
>NZ_JABFMP010000043.1 GCF_013359595.1 Pseudomonas sp. C1C7 | reverse complement strand
TTTGCTTTTCAAGATCAAGATCAAAAGATCGCAGCCTTCGGCAGCTCCTACAGGGGTCATCGCATCTAGCGCATGAACAGGCCGCCATTGATGTCCAGGCACGCACCGGTTACGGAGGTGGCGTGCTCGGCGATCAGCAGCAGGACGCTGTCGGCGACGTACGACGGATCGCCCAGGGTGCCCGCCGGAATCATCTTCAGAATCTGCTCCAGACGCTCCGGCGCCACGGTTTCGCGCACCACCGGCAAGTCCAGCGGACCCGGCGAGATGCTGTTGACCGTCACGCCGCGAGGCGCCAGCTCACGGGCGAAGACCTTGGTCAGGGTCGCCACGCCGCCCTTCGCCGCCGCGTAGTGCGCGCCGGTGGCGGTGCCGCCGTTCTGCCCGGCCAGGGAGGCGATGTTGACGATACGCCCGAAGCCACGCTCGGCGAAATGCGCGCCGAACACCTGACAGGCCACGAAGGTGCCCCGCAGGTTGATCGCCATCGACTCGTCGAACTCTTCGGGCGTGATGTCCATCAGCGCCGCGACCTTCGACACCCCGGCGTTGTTCACCAGAATGTCGGTGCCGCCCCAGCGCTCGGCGAGCACATCGCGAGCACGCTGGAAGTCGGCTTTGCTGCGCACATCCAATTCAATGGCCAGTGCAGTGGCGCCGCTGCCATCCAGCTCGGCGGCCAGCTGCTGAACGCCATCAAGGCGCACATCCGCCAGGCCGACGCGATAACCGGCTGCATGCAGACGGCGGGCGATGCACTCGCCCAATCCGCGCGAAGCACCCGTTACCAGGGCTACTCGACTCATGATGTTGCCCTCAAAGCAGGAAGCCGAGCGCGCTCAGGCTGTCGGTGGAGTTGATCAGGCGCACCACTTTGCGCTCCAGGCTCGGCACGCCGTCGGTGAAGCGAATGCGGTGGTTCAGGTCAGCCACGAACGGCGTGTGCACGCCGCGCTTGTAGGCGTACAGCAACTGCGCCGAGTTGACTTCGACGATGTCGCCGGCCGCTTCCACCAGGCGGAAACGCGAGACGGTGCGGATGGTTTTCGCCGCGTCCACCGCCGACGGCGAGTAGCCGGCGGTCAGGCGTTCGATACGCAGGTCACGCATGCGCGCGTCGTCGTAGGCGTAGTTGAGGGTGGCCTCGAAGTCTTCGGTGTCCGGGTCGATCGGCACGATGTACTTGCCGCTCTCGCTCCACAGGGTCGCCCATTCGGCGTAATTCTTGTGGTCCAGCAGCTCGGCTTCGCGCCAGATGAATTCGATGGCTTGGGCCAGCGGGCCGGAAAAACCGTTCAGGGTGTCGTGATTGCTCATTGGCTCATCATCCTTTTCCACATGTCGTAGGCACCGCGCATGCCGCCTTCGTCGGTGGCGTGGCTGACTTTGTCGCCGTTTTCAGCGGTGATTTCGCGGTTCAGGCCGCGGTTGACCAGAATCGGCGCGTCAACGCCGGCATAGGAGCCGCGCTGCACGCGGTCCCAGGCCTCGGCATCGTCGGGGCTGCCGAAGCCGAACGGGCCCTGGAAGTGTTCGTGAATGCGCATGCGCTCGCGGTTGGCGATTTCCGGGCCACCGTCCATGCCCAGGGCCACGTGACGGATCTCGGTTTCGGTGACCGACACCGGACGCAGCACGCGGAAGAACGACATCGACATGGCGATGTTGGGGAACAGGTTCAGGTTGAAACCGGCGCCGTGCAGCGAGCGCACGATGCGGCGTACCTGCTCCGGCGGCATGGTTTTCGACAGTTCTTCGGTGACGTGAGCGAAGCGTTCCTGCAACTGCTCGGTGCCGTCGTCGTGATCCAGATCGACGTGCTCCGGCACCATCACCATCACGCTGTGGCCGTTGCCCAGCGAGTGGGTCACGGCCTGCTCGTCGGTCATGAACGAGAGCATTTCCGAGGTCTCTTCATCCACCGACGACATGAACGACTTGTGCACGATCGGGAAGTGGTAACCGTCGGTGGTGTTTTCCAGCTGGATCTTCCAGTTGCCCTTGAAGCTGAACTTGTGTTCGCCCTGGGTCTTGATCGGGTAGCCGGCGCCCTGTTTCATGAACAGGTCCATCCAGTGTTTGGCGCCGCCGAGGAAGTCTTCCAGCGGTTCGATGTCGTCGTTGTAGCTGGCGAAGATCATGCCCGCGTAGCTTTCGACGCGCAGGCTGGTCAGCGGCAGTTCGGACTTTTCGAGGATGCCTTCATAACCGTCCGGATACGGCAGCGCGCGCAGCTTGCCGTCCAGGCCGTAGGACCAGCTGTGGTACGGGCAGGTGAAACCGGTGGCGTTGCCCTTGTGCTTTTCGCACACGGTGGCGCCACGGTGGCGGCAACGGTTTTCCAGGACGTTGATGTTGTTCTTCTTGTCGCGCACGACGATCACCGGACGACGGCCGACCATGGCGGTCTTGAAGTCTCCGCTGTTGCGCACTTCGCTTTCGTGGGCCACCCACACCCAGGTGCGGTAGAAAATCTTTTCCAGCTCGGCTTCGAACAGCGCCGGATCGTTGTACAGCGAGACGTCGACGCGGTCGTGCTGGACCAGCTCTTCGGGGCTTTTCGACGTCGCGATCAGCCGGTATTCATGAGTGCTCATGCGGTTCTCCTCATGGCTTCTTTTTATGATTGGGTTATGGAGCCGGGGGCTAACCGACCATGCTCTGTTGCAGTTGCGCACCGAAGGCGCAGACCACTTCGTCCTGACCTTTGCGACCGACGATCTGCAGGCCGACTTTCAGCCCGCCGCAATCGAGTTCCACCGGCACCGTCAACGCCGGATGCCCGCTCAAGTTGAACGGGCGCACCAGCGGCGTCATGCCGGCCACCGCCTTGCTGCCGGCGCGGGCTTCGCTGAGGGTCGGCGGCAGCGTGGGCAGGGTCGGCAACAGCAGCACGGCGAAGTCTTGCAGCGCGTCATCCACCTGTTGGGTGAAGCGGCTGCGCACGGCTTCGGCCTCGGCCAGTTCTTCACGGGTCGTACGGGCAGCCGCCAGCAGGCGGGTTTCCACGTCGGCGCCGATCAGGCCCTTGCCGGTCAGGTGACCGAACGCGGCCCAGTTTTCGAAATTGATGACGGTCAGGCCGGCAACGAACGCCGCTTCGAATTCGCTCAGTTGCAGGTGGCTGCGACGCCAGCCGGCGCGATCGGCGGCCGCGCCCAGGCTGGCTTGCAGATGCGCATCGCAGGCTACGTCGAGGAAGCCGACTTTTGCGCCGTCACCTGGCAACTCCTGCACGTTGAAGCCCGGGCAGATGACCTGCATGGCGGCGATCAGATCGTCCATGGTCCTGGCGAACGGGCCGACGCAATCCAGGCTCGATTCCAGCGGATGGGCGCCTACACGGCTGACCCGGCCGTAGGTCGGCTTGAGCCCGGCGACGCCGCAGCAGGCTGCCGGCACGCGCACCGAACCACCGGTGTCGGTGCCGATGGCGATGTCCGCAAGGCCCGCAGCCACGGCCGACGCCGAACCGCTGGAGGAACCGCCCGGCACCCGGTCAGGGGCCTGCGGGTTGATCGGGGTGCCGGTCCAGTCGTTGATGCCGGTGACGCCGAACGCCAGCTCGTGCAGGTTGGTCTTGCCAACGATCTGCCAGCCGGCTTCGAGAATCGCGTCCACGACGTCGGCGTTTTTCGTCGCCGCCGGCGCATCGGCGAAGGCACGGCTGCCGGAACGGGTCGGGTAGCCGACGATGTCGATGGAGTCCTTGATGGCAACGCGCTTGCCGCTGCCGCCGAGGAGGAATTCGCTGATGAAGGTGCTCATGCGTTCAGCCCCTGATTGAACAGACGTTGGGTGCGGAAATGCGCGATCAGCCAGGTGCCGTCGACGCAGCGGAAATCGATGTTCAGGCGGGTGCCGAACAACTCGCTGCGGCCATCGGCGTAGGTGGAAATCTGCTGCATGATCCACTGCCCCTGCGCGCTCTGGCCGTCGACCAGGATCGACTCGCTGGTGAGGTAGTGCAGGTTCAGCCGGAAGTGATCCGACGGCGGCAGGTAGCCGCCGACGAACGCGGCCACGGCCTCGCGCCCACGATGTTGACCGAAGGTCTGCGCGGTCTGGGTGCCGATGCCTTCCCAGATCGCGTCGATGCAGAACAGCTCGGCCAGCTCGCTGACCAGGGCCTGCGCCCTTGGCACATCGCACAGGTCCATGTAGCGCGCCATCAGGCGGCGCACTGCGCTTTCCCCTTCGAGCGTCGCCAGACGCTGCAGCAAGGCCTCGTTCATGGCTTACACCTTGGCCGCATCAGGGATGGTCAGCGGACGGCCGATGCGTGCTTCAACCTTGGCGTAGCGCCACAGGCTGTATTCGTTCACAGGCGTAGTGCGGAACAGGTTGCAGGCATCAATCACCGACTGATGGCAGTCGACGTCGGCCATGATGTACACGGTCCACGGCGAGGTGGTGGACGGGCCGACCATCAGGCGGTCGTCGTCCATCGCACCGAGCACGGTGATGCCAGGCATCGCGCCGAGATCGGCCATCATTTTGCTGAAGCCTTTCCAGACGGCCAGGCCTTCGCCGGTAGGCAAGTCGAAGAAGTTCTGGGTGATGCCGATGCAGAAGACGACGCGCAACGGTTCCTGGGTAGCTTGGGTCATGACGTGAATCCTTGAATAAGTGGCTCTAAACAGTTGAGGCTGGAATCAGATGTAGCCCGGGAATGGCGGCACGCCGAGGAACACCGAACCTGCGCCGTCGTACAGGCCTTCGCTGAGGAAGGCGTGCTGGGTCACCACCATCGAATCGCGCAGGTAGCGTTGCAGCGGATGGCGCAGGTAAATGGCGGTGGTGCCGGCCAGGTTGTAGGCGCTCTGCACCACGGCGGCGCCGGCCTGGGACACGTGAATCGCCGACAGGCGCAGCTGGCTGGTCTGCTCGGGCGTGACCGGGTTGCCGGCCAGGATCGATTGCCACACCTGTTCGGTGGTGCCGTAGAAGAAGCTGCGGGCGGCGGCGAGCTTGGCTTCGGCCTTGGCGATTTCGATGCGCACGTAGGCGCGGTCCGACAGCTTCGGCGCGCCGGTGATGCCACCGCCGTTGGCCATGCGGCTGATTTCGTCGAGGGCCGCCCGGGCGAGACCCAGGTTGACCACGGCCAGCACTTGCGCGGCGTAGGCGATCGACGGGTAGCGGAACAGCGGTTCGTCGATGGTCGCGGCGCCGCCGCGGATGAAGGTCCAGCGCTCGTCGATGTGCTTGTTGGTCACGCGCAGGTCGTGGCTACCGGTGCCCTTGAGGCCGACCACGTCCCAGTTTTCGATGATTTCCACCTGATCCGGACGGAACACCGCGGTGCGAGGCTTGCCGCCCGCCGCGCCGATGCCGACGCCGAGCAGGTCGGCGCCCTTGCAGCCGCTGGCGAATTTCCAGGTGCCGTTGACCTGCCAGCCACCGTCGACCGCTTCGGCCGGTTGCAGCGGGAACAGGCCGCCGGCGAACACCAGGTCAGGGCTGTCGGCGTACAGTTCGGCCAGGGTTTCTGGCGGCAAGGCGGCGAGATAGACGCCGGCGCTGCCGAAACTGGCGACCCAGCCGGCGGAACCGTCGGCTTCGGAAATGCGTTCGATCATCTCCAGAAAACGCGCCGGCGCCAGGGCGTCGCCGCCGTAGCATTTCGGCGTGGCGGCACGGTAGATGCCCACCTGCTTGAAGCGCTCGATCATGTCCCGTGGCACATGGGAGCGGCTGTCGAATTCGTCGCGACGCTGACGCACTTCTTCCAGGACCTGGGCGAAGGCGAGGCTATCGACGCCATTGTCGTCAACGCCGATCGATGCGTCTTGTTGCGCGACCGCTGAACGCAGCATGGGCTTTCTCCGTTTTGCTTATTGTTAGGTGGGGCGACACCGCATCTCTGCTTCCGTGGGAGCGAGGCTTGCCCGCGAACCAGGCGCTTCGGTCTGTCTGGTAGACCACGTCATCGTTCTTCGCGGGCAAGCCTCGCTCCTACAGGGAACGGGGTGCCCTGCATTGGAGCCCAGTGTAAAAACGCCGCCCGAACGCAACTATTGGTGCGTGCAGCCCCCCGCCTAAAGAAAACCCCTAGATCGCCCCCGGTTACCTCTGAGCGCATCCCCCGGCGCGAGCCGGTATAAAAAGCCATACTTCCGGTTCAACCGGTCCCCAACCCCTGCCTTCAAGGGCTGTGCGATGTACGTGCCTGAACAGAACGACTTTTTCACCCTGATCGAAGCCATGCCGCTGTGCATCATTCTTCACGATGCCCACAGCAAGGAGATTCTCTGGGCCAACGCCGCGGCCCTGTCGGCGCTGGGCTTTACCCTCGAGGAACTGACCCCGCTCAAGGCCCCGGACATGACCCGCGATGCGCCCAAGTACCGGCGCTCGGTGGGTTTGCGCTGGCTGGAAGGCGCGGCGCGCACGGGGCAGCGCGCCATCGAGTGGTGCTACCGCTCCAAACAGGGGGTGGAGATTCTGTCCGAGGCGGTGGCGACCCTGGTGCACCTGCAAGGTCGCGATGTGCTGATGGTGCAGTTCCGCGACATTTCCAAGGAAGACAAGGTCAAGCGCGACCTCAAGCGCTTCGAAAGCCGGCTCAAGGCGTTCATGCAGGATCTGGCCGAGGGTGTGGCGGTGTTGGGGCCGGAGGGTGAGATCCGGTTTATCAGCGACTCCGGCGCGAACCTG
This sequence comes from Pseudomonas sp. C1C7, assembly GCF_013359595.1. Taxonomy (GTDB): domain Bacteria; phylum Pseudomonadota; class Gammaproteobacteria; order Pseudomonadales; family Pseudomonadaceae; genus Aquipseudomonas. Next base: position 41,212 of record NZ_JABFMP010000043.1, on the reverse strand, counting down.
CTCAACGGCGCGGAACGCCAGCTGATCGGCAAGAATTTCCTCGCCTGGTGCGATGAAGGCTCACGTCAGCGTTTGCTGCAGCAGCTGTCGGCGGAGACGCCCGAGCACCTGCCGTTCAGCGTGCATTACAAAGTGCAGCGGCGCGACGGCGAGTGGCGCTGGCATGATGCGACCTGTCGTTTCATTGAAATCGAGGACGATCTGAACGGGCATCTGTTGCTGTTCCGCGACGTCACCGAACAGGTGCAGGCCGAAGAGGCGCGGCGGGTCAGCGAGCAGAAGCTCGAGTACCTGGCGCGCTATAACGCCATGGGCGAGATGGCCGTGGCGATTGCCCATGAACTGAGTCAGCCCCTGGCGGCGACGCGCAATTTCATTGAAGGCGCGGTGATTCGTTTGGGCAATGCGAGCGGCGTCGACGCGGGTGTCACCTGGGGCCTGCAGAGCGCCGTGCGGCAGATCGAGCACGCCTCGGTGATCATCAAGAGCGTGCGCGAATACGTGGTCAAGCTGGAGCAGAGCGAAGAGCTGATTGACCTCAATGAACTGCTGCGCGAAACCCGTTACTTCATCAGCCTGCGCGCCGACCCGAGCCTGGTGAAGGTGGATGTCATCACCGCCCCCGGGCCGCTGCTGGTGAGTTGCGAGAAAGTGCTGATCGGTCAGGTCATCCTCAACCTGGCCTTCAACGCCATCGAAGAAATGGCCGACCTGCCCATCGAACGCCGCGTGCTGCGCATCCACGCCAGCACCGACAACGGCATGGCCCTGGTGCGCATCGAAGACCGCGGCCGCGGGATACAGGCCGAGGCCCAGGAAAAACTGTTCGACGGCTTCTTCTCGTCCAAAGTCAGCGGCAACGGCATCGGCCTGGCCCTGTGCAAAAACATCATCGGCCGCCATCGGGGTGATATCTGGGCACAGAACCTTGAGCCTTGCGGCGCGGTGTTCAGCTTCACCCTGCCCCTGACGCCTGCGCCTTAAAGCAAAAGATCGCAGCCTTCGGCAGCTCCTACAGAAGAAATGCTGTCCATTGTGGGAGCGGGCTTGCCCGCGAAGGCGGAGTGTCAGGCGACATTGATGTAGAAGGTACAGCCCCTGAAGAAATGCTGTGCGCAATACAGAGCTACCGAAGCGGCAACATCAATGTGATGGGCGTGATTCCCGGACAAGGTATGAACCCTGCGTACTTGATGTAGAAATTCGAGAGGCATTCATTGAGCGGATGAACAATAAGTGCGCTGGACCCGATGGATTGAGATGCTGAAATGACCCGCTCGATGGCGTCTTGCAGCAAGTCGATTGCAAAACCTTGCCCCTGAGCTTCCAGCGTTATTCCCATGCGGCCCAGCAGAGTGACCGGATGAACGCTGGGTGAGTTGCGTTGATGATTTTTCGGAACGACTTTGGCGCGTGCAACGGAGCCGCTCGACAAGGTGTAGTAAGCCGCGACGGTCTGTGTTCCTTTGCGGCGACAAACGTAGACAACCGCGTGTTTGGCGGCCTGCGCCTTGCGTGCCTGCTTCAGAAGGTATTCATTGATGGAGGGTTCGCCCGAGTCGAACCCTTCGAAGAGGTGCCGGTCGTTGAGTCTTTCCGGAGCACTCAACTCCACCGTTTTGGACGTTCGAGAAGTTGGTGAAGACATTCGTTACCTCGGAGCGGATTCGCCTCAATGGCCTGTTCAAATGCGTCAAATGCATCGTCGTCAAGCAGGAACAAACGTTTTTCCAGAATGACTTCTTCTGCTTTCCGACAAGCCGCTTCCAGAATGAAACTGGTTCGATCACGACCGGACATGGCAGCGGCCAGATCGATCAGGCTGCGTTTCTTTTCGTCCGTCCTCATGTTGATTGGAACGGGTTTGGACTTTTCAAGGCGTTCGGTTGTAGCGGACATGATTCTTTTCCCATCTGAGGGCGCAGATTTTTAGCATGGATCCGCTAAGGAGCTAACGCATCAACCATGCGATTACTTTTCATTTTATGACTCCCCAAGAATGCTGGAGCGTCTCGGGCCTGATTTTCAAAACACGTTTCAAACGCTGGAAATCGTGAATTCTCCCGAAGGCAGTGCCATCGACTCTACGACGCTTGTGTAGCTAGTGTCTACACGCCGTATATCTTCCAGATATACGGCACTGCATCTTCCGCTTCCGAATTCCCCTCAATCCCCCGCCTTACCACCCCCCACCACAAGTTTCATGACACTGGCACAGATACACAATCTCTTGGCAGGCAGCGCAATTCCCCCGATTGCCGGGCGAGGCACTATTCAATGGTCAAAATCTGCCCACTCACCCGCGATCCGCGTTACCAACAATTCAGGAAGTTCCCCTTATGCGAACAAACAGGATCTCCGTACAGTCAGCGCTAGGCCTGAGCCTGCTTGTACTCGGTTTGAACAGTGCCCGTGCGGATTTGCCCGCAGACACCGGTATCGGCCAGACCACCCTGGCTTTCCCGGCCGAGCCGCACCGCGCGTTTGTCGTGGATGTGGAGTTCGAAAGCTTCGTCGCCGGTCGTGTCACCGTGGTCGACCCTGACCAGAAACGCGTGCTGGGCATGGTGCCTACCGGTTTCGCCGCGCCTTCGGCCCTGAGCCATGACAAGAAGACCATTTACGCCGCCGACATCTGGTACTCCCGTGGTACCCGTGGCACCCGCACCGACGTGCTGACCGCCTGGGACACCTCGACCCTGTCGCCGGCCTGGGAAGTGCTGATTCCGAACAAGCGCGCCGAGTCGCTGACCCAGCGCTACGGCCTGAAGACCAGCGGCGATGACCGTTTCGTCTACATCTACAACTTCACCCCGTCGACTTCGGTGACCGTTGTCGATACCCAGACCAAGGCCGTCGCCACCGAAATCGCGATCCCAGGCTGCGTACTGAACTATCCGATCGGCAAGCGCAAGTTCGCCTCGCTGTGCGGCGACGGCAGCCTGCAAGTGGTGACCCTCAACGATCAGGGCCAGGAAACCGCGCGCAGCCGTACGCCGTTCTTTGATCCGAACGCGGAAAAACTGGTGGAGCGCGCGGTCAACGTTGGCGACACCTACTACTTCACCACCACCACCGGCACCATCCGCGCCGTGGATTTCAGTGGCGATGCACCGAAGATCCTGCCGAGCTGGTCGCTGACCACCGACGAGGAAAAGAAAGCGGGCTGGGCGCCGGGCGGCTGGCAGCTGATGGCGGTCGCGCCGAAGCTCAATCGCCTGTACGTGCTGATGCATGACGCGCACGAAGCGATGAAGTGGGAAGACCCGAGCACCCTGATCTGGGCCTATGACCTCAAGACCGGCAAGAAAGTCGGCACCCTGGAAGCCCCGGCTCCGATCTGGAGCATGCAGGCGACCGGCGACGACAAACCGTTGCTGCTGGGTGCTGACGTCGAGGGTGGCTTGCAGATCTTCGACCTCAAGACCAACCAGCACACCGGTGCCATGGCCAAGGTCGCGAAAACCGCGACTCAGGTCATGAGCTACTAAGAGGTTCGGCCATGCAATCAGATCCGATCTTCATCATTGCCAGCGCCATCGCCATTGCGGTGCTGCTGGCCAGTGCCGCGACCCACAAGGTGCGGGCACCGGCGCGCTTCGCACGGCAGTTGGGCGACTACCAGCTGCTGCCCGAAGCGCTGGTGCGCCCTGTTGCACGCCTGGTGCCGTTCCTGGAACTGGCCATCGCTTTCGCCCTGCTGGTGCCGGTCAGCCGGCACTGGGCAGCCCTGAGCGCGGCCAGCCTGCTGGCGCTGTACGCCGCCGCCATCGGCATCAACCTGTGGCGCGGTCGTCGCGACATCGACTGCGGCTGTGCCGGTCCCGACCAGGCGCAACCGCTGCGTCCGGTTCTGCTGCTGCGCAACAGCGTGCTGGTGGCCCTGGCGCTGCTGGCCAGCGTGGCACCGGTGCTTCGCGACATGACTGTGTTCGATGGCTTCGTGACGCTGGCCTCTGCCGCCGTCGCCCTGCTCATCTACGCCGCGGCCGACGGCCTGCTGGCGAACTCCCCTCTTCTGCTCAAATTGATTGGTAGGTAATCAAAATGGAAGGCTTGATAGTTTCCAACGTTCTGCTCTGGGTATTGCTGGTGGCCGTGGCGTTCGTCGTCATGGGCCTGGTCCGTCAGATCGGCGTACTGCACGGTCGCCTGGCTCCGGCCGGCGCGCTGATGGTCGACAAGGGCGTGGCGGTCAACGAACCGGCTCCACAAATCACTGCTTCGGACCGCAAGGGTCGTCCGGTGAACTTCGGCTACGCCGGTGAGAAATCGCAACTGCTGTTCTTCCTCTCGCCGACCTGCCCGATCTGCAAGTCGCTGCTGCCGGCGATCAAATCCATCGCCAAGGAACAGGCAAACAGCCTGGACGTGGTATTCGTCAGCGACGGCGACATGGACGCCCAGCAAGCGCTGATCCGCGAACACAAACTCGAAGACGCCACCTACGTGGTCGGTCCGGAAGTGGGCATGACTTACCAGATCGGCAAGCTGCCTTACGCCGCCCTGATCGACAAGGCCGGCACCCTGCGCGCCAAAGGCCTGGTGAACTCCCGCGAACACCTGGACAGCCTGTTCGAGGTGGAACACCTCAAGCACGCGACGCTGCAGCAGTACCTCAACGCTCAGCCTCACGACCACGCTCACGACCACAGCCACGGCCATAGCCACTGATAAGGCAGGGAGACCTTCATGAAACTGCTGGATCTGTTGTTCGAGCGCTCCTCGCGCCGTGTTGCCGACACTACTTCGCGCCGCAAACTGCTGTCGCGCATGGGCTCGCTGATGGTGGCCGGTGCCGCCCTGCCCCTGCTGCTGCCGCTGGACCGTACCAGCAAGGCCCTGGCCGCCACCGATCCGAAAGCCGGTGACCCAGGTGATCCGAACAGCTGCGACTACTGGCGCTACTGCTCCATCGACGGCTTTCTGTGCAGCTGCTGCGGTGGTTCGGTGACCTCCTGCCCACCGGGCACCGAGGCCTCGCAAGTGACCTGGATCGGCACCTGCCGCAACCCGGCCGACGGCAAGGACTACATCATTTCGTACAACGACTGCTGCGGTAAGCAGAGCTGCGCCCAGTGCGCCTGTACCCGTAACGACAGTGAAGAACCGGCCTACCGCCCGTTCAACAACAACGACGTGAACTGGTGCCTGGCCGCCAAATCGCACATCTACCACTGCACCGTCTCGATCATTCGGGGTGTGGCGGTTTAAGCGATTCACCGCCGGTTGTTCTGCAACCGGCGGTTTATTTTTCCGGGAACGTCGGCAATGCCACAAAACTCCACCACAACATCCATCCCTGTAGCAGCTGCCGAAGGCTGCGTCCGACTGCGCAGCAGTCGTAAACCCTGCACGCACGGTCCTGCTGAAAGACCGCGTGTTCTGGTTTTACGACTGCTGCGCAGCCGGACGCAGGCTGCGCCAGCTGCTACACAAAACAAGATCGATTGCAGAGGTGTTCGTCATGCGTAGGTTGTTGATTCTGGGTCTGGTCTGCCTCATGACGACCCCGTTCGCTCACGCCCGGGCCATTCCCAACCCGAAGCAGGGTCATGCACCGGGCAACGAATCCCCGCAGACCCCGATCAGCCAGGCCGGCTACAGCACAGGCGTGAACTACCAGCTGCAATGCGCCGGTTGCCATCTGGGCGACGGCACGGGTTCGGCCGCCAACGACACGCCGCGCATGAAAGGCTTTGTCGGCAACTTTCTGAAAGTCCCCGGTGGCCGCGAATTTCTGGTGCGTGTGCCAGGCATGTCGCAGTCGGCGCTGAACAATGCGCAACTGGCGGACCTGCTCAACTGGCTGATGCGCGAAGACGGCATGGCGGGCGAGAGCATGCCCGAGCACTACCAGCCCTACACCGCCGATGAAGTCGCCGCGTTGCGCGCCGAGACCATGCTCAACCTGCCGGGCACCCGGGGCGAGCTGATCAAGGCCATGCGTGCCCAAGGCATCGCCATCGACGACGGCATGAATTACTGATCGCCACCGATCGTCGCCTGCCTGAGCGCGCAATAGGCGTCCACCAGCTGAGCCTGGCTGAACGCAAGATTCCGGCCGCTCGGGTTGGGTAATATCCACACCGCCGCATTGCCGAAGGTCCTGGGCTGTAGCCCCCACGCCACCTCCCGCTGCCCCGATAACGCCGAATACGCCGCCTTGCCCAGGAACGCCACGCAACGCGGCGCATAACGGGCGATCTTCCTTTCAAAGCGTGCCGCCGATTCCAGAAACTCCTGTTTCGACAGTTGATCGGCCCGGGCCGTCGGTCGCTCGACCACGGCGGTCAGGCCGCATTGATACTGCAGGATCGACCGGTCGTTTTCCGCACGCACCTCCTCAGGCGTAAACCCGGCCAGATGCAAGGTGCGCCAGAAGCGATTGCCGCGCCCGGCAAAGTGATGGCCCTGGGCGGCGGCGAGCAGGCCGGGATTGATCCCGCAGAACACCACCGCCAGCCCCTCGCTCAGAATGTCCTCGAGCCCCGGGTTCATGCCCTCACCCGCCACAGATCAGGTTGACCGCATTGCGCGCCAGCTCGCTCAGTTCTTCACGGGGTTTACCGGCCCGGGCGCGAATCGAAATGCTGTGCAGCAACGATGACGCGAGCACCGCCAGCGCGCCGACATCCACATCGTCCTTCAATTCGCCGGACTCGACGGCCTTGCGCAAGCGCACTTCCAGATCGGCATCGAGGCGGCTGAGACGGTCGGCCAGTACTTCGCGGATTTGCGGGTCCTCCACCGCTTCGGTGGTCGCCGTGCCGATGGCGAAGCAGCCACGGGCCTGGCCTTCCCCGGAGTAATAGATCGACAGCTGCCCTTCATAGAAGCGGGTCAGTGCCTCGCGCAACGGCAGTTCGTCGTCCGCCAGCGCCTGGTGCATGTCGGCGTGGGCGACTGCCCAGTACTGCTCCAGCGCCTTGAGGTACAGCGCGTGTTTGTCGCCGAACGCGGCATACAGGCTCGGCCGGTTCATGCCGGCGGCGTGGGCGATGCTGTCCAGGGAGGCGCCGGAATAGCCGGTGTTCCAGAACACACCAAGCGCTTGCTGCAGCGCTGTTTCGGGGTCGTAGGCGCGGGGCCGGCCACGGCCTTTGCCTTCGGAAGCTTTATTTTGTGCCATGTCGTACAAAATCCTTGTGGAAGGGTGAATGCAGGGATATTCTTACACCATCGCACAAAATTAAGGAACCAGAAGTTCCTTCAATTGAACGTTTGTTGAAGCACAGCTCAAAACGGCTATAGCGGCGACGAAACGAGTGCGGCGGAGCAACCCTCCCCACCGCGCACGGGTTTGCTTTCTCACAGCAATTATTCGTTTTGAGGTGTATCGATCATGACCCAACAGTTCGACATCCCCGCTTCGCAGAACTTCGAGCAGCCGCAGCGGATCAAGAAACCACTCAAGGAAAAACTGCGCCCTTGGCTGATGTTCGGCGTACCGGCTCTGGCTGCCGTCATCGGCTACGGCAAATACGTGGCCGGCGAGCCCTTCGTCACCACCGACAACGCCTACGCCCGGGTGGCCAAGGCTTCGATCAATGCGCGAATTTCCGGACAGGTGGTGGAAATCGCCGTCGAGGACAACCAGCAGGTGCACAAGGGTCAGGTGCTGTTTCGCATCGATCCCAAGCCCCTGCAGATCGCCATTGATCGCGCCCAGGCCCAGCTCAATGTGGCGCGGCTGCGCATCGACGGGCTCAAGGCCAGCTATCGCCAGCAGCAGGCGGATCTGCAATCGGCCAAGGAATCCGCCGACTTCGACCAGAAGGAATTCGCCCGCAAAAAGGCCCTGGTCGCGACCGAGTTCGTGTCCAAGTCCATCTATGAGCGTTCCGAAACCGACCTGAAGATTTCCCGCCAGCGCATCACCTCGATCGAACAACAGATCGCCAGCACCGTGGTCGCCTTGAATGGCAACCCGAACATCGACGCCGACAACCACCCGACGGTACGCGAAGCCAAGGCGCAACTCGACGAGGCGCAGCTGTATATGTCCTACGCCACCGTTTATGCACCGGCCGACGGCATCGTCGCCAAGGTCGATGACTTGCAGGTGGGCAATTACCTGAACAACGGCGCGGCAGCCTTTGCGCTGATTTCCGATCACGAGATCTGGGTCGAGGCCAACTTCCGCGAAACCCAGGTCACCCACATGCGCCCGGGCCAGGAAGCGACCATCAGCATCGACACCTACCCCGATCGCGTGTTCAAGGCCCACGTCACCAGCATGAGCCCCGGCGCCGGTTCGGACTTCTCCCTGTTGCCGCCGGAAAACGCCACCGGCAACTGGGTGAAGGTGGTTCAGCGGGTTCCGGTTCGCCTGGAACTGGATGAAATCGACCCTGCCCTGCCGCTGTTCTCGGGCACCAGCGCCACCGTGAAAGTCGATACCGGCCATCGCTCGCCGTGGTGGAGCCCGCTCAAGTCGTTGCTGACCGCAGGTAACTAGTGATGAACGCCAACACTCAAGCGATTCCAAGCACGGGTGTCGCAGGCTCGCTCAGGTTTGCCGCTTTGTTGGCGACCTGGATGCAGTCGGCGAACCTGCCGCTGCCCAATGCGGTGCTCAGGCTGATTCAAGGCAGCCTGTCGATGACCGACGACCAGGCGGGCTGGATTTTCACCGCCTACCTGGCCGCCAGCGCCATCACCCTGCCGATTGCCCAGTGGCTCGCCGGCCGCTTCGGTTTGAAGCGGGTTTATCAGACGGCACTGGCGTTCTTCATGCTGGGTCTGCTGCTGGCGACGGTTTCGACGACGCCGCTGGAGTTCATCGGCGCCCGTATCGTCCAGGGTCTGGCCGCAGGGGTGTTGGGCCCGCTTTCGATGGGGATTGCCCTGGAAACGCTGGCACCGGAAAAACGCATGAAATTCGGCGCCACCCTGACGGCCGTGGTGCTGCTGGGCATCGCCACGGGGCCGGCCATCGGCGGCTGGATCGCCGAGCATTTCGACTGGCGGCCGATCTTCTATATCAGCTTGCCGTTGTCGGCCTACATCTTCATGGTGATTGCGCTGTTGCTGGCCGAGAAGAAAGCCGACAAGGCCCCGGCCTACGACTTCTTCGGCTTCGCCAGCTTCACCCTGGCGCTGATCAGCCTGCAAATGCTGCTCGACCGTGGCGAACGCATGGACTGGTTCGACTCGCCGGAAATCTGGATCGAGGCCATTGCCTGTGCGCTGGGTTCGTACTGGTTCTTCGTGCACGTGCTGACCAAGAAGGTGCATTTCTTCAACAAGAGCCTGTTGCGTGATCGCAATTACGTGTTGTCGACGCTGATTTTCTTCGCCATCGGTTTCGTGCTGCTGTCGACCATGGCCCTGACCTCGCCGATGCTCGATGAAATCCTCGGCTACCCGCCTGACACCACCGGCGCCCTGACCCTGCCGCGTGGCGCGGGCATGGTGGGTGCGTTCCTGTTGACGGTGCGTCTGCCGGAGCGTTTCGACCGCCGGCTGTTCGTGGCCATCGGTGTGGCGCTGGTGACTTACGCCAACTGGCTGATGCTCGGCTACTCGCCGCTGATGGACTGGCCACCGGTGGCGATTGCCGGCGCCCTGCAGGGTTTCGGCATCGGCATGTCGATGGCGGCGCTGGCCAAAGTGGCGTTCAGCACATTGCCGGCTGCGATGCGCCCAGAAGCTACCGGTCTCTACAACCTGCTGCGGGCGTACGCCAGCACCCTGGGCGTGGCCATCGTGCAGATTTACTTCTTCAACAACACCCAGGCGATGCATCAGGCACTGGGCGCCAACATCACGCCCTATCACGGCGTGGGCCATGGCGTGTCGCTGGCCTTGCCGTCGCTGGAAGGACTGAACCACTTGATCACCCATCAGGCCGCGTTCATCGCCGTAATCGACCAGTTCAAGATTTTGATGGTGGCGATGCTCGTCGTGAGCCCGCTGGTTGTCTTTCTTCGCAAACCCGTTCCGACCAACTAGCTTCGTGGAGAGTGCCAAATGAAATCCCGTCATTCGTTCAAAACGCCATTCCCCGCCAAGCTCAGTGCCTTGTCGGTGTTTGTGTTCCTCGCCGCCTGCACCGTCGGCCCCGACTTCAAGGCCCCGGCCGACAGCACCTCGCAGCACTATGACCAACAGGCCGAACAAAGCCTTGGCCACAACGGCGAGCAGCACATTCAGTTTGGCAAGAACATCACCGGACAATGGTGGTCGGCCCTGCGCTCGCCCAAGCTCGATCAGGTGATGCGCCGGGCCATCGACGGCAACCTGGAACTGGTCGCCGCCGACGCGACCATTCGCCAGGCTGCCGCTTCCGTGGCCGCCGCCGAAGGCGCGCTGTATCCGCAGGTCGACTTCGGCGCCACCGCCGGTCGCCAGCGGGTGCACAACGCCAAGGACCCTTCGATTTCCAACTTCTATGCCATCGGGCCTCGGGTCGGTTTCGATCTGGATGTCTTCGGTGGCATCAAGCGCGAAGTCGAAGCACAGCAGGCGTTCACTGATCTGCAAAAACGTCGCTACGACGCCGCGTATCTGACCCTGACCGCCGACGTCGCCAGTCAGGCGTTGCTGGTGGCTTCTGCCAACGAGCAAATCAAGGCCGTGGAAAAGCTGCTGGCCAACGACGCGAAAAACCTTGAACTGGTGCGCGCGGCGCATCTCAATGGTGCTACCACGCAGATCGATGTCTCGCTGGCCGAAACCCGGCTGGCTCAGGACCGCACATTGTTGCCGCCCCTGGCCCAGCAGCGCGATGCCGCCACCCATGCGCTGTCGATCCTGACCGGCAAAGGTCCGGCGGACTGGATCGCGCCGCAGTTCGATCTGGCCGAGTTCACCCTGCCGGGCAACGTGCCGGTCAGCCTGCCGTCGGAGATGGCGCGCAACCGGCCGGATATCCAGCAGGCCGAGGCCCAACTGCATATCGCCAGCGCCGCCGTGGGCGTGGCGACCGCCAACCTTTATCCGAAGGTGACGCTGTCGGCCTCTCTCCTCCAGGCCGCGTCCGGCAACGGTGGCGCGGCGCTCTGGGGTTTCGCGGCCGGGATCACCGCGCCAATCTTCAACGGCGGCGCGCTCAAGGCTGAACGCCAGGCCGCGGTCGAGGGCTACAACGCGACCCTGGCCGGCTATCAACAGACGGTGATCAGCTCGTTCGGCCAGGTCGCCGACACGCTGCAAGCCATCAACCATGACGCCGAGCAATTCCGCGCCCAGGACGACGCACTGCGCTCCGCCCAGACCAGCTTTCACCTGAACCAGCAGGCCTACGCCCAGGGCGAGAACAGCATCCTTCAGGTGCTGGAAGCGGAACGGGCCTACGAGCAGGCATTGCTGGGGCATATCCGCGCCAAGACCGCGCAGTACCTCGACACCGTGCAGTTGTATGTGGCGCTGGGCGGCAATGCTGTTGGCGTGTTCGACCAGAAGCTTGCCAGTCGCGAGACGCGCAGCCCGTCGTACCAGTAACTCATCCCTGAAAGACCGCTTTCGCATTGGCGATGGCGGTCGGCAAAGCCGGAGTACATATGTCCTACGAACCGTTTTTTGATGAACTGCCCATCACCCGATACGCCCTGAACAACGGCTCGGGCACCCTGCCCGCCGTGGGTTTCGGCACCTTGTTCGAAGATCCCGGCGTCACCACCGAGGCCGTGACCCACGCCCTGCAAAGCGGCTTTCGCCTGCTCGATTGTGCCGAACGTTTTGGCAATGAAGCTCAAGTGGGCGAAGCTCTAAAGGCCTTCCTGGGAACCGGCAAGACACGGCGCGAAGAGCTGTTCATCACCGGCAAGCTGTGGAACAACAATCATCATCCGCAGCGGGTCTTGCCGGCCTTCGAGGCCAGCCTTGAACGACTTCAGGTCGACTACCTCGATTGCTATCTGGTCCACACGCCGTTCGCCTTCCGGGCCGGTGACGAGCAGTACCCCATGGATGCCTTCGGCCATGTGCTCTACGACTCGGGCGTGACCCTGATCGACACCTGGCGGGCCATGGAGCGCCTGGTGGACAAGGGCCGCTGCAAGTCCATCGGGCTGTCCAACATCACCCTGCCGGCCTTGCAGGAAGTGCTCGCCGTGGCGCGGATCAAGCCCGCCGTGGTGCAGGTGGAAGCCCACCCTTATCTGCCGCAATGGGAGCTGCTGGAGTTCTGCCAGCAGCACGGCATCGTGTTTCAGGCCTATGCACCTCTGGGCCATGGGCTGGAGCCGAAAATCGCGAAAAACCTGGTGCTGAACCAGATGGCCCGGCGTCTGCAAAAGACTCCGGCGCAGGTGGCGTTGGCCTGGGCGGTGCAGCGTGGCACGGCGTTCCTGACGACCTCCACGTCCCTGAGCCATATCCAGCAGAACATCGACATCTCGACCCTGCCCCACCGGGCAATGCATGAGATCCGCCAGGACATCACTACGCAGATACGCTTCAACTCGGTGGCGGAAAACGGCGTTCACCTGTTCCTTTCACCCACATACTGATGCCTGACGGCGGAGCGGCTCTTCAAACAGCCGCTCTTTTTTTGCCCTCGCGAATCATTGTTCGCGCCAGACCCTATAATCTGCGGCGTCCTTCTAGAGGTGAAAGCGATGGATGTGTTCCAGACCATGCGATTTTTCGTGGCGGTGGCCCAGAGCGGCAGCTTCACGGCAGCGGCCAATATGCTGGACACCACCACGACCAACGTCTCCAAGGCCGTATCGAGCCTGGAGACCCGATTGCGCACGCGCCTGATCAACCGCACCACCCGACGCCTGGCCCTGACCGAGGCCGGCACGCGGTATCTGCTGCGTTGCGAGAGGATTCTGGAAGAGTTGCGTGAAGCGGAGGAAGAAGCGGGAACCGCGCAGATCACCCCCGTGGGGCGCCTGAAGATTCATTCGATGTCGGCCATCGGCAATCATTACGTGATCGATGCCATCGCCAAATACCGCGAGACTCATCCCTCGGTGCAGTTTGACCTGACACTGACCAACCGGCTGCCCGATCTGCTGGAGGAGGGTTTCGACATGTCCATCGTGCTGGCCCGGGACCTGCCCGATTCGGGGTTTGTCGCCCAGCGGCTGGGCACTACCTACAGCATTCTGTGCGCTTCGCCCAAGTACCTGGAAAAACGCGGAATGCCCGACACGCCGGCTGCGTTGCGCGAACACGACTGTCTGAGAATGGTGAACACGCCGATGCCGGTGGAGCATTGGGTGTTCGACGGGCCACAAGGCGCGCAGACCATCAGCGTTCCGGTGTCGCCCTTTCAGATCAACACCGCCGACGCCATGACCATTGCCCTCATCCATGGCATGGGGATCGGTATTCAGCCGGTGGCGTCTGCCGTTGCGGGATTGAAATCCGGCGCCCTGGTGCGGGTATTGCCGCACTATCAATTCGAAGAGTTGAGCCTGTTCGCCATCTATCCTTCGCGAAAATTCGTCGATGCAAAAATAAAAACCTGGGTGGAGTTCCTGAAGGACTACGTGCCCGGGTTGTTGGCTGCTGATGAAAAAATTGCCTGCGCGTCGAAAAAGTTGAAGCGGTCCGACTGAAACCGCACGCCCGGATGGAGTGTCGACCCTCCATCGTCCGCACGCGGATCAACCGTTGGAACAGCCGTTGCCCATGACCTGGTATTGCATCACGTGGCGTTGACCGTTGGAGTCTTCATAGGTCATTTGCGCCGGGACCGGGCCGCAGATGTTGTTGGGGATGTCGGTGATGGTGATGACCTTTTTGATGTCCAGATGTGAGTCGTAGGTGTAGGGCTCGACCGGGGATTTGTTTTCTTCGGCGAAGGCTTGGGTGCCGAAGCTGCCTAAGGCAAGGATGATTGCGATTTTCGAGATGTTCATGCTGTTCACCGTCTCGTTGGTTGGGTTGTTGGAGACGATGCTAGGGCTTTGGGACGGGGCTAAACAGAGAGGTGTTGGACATACACTGTTGTCGAAATGCGGGGGAATAGAATGACGGCTCATTCCCTCGGTTGACTCCCTGAATGTAGGAGCTGCCGAAGGCTGCGATCTTTTGACGTTGCCTTTGAAGATCAAAAAAGCTTTTCAGCGACTGCGATCTTTTAAAAACAAGATCAAAAGATCGCAGCCTGCGGCAGCTCCTACATGAATGGGGTCAGGCCGCTGTTGCCTTCAGTGGCTCACGACGCTGAGCTACCTGAGCCATCACATCCGGTGCAGGCGTCCACGCTGGCGATGCAGGCATCTCCCGCCGCAAGCTGTGAATCAACGTATACGACATCACCAGCAACAGCATCGCAATCGGCAACCCCGCCGCAATGCTCGCCATCTGAATCGCCTTCAGCCCACCGGCCAGCAACAACCCCGCCGCAATCGCCCCTTCCAGAATGCACCACAACAACCTGATCCAGTTCGGCGGATTGGTGCTGCCCAGCGCGCACAAGGTGCACAACACCTGGGTCCCCGCATCCGCCGTGGTCACGAAGTGCACCCCGAGCAACACACACACCAGGATCGACAACGCCGCACCAATGGTCTGGCCATCCAGCTTCTGCAACAGCGTGAACATCGCCGCCGTAGTCTCTTTCTTGGTAGCCAGCAACACGGTGCCGCCTTCGAACTTCGGCTGTTGCTGGTCCACAGTCTGGGTTGCGACGGATGCCTGATACGCCTGGCGATCCTGCTGCTCGTTCTTCAACGCCGCACCACCGAACACCGACATCCACAGAATGGTCACCATCGTCGGCACCACCAGCGCACCGATCACCAATTCACGGATAGTCCGGCCCTTGGAGATACGCGCAATGAACAGCCCGACGAACGGACCCCAGGTCATCCACCAAGGCCAGTAGAACGCCGTCCACCAATTCTGCCATTCGGTGTCCTTCTGAGCATCCATCCAGAAACTCAAACCGACGATGTTCTGTACATAGTCCCCGGTGGATTCAAACATCAAGTTAAGAATGTAACGGGTCGGCCCAAGAGCAAGTACCGCAAACATCAAAATAAACGACAGATACATATTAAGCGTCGATATACGCTTCATGCCTTTGGACAAACCGGCAACCAGCGAAATACAGGCCACAACACTGACAAACAGAATAATGGACAACTGCAACGCAACACTGACCGGCACACCAAAAACATTATGCAAACCGGTATTGATTTGAACGACACCCAAACCCAGCGACTGGGAAACACCAAAGGCGGTAATGATCACACCCATGATGTCGACCACATGCCCGATCCAGCCGTAAATGCGATCGCCAATCAGCGGGTACAGCAGCGAACGCAGCGCCAGCGGCAGGCCTTTGCGATAGGCGAAGTAAGCAAGGCTCAGGCCGATCATGGAGAAGATCGCCCAAGGGTGCAGGCCCCAGTGGAACAGGGTGATGCGCATCGCCATGGTCGCCGATTCGTCGGTCAAACCCTTGGAGAACGGGTTGTCGGCGTAGTGCAGCATGGGTTCGGCCACCGACCAGAAGATCAGGCCGATGCCCATGCCGGCGCTGAACAGCATGGCGATCCAGGAGGCGAAACTGAATTCAGGTCGGTCATGTTCACCGCCCAGTTTGAGGTTGCCGAAACGGCTGACGGAGATGTACAGCAGCAGACCCAGTACACCACTGATCAGTGCCAGGTAATACCACTTGAAGTTATGCAGAATAAACGCGGAAGCGGCTTCGAAGGCCTTGGCTGCCTGTTCGTCTTTAAATGCACAAAATAATACGAAAATGACAACTCCCACGATGGAAGCCACTGTCACAGTCGGATTGAGGCCTTTCAACATGCCGGATTGAGCACGCATTGTTTTTCCCCTTTTGTTTTTGTTTAAGGGCGTAATTGCTGTATTGCAGGACTTTGACTGCAGGTTAATTCCGGTCTAACTCGGTTTTGGCAGCATGGCCAAGATGATTGAATCCCGAACCTCCTTCAAACCATATTTCGTCACCGACTCATGAGAAAAACGCATCAATGAATCCGTTCGTTCAACGCTGATCCGTGCACTCCACAGCAGGCTCACACACCGCCACCAGGTTAGAGCTGGCAATCCCGTTGGGCGTCACCGGATGCTGCAACGGCGCGTCTTTTTGCAGGTACCTGCCGGTGACTTTCGCCTGGCCGACACAGAGCGCCAGCAGCAGCGCACAGCCTGCGTAGAAGTAGTAAATGCTCGATGCACCGAAGTACTGCATCAGTGCACCCGCGATGAGTGGCCCGACGCAGGCGCCGACGCCGAAGGTGATCAGCAGCATGCCCGAGAGCGAAACGCGCAAGGTGGGTTCCATGTTGTCGTTGGCCAGCGCCACGCCCAACGGATACAGACAGAACTGCAAAAAGCCCACACCCGCGCCAAACCACAACAACGTGGTGAACGAAGGATGCTGATAAAACGCCAGCGGCAGGCTGATCACGATCAACAACACCGCCACGGCGCGGATCAGGCTGGCCCGTGGCAAGCGATCCGAGAGCCAGCCCAGGGGCAGCTGTGCCAACAGTCCGGCCGCGATGGACAACGCCATGAACTGCCCGACCTCGGCGGTGGCCAGTCCCTGCTTGCTCGCGTAAATCGCCACCAGTCCGTAGAAGGCACCGTTGAGCATGCCCGACACCAGGACGGTCGCCAGCGATTGTGGGATCCTGCGCAGAAACAGGCGCAGATCGATGGACGCCGCCGGCACCGCTGTCGGATGCACGCTGCGGGTCAGCGCCACCGGCACCGAACTCAGGGCGAACACCATGGCCACGCCGAGCAGCGCGCGAACACCCAGCCCTTCATCCAGGCTCAGCGCCAGGTTGCCGAGCATCATGCCCACGTAACAGGCGACCATGTACAACGCCAGCACACCGCCGCGCTGTTCGGTTTTGGCCTGATCATTGAGCCAGCTTTCCAGCACCATCAACTGGCACATCATCGCCAGCCCCACCAGTGCCCGCAGCAACAGCCAGATCGGCAACGCGGTACTGAATTCATGGGCCAACACCGCCGCTGCAATGATCCCGCCACAGGCCGCATAAGTGCGGATATGCCCCACCTGCGCGATCAGGCTGCGCCCGACCCAACCGCCCACCACCATGCCCAGGGCATTGGCGGCCATCAACGCGCCGCCCGCGGTTTCCGATGCGCCCAGAACATTCAGGCGCAAGGCCAGAAAGGTCATCAGCAGCATCGATCCCAGCTGCATCATCAGGCTGGCCAGATACAGCGCGCCGAACGTCTTCGTCAGTCCAAACACGATGCCGATTCCGAAAAGAAGAAAATGTGAGACCTGGGTGTTAACCCTGATCAATCAAGCCAAAACCCGATCCATGTAGCAGCCGGACGCAGGCTTCGCCAGCTGCTACAGGTTCTGCGGCGGTTTGACTGACTGCATTAACACACCCAGGCAGTTGTCTCAGGCCAACCCGTGAAGCTCTTTCCAGTTCCCCGGATGCACGACATAACCGAACAACGCATGCCCGCCATACACCAGCTCCGTCCCTTCAGGAATCCACAACAACTGACCCGGAGTGACCTCAAACAACTCCTCCCCCACCCGCAACTCGAAGCAGCCCTCAATGACAAAAATCACCTCGTCATAGAGCACCGTCCAGGCCACTTGCGCCCCTTCCCAGCGCGCGAAACCCACGCCGATGTTCGGCGAGATCTCATTGCTCAGGGCCCGGGCCACGAAGGCGGCGCCGGGTGGGCCGCCGCGGAAAGTGAAATCCAGATCCTTGTGATCGACGCGCAGGACCCGACCTTTACCGGCCTTACTCATAACTCGCTCCGGCTGTTCCACGCCGCCAGATGAATGCGCGAGCGCACGCCCAGGCCGAGGAACGGCTCCGGCGGATTGAGCGACGGCATGCCGGTCACCGTGCGGATGTCGTTCAACTGCGCCGAATCGGCACCCACGGCCAGGTCCGCCAGCATCGTCCCGGAGATCGTGCCCCAGGCCGCGCCCACACCGTTGTCGCAGGCAGAAGCGTGAACGCCCGGCTCCAGCTCGCCGAAGAAGTTGGTGAAGTTGCGCGAGATCGCGTAAACCCCGCCCCAGGTGTGGCTGAACGGCACGTCCGCCAGTTGCGGGAAGCGCGACTTGAAGGCCTTGCGATGGGACTCGCGAATCCGCAGGCGCATGCTGTCGCTGGTGCTGCGCCCGTACTTGGGTACGTGCTTGTAGGTGTTGCGGATGATCAGGCGGCGGTCCTGGGTCATGCGCACCGTGGTCCCGGCGTGGTCCGCCGGGGTCAGGCCCCAGTCCAGTTGCCCGCCGTAAGTGGCCAGTTCCGCATCGGTCAGCGGACGGGTCCAGCTGGCGAAGGTCATCACCGGCAGCAGACGGTTACGCAGGTAGCCGAACTCCTGGGTGAAGATGCTGGTGCCCAGCAGCAGTTGCGGCGTGCGGATCACCCCGTTGGTGCCATGCAGAATCCAGCCGCCACGACCGTCACGCTCCAGACGCTGGATCGGCGACTCCTGCAGCAACTCGACGTTCTCTGGCAACGAGCGGGCAAGACCGGTGACCAGCGCCGCCGGTTGCATCAGGTAGCAGCCCGGGGTGTAGATCGCGCCGCTGTAATGCTCGGTGCCCAGCACGCCCGCCAGCTCGGTGGTGCCGACCCGGCGAAACGGTTCGCCCAGGTCGGTCATCAGCCGTTCGAAGTGATCCAGGTAAGCCATGCCGCGAGGGCCGACCGCGCCCTGATACTTACCGGCGTGGGACCACTGGCAATCGATGCGGTGCGCCTTCACCAGGCCCTCCAGCTGGGCGATGGCCGAGCGGTTGAGCGACAGCAGGCGCTGCTTGTGCGCAGGGTCCGGATGCTCCAGGGCAAACTTGTGCGGCAGGTCGATGACGAATCCCGAGTTGCGGCCCGAAGCGCCCTGGGCGACGCGCTGTGCGTCGACCAACAGAATCCGCGCCTGCGGGTGATGCTGGGCCAGACGACGGGCAGCGGCCAGGCCGGCAAAGCCTGCGCCGATCACCGCATAGTCGGCACGCTGATCGCCGGACAGACGTGTGCACGCCGGTTGTTCGGGCAAGGCTGCGTACCAGCCGCAGCTCGAATCGTCGAAAGGCAAATTGATCGAATTTTTCATGTGTACGGCCTCAGGCGACAGCCTGCTGAGTGTTCTGACAGGACTGCAGCAATGCGCTGCGCTGGGTTTGCGCTTGACGCCCCAGAAGGACAAAGCCGTTGAGCCTGCCTTCGGTGTCAAAGAAGCTTGCACTCATGCCGTCCTGGGTCGGGGTGCAGCGCCATTCACCTGCGCCCGCCACGGCCGGGGCCAACAGGCACAGCGGCGCGGCCGGGGTTTTCACTGTCACCGGCATCAGCGGGTAATCCACCGCCGTCGGCTGACCGAGCAGGGTTTTGCTCAGCGCCTGGATGCCCTGGTTGATCGGCGCCAGATACGGCAGCAACTGCCCGTCGATCTCGATGCAATCGCCCAAGGCGTAGATGCCCGGTGCCGAAGTCTGCAGCTGGGCGTTCACTTGAATGCCCCGCCCGACCGCCAGACCCGCGCTCTGCGCCAGGCTCAGATCAGGTCGCAGCCCGACCGCCGACAGCACCAGATCAGCCGTCAGCGTCTCACCGCCAGCAAGCTTCAGCACGTAACCCTGCCCGCTCGTTTCAATGGCGTTCACGGTGTTCTGCAGGTGCCACTTCACGCCCAGATCACTCAATGCCCCTTGCAGCACCTCCCCCGCTTCGGCGGGCAACAGACGCTCCATCGGCCAGCGACCAAGGCCAATGACCTCCACCTCGAAACCGTTGTGGGCCAGGTCGTTGGCGAACTCGCAACCGATCAGGCCGTCACCGAGAATCGCCACCCGCCGCACGCCGGTCAGGCGCTCGCGGAAACCGTGGTAGTCCTGCAGATTGTTGACGCTGACCATCGCCCCCGCCTCGCCTTCAATCGGCAGACGGATCGGTTGCGCACCGCTGGCAATCACCAGCTGGCCGTATTCCATGTCACCAAAACTGGTGCGCAACACACGGGCCGAGCTGTCGATGGACTGCACGGTGCAGTGCGGATAAACGCGGATGTTCAGGCGCTTTTCGATGGCCAGCGGCGACTCGCCGGACAGCGCTTCGGCGGTCTTGCCCTGGGACAGACCGATCGACAGCGCTGGCTTGGAATACAGGTGACCGGATTCCTGGGTCAGCACGCGGATCTCGACCTGCGGGTCCACCTTGCGCAACGCCTGGGCCAGGCCATAACCGGCATAACCGCTGCCGATGATGACGATCGGCTGGCGCGGCGCGGCGGCGATGACCGGCGCGCAGACCGGTGCAATCACAGGCGTCGAGACCGCTGCCGGCGGCGTGCCGACGGCAGTCACCGCTTCCTTGTACTCACTGATATCGAGCATCTCGAAATCAGCCTTGCCCACGTGACACTCCGGGCAGATCCAGTCCTCGGGCACATCTTCCCAACGGGTCCCGGCGAGAATTCCGTCCTCGGGCCAGCCCAGCGCCTCGTCGTAAATCAGACCGCAAACGATGCAAAGCCAAGTCTTGAACATGTTGTTCACTCCCCGGCGACCCGAATCGCCACGTTTTTGGTGCGCACATAGCTGTACAGCGCTTCCTGACCTTTCTCGCGACCGAAGCCCGACAACCCGACGCCGCCGAACGGCGTTTCGATGCCGCCGGCATACCATTCGTTGACGAACACCTGGCCGGATTTCAGGCGCCGGGTGCAGCGCATGGCGCGGCTGATGTCCTGGGTGAACACCCCGGCCACCAGACCGAAATCGGTGCCGTTGGCGATGGCGATGGCCTCTTCTTCGGTGTCGAACGGCATGATTGCCAACACCGGTCCGAACACCTCTTCCTGGGCAATGCACATGTCTGGCGTGACGTCGCGGAACACGGTCGGACGCATGAAGTGCCCGGCGCGATCGGCGAAGGCCTCGCCCCCGGTGACCGCGACCGCGCCGTCGTCGATGGCGCGGCGGCACAGGGCTTCGATGCCCGTCAGTTGCCCGGCGCTGACCACGGGCGTGAGGTCGGCGTTGTCCTGGCCCAGGCCAACGCTGAGGCCCTCGGCCATGGTGACCACGGCCGCAACCACTTCCTCATAGATGTCGCGCTGCACCAGCAGTCGCGACATCGCCGAACAGACCTGACCGGCATTGAAGAAGATGCCCCACTGCACACTGGACAGCAGTTGCTCGAGATTGGCATCGGCGAAAGCAATCGCCGCCGACTTGCCACCCAGCTCCATCACGCTCGGAATCGCATGCTGCGCCGCATCGCGCAGGATCGACTGGCCGGTGGGCACCGAGCCGGTGAAGACGATCTGGTCGACGCTGCGATGGCCGACCAGGTGCGAACCGACTTCGCGACCACGGCCGCAAATCAGATTGACCGCGCCATGAGGCAGGCCGGCCTTGGCGATGGCGCGGATCAGCACGCACATGCCCAGCGGCGACAGCTCCGGCGACTTGATCACCACCGCGTTGCCGGCCGCCAGGGCCGGGGCCAGGGAACGGGCACAGATCGACACCGGGAAGTTCCACGGCACGATCTGCGCCGAGACGCCCATCGGGTCGTACAGGGTGAAGTCCATGTAGCCGTTGCCCAGCGGAATCGAGGTGCCCTCGATCTTGTCCGCCATGCCGGCGTAGTACTCGAAGTAGCGCGCCGCTTCGATGAACTCGTCCTTGGCGTCGCTCAGGCGCTTGCCGTTTTCCTGGCACAGCACCCAGGCGCCTTCATCGGCCACCGCACGGATTTCCTCGGCAATGCGCAGCATCCAGGTGACCCGCTGCGCGGGACGGGCGCGGGTCAGCTCGCCGCTGTCGGCGCAGCGACGGGCGGCCTGCAAGGCGCGCTCGGCGTCGGCCACGGTGGCCTGGGCGATGGTCGCCAGCGGCTCGGCGGTGCCCGGGTTGTTGACCGTCAGGCGCTGGATGCTGTCGACCCATTGCCCGTCGATGTAGTTGAGCCAGTGAGAGGCTATCGGATACATGGCATCGCTCCTCAGGCCGACTCGGTGGTAGCCAGCAGCTGACGCGCGGCCCACTGGTGGAAGAAGTGCGTCGGGATGTCCATTTCCGGAGAGAACGCGCCGCCCTTGTAGCCCGGGGAGTAACGGCCTTTCTGCATGCCTTCCACGGAGCTGATGTCTTCGGCGAACACCACTTTCCAGGACTCGAGGATCGCATCGCGGCAGGCGCTGAACTCTTCACTGCTGGCCGCTTCGTCGCCGACGTAGAACAGGCGCAGGTGCTCGATGGTGCGACCCGGCGACACTGGCTCGAGCTGCATGGCGAAGGCGTGGTCGGCCTGGATGCCGAGTAGAACGTTCGGGAAAAACGCCACGTATTCGGCGTTGCGCAGACGGTCCAGCGGCCAGCTCGGGAACTTCGGCAGGTGGGTACCGGCGACGTCCGACAGGTTGTAGGCGTAGCTGCCCTGACCAGAGAAGTGCTCGCCGACGATGATGTTGTAGTGGTCTTCCAGACGCGAGTAGGAGTTCAGGCTCGGGTGGACCCACGGCAGGTGGTAGGCCTCGCAGTAGTTCTCGACGGCCAGCTTCCAGTTGCAGTTGATGTCCAGCACGGTGGCGTCGTGGCCTGGGCGACGGCTCAGCAGGCTCATGCCGTCTTCACCGAGGAACTGGCTCCAGCGTGCGGTCAGCGGCGCGAGCATGTCTTCCAGAGGCTGTGCTTCGCCGGACAGGTTGATGAACACCATGTCCATCCAGATGGCGCTGCGGATCGGTTTCAGGCCGTGTTTCTCGCAGGCGAAACGCTCGTCCTTGTGCTGGTCGATGCCGCCGACGTGAGGGGTGCCGCGCAGGCCGCCGTTCAGGTCGTAAGTCCAGGAGTGGTAAGGGCAGCGGATCACGCCCTGCACTTCGCCCGCCTCTTCCACCAGCTTCATGCCGCGGTGGCTGCACACGTTGTGGAACACCTGCACCAGGCCTTCGCGGTTGCGCATCAGCAGCAGCGGCAGGCCCATGAAGTCCACCGGTTTCACGGAGCCGGCCTTGGTCAGGTCGCTGGCGAAACCGACGCAGGCCCAGGTCTTGCCCAGGACCTGATCGCGCTCGAGTTCAAAGTAGCGTTGTTCGGTGTAGAACTCGTTGCTCAAACCGGTCGCTTCGTGGATCGGGTTGAGCACGGTTTCGAGGTTCTGGACTGGGATTTGTTGAAGGGTGGTCATTATTGTTTTCCCCTGCTGGGCACGGTATTGGAATTTTCGGCAGGCGCTTTTGGCCGGTCCGTTGGCGGCAATTCTGGGAAAACGCGAGGGGTGTCGACAAACGATATTTCGGGAGGGATTAATGACTTTTCATCATAAATAAACGCCCACAAATCGGCGGTGTGCAGGGTATCGCGGGTGCAATGAGACAGGCTTTTTGTAGCAACTGGCGAAGCCTGCGTCCGGCTGCGCAGCAGTCGTAAATCAGTCAGCGCGGTGTGTCAGAACGATCTCGCACTCAGGTTTTACGACTGCTTCGCAGCCGGACGCAGGCTTCGCCAGCTGCTACAGGGGCGCCGCCGGGAGCTGATTGAGCAACCAGCTGCGAAAACGCTTCACGCTCTGCCGCATTGCGCCACGGGACAGAGGTTCGAGCAGGCAGAATTGCGCATCGGTACGCAATGTCGCTTCCAGGGGGCGCACCAACGCACCGCTTTGCAGATAGTCCTCGACCAGATTCGACCAGGCCAGCGCAACGCCCTGCCCGTTCAACGCCGACTGGATCACCATCGAGTAACTGTTGATATTGATCCGGCGCTTGGGCTCGAGGTTTTTCAGGCCCTGGCTTTGCAACCAGTCGGCCCAGCCCAGCCAGTCCCGCTGCGGATCGTCAAGCACCAGCCAGGTACAGGCCGCCAGGTCTTCGGGTTTGCTCAAGGCCGGATGCTTGGCCAGGTAGGCCGGGCTGCACACCGGGTAGACCTCTTCGGAAAACAGCGGCGTGACCTGCATTTCCCGGGGCGGCGTGCTGCAGTAGTACAACGCCAGATCGCAATCCAGGCGTGAGAAATCCTTGACCTGATCATGGGCGATGATCCGCAGGTCGATCTCTTCGTTTTCACGCTGGAACTCGGACACCTTGGGCAGCAGCCACAACGAAGCCATCGCCGTACTGGTGGCCACCGTCACCTGCTCGGCGCCCTGCCAGTGGCGAATCTCGCCGGTGGCCTGGGCAACCTGCAGCAGCGAGGCGCGGACCGTCTCGTAGTACTGACTGGCGGCGGGGCTGAGTTGGATGGTGCGGGTCGTGCGTTCGAACAGCACCTTGCCCAGGTAATCCTCGAGCAGGCGCACTTGCCGGCTGATGGCGCCCTGAGTGACGTTCAGTTCCTGCGCAGCCAGGGTAAAACTCAAATGACGCGCCGCGGCTTCGAACGCGACCAGACTGTTGAGAGGCGGTAGAGGGTGGATTTTCATCAGGCAAGGTCACGTCGTTATTTTGGTTTTATGGCGGGAGTTTAGCTTTTGGCATCCGTGGGAGCGAGCCTGCTCGCGACAGATGACCCGACCCTGCGCATGGTGTACGAGGCCGCGATCCTCGATGAAGAGGGTTATTACAGCGCCAGGGATTTGCGCATCACCTGCCGGCGAACCAGGCTTCGTCCAAAAAGGCCGCGGGCAACCAGATGGAAGCCATGGCGGGCGATGTGGAAGACATCGTCAAGTCACCGGCCATGCGTCATCCCACGACCCAGGAGCGCAAGGCGAATTTGCAGGAGATTTATCAGGAGGTGACGGCTGGCGGGAAGTAACCCGACCGATGACGCACGTGTAGGAGCTGCCGCAGGCTGCGATCTTTTGATCTTGCTCTTCAAAAGCAAAAGATCGCAGCCTCGTTGCACTCGACAGCTCCTACACGGAGGGTCATGCGAGTTTCAGGCCGATGATGCCGACGAGGATCACCGCGATGCAGAGGATGCGCAGCGGTGCGGTGGAGTCGCCGAGCACGGCCATGCCGATGATCGCGGTGCCGACTGCGCCGATGCCGGTCCAGACCGCGTAGGCGGTGCCCACCGGCAAGGTGCGCAACGACAGCGACAGCAGAAACACGCTCGACAGCCCGGTGACGATTGTCAGCACACCGGGGACCAGTCGCGTGAAACCTTCGGAACCCTTCATGAAGAAGGCGAAGGCGATTTCCAGAACGCCGGCGATCGCCAGCAGTGCCCAGGCCATGTGCCTCTTCTCCTATCGAAGTGCTCGCCCGGTGTCGAAGCCGGGCGAGCGAGCATAAAAGCGATCAGGCGGTGACAGCCGCCGCCGGTTTCGAACGGAATGCCACGCCAAGTCGGTTGAAGGCGTTCATCAGGCTGATGGCGTAGGTCAGGTCGGCCAGTTCCTTCTCGCTGAACACCGCCGCAACGGCGGCATAGTCGGCATCGCTGACGCCGGTTTCAGCCACGTTGGTGACACTTTCCGCCCATGCCAGGGCCACGCGCTCACGTTGGGAGAACACGTTGCCCGCGTCATGCCATACCGGCACCAGCACCAGTTTTTCTACCGAAACGCCGAGGCGCAGCAGATCACGCGAGTGCATGTCGATGCAGAATGCGCAGCCGTTGATCAGCGAAATCCGCAGATAAACCAGATCGACCAGCTCGGCGGGCAAATCGGTTTTGAGCAGGTAGCCATAGACATTGCCGAAGGCCTTGTAACCCTCGGGAGCGGCGCTGGCGTAGTCGATACGTTGAGTCATGATGAATCCTCGGGATTGCTGTGTGGAGGACTGCATGCTGAGCCTGCTTGGCCTATGGTTGAAGAGCCATGTTCTGGATTGTGCACTGGGCCATGATGGACCAGTCGCTTGGTCGATTCATGGCCCTTCAAGGGAGGCCGTGAAGGCCAGTAGGCTCCCTTTTTACCCATGCCACACCGCTCACCCGTAACCGCTGGCGAAGGCTGCGTCTACAGGTGAGCGGTGTGGCTCGATGAGTTTTTCCAGAGTGAATTCATGACCAACCCCATCAACAGCCAGTCGCCCCTCGACCCCACATCGGCGGAACCGATCTACCGGCAAATCTACTGGCGTTTTCGCGGGGCGATCAGCGATGGCGTGCTCGCGCCGGGCGAGCGCATTCCGGCGGCGCGGGCGCTGGCCAAGGAGCTGGGGTTGGCCCGGGGTACGGTGGATACCGCGTATTCGCTGCTGGCGGCGGAAGGTTACATTCAGCCGCGCGGTCAGGCGGGGACGGTGGTGGCTGCGGGGTTGAATATCCGGCCGACGTCGGAACACCCAGACCCGACATCTCCGTCACCTGGCGCAACGCCGCGGCACAAGGCGCCGGTTCTGCCCTTCCAGATGGCCCTGCCGGCGCTGGACGAATTTCCGCGAAAAATCTGGGCGCAAATCGGCGCCCGCTGCGTGCGCGCCACCGGCGTTGCGCAAATGGCCAATCCCTCGGCCCAGGGCCTGGAATCCCTGCGCAACGCGATCGCCAGCTACTTGCAAGTGGCGCGCGGCATCAGTTGCCAACCTTCCCAGGTGTTCGTGACCTCGGGCTATCGCAACACCCTGACGCTGATCGTTCACGCCTTGCTGCAACCCGGCGACCGCGTCCTCGTGGAAAACCCCGGCTACGCCCCTACCCGCCAGTTGCTGGAGCTTTTGCGGATCGGGATACAAGCCGTGGACGTGGACCGCGATGGCATGCAAGTCACCCAGGGCATCGCCCGGTCGTCCGGCGCTCGCGCAGCGGTAGTCACCCCGGCGCATCAGAGCCCGTTGTGCATGTCGCTGTCCTTGCCGCGTCGTCTGGAACTGCTGGAATGGGCGGCCCGCGAGCAGGCGTGGATCATCGAGGACGACTACGACGGCGAATACCGCTACGTCAGCCGCCCGCTGCCCGCACTCAAAAGCCTGGATCGCGAGGGGCGCGTGCTTTACGCAGGGACCTTCAGCAAAGTGCTGTTTCCCGGGGTCCGCATCGCTTATCTGGTGGTGCCGCCGGCGCAGGTCGAGCGCTTCGAACAGGTCGCCCGGATGTTCCTCGGCGGCGTTCCGGAACTGACCCAGGCCATCGTCAGCACCTTCGTCACCGAGGGGCATTTCGCCCGGCATATCCAGCGCATGCGCAAGCTCTACGGCGAACGCCGGGCAGCGGCAGTCAAGGGCCTGAGCAATGCCTTGGGTGATGAGGTCAGAATCGACGCGCAGCCCGGCGGCATGCACCTGATCCTGCGCCTGACCCGGGCGCAATCGGACCTCGAACTGGTGGAGCGCCTGTTGCACGCGGGGATCTATGCCGAAGCCTTGAGCGAGTGCTACATCGGTCCGCAAAGCGAATGCGGCCTGATGCTGGGGTTTGCCAACATCGACTCGCAAGCCAGCGCCGAACGACTGGGCGAACGCATCCGCGCCTTGCTCTGAAGCCTGATCATGGTCCATGCAGACAGGCAATTCTTGGCTCTTTGTGACTGGTCCAAGCGGCCACATCATGCAGACCCGACTTGTCACCGATTACCAAGGGTCCCATGAAAATATTGCGCGTGATCTGCAGCCCGCGAGGGACTGCCTCCGAAAGCTATCGGCTTTCACAAACCCTGATCAAGCACCTGATCGACGCTCATCGGGGCAGCGATTTCATCATCACCGAACGGGGTGTCACCGGCCTGTCCCATGTCGATGCCGACTATGCCCATGCCGTGAGCAAACGTCGTGATCCGGCCAGCCTCGCCGCCAGCCAGGGCGCGCTGCTGCAGGCCGAACAACTGATCGGCGAACTGGAAAGCGCCGATTGCGTGGTCATCGCCACGCCCATGCACAACCTGATGGTGCCCTCGGCGCTCAAGGCCTGGCTGGACCATGTGATCCAGGCCGACCGCACCTTTCGCATCACGGCTCAAGGCAAGGTCGGCGCGCTGCGGGATCGGCCGGTGTATGTCGCTGTCGCGTCGGGCAGCACCTTCACCGGGGCCAATGCCCACCAACCGGATTTCCTGCGGCCCTGGCTGAGGACCGTACTGGCAAGCATCGGACTGCTCGATGTGCGGTTTTTCACCGTGGAAGGTACCGGCCAAAAGCCCGAGGCGCTAGAGGTCATCCGCGAGAGCGCCGAGCGGGCAGCGGCGAAGTTCTTTCTGCAAGACTGCATTGCCTGAATGTCCATAGCGAGCGAGCTCGCCCCTACAGGAAAAAATCCGATGACCCACACCCGTGCATTGCGCAGCATCGCCGTGTTCTCCGGCTCCAACCATGGCTTCAATCCCGCCTATGTCGAGGGCGCCCGCGCCCTGGGCCGGGAAATCGCCCGGCGCGGCCTGCGCCTGGTGTATGGCGGGACCGACAAGGGGCTGATGGGGGTCATGGCCGATACGGTGCTGGCCGAAGGTGGCGAAGCGGTCGGCATCATCACCGGGTTACTGTTCGAACTCGGGCATCTGCATCCACAGCTGACCCACCATGAAGTGACGCAGGACATGCGCAGTCGCAAGACCCGCATGAGCGAATACGCCGATGCGTTCATTGCCTTGCCGGGCGGTCTGGGGACGTTCGAGGAGTTGTTCGAGGTGGCGACGCTGACGCAACTGGGCGAGCACCACAAGGGCGTGGCGTGCCTGAACATTGCAGGTTTCTTCGAACCGGTGCGCAGCCTGCTGGACCACGCGGTGAAGGAAGGATTCATGAAAACCGAGCACCGCGACATGCTGATTTTCGACACCGATCCCGCGGCCCTGATCGATGCGCTGGAACAATGGCAGGCGCCGACCGTCACCAAGTGGATCGGGTCGGCGCCTGCTGTTTGAAGTTTCAGGGCCTGGCGACGCTGCTCCGGAAATCGGTCGCCAGTGCCCTTTTTCATGTCAGCAGCAGTGAGCGCCCGTGCCGATCTTTTAGTGTGCGGCCACCAATTGCTGTGGCGCGCTTTCGGTTTCCTGACGCTTGGCGTACTGGGTCAGCACCACCATTGTCGCGAAGCCCAGGGCGATCAGCACCGGATACGCCATCAGCAGTTCCGACAGCGAGTATTTCCAGGCCAGTGGACGTCCGACCCCAAGCATGACGGCATACATCCAGGACACGGCCGAGAGCGAGCCACAGAACAGCGCCATCATCCGCGCGCTGAAACCGAGGTTGAGCAGCGAACCGGCCTTTTGCAGTGCCGGCAGTACCAGACGATGCAGCAGGACACCGTTGTAGGTCAGCATCACCACCATGATGATCTTGGCCTGGAGCTTGGGATTCATGAAGTACTGCATCCCCTTGTCCAGATAGTCGATGCCCATGATCCCCATGCCGGTGATCCAGAGGACGATCAAGGCCCAGACGACATTGCGCTGCAGGCTCTCCATGTGTGCATGATCGTGATCGGTGAGCGCCTTGCGTTTCAACATGTCCCTGACCATTGCGATATCACTGGTCAATACCAGGCCGATCGCTACGCAACAGGCGACCAGGTGGACGTAAACAACGCCCAGTCGCAGAAACTCCATGAATTCTTTATGTTCGATCAGGCTCATAATTGTATTTATCGCCACGGGTAATATCTCCACCTTATTCGATAGTACAGATAGGCCAATCTACAGAGTTCTTATGTGTGGTGACTCTGAATGACCTTGCTCATACAAGAAAATAAACAACAGGCTAGTTATGTGATTCCCATTGTTTGCTCCAGGACCTCAATAACCGCTTAGTTCGTTCCTCTCAATTTTTTGGTAAAAAAATCCCCATCTGCATTCACTGCACATGAGGTTCGGATTCCACTTCTGTTCTTGCTGGATGGGGCGCATGTCATCAAGTGACTTGCTGCGTACTATGAGGGTCTCAGCCAATAAATGTTCATTTTTCGAGCTCACTACCGACAGACGGTCGCTGATTTTTGGGCGATTTGACATGGGACCAAAGGCCTAGGACCTTCGTCGATGCCCATTCCTGCTGGCCTGCTTGTTTCAGAGGATGCTTAGAACAACTTATTGGATCCACTAGTTGCTCGCGGGAAAATTTCACACGCAAATGGGGTCAACTTTCATTCGAGAGAGCTCGAAATAAAACAGTCATACTATTTTTTTGCCTGATTGGATTCTGAAAAGGCCGAAGCTCACAGAAAGTGCATACAATCCTTGTACGACAAACAACTTTATATCGAGGATTTTGCGAGAAAGTTCGAGTGGGGAAAGTTTCGGTCCTGGCAACAATGATCCGATACCGGTTGCCAGGGCCTTGTTAGTTCAACTCAGGCGAGTTTGACCACCACGTTGATGTTGTTGCGCGTGGCTTTCGAATAGGGGCAGTACTTGTGTCCGGTATCGACCAGTTTTTGCGCGGTTTCGCGATCAAGCCCGGGCAGGCTGACATTCAAGCGCGCCTGCAACAGATAGCCGCCTTCGTTGGTGCCCAGGTCGACTTCAGTGTCGACAGCCACGTCCTTGGGCAACGCCACCTTCAGCTCCTTGGCCGCCACGCCCATGGCGCCGATGAAGCAGGCTGACCAGCCGGCGGCGAACAGCTGCTCAGGGTTGGTACCCCCACCGCCCGAGCCTGGGGAGGACAGTTTCACGTCGAGAATCCCGTCCGAACTTTTGGACGCGCCGTCGCGACCACCGGTGGTGTGGGTTTTTGCGGTGTACAGGACTTTGTCGAGCTGGGTCATGATGATCTCCTGATTGAATTGAGGTTCATGCGATTTCAGGTGAATCAGTAAAACGGCCTGCCGATGATATGCACCGGGCACGCGGCAATCCCCCGCCCCGGGCCCGATCTATCAATATAGACGGCACCCGCCGAACAGTCGGCCGGGCCGACGAAGTCAACCTTTCATGGTTCACCATCTGACCTGTAGGAGCTGTCGAGTGAAACGAGTAAGGGCGGAACCATAAGCCGCCGTGACCGAAAAAACGGATATTCACCCGATCTCAAACCACAACGCCATCAGCGCCCAGCCAACTTGAACTTCACACAATCCTGATAAAAACTCTCCCGAACCGCCGCCGGCTTGATTCTGGTCGGGCTGTCGTAGGTCTGTTCGGTAATCCCCATCGCCGTCATCCGCATCCACGGTTTGGAAAACCTGTACGCCTGGATCTTCTGCCGCGCCGCGTACAGCGACACCCCGGACAACTTCAGCTCCTGCGCCCTGGCCGCCGTCCCCGCGCCCCAACTGCACATGTAACGGTCACTGTCCTTCAGCTCCCTGGCCTGGGCCGCCGTCGCGAGCCCCGCAACGCCCACCGAGATCAGCGCGATCCATATACTGCGCATTCGCTTTGTCCCCTAACCGTCTGAAAATGCGGCGATTCTGGCGACAAGCGAACGACCTGGGGGCCAGCATAATGCCTTCCCGAAAAACCATGACCCCTGTCAGTCAATGGCAGTCATTTTCTTGCGACATTTCAATGCTTTGCTATAGCTAACAAGCTCAATGGCTACCGAAGAGGCAATGGAATGTCCGTCGCAAAGAAAATGAGTGTGGGTCAGCTGACCATGCTGACCGCCGTCAACATGCTGGGCTCCGGCATCGTGATGCTGCCCTCGAAACTGGCGGAAGTGGGTGCCATTTCCATCCTTTCCTGGCTGGTGACCGCCACCGGCTCGCTGGCGCTGGCCTATGCCTTCGCGCGCTGCGGGATGCTCAGCCGCAAGACCGGCGGCATGGGCGGTTATGCCGAGTACACCTTCGGCAAGGGCGGCAACTACATCACCAACTACACCTATGGCCTGTCGCTGTTGATTGCCAACGTGGCGATCAGCATTACGGCGGTCGGCTATATCCAGGAGCTGTTCCACATCAAGCTCGACTCGCTGCAAGTGGGCCTGGCGACCATCGCCCTGCTGTGGATCACCACCTTCGCCAACTTCGGCGGCGCGCGGATCACCGGGCGGATCGGTGCCATCACGGTGTGGGGCGTGATTGCGCCGGTGGTGCTGGTGTCCACGGTGGGCTGGTTCTGGTTCGACAGCAGCATCTTCGCCGCCGGCTGGAACCCCCACGACAAAAGCTGGTTCGAGGCCGCGGGCGCCTCGGTGGCCATCACCCTGTGGGCGTTCCTTGGCCTGGAATCGGCCTGCGCCAACACCGACGCGGTGGAAAACCCGGAAAAGAACGTGCCCATTGCGGTACTCGGCGGCACCCTGGGCGCGGCGGTGATTTACATCGTTTCGACCAACGTCATCGCCGGCATCGTCGATAACCCTGAACTCGCCGCCTCCACCGCACCGTTTGGCCTGGTCTTCGCCAGGATGTTCACCCCGCTGGTGGGCGACATCGTGATGGCGGCGATGGTGCTGGCGTGCATCGGTTCGCTGCTCGGCTGGCAGTTCACCATTGCCCAGGTGTTCAAGAGCTCGGCGGACACCGGATACTTCATGCCGATCTTCGCCAAGGCCAACAAGGCCGGCACCCCGATCATCGGCATGCTGATCCTGCTGGGCCTGCAAACGGCGATGGGCCTGCTGACCATCAGCCCGGACCTGAGCAAACAATTCGACATCCTGGTCAATCTCGCGGTGGTCACCAACCTGGTGCCGTACATCCTGTCCATGGCCGCACTGACGACAATCCAGAAGGTCTCCAACGTGCCGGCAAACAAGGCAATGGTCACCAACGCCATCGCCCTGATCGCCGCGGCCTACAGCTACCTGGCGCTGTACAGCTCCGGCGAACAGGCGCTGATGCTCGGCGGCGTGGCGACCATCTTCGGCTACACGCTGTTCGGTTTCGTCAACAATCGCCTGATTCGCCTCGAGGCGTTCAACAACAGCGTGCCGACCCAGACCGTCAGCGCGCAGCACCTCACGGTCGAGCCCGTGCCGGTGAACAGACTGCATAAAATCAAACGGGAGCTTCAGTCATGACGGAACATAAACAGACCCTCGGCATGCTGGCCTTGCTGGTCAGCAGCCCGCCGGACAAACGCACGGTCTTCGGTCGCGCGTTGATTCAGTTGATCAGCGATGTGGAAGAGCGCGGCGTCCACGTGCTGGCCTCCGAATCCCTGAGCGACGCCACCTCGATCCTGCGCACTGACCCGGCCATCCAGTGCCTGCTGCTGAGCTGGGAAATGGACGACAGCGAAGGCCACGAACAGTGCATCAAGTTGCTGACCAGCCTGCGCGAGCGCAACACCCGGGTGCCGGTGTTCCTGATCAGCGACCGCAGCACCGCGTCGAGCATTCCGCTGGTGGTGATGCAGAACGCCGACGACTTCATCTGGCTGCCCGAAGACACCAGCCGCTTCCTCAGCGGGCGCATCCTGTCGGCCATCGAACGCTATCGGCAGGCCGCGCTGCCACCGATGTTCGGCGCGCTGGTGAAGTTCTCCGGCTCCTGCGAATACTCCTGGCACACGCCTGGCCACGCCGGTGGTACGGCGTTTCTGAAGAGCACCGCAGGGCGTGCGTTCTACGAGTTCTTCGGGGAAAACCTGCTGCGCTCCGACCTGTCGATTTCGGTTGGCGAACTGGGTTCGCTGCTCGATCACAGCGGCCCGATCGGCCAGGGCGAGCGCTACGCCGCCAAGGTCTTCGGCGCCCATCGCACCTATTACGTGACCAACGGCTCGTCGACCTCCAACCGGGTGATCCTGATGGCCAGCGTCACGCGCAATCAGGTGGCGCTGTGCGACCGCAACTGTCACAAATCCGCCGAACACGCGATGACCCTGTCCGGGGCGTTGCCGACCTATCTGGTACCGACCCGCAACCGCTACGGCATCATCGGCCCGATCCTGCCGCAGACCCTGAGCGCGGCCAGCGTGAAAAAGGCGATTGCCGAGAACCCGCTGATCAAGGGCGACATCGACCCGACGCCGGTGCACGCGATCATCACCAACTCCACCTACGACGGCCTGACCTACAATGTCACCCGTGTCGAGGAGCTGCTGGGCCAGAGCGTCGATCGCCTGCATTTCGACGAGGCCTGGTACGGTTATGCGCGTTTCAACCCGCTGTACCGTGACCGCCATGCCATGCACGGCAAACCCGAGGATCACGATGAATCCAGGCCGACGGTGTTCGCCACCCAGTCGACCCACAAGCTGCTGGCGGCATTGTCCCAGGCCTCGATGATCCATGTGCGCAACGGCCGCAACCCGATCGAACACGCACGCTTCAACGAGTCGTTCATGATGCATGCCTCGACCTCGCCCAATTACGCGATCATGGCCTCCTGCGACGTCAGTTCGGCGATGATGGAAGCGCCCAGCGGGCAGATCCTCACCACCGAGTCGATTGAGGAAGCGATCTCCTTCCGCCAGGTCATCTCGCGCATGCACGAAGAACTGGCGAGCAAGGACGACTGGTTCTTCACCTGCTGGCAGCCACCGACGGTGCAGGTGGGCGAATCCGCTGTGCCCTTCCATGAAGTCGACCCGGTCCTGCTCAAGACCGAGCCCGATTGCTGGGTCCTGCACCCCAATGAGGTGTGGCACGGTTTCGGCGATATCGAAGACGGCTACTGCATGCTCGATCCGATCAAGGTCTCGGTGCTCAGCCCCGGCATGGGCGACGACGGCAAGCTGCTCGAATCGGGCATCCCGGCCTGCGTGCTCAGCGCGTACCTGGAGCACCAGGGCATCGTGGTCGAGAAAACCACCGACTTCACCCTGCTGTTCCTGTTCTCCATCGGCATCACCAAGGGCAAATGGGGCACGCTGGTCAACTCGTTGCTCGACTTCAAGCGCGACTACGACCACAACCTCGAACTGGAGCTGTGCCTGCCGGAATTGCTGGTGGCCAACCAGAGCCGCTACGCCGGCATGGGCCTCAAGGACCTGGCCGACGAAATCTTCGCCGCGATGAAACAGCACAAGACCACCGCGAGCATGGCCCAGGCTTTCGGCACGCTGCCCAAAGCGGTGTTCAGCCCGGTGCAGGCCTACGAGAAGCTGGTGCGCAACGACATCGAGCGAGTGCCCCTGGAAGAAGCCGCCGGCCGCATCGCCGCCACCGGCATCGTGCCGTATCCGCCGGGTATTCCGTTGCTGATGCCGGGGGAGAATGCAGGCCCGGCGGACGGGCCGTTGCTGGCGTATCTGAAGGCGCTGGAGGCGTTCGACAAATCCTTCCCGGGGTTTACCCATGACACCCATGGGATCGAGGCCGAGGGCGGGGTTTATCGGATGTTGGTTCTCAAATGAGATAAGCGACTCGACACAAAACCAATGTGGGAGCGGCGGTCACGAATGGCTATGGGCAAACCCGATCACAGCGCTCTATGATTGATCCCCATGACCACCTCCGCTCCGATCCGCCAACCCTGCCCGCCCGGTGCCTGTGACTGCGGGCGTGACCCGTTGCTGGAAACACCGGGAGCGGACATGCGCATCCTGTTTCTGACCCGCAACGAAGAAAAGCGCCTGATCGAACGCCTGGAAAACCTGCAAAGCCTCCAGGACCTGGAGCACCTGCAACGGCGGATGTTCGACCAGCTGGGCATTCGCGTCGAGATCGCCCCCGGCTTCAACGAAGTGCGCACCATGCGCGGCATCAACATCCAGGTCGGCGAACTGCCAGGCCTGTGCCGCAAGACCCGCGCCTCGATCCCCGCCGCCATCCGCCGCGCCATGGAAAAATGCCCGGAAATCGCCTTCGCCGTGCTCAACGCCAACGACCTGTTGCGCGATGCCTGACGGCTCACAGCCCGAGTAACTGCGTCGTTACCACTCCCCGACTGGCTTTTTCCCAATTCAAACCTACGCTCTCTCGCGGGGGATCCAATAAATAGCGATGGCCGCGCGAGCTCGTCTCGAAGGCTCAATCCAGCCCGCCTGCACATCGTCTTCCACCTGTCTTTGAGGTAATCCAATGCCGACAAAAACAGCGACCCTGCCCACCCTTACCCTGCTCGCCCTGTGCAGCCAGCAAGCGCACGCCGGCGGCATCATGCTTTACGAAATCGGCACCGATAACGTCGGCCTGGCCAACGCCGGGGCCGCCGCTCGCGCCCAGGGGCCCTCGACCATCGCCAGCAACCCGGCGGGCATGAGTTACCTGCCGGGCACGCAGATCACCGCTGGCTTGCAGGTGCTTTACGGCGACATCAGTTTCAATCGCGACGACGACACCAATGTCTCCGGCACCGGCAGCGGCAATGCGCTGGACCCGATGTATGGCGGCAGCTTTTTCGTCAGCCACGAGCTGGACGATCACTGGAGCGTGGGCTTCGGTCAGTACGGCGATTTCGGCCTGGCGGTCAATTACGACAATGACTGGTCGGGGCGTTACTTCTCGCAGAATTCCAGCCTGCTCGGCCTGTCGATGGTGCCCAGCGTGGCGTACCGGTTCAACGAGCAATGGACGGTGGGCATCGGCGTCAAGGCCATGTACGGCATGCTCCAGGCCCAGACTGCCATCGATCGCTCACCGTTCGGCCTCACCGATCGCGGTGACGGCCAGTTCAAATACAAGGACAAGGATTGGGGGTTCGGCGCCAATGTCGGGGTGATCTACGCGCCGCAGCCCGGCACCCGCATCGGCCTGACCTACACCAGCAAGGTGGACCTTGAGTTCGAGGACGGCCTGGACATCAAGGGCAACGGGCCGCTGCTGAATCGGCTGGATGGCACCACCACCAAACTGGACATGACCGTTCCGCAAACCGTCACCCTGAGCCTGTTCCAGCAACTGGACCGGCAATGGGCCCTGCTCGCCTCGCTCAACTGGCAGGACTGGTCGGAGTTCGGCGATATCGGCGTGGAGGTCGATACCTCGGCCAACGATTCGCGCTCGACCAATGTCGACGCCGGCTTCAAGGACACCTGGCACCTGTCCCTCGGCGCGCAATACCAGGCCACCCAACAACTGCTGTGGAACGTCGGCGTGGCTTACGACAGCAGTGCGGTTTCCGACAGCAAGCGCTCGGTGATCATCCCGATGGCCGAATCCTGGCGCATTGCGACAGGGGCCACCTATGCTCTGAACAAGGACACCGACATCAACGTCAGCTGGGCCATGATCTGGATGGGCGACATGCCGGTGGACCAGAGCAAATCACTGTCGGGCAATCGAATTTCCGGTCAATTCGACGATTCCTGGATTCAAGCGGTAACCGGCAACATGACCTGGCGTTTCTGATGAACCGAGACATACAAAACGTTCAAACCAAGGAGCAACCAGCACTATGAACCTGTCGCGAAAATTGCTTGTCGGCGCTGCATTGACCGGGCTGTTGCTCGGTGGCTGCACCTCGAAAGTCACCGAGCGGGAGCAATACTCCGGCTACCTGTCCAACTACAACAACCTGCAGGAAGTCTCCACGCCAAGCGGCGGTACCGCGATGCGCTGGGTGAGCCCGTCGTGGAATCCGAACGCGTACGACACCGTGGCGTTCAACAAGCTGGAACTGTATCCGGCGCCCAAGCCCAACGAGCGGGTCAACCAGCAGACGCTCAATGACATCCAGACCTACATGACCAACAA
The DNA here is from genome assembly GCF_013359595.1 of Pseudomonas sp. C1C7. Classification (GTDB taxonomy): domain Bacteria; phylum Pseudomonadota; class Gammaproteobacteria; order Pseudomonadales; family Pseudomonadaceae; genus Aquipseudomonas. The sequence continues at coordinate 3,934 of NZ_JABFMP010000043.1, read as the reverse complement.
GGCCAAGACCACCCTGGGTCAGAAATATCGGGTGGTCAACAGTCCGAGCGCAGCGCCGGCGGGTTCGAAAACCCTGATCATGCGCGCGGCCATCACCGGGGTGAGCGCTTCGAACGAAGGCATGCAATGGTATGAAGTGGTGCCGATCGCCGCAGTGGTGGGTGCAACCCAGGCCGCCACCGGTCACCGCGACCAGGACACCGAGCTGTTCATCGAGGCCGAGTTCATCGACGCAAAAAGCAACCAGACCGTGGCCAAGGTAGTGCGCAAGGTGTTCGGCAAGCAGCTCTCCAACGAAAGCCAGAAAGTCACCGCCCAGGATTTCAAGGCGGCGATCGACAAGTTGGGTAGCGACTTCCAGGCCTTTATCAAATAACCCCCCGCCCTCTGTGCAGGAGCTGTCGAGTGCAACGAGGCTGCGATCTTTTGATTCTGTTTTTGAAGATCAAAAGATCGCAGCCTCGTTGCACTCGGCAGCGCCTACAGTGGTTTTGGTCGTTGCCCGATTTTGCATACACCCATCAAGCCCACTCCCACAATGGATCAGGTTTTCTTCATTGAGATCCTGCGGCGCATCTCGGCGGTGATGCTCTGCCGGGTCTTTTTCATCTCAGCCCATGGCTCGTCACCCACTTCCGCCAGGCGCTCGTGCACGTTGTGGATGTTCCACTGGTTGCCGCCTTTGAGCTCTTCGACCTCCTCGCGAAAGATCGGCACCGACACCGGCAAACCTTCGCGGGTGCGGGCGGCGTAGGCGCAGATGGTGGTGGCGCCCAGGCCGTTGCGCAGGTAGTCGATGAAGATCCGCCCTACCCGGTTCTTCGGCCCGGACACCGCGGAAAAGCGCTCCGGCAACATTTTCGCCATGTGGCTGACAATCCCGTGGCTGAAATCCTTGACCTCGTCCCAGCCAAGCTTGCGGGTCAGCGGCACCACCAGATGGATGCCCTTGCCGCCGCTGGTCTTGAGGAACGCCTTGAGCCCCAGTTCATCGAGCACCGTCAGGGTCAGCTGAGTCGCCTCGACCATGCGTTTCCACGGCAGCGCCGGGTCCGGGTCGAGGTCGAGGACGAAGCGGTCGGGTTTGTCGAGGTTGTCCGAAGTCGCGTTCCAGGTGTGCAGTTCCACGGTGCTCATCTGCACCGCCCCCACCAGCGCTTCGGCACTGTTGATGACCATCATCGGCTGGCCCGTGAGCTCCTGATCGAGGGTGACGATGCCGGGAATGGCCAGCCGCTCGGCGTTCTTCTGGAAGAACAGCTCGCCGGCAATCCCGTCCGGCGCGCGCACCAGCGCCACCGGGCGATCCTCGAGTTGCGGCAGGATCCACTCGGCGACGCTGGCGTAATACTCGGCCAATTGCATCTTGGTGGTGCCGCTGCTGGCGTCGATCACCCGCTCGGGGTGAGTGATGCGCACCTTGCCCTCGGCCAGCCCCAGTTGCGACGGCGCGGGATCGGCGTTCTTTGGCGCGGCGCAGGGCTTGGAGGCAGCCGCTTTCTTCGTAGCGGCAGGCTTTTTCGCAGTTGAGGTTTTCACGGTGCTCGCACGCTCCTCGGTGATTTCTTTCGCGGGTTTGTCGTCACGCAGGCCATGGAACACCGCGTGTCGCACCGAACCCTCCTTGGTCATTTCGGCAAAGGCCACTTCCGCCAGCAGGCGTGGCTTGAGCCAGTGCACGGCCTTGAACTCGGCACCGGAGGGCGGATTGACCACCGCCGGCTTTTTCGTCTGCAAGGGTTTGAGCTGTTCATGAATCGTGCGCAACGTAGCCTCGGTAAAGCCGGTACCGACCTTGCCGGCATAGCGCAATTCACCGCTGTCACGATCATGCAGCCCCAGCAGCAAAGCCCCGAACGCATTGCGCGACCCCTTGGGATCGGTGAAGCCGACGATGACGAATTCCTGCCGATGCTTGCATTTGAGCTTGATCCAGTCGCTGCTGCGCCGCGACACATACGGCGAGCCCAGGCGCTTGCCGATCAGGCCCTCCATGCGCATCTGGCAGGCGCTGTTGAGCAAGGCGTCCGGGTCTTCGGCAAAGGCATCGGAGAAACGCAACAACGGGTCTTTCGACGTCTTGAGCACGGTCGCCAGTGCGGCCCGTCGCTCCTCCATCGGCACTTCGCGCAAATCCACGCCGTTGAGGTATGGCAGGTCGAACAGGTAGTAAAGAATGCCGGCGCTGCGTTCGGCCTCGAAAGCGTTTTGCAGCGCCTGGAAGTCCGGCACACCCTGCTCGTCGGTCACTACCATTTCGCCGTCGAGCCAGGCCGATTCAAGGCCCAGGCTCGCAAGCGCCTTGGCCTGTTCCGGCAATTTGTGGGTCCAGTCGTGGCCGTTGCGGGTGAAGAGTTTGACGTCGTCGTGATCGATACGCGCCATGATCCGGTAGCCATCGAACTTGACCTCATAACTCCACTGACCGTCCGGGGCCCGCTCCACCAGCGTTGCCAGCTCGGGTTTGAGCTGATCCGGCAGCTTGGCCTTGTGCGCGCCGGTCAGTTGCGCGGATTTGGCCGGGCGCGCCGGGGTGGCCGGTTTTCTGATGGCTTGGGGTTTAGCCGGTTTTGCCGCTTTCGGCGTCTTGGCGACGATGCTGCGATCGCTGAGCACACTGTCGGGCTCGGCGGCGACCACGTCGTAATCGCTTTGTGGCCGGGCGGCACCGTCCTGATGCTTGATCAGAAACCATTGCTCCTGCTTGCCCGGCATGTGCGTGCGCACCAGGTTCCACAGGCCGGCGAGCTTCTCGCCCTGCAATTCGAACTTCAACTTGCCCTTGGCGTAGGCCTTGGCCGGATCCTCCTGGGGCACCCAGACGCCACGGTCCCAGACGATCACATCCCCCGCGCCGTAATGACCTTCGGGGATGCTGCCTTCGAAGGTGGCGTAATCGATCGGATGGTCTTCGACATGCACCGCCAGGCGCTTGACCGTGGGGTCCAGCGACGGCCCCTTGGGCACCGCCCAGCTTTTCAGGGCACCGTCGAGTTCCAGGCGCAAATCGTAGTGCAGCCGCGAAGCGTCATGTTTCTGGATGCAGAACTGCAAGGCATGGTCCTTGGTTCTGCTCTTCCCCGATGGCTTGACGGCGGCCGGCTCCGACGTCGCCGAAAAATCACGCATGCGGTTGTAGTCATCCAGGTCCTTGTTCATGGCTCACCCCGCTGATTACTGCAAGGCGCGTAATAGACGCGTCTCTTTCTCAGCAGAGCGAGCTGCGCGGGGGAAAATTCCATCAACGTTGAAAAGCCCCGGACAGACGGGCCGGCGCGGCGGCTGCCATTGGCGTTTCGGGCGCCTACAATCAGCGGGTGCCGCGTCCCCCCGGAGAACAATCATGCGCACGGTTCACGTCATCGAAGCCCCGCCAGCACCGGTGAAGGTCGTGGGCGAGGCAATCACCGTCCTGGCCGGCGGAGATATGAGCAAGCCCTTTGAAATGCACATTCAGGAAGGCGTGCAAGGCGGCGGCCCGCCCCCACACTTTCATCCTTGGGACGAAGCGTTTTATGTGGTCGACGGCGAGGTTGAGGTGACGGTCGAAGGCAAGGCGACCACCGTGTCGGCGGGCGGTTATGTGCATATCCCGGGCGGGACGATTCATGCCTACCGCAATGTCAGCGCCACGGCGAAGATGATCGGCGTGGTGTCCGATCCACGGGGCGGGCAGTTTTTCACCGCGATGGACCAGTTCAAGGTGCCGGAGGATTTGCCGAGGATATTCGAGGTGGCGGAGCGTTATGGCGTGACCTTCCTGGTGCCGAAGCCGGGTTCGTCGACTGACTGAGCGAGCGCGTTATCGTTCTTCGCGGGCAAGCCTCGCTCCTACAGGACAAAAACGATGTCCCGTGCAGGAGCTGCCGAAGGCTGCGATCTTTTGATCTTTAAAAATACAAATAAAGCAGCCATAGGCAGCTCCAGCACGGGA